>JBCCQA010000025.1:0-82182 GCA_039024635.1 Myxococcota bacterium | reverse complement strand
TCGGGTCTAGGGCTCCGCTTCGTGGCACCGAAGCTAGCTCGATGCGTCTCGTGAAAGACCCCTCTCCATCGTCCCATGGGCAAAAGCCGCCGACCTGCCCTTGGGAGGGCGGCGTATCGATCGCCCAGCCGAGGCCCACGAAAAAGATGACGAGACCCGGTCGGCAAGACCAAAGACGCCAGGCTGCTGAGCGTGTCTTCGGCATTGCTCTCGCTCCTACCTGAAGAAGCCTTTCAGGTACCCAGCTACCGATGCGTGGTCGGCCACGTAGTCGTTCACCTGAATGATCCCAGCAATGTCGTCATGGTTGGGCATCACCGTCCACTGGTTCGCGGACTGCCAGTCTTCGGTATCGAATCGAGCATCGTTGTAGGCATCCTCAAAGCCCTCGCACCACCCTGGAGACGGGCACCCGGTCAGGCCGCTCCAAGCGTCACCCACGACAGGGATGTTCATTCGTCGGAACTCGTCGAGGATCCCATGAAGACGAGCCTTGAGCCAGAACAGGTCGTCTTGGACGAGTACGCCAGCGAGAGGAACCCCAAAGTCGCACGGTCTGGGCGCCGGATCGTTGGGGAAGCAATCGCACTCGTCCCCCCTTCCATCTTGGTCAGAATCCACGTTCGTGGCCGTCGCCAGGAACGGGCAAAAGTCGTCTTCGTTGAGGAAGCTATCATTGTCGATATCTGGGTCGCAGACGTCACCTATCCCGTCTGCGTCGGTGTCGTGCTGGAGGTTCGGCTCGTTTAGGCAGTTGTCGCCGCACCATCCATCGTTGTCGGCGTCGGTCGGGTCGTTGCTGCCCGCAACGTCACCAGGACCCGGCTGGTTCGTCCAGAAGAATGGATCGGCCGGACAGAGGTCGCAGGCGTCACCGGTCAGATCTCCATCCGCGTCTGCTTGGTCGGCATTCGCATCATTCGGGCAGTTGTCTGCGAGACCGCAAAGGCCATCCGTGTCGATGTCAGTACAGGAGTCGCATCGGTCCGGGATGCCGTCCGAATCTTGGTCCGTGTCGCCCGCTACGACGTCGCATGATGCGGCTCGGATGAGCACAGCGTCGACGCCGATGTTGTCGTCATGGAACTCGAACAAGAGGGTCCTGTTGGGGTTAGTTTGCAAGCCGTCTAACTGGATGACTCCAAGGGTACCGCGGGTGTTCCAGCGGGTCCGAAAATGAGCCGGGTTCCCGAGAACGCGACCGGAAATCGGTGTATCGAACCTAGCCTCGAAAGTGTGAGTTCCCAAACTCTGGCCGCCTTCTCGAATCGTCACCTCTGCCTGCGGAGGGGAGGACATGACCTGCCTGAACGAGAGCCAGATCTCGAAGCTCTGAACTGCGTCACCGTTGGTGTTGAAGGCCGGAGGGAAGTCTTCGGTGATCTCGAAAGTGCTGAAGACGTCGCGGCCTTCGGCGTTGACGTAGAGAGGCTGCTGGAAGTGGTTGAAGCCGTTCGGATCATAGAAAGCGGACAACATGTGCTGCATGTCTCCACCGAAGACGCTCCCCTGCTGGCTGGGTATCATCTGCTTCACGATCCGAAAGAAGCCGGCCTCGTTGTCGAAGTCCTCTCGAGCTAAGAAGAGCTGCTCAACGACGAGTCGGTCCAGCATCCGCAAACTGAACCCAGCTGCTCTATCGCCATCGTACACGGCCGAGCGATGGGGCGGATCTGTGAAGGTAGCGCTCGCGGCGATGTACGGGTTGTACTCCGTACCGTCGACCCGGTCGTGGCAGATATCCAGGTAGCCATTGAACGCATAGGGGTCGATGCAACGGCTGTTCATGAGTCGCTCGACCGATGGTGCGAGCTGGGGATGCGAGAGCCCGAAAAAGAGGAAGAAGGACTTGTAGAGAACGTCGATGTCGGGCGGAGCGCCGGACGAAATGACGAGGTTGGTCGCGAAGGTGAGGGCCTCCGCGGCCAACTCCAGCGTCTCGGGATTCGCTGGATTGGTTGCGAAGACATCGTTCATGCCGGGGAACAAGGGCGTATCTCGGGCCACGCTCCCGTTGGGCCCATCGAAGTCGACTGGGAACCTGTTGAGCGCGACATCCCAGACTAGCTGGCTCAGCTGAGCACCGCAGACATAGGTGTTCTCGTAGTCCCCGGTTGGCCTGCAAAGCGAGTATGCTCCCTCTCCCGCGACGGCTGCTTGGAGGGCTCGGATGTCTGGTCGTCGGCCTAGCTGGATAACCTCCCTTGTCGGGAGCGGATATCGCAGGCCCATCAAGTAGATGTCTTCGTTGGCGAACCGTTCATTCGCACGGCGTACGGGCGAGATCGGTGTGTCGACGGCGAGTCCCGTGGCTCCAACATCAAAAGGGGCTCCGCGTCGCGATCGGAAGATCTGGTACTGCATCGAGACGGCATCGGCTAAGCCTTCGATACCTGCGAGACGATAGAAGTTATCCCGAACCACACCAGGCCCGCTGAACCCAGCCCCGGGGAGTTGGTCTAGGCCGTCCCACCAGGGATCGTAGCCCAAGAGCTCGTGCAAGACGTGCCCGAACTCGTGGGCGACCAAGCGAGCGCTAGGAGCACCCGTACTACCATTGAGATGGAAGTAGACTCCGATCTCGTCGCCGTCTGAGACCACGCAGGCGCCGCCGTCGCAGATATCTACATTTGCGGCGCCGCCGTACGTTGGCTGCACTCCTCGAAAAATGCGGATGTATCGGGAGCCAGGATTGTTGAAGATCGAGTTCCAATCGTGGTTCGTACCAGCCTCGAGAAAGTCCCGAACGTCAATCGCCCAACTGAAGATGTGGACCGAGTGCTCATGAACGCTGGTGGGCGGGAACGGCGCGAAGTCCCCCACCCCGCAAGGATTGACCTGTGCAGGGTTGGTGAGGCTCCCATTCTCGAGCGAAAACAGGGTCATCTCGGGGGCGCTGCCCAGACGGTTCGAAAGGACGTGATAGCAGTCGCCAGCTGTGACCTGAACTTCTCGCAAGTCTTCAGTCCTGAGCTGTGGTGACGAGGTGTCGCAGTTTCCATCCTCAGTTGGGCACGCGAGGAGGTGGACGTCGCCCGTGGCGTGTGGACCCGAGTTCCCGACCACTTTCGGCTTTGGAGAGAGCCTACCACTCGCTCCGTCGTGTACGAGCTCGGTTCCGTTGATGGTCACGAGGCTAACCAGAGACCCGCGTTCCACCATGTAGACCTGCTTCACGAGGGCTTGGCTTGGAGGCACTTGATGCCTACTGGCCGCCGACTGAGCGCCGAGCTTCGCCAGCTTTGCGATGAACCCGGAATCGGGCGCTGTCGTGTTCAGAATGACGTTGGTTGCCGCATCCCGAATGACCACGAACCGTCCTTCGACGACTGGAATGCCCCGGAGGGTCAGCTGATAGCTTTCGGTGAGGAGCTTTCCGGTTCTGAGTGTCCGAACGAGGTCGACTCCAATCCCAGCCGGAAGCTTCGGAAGAAGGCACTGAACACCGCGACTCGAGCAGGCTTGCTGAGCGGCTGTCGCGACTGTCGCCATGGAGGGCGTGCTCTGGGCTGAGCTCACCCAGAAGAAGGTTGAGAGGGTTAAAGCCATCAACCCAGGGAGCGATGTCTTGAGCCTGCTCATACCTTGAAAGCTGTCCACCTAGGCCGGGCCGACGCAACCCCAGTTGGAGTGAATCGCGATGAAACCCGACGCTGCGCTCCGGAGTTACATGCCCATGTCGAAGTCGCGCTTCTTCGAGTAACCCTTCAAACTCCATTTCGGAGCGCCATCGCTCTCTAGGAGCCCCTCACGCTCCAGCTCCCGAAGTCTTCGTTTGCAGACCCGTTCTGACATATTCGTCTCCGCAGCAATCTGATCCAGTTCAGTCTCTCCGCTCTTCACAACTTCCAGCACACGCTTCCGCTCGGCCTCCCTTAGGGCACGACTCGTCTTCTCCGTTCGCTGACGCTTCCTCTTTTGGGCCTTATCTTCGGCCTTGGACGGAGCTGCCGGAGGCGGAGGCTCAGTCTCCTTCACCTCAGGCCCTGGAGGCTTCACCTCGAGCCGCGGCTGGGTCTCCGGCTCTTCGACCGCTCTGTCCTTCGAACGACCGAGCTCGAGCCCTACGCCGTCCCCTGCTGACGCCACCTCCAGGACCATCTCATCGTCGACCTCGTGTACCTCAGGCTCGGCAGGCTCTAGCAACAGCGTCGGCATCTCATCCGGCGGCAGCTCTGCTACTGGGTCAGGCCGTGGGGCGCGGTCTCGTCGTTCGAGGGGTCCTCCTCCATCTGTGTGTCCAGCATCGCTTCCTCGTACCCGTCGCACACCCTGATTCGGGTCCGCAGATTCGGGCTCAGGTCGTCGTAGATAACGTGCCGGGTGGCCCTGCAAAAGCACTGCGCGCTCGCGTCGCTGAGTATCCACACGCTCTCCGGACAACACGCGCAGAGCGTGTCGGGCACGCTCTGCCCACTTTGCTTCCACTTCAGCATGGCCGGAGTCAGATCTGACTTCATTCCTCTTCTCTCCTTCTTCCTCTAGGCGCAGGCCTCGGACTCTCTTTCCGTCGAGGACGGCCTCGGCGATGCGAGCCGCTTTGACCTCCTCGTGCAAGACCGTGATGCGGCCGTGCTCATCGAGCACCAGCCCGCGCCCGCGTGCATCTCGATAGAGCACCGCTCCATCGGGCAGTCGTCTCCGTTTCGCTCCGCGGACGCGCACGACTTGGCGGGCGCCGACTTCCTCAAAGCGCAGCACCAGCGCGGCGGCCTTCCGCCGTGGCTCCAACGAAGGCCTTTCCCGAGGTTGTCGCAGACAACCGTCAAAGGCCCTCCGCCGCTGGAGGAGCGCGCTTACACGTTGCTCCGCAACGTCGCGCGCCCTCATGGGGACTGTGTCCCCGCCGTGTGGCTCCCCTCTTTCGTACCGAGCTCGAATGCTGTTCGTCGCGTCGACCCCCGTCTATTTTCGGGGGTCTGTCGCTTTTTCGGAGGAGCAGGAGGCCCCTCCTCTGAAAGCCCAAAGAGAGGCTCTACGAGATCCCAAGAAGCTCGGGGTTACGGGCGCGCCCTGCGTCGTCCGCGTCGTGCTCTCGTCCTGCATGCCCCTAGCTTTGCAGACTCGAGTCGCGCTGTGCTCTGGCAAGTTAGCTTGGAATGGCCAGGGAGCTTCGCCATTCCAAGCTGCCTTGCCAGAGTAAGATCCGTCTCCGTCTGCCAAGCTGAGCGCATGCAAGACAATGTGCTGACGACGTTTCGACCCCCAAGCAGGCGCGACCGCAACCCCGAACTCTGGCCTGCCCGACCTTGCTCGAACGGCGGCCCAGAGCCTCCCACAGCTCTGGCTGCAAGGGGCTGGGCTCGAAAACGAAGGGCGGGTCTTTGGCATGCCCCCTGCTCTACGAACCCCCAGCCACTGAAGGCCGACTTGCAGGCCTCCCGAAAGCTGCGAATGGCGCGGCGCGGGAGAGCTGCGCCCAGAGAGGAACGATGAACGCGAGACCCAACAAGACCCGAGCCAAGGCGCCTCGGCGCCGCACGTCCCTAACGACCTGCAGCAGGCTCCGGCCTGTCGCCCCGAACCCCGGCGCTCTGCGCGGCCCAAGAGAACGACGATGAGCCCAGACGACACCAACCGCCCCACCCCTCATTCGAGCTCGACGCCGAGCACCCAAGGCACGAGCAGCGCTCTGACAGCTCGCCCGAGCCCCGGCCGAGGCCCCGCACCTGCTCCAACAGGGAGGGGCCGATCCGCCCTGCCCTTCGAGGCTGCGGATGACGGGGAGAGACTTCAGCCGAATGGCGAACAAGCTCGCCGAGCAGCAGAGGCGTCAGGACGAGGCTCAGCTCATTGAGACGGCTCGAGGCGGCATGTGGCCCGAAGCCTGGCGAGCTTTCCCCAACTACTTCGGGCGGAGCGATCTCTTCGCTGCAGTCAATCTCTCTCGAAAGGAGCGAAAGAGCCTCCGGGACGTGGTCCTGCACTCCCAGAACGGGCTCCAGGTGCGAGTGGTCTCGGGGGAGGAGCTCGACCAAGCGGACCTGGATGTACTTCTTGGGGTGCTGCACCTAACGCGAGAGCAGCTTCTCAAGGAGGAGCGCATCTTTCGCGTGAGCACCTTCCTGAAGAAGGTCATCGGAAAGACTGACTGCGCCGACAACCGCAACCTCCTGCATAGAAGCCTCAAACGGCTTCGCTCGATGAGTCTGGAGATTCGACTCGGAAAGAAGGGCGGCTACGTTGGGGGCCTTCTAAGCGGTTTCGACTACCTGGGTGCCGGCGAGGGCCCGACGCCGTTCGTGGCCTACCGTGTCTTTCTGGACCCGAGGATCGCGTGCCTCTTCAAGCATGGTCAGTACTCACTGGTGCACTGGGAGATCAGGAAGAGCCTACGAGGCAAGCCGATCGCCCAATGGCCTCACTGCTTTTGCAGCAGTCATCTGGAGAGCGTACATCACGCCCTCCCAGCCTCTTCGAAAGCTCCTTCACATCTGGGAAGCACGTGTTGTGCGCTCGGACCCCCTCTTCACCAACGAGGTACTCGTGGTCCCCCTCGACCTCCAGGTTGTAGACCCGGTGGACACCTCGAACCATCTGCAGTGCCTCGACGGTGACCGCCCCCTGTGGTTCACGTGCTCTTCAGGCGGGTTTCCGCGGTTCGAATGCGCCGTGACGCGACGGTAGCCGCGCATGCGTCATGAGCCTAGTCCGCTCCAGAAGCTCGGCGTAGGCGCCTTGCTGTACCGCGGAGGTCGGCCGGGGCCCGCGGTCTTGGCAAAAGTGCGATCGAGAAACCTCCATGGCCTCAGCAACCTGCTTCACTGGCTACGGACCTTCTGCGACGCTCCTGCGCCCAAGCTGACTACTTTCGCCAGCAATACGCAGAGCGTCCTTCAGGATCTCGGCTTCCATGCGTGCTTGAACAGACCTCCACACTGCTGGACGAGGCATACAGCGAGGACGACGCCGAAGACGATTCGCAGGCGGGCGATTCCCATGGCTGCACGAACAGCAAGGCTTGGGCCGAGGCGATAGGCTTCGGGCTGAGCGCTCATTCTCAGAGGTTCGAGGTCTCCGTTCGATTCCAAAAAGCTCATCGACAGTCCTCGAAGCCCAGACGCTCTGCGCTCAGGTCGAGCTGCAAACCGAAGGCGGTTTGCAGGTCTAGACCCAGCAAGCCGTCCGCGACCCGCTCGACGCAGTTGCGACAGACCGCTACCCGGAGCTGGCTGACCGAACGCCCCTGCAGGCTGACCTGCTGAAGCACCGCGGTGGGAAACTCGACCGTTCCGTTGGCGGTGACGGCGTGGAGAGACATCGCCCAGTCCTGAACCAGGCCCAAGGCATTCGCGAGCTCTTCCGTGATGACGCTCAGGCTGGCACCGGTGTCGACGATGAGCTCGGCGTCGAGTCCGTCCACGACGACGTCGACGAGAAAAGTCGAGTCCCGACCGATCCGGCGAAGTGGCGCGGCGCAGCTCAGTTCGCTGCGGGGTGCGGCTTCGGGCTCGGACTCTTCTTCGAAGGGCTCCGCTTCGGCGATGACGCCGAGATCGGGCGCAAAGCCCCGTCTCGAAGAAGGCTCCTGCACCCGTTTAGGCACGGGCCCGGGCGCAGCCGCGCCCGAAGCCAAGCCTCCGGGCTCGGCACCCAGTCGATCCCGAAGCGTATCGTGGATGAAGCGGAGCAAAGGCAGCTCGGCCCCTTGCTCGAGGGCGGCCGCCAGATGGACCAGGGCCTCTCGGTCACGACCCGACCCGTACAGGAGAAAGCCGAGCCGAGCCTGGGCGGTGGCTTCGGGGTCGCCGAGCTCGATGGCGGTGCGAAAGGAGCGCTCGGCTGCTTGGTTTTGGTCCAAGGCCTGCTGAAGTTCACCAAGCCGCAGCCATAGCGACGGGTCTTCGGGACCCTCGGCCACGGCTCGCCAAGCCTCGGCCAGCTCGTCGGCCGACTCGGGCGCGGGCGGCGAAGGCGCCCGGGGTGGAGCCTCTTGGTCGATGCCGAGACGGAGGAGCCAGCCGACGCTGAGCACAGCAAGAAGGAAGGCCCCGAGCCCGATCCACCGCAGCCCCTTCATCCCTGAAGCATCAGTCGACGACACGGATTAAGCCAGGGCGCCTCGCCCCAAAGCTCGGGCCTTCCCCATCGGCCAGGGCCTCGTCAGGCTGCCCGGGCCGTCGCCCTCACACGTCTGTTGGGCAGCTTCGGGCCAAGGCCTCGGCAAAGGAGCGGCCGGCGAGGGCGGCCGAAGCCGCTTCGGTCGCGTCACAAGGGTCTCCCTTCTTGCCCAGGACCACGACCACCGAGGACGGCCGACTCTTTCCGATGGCCTCGACCAGCCGTCGACGCAGGTTGGCCTCGGCATCCTGCTCGGCTTTTCGGATCTCGGCTTGGTAGGCCCGAAAACGCTCGTCGAGCTGGGCCTTCAGGCCCGGGCGAGCCTTGGGCGAAGCTGAGGCCAAGGCCCTGCGCATCTCATCCAGGCTGCCCTGGCGCTGGGCCTTCAGTTGGTCGAGGGCGGCGGTGGTCCGCTCGGCGGCCGCGCTGCCGGCCAGGGCGCGCCCAACGTCCACCCGAACCACACGCCGGTCTTGGCAGGCCTTGGGGGCCGTGAAGACCGAAGCCTTGGACTCGGCGACCGCGGCCGTGGCGTCACAGACTCCGGGGAGCCCCAGGCGACCCTCCTGAGGAACGTCGAGCACGCGGAAGCCTCGCCCCCGCAAGAGATCGACCTGGGCCTCCATGGCCGCCGTAATCGGGCCCAGCGCCTTCTCCTGACGGGCCTGCAGACCCGACTCCCGCTGGTCGATGAAGCGATTGAAGGCCTCAACGGCCGCCTCGAACTCGGGCGGGCTCAGGGACTCGCGCTGCCCGAGAAGCCGCTGCCTCCGCACGTTCACCTCGGCCTGGATCTGATCCCGCTCGCTAGCCAGTTCGGCCTGCAGGCTGCGTCCGGCTGTGGACTGCAAGATGGCTTTCGATAGGTCGACCCCCACCAAAGGGGGTGTCGCCGTGAGGGCGGCCGACAAGAAGAGTAGTTCAATCATTCCAGACCCAGCTGAGACCGAATCTTGGCCCGCCAAGCCTGAGCCGTCGCCTCTTTTTGGTCTTCGCTTCGCTCTTCGCCGCCGCGGTCCCAGCGGTGGACGTGGTCCTCGGGGAAGTCGTCCAAGAAACGAGAAGGCTGGCGAGGCACAATTTGGCCGAAACGGTTCCGATTCTTGGCGTAGCTAACCGTTAGCCGCTCCCGCGCCCGGGTGATGGCCACGTAGACCAAGCGCCGCTCCTCCTCCACCGTCCCCTCCCCCGCCGTCACCCGACGGTGGGGGAGGAGCTCCTCCTCCGCCCCGACCAAGAAGACGTGGGGCCACTCCAACCCCTTGGCGGCGTGGACGGTGGACAAGGTCACGGCTTGCTGGGGCTCTTGGGTCGGCGCCGGAGCCTCCTCTAGACCGAGCAGCGCCAGGTCCGACAAGAACAGCGGCAGCGCGCCGGCGTCGGTTTCGACCTCGGCCTCCGGGTCCAGGGCCGATTCCTGGGCCTGCTCGGTCTCGGCGTCATCCTCCGGACCGTCCACGACCTGCGAACCGCTGCGCCGCCGCTCGAAGCGCTCCAGCTGACGGACCAGGTCCCGCACGTTGTCGACCTTGCGCTCCACCACGCTGAAGTCGTCCGAGGCCTGCCTCAAGAAGGCCTCGAAACCGACCTCCTCCAGCACACGCTTGACGACGGTCGAGGCCTTTACGCGGCTCAGGCGTCGACGTTGCTTGGCCATCAGGCGCAAGAAGCCCTCGATGGCGGCCCGAGCCCGTTGGGAAAGCTCGGGTACGGCGTCGCTCTTTTCCAAGGCCTCCGAGAACTGAAGGCCCTCTTCCCGGGCCCAGTTCTCGACCCGCTGCACGGCCGTGGCGCCGATACCCCGGGGCGGCACGTTCAGGATCCTTCGAAGCGACTGCTCGTCCTGCGGGTTCGCGAGCCAGCGCAGGTAGGCCAGCGCATCCTTCAGCTCCCGTCGGTCGAACAGGTCCATCCCTCCGACCACCCGGTAGGGTAGATGGGCGTGGCGCAGAGCCATCTGCAACGGTCGACTCTGAACGTTCGAGCGGTAGAGGACCGCGACGTCGGACAGCTGAACCCCTTCGGCCTCCATCCGTACGATTCGGTTGGCGACCTCCTCCGCTTCGTCCTCCTCGCCCTCGGCCGCGATGACGGCGACCTTCTCGCCCTCTTCCGCCGCAGCGACCAAATGCTTCTCGAAACGGGTCGGATTCTGGGCGATCACGGCGTTGGCGGTGGCCAGAATCGCGCCGGTAGAGCGGTAGTTCACGTCCAACAGGACCCGTTTGGCTCCAGGGAAGTGGGACTCGAAGCCGAGGATGTTGCGAACGTCCGCCCCTCGCCATCCGTAGATGGATTGATCGTCGTCGCCGACCACGCAGAGGTTGTGGTGAGGCTCGACCAAACGACGCAGCACGTCGAACTGAGCCAGGTTGGTATCCTGGTACTCGTCGACCATCACGTAGCGCCACTGAGCGGAGAGGTGGGCCCGCACGTCTTCGTGGGCTCGCAGGAGTTCAGCCGTCCGAAGCAGGAGATCGTCAAAGTCCACGACGTTCTGGACCTGAAGCCCCTCCTGGTAGCGCCGATAAACCTCCACCAGGGCCAGGGCGTACTCCTCGTCGGGCGCCACCAGCTCCGGGATCTCGGCTTCTTCCAGGGCCTCGGTCCCAAGGCCGGCGTTCTTGGCCCACCCGATGCCGGCGAGGATCTTCTTGGCGTCGAAGCGACGGTCGTCGATGCGAAGGCGGCGCAAGATCTGTCGGACCACGCCAAGCTGGTCGCCGGCGTCGGAGATCCCGAAGGTGGGCTGGAGACCGATGCGATGACCGAAGCGCCTGAGAATCCGAACGCCGAGGGCATGAAAAGTGCTCAGGGTAGCGCCCCGGAGGGAGCGTCCGACCAGATGACGGGCCCGGGCCTTCATCTCGTAGGCAGCCTTGTTGGTGAAGGTCACGCACAAGATCGCGTGTGGCGGAATGCCCTGGCTGATGAGGTGGGCCAGCCGATGGGTGATGACCCGCGTCTTCCCGGATCCTGCCCCCGCCAGCACCAGGAGCGGCCCTTCGTGGGTGACCACCGCCTCGAGCTGGGCATGATTGAGGCCACTCAGATCGAGCACGGCGAAAGGCGTACACATTGGCGTGCCGATCACAAACGTCAGATCGGTTCCCGGCTCCTTCTCCTCGGCCTCGCCCGACTTCTCCGACCATCTGCGGGCGCGAGCGCCGTCACCCTGCCCATGACCGGACCCCGATGTTAGAAGTCCTCGAACATGAGCGAGGAGTCCGACCTCATCGGCCGCCGCGTAGCGGTAGTCGACGACGAGCCGAACATTCGCCGAACCCTGAGCATGGTCCTGCAGGGTGAAGGCTTCGTGGTCGACACCTTCGAGTCGGCCGAGGCCTTCTGGCCACGGCTAGAGCAAGGTCCGCTGGATGCCGTCCTGCTCGACGTCAGGCTTCCGGGCCTGGACGGCTTGAGCGCCCTGTCCCGCCTCAAGGAGACCCGGTCCGATCTCCCGGTCGTCATGATCAGCGGCCACGCGAGCATCGACGACGCCGTTCGCGCCATCAACGCCGGTGCGACTGACTTCATGGAGAAGCCCCTCAGTCGAGAGCGCGTGCTGGTCACCGTCCGGAACGCCATGGAGCGAAGAGCCCTCTCGGCCCGACTTCGCGCCTTGGAGGCGGCCGAAGGCGACGAGGATCCGATGCTCGGCCGCTCGCCGGCCATGGAAAAGGTCCGGACCCAGATAGCCAAGGTGGCCGGGACGGGTGTTCGCGTCCTCATCACCGGCGAGTCAGGGACGGGCAAGGAGTTGATCGCCCGGGCCATCCACCGAGCGAGCAAGCGTGCCAACGGCCCCTTCGTGAAGGTGAACTGCGCAGCCATTCCGTCCGAGCTCATCGAGAGCGAGCTCTTCGGGCACGAGCGGGGCGCCTTCTCGGGGGCCGTTCAGACCAAACGGGGTCGCTTCGAACTCGCCGACGGTGGAACGCTCTTCCTGGACGAGATCGGTGACATGTCGCTGGAGGCCCAGGCAGCGGTCCTGCGGGCTCTCCAGAGCGGCGAGGTCGTCCGGGTCGGGGGCGAGAAGACCTTCGTGGTGGACGTTCGGGTGGTGGCGGCCACCAACAAGGATCTGGAGGAGGAAGTTCGGCAGGGCAGCTTTCGAGAAGACCTCTACTTTCGACTCAACGTCGTACCCATCGAAGCCCCTCCCCTTCGGGAGCGAGGGCGCGACATAGGGCTACTCATGGAGGCCTACCTGGCTCACTTCTCAGCCGAGCACGCCATTCATCCATCCGTCACCCTGTCGGCCGAAGCAGCCGAGGCCCTGGCCCGGCACCCCTTCCCGGGCAACGTGCGAGAGCTACGGAACCTGGCCGAGCGCCTAGTCATCTTGGCCGAGAATCCGGTTCAGCTGGGCGACCTTCCGGCGTCGGTTGCCTCGTCGAGCGAGATTCGAAGCGCCACCGGCAACATCGATCTTCAACGCCACGGCGCCATCACCCTCCGAGAGCTGCGGGAGCTCGTCGACCGGGAGTACATTGTGATCAAGCTGAAGGAGACGGGATGGAACGTCACGAAGACGGCCGAGCTCTTAGGGATCGAACGCACCAACCTTCACAAAAAGATTAAGCAGCTCGGCATAAGCAAGGACGATCTCAGCTGAGCCTGCTGCGCAGAAAGGTCTCGATGACCGCGCAGGGCATGATCATGGGCTTCTTGGTGATGTGAAAGGACAGGATGCCCCCCGTCACCGAGTATGCGCCTTCGACCGAACCCATGGGGAGCTTCACCGTGTAGCGACCCTGGCCCACGTTACCTTCGAAGCGACCGCCCGACTCCTCGATCATGGACTTGGCTTTGCTGACGACCTCGTCGGCTGTTGCGCTGAAGCTCACGTCGAACTTGCACATGGGCTCCGGGTAGCAGACCCGAAGCGATTACAACAGCCCGTCGACGGTTCGCTTGGCATCGTCTCGCAGGTCGTACACATCACTCATCAAGAGCAGAAAATCGTCCTGACTGTGGTTCAGTACGCGCTGGATCTCGCGACTGATGTCGACCCGGCGATCGTCGCTGAGCGGGTACACGCACAGGACCGACAGGAGGCTGGCCACGCAGACCGCGATCGAGAGTTGATCCGTGCCCTCCAGGCTCATGTTCCGAAGATCTTCGAGCTCATGGTGGGCGCAGGCGGAGATGACGGTCGAGGGCAGATTCCAATAGCTAGCCAGCCGAACGCCGATCTCCGTGTCGAGGGGCAGTCCGAGCTGCTCTTCAGCTTCGATGGCGCGCAGGCCATTTTGGCGGCACATAGTACTGATGGATCGGAAGTGCTCGGGATAGAGGACGGCGTAGCCGAGCTTTCCCACGTCGTGCAGAAGGGCGGCGGCGTACAGGTTCTCGGTGTCTTCGGCCGAGAAGGCCAAGAAGCGGCTGACCCGGCGGCTGATCAAAGCGGTGTGATAGGAGCGAACCCAGAACCCGCGAACCAGGTCCTTCTGCTCCGAGGCCATGGCCTGCATCACCGACAGCGACAAAGCGATGCGTCCAACCTCGGCCATGCCCAGGTAGGCGATGGCGAAGCGCGTGTTGGACACCGGCGTCGGAAGGTTGAAGTAGGCGGAGTTGACCACCTTCAGTATGTGAGCGGCGAAGGAAGCGTCCTGTTCGATGAGCCGAGAGAGCTCGACCGGGTCGGCGTCGCCAGCTTGGACCCGCCGGGAGACCTCTTGCGCTACTTTGGGCAAGGCCGGAAGGCGAAGCCCTCGCTCGAAATCCTGCTCGAGGTCCAGCGGTCCCAGTGCCCCTGCCGCCTCCACGATGTTTCTATCTTCGGATGACATTAAGGCTTCTTGAGCATCATGCCACGTCCCTGAAGAATTTCGAGAGTCGGGGGCCCCTTTGGTGGGCGTAGTGGCTCCCTGGCAGAAGCCCATACAGGCGTTCAGGGGTTGTCTGGAGGGCCTCGTAGGCCATCTGGCAGACCGGCTGACCGTGCCTCAGGATGAGGTCGTCCTCGTAGGGACGCACCTCCAGGACCGCCGCCGTGCCCCCTACCTCGCCTTCCGCGCCGTAGCCGAATCCAGGGTCGAAGAAGCCGGCGTAGTGGGCCCGGAACTCACCGGCACTCGTGTCGTAGGGGAGCATTTCGACCGCATGTGTCTTGGGGACGGACAGCCTCTCTGCGGTACAGAAGATGTAGAAAGCCTCACGAGAGAGGAAAAGTGAGCCGTTGCGAGGCCGAGGGATGGGATCAAAGAAGTCCTCCGGCGGCAAATCTCGCGACCGGAGGTCCACCGGGCTCGGACTCTTCTTGGCCACGTAGCCCACGACCTCGAGGTCGAGGTCGATGGACATGAGCAAGCCCGGTCCGTCGTGGCGGGGCCAGCGCTCCACCGGAATGGGATCTCCGTCACGCCGGAAGAGCAGCGGATGGGCCTCGTGGAGTTGGCCTAAGGCCTCCTGCCTCGAGAGCTTACGCTCTTCGAAGAAGATCGCCTGGTTCAAGCTGTCGCCCGCCCGAAGCCGGATGTCGAAGCTCTTCGGGATCAGCTCCAACCAAAGCGGCCCCACATAGCCTGGGGGAACCTTGTCGTAGCGAGGGCTGCCGTCGACCAAGAGTCGAGTCTGAAGGTCGATGCGGCCGGTGCTGCTCTTGCTGTTGGCGTAGGCGCGCAGCGCACGGGGCAGATCGGCCCGCTCCTGAAGGCGTACGACGTAGACTTCTCCTCGGACGAGCACCTCGGGCCGCGAGAGATCAAGCTGACGCCGGGCGACGCTCCGCACCAGATCCCGGACCCGCTCGCCGGGAAGAGGGAGCATCGAGCCCGGGACGGCGTAGCCCTCCTCGCCCACGGTCAGGTCGAGGGAAGCCGGCTGAATCTGAGCCTCGTCGTGGCTCCCAATGATGTGGCCTCCCGCCCGAAGAGCCGCCAGAGCCTGGGAGGGAAGGACGCCGCCCCTATCCGTCATGCGTCGTACACCGGAAGCCGCTGACGGTGAGCCCGCAGCCGGACGTTGCCCAGCTGGCCGCAGGCCGCCATGACCCCTTGGCCCTTCGTGCGACGGCGCTGCACGGGCAGGCCCTCGGCCTTTAGGTCCGCGATGAAGGCCTCGACCTCGGCCTCTTCGGGCCGTCGGGTCAAAGGCCTGCTGCCCGGGTTGTAAGGAATGACGTTCACCAAGCAGCGACCGAGAGGTCGACAAAAGTCGGCGACAGCCCTTACGTCTTCTGCCCCATCGTTGAAGCCGGGAAGCAGGCAGTAGTTCACGGCGAAGATGAAGCGCTCGCTGGGCCGAAAACGGATCAAGGCGGCCTGGAGCTCAGCCAGGGGGACCCGCCGATTGATCGGCATCAGCTTGTCTCGCTTCGCGTCTTGCGCCGCGTTGAGGCTGACCGAGAGGTTGAGGCGCGGCCATCCGAGGCTCGACAGGCGCCGGAGGCCTTCGACGTGGCCGGCCGTACAAACCGTCAGCTGGGCCTGACCGAGCGCGAAGCCTCTGGGATCGTGAAGAACCCGCAGGGCCTGGACGACCGCCTCGGCGTTGTCCAAGGGCTCGCCCATGCCCATGAAGACGATCTTTTGGACCGGCCAGGCCAGCTTCACCCGGGTGGTGACGACTTGAGCCACGATCTCGGCCGCATCCAGGTGGCGCACCAAACCGATCTTGCCCGTCTCACAAAAGACGCAGCCAAGGCGGCAGCCCACCTGGCTCGATAGGCAGAGCGTCCAGCGATCTCGCCCCATCGGGATCCGCACACACTCAACCTCGAAGCCATCGTGGGTCCGGAGCACGGCCTTCGTCGTCCTGCGACCGTCTGGTGCGGGCTCGTCGTGGGTGCGCACGACTTCGAGCAGCTCCAGATGGTAGCGGCTGTGCCAGGCTTCGACCGCCCGGGGGCCAAGACCCGCTCCTTCGGGGTCGAAGCGGCCCTCCCTCATCGCCTCGCGGTAGAGTTTGTGGGCCAGTCCGCCCCCGGGCTGTCCCTTTACCTCTGCGGCCAGCTCATCGCTCGTGAGCCCCAGCAGCGTCATTCGGCGTTGAAACCAGATGCGCCCGAGGCCGGCAAGGCGGACCTTTGTCATCATTCCCGGCCTTTTGTGCCAACGTCCCGCGCCGTGCCGTCCCCCCGGACCTCCATCGCGGCCCTTCTCGCCGCCCTCAGCCTGTCGGCCTGCCGGGAGCCGGCCGCGCCGCCGACCGAGGTCCCGCCCCTGCCCCGGCTGACCCTCGACGACCCGGTCCTTCGCGGCGTCTCGGGCATGGCACTGATCCCGAACTCCAACGAGCCCCTTCAGTATCTGGTTGTCCCCGAGCGAGGGCGCCACATCGTACCAGTAGTCCTCAGCGGCTCAGACAGTGACGACATTGAGGTCCGCTCGGGCCCGGCCATCCCCATGCGTGGCGTCCCCGAGGGCATGGACACCGAGTCGATCGCCTTCTTTCGTCCCGAGTCGGACCCGACCCAGATCGTCCTCGGTACCGAAACCCACAGCCCGCGCAGCACCGACGCCCTCTTGCTGGGGGAGATGACCCCGGCCGCCTTCGAGGTGCGAAAGGTCGTGCCGCTGGACTACGCCGCTTGGTCGATGACGGCCGAAAAGAACCGAGGACTGGAAGGGGTGTGCGCCGTGGAGGGCCGCATCGTGGCCGTGAGCGAGACCCTGGACGAGCGGAACGGACAGCGCTGGGCCCCGACCGCCATCTACGACGTCGAGACCGAAGAGTGGACCTATCACCGCGTCGGCCTCGAGACCCGGGACGGCAAGCTCTCGGGCCTGAGCTGCGTGGGCGGAGAGCGCGGCCAGATCGTGGTCTCGGCCATCGAGCGCCACTACGAAACCATGCACCTGATCCGTTTCGTTCTCGGAGACATGCCCGACGTCTCGTCCCAGGACCTGGTGGACCTGGCCCCCGGAATCGGGGCCAATCCCCCAAACCTCGAAGGCTTGGCCCGGGCCAAAGACGGCTTCCTCCTCGTTACGGACAACGACAACGGCCAGGTGGCCGGCCTGACGGAGGCCATCCTGTGGCGACCGAGGGCCGCGCCTTGAGCCCCCGAATTCGAGACCTGGCCGGTCGACTGGCCAGCCATGACGCCGAAGTCCCCCACATACCCAAGGACACCCGGCATGCCGCGGTAGCCATGTGCCTTCGAGAATCTCGTCAGCTCGAGATCCTCTTCATTCGACGGGCGGACGACCCGCGGGACCCATGGTCGGGCCACATGGCCTTTCCCGGCGGCCGCGTTGAGCCTTGGGACGACTCGCCCTTCCACGCCGCCGTTCGCGAGACTCGGGAAGAGGTCGACGTCCACCTCGAAGAGGATGGTCTGATCGGAAACCTCTCGCCTGTCCGCGCACCGCACCGAGGCCGCCGCGCGCCGCTGCTCGTCCACCCTTACGTTTTCAACGTATCGTCCGAGACCCGGACCCGGCCCGACGCCCGAGAGGTGCAGGAGACCCTGTGGATCCCGCTGCGCTTCTTCCTTCAGGACGCGAAGCGAGAAGAGATGACCTGGCAGTACGGCGGTCAGACCTTCAAGCTCCCTTCCTTCGACTACGACGGTCGTCGGATTTGGGGCATGACGCTGCGCATGCTGGACGAGCTCCTCTCCATCGTCACCTAAGGCTCCCCCATGCCCTACCTGCTCGCCGATGGCTTGAGCCTGCGCTACGGCCCCAGGGTCCTATTCGAGGATGCCCATCTTTCCATCGAAGCGAAGGATCGCTGGGGTGTGGTGGGCCCGAATGGCGCGGGTAAGAGCTCCCTCTTGGAGATCTTGGCCGGTCGAAAGCACCCCGACGGCGGGAGCGTCCACCGGGCCAAGGACGTGCGGGTCGGCTACCTGGCTCAGGAGCACGGCGAAGTCCCAGAAGCCCGACTGATCGAGCACATCATGGACGGGGCGCCGGGCAAGGACGCGCTGGAAGCAAAAATCGAAGACGTGGAGACCGAGTTGGCCGCCGCCGAAGAAGAGTCGACGCAGGTCGAGCTGGGCGGGCTCCTAGGCGAGCTGCACGAGGAGCTGGCCGACATGGACACGCTGTTCGGGCGGCACGAGGCGGAAAGGATCGCGATGGGGCTGGGATTTGAGCTGCCCGACTTCGGGCGCAGCATCGGTGCTTTTTCGGGGGGCTGGCGCATGCGCGCCGCCATGGCACGGCTGCTCTTCGAACGAAACCACGTCCTCATCCTGGACGAGCCCACCAACCATCTGGACGTGCCCACGGTCGAGTGGCTGTCCGACTTCATCGACGGCCGTCCCATGACCCTGCTGTTGACGACCCATGACCCAAGCTTCCTGGATCGTCACGTCAACCGCATCGCGAGCCTGGAGGTGGATGGACTGGAGACCTTTCGGGGGAACTACGGCGCCTTCGTGGCCCATCGGCAGCAGCGACTCGAAGAGCTGCAAAACCGATGGGAGCGCTTCCAAAGGAAGAAGAAGGAGATCACCGGCTTCATCGATCGCTTTCGGGCCAAAGCCAGCAAAGCGCGGCAGGCGGCGAGCAAGGAGAAGATGATCGAGAAACTCGAAGACGAACTGGTCGAGCCCCCTCGACCCCGTCGGACCATCTCGATCCGCTTCCCTCCCGCACCTCGCAGCCCCCAGACCGTCCTCCACGCCAAGGGGCTCAGCTTCGGCTACGGCGAGGACCCCCTCTTCCAGGGCCTGGACTTCGAGGTCCGGCGGGGGCAGCGCATCGGGCTTCTGGGCGTGAACGGCTCCGGTAAATCGACCCTCCTCAAGCTCATGGCTGAAGAGCTCACTCCGGGCGAAGGACAAGTGGAGCTGGGATCGGGGGTGAAGCGACGCTACTTCGCACAGCATCAGGCCGACACCCTTCGGGCCGGAAGTTCGATCCTGGAAGCGGTATGGGAGCCGATGCCCGAGCTGGGCATGACCGAGGTGCGGAGCCTCTGCGGCGCCTTTCTCTTCCAGGACGACGAGGTCGAAAAGCCCATCGACGTTCTTTCGGGGGGCGAGCGAGCCCGGGTCGCCATGGCTCGGGTCCTGATTCGACCGGGCAACCTTCTGCTCCTGGACGAGCCGACCAACCATCTGGACACCGACTCGGCCGAACGCTTGATCGACTCCTTGGCCGCCTACGACGGGACCCTTATCTTCATTAGCCACAGCCTGGCCTTCGTCCGACGCTTGGCCACCACGCTGTGGGTGGTGTACGGCGGTCGGGTCCAGGTCCATCCCGGGAGCTTCGACGACTACCTGGCCGAACTGGCCGAAGCGCGGGGCAGCCGCCGCGAGGCGAGTCGGAGCCCGAAGCCCGACAAGGCGGCCCGGATGGAGGCCCGCCGAGCCGAGAAGGCCAAGGAGGCCGAGCGGCGGCGGCTGCGTCGAGAGGTCAAAGCGTCCGAGCTCGAGGTCGAGGCCCTGGAGACCCAGAAGGCCGAGCTCGAGGCCATCCTTGGTGACCCCGAAGCCCATGCAGACCCCGAGCGTTCCCGTCGCTTGTCCGAGCAGCACCAAGACGTGGAGCGACGCCTGGAGGCCCAGCTGGAGGCGTGGACCGATCTCGTCTCCAGGCTGGAGGCGGTCACGCCCGGGGAATGACCGGGCAGGGAATCGGCCCCAATACGGCTTCCTTCGTTGGAGCCTTCGTTCGCATGAGGCACGATGGAACCATGCTGGAGCGTTTCGAGCCCAAGGCCCGGGAGGTCTTGGACAAGACAAAAGACTTCGCGGAGACCTCGGTCGAGCGAGCCAAGGATGCCGGGAGCAAGGCGGGTCGATTGATTGCCGAAAACAAGCGAACGGCGGCCATCGTGGCCGGCGTGACCGCGGTGGCTGGGGCCGGATTGCTGTGGCTCCGCCGCCGAAACAAGGACCGAGCCTGAAGCTTCGGTGGACCGGTCGTTGACCGACCTTCGGGGCCGTCGCACGCCTCGTGCGTGCGCTGCCTCGTCCTCATCCTTTTCATCACCGCCTGCGCCGGGCCAGCCCCGGCTGCTCCGCTGTCCCTGACCGAGCTCTCCACCGGATTCCAGAAGCTCTCGGCCCAGGTGGGTACGAGCGTCGTTCGGATCGAGTCCGTCGGCTACGGACCCGACAACGAGAATGGGCAGCTCTTGTCCCGTCAGCAGTCGACGGGCTCCGGCGTCGTCGTCTCCCCCGAGGGCCACGTCATCACCAACGCCCACGTCGTTCAGGGCGCACAGAACATCACCGTACACCTGCCCCAGTCTCCAGGACTTAGCACGACCTTCCAATCGATCGTGAAGCCGAGCGGACGAATGGTCGAGGCCGAGCTATTGGGCATCGACCTCGAAACCGATCTTGCCCTTCTGAAGATTGCGACGCCCCCGGGCGCCCACTTGAACTTTGGCAACTCGGACGAGCTTGCACCTGGGCAGATCGTGCTCGCTTTCGGGAGTCCGCTCGGCCTCGAGGGCTCAGTATCGATGGGGGTCGTGAGCGCGGTGGCCCGTCAGCTTCGACCGGACGACCGTGTCGTCTACGTTCAAACCGACGCTCCCATCAACCCGGGCAACAGCGGTGGCCCCCTCGTCGATACCCAAGGCCGACTGGTCGGGATCAACACCTTCATCCTGTCCCAGAGCGGGGGAAGCGAAGGTCTCGGCTTCGCGGTTCCGAGCAACATCGTGCGTACGGTGTACGAGCACCTCAAATCATTCGGCTACGTGCGACGGGGGACGATCGGCGCCGCTACCCAGACCCTGAGCCCGGCCTTGGCGGGGGGCCTGGGCCTCAACCGGAGCTGGGGGGTGATCGTGAGCGACGTCCTTCCGCGGAGCCCCGCCGCCTCGGGCGGTCTCGAAGTCGGCGACACCATCGTAGCCCTGAACGGCAAGCGGATGGAGAACAGTCGGCAGTTCGAAGTGAACGTCTATCAAAGCAAGATCGGCGCGACGATCGCGGTGGAGGTCGTGCGTGAGGGCCAAACCCGTCGACTGGAGATTCCGGTGGTGGAGCGTCCCAACGTGATGGAGCGGCTCACCCTTCAGCTCGACCCACGTAAGGATCTCATCCCGGAGCTCGGCGTCTTGGGTCTGTCTCTCGAAGGCGACATGGCTCGACTCCTGCCCAACGTGCGTGTCCCGGGCGGGGTCCTGATCACCGCGGCCTCTGGACCTCATCCTCTTCAGCCGGGCGACATCATCCATCGCTGCAACAGCCGGGAGGTCTCGGACTTCGAGGCCCTTCGCCAAGCGCTCTCCGATCGAGAGATGGGCGATCCCATCGTCCTGCAGATCGAGCGAAGCGGACAGCTCTCCTTTGTGGCCTTCCGCCTCGATGGCTGAGCCGGCCCGAGAGCTCGGGCCTTGTCCACTCTGCGGTCGGGTCCTCATCGAGGGGCCGACCGTCGACCGCCACCACCTTGTCCCCAAGAGCGAGGGAGGCAAGGCGTGGATCAACATCCATCGGATCTGCCACACGAAGATCCACTCCCTGTTCAGCGAACGAGAGCTCGCGGCGGTCTACTCCAGTGTCGAAGCGTTGCTGGGCCACGAAGAGATTCAGAAGTTCGTGCGCTGGGTCCGAAAGCAGCCGCCCGAGGTCGTGGCTCGCCACCGCAAACCTCGCCGCTGAGGATGGGCCAGGCGACCAAGTTGGCGCAGAGCCAAGTATCCCCAAAGCTGGATCGGTGCGATGAGCACCGCATGTGGACCCCGGATGCGGTGCGGGCCGAACCCGTCGCCTACAATCGATGGGCCTGGGACCGCTCGGTCGAGAAGGGCAACCGCTGGACGATCGGAGTGTTGCCTGAGGCCATCGAGGCCGCTCGCCGAGGCCAGCCCGAGCTGGTGCTCACGCCGAAGAAACCCATTCCCCCGACCTGGCTCGAGGACCTGAGGGGCCAGCAGATTCTGGGTCTCGCCGCGGCCGGTGGCCAACAGGGCCCTCTTCTTGCCGCGGCTGGTGCTCGCGTCACCGTCATGGACATCTCGCGACTGCAGCTCGACCGAGACGTCGACCTCGCGGATACCCACGGATTGGAGCTCGAGATCGTCGAGGCAGACATGACCCAAGGCTGGCCCTTCGAGACGGGCCGCTTCGATGTCGTCCTCCATCCGTCGGCCAATGCCTTCGTTCCAGACGTCGAGCATCTATGGCGCGAGGCCGCTCGGGTCCTTCGACCCCGGGGGGAGCTCTGGGCGGGGTTCTGCCAGCCCGGGGCCCTCGCTCTCGACGAGCGGGCACGAGCGGAGGGCCGCTTCGCCCTTCACCCCCGACCCTACTGCGACGTCGATCATGCCGACGACGCCACCCTTCAGTTCTTCATCGATCGGCAGGATCCCGTGGTCTGGGCCCACGAACTCCACGCTCAGCTCGGGGGTCAGCTTCGCGCGGGCTTCACGCTCGTCGATCTCTACGAAGACGTCCTCGACGACGTCCTCGTGGATCGATTCCTGGTCGGCTCCATGGCCACCCGGGCCTGGAAGGCTAGCTGAGCACGATACGCCACACCCGCTCGGTGAGCCAGGTCAGTCCGTGGGCCCGGAAGGGGCTGTCGGGCTGGAGAGCGGGCTGCTCGTCGAGCAGGGTCAAGTCGTGGCCATCAAAGTGCTTTCGGAGCTCTTCGATCGATACGCTGAAAGGCGGGCCCTTCATCTTTTCCTGGTCGTACTCGACGTGAACGAGGAGGATCTCCTTGCCTGGGCCCAGGAGCTCGATCAGGTGGCGACAGTACTTGGGACGAAGGTCGGGCGGGAGTGCGATGAGAGAGCCACGGTCGAAGGCCCAGTCCAGGGAACCTAGATGCTCCTTGCGCAGATCGAAGAAGTCGCCCTGCAGGATCTCGATGTCCTTCGTCTTCAAGGAAACCAGGCCATCGACCGGTGTCTGTTCGGGCTCGAGCCCGTTCTCTTCGAAGAAGGCCCGGACGGCCTTGGGGACGAGTTCGTTGCCGACGACCCGGGCCCCGCGTTCGGATAGCCAGATCATGTCGAGGGTCTTGCCGCATAGGGGCAGGAACACCGAGCCCGGCCAGCCCCGTATCCCCAGGGCATGGTGTGTCAGGTTGGGGTTCGGGGCGCTTCGGTGAAAACCGATCCGGTCGTCCCGCCAACGCTCGTGCCACTGGGTCATGGCGGGGGAGCTAGCCAATGAGCCGCGGCCAGGACAGCCTTTTCATGCCGACTCGGGCAGGCAGGGCGTGGGGGCGAGGTATATCCACTCCGTGTTCGGCCCCACCGGGTGATCGGGCGGGGGACCGAGCCTGACCGCCTCCCGCTCTCGGATGCCGATCACCGTGACGTCGTAGCGCTCCCGCAGTCGGTCGCTCGCCTCTCGGTAGGTCGAGGCCTGAACCTCCTGGCAGCCGATGTACATGCTGAGCGCCCCCGCCGCAGCCACCTTGGTCATGATGTCGGCCGTCCCTTTGGCCCGAACCGCGTGGGCCATCATGGCGAAGCCCAGTCGAGTCGTTTCGATGACTTCGTTAGCGCCCGCCCGGGCCGCGTGGCCCACGTTCTCGGCGTCCAAGATCTCCGCAACGACGTAGACCTCCCGTTTTCGGCGAGAAACCTGGGGCTGTTTTTGAAGGTAGGAACGAAGCGTGAACAGGGTCAGGATGCTCCGGGCATCGGCGGCCTGGGGCTCGACGCGACGGGGCGCCACCACCAGCACGGTGTCGGCCGAGGCCAGACGCACCTTGCCCAGCTCCTGTTCCTTGGTCGCATCGCCATTCACCCAGGTGAAGTCCGAAGGCAGATCCCTCGGTCGCTCGCCCCGTCCCATGAGGACGACCTCTTGCTCCTCGGTTGAGACCTCTTCCAGGAGGGCGTTCAGGAGCATGCTCGAGCCGCTGTCGTAGCCGAGAACCACGACGTGGGCGGTGTGGGTGGACATTCTGAACTGCTCCTCTCTCAGGCGAGTCACCACGCCGAGCAGGGTGACGCTGACGACGCCCGCCGCCAGCGCCAAGGTGAACATGCCGGCCACCATGACGGCTACGCCGACGATTCGGCCTCCGGTCGTGACCGGCGTGATGTCCCCGAAGCCCACCGTGGTGATGGTGACCAGGGCCCACCACAAGCCGTCGGCCAACCTCGCAATCGATGGATTGGAACCCTGTTCGAGCAGAAAGAGGCTCGTCCCCCCCACCACCACTGCCGAGAGGAGGAAGCTGAAGATGGTCCCGTAAAGGAGCCAACTTTCCTCCAAGGCTCGAAACAGCCCTCGGATGGGATCCGCGTACTTGAACATCTTGATGCCTCGGGCCAGCCGGAGCAGCCGGAGGGCCCGAAGGGCTCTAAGGGCGGGGACGAAGGACAGGATGGTGATGAGGTCGATGAGCTGAAAGGGCAGAAAGAGAAAGCGCAGCCGACTCATCACGTGGGTCGACAGGAGCCTGGCGGGATTGGCCTCGAAGACGACCAGTTCCGGTGGGGCGTAGCTCAGCACCCGAAGGACCAGATCCAGGGCGAAGAGCGCCACCAGGACCCTGTCGGCCACCAAGAAGGCAGCGTGGGCTTGGGGGCCCCAGGAGAAGAGGAGCTCTACGAGCACCAGAACCACCGAAATGACGGTTAGGACCCAACCCGCCCATTCCGTCCGTTGGTACGCGGCGGTCGAGGGTCGGTGGTAGGCCGCTTGGATCAGGTGCATTCCCGCAGGGATGGATACCAAGGCCCCGCAACATCTGCCACACCGCGTCGATTGCCCCGCGGCCCCCCAGATGCGTAGGGTTCGAAACTGACTGGAGAATCAATCATGACGGATCGCATCGAAAAAGCCGCTGTTCTCGGCGCAGGACTCATGGGAACCGGGATCGCGGCCCATCTCGCCGGAGCGGGCATCAAGACCCTTCTCCTGGACATCGTGCCCAAAGACGCCGGCCCCGACCCCAAGTCGCGGAACCGGCTTGCCAACGAGTCCTTGGCCAAGGCCCTCAAGTCAAAGCCGGCCACCTTCTTCGATCCTTCCGCCGCTCGACTCATCCAGACCGGCAACTTCGACGACGACCTGGCCCGCATCGCGGATTGCGACCTCGTCATCGAAGTCGTGGTCGAGAACATGGACATCAAGCGTCAGCTCTTCGGACGGGTGAAGGAGCACTTGGGCAAGAACGCCATCCTGGCTTCGAACACCAGCGGCATGAAAATCGAAGGAATGACCGAGGGCCTGCCCAAGGACCTCAAGGAGCGGTTCATCGTCCTCCACTTCTTCAACCCCGTCCGCTACATGCGCCTCCTCGAGATCATCCCCGGCGCCCATACCTCGGAGGCCGTCGTCGCGCGGGCCCGACAGCTTGGCGAGACCCTGGGCAAGGGCGTGGTCTTCGGCAAAGACACCGTCAACTTCATCGCCAACCGCATCGGCATCTACTCGATCATGAAGTCCATCGACCTGATGCAGCAGATGGGCCTGTCGATTGAAGAAGTCGACAAGATCGCCGGCCCGCCCATGGGTCGACCCAAGTCGGCCGCCTTCAAAACGGCGGACCTCGTCGGGATCGACACCTTCCTCCACGTCGCGAAGAACTGTTACGACAACCTTCCCGAAGACGAGGAGCGAGACGTCTTCCAGACCCCAGCCTTCATCGAGAAGCTGGTCGCGGCCGGAGCGACCGGGCGTAAAGCAGGGGCCGGCTTCTACAAGAAGGTCGGTAGCGACGTTCAGGTCTTGGACTACGAGAAGGGCGAGTATCGTCCCCAAACCAAGGTCCGTTTCGACTCCCTGGGCACGGTCCGGAATATCGAAGACGTGGGTGAACGGGTGAAAGCGCTGCTCGGCGCCGACGACAAGGCCGCCGAGTTTGCCTGGAAGGCCACGGCCCACATGCTTTGCTACACCGCCCGCCGGCTGGGGGAGATCTCGGACGACATCGTCCAGGTCGACAACGCCATGCGCTGGGGCTTCAACTGGGACCTCGGCCCCTTCGAAATGTGGGACGCCATCGGGGTCGGCGACAGCGTGGCCCGCATGAAGAAGGAAGGCTTCGAGGTGCCTTCCAACGTCATCGACATGCTCGAGTCGGGCCGTAGCTCCTTCTACGAAGGGCCGCTATCGACCCAAACTTTCTACGACGTCGGCGCCAAACAGGCGGCTCCCGTTCCCCAGGACCCGCGGCACCTCCGCCTCGCCGCCCTCAAGGAGAATTCCAAGCGCATCGTGAAGAGCAATCTAGGCGCCTCTCTGGTCGACCTGGGCGACGGCGCCCTATGCCTAGAGGTTCACACCAAGATGAACACCATCGACGCCGACGTCATCCAGATGATGAGCGACGCAGTGGTGGAGGCCGAAAACAACTTCGAAGCCTTGGTGGTCGGGAACGACGGCGACCACTTTGGTGCTGGCGCCAACCTAATGCTGATCTTCATGGCCGCCCAGCAGAACGAATGGGGTCAGGTCGAGACCGCCATCAGCGCCCTCCAGAACGCACTCCAAGGCCTCAAGTACGCGAAGGTGCCGGTGGTCGCGGCTCCCTTTCAGTACACCTTTGGTGGCTGCGCCGAGATCGTGATGGCCTGCGACGCGGCCGAGGCCCACGCCGAGACCTACATCGGGCTGGTCGAAGTCGGGGCTGGACTGGTCCCGGGCGGAGGGGGCTGCTTGCGGATGGTCGACCGCTGGACGAGCCCCGTGGCCGACGTCAAAGACGTGGACCTTCTGCCCATGGTCGGCGCCGCTTCGCTCAACATCGCCACCGCCAAGGTGGCGACCGGCGCCGAAGAGGGAAAGCGGCTTCGCTTTCTCTACCCCACCGATGGCGTGAGTCTAAACCGGGACCTGCTCCTGCATCACGCCAAGCAGAGGGCGCTCGGACTGGCCCGAGCCGGATATCGGCCTCCGCGACCGCCGGTGTTCCGAGCGGCAGGCACCGATGCGGCCTGGACCATCGGCATGCAGGTATGGAGCATGGTCGAAGGCGGCTACGCCTCGGCGCACGACGCCCTCATCGCCAAGAAGGTCGCCCACATCCTGTGTGGCGGCGACGTGCTTCCGGGGACGGAGCTCACGGAGCAGCACTACCTGGACCTGGAGCGCGAGGCCTTCCTTTCTTTGTGTGGAGAAGAGAAGACCCAAGCCCGAATCCAGTCACTCCTGATGAGCAACAAGCCCCTCAGGAACTGAATCGAGCCCAGGCTCTGGAGATTAGGAGATCAACTAGCATGAACTTTCCAATGGATGTCGTCGTCGCCAGCTCGGTCCGCACTGCGGTCGGTCGAGCCAACAAAGGCACCCTCAAAGACACCCGCCCCGACGATCTCGGGGCAGCAGCGGTCAAAGAAGCCATCGCGCGGGTCCCGGGCCTGAAGGGCGAGGACTTGCAGGACTTGGTCCTGGGCTGCGCCTTCCCCGAGGGCGAGCAGGGACTCAATGTGGCTCGAAACGTCGGCTTTCTGGCCGGCGTACCCGACGAAGTGCCGGCCGAGACGATCAACCGCTACTGCTCCAGTGGTTTGCAGGCCATCGCCCACGGCGCGATGGCGATACAGACCGGCCTCATGGACGCGATGGTCGCGGGGGGCGTGGAGTCCATGTCGGCCGTTCCCATGGGCGGCAATAAGACCAGCCTGAACCCCTCCCTAGTCGACGAACGACCCGAGGCCTACATCGGCATGGGACACACGGCCGAGCGCGTGGCCAAGCAGTTCGGCATCTCTCGCGAGATGCAGGACGAGTTTGCCGCCGAGTCCCAGCGCAAAGCGGTGGAGGCCATCGAAAAGGGCAAGTTCAAGGAAGAGATCGTGCCCGTCCAGGCCCGGGTTCAGCGGGATGGAAATTTTGAAACCGTCGAATTCACCCAAGACGAGTCACCGCGTCCCGGCACCACGGTCGCGGACTTGGCCAAGCTTCGACCCGTCTTCTCTCAGAAGGGCACCGTCACCGCGGGCAACGCCTCCCCCATGAACGACGGCGCGGCGGCGGCTGTGCTCATGTCCAAGAACAAGGCCCAAGAGATGGGCATCGCGCCCTTCGCTCTCTTCAGAGCCTTCGTGGTCAAGGGCGTCCCCCCCGAGATTATGGGTATCGGCCCCGTCCCCGCCATCAGGGGACTGCTCGACCTGGTCGGCATGAAGATCGATGATATCGACCTGTTCGAGATCAATGAGGCCTTCGCGTCCCAAGCCCGGTACTGCAAGCAGGAGCTCGGCATCCCCGACGACAAGATTAACGTCAACGGGGGCGCCATAGCCCTCGGCCACCCCTTGGGCTGCACCGGCGCCAAGCTCTCCGCGACCTTGCTTCATGAGCTCCGCCGCCGGGGCCAGCGCTTCGGAGTGGTCTCGATGTGCGTCGGGGGAGGCATGGGCGCGGCGGGCCTCTTCGAGATCCCAGCCTAGCGGTGGTCGACCACGGCGACATCGGCCGCCGGCGTCAGCGCGAAGTCTACCTCGGCGGAATGCGAGGTCGGCGCTCGCCCGTACCTTCCGATCCCGAGGAGCTGGAGGTCGCGGCATCGAAGCAGATGAGTCCCGAAGCCTTCGCCTATGTGGCGGGCGGTGCGGGCGCTCAACGAACGGTCCACCGCAACCGGCAGGCCTTCGATGCTTGGGGCATCCTGCCGCGCATGCTGCGGGACGTGGCCGAGCGAGACCTGAGGGTCGATCTCTTCGGACGCACCCTCCCCTCCCCCTTTCTCCTCTCCCCCATCGGGGTCCTGGAAATGGCGCACCCCGAAGCCGACCTCGCAGTGGGCCGGGCGGCGTCGGCGCTCGGCATCCCTTTCATCCTCTCCAGTCAAGCTTCCGTCCCCATGGAGAAGGTGGCCGCGACCATGGGCGACGGTCCGCGGTGGTTTCAGCTGTACTGGAGTAAGTCCAACGAACTGGTCGAGAGCTTCGTAAAGCGAGCTGAGGCCTCGGGATGCGAAGCCCTGGTCGTCACCTTGGACACCACGATGCTGGGCTGGCGAACGAAGGACATCGACCTCGCCTACCTCCCCTTCCTGCGGGGCAAAGGCATCGCCCAGTACACCTCCGACCCGGTTTTCATGGAACGCGTCCGAACCCAGCCCGCGGATGCGGTCGAGGACGGCGGCGGCATCAGCCTGAGCGCGATCAAGAACGTGCTGGAGCTCGCCAAGAGCTACCCGAGCGGGTTCGCAGGTCTGCGCTCGGGGGAAGCCTTGGCCGCCGTCCGCACCTTCATCGACATCTACAGCCGACCCAACCTGAGTTGGAGCGATCTCTCCTTTCTCAGAGCCCGAACCCAGCTACCGATCCTGCTCAAGGGCATCCTCCATGCAGACGACGCGCGCACCGCCCTCAACCACGGCGTCGACGGGCTCATTGTGAGCAACCACGGCGGTCGGCAGGTCGATGGGTCCGTTGGTACGCTCGACGTCCTGCCCAGCGTGGTGGACGCAGTGGCGGGCCGGATCCCGGTCATCGTCGACAGCGGGCTGCGAACCGGTGCCGACGTCTTCAAGGCCCTGGCCCTCGGCGCCCGCGCCGTCGGCTTGGGCCGCCCCTGGGTCTACGGACTGGCTTTGGACGGTGAAGCCGGTGTTCGCACGGTGTTGGAGAACCTCTTGGCCGACTTCGACCTCACCTTGGGCCTTTCGGGTCAGACCAGCGCAAGCGAGCTGAGTCGCGAGTGCCTGCGGGCCTTGGACGACGGCTGAGAGGCTCAGCCGTCGAGTACGGCTCTTTCGACCGCGAAGACATGCTCGTCGTCGGCCCCCATGGCCCGAAGCGCCTCGGCCAAACGCAGCACGTACTCGTCATTGGGCCCCGAGGGCCCATGAGCCTGACGAACCACCTCCGCGATCTCTTCGATCGTCTCGTCGCCCACGTAGTGTGGATTTCGGGGTGTGGCCACGTACACGAGCCCCTGCACGATCCGCTCCGTCGGGGGGTCGAGCTCGATCTGGACGACATAGCGCTTGTAGCCCCCCTTCTCACGGTTATCCAAACTGGCCAGGACGTCGTCCCGTCGGGCGTCCGGGATTCGATAGGCTCGGCCCCACACCTCCGCGTCGGGCGCCTCGAGAAGGGTGACTACCCGTCCCGGGAACTTGGGCACCCCACGATGATCGGTCGAGCCTTGGTGAAAGCGACGCATGAAGCCGCGAATGCGGGCGGCCCTTGATTCGTCGAAGGGAATGCTCGGTCGCCACACGAGGCTTCCGTAGCCGAAGACCCAAAGGGGCTGGAGCTCTTCCACGGGGCTCATAGTAGCCGCACGACCGGCTCTTCGCGGAGCATGTAGCGTCGAGTCTTCAGATCGAGGACCGTCGCGCAAAGCCATCGCTCGGCGTTGACGCCGAAGGCGACCTCCAGCCGCGGGCGCTTGTCGTCCGGCGGGTGCGGCGGGCGAAGAAAGCCTAAAGTGGGATTGGTCTCGTTGAGCGGCACGATGACGATGCCCTCGTCATCAGGCCCATCATCGCCGATCACCCTTAGGTTGCCGCGGCGATCCCACGCGAATCGCGTGTCGCCCTCTCCGTCCGAACGACCGAGCTCACATACCACCAGCTTGAACATGGTCTCCGGCTCACCGAGCGAACAGGTCGGGACCAGGGTCGACTTCCAGAAATCCCGCTGAGTCGGGAAGCGAGTCCCTCGAGGAACGACCACGGCGTATTGCTTCTTGTGCGTCTTCAGGTCGTGGGTGACGAAGGCGTAGTCGTGAATGATGAAGTCCGATGGCTGCGCTTTGTCGGCGGCATAGATGGTGGCGCCTTGGACCACCGCCTCGAAAGGCTGCCAGGCCCGGACCGTGTCTCGACCGAACCGGGTTTCGAAGCGCTGGTAGACCTGGGGCAGGAGGGTCGAGCCACCGACCATGAGCACTTCGTCGACCTCGGGGGCCTCGCCTTCGACATAGCCCAGACACTCGTCCACGCAGGCGTCGAGGGCTGAGTAGACACCCTTGCCGTCCAACAGATCGACGAGTTCGTCCCGCCCGAAGCTGACCGCGCTGGAGCCACCACGCATCCGTTCTTCGAAGTGGTGCATAGCGTCCTTGGGGGCCGTGACCACCGTCGCCTCTTCCTCAAAGAATAGCTTCTCCTTCAGCCTCCTCGCCTCGTAGAGCAGGCGCCGACTCCAGTCGTCCTTGGGCGAGACGAAGTCCTCTTCGGTGTGGCGGACGTCCATCCGGTCGGCCAGTTCGGCCGCAAGCCAGCGATCGACGTCGTTGCCCCCGATCGCTCGACCCGCCTTGCCTAAGACCTGGCAGTGCCCTTGCTCCATGTCCTTGGCGTCCAGGCCGACGTAGGCGACGTCCAGAGTCCCGCCCCCGAAGTCGACGACCAGGACCCGTCGACTCTTGCCGAGGCCCAAGCCGTAGCCCAGGGCGGCAGCGACGGGCTCGTCGATGAAGCGAACTCGGCTCACGCCCAGACCGTGGAGAGCCGAAGAGAGCTCGGCTCGGTAGGACTCGTAGGCATCGACCGGTGAAGTTACGACCAGTTCACGAATGCGCTCCGCCGTGTGCTCCTTGGCCGCTGCCAAGAGCTCCCGTAGATACAGGCGAGCTGCCTCTCGCGCGCTCAGCGCGTTGTAGCCCACGCGGGCCACCGTTCGGAGCGGGGCGGTGGCGAGGTCTGCTTTGAAACCAGAGGCGAAACCGGGTCGAGCCTGGGCCCGCTGCCGGTTCTCGGCCTCCAGACCGATCAGGCCCTGCCTTCCCAGGAAGGCCACGCGCTGAACCGGGGGCCATCGACCGAACTGACTCCAAAGCCCAAGCCGAGAGTAGGCCTCGACGCTGCTCGGAACGACGGGCGGCGAGCGTAGATGGGCTTCGTCCGTCTCGGGCTGCTCGTCCTCGGCGCGAAGGGTGATGTTGGGCAGCTCGACCAGAACGGGGCGCCGGCGCACGTTGTCCCAGCGGGCGAGGGCCGAGTTGGTCGTGCCGAAATCCAAGGCCCACATCAGGTGGACACCTCAGCAAACAAGCTTCGAAGCGGGACCCGGCGACCATCGCCTTGGAGGGCCGCAAGGCGCCCTTCAACCCGGCCCAGGGTCCAGCACTGCGACTCGTCCAGGCCGAGCAGAGTCTCGTCGCCCGGGTCGTTCAGGGGGCAGATGTCCAAGTGAAGTCCCGACTCGTCCGCCCAGACCAGGGGCAGCCCTTGGGTCCTGCAGACGTAAGGCCGAACGGGGTAAATGCCGCATCCCCCTTCGCTGTCCAAGAAGGCGCAGGCTCCGACGGGATGGGGGGCCTGGCCTTCGAGCCGGGTGCCGACCCACTGGCGGATGTTGTCGGCTTCGACTTCGAACACGGTCAAGCCATCGACGCAACAGGCCGAGCACCCCTTGCGGCAGTTCAGCTCGAAGGGCAATGCGGCTCGGGTCTCGGCCGCGTCCGAGCTCACTTCGTCATGGAGGACGCGGAGGGCCGACCGCTCGATCACCTGCCCCACCATAGCGCAATCGTGACTGGCGGAAGCTACAAAGAAGGGATCGATTGAATCCGGGCCGAGGCCGACTATTCTTCCGGGGTGCCGGGCAGCGACCGATGGATCGTCGGCCTCATGATGGCCGTCATGTTCACGTCGGGCGCCGATCTGCTGGTCATCAACCCCACGCTTCCCCAGATGGCGGCCGACCTCGAGGTCTCGGTTGAGTTGGCGTCCACCTGGGTTTCGGCCTACGCCCTTGCCACTGGGACTTTCGCCCTGTTGTTCGGGCCGGTTTCGGACCGATTTGGACGCCGCCGCGTCCTGCTCTTCGGCCTCGCGACCCTCACCTTTGGCATGGCTTTGTGCGGCCTGGCCCAAGACTTCTGGCAGCTCGTAGGCGCCCGTTTCGTGGCCGGAGCCGGGGCCGGCATGTTGGTCACATCGACGACGAGCTTCATCGGCGATCACTTCGACGACCAAAGCCGGGCCATCGCCATGGGTTGGGTCATGTCGGGCTTCTTCCTGTCTTTGATCCTGGCCGTACCCATCGGTGCTTGGCTGGCCCACAGCCTGGGCTGGCCCAACATGTTCAAGGCCCTTGCCGGCGTTTCGGGCCTCACCTGGGTGCTGGTCGCGATCACCGTAGGTGAGCCTCGATTCGAGCGCAGAGCCCGGCGGCTCTCCCTCGGCGGCGCCCTGGGGAACTACGGACGACTCCTGCGTCATGGCCCTTCCCTCGGCGTGCTCCTGTTCAGCGCTTCCATCGGGCTCTCGATGACCATGTTCAGCGTCTACACGGCGCCTTGGCTCGAGGAGACCTACGGCTTCTCCACCCTGGACCGAGGACTGATGTACGGGGTCGGCGGCCCTGCGATTCTCATCGGCGGGCCTCTTTCGGGGCGCTTGGCCAACCGCTTGGGTCGCCTTCGACTGGTCGGCGTGGGCACCTGCTCCATGGCGCTGATGCTGCTTGTCATGCCCTTCACGCCCGAAATGGGACGTCTGCTTCCGGGCATCGGTCCGAGTTGGGGCGAGACGCCGCTCCTGGAAGTCTTGCCCAGCGCAATCGCGTTCTTCTTGGCCATCTGCTCGGGAAGCATTCGCGCCGGCCCCTACATGACCCTGGCCCTGGAGGTCGTCGAACCCGAGCAACGCGGGGCGATGTCCGCTCTTCGGAACACCTTCAATCACGTGGGCGGCACCTTGGGGGCCAGCCTGGGCGCCCTGGTTTGGGCCCAAGCGTCCTTGCGCTACCCCGCCGTCTGTGTGTGCTCGGCCGCGACCACCCTGGGCGGACTCCTCCTCTTGCGCACGTTCATGAACAGGCCAAGATCGGCCCCGGCGCCGTCTTCGGAAGCCGTCTCTCCAGACGTCGAATCCGACGTTCGTTCGCATCCGGAGCTTCCGCCGGTTCGCTGAGGGCAGCATGCCGGAGGGCCGAGGCTGGGCGTCGCAGGCGATGCTCGTAGAGCTTGGCCAAGGCCAGATGAACTTGAGCCAGCTCCCATTCCCCTTCGGCCTCGGCCAAAGTCACAAGCCACCACTTCTCGGCGTCGGACCAGCGACCAAGCCGCTGGGCGGCCGTGGCCGCCTCCACCGCCGCCCGATGGGTACAGGCTGGATCTCCCCCGCCCTCGGCCGCCTCGACGGCAAAGCGAAAGGCCCGTTGGTGGTCGCCAACTCGGGCTGCCAGTCGACCGCGTCCGAGCTGGGCTTCGGGCTCTTCTCGCCGGTCCATGGTGTGGAAGCTATCGGCCAGCTTGGCGAAGAGCGCCGCCATGGCCACGACGTCATGGAGGTTGTGGGTCAGGATCCGGTGAACCTTGTGGGTGACCCGACTTCGCAAGTAGCTCCAGTAGGCTTCCGGGATTTCGGCGCCGTCGATGTCTCGCTCCCTACGAAAGCCCATCACCGAGATCTCCAGGTCTTGAAGCCGGGTTCGCTCCAAGTGGCCAGCGTGGATCCTCCGAGCGGCATGATATAGGTCCAGGTGGGCCACGGCTCCCGGAAGGGCCACGCGGTTCAGCACCCCCCTCGTGAGCAGCAGAGGCCAGTCGTAGACCCGGCCGTTGAAGCTCACTAGTGTCCGGTCGCCGCCCTCGAGAACTTCGGCCACCCGGGTCAGCATCGGTTGCTCGTCCCCGAGACTCTCGAGGAAGAGCTGTTCGACCACGAAGCGGCCCTCTTCGAACCAGCCCAGGCCGATCAAAAAGGGAATGGTGCCTGCGCCAGTGGAGAGGCCCGTCGTCTCGGTGTCCAAAAAGACGAAGCGGGTCGGGTCCAACTCGCCCTCGTGAAGAACGACCCGGGCCATGCTCTGTCGATCGGACTGCAGTAGCCGCCCCACCGAGGCTCGGCCGTGATGATGCTCGGGCTCCAGTTCGGTCCGGATCTTCCGGAGCGGACCGATGCTCGTCGACTCGACACGACCTGGCAGCTCCAACGACCCCTCGGTCTTGGGCTGGCTTTGAAGGCGCTGCACTTGTCGGCGCGCCGTGGCGTCGATCATGGCCTGAAGCCGCTCGATGCGACGCCGCCGTTCGGGATCTTGGTCCAGTGAAGCGGGAGGGTCCGGCCGCGGCGGAGCCGGCAGCGGATTCGAAGACGCCGCCAGGCGACTGAGCCGGCTAGTGAGCGACGGCATGCCTAACCCTTGCTCCGTCCGCGGCCGGTCCCAATCCGAGCTTCTCGAGCAGGGCCAAGGCCAAGCCCTTGCGGGACCAGGGACCCTCCTCCGAAGCAGCGGGCCCGACGCAGGACGGACAGCCCTCGGAACAGGTGCACGTCTGAAGAAGCTGATGGGCCCTGCGTAGGAGCGCGGCCCGCTCCTCGAAGAGTCGCGGCGCGAGTCCCGCGCCCCCGGCCACGCTGTCGTAGAAGTACAGGATGGGCTCGAAGGCCTTGGCGTCAGCGGGCGCTCCCTCGGCGGCGCCGCCGGCCTCGCCCATTCCGGGTTCGTCGACCAGGGCGCAGCCCACGTCCGACGGATCCATCATCAAACCCACCGCAGCTACCCCGTGCACGGCCGTCTGAATCCCGCGGAGCGCATCCACGAGCACGGCCCGCGGCGCGTCGAAGCCCGTGAGGAGCGACTGGGGCACGATGAGCCAGAACGCGGTGGTCGGCTTTTCGACGTGGGGCAGATGAACGTCGCCGTAGCCGCAGTTTTCGTGGGTGTGGAACTTGATCTTCTTGTAGCCGACCACTTTCTCAATCAAGTCGACTTCGCCCCAGCCCACGACCGGCTCGACCTCGCCTTCGAAGCTCAGCACGGCTTGATCTTCCTCCTGAAGGACCGCGATCTTCACGTGGGTCATGGCCGTCGTGTAGTAGTCCGGCACCACTTCACGGATGAAGGCCTTGTGGTTGGGATAGTCGAGACGCTCGACCTGATACTGCCGGCCTTCGTGCTGATAGATGGCCTGCTCATGGAGCATGGTGTGCGTGGATCTGAAGTCCATCTCGGCGATGGTCTTGGAGCGCTCCACGTCGATGATCACGAAGTTGTCCCAGGAAGCACTGCGCAAGGAGACGCCATTAGCGGGGTAGGCGTCGCTGGCCCAGTGGTAGACCTGCCGGCCTTTTCGTCCCTGGACCGGATGCACCACCCGATGCTCGGCCAGAAAACCCATCGCCTGATGGACCGAGGCACAGGGCACATCGCCAAAGGCCTCGCCCTCTTCGAAGGGGAGCTCGAAGGCCCCGCACTTGAGGTGCTGAATCAGGATCTCGACGTTGTCCGGATCGATGCGCGCCTGCTCGACCGGTGCCTCGAAGAGCAGCTCCGGGCTCCGGGCGACGTACTGGTCCAGGGGTGAGCTGTTCGCGACCAGAACGGAAAGCGCAGGCTCGGTCCGACGACCGGCTCGTCCGAAACGCTGCCACAAGGCGGCCATGCTTCCGGGGTAGCCAGCGGACAGGACCGCGCCCAAAGCCCCGATGTCGATGCCCAGCTCCAGAGCGTTGGTGGAAACGACACAGCGCACGCTTCCGTCCTTGAGGCCCTCTTCGATCCGGCGGCGAGTCTCGGACAGGTAGCCCCCCCTATAGGCCTGAATGCTCTCGGGACTGATGTTCGGCTCTTTGGCCAGACGATCGCGCAGGTATTTGAGCATGACCTCGACCTGGTTCCGCGAGCCCCCAAAGACGATGGTCGGCACGCTGGCCCGAAGCAGGTCCTCGGTCAGTCCGACCGTGGCTTTGACGCAGCTCTGCCGTATTCCGAGCTCGGCGTTCACGACCGGAGGGTTGTAGACCATGACCCGACGGGGACCCGTCGGAGCGCCCGAGCTCTGAATCGCTCGGACCGGACGACCGATCAGGCGTTGCGCGTGCTCAGCCGGGTTACCGATCGTCGCACTACTGAATAGAAACCGAGGCGAAGCTCCATGAAACTGTGCCACCCGGAGGAGGCGACGCACGACGTTGGCAAGGTGGGAGCCGAACACGCCCCGGTAGGCGTGGAGCTCGTCGATGACCACGAAGCGAAGGTTGGCGAAGAGCCGAGCCCAGTTGGCGTGATGAGGAAGCACCCCGCTGTGGAGCATGTCGGGATTGCTGAGAATCACGCCGGCCCGAGTCCGAGCGGCCCGTCGAGCGTCGGGTGGCGTATCGCCATCGTAGACGACTGCCCCGTGGGGCAGGCCAGCGTCTCGCATCAACGCCCGAAGCCCATCTTCTTGGTCTCGAGAGAGGGCCTTGGTCGGAAAGAGGTAGAGGGCGCGGGCCTCCTGCGAGCCAGCCAAGGCGTCGAGGACCGGCAGGTTGTAGCAAAGGCTCTTTCCCGAGGCGGTCGGGGTCGCCACCACCACGTCGCCGTCCCGAGCCGCCCGCAGAGCCTCGGCCTGATGGGCGTAGAGCCGCTGGATGCCGTTCCGCTGCAGGGCCGTTCGGACCGGGCCGGCCAGATCCGAGGGAATCTCGGTGGTTTGGGACAGACGCCCAGCCACCGTCCGGTCCAGAACTACGTTTTTGCGAACCCGTTCTCGATCCATCCAGTAGGCCAGCACGGCTTCGAGCCCCGAATCCCGGTCCCAAGGGGTTGGCTGCCGCTGCGCGAAGGCTTCCATCCAAACACTGTACGCTCGTTCACTGAACATGTGAATAGTCTCTCAATCGCCGACGGAATGGAGGCCAATGGCGGCACTCAGGACCGTGTCCCGGCAGCGAGGGACTACCAGGCACCGGCTTTCGCTCGGTCTTGCCCTCCTCGGGTGCAGCCCGCCCGACGGCGGCGGGCTGGACGACGCGCCTGGCGAGCGGGCCGTCCCTCAGCTTCCGAACGGTGATTCGCTCGCCCCGACCGCCCCGAAGCTTCGACATCAAGGCCAGACTCATTCGGGACGGGCCGAAGTTCCGCCTCCTTCAAGCCGCGGCCCGCGCGTCTTGTCCCTGCCCACCGGAGCGGCCGCTGCTGTGGGTGAGGAGCCGAGAGGCCATCGACTTGGCCGCCCTGGACAGCCTGCGCTCGGCGAGTTCGGAGAATGACTTCGCTATCGAACCTTCGGACTGTTGGCGTCTCAACGGTGCCATCGAAGTGCAAAGCCCGAGCGGACGAAGAGCCCGGGTCCCCGTCGGCCTCAGACCGAGCGCAGCCTGCGGAGACGATATGCCCTTCGAGCCTCGAGTTCAGGTCGAAGACTTCGAAATGCTGCGTCGTCCCAAGGCCGACGCCATCTGGATCTTGGACGATACGGCTTCGATGGGCCCGCTGTTGCCCCAGCTGGGGGAGAACTACGACGCCTTCTTTCAGTTCGTCGACGCTCAGGCCTTTGACGCACGGATCTTCATCCGCTTTCTGGGGGGGCGGCTGGGTCCGAGACGAATTCGGCGCACCAAGAGCCTTCGACCGCTCGCCAGGGAACGGTCGAGAAGCCTGGCTCGCTGCCCTGAGCGACCCTGACTTCGACGGCGGCCTCGAACCCACTCTGGACGTCACCGTCGACGCGGCGACGTCGGCCACCTGCGAACGGAGGCTGTGCTGAGCGTCATCGCGTTGACGAACGAGAGCGACCAGTCGGTCATCGACCTCGACGCTGCCGTCGATCAGCTGCTCTCCATCAAGGGCCTACGCAACACCTACAAGGTCTCTTTCGCCGCCATCTCCGGCGGTGAGTCGGGCTGCGAGACCGACGAGGGTCTCCTCGCCCGGCCGGCGCCCAGTCTGGTCGAGCTGGTCGACCGAACGGGCGGCGTCCACGCGTCGATTTGTGCGAGGGACTGGTCCCGGAGGCTCGAGGAGCTGTCGCACACGTCGCCTGGCGGTTTTGGAAGTCGCTTCTTCCTGACGAACCAGGCCGTCATCGGGACGGTCGAAGTCCGGGTCGACGACGTGATGATTCCGGACCGGGAAGACTCCGGCCATCTCAACTGGGCCTACGACATCTCGACCAACTCGGTGAACTTCCTCCCCTTGTCGGTGCCGGGCGCGGGTTCCAAGGTCCAGATCCGCTACCAGGTCGCGTGCCTCTGAGTCTCGGCTCGCCCGTGGGCGGCGCGGAGATCAGACCCGCATCAGTTCGACGTCGTAGGCCTCGATCTGGTCGTCGGCGGTCACCAGAGTGAGCTTCTCGAGCTGGGCCTGGGCGACGAGGAGGCGATCGAAAGGGTCTCGGTGATGAGGCGGCAGCTCGGCCACCTGAGCCCCGTGGGCGATCTCGATGGCGAGAGGCTCGACGCCGGAACTCGCCATCCGGGTCGGAACGTAGCGGCTCGGGGGAAGGGGCAAGGAGAGCTTCCCTAGCCCGTACCTGATGGCGATCTCCCAAGCGCTGGCCGAAGAAAGGAGTAGCTCGTTCTCGTCCGAGGCCAAGAGCGCCAGCAGCCCCTCGGAGAAGCGTTCCGGATGGGTCTGGAGCCACAAGAAGCAGTGGGTGTCGAGGAGCAGCCTCAAGCCTCGAAGCTCTCCAGGAGCTCGGGGTCCAAGGGCGCGTCGAAGTCGTCGGGCACTTCGAAGACTCCTCGGTCGACGCCGAAGCTCCGGGTGCCGCGCTTCCGATAGGGGACGAGACGGGCAACCGGACGGCCCCCTTTCGCGATCACGATCTCCTCCCCGCCCTGCACCCGGGCCAGAAGCTTCGACAGATGGGTCTTCGCTTCATGAACGTTCACCTCGGCCATCGAGAGACAGGGTGGACCTGACCATTGACTAAGTCCACTGAGAGAAGGCTTCCCTGGTCGATTTGATGAAGCGAGCGGTGGACGTCAGCCTGGGCTGGAAGAACCCTCGGGGTGGCCGATGAAGCGCTGGCAAGCGGTGGGAGTGACTCCTTGAAGCTCTGGGCTGCATGTAGTCCCGGACTCGAAGCCTTAGTCCGGCGGGAGCTCAGCGAGCTGGGCGTGGCGCCGGCCGACGATGTCCGATCCGGTGGCGTCTCATTCGAGACCGATGACGCCGGACTGCTGCTAACGAGCCTAGGGCTGGGCTGCGCTCTGTTCGTGTCCTGGGAGCTGGGGCGCTTCAAGGCCCGGGCCTTTGGAGAGCTGGTTCGAAAGGCGGCGGAACTTCCATGGCGGGACGTGCTCGGACCGACGGCCCGACTGAAGGTGCAGGCCAAGGCTCAGCGGTCTCGGCTTCGGCACACCGGGGCCATCGCCGAGCGGATCCTGCTCGCGGCTGCGGAGGCGACGGATCGTCCGGTCGAGTCTCTGGCCCCAGCCGACGACGCCGAAGCGCCGGTCCTGGTCCGGGTTCAGGTCGAGAGCGACCGCTTCACCTTGGCCGTCGACACTTCGGGTGAGCCCCTTCGGCGTCGGGGGTGGCGGCCCGACGTGGGCAAAGCGCCGCTGCGAGAGGACATCGCTCGGGCCATGCTCTTGGAAGCGGGGGTTGGCGTCGAGGACTACGAAGTCCTATGGGACCCTTTCTGCGGGAGCGGAACCATCCCCATCGAAGCGGCGTCGATCCTGACCGGACGACTACCGGGCGCGGGGCGACACTTCGCCTTCGAGTCCTTCCCGCGCTTTCAAGAGCTCCCGCCCCGACCCGCGACCGGAGTCCATGCCAACGCCACCGAGCTCTGGGCCTCGGACCGAGACGCCGGCGCCGTGGACCGCACGCAGGCCAACGCCGAGCGGGCCGAGGTCGAGCTCCAAACCCTGGTGGCGCCGATGGGGCGAGCCGTCCAGCCCGACTGGTCCGAGCGCCGAGGCCTCTTGGTGGCCAACCCGCCCTACGGGGACCGAGTTGGAAGAGGCCCCCATCTTCGACGATTGTACGCCGCGCTCGGGGCGCAGCTTCGGACCCTTCCTCGGTGGGAGGCGGCGCTGGTCGGGCCCGACCCCAAGCTGATCGCGGCCACCGAGCTTTCGCTCGAAGCCCGAGTGAGGGCCGACCACGGAGGTCGACCGGTCACAGTCTACACGACCCGGTCCGACTCGCGTATGACCAAGGGGTGAAACTGGCCGAATCTCGCCTCGCCCTCGTCGGCGCTGGCAACATGGGGACCGCCATCCTCCGCGGCCTCCTGCATCGAGGGGCCATCGCCCCCGACCGGGTCACGCTGACCTGCCGACGCCCCGAGCGCGCTGAGGCACTGGCTTCGGAGCTCGGTGTAGGCTGGGCACCGGACAACGCGAGCGCCATAGCGGCGGCTGACGTCGTGCTGTTGGGCGTAAAGCCTCAGATCGCCCAACGGGTGCTCACCGAGAGCGCCAAGGCCTGGGACGGAAAGCTGTTGGTCTCGGTGGCGGCGGGCCTCGGCACCGATCGCTTAGAGGAGTGGGTCGAAGGCGCCGTGCGGGTCGTGCGGGCTATGCCCAACACCCCCGCCAAAGTCGGCGCGGCCGCCACCGCGCTCGCCAAAGGCCGGCACGCTTCGGACGCGGACCTCGACCTCGCAGCCGAAATGTTCGACGCTGTCGGCCGAAGCGTAAGGGTCGACGAAGAACACCTCGATGCCGTCACCGGTCTCTCGGGAAGCGGCCCCGCCTACGTCTTTTTGATCATTGAGGCCTTTGCCGACGCCGGGGTAAAAGTCGGCTTGTCACGGGAGGTCGCTCAGGACCTCGCCACCCAGACGCTCCTCGGCGCCGCCCAAATGCTCCAGAAAACCCAGGAGCATCCGGGGCGACTGAAGGATCAGGTCACTTCGCCGGGTGGAACGGCCATCGCGGGTCTGCACGTTCTCGAAGGCGGCGGACTGCGTACGACGATCATGGACGCGGTGGAAGCGGCGTCTCGACGCGCCAAGGAGCTCGGAGGCGACTGAAGAACATGCATTCTTGTCCCAGGGTCCCTGCCCGATCTTCTGCATCCTAGTTTGGTAACGATGGTCGTCTTCGACGTTCTTCGCCGGAGCATCCGCCCGTACCGCTCGTCATCCCCGCCTGCGTGGCTCGACTTCGGAAGGAGATTTCACGCAGGGTGGCGGCAGCATGCGCACGTTCGAAGAGCGACTTCGTAGAGTCCACGAATTCACCGATACGCCCCGCTTCAAGGAGATTACGAGACTCTATAGCGCTCGGGACGTCGCCGAGCTGCAGGGCGCCATCCAGGTGGACTACACCGTCGCGCGGGAGGCGGCGGAGCAATTCCATGCACGACTGCGAGAGCTCTTCGCGTCCAACAAGTCCATCACGACCTTCGGGCCCTACTCTCCCGGCCAGGCGGTCAGCATGCGACGGCTCGGGATCGAAGGCATCTATCTCGGCGGCTGGGCGACGTCGGCCAAGGGTTCAATCACCGAGGACCCCGGCGCCGACCTCGCGAGCTACCCGCTGAGCCAGGTCCCGGACGAGGCGGCCCCCATCGTTCGGGCACTCCTCGCCGCCGACCGCAACCAGTCTTTCCATCGAGCCCGCATGAGCGAAAGCGAGCGAGACGCCACGCCTGAAATCGACTATCGGCCATTCATCATCGCCGACGCCGACACCGGCCACGGCGGCGACGCCCACGTCCGCAACCTGGTGCGTCGTTTCGTCGAGATCGGCGTTCCGGGCTACCACATCGAAGACCAGAAGCCGGGGGTGAAGAAGTGTGGTCACCAAGGTGGTAAGGTCTTGGTCCCGGTCGACGAACAGATCCGACGACTGAACGCAGCGCGCCTACAGCTCGACATCATGGGCGTACCCGGGCTCATCGTGGCCCGCACCGACGCCGAGGCCGCGACCTACGTCGAGAGCCGAACCGACGAGCGAGACCATCCCTTCATCCTCGGAACGACAACGCCCGGCATCCCGAGCTACAAGGCGATCTACGTCGCTACTCTTCAGCGACTGGCCTCCAAGGGCGCCGAGGAGGTGCGAGGCCACCTGCTCTACACGCTGTCCGATACCGAAATGGCCAAGGCCAGAGGATGGATGGAGAGCGTCGGCATCGATCGCGAAGTCGACGACATGGCCAAGCAGCACGTCCAAGAGGGGGGCGGCAGCAGCGCCAAGCTCGTCAGCGCAGCCACGGATCGGGTGCTCGACGCTTGGCAGGCCGCAGCAGGCCTGAAGACCCTGGGCGAAGCCGTCGCCGCCGCGATGCGCTTCCAAGAGAGCGAGGGCACCAGCTTCTCGATGAGCGTCGACGAGTTCGAGCGCTTCGCACGGACCGCCTCTCACTTCGACGTTCAAGAGCGGGCAAAGTCCATGGGGCTCGACGTCCACTGGGATCCCGCCCCGGCCAAGACGACCGAGGGCTACTATCAGGTCAGAAGCGGTATCCCTTACGCCATCGCCAAGTCCCTCGCCGTAGCGCCCTTCGCCGACATCCTGTGGATGGAGACCAAGACCGCGGACCTGAAGGACGCGAAGGAGTTCGCCGACGCCATCCACGCCGTCTATCCGGACAAGATGCTCGCCTACAACCTGTCGCCTTCCTTCAACTGGGACACGACCGGCATGAGCGAAGAGGAGATGAAGCAGTTCCCGGCCGAGCTCGGCAAGCTGGGCTTCGTGTTCAACTTCATCACCTACGGCGGCCACCAGGCCGACGGTCTGGCCGGCGAAGAGTTCGCCACCGCCCTGCGGCAAGAGGGCATGCTGGCTTTGGCCAAGCTCCAGCGGAAGCTGCGCCTGGTCGAGTCGCCCTACCGTACGCCGCAGACCCACGTCGGCGGGCCACGACTGGACGCGGCTTTGATGGCCGCTTCGGGCCGGACCGCGAGCACCAAAGCCATGGGCAAGGGCTCGACCCAGTTCCAGCACCTCATCCAGACCGAGGTTCCGAAGACGGTGCTCGCCGAGTGGCTGGGCCACTGGTGCCGTCGTCACGACATCAGCGAAGGTTTCGACGTTCAACTCCGACCCTACAGCGGCTACGAAGTGCTCGAGCTGGCGCTGATGCGCCGAACCGAAAAGGTGGCCAACATCGTGTTCGGCAGCATCCGAGATCGAAGGGGCAACGCCATCATCTCGGTCCGCGACCAGAACACCTTCGACACCAAGCTGCGGCAAAAGCGCCTCATGACGCTGATGCACCTATTCCTGATTCATCGCTACAAGGCGAACTCGGTCCACTACCTCACCCCGACCGCGGACAATCATCATCAAACACTGGGCATGAAGAAGCTCGGGATTTACGGCGAAGTACAGGAAGAGGTCGGTCAGATCATCGTCGCCAACGTAAACGAGGAGCGTGTGCAGACGCTGTTCGAGGACAAGTACAAGGCCGTGGTCGAGCTCATCGGCACCAGCGGCGGCAACTGATGCTCAACCATCCCTGGGGAGCCCGGCTTCGACCCAGGCCACCATGCCTCCGTCAGGTCTTGCGCCTGAGTGAGGCCTTGCTCGAGACGCACGGAGTTGGACAGAGTGCCTAGCTTCACCTGATCAAGGCCTGGGTCAGGTCGCGGGCCTCCACCAGTCGAGCCCTGGTCTCGTCCACGGCCTCTACCGCCGCGCTCATGCAGGGACTGAACGGCTTCCGCCCGTTCGCCCAGCTCCTGAGGATCTCCCAGGCTGGCCTCCAGCCGGGCCGCTCTCCGGTGGAGAATCTCTCCGAGCTCCGCCTGGACCCCCGCACGATCCTGGCCTGATATCGCCAAGAAGGTCGTTCGGGGCCGCCGGAATTCCAGGGCTGACCCGGTCAATCTGGGTCGAGCACGCGGTGGGTGTAGTGTTTCTTACCGGGCCCGAACTCGGATGCACCCTGGCCTTGGCCCCGCAGGAGCCACTTGGTGGTGAGGAGTCCCTCGATGCCCACCGGGCCCCGGGCATGGACCCGGCCGGTGCTGATGCCCAGCTCGGCCCCCAGACCGTAGCGCTGACCGTCGGCAAAGCGCGGGCTGGCGTTGTGGAAGACCGAGGCCGAGTCCACTTGGCTCAAGAAGAGCTCTGCCACATCGACATCCTCGGTGACGATGGCGTCGGTGTGGGAGCTCCCATGGCGATGGATGTGTTCGATGGCCTCCTCCATCGAAGAGACCACCCGGATCGAGAGCGCGAGGGCGCCGTACTCCGTCCCCCAGGCCGACTCGTCGGCTGGCTCGACCTTCAAAGCGAGGCCAACGATCTCCTCGTCGCCGAACAGGCGAACTCCGGCCCGATCCAGGGCCTCGAGGAGAGGTCTGAACCGCGGCACGAACGCTCGATGCACGAGCAAGGTCTCGACGGCATTGCAGGCTGAGGGCGCATCGCACTTGGCGTCGAGCACGATACGCTCGGCCATGGCAGGCTCGGCGGCAGCGTCGAGGTACACGTGGCAGACGCCATCGGCGTGACCGAGCACCGGGATCCGAGTCTGGTTCTGGATGCTCCGAACCAGCTGGGACGAACCCCGAGGGATCACGAGGTCGATGAGCCGGTCTTGGGTGAGAAGCTCAGCGACCTCGGCCCGGCCCTCGATGCTCTGGATGGCGTCGGGATCCAGGCCGACGGAGACCAGGGACTGGCGCATCAAGTCGACGAGCAGTCCGACGCTTCGTCGAGCCTCTCGGCCTCCTTTGAGGACGACGGCATTGCCGCTTCGGATGGCCAGAGATCCGATCTGAACGGCAGCGTCGGGTCGGCTCTCGAAAATGACGAGGACAACGCCGATGGGATGGCTGACCTGCGTAAGGACGAGGCCGGAGGCCAGCTCGGTGCGACGCAGGACCCGGCCCACCGGATCTCGGGCCCCGATCAGATCACGGATGCCCTGCTGCAGGACCTGTCTCTTCGAGGCCGGAAGAGCGAGGCGCTGGAGCAGCGCGGGGGCCAGGGCCTCGGCCTGGGCTTGGGCGAGGTCGGCGGCCTGGGCCGCCTCGATGGCTTGCGCGGCCTCGGCCAGGCGATGGGACAGCGCACGCAGGGCTTCGCTTCGGCGCTCGGCTGAAGCCGAAGCCAGAGCTCTTTGAGCTGCTCGGGCGCCGTGAAGACGGATCTCACTCATGGCGACCCTCAGCCGGAAACCAGGTTCCGACCCTGCCTCCCCGAGCCCCCTCGACGATTCGTCCTGGCTCGCGTCCGTTCACGATGAGGCCATGGCACCCCGCCCGGGCCACGAGCCGAGCCGCCTCGACCTTGGAGCGCATCCCGCCTCGACCGCTGGGGGTGGGGCCTCCGAGCTGAGGCGCACCCGCCCCATCTCCCGTGCGCTCGGCCGACATGGTTCCGATCAGTTCCGCCTCGGGGGCGGCTCGGGGGTCGGCGTCGAAAACGCCGTCCACGTCGGTGCAGAGCACCAACAGATGGCAGTAGAGTCGCGTCGCGACGAGGGCGGAAAGCTGGTCGTTGTCGCCGAAGGTTCGCTGACCATCGACAGTCTCGCGAAGAGCCAGCTCCTCGGTGGCCACGACGTCGTTCTCGTTGACGATGGGAAGGACCCGGCGCTCCAGGAGCTGACGGAGAACGCCCTCGACGTTGTGGATCTCTTCCGGACGCTCGAAGTCTTGTCGGGTCAAGAGGAGCTGCGCCACGCGGATCCCCAGTCGAGCAAATCCATGCTGGTACAGCTCCATGAGGCGGCTCTGCCCCACGGCGGCGCAGGCCTGCCGCAAGCCCAGATCCATGGGCTCATCGTCCAAGCCCAGGCTCTCTCGACCCAGGCCCACGGCCCCCGAACTGACGAGCAGCACCTCCCGCCCGTCTCGATGAAGCTCGGCCAGCTGCTCGACGATTTCGTACAGTCGACTGAGGACCAGACCGCCCGGCGGTCGAGTGAGGACTCGAGTCCCGACCTTGACCACGACCCGCTGGGCTCGCTGCAGCAGGGCTCGTTCGTTCATGGCTCGAGGTCCTTGGTCTCCAGGAGAAGCGGCAGCACTTCGCCCGCCGGCGCCCGCACCACCACGTCCATGTCGGACTCGTTCAGAGTGCCGTTCGGATTGATCTCGATGCAGAACGCGCCCTGCTGCCGAGCATAGCCAGCAAAGGCGGCGGCAGGATGGACGTGCCCCGAGGTTCCGACCACGAGCATGATCCCCCCCCGGCCCAGGAGCTGCTCGATCTCGTCCATCATGGACTCTTGGTAGTGCTCGCCGAACCACATGATGTCCGGACGCAAGAGCGCCCCGCAGTCAGGGCAACGCGGAGGGAGGTGCAGGTCGACGTGACGATTCTCTTCTTCGAAACGACACTCGGTGCAGCGAACGTTCCAGATGCAGCCGTGCATCTCGATCAGTCGATCGCTTCCGGCCTCTCGGTGAAGCGCATCGACGTTCTGGGTGATGAGCGCCGTCTCGGGTCGACGCGCTTGAAACGCGGCCACCGCATGATGCCCCAGGTTAGGGGCCACCTCTACCAGCTTCGCGCGCCGCTCCTGATAAAACTCCCAGGACAGCTTCGGATCCCGATTGAAGGCCTCGGGGGTCGCGATCTCCATCGGGTCGTGGTTGCGCCAGAGCCCGTTCCCGTCCCGAAAGGTCGGCACGCCACTCTCGGCCGAGATGCCGGCCCCGGTCAGCACTGTGAGCGGCCGACGACTCTGGATCAGCGCCCGCAGCTCCTGCAGCTCGGACCCCATGCCCACTACCAGAGCCCCTCCATGACGCGCTCATCGACCGCAGCCAGGCGGTGTCGAATTCGAGTCTCCAGCGCTTCGAAGAGCTCCACCTTGGTGACCTCACCCAGCATCTTGGCCGCTCGCATCACCCGGGCCAAGTAGGTGAAGAGACTCCCTTCCTCGTAGCCCAGGTCGTGGCGCTCCACGTAGTCCACGAAACTGAGCGCCTCGGCCTCCATCTCCGCCCAAATCCGCTTCGGGCGCTTTCCGCCGTGAAGTTCAGGATGGGGGAGCTTGCTCGCAAACGCACCGTGAATGAGCTCGATGCGGCTCGGCTCATAGGGATGCTCCTCCTCGTACATCCGGTCGACGTCCTCGAAGCTGACCTGAGGGTTGTCTCGGCGGAGTTCCCGCAGCCGTTCCAAGACCCACTGACGTCGAGCCTCCTTCGCTTTGCGATCGAAGATACGCTGGATCGCGTCGTGGTCGACCATGAACTCACTCATCTCGAGGACCAGCTCCTCGTCCAGGTATTGGTCCCGCATCACCGCCCACACGAACAGACCGTCCATGCCTCGGACCTCCTTAATGACCTCTCCGTCGACCTGGCGACCGCTCTCGTCGACGACGCCCAGCGCCTGGAGGTTGCGGGTGATCATCGCGAGCTGCTTGTGGGCCTCGGCTTTTTGACCATCAGGCAGAAGAAGGCGCTCGATCACGTAAAGCATGTCGAGCCCCGGCGATACCTTCGGGGCTGCGTCGGCCTCAGCGGTCGCCTCCGGCCCTCCCTCCGGCTGGGCCTCACCCGTCGAACTCGGCTCGGTCCCGGCGACCGGCTCCGGTGGCGCCTCGCCCCTCGCCTCGGCCAGGAGTCTGGCCCGCTCGGCTTCCTTGGTCGCCTCGGCCGCCTGCTCCCGCTGAAGGATGGATTGTCCAGGCAGCGCCGCCGTCCGCAGATCGGGCAGGCCGATGGCCAGGATCTGCTCGGCCGTGACCCTTGTCTTTGATTGGAGCGCAGCCGGCTCACCTTCGACCAGCTTGGCGTGGAGCTCGGGGTCCCAGGTCACGTCGTCCCGAGCCCGAGCCTCGGTCTTGGCCCGGCTGTAGTACTTCTTCTTGATCTTGGCTTCGTCCACCGAGTGATGGCCTCGCTTCTTGAGATCCCGGAGCTCCTTGCGGAAGTCCTGGACCACCTCCTCAGGGGCGAGGGTGATGGCGATGCCCTCTTTATCAAACTGGGGTCGGCCTGCCCGTCCGGCCATCTGGTGATACTCGGCCGGATGGAGGAGGCGGGCCTTTCTCTTGATGTACTTCCGTAAGGACGGAAACACGCAGCGCTTGGCCGGCAGGTTGATCCCGGCCGCGATGGTCTCGGTGGTGACGACGACCTTCAGGAGCCGGTCGGCGGTCAGCTCTTCGACGAGGCGCCGATAAGAGGGCAGGACACCAGCGTGGTGCACGCCGATGCCGTGAAGCAAAAGTTTCTCGAACTCGGCCGACATCCCGGCTTGAAGGAGGATGCCCTCGCTTCGCCGCTTCACTTCGGCTTGCTGATCCTTGTCGATGAACTTGGGACAGGCTCGGAGAAGGCGGGCCTTCTCGAAGCAGAGCCTGCGGCCGAAACAGAAGACGAGGGCCGGTACCTCCCCGTCGGCGAAGAGCCGCTTGATGGTGTCGACTAGGTAGTCTTCTCGAAACTCGTGGTGCAGCGGGACCTTGCGCTCGAAGCTCTGCACCAAGGACATGGGTCGTGATCGGACCGTGCGTACCCACTGAGTGAACTGACGGGCCGCACCAACCGTGGCGCTGAGGATGACGAGCTGGGTCTCCGGCGACAATCCGATGATGGACTGCTCCCAGACGTACCCTCGCTCGGGATCGTTGAAATAGTGACCTTCGTCCATGACCACGACGTCTGCGGGCGGCACACCGGGGCTGCCGAAGATCCGGTTCCAGAGGATCTCGGCCACCAGAACCTGGATGGGGGCCTCCGGGTTCACCTTGTAGTCCCCGGTTGCGAAGCCGACCTGATCCTCTCCGAAGTCGGCCTGGAGCTCTCGAAACTTCTCTTCCGTCAGGGCCCGAAGAGGCGTGGTGTAGATGGCCCGTCGGCCTTGGCGAAGGGCCCGCATGATCGCGGCCTTGGCCATCAGCGTCTTACCGGTTCCAGTGGGCACGGTGACCAGCAGGTCTTCGTCGGCGAAGATGGCGGTGATCGCCTTTTCTTGAACGGGATAGGGCTCCAGATCTCGTTCGAGGAAGAAGGTCTCGTAGAATTCGAGTTCGACCTCGGCGTCCGTGGGCACGAAGCTCACACGGCCATTCCCACGACGGCTTGTAAAGTCGTGTATGGTGAAGCGTGGCCGCGGCCGATGCGACCGAGGCGCGCTCCTCGGAGGAGGACGCGCCGTCCCCCGTTCCCCACTCGGTCTGGACCTTTTCGACCTACTTCGCTGAGGGCTTTCCGTACAACATCGTCCACAAGCTGGCGGAGATCTTCTTCGCCGACATGGGCGCCAGCCTGAGCGCCATCGGCTTGACCTCGCTGTTTCACCTGCCCCTCAACCTGAAGTTCCTGTGGGCGGCCTGGGCCGACACCTACGGAAGCAAGCGGACCTGGCTGATCGGGGCCGAGCTCGCCCTGGCGGTGGCGGTGGCAGGCCTCGCTGTCGTGGCCGGCACCGAAGCCCTGGGCCCAGTCTCGGTGCTCTTCGTGGTGGTGGCCCTCATGATGGCGACCCACGACATCGCCATCGACGGCTTCTACCTCGAAGCCCTGGGTCCAAGGCTTCAGGCCAAGCTGGTGGGCCTCAAGGCGCCTTCGTACCGAGCCGCTCTGTTGGTAGTGGGCGGCCCCCTCTTGGCCGGCATCGGCGTGTTGGGCTGGAGCTTCGGCTTCGCGACCTGTGCCGTAGCCCTCTTGGCCTTGAGCCTCCTCCACGCCTTCATCCTTCCTCGGGTCCCCCAACAAAAAGAGAGCTTTCGCCGCTTCTGGTGGGGTCGCCCTGGGCTCATCGTGGCCGGCGTAGCCTTGATCCTCGGCCTACTCTTGGCCCGGATGCTCCAAGGGGTTGAGGGCATGGAACTGCCGGCTTGGCTGAGCGCCCGGAACCTCAGCCTTGGTCTGGTCACCCTCATCTTAGCGGGCGGTTTCTTGGGAGCTCGCTTCGCCCGTCAGCGCTTTGCCCGCAGTTCCTCCCCCTTTGCTCGAGGCTTCGTCGCCTTCATGGCCCAGCCCAAGGTGGGGCACATGCTGGCGTTCATCCTTCTTTTTCGGGTCGGAGAGTCCTTCTTGGAGAAGATGCGTTTCGTCTTCCTGCTCCAGCACGGGATGACCAAAGAGTTCTACGGTCTGGCCCAGGGAACGGTGGGCATGGTGGCGGCCCTGGTGGCGCCGCTCCTGGGAGGCTGGCTCATCGCACGAGACGGTCTTCGTCGTTGGATATGGCCCTTCGTCTTGGCGCAGAACGTTCTCAACCTGCTCTACGCCGGTCTCGCCCTCGCAGTCGAAGGCACCGAGGTCGGTCTTTGGACGATGGGGATCGTCATCATTGTCGAGATGTTCGGGGCTGGGCTTGGCACCGCCGTCTTCATGGTCTTCATCATGCGTTGCTGCATGCCCGAGCATCGAGCAGCCCACATGGCCCTCCTGACTTCGATGATGAGCGTGGGCTGGACGGTGGCAGGTACGGTGAGCGGCGTGATCGCAGAGTCTGTCGGGTTCGCGGGCTACTTCTTCTTCACCTTCCTCGCGACGCTTCCAGGGATGTTTCTGATTTGGGGCCTTCCGCACCTCGACGCGGAAGCGGACCCACCATCGCCCGACGCGGGCCGTACAGCCGCTGGAGAATGAGCTGGGTTCGCTGTCCCAGGTTGCCCCGCAGGGGTTCGACCATTCGCGTGTAGGACTGGGCCAAGGTCCGGAGCTGGTTTTTGACGCCGTTGAGGGTCGACCTCGAAACGGCGGCGCCGGCCAGCTTCGCCGCCACGTCCTCCCGCGGGTCGAGCATCACCCGTCGGGAAGGGCTGACCTCGACGTAGGGGGCGGCCTTGGGAGCCCGATCGTCGAGGACTCGACCCGAAGCGGTGTAGGCGAAGGCGGGGGTCGCGCAGGTCCAATCTTGGACCCACTGATCAAAGGCCACCTCGTCCAGGTTGGTGCCGTGGACGCGCTGCCGGCTCAAGACCCAGCCCAGCTTGATGATGCCGTCCAGGGCTCGGTGCATGTAGGCGACGTCGACGGCCTGGCGAAGGGCGTATGCGTTGGCTCGAGCACCGGCCCGGACCCGCGCGTCCTCGAGGAGCTGGCGGTAGAGGGGGTCGGACGCCAGGCTGGAGGCGCGGAGGACGCAAAGTCCGCTCAGGCCGAGGCGAGCCCGAACCCGTAGCAAGGTCCGTACGGTGACGTCGGCCCGGCGCCGAATGGCTTCCGGTTCGAAGGCGTTCAGCTCTGCGTGCTGGTCGGCGACCAGGACCACCGTGGTTGGCGCCCCCACCTCCACCCGAAGGCGCTCGGCGGCGAGGAGCATCTGGAGAACGTCGATGGGAAGCCCGCGACTGAGGGCCCGAGCCGAGCACAGCCCGATGCCCATGAAGACGGCGCCCGGTCGGGCCATGGACCACATCAGGCGCTCCAAGCCGAGAAGACTGGGCCTGGTTGCGAAGCCGGGGTCTTGGAGGACGGCCCGCTCGAGCCGATCGAGCCAGCTCGGCCGCGCTCGCCGGGGCGGCTGGCTGCTTCGGGGCCCCGGGCGGGTCGATATGCGAAGGAGTCCGTCCATGAATGGGCTCAGTGTAAAAAGTCCGGGAGGGCCCAAGGGCCGGCCGGAGCCGGGGGCCGGGCCAGTAGAGCACGAAATCGGGTGGCCTGCTCGGGGCTCAAGTCGAAAGCCCGACGCCTCGGTGAAGCCCCAATGAAGCGGCCACGGTGGAGGCCCCGGGCGAGCTGGTCCTCGATGATGGGGTCGAACCGATCCTCCTCGGCCTTCATGGCGTCTCGATGGGCCCGGTCCAGGATGAGCGCGCGAAGCTGGTTCGACATGTGGCGCTGAAAGAAGTCGGCCAGTCGATCGACGACCTGGCCCAAGTCGGCCTGCATGTCCTCGTAGGCGACCCGCATGATCTCCAGACCGTCTCGGCCCTGGGACCAGGCCTCGTTGTGGGCGAACCAGGATCGGTATTGAAGGCGCCCCTGGAGGAATCGATCGAAAAAGGCGTCGAAATCGCCCTCGTAGCCCAGATGACTTCGATAGAGCTCGTGGTAGGAGCGGGCCACTTCACGGCCGTCACGGACCACGTGGACCACCCGTCCCCGGGCCGGCATCCAGGCCGGGACCAAGTGGGTCTTGAAGACGCGAGGTGCGGAGATGTGCTCGAAGTCATCCGCAGTGCGGGTCTGGAGGGCCAGGCTTCGCTCGAACCAGGGCGTGACCCGACAGATGTGATCGAAATCGTCTCGTCCCCCTCGGAGGAGCAGATGGACCACGTACTGCATCCAGGTGGTCCCCGATCGAGGATAGGTTGCGATGTAGACGTCATCCGCCCGAGGGCGGAACTCCAGGCGCCCTCGCAGAAAGCTGCAGGTCCGCACCCCGTCGGCGGCCAGGTCCCGGACGACGGACATCACGCCTCGGGTTCCACCGAGCGCCCGTGCTCCCCACTGACGCAGATCCACGGACTCCGATCCTGATCGATTTCCGATCCCGTTGCAAAAGGTGTGTGGAAAAACGGCTGCATTGTGGAAATTGCAGGCCATCTGGCAGATGATCCATCCGAGCGAATGCGATCCCTGCTCGTCCCAGCCTTGCTCCTGATCGCTTCGTCGGCCCGAGCCGACGACGCGCCCTCTCTCGACGCCGTAGGCGGCGGCGGTCGACCGCCTTCCCCGGACTGGCGCGCTCCACAGCTCGCGGACTGGACCCCTCGCATTCGGGTTCAACGACCATCACCCTTGACCGAACCCCCGGCGGGCTGGACCCACCTCGCCAGGCCGACGGGCTTTCGCGTCCCGGTGTACGACAGGGTCGAAAAGCCTCGGGCGCTGATTGCGCGAACCCGGCGGGGAGAGGTCTTTCCGGCCCGAACCGCCGAGAGCACCGCGAGCTGCTACGACAACGGGACGACAGGCCGATGGTGGAGCGTTCCCGGCGGCGTGGTCTGCTCGAGCAGTGGCTACGAGTTCGGGAGAAGGCTCGAGCCCTTCGACGAACCTCAACGACCCCCGGCCGTGAACCGAGCCCTGCCCTTCCGCTTCGGTCGCGTCATCGTCAAAGGTGCCCCTCGGTTTTCCCAGCGCCCCACGCCGGCCGAAGTCCGCTGGGCCCTGGACCTGTCGCCCGAGGACCAGGAAGCCGAGAGCCCAGCCGCCGTCATCGAGCGGATGTGGGACGACTTCTTCTTGGCCTTGAGCAGCCGAGAGCTGATCGCCGACACCCCGGTCGTCCGCACCGTCTACGGAGAGTACGTGCTGGCCGATCACCTGAAGATCCTCCAGCCCCCGCCCATGCAGGGAGAGTTCATCGACGCCGAGGCTCCGCTGCCCGTCGCTTTCGTGCGAGGCGAAGACAACGCCGACCTCTGGTGCGAAAGGGGAGGACGGCTGGAGCGCTGCGGCGAAGCGGAAAAGCACGCCCGCTTCCGCCCCAAAGGAGTCGTCTCCCGCCAGGGCGAGGCCTACCTGCGGGGCTGGGATGGCCGCATGATCGCGGCCGAGCGGGTCCGCGTTGCCCGCCCCATCTCTCGTCCGGCCGGGGTTCAGCCCGGCGAGAAGTGGATCCACGTCAATCTTGGGGAGCAGACGCTGGTGGCCTATGAGGGCGACCAGCCCATCTTCGCAACCTTGGTATCCTCCGGTAAGCCGGGCCACGACACGCCGACCGGTCTGTACCAAGTCCAGCGCAAGTATCTGAGCAAGACGATGCGCGGGCGGGACCCCAAAGAGGGCATCTATCACGTCGAGGAAGTCCCCTGGACCACCTACTACCACGGTGCCTACGCCATCCACGGCGCCTACTGGCACAACACCTTCGGCGACGTACGCAGCCACGGCTGCACCAACGTTGCCCCCGCCGACGCCCGCTTCATCTACCTGTGGGGTGAGCCCGAGATGGCCCCTCACCTCCATGCGCAGGTGAACGAGTCGGCGATGCACTTCTACTTCACCCAGGATTGACGCCGCCGAGCTGGATCGGGCCATGAGCAAGCGCGATAAAGAGAGGAACGTGGTGGCTCCGCCCACCGTTCTGACCCGTGAGACGCGGTGGGCCGCGCTGGGGCATGGGGGAGCTACCCTATGGCTCACCGGGCTGTCCGGCTCGGGCAAGTCGACCGTGGCGGCCGAGGTCGAGCGGCGGCTGGTCGAGGCTGGCCGTCCCGCCTTTCGCTTGGACGGCGACATCGTCCGCCTGGGCCTGAACGCCGACCTCGGCTTCTCGGACGCGGACCGGAGCGAAAACCTTCGACGACTGTCCCAGGTCGCTCGACTCTTGGCCGAAGCCGGAACGGTGGCCATCACCGCCGCCATCAGTCCCCTCCAGCGACAGAGAGACGAGGCCCGAGCGGTCCATGAGGGCGCCGGCTTGGCCTTCTACGAGGTCTTCGTCGATACCCCCCTCGAGGTCTGCGAAGCCCGAGATCCGAAGGGCCTCTACAAGAAGGCCAGGGCCGGCCACATCCCAGAGTTCACGGGGATCAGTAGCCCATTCGAAGCGCCGATCGAGCCCGACATCCACCTCCACACCGTGGACCACGACGTCGCCGCCCTGGCCGAGCAGGTACTCGCTACCCTTGCTAGAGAGTCTCGATTTCGTAGATGACGACGGAGCCGGAGATCTCGTAGCCGACGATGAGGAGAGGTTTTCCTCGCGGGCTGTCCATCGCCGGAACAAACTCAACGCCCTCGGGGCCGAGATCACCCGCCGTCCCGTTCTCGACCGAGGCCTGGTCGGCCTGGAAGTCTCGTTCGTTCAGGTACTGAACGAAGTGTGCGCTCTCGGGCGTGGTCACGTCGTAAATCATGACGCCCCCGACCCGCTCCAGTCCGATGAAGGCATAGGTTCGACCTTCGATGACGCCCAAGGCTACGCCTTCGGGCTCAGGGCCTTTGTCATCGCTTCGAGCATCGAAACCGTTCTCGTCGTTCGTGGCGTTGAAGCCGACTTCGCCGAGTCGATTGGCAGTGATCAACTCGAACTCGTTGCCCGAGTCATAGACCGGGAGACCGGAGCGCGTGTCCCAGATGGTGAAGGAGCGGCCGCCGTACACGAAGAGCTGATCGAAATCTCCGTCGCCGTCGGTATCGCCGATGGTGGTGGTCACATTGAGCCGCCCCAGGTTTTGGTCGAGCTGAAGGGTGGCCGCGTCTGGGAAGTCCGTTGGATCCAGTGTGAGATCGCCAATGCGTGCCTCCTCGCTGAAGCCATCGTAGTCGACGGCGTCGCCCTCGTTGGCGGTCACGAGGTAGGTCACGCCCGCGACCTCGTAGGCCGCAATTGCGTCGGGCTGGTAGAGGCCCCTGACGGGCCAGCTCCGGATGTTGATGGCCCCGTCCTCGTTGCTGGCATCCAATTCGTTGCCGGGGATGGCGTGGTTCTTGGTTCCGAGGTCCAGGAATGCGGTGACCTCGGCGCTTACGATGTCGATGACGGCGAGGGCGTTATGCTCCTGGCAGATGGCATAGGCGGTCCCTCCGTCTGCGCTGGTGGCGATATACTCGGGCTCCAGATCTTCGGATCGGGTGGCGCCCGGGAAGATCTGGCGGATGCCGGCAGGGAAAGCGGCCTCATTGGGATTCCCGACGTCGAAACTCGTGAAGTCGGCGGTTCGCACGACGATATTGGCCGAGTCGAAGCCGTTCTGAACGCCGATCACCGATACCGAGCCCTGAGGATTGAGGGTCACTTCGTCGTTGGGCTCGCCTTCGTTGGCCACCATGAGCGTGTTCCCGTCCGGAGTGAAGGTGACCATGTCGGGGAGGGCCCCGACGCCGGCTCGTCCAAGTTCCTCCAGTGTCTCCGCATCGTAGAAGACGACCCGGCCAGGAAGCTGAATAGAGTCATCGTCGGCATCAGTGAGCTCCACCGCGACCGCCACGACACCCTCAAAGGTGTCGACGCTGTTCACGCCGTCTCCATCGGGTTGGATGGTGCCGATCAGACCTGGGTTGGGATCGGTGCCCATGGCCATGTCGAGATTGGACAGGTCGAGGACGTCGACCGAGCTGCTCTCGGCATTGACGACGAAGAGCCGTTCCGTCGTCGCGTCGTAGCTGACGATCTCGGCCGCTCCCTCGTCGAAGCCCGCACCAGGCCCCCGGTAGCGGGCGATCTCCTGCATGAAGATCCCGTTGGGCCCGGCTGGGCCGCGCTCACCGTCCATCCCGGGAGGCCCTTGCTGGCCGTCCTCGCCGTCTTCCCCGTTCTCTCCGTCCATGCCGGGCGCCCCTTGAGGCCCAACCTCGCCCTGGATCCCGTCCTCGCCACAGGCGAGGGCGCCAAGAAGGGCCAGACTCGTCATCGTGCTCTTGATCTTCATTCCGTGCTCCTCGGGCGCTCGGCCCCGCAGCCGAATCGCCAAAGGCGGGTTCAGAGTCCAAGAAAAACGATGGGCCCGCGCCGTCATTGACCGAGCGCAAGGAAACACCGCGGCCGAGAGGCAAGCGATGTCTCCGAATCGTCACGCCGACGTCAAAGAACCGAAACCCTGATTTTTATTTTCACTTCTCCGGGCCCTTTGCTTCCATCCCATCCGTGGCCAGCATGCTGAGCAGGACTGTCTTCATCATCGCGCTCTCGACCTTCGCAGGGCCGGTCCGAGCGGCGCCCAGCGGGAGTCCCAAGACCTCCATCGAGCTGTACAACCAAGGCGTAAGTCTGATGCGAGCGAGGAAGTTCGAACAGGCGCAGGCCGCTTTCGAGCAGAGCCTTCACAAGCGGAGCCTGGCCGAGGCCCACAACAACCTGGCCTATTGCCTTCGCAAGCAGGGCGAGACCCACTTCGACGCCGCGCTTCGTCACTACGACCTGGCCATCGAGATGAAGCCGAAGATGCCCCAGCCGTACATGTACAGGGGCGTGCTCCACATGCTCATGGGCCATCGACGAAAAGCCGAGGCCGACCTCGGCCGCCTGGAGGCGCTGGGAGAAGAACGGCTGGCCAGGGAGCTGAGCTGGGTACTCGCGCACGGAAAGGAAAAGGAGCCCGAGCAGTTCTTCGGCGTGAGCGACGTCCTCCCCCTTCGACGGGGCACCAAGCCTCCGGGGCTTCTCGGCGAGTGAGCGCCAGACTCGACGCAGAGGTTATCGTGGTCGGGGCGGGCGTCGTCGGTTTGGCCACCGCCTACGCGCTGGTCGAACGCGGTCGACGCGTGATGGTCCTCGACAAGGAGAACCAGGTCGCTGCCCACCAGAGCGGCCACAACTCCGGCGTCATTCACTCGGGCCTCTACTATCGACCGGGTTCCCTCAAGGCCAAAAGCTGCCGGGCTGGTCGGGCTGCCTTGCTCGAGTTCTGTCGCCACTACCACGTGCCCCACGAGGTATGCGGCAAGGTCGTGGTGGCGGTCGATGGCCACGAGAAGACTCGCCTCCCTGAACTCGAAGCCCGGGGGAAGGCCAACGGAATCGACTGCCGACGGCTGACGAAAGAAGCCCTACGAAGCCGAGAGCCCCACCTGGCCCCGGGCGCAGAAGCGCTGTTGGTCGAAGACACCGGCATCGTGGACTATGTCGCCTTTGCTGAAGCGCTTCGAACCCATATCCAAGACCGGGGCAGCAACGTGCTGCTCGGTCGAGCCCTTCGAGCGGCCCAGGCGACGGAGGGTCGGGTCGAGGTCGAAACCGATGGCGGTCGGCTTAAGGCCAGCCGCTTGGTCAACTGCGCCGGGCTCCACTCCGACCGGGTCGCCCGAGCCTGCGGCGCCAAGCCGGAGCACCGCATCATCCCCTTTCGAGGCGAGTACGGCGTGCTCCGTCCGGGAGCCCGACAGCTGTGCCGCCACCTGATCTACCCAGTCCCCGATCCCCGCTTTCCTTTTCTCGGGGTCCATCTGACCCGGACCGTGACGGGTGAAGTGGAGTGTGGACCGAGTGCGGTCTTAGCCTTTGCGCGAGAGGGTTATCGCTTCGAACGCTTCGACTTCGCCGACATGGCGTCGACCCTTGGCCACGTCGGCTTTTGGCGCTTCGTGGGTCGGCACTGGCGAACGGGCCTGGTGGAGATGGCGCGGAGTCTTTACTTTCCTCGCTTTGTCAGTGCCCTTCGTCGACTGGTGCCGGAACTCTCGGTGGAGGACGTCGTGCCCGCACCGGCGGGGGTCCGGGCCCAGGCCATGACGCAAAGAGGTGAACTCGTCGACGACTTCGCGTTCTCAGAGAGTCAGGCCATGTTGCACGTTGTGAACGCGCCTTCCCCTGCGGCCACCGCCTCTCTGGCCATCGGATCTATGGTGGCCGATCGCCTGCAGACGGTAGGCGCCTGAGCAAACTGGCTCAGCGGAACTCCTCACAGATCACCTCGCTCGGGAGCGAAGGCCTAGACGCGACCCGACAGGTTCGAAGCTCCGATAGAAAGCCGAGGTCGCATATCTCGCCCTCATCGCAGTCCGCGGTCGTTTCGCAGATAGGCTGGCAAACCGAGAGCTGGGCAAGCTCCGGTCGAAAGCACTGCTGGACGGCGATGATGTTTCCGCCAGCGTCCGTCTGGGTGATCTCGTCGGGGCCCGGGAGGGTCGCGATCTGGCAGCCAAAATCATCTGGGCAGCCGTTGGTCGTCCCCGGTTCCTCACAGGCGTCGCCGGTGCCTCCGCAGGCCGACAGGCCACAGGCGAAGGAGGCGAGAAGCGCGATTCTCAGCACCTCCAAGGTGTAAGCATGCGGTTCCCCGCTTGGGAAGCGCCCTAGGCTTCCCTGTCCAACTATTCAAAACGCAGCCTCTAGCAGAGCTCGACGCAACTCGTCATTTCGGAGTCGATCCTGGTGATTGACTAGTTGGTGAAGCAAACGGTTCCTCTCTCCTCGGGTCAGGCGGCTGGTGATCTACGCATCGATGACGACGCTGGAGGCCGTTCGGCCGGGTCTGCAGCGACAATGGACGACGGTGGCTCTCGCCATCGCGCTTGGCGGCTACCTCGTCACGACCTTCACCAGCGTCCTGACCAAGGGCGGGTCCAGCACCGTCCAGAGCACCGACCCATGGATGCTCCTTCTTCTGGCAGCAGCGCTGACCTTTCAAAGCCTGGGCCGCCGCAGCATTCCCATGGCCCTGCTCGTAGGAGGGATCGCAGCCGAGATTTGCTACACCTTCGCGACCAGCGTCGACGGCATTCGGACTTCGTCCTCGGTCGCGTTGGCGCCCCTCCTGGTGGGTACGAGCCTCCTTTGGGGCCCCGTGCCGGCCATCGCTTTGGCGGCCGGATTGACCGTTTTGGTGCCGGCCCTCCTCTTGCTGCCCGGAGGCCCCGGCATTCCGACCCGGGACCTGACCATGTTGATGGTCGTCCTGATAGCCACCTGGGCCACTCTAGCCCTCGTCTTGGTTTTTCAGGCCCTCCTGGGCCAGACCATGAACAGGCTAGCCCGGAGTCGACGACGCCTCACCTCGCTCATCGAGAAGGTCCCGAGCCCCACCCTGGTCTTGGATGAAGGCGGCCGAATCGAGGCCTTGAGCCACAGCGCCCGCACCCTGCTCGGACTCCGCGAAGGCAACGAAGCCCTGGAAGCGCCGTCCGGGAGCATCCCCGTGGTCGACCCTCAGGGGCGGGTCCGCCACTTCGAGGCCTTCTCTTTCGAGATCGGGGACGAGGGCGGCCGACCTCAAACCATCCGCACCTATCGGGACGTCTCGGATCGGGTGCTGGCCGAACGACGGCGGGCCGAGCTCAGGGCGCACTTGGAAGACTCGCTTCGCCTGGAGGCTATCAGCCGCTTCGGAGGCGAGTTCGTCCACAACTTGAACAACACGCTTCAGGTCTTGCTCGGCCGGACCGACCTGCTGCCCGAGACCAGCGAAGAGATCAAACGCTTCAAATCGCAGCACCTAGCCGAATTGCGAAGCGCAGCGGCGGTGGTGAGCCGCCTCGGCACGAGCCTTGGGACCGAGACCCTCTCCGCGCCCCCGGTCCGACTCGACGAGCTCATCGCCTCCGCCGAACCCGAGCTCCGGAACCTGGTGGGCGACGACATCGGACTGCGCCTTGACCTCCGCCCCTGCGAGCTGGAAGTGGACAGTCGAGTCCTGGAATCGATTCTGAAGATTTTGGTGCAGAACGCGGCCGAGGCCAGCACGCCCGGGAGGGCCATCGACATCCGGTGCGGCAACGGCGACGGCACTGTCGAGTTCGAGGTCAGGGATCACGGACGAGGCATGAGCCGAGCCGTGCTACGTCGCGCCTTCGAGCCCTTCTTTTCGACCAAGGCCGAGGCCAGCCAAGCCGGACTCGGCTTGCCCTCGCTTCGAGCCATGGTGCGAGCCAGTAACGGCCGGGTCGAGCTCGACAGCGAGCCCGGTCGAGGTACACGAGCCGTACTGACCTGGCCCTCTCATCAGGCCGATCCCAATGGACAGACACCGACGCCAGGTCGACGTCGGATCCTCGTCGTCGATGACGACGATTCGATGCGGCGCTTCGTGGGCCTTCTTCTGAAGCGAGGCCGCTTCGAGGTCCTGACCGCAGGCTCCGGTCCAGAGGCCCTCCGGCTCCTGGAGACGGAGAAGCAGATGAGCCTCGTGGTCACCGACGTCTGCATGGCCGACATGTCGGGCTTCGAGCTCGCGGAGAGGCTGGCCATGGTCCGCCCCGAGCTCCCCGTTCTGTTCATGACGGGCTATGGGGAGGATCTCCTCACCCTGGAGTCCGGCATCGATCTGGAACGGGTGCTCATCAAGCCCTTCGGGCGACGCACCCTGCTCGCTCGCGTGGAGGAAATCCTGGGGGAGGCCGAAAACAGCGACTCAGTGACGCGTCAAGCCTCTGCCAGCGGACTCGACGACTGAGACCAAGCGTCCACCCCTCCATGGAGATGACGGGCGGCTCATACCGCTTGGCCGATGAAGAAGCCGTCTTCGCCCTTGGGCCCGTAGGACGGCATCAGCAAGTAGCCCCCGACCGGTGCTAGGATGGCGCCCGTCCCATCGTTGGCCAGATGGAGCCCGGCTTTGATGGGCTCCAAGTGATAGTGGCCCGGCCGCATCGTGAACCCGTCCCGGGGTCGGACCTCGTGCCGATGAACGACGCGAATCTCGCCCGGGACCTCTCGGCAGGCCCGCTGCAGCCGCTCGACCCAAGCTCGCTCGATGCCCGCTTCCACCAGGCCGAGCTGGACCGCTGCCACCCACATCAGGGCGCGGTGGTGCTCCACGCTGTCCGGAGCCTGATGTTGGCCGCCCTCGAAGCCCAAGGAGATGGCGCCCCAGGCGCTGAGAAAGCTCAGGAGGGCCCCGTTCACGTACCGCTCGATCCCAAGCACCTTCACGATGGGCAGTCGACGGCCGAAGGCCATCTCGTCCTCCCGGGTGCTCAGCATGGCGAAAGGGGGTCCGGCCCCGCTCGTCGTGTGGAGGTCGAGCACGACGAAGGGATGCTCTTGGGAGCGAGCCCGCCACGCACCCTCGAGGATCTCGAGGAGCTCCAGGAGCTCGCCGTGCTCTGCTGCCGCGCCTGGGTTCTGCGCGGCCCAGGCCATGCCGTCCTCGGTCCAGCATCGGTTGAGATCCACGTCGATGTAGCGCGTCCCGGCTCGCAGGGCCCCGATGTTGCCGGTCAGGCCCAGCATTCGTCCGGCCGGCTCGGGCTGATGACGCGCCAGCCGCTCCATGGCTTCCACCCCAGCCGGCTCGTCACCGTGAACGCCACCGATGGTGACGAGCGTGGGACCGGAGCCCGGATCGCCCAGGTCGAAGATGCGTCGCTGCAGTTTGGAAGGAAGAGCCATGGTGGGCGCTGACCGCCGCCGCCCCAATCACGCCATGGGGTCGACTTCGGGCTCATCGGAGAACTGACTCAGCATCAGGTCTTTGGCAATGAACATGTAGTCCCGCTCGGTGATGATGCCGACCAGCCGATCTTCCTTGACCACAGGCAAGCAGGCTACGGTGTGTTCGTCCATCAGGTGCATGGCGTCCAGCGTGCGGGAGGTCGGACGCACGGTGATGATATCGCGCTTCATGATGTCCCGGACCGGGATGGTCCGCGCATCAGCGCCCCGCTCCAGCAGGGTTCGCATCAATTCACGGTGAGAGACGAGCCCGACCAGATGGTGCTGGCCGTCTTCGACCGGGACATGTCGGATCTTCTTCCAATCCATCAGCCGAGCCACCAGCTCGACCGGCTCGTCTTCCTCCACGGTGACGAGATCGGTCGTCATGTACTGCTCGACCCGGTGGTAGGAGTGCTTCCAGTCAGTGCACTCGTTCATGGTGGCCAAAGGCCATTCACTGACCGGTGCCCCCGTTTTCTCCCGAGCGATGGCGGCGGACGTGATGGCGCCCATCTGCTCGCTCCAGCTCCCGCTGTCACCCATGGAGTCGAGGGAGGTCAGGAGCCATAGTGAGCCGGTGCGCTTGCGGTCGACCCGCTGCTCGATGACGCCCAGGTAGCGCTCGACGTCGCCTGCATCGATGTTCTTGTGGAGCAGGCCTTCCCGCGCCATGGGGAGCAGACGCTCCTTGACGAGGTCTTGAGCTGTCCAGGTGCGGCCGTCCGGCCACTCCAGCGCAGCGTCCAGACCCCGTTGCGCGGCCCGGTAGAAGTTGGCCTTGGCCCGAGCGAACTCGAAGCGGGTCGGCACGTCGGCGTACTCGCTGCTGATGCCGCTGATGAGCCCGAACCAGAAGGCCGCGTTGGCCATGGCGTCGATGGGGGTGGGTCCCGAGGGAAGGGCGCGGTTCTCGATCCTCAGGTGAGGACGCCCATCCGTAACCCCAAAGCAAGGTCGGTTCCAGCGGTAGACGGTCCCGGTGTGGATGCGCAGCGCCTTCAGTTTGGGGATCTCACCCGCCCGAACTTTGGCCACGGAGTCTTCGCTCGTGTCGGCACCGAGCAGCGCTCGAAAGCGCATGACGTCTTCCTGGAGGAGCTCCGAAACGCCGCCATCTCGGACCCAGTCGGAGCCGAAACTCACACGTGATGCGCGCTCTCGCAGATGACCGGTGGCCTTGCGAGTGTCGACCGACTGCTCGAAGAGCGCGATCCGCGTCTCGTGCCAAAGTCGGCGCCCGAGAAGAGTGGGCGAAAATGCGCTGACTGCCACCAGCGGCGCCGCGACCAGCTGGGCCACGTTGTAGAGGTGAGCAAACTCGTCGGGCCCCACTTGGAAGTGAATCTGGAAGCTCGTATTACAGGCTTCCACCATCACGTTGTCGTGCTCGAAGGAAAGGCTGTCGAGGCCGAGAATGTTGAAGCGGTAAGCGCCCCCACGCATCGCGTTCAGCGCGCTATTGAGGAGCTCGTAGCGGGGGTGGGGCGTCATGGAGGCCAGGCTGAGGTCGGACATCCGAAGGGTGGGCAAGATCCCCATCAGCGCAACGTCGGCGCCATGACTGGCCGCCGAGGCTCTGGCCTTCTGGACGAAGCCCACCAGCTGCTCCTCCATGCTTCGAAGGGCCCGACCTTCGAAGAGCATGGGGTCGAGGTTGCATTCCAGGTTGAAGGTCGCGAGCTCGTTGGTGAAGTGTTCGTCGTCCAGGGTCTTGAGGACTTCGGCCGCGCACAGGGCCGGCCGGCGCCCCTCGTCGACCAGAAAGAGCTCCTGCTCGGCACCGATTCGCCGCACGCCGCTCTCGAACCAGCCCTCCTCGATCATCATCTCTAGAGCCCGAATGTCGTTCAGAACCCGCTGGACGAAGTCGCGGTAGGACTGCTCCTGCAGCCGCGCGTTGACGGTCATGTCCCCCATTGCGTCCAGGGGATCCCAGGCGCGGGGAGGCCGTCAAGTCACCGGCCGGGCCCGAGGGTCCCGGACGTCCGACGGCTTACTTAGAGATCGACACCCATTGGCCGGTCTGGAGGTCGATCGCCACAGCCGAGCTCAGTTCGAGGGCGTTGCCGCGGACACCGTAGAGCCTGCGCTCACGGTCATCCAGGTCGAAGGAGAAGATCTGGGGCGGGGAGGCCAAGATCGAGCGATTCCCCGAGTCGAGCTCGATTCGCATGACGCCGTTGGTGGGCGAGGTGACGAAAGCGACATTCGGATCAGAGGGGTCAGACCGCAGCGTGGCCGCGTCATCGAGGAGGGGACCGTCCCCACGCTGAGCTCCGGACAGGACCCGGCGCCGACCGTCGGAGAGACGCACCTCGAAGAGGGTTCCAAAGTCGAGGACCAGGAACTCACTCTCGTCGCCGGGGCTCCGCCACTGGAAGGGAAAGAAGCCCGAGCTCGTCCTGAAGGCGGGTCCAGAGCCGAAGTCTCGGCCCGACACCTCGGTGAGGCTCCCGTCCGCCAGGTCGAAGCGTTGAATGAAGGGCCCGAGATAGGCCGTCGACTGAGCCGAATCGATGAGGAACTCTCGAACCGACCTGAAGTCGGTCAGGTAGGCCTCGGGCGGAGCGATGTCGAGGCGCTCACCCACCAAACTGACCGGGTCCAGGACGGTGATCTCACGACCCACCGCGACCAGGTCTGGCCCGTTCTTCGTCAGCCAGAGCACGTTCTCGAAGGCGTCCTGATCAAGTGTCTCGCGATCACCGGTCTCGACGTCAACGCTCAGCACCTCGGTGCTCGAAAAAGGCGAACCGGCCTGGAAGAAGAGCCGCCGACTCTCCTCTAGCCACAGCACGTTGAAGCCCTGGGTGAATCGGGGTCCGCTCCCCAAAACGATCCTGCCCTGGCGGAAAGACTGGCTGAGAGCATCCAGGTCGTACTCCAGGATCGAGTCGACGCCAGCCGCCAGAAGGCCATCGCCGGAGCGGGTCGGAACCAAGCCCGCCAAAGGCTCCTCTCCCAAAGTGACCTCGCGTTGGAAGGTCCTGGTCTCGGGGTCGTAGCTGTTAAGGCGCTCATTGGCCACGAACAGAAGCTCCCGGTCCGGGTCCCAGTGCGCGGAGCGGAAGAAGCGGAACTCGAGACTGTTGAGCTGCAAGAAATCAATGAGGCCCGTGTCGAGGTCGATCTCCTGAAGCACATTGGAGAAGGTGTAGAAGATACGGTTGTTTTCACGGTCGAAGGCGACGGCCGCGTCGTTGCCCAACACGGAAAAGCCACCGTTCATCATGGGAGGCAGCGTGAGGGCGGTCCGATCACCGGTGACGAGGTCGATGGCGATCACCGCCCGTGGGAAGCCGCCCGAGACCAGGAGCCTGTCGTTGACCTCGTCATAGACCGGCGAGCTCGCCGTGAGGAGATCGGGACCGGTGCCGACGTCGACCGAAGACACGACCCTGACGCGGGCGGTGTTCAAATCGAAGGCGCCCACGGCTCGGCGCCCGGCATCGGTCAGGTAGACCACCCGGTCCGACCAATCGACCGCCATCCCGTTGGGCTGACTGAATTCGAAGATGCTCTTGTCGAAGAGGAGGTTTCGCTCGCCCGAAGAAAGGCCGATCTCGATCAGGCCGACGTTCTGGTCCAGGACCAGAGCCGTCGTCTCGTCCGGCGACACCGACAGCTGAATCGGTTCGTCGAAGGCCGGCTGGTTCTGAAGCTCGAACTGGGTCGTCCCGATCTCACCCGCTTCGTCTTCGGCCACGATCTCCACCGAACCTCGGCCGTAGGCCATGGGAATGGCGGCGCTCCATCGACCCGGCACCTCGGGATCCAGCTCGGCCTCCATGCCGGCCACTGTGACCCTGACGATGGCGCCCCCGTCCGGATCCTCGGCCCGTCCGGTCATGGTGAATGCCAAGAAGCGGCCCTCGAAATCGTGGGTGGGCGGCGGAAAGCTGACCTGGACCTGAGGCGGACGACCAACGGGCGTGATGCGGACCGTGTCCACGGCCGTAGCGCCGAAGTCGTCCTCCACCTGCAGCTCAGCGAGGATGGCCGTGACCGGGCGCTCGGCCACGATGCTCGGCCCTCGGTCCTCGATCAGCCGAAGGGCCGGGCCCTGGATACTTCGCCAGGTGTAGCTGACGATGCTTCCATCTGGGTCGAAGCTGGCTCCACCGTCGAGCTCGAAGCTGTCGCCGGTGACGTCCACGTCCGGCCCCGCATCAGCGACGGGCGGAAGGTTCGACGCGAGCTGCAGACGGACCTGGTCTCGATCCTCGAGCCCGTCGTCGTCTTCGACGCGAAGCTCCATGACCACGAGCCCGGCTTCGTTGGGCGCAAGGCCCCCCACCTGGGCACGGTCGTCGGCGTCGAGCATGACCTCGGGCCCGCCAACCTGCCGCCAGGTGTAGGCCACGATGCTGCCATCGGGGTCGCTGCTTTCGCTTCCGTCCAGCTCGAAGCGCGAGTTCGGGCCCACGAGTCGGTCTTCGCCCGCGTCGGCGACCGGTGGCAGGCTGAGCCGAACCTGAATTGAGACCTCGTCCGTGGCCGTCCCCCCAGCCTCGGTCGAAACCAGGAGCTCGAAGCCGAGCTGCACCGAGGCCTCGGGAGCGACGAAACGGGGCGTAGGACCGCTCGCCCCCTGAAGCGCCACCGTCGGCCCGGCGACCTGCCGCCAAAGAAAGGAAAGGGGTCTGCCGTCCGGGGCGCTGCTCTCCGTCCCATTCAGGAAGACTTCCACGCCGGCCGAGACCGTCTGGTCCGGCCCGGCGTCGGCCGTCGGCGTGCCTTCAAGAGAGTCCGCCTCTTCCTGGCAGGCACCCACGAACAGGCCCAAAGCCAGAATCCACCGAAGGCTCATCGCGACACCTCCACCGACTCTTGGCTCTGCAGCTCGACCGCCGTCAAAACCCCTTGCTGAGTGCTGACATCGGACACCATCACGTAGGCGACCCGAGCGTCGGGCCTGACCGACACGCCTTCCGAGGACCGCGCGAAGGCTCGGCCGGGCGTCCGGATGAGCCGGCGGTTGCCGGTGGCAAAGTCGACCTCGTAGAGGTCGGATTGAAGCACCCAGGCCCTTCCCCCCGCGGGGTCGAGCACCAGCTGCTCCGGTCTGGTGAACAGCGGCCCCTGGCCCCGTCGATCCCCGCTCACCAGGCTCCGCGCACCGCTCTCCGCATCGACCCGAAGCAGCGTGTCCCCGTCGGCGACATAAACGGCGTCCTCGACGGGCGAATACTCGATGTCTCGAGGATCCTGGAAGGCCGGCCCGGGGCGACTCTCGACCGTGGTGACGATCGAGCTGGCGCCCGAGCCCAGCTGGACCAAGCTGATCACCGAGAGGATGCCGTTTCGCTCCAGGACGAAGAGTCCGCTGTCGCCCTTCGTTCGAGAGGCAGCCCGCTGACGAAAAGGCTGACTTGCAGGGTCTGCATTTCCGCTCACCGGGTCGACCAAGAAGACCGGGTCACGTTCCGAGCTTACGAGGAGCGCGTCGAGGTCCGGCGACCACTTTAGGCCATTGACCTGAAAACTGACCGTAGCCAAGAGACTTCGGTCGCCGCCCTCTCCGTCCATGGCCACGATGCGTCGGTCGGCCACCACGGTCGCAACGCTGTAGAAGGTCGCGTTCTTCGCGTCATCGCCCAGACCCGACACCGACAGGTTCATGGAGGGGCCCACCCCGACCCTTCTTCCCGCCACCACGGTCCGGGCGCCGGTCGTCTCGTCGATCTCGACCAGTAGACCCAGGCCCTCGGCGTAGAGTCTTCCCTCCGCTCTCACCAGGGTTCCGAGTTGGTCAGGCCCGGGCTGCTCGAGCGCCGACGAGATCGTGCGCTCGACGCCAGTCAATGGATCGAAGGCCTTGACGTCGTTTCGAGATACAAAGATCAGCTCCTGAAGGTCTTCGTCCCACAGGGTGTAGGTGACCAGGTCCGAGAAGCCCGGTATCTCGGTGAGCACCCCCGTCGTCACGTCCATGCTCGTGAGTCCTCGGAAAGTGATGATGAAGAGGCGCTGGGCCGGGGCGTCCCAAAGCAGGCGTCCGAAGCGGAGGAGCCCGTCGGCCCCCGGCACCGAGGAGCGCAGCCCCGTGTCGAGGTCGACCTGAAGGACCCGAGGCTCACCCTGCTGGGCCACGAACACCCGGTTTCCATCAGGGTCCAAAGCGAGGGACAGCGGCTGATCGAGCGGAACGCCGCCTCCGTTCGAGACGTCGGAGAGGATCTCGATCCGTCCCGTAGCGACGTCGACGGTGAAGAGGGCATTACGGTTGATGCCGACGAAAATGACGCGGCCACGTGCGCCGTCGAAGACGGTCGAGGTCACTTGGGCCGTGGGGGACTCATCCTGAAGGGCGACGTCAGTTCGGCTTCCATCGGCGACGTCGATCAAGCTGAGCTGCTCGGTGCCGAGGAAGACGACCTCGGTCCCGGCGGCGTTAGGAACCAGTCCGCCAAGGAGGGGCGCGACGTTTGTCGTAGAGCGAAGGACGGAGCTCCTCTCGTCGGCTTCGTCGCGCGCCTCGACCGATGTGACTTGTCCATCGGCGCGCAGATTGAAGCGGGCGCTGAAGCGGCCTGGATCTTCGGGATCCATCTCGGCCGGCTGACCGTCCACGAGGATGGAGGTGATCTCGGTTCCATTGGGGTCGACAACTCGACCGGTCAGGATGCTGGTGCCAGTCCGCCCCCCGAAGTCGCTGCCTTCGGGTGGATAGAAGACTTCGAGGATGGGATCTGCACCCGCCGGAATCACACGGACGAAATCGGTCGCACTCAGGTTCGTGGGGTCGGTGACCGTGAGCTCGAACTCGGTCACGCCGGGCTCCGTGGGAACGACGAAGCTGGGGCTGGAACCCTCCCCGTCCATCAGAGTCACCATCGGCCCCGAGGTCTGACGCCAGGCGTAGCTGAGGCCCCCCCCCTCTGGATCGCTGCTCGCGCTCCCGTCGAGCTGGGCCGTCACGCCGACTTCGACCACGAGGTCCGGTCCGGCGTCGGCGATGGGCGCTTGATCGTCGCTGACCGTCACCACCACTTCGTCCGCCGACGTTTGGGCGTCGACGTCGGTGACGGTCAGACCGAACACCAGCCGCGTTCGGGTCGGCGGGGCGAAGAAGCTGGGTGCGGGACCGTCGGCGTCGCTCAGGACCACTTCCACACCATCGAGCTGGGTCCAGGCGAAGCTCAGGCCCGGGTCGGCCGCATTGCGACTGATGGAGGCCGAGCCATCCAGCTGGACCTCCGCCCCGAAAGCAGCCAGGGCGTCAGGACCTGCGTCGGCGACAGGACCCTCACCGAGAGACGTCAACGGCAAACGCAGCTCAGCCAAGCCCACGGCGCCCTGGTCGTCCCGAACCAGCAAGGAGAATACGAGCTCGCCTTCCCCTTCGACGGGCGTAAAGCTGGCCAGGGCCTCCGAACCACCCGTCAGCTCCACGCTGGGCCCGGCGGTCTGCGTCCACCGAAACTGGACCAGCTGCCCGTCCGGGTCCCGACTCTGTCGGCCATCCAGCAGGACCCGCTCGGACTCGATCACCAGCTCCGCTACCGCGACCGGCGGCCGATTCAGCACCCCGCCCTCATCGGTGCAGCCGAAGCCCAAGAGGAAGAGGAAGACCCCTCGTTTGACCCATCCCATGGCCGAAAGCTGGAGGGACGGTACGGCACAGGCCAGAGCCGGGAGCCACCGAGCCCTGTTTTTAACCGATTTCGGCATCATGGGGGTGGGCTTCTGCCTTCCACCGGTTCTGTCTGCTCATCACGCGTCGACCAGTCTCCGAGGCCGTCGGGTCGCAGAGTCGGGTCCAAGGCTTTCGGGGATCATGCGGATAGCGGCGGCCTTTACTACCTTGCTCTTGGGAATGGGCTGCGTCGAGGGCTCGGGTTCCCTCGACGACGGTCAAGACCGCGGCCCGCCTTCGGACGCGTGCGCGGGCGCAGCCGATGGCGATTTCTGCGACGATGGAGATGACTGCACCGAAAACGACGTGTGTGAGGACGGCGTGTGCGCAGGTACGGCCCTGGCGTGTCCAGGCGACAGGGACGCCTGCTTGGTCGGCGCGTGCCAAGACGGTCGCTGCATGCAGGTGGCGGCCGAGGACGAGGCTCCCTGTGATGACGGAAACGCGTGCACCCGAACCGACGTCTGCGTAGGCGGCCTTTGCCACGGGCGAGACGCGCTCCACTGCAGCAGCGGCGCTACCTGTAGGACGGGCGCCTGCAATCCCTCCACCGGAGAGTGCGAAGGCGAGACCGCCCCCGACGGCGCGCCGTGCAGCAACGTCTGCATCGAGGAGGGCATCTGTCGAGCCGGCGAATGCGTCGGAGCCATGATCAGCTGCCCCGCACCGTCGAGCTGCTTCGAAGCGACTTGCGATACGACCCTTGGCTGCGTCGAGACGCCGCTGCCTGATGGGAGCGCTTGCGATGACGGAGATCTGTGTACGCTCCAAACCGAGTGTTTGGGCGGCGTTTGCGCGTCCTCGAACGACGTCCGGTGCATCGTCCTCCCCTGCATGCTCTCCAACCAGTGCAATCCGGCGACAGGCGCCTGTGAGAGTGAGTTCGCGCCGGAGGGCTCGCCCTGCGACGACGGCAACCAGTGCACGACAGGCGAGTCTTGTGCGTTCAACGACTGTGGCAACGGCGAAAAGGTTCCGTTCTCGGAGGCTCGCTGCGCGGACGGGGTCTGTTTCACGGAGGTCGCCGCCCAGGTCGGTGTGAGCTTTGGGGGCAGCGGTCCCCCACTCAGCAACGGCATCGGAGCGGCGGGCACCTTCGGCGACTTGGACGGCGACGGCGACTTGGACATCATCCTCGCCTCCGAGACCGAGGGGCCCGAATACTACCGAAACGACGGAAACGGGAGCTTCACCGACAGAACGAGCTTCGCCGGCTTCGAGCCCGTCGCGGACGCCAGCGGCATCATCCAGGGCTTGGCTATGGGCGACTACGACAACGATGGCGATCTGGACCTGTACTTCTCGACCACCGCCGCCAACTTCCTCCTCCGCAATGACGGCTCGGCCGGCTTTTCGAACGCAACGGCGGCCGCCGGAGTCGACTACGCCGTCTGGACCACCGGCGCGACCTTTGGAGACTACGACGGCGACGGTTGGCTCGACCTCTACGTGTCCGGGTACATCGGCCCGGGGGGGAGGTTTCCGAACCACAACGGACTGGAGAACCGCCTCTTCCACAACGAGGGCGACGGGACCTTCACCGACGTCACGGAAAGGCTGGGGGTCGGAGGAAGCGGGTCGACGCCCGGAGCCACCAGCGTTACCGCTATCACTGACATCGACGGCGACGGCGACCTCGACCTCATGGACTGCAACGACCTGGGACAGTTCGTCGTGCCCAACAGGACCTATGAGAACGACGGCGGAGCTAACTTCACCGAAGTGAGCACCATGATCGGCCTTGGGGCTCAGCTCTACTGTCGAGGCATCGGAATTGGCGACTATGACCGAGACGGCGACCTCGACTACTACTTCACGAGCATCGGACGAAACGAACTCCTGCAGGACCAGGGGGTGGGGGGATTCGTCGACGTGAGCGTCCAGCTCGGGGCTGCACTCGAACAGGACAGCTGCAGCCCGCAGCTATTCGCAGCCGGTTGGGGCGCCGTCTTCGAGGACTTCGACAATGACGGCTGGCAGGATCTCTTCGTAGCCAACGGGTTCACTCCAACCGTCGCCAGCGCGGCCAACGCCCTCGAGTCCGAGAACAAGCTCCTCCTGAACCAGCTGGGTGTGGACTCCGGCTTGCCCTTCCTCGACGTCTCACGAAGCGCTCGCGTCGCGGCCGATGCCCGCTCTCGCTCGGTCGCGGCGGCCGACTACGACCGGGACGGCGACGTGGATCTGCTCGTGACCAACCTGCAAGACGGTGTGGAGCTGCTGCGGAACGATCTCTCCAACCAGAACAGCTGGCTTTCAGTAGACCTCGACGGACGAGTCTCCAATCGAGACGGAGTCGGCGCAAAGATCATCGCCGAGACACCGGATGGACCGATCCTGCGGGAGCTGGGTTCGGCGCCCTCTTTCCTTGGGCCCGCTGCACCTGAGGTCCACTTTGGGCTGGGCGAGATAGAGGCGGTGGATGTCGTCGTCGAATGGCCGTCCGGCCTCGTGCAACGCTGGGTCGAAGTCGATCAAGGACGGCTCGTCCGCATCCTAGAGTCCCGAATCAGCTTCGACGGACTGACCGCCCCAAGCTCGGTGGTGGCAGGAGAGGAAATGGCCGTCACTGTAGACATCACGGAACGGAGCAATCAGTCGGGAAGAGCTCGGGTGGTGGTAGAGCTTCAGGAGGCGGATGGGACCACGAACACGCGCGACATTCAGGTTCGGGACCTCGCCGCCCTTGCCAGCGAGAGCGTCTCCTTCTCGGTCTCCATCCCCGGGACGGCGATGGGTCCGATGCGGCTCTTCATCGAGGTCGAGGACTTCGGGGCCTTCGACCAGTGGATCCATCCTTTCTCCGTCGTGCCCTAGGGTGGCGAATTCGATTGCGAGCAGCCACGCTAGTCCGCACGTCAATTCGAGTTGTCGCCCTTCTCTGTCGAGTGCCTTCTCACGCCCGTTGAGTTGCTGAAACGCTCCCAAGCAGCCAGCCTGAAGCCCACGCTCCGCGGGACGACCTGATGGGAGCTCGAGACGGCGCATCGAGCCGCTCTCGAGGGGCTGCGTGTGCTGGTGGCCGAGTACGACCCCAGAAGTGCGGCGGAAAATGCGAAGAGGCGGGGATGCTCGGTCACCTGACCAAGCCCGTCAAAATTGAGCACGTGCAGGAAGATATATGGAGCGCTCGGGCCCGGTGCGGCCTCAGGCGCTAGCCTCCTGACCGGTTCGGCGCCGCGTCGTGCTCAGATGTCCTGGCACTCGATGCGGGGCGTGTTGTCCAGCTCGACCCGGACGAGCTCGACCGTGTTTTCCGTGCTGCTTCGAAAGACGACGCAGTCCGAGTCCCGCACGAGGGTGTCTTCGATACGGATGGCGGTTCTCGGGGGGACGATGATCACGCTGCTGCAGGACTCGAAGACCGCATGCCGAATGAGGTTGTCGCCCTCGTTCAGAACGATGAAGGGGTCACACTGGACTCCGGGGCTCGCGGGCCGAACGGTCACAGGATTGCTCTCTGTCCCCTCTACCCGCAGTCGCGGGACGTCGTCGTCATCGTCGGTCCGGAATCGGATTCCGCCCTCTTCCGTGTATTCGATGATGCCCCCCGCGTCGACGCGAAGGTCGTTCTGCACGAAGATCTCCCGCTCGGGGGTCGCGAAGAAGCTCTGATAGTCGGCCACCTCTTCGGGGGTCATGCCGACGACGAAGGGAACGCCGATGCCGGGGATCCTCAGGTTCTCGGTCTCGCCGCCTCGAATCCAGACGCGGGGGTCGCCGACCTCTTCGACGGTGACCTCACCGATGTCGGTGGCCGGGAAGACGCCCACGGCAAAGCCTTGCACACGACGGATGGTCAGTCTGTCGATGCTGACAAAGCGCGCAGCGAGTGAGTTGTAGGTCATCATGTCGAAGCCGAGGCCGAGACCGTCTTCGATGAGGACATCTCGGATCTCGGTGGTCTTGTTGTTGCCGAGCGTTCCGAGGCTGGCCGACAAAAGGTCGAGACCGTCATAGGTGGCCGGCCGATCGTAGGCGCCCCCCGCGTGGCGAATGATGGCATTCCGGAGAATGAACTGCCCCTCCAGGCCATCGGCGCTTCGACCGGCCAGGGTCAGGCCCCGCCAGTGCCCGGCCTGAGGCGGAGGCTCTCCATCCGCCGAGAAACCCTCGAAGATGATGGGCGCCTCTTCTGTCCCTTGGGCATCCAGGTTCCCCTGCATGAAGAAGTTCGTGTCGGCTTCGAAGGCGATCTTCACGCCGGGCTCGATGCGGACGGCCTTGGTGACGATCAACCCCTGGGGCCCGCTTCCGGGTTCGGCGGGACGTTCTACGATGTAGTCGGGCTGCTCGGGGTCCAAGACGATGTTCGAAAGAGTCTCACCGAAGTCACGCTGGTCCGAGATCCGCATTGAAGCCCCCGCTAGGACGGTGGCGCCGACCACCGAGAAGTGATCGACCAAGGCCGTCAGAGCTTCGGCGTCGGCATCGACCTGGGTGGGGAGCACCGAGACCCAAGCGTCCTCTTCTAGGTAGGCCGCCACCAGATCGTCTTCTGTGAAGCCGCCCGGGATTCGGTCGGGCTCGAAGACGAGGCCCAAGGTCGCAGGCTGGGCAAAGCGCAGACCGTCGGGCTCCAGGTCAACCACCGTCCCCACCGCCGAGGCGGGCCCTTCCACCTCGACCAGAGTGATCTCGACAGTTTCGGTGAGCGCCCCAGGGGGTACCTCCAGAAACACCCGGGACTCCGGGGTCGTGAGCCGCCCACCCTCGGGGCCAATCATCGCCGACCCTGCCGCCGGGGGGCTCCCGAGGTCCATGGAAACGGAACCCGAGTCGGGCCCCGGCTCGGACCCTCCGTCGGGCGTCCCGGCATCCGTCGTCGAAGTCCCATTCCCGGTGTCTGTCGGGCCATCGCTTCCCGCCTGACCGCAGCCCTGGCTCAGCAAGAGCGCAGCGCACGCTGCCCGCCATGAGAGTGCTCCAAACTTGCTCGTGAATCGGCCCATGCCCCCCGTTTCCCTGGGGCCCGAGATTGCGCGCCGGTCTTGGGCTTTGGCTAGGTCTGGTGGTCGATTCCTGGCCTCGGCGCCAAGCTCTTGGGCCCACGACCTCTCCAAACGAGTCGCCGGGCGCGTGCGGCCCGCCCCGGCAGCGGTCTATGAGGTCGAGGGCCCCAGCCTCCGACCCGCCAAGGAGACCGCTCCTCCAGCGCTCTGAATCCAAGCGATGAGCTGGCTTGTTGAGCCCCAGCTGGCTTCGCGTGCAGCCGACGAACGACGATGGTTCGCAGCCCCAACTGCCCTCCCCATTCCCGCTGCTCGTCTGCGCCTCGGGGAATGGCTCCTGGGACCCTTGGCAGCGCCCGCCGACGTCGAACCTCGTGCGGGCGCCTCCGGATCGACTCTGAGACGGACGCTGCGGGGACACCGACCGCATCTTCGCCAAGGGTCACAGTTGGAGCGGCGACATGACGGCTGCCGCGGGCTGCTTCCTTGGGGAGACGTCTCGTGCGGTCACCTCGACCGCGGCCAACCGTCCCTACTGGTTCGAGCGCCTGAGGCGCGGGCTCGAACCCGGGAGCTCCATTCACGGCTCGGGCACCCTCGTCGAAGAGGCCTCCTGCGGGGGTGACGAAGCGTGCATCGTCCAGGCTCGGGTCGACGGGGACTTCGAGCGACCGTCCTCAGTCGAATGGAGCGGCAAACGCCCCGGCGCTCAGGGGCCAACCTAGGACGAGGATCTTCGCAGCAGGATGAAGCCTAGAATGACCGCTGTGCCGGAGATCAGCGTCATGACGGTTCCGGGCACGAAGTTGTTGAAGCCGCCCAGGTCGATAAACAGGAAGTAGCCCACGTCCGCCAAGCCTCCGACGAGCGCACACAACCAGAGGGCGGTCCGGCTTCCGGCCACGATGTACCCTCCTCCGACCACGGTCGTCAGGCCGATCCAAAAGAGGTTGAAGCCATGCTGATTGATGATCGCGCCCGCAGCGTCCGGGTACGCGACGTCGAGCAGCGCGGGGTCGACGCCGTCGGCGATGCCCTGGACCGCGCTCGTCGCGTCGAGCGCGATCGTCATGCCGCCTGCGAACATGTGCACCACACCCCAGATGATCCAGAGGATCGCGGTGAACAGTCTCAGGGTCTTGGTGGACGCCATCGGTCGGCACGCTGCCATTCAGCGCCCAACGAGGGGAGGGTCCCGAAATGCACGACTGACGTGCATCGATGGAGCAGGTCTCAGCCTGGTGGCGCGTCGTCCCGAACGCCTCGTTCCGACCATGTGTTTGCCCAGCGGTCGGAGCGACGCCTAAAGGCAGCCCCGCTAGTGTTCCGGAGCTCCGCGCCTAAACTTCGATGGCGTGACGCCGGTCCATCTTTGAAAAGCCCGTCGAAAGGCTCGACTGTCGGAGTAGCCGAGGCGGGCAGCAATCTCGTCCACGCCCCCTCGGCGGTCCTCCACGTAGCGAATGGCCGCTTCGCATCGAAGGATGTCGATTTCCTCTCGAAGACTCGAGCCTCGGGTCGCCAAGAGGCGCTGGGCCGTCCGCAGGCTCAGCTGAGCACGCTGGGCCGCTGCGACCACGCTGAAGACGCCGGCGTCTGCGTTCTGCTCTATGGCGCGAAGGATCCTGACCAGTTCGGCGTCCTCATCGGGCGGGCGACTCTCGGCGAGGTGGCGGGCGAGCGCCTCTTCGAGCACGGCGTAGGCTCGAGGATTGGAGCCCGCCGGTTCGTGATCCATGGCCGCCGCGTCCAGTACGAGGGCGACGCCGGGGCGGCCCAAGCCCACGTCCCGGGCGACCTTGGACGCGACGCCGACGGGATCGAGGACGCAGCGCTTGAACATCCAAAGAACGGCCTCCGTCGTCAGACCCCCGTCCACGGAGTCGTGGGGATGAGTGAGCTTCAGGAGAATCTGGCTCGAGACTGTCTCTAGGCCGGCCTCGAGCCGGTCCGAAATCACGGGCGCGAAGTCGACGATCAGCCTCAGAATCTCCCTTACTGAGCTCGCGACGGATGCCGTCGCCTCCAGAGGCGCTACCAGGGAGGGCAAGGGGCCTCGAAGAATGTCGAAGTCGAAGGATCCAAGCTGCTTGGGCAGGAGCTTGGCGATGAGCGCGTGCGGGAGCGCATCCGGCACGCGCGCCCCCGTCTTCTGCATGAGCGCATCGAGCGGACGACCCAGAACGCTCTCGACCTCCTCTTGCCGAACACCACGAGAACGAAGAAAGAGGCCAATCGCGGCCAACAGCTCAGGGGCCGCCGTGGCTCGTCGGGAACTCGGTGAGGCGCTCAGCCGCGATCTGCGGCCTTCGAGCGCCTTCGTCGATGCGGACTCGTAGGAAGCACAACTGGAAGGGGCAAGATCCAAGGCGCTCTCGAAGCTCACGCCCTTACTCCCCTTCGGCTTCCGAGCGTTGCGCCTGGCGATAAACCGAAGGCGTCGTGCCGTATGCACGCTTGAAGGCGCGACGCAGCGCCCGGGCGTCGGAGTATCCGAGCTCGAAGGCGATGCTCTCGACGGAGCTCAGAGGGGCCTCCAACAGCAGCGTCCTGGCGCGGCGCATGACTTCGTCGTCTCTGAGTTGGCTGAGCGTCGTGCCGGCGCCCGCGGCGACGCGCTGCGCCCTTCTACGGGATAGTCCGGTGGCCGATAGAGCTCGGTCCAACTCCAGCTCACCTTTGGCGACGCCTTCCCGAATGGCCTCCTTCAGCAGGGCTAGCGAGGTATCCTCCCCCTCACCAGCCAGGTAGTCTCTCCGAGCCGCGAGGTGACCGAGGCCCAGCTCGAAAGACTCCAAACTCGCACGCTTCGTCGGAAGGTCGAGTACCCAGTTCGGCATGATGAGACTGCCTTCCTGTGGCCCCACGCCAAAGCGAATCGGTGCCTTGAAGTACTCGGCGTAGGTGGCCGCTTCGCCAATTTGCGGGAGCGGCAACCTCACCTCGGACAGTTGGACGGGGCGGCCCGCCATCCCGCGGATGAACTTGAGCAGGAAGGCCAGGGTAAGCTCGTTCATCAGCCCACCATCCTGCCCCGCCAGCGGATGACCGAGACGAAGTCGCGAGAAGCGGACGCTTCGCGTGAGCTCGCAGCCCGCACTGTCAGCCAGGAGGCCGGCGTGCCGGGCGAAGACCTCGAGGGCCTCGCCCACCGTAGGCGCGACGGAGGCGGTCCGCCCAACTTCGGCCGTAAAGGAAGCCGGAAGCGATCGCCCCACCTCGATGGACAAGGCCATGTCCGGAAAGTAGCGCGCCATCTCTTCGCAGAGCGAGGTCGCGGCGGTCGCAGGGACGCGCTGCGTTCCATCCATGACGCCTGACAGCGGCGTGCCGAGACTGGCCTCGACCCGCTCGCGAGGCAGACCGCGGGCCAAGGCTCCGACGGCCACCGCCAGCACCGTCGACGCGTTGGCCTCCCCACGCTCAGCGGGTGGTGGCTTCAATGCAGCATCCTCATAGTCCGGGTCCTGGTTCTCGGGCGTCGCACAAGCCTCTGGCCTCTCGACGCTCGTCACGGGCTCGTGTTTCTCCGCGGGGGATTTCGCTACACTTAGCCATAGCTACTGTTAACCACAAGATGATGAATTCGACGTCTGCTGCGCAATTCGATCACATATGAGAACGCCGGTTTCGGGGGACTTCACCCCCTGCGTCGGATCTGATCCCCCAGCATGCACGTCTCAGAGGACTTCGATGCCTTCGTGGCGATCGTCGAGACCGGGAGCATCAGCAAAGCTGCCCGTGTCTTAGGAACTCCACGCGCAACACTGTCCAGAAGACTGACACGCCTGGAACGTCGGCTCGGGGTCCGGCTCGTGAACCGAACGACGCGGACCCTGGTGCTCACCCGAGCAGGAGAGGCCCTGTATCCGAGGGCGAGGAGGCTCCTCGAAGAGGCTCAGGAGACCGTGGCCGCAGTGCAGCGGCTGGACGACGCACCCCGTGGTCTCTTGAGAGTTGCTTGCGCGCCCCTTCATCGAACGACCGTCGGAGAAATGATCGGGGAATTCATCAGCGCCTATCCAGACGTGAGCGTCGAGCTCCTCACCTCGACGCGTCATATCGATCTCGCGGCCGATCAGATCGACGTCGCCCTTCGAGGAGGAGTCGACTCGAACCCCAACCTGATGAGCCGTCGACTCGTTCACTCCTCCTTGTCGGCCGTCGCTTCGCCCGACTACATCGCACGGAACGGAATCCCGGAAGAAGCCGAGCAGCTTCGACAGCACACCTGCCTCCGAGGCTTCAGCCAGGGTGAACGCCCGGCGCTTCGATGGCCGACCACAACGGGCGGCTCTGTTACCGTCGACGGCCCCCTGGTGAGCAACGACATCGTCGCCGTGCTCGGGAGCGCCCTTTCAGGACTTGGGATCGGTCTCCTTCCTCAGGTCCTCATTCAGGAGCATGTCGATGCAGGCCGTCTGGTGCGGGTCCTGGACGGCATCATCGGCATGAAGGTCACGCTGACCCTCGTATGGCCCGAGCGGCAGTTCGTGGAGCCCAAGGTCAGAGCGTTCGTGGACCACGTCGTGAAGTGGACCGAGGAAGGCCGGCTTCAAGACTCAGGCTACCGAGCGGGGGGCCACCTGTAACCTAAACAACTCTCGCGAATCGTACCCTTTCGGCAAGAGCAGTCGATGGCTTGGAGCTGCACAAGCTGCCTCTTCATGTTGCAACCAACGACTGCCGGACAGATCGGCGGCACGGGCTCGGTGCTGCGTGGTCTAGCCAAGGCGCGTAGCATGCAGGCGACAAGGGTGCGGGCGAAACGGCATACGCGCCGAACTCGGGAAGATGGCCTACTCGACCCACGGAGCGACTTGATTCGGTCAGGTACCGTACCGCGACCTTGTTGGGTCTGGTCGCCGACATTCAGGAGAACAAAGCCCGGATCCAACCATGGCACAGGCCTTGAAGTCGTAGGGTGCGTGGCTAAGGACAATCGCGTCGACCCGTCGGAATCTAATCGAGTGCAACGAGTGAGTACCCTCCAAACGAGAGGCTCGGCCATCACCCGTCAGCTCGGGCTCGCACGGGCAGAAGTTCGTCTTGGTTCTGCTCAGAAGGCCAGAAAGAGAATTGCGCGTCGGGTACGTAGGGCCGAAGGGCCTTCGCCGCGGAGGCCCAAGGCCGTACTTCCTGAGGCCTTGAGCCTACCCGGCCGGCTGCTGCGCGCTTTGAACGAAGCAGGGGTTGACTACTTGGTCGTGGGCCCTCGGGAGCTCAAGGACCAAGGAGTGCTAGACTGTGATTCGGGCCTGAGCCTGTGGCTACGATACGGACCAACGAACGGGGAGACACTTCTAGAAACGCTGGCACAGCTGTGTCTTCCCGTTCCCGACCTGGGCCCCGAAGACTTCGTGGTGGGTGGCAAGGGCCCAGCCCTTTGGTTCGGCCAACCTCCGGAGCAGATCGACCTATTCTTCGAGCTTGGCGGTCAGAGCTTTGAGCAAGCCTGGCGACGTCGCCGGTACGCAAAGATCCACGGCGTGACCGTTCCCTGTTTGGGGCTATTGCGCTCTCCAAAACAGACACCAAACCTTGGGTCTCACGGTTGCACGCTCAAATAGCTCGGAAGCTTGCAGAACTCGGAAAGGAACGAGGGCATCGGGATCCCTTGGCCCTTTGAGGGGGCCCCTGCCTGGGGACCCGTCTACGCTCTTGGCTCACCCATCCGCGAAAGGCGGGCACCGGCGAGGGTCTGCAAACGCCTAAATGGCTGTGGACCTTGCTCGCCTCGTCCACTTCGCGATCATGAACCTCATGGACCCGGTTCGGTGGCTCCTCAGCATTCTCGTCGTCGTCGCGATAGGTCACGTGCTGGTCGTGGCTCGAAGCATCATCCTCCCGTTGGTTGCAGCCATTTTTCTTTGGTACTTGCTGTCAGCCCTGGTCGATCTGATGAGCGACCTTCCTGTGTCATTGCCCTATCCGGTCCGACTCGGCTTGGCGGTGTTGCTCGTGGTAGGTGTGATTGCCAGCCTATCCATCGTCGCTGCCACCAGCGTCCGATCGCTGGGCGACCAACTCCCGTTTTACCAAGCTGAGCTCAGCACTATTTTCCAAGAGCTACTCGCCGGCCTTGGCCTGCCGGCCCAGCTCCTGCGCCAAGAGCTCCTGCCTACGAACATCAACGGGCTCCTCAGTCAGGCGCTCTCAGGCGTCACTTTTACGCTGAGCCAGCTAGGCGCCGTTCTCCTGTATACAGCTTTTCTTCTAGCCGAGGCGCACACGTTCGAAATGAAAGCCCGCGCGCTCATGCTGGGCCCGCAGCGAGAGCTCGCGCTTCTTCAGGCGTCCCGCCAAATCGCAGGCCAGATCCGCTTCTACGTCGCGTTGAAAAGCCTGACGAGCGCACTGATAGGCGTCATTTCCTTCGCTATCTTGTGGAGCTTCGACGTGCAGTTCGCAGCATTCTGGGGAGTTACCACCTTCGTTTTCAACTTCGTCCCCTATATTGGCTCCTTCCTGGGCGTACTGATGCCCATACTGCTGTCTGTGCTTCAGTTCGATGCCGTTACTACGACTCTCCTTCTTGCGGGGCTTCTGATCTTTGCGCAGATCCTGGTGGGAAACGTCTTCGAGCCTCGTCTCATGGGCCGCCAGCTGAATCTGAGTCCGCTCGTCATATTGCTGTCGCTGGCCGTATGGGGTTCGCTTTGGGGGGTCCCGGGCATGTTTTTTAGCGTCCCTCTAATGGTGACGTCGATGATCGTCTTGTCCGAGTTCGAGACGACCAAGCCCATCGCAATCCTTCTGTCGGAGCGGGGTGACACTTGAGCAGCGGACTGCCTCGTCAGAAAAGACCGTCCCGAGAGCCGTTGCGCTCCCAACAATGCCAGCTCGGCGCCGCGCCTGCGCTCTGACGCTGACTTCCTAGTGCGGCCTGCGCTGGGTTCATACTCGAGAGTCGTCGCAATGCCCGCCCTGGGCTGCCCTTTCGTGATTCGTCTCCGCAGCTTCAAAGCCTGATACTAGGTCAAGCAGCTCGGCCGTGATCGAGTCCTGCCGAGCCCGGCGCTGGACTTGGGTGAGAGACTCCAGCCGCTCATCCAGATTGCGTTCGGCCGCCTGCATGGCGCTTAGACGACTCCCATGCTCGCTCGCTGCCGACTCGGCACAAGCACGGAAGAGCGAAGAAGGTGGGCAAGCTCCTAGAAGGACTTTCCTCTTCGACGTCCTCGAAGGATGCGAACTCGACGGGCCACAATCGGAGGTTCGTGGGTCGGTGCCCTCGACTGGGTAGGTGCCGATGGAAGAACAAATGGACCTCGGTGACGCCAAGACTGGTCCATACCGTTTTGCCGCACGCCGGCCGAAGGGCGACGGGTCCTTTCGATGATGCAGGAGGCAGGATTGGAGCGAGGCAAGGACGGGCTGGAGATACTCATCATGGCCGAGATCCCCTCCAACATCTTGGCCGCGGACGAGTTCGCCGAGGCGTTCGATGGCTTTTCCATCGGTTCGA
>JBCCQA010000024.1:0-87581 GCA_039024635.1 Myxococcota bacterium | reverse complement strand
GGAATGGTAGGCTGCGGGCCCAGCACCCCGGCACTGGATCCATCGAGGGCGGACGGAGCCTGGGTGAAGTTCGTAGCCACCTCGCTATAGCCGGAACAGACCAACTCCTCCGGGGAGCAGGCCGACGGATTGGTGGTGTTGCACTCGATCAGACGATCCACCTCGCCAACGTCAGGAGACAACGCTGATGGGTCGCCCACGATGCAGCTCGGATGAAGGGGATGAGTCTCGAGTCCGCAGACCACGAGCTCTGCGGCGCAGCTCCCCAAAGTGCTCGAGTCGATGACGGCTGGGTCCTGATGGGTCAGGCTTTGGGCGCATGTCACCAGTCCCGGACAGGACGAGAGGGCCTGCTCGAGCCGAGCGCTCTGAATGCGTCGCACCGCGATGCCCCCCTGGGTGGTTCTACACACCGCTTCACCGGTCAGATAGGCGAGCCGCTGGAGAGACGGCCAGTCCATCGAGCTTCCGTAAAGCGATTCATGCAGGGACTGCCCCCGACTGAGCACCCCAGCGACCAGAACCGAGGCGACAGAAGAACCGGTGAGCATCTGAGGAAATTCGAAGTGTTCCCCAGAACCCACGTCCGTCGTGCAGGCGAGTCCAGGCTCTTGCTTGTCCAGATGAGGGTGCTCAATGAACACGTGTTGGCCCGGAGCAACGATGGGCGGCTCGCGGTCGACTGGAGACAAGACGCTGGGTCTATCCAGAGCGTCCACGGCACCGGCAGCCAAGACGGTAGCGAGCTCTGTTCCTGCGCCGGTGCAGCTCATCGAGTTGCCGAACTCGGCGGGAACGAAGAGCTCGGGCACCATCGGCTGAACGCGGCCACACGGCGTGGACGGCTTGAGCGCGGCGTTGGTTGAAAACGTCCAGTTCAGGTCAACCGCGTAGGGGCTTCCATAATTGTGGGGGTAGCCTGGTCGAGTTGGGTATTGGACCTGGTTGCCGGCAGCAGCGACGACCACAGCCGATCGATGGCCAATACGGTCCTGATTCCGCGCCACCCAAAGCGCGTAGCGGAGGGCTTCGTCGGCCCCGTCTTCATCCGTGAGGCAGCTGAGGCCGGGCTCGGTTTGCCGCTCTAGCTCGGCCGGATACGTGTACTCGTGGCGCATCCCCAGGCTCAGGTTGATGATCACAGGCTCGTGGGGATGGCGCAGCAAGGCCTGATCGACCGCCCGAGCCACAGCTCCAAGGTCGGCCTGCTCGCCATGGCCCAGGACCATGTAGGCGTCGATGGCGGCTTGGGGATCGACCTGTCGGAACAGCGCGGCCATGGCCGTCCCATGAAGATGCTCGGTCGACGACGGCTCGGTAGGACTGCCAAAGGCATCGACCGATACGCCGCCGAAATCGTCGGTCAGGTCCCATTGCTGATCCACGCCCAGAGCCCCCTGGTCCTGGCCCCTCACCCCTCCATCGATGAGGGCCAGTCGAACCGGCGCGCTGCCCGGGACGCCTGCCGGAGCTCCCAGACCCAGGGTCGACAGGTGCCAACTGGCTCTCGCCGTGCCCACCGAGTCGACGAGCCGACTCATGGCTCGAAGTGCGCAGGACCGACCGACCCTCAATTCACCCGTGCGGGTTTGGGTACAAGAAACGTTGCCGCCGCCATGAGGAACACACGTGGGAGGCCAAGCGTGCCCAAAGAGGTGCAGACTAGCCATGCTCCGGATCTGCTGCACGATCTCACAGCTGGCTTCCGTCCGGACGCGAAGACGACGCTGAGAGGCATCCACGAAATAGATGCGGAAGTGGCGAAGGTGACCGTCACTGCGGAAGGGCGCCGATGACGCAGCGAACACAGATTCCACACGGGCGTGGACACCACCGCCTAAAGCGCCCGCACAGGCACCATCGCCGGGCTCGCAGAACCAGGGAATCACACGCCCCATGGCAACGCCGGTCAAATCTGCTTCAAAGGCGGGAGGAGAACCCGGCGGGAAAGCCGAGGCGCCGATGGGCACATCAACGAAGTAAACATCAGGTGTGCAGGCACGACCGTCCAGCTCGAGGGGCAAGGGAAGGGGCTGAGGCGTGGCAAACTGGCCCGACGCCAGGGCGCTCCACAGGAAGAGCAAGGAGGCTGGGAGGCTCGAGATGATCGGACGCATGGCCAGTATTACTGACGAGGGCTTAGGATCTTTTTTGGGAAATCTGGCACGGTGAGGGTGTCCGGCGGAAAGAATGGAAGTGACCTTCAGTACTTCGACGCATGGGGACGTTCTTGGCTGATCCTGACGCCGTAACCCGGATCCTCAAAGATTCATTGGCCGAGCAGGAGGACGAAGCTTCGGCAGTGATGGTCTCCCAGTCCATCTTGAGGGCTTATCTGCGGAAAGAGCTTCCGGCGGAACTAGAGGCCCAAGTGGACGCTGCACTCGCTCGGTCTTCGGCGACCCGAAGGCGTCTCCAGACCCTGAGCGCTGAGTTCGAACCTCGAAGGCTGAGCAAGAGTCAGGCCTGGCTTGGATTCCCAGTAGCTGCGGCGGCAGTTTTGGCCGTCGGACTGTTCGCCTTCGAACCGGAACCTCTTCAACTGCTTCCGAAATACGCCCCGAACGGCCCCACCGGCTTTCTTAAGTCGGTCCGCGGTGAAACCCAGGCTGAAACTGAACGTCGCTTGGACAGTGCCTCCATTTTTGAAGTTCTTCTTCGGCCTCGAACGACCCCCAAAGGTCCGGTTTTCGCTCGGGTCTACGCCCAAGCTCTCCATTCTCCACTGCGTGGACTCCCTGAGGCCTCGGTCACAATCGACCGAGGGGTCGTCAAGGTAGCGCTGTCAGGCCTAGCTCTGTTTGGAATGGAGCCCGGAAGCAAACGGATCACCATAGCCGTAGCCCCGTCACAAGACATGCTGGAGTCGCTAGAAGGACGCTTGCATGGGACCCTTGCTCAGTCCGAGTCGGCTGGGCTCCAGTGGTGGTCGTACGTCGTCGAGTACGCCCCGGAGGCTGGGTAGGGGGACCCTTTGGATTCAAGCCGACTTTTTTCCCGAGACTTGGCCCTCAGGGCCGCTCGAGGCGACCCGGGGGCGCAGAGCGACCTCGAAATTCGACTGACGCCCATCATTCGGGCTCGGGTTCGCGCGCGTATGATTCGCCACGGCAAGACTCAGGTCGGCACATGGGACGAGTGCGACATTGCTCAGGAAGTTTGGATGACCCTGATGAAGGAGGAGGGCCAACAGCTCGTGGCCTATGATCCCTCGAGAGGTAGCCTCGAGGGCTACGTCTCGATGATCTCCGAGCGTATTCTCGGGAACCTGTGGCAGAAGGTCCAGGCCCTCAAGCGGTCCGCCGATAGAGAGCCATCGACGGAAAACATCGCCACGGTACCTTCCGACGGGCCCACTCCAGCTGAACTCGCGGAAGCCCGCGACAGTGCCCGAGCTCTATTGACCTATCTCCGGCGCGAGCTACCTCCCAAAGGTCAGGCGGTCTTGGCCTACCTGTATGAAGACGAACTCGGCGTGGACGAGGTGGCCAAGATCATGGGTGTGAAGCGTCAGGTCGTCTACAACTGGAACCACAAAATCCGCTCGATGGCCGCCAGGTTCCTGGACGATCAGTAGAAGCTTTGGTTCCCGTCTTGGCTCGAAGACGCCAGTTCCCAACGCCAAGGTGATAAGGGCTCCCAATGAAGGTCTAAGAACCGGCGCTGCTTCCCCCACTTCAGAGCGCAGATGGAAGTCGTCTGCCATGGCTCGCCATGGCTCGCCATGGTCAGCTCGGGTTCACAGACCGTTACTTTGTGGCGCTCGACAGCATCGGGGTTAGAACGGCCTCGGCTGCGCACCCCCCGTATTGGTCCCTGGCGTGGTGGCCGTCGGCGCCCGTGCACAGGGCGGCCTGAGCTGCGAGAACATCGAGGTCACCGTCGAAGGCGGGGGTGCCTGAAGCCCAAGTAGGCCGAGGCTTGCACCAGGGATTGCTTCCAGCGACCATGAGACATGGCGACGCGGAAGGCCGAGCATGTCGTCGCCCTCATCCTGGCCATCCTGGGAACCGCGTGCGCGTCGACGGAGGAGCAGGCTGATTCAACGGTTCGTTCCGACGCGGCCCCAGGGAGAGTTACGCCCCAAGACCTACATGATGGTGATGCAACGGACCCTGACTTGGCCGGGCCCCATGATGCTGCGGGACCGGCCATGAGCTTGCCTAGAACGCGCGCAGCAAGGGCCATCGCCGCGGCGGACGAAGCGGCCTTTGCTCGCTTTTCCGAGTTGGCGTCATTCGCCGGGGCCGGGGTGCCCGAGCCGGGCTCGGCGCTGATCGGCCGCAACCGCATCTGGGGCGAGCTCTTCTCGCCCCGCTTCCAAGTCGGCGCGGGATTCGCGGTCCGTATCGCCGCCGCGGCGGGGCAGCAAGAAGCCTTGCGCCGGGCTTTCGCTGCCGTCGAAGTCGGTCTGCGCGATCAGGCGCCGGACGGAAGCCTTCCCAGCCGCGTCCCAGACTTCGTGGGCATGGGGGCACAGCCTGGCTCCGCTGATGCAGCCAGCGCGGTGGCCTTCTTCCTTCAGGATGCCTGTCCCGCCTTGCTCGCGCTCGACGTGGCTGACCCTGCGGGAGAGCTCATCTCGGTCGGCGAACGAAACACCGTCATCGTCGGGCTGGGGGCGGCCGTCAGCTGGCTGGAAACCCAGACCGTCCTGCTCGAGGAGGTCGACGCCACGGCGCCCAACCGCCTGCTCCATGACGGGCTGGCATTTCAGGCCTGTGGCCTTCTCACCCGGATGCCAAGCGCCTTCAAGCTGGCTGAACGCTTCGTCGATCTCGCGCTGGCATTCACTCGAGAAGACGGCGTGCTCGTCGAAGCGGGTGGCGCGGACACGAGTTATCAGGCCGTCTCGATCGAACAGATGCTGGGCCTCGTCTTGGCACAGTACGACGACTCGGACGGTCGGCTATCGACCGTCCTCGAAACTGGCTTGCGCTGGCTGGAAGGAAAGGTCGGCGCCGACGGCCGAGTCGACTCGACAGGCAACACGCGGACCTGCGGGGGCTGCGAAGTATTCTTGCCCGGCGATCCTCCCAAGGAAGTTTCTGTTTCGGCGGTGATCCGCGCCCTCGCCTATGGAAGTGTCGTCCAGGGCATCATCGAAGAGGACGCTGCAGACCGCTTCATTGGCTGGCTTCGCACGGCGCCCGAGACCAGCTGCTTCGAAGATGACGGCAACGGAGGTTTGGGTCCGACAACCTGCTGAATCCGCGATAGGATCGTCCACCTAGCGTAGCCGATCAGAAGCCCTTTCTTCGCTTGTCCCGCTTGTACTGGGTGTAGAACGGTAGCCACTTGGTATGGCGGTCGATGACTTCTCGGCTCAGCTGGTCGAAGTGGGCTCTCGATGAGCCGTCGGCCCGGCTCGAGCCTGTCATGAGCCGGGAGCCCCTCGACCCCCGCGTCGCGATACCAGGCTCTGAGCAGCTTGGAGACCTCAGGTGTCTTGACGCCTCGGTATTCGATGACCCCCTTCAGGTAGCGCTCGAACCAATCCTTGGTCTCGCGCGAAGCAACCGCAGCGATGCGTCGCTGCAGTTCGGCTACGGGCTCAGGTCTTCCCATGTACTTCGGCCCGCCGCCTGGTGAGCATGGTCGACCTCGACTGCGGGGTCTCTTCGAAGGCATCAAGCGGGCACCGTAGAGGCCGAGCTCGTGATCCTATGCACGGCTGGGGGAGGCGCTTCCTCACTTCGACATCTTGGTGTAGGCCCCGGCCCATGGGCAAGACTGCCTTGATTCGGCTGGGCACCCTAGGTCTGCTGTGCCTGGGCTGCGGAGCCGAAGAGCTTCCTGAGGCCATCCGCTGCAGCGTCGAGCTCGGTTTCCCGGACCAGCCGACAGGCTTTCGAGAAAGCGTGGCAGGTCGTATCCATCTTCATGTCCGACCGGACGCTGTCTCGGCGTCCCGGACCATGGAGCTAGCTGAAGGGCTGGAAACCCATCGTCGCTTCATCGCGCAGGGGTATCGGGAGCTGTACCGCGTACCCCCGGAAGCCGAGGTCCACTTCTTCCTCTATGACGGTCGGGAAGACAAGCTCAGAGCCTTCCCGTGTTCAGGGACGGGGGCGGCAGCCCTCACCGGCTACGAAGGTCGCTACGAAGCCCACAGTCATCGCATGAGCACCCATGAGCTCGTCCACGTCTACACGCTGACCGAGCCAAGCCATGCCTGGAACCAGCTGCTGATCGAGGGACTCGCGGTTTACTGGGGAGATGCCTGGTCCTTCGACGATCCCTCTCGACCGAGTTCGGACCTGACGCCCTTCTTCCCCGAATTGGACTATCTAACGAGCAGCGGCGGGTCTCCCGCCTTCTCCCTGCAGGCGATTCATGACTGGGCCCCCAATCGAAGCCTACCCGAAGAGGAAGTCATCGCGCGCTATCTCTCCGCCGGCTCCTTCGTACGCTTCCTCTTCGAAGGCGAAGATCCGGATCTCATCCGTCTTCACCTGGCCCAAGAGCTCAGGCCCTGGCGAGAGGTCCGCTCCCAAGCCCACATCACGGCGCTGGAGACAACCTACGGAAGGAGCCTGGCCGAACTCGAGTCCGACTGGCGCGCCTGGACCGGCCTACCTCCACGATGAGCAGACTCGCGGATCAGGTCATCACGCGAGACATCTAAGCCGCCTGCTTCTTTGGGTACGCACTAGGCCAGTTGCTCCGGCGGGCATCGCCGGTTCTTGACCTATGGCTGCTCAGTCTGGACAGTCCCCTGCCGCCACCGTCGATCCGGAGGTGCATTTGTGAACTAGAGAGGACACTCATGACCGAGCAGCTGACCCGAATCACCGACCAACAGTGCAAGACGCCCCCCGCCAGGTACGACGACCTCAGCGTACTAATGCTGAACTGCACGCTGACCCGCTCCCCGAACCTCTCTCACACGGAAGGCCTCTTGAAGATGGCCGAGAAGATCTACCAAGCAAATGGCGTCAAGACCGAGATCCTCCGGCCCGTCGACTACACCATTCCGGCCGGCCTCGGCCTCGACTACGCCGGTGTCGATGGCTACGAGAGAGACGATTGGCCAATGATCCAGGCCAAGATCGATGCCTGTGACATCCTGATCATTGGCACTTCGGTGTGGCTCGGCGAGAAAAGCTCCGTCTGCAACCGAGTGTTGGAGCGCATGTATGGCTACACTCATAAGTTCAACGCAAAGGGCCAGTACCGCGACTATGGCAAGACTGGCGGCGTGCTCATCACCGGCAACGAAGACGGTGTGAAGCACTGTGCGATGAACGTGTTGTTCTCACTGTCTCACATCGGCTACACGGTTCCGCCCCAGGCAGACGCGGGCTGGATGGGAGAGGCGGGTCCGGGCCCCTCCTACATGGACCCGGGCTCGGGAGGCCCAGAGAACGACTTCACGAACCGAAACACGACCTTTCTGGTCTGGAACACGCTACACGTCGCCCGTTGGCTCAAGGACAGCGGAGGCTTCCCTGCCCACGGCAACCAACCCGATGTTTGGGCGGCCGGCTGCAAGACGGATTTCCACAGTCCCGAACACAAGCGCTGAGCAGAGAGACCCGAAGGCCATTCTTCAGTTCGGAGTGACGCGCCAGATCTCACCATCTTCGGAGTCGATGGCGACGTACATGTAGCCGTCAGGCCCCATGACGATGGAGCGGATGCGGGCCTGCGTATCGAGGACTGTGGTCGGCTCCTCGGTGGTGCTCGTACCTGCACTGTCCAAGGACACTACGAGGGCCCGGGTACCAGCGAGCATGCCGACCAAGAGGGCCTGATCCCAGGCCCGCCACTCCGCGCCCACCATGAAGTCGCAGCCAGACATTCCTGCCGAGTTGGGAACCCGATAGGTCGGGAGTACGACGTCGGAGATGGAGGGGTCACTCATCAAAGCCCCGTCATAGCCATTGTAGTTGCCCTCGCCGTCGTTCGGATTCCATCCGCCGTTTCCACCCGCGACCAGTCGCGTGATCTCGTCATCCTGATCAGGACCGTGTTCACAGATGAAGACGTCGCCCGTGCCGGGTCGGAAAGCGATGCCCTGTGGATTTCGAACGCCTACGAAGAAGATCTCGGGCAGCGCGCCGGGGATCTGGGGGTTGCCGGGCGCCGGCTCACCATCGCGAGTGATGCGGAGGATCTTGCCGCCTAGTTCCTGCAGATCTTGAGGCACGGTCGCGCTCCGCGTGTCGCCGGTCGTGATGTAGAGATAGCCGTCAGGGCCAAAACGAATCCGACCCCCGGAGTGTGCACCGTTTGCGGCGTAGGTCATGCCGGTCAAGATGTCCTGATCTTCGACAAGGTCTTCGTTGCTCTCGGACAGCCGCCATCGGCGAATGCGGTTGTCGGTATCCCCGTCCCGATCTGAGGCCAAGAAGGTGTAGACGTAGCGGTTGTTCTGGAAGTCGGGGTCCACGGCGAGGCCGAGTAGTCCGCTCTGCCCCCGGGCCACGAAGTCTTCGGGCCGATTCACGAGCACCCGGGTTTGCCGAGAGCTGGGGTCGGCAATGAGGATTCGTCCCCCGCGCTCGGTCATGAGCATGCTTCCGTCGGGCAAGAAGGCCAAATCCCAGGGACGACGGAGTTCATCCAACCAGGTCTCTTCGGACAGCACTGGAGCCCGATCATCGACCGCCATGGCCTCGAAGGCTACGGGAGGCAGCCCCTCGGTTCGGGCGATCAGCGTCTGAGGTCCGGGCTCGGGGCCCATGACCCACTCGTCGACGGACGCCGTGCCGTCGTCGTCGGTCACTGACGTCTGGCCCCGGACCATTCCTCCCCCTGAACCAATCTCGAAGCTGACGGGCCGGTCAGGAACCGGAACGCCATCCTCGGTGGTGAAGCGAACACGCGGCGGCACTTCTACCGCGGTTCCAATTCGTGCGTTCTGGAAGTTGCCGGCATCGATCACGAAGCTACCCCGAGCATCAGCTCGGCCAGTCGCTTCGAAGAAGATGGGCGCCAGACCAGGCACCTCTCCCATGAGGCGATTCAGGCCCGGGGTCGGTCCCAACAACCAGCGCTCTGGTGCTGCAAGGCCATCGGCATCGGTAAGGGACATCGGCCCCTCCACCACGCCGTGACCTTCGAGTACTGAAAACGTCACCTCGACGTCGGGAACGGGAATCCCATCGCTGTCCGTGACCCGCATCCTGGGCACGACGTCGACGGGCGTACCAACCGCTGCGCTCTGCCCGTCGCCAGCCACCAGCTCCGTCAAGGTCGGCGCACCAGCGTCATTGCTTCCGCCCAAGTCCGAGCCTCCCTCGACATCGGGAGCAGGGTCCGAGTTACCAACGGGACTGGCACCGCAGCCTATGGCCCCCAGCGCAAGGGTCACAGCTAAGCACAATCGCATGCGCCGCAGTCTAGTGGATCTCGGCCCGGTGAGAAGCTCCGAGACCAGTCTTCGAGGGGGCACCCCGTGCTGGTGCTCGGCATGCATCGGGTCCGCCCCGTAGCAATCTTGGGTCGGAGTGGGTCCTTGGCCTACCCGCTACTCCTCCGGCTCTATCCGTCTCCCGCAGACCACACCCAGACCGGGCCAAGTCGAGTGCAAGCCTGGCCGGGCTGCATCGGGTTGAAAGCGAGCTCGAAATACGACGGAAGAGTAGCGCGACACCTAGCACCGAAGGCTCCTCGTCCAAGGGCTCGGGAAGGTCGTCCCGCCGTCCTCGCGCGCATCATGAGTGGAGGAGACGTGCAAGTCGGTCGGTCGATGACAGGCTGTCCTGCCTTGGCTGCGAAACGCATCAGACTCGAGTCGCGCATTGAGCGCAGGACGGGCACCGAGGGCTGCTGGACCCTGGAGACGGTTTGGGCGGACTAGCAACCCGAAACGCTCGTGCTCGCCACTTTCTGCATGGGACCGCAGGTGGGGACGGGGAGAAAGGAAGTCATCAAGGACGCATAAAAAGATTGCGACAATGTAGGGCCGTCGCTGCAAATTTGTTCACCGGACCCCTCGACAAGCTGCTGGTGAGGGGCCATGCACCCCCCTGTGCGCTTGCCTCAAATTCTTGGCTGCCTGGCGGTGCTCGGACTGGGCGCGCCCGCGTCCGCCGCGCCTATGGGAAAGGTTGCCATCATCATCGACGGCCCGTCGGATTTGGCCAATCGCTCTGTCGCCTCACTCGCCACCGAGGTGGAGACCCTGCTCAGCGATCGAACTCGTGAGCTGAGCTTTCCACGCACGGCTACCCATGTAGGTGACCACACTCTGGCTAGAGCAGGAGCCCTTCTCGATGAAGTGCTCTCAGATCGAACCATCGATATGGTGGTTGGGGTTGGCTACTTCATCGGCATAGCCGTGGGAGAGCGGCAGAACCTTAGCAAGCCCGTATTTCTCCCCTTCGCTGAACCAGAGGTTCAGGGCCTTCCCAAGAACGGTCAGGTCTCAGGTCGCAAGAACCTCCACTACCTTGGTGGGCTGCTGAACCTGGAGGTCGAGCTACGTCGCTTTCGCGACGTCATCGACAAGAAGCAGAGCGTCTACCTAGTCGACGAACTGATCGCCAACAGCCGGCCCAAGGCTATCCAAGAGATCCTAGACCAAGAGGGTTCGGAGGCGATGAAGGTCGAGCTCGTGCCGGCGGGCGATTCGGCTGCCAAGATCCTAGCCGCGATCCCCGAAACGACCGAGGCCGTTTTCATTGGATCCCTACTACGGCTGCCCTTCAGTGAGGTCCCGATCTTGATCGAGGGTTTGAATCAACGTGGACTCCCGAGCTATGCCTCCCAGGGCCGATCATGGGTAGAGCAAGGGGCTTTCGTCAGTCTTGTGCCGGAAGACGAGGTCCAGCGCCGCCTTCGGAGGGTGGCGCTCTACATGGACGATGTCGCCGACGGGGCGCGGCCATCCCAGCTCAGTATCGTCTTCGAGCCACGAACGGAACTCGTGATCAACATGCGGACAGCGCGCCGAATCAGAGTGTGGCCGAGCTTCCAGCTACTCACGGAGGCCGTCCTTCTCGACGATGATCCGGAAGACCGTGGTGAACAGCTTTCCATTCAGCTAGCCGTAGAGCTCGCTCTGGCCGAAAACCGTGACCTGGCAGCTGTCCGAAAAGAGAGCGCAATAGCCGGTGCCGACTACAAGCAGTCTTGGTCCCGCTTCTTGCCCACTGCTAGCGCAAGCGGGGATGCCACCTGGATCGACCCGGACACGGCAGCTCCTTTTCTTCAAGCCGAGCGCTCCATAAATGGAGCCCTCACGGTAAACCAACTCCTCTTCGAGCCCACGGCCGTTGCGGCCATCGGAAGCGCGGACGCAAATCGACGCGCTGCCGTGGAAGTCGTGCGGACCTCCGTCCTCGATACCGTTCAGTCTGCCGCGACCGCCTATCTAAGCGTCCTTCGTGCCCGCACGACCGAGAAAATCAACAGGGACAATCTTCAGCGCGTCCGTGCAAACCTCTCTCTTGCGGAGATACGGGTCGATATCGGCTCGTCCGGGCGTGAAGACGTCTTTCGATGGCAATCGGAACTCGCCGACAGTCGAGTAGAAGTCATCTCGGCGTCTGCCCAGCGCAATCAGGCGGAAATTGACTTGAATCGAGTGCTCAACCGCTCTCTCGAGTCTGCTTTTACAACCGTTGAGCCAACCCAACCAGAGAGCGGATTCATGATCACTGACGCCGTAGAAGCCTTCATCGACAATCCATTCTCGTTTCGCGTGTTCAGGGATTTCATGTCCGAGGAAGCACAACGCAACTCACCTGAAGTTCAAGAGTTGGAGGAGCGCATCGAGAGTCTGCGTGCGACTCTGCGCGGTCTCAAGCAGCGACTGTTTCTCCCCGAAGCCTTCTTGACCGGTCTGTTTACACACGTCTTGGCCCGCGACGGAGAGGCTTCGGAGCCCTTCGATGGCGGCGATGGTCTTCCTCGGCAAGTGGACACAGTTTGGGAGGTGGCGCTCAACCTCCAGTGGACCTTCTTCGACTACACACGATTTCCAGAGATCAAGAGCACCGCGGAAAGCCTGGAGCAGCTCGAAAAGGAGCTAGCGGCGGCAACACAGAGCATCGAGGCCGGCGTCCGCCAGGCTCTTCACCAAGCCGGCGCCTCCAGAGCAAGTGTGGGCCTGAGACGCGACGCGGCCCAAGCAGCTGAAGCGAACTTCTCTTTGGTTACGGACAAATATCGACAGGGTGAGGTCGACATCATCACCCTATTGGATGCTCAGAACCAGGCCCTGACCGCAAATTTGGCCGCCGCGAACGCCGTCTACGACTTCCTCGTAGACTTCGTGTCCGTAGAACGTGCTGCCGGTGGGTTTGTCTTTCTCGAGTCGGATGATGGGAAGGCGGCGTTTGAAGCACGACTCCAGAGCTTCGCGACCGAGTACCAGGAGTGAACGGGATGAAAAAGCAGATATGGATTCCAATGACAGCAAGCCTGCTGGCTTGTTCAGAGCCGGCACCCGACCAAGCGCCTCGACTGCGCTCGGTTCGCTATGTCGAGGTCAGTGATGTTTCAGGAGCGGTGAAGCGCACGTTCTCCGGACAGGTCAAAGCCAGCGACGAGTCCGACCTGAGCTTCCAAGTCGGTGGACGCGTGCAGGAGCTCTTGGTGAAGATGGGTGACCGAGTGAAGGCTGGTCAGGTTTTGGCTCGCCTCGATCCGACTGACTTCGAAATCGAGCTCCAACAAGCTCGCGCCTCTCTGAGCCAGCTGCAAGCGGAGTCTCGGAGTGCGGACTCGACCTACAAGCGTACCAAGCGACTGTTCGAAAACAAGAACGCCTCAGTATCCGACCTTGATACGGCACGTGCCCAACGCGACAGCGCGGCTTCAGCCGTGGCCGCGCAGTACCAGGTCGTTCGTTCGCTTCAGCGGCAGCTCGGTTATGCCACGCTCGAGGCGAAGGCTGATGGCGTGGTCCGAGAGGTGGACGTGGAGGCCACTGAGGTCGTGAGTGCGGGCCAGTCCATCGGTGTACTCCAGTCTGGAGATGAGTTGGAGGTGGACATCGATATGCCTGAGGTCTTCATCAATCGATTCGGCCGAGGGAAAAAGGTGCAGGTCGTACTCACCACGATGGGCGACAAACTAGTAGAAGGCGAAGTCTCGGAGATCGGTGTGGCGGGACTGTCCAAAGTGGCTTACCCGGTGACGATTCGGCTGCTGAAGAGGCCAGAAGGTCTCGAAGTTGGCATGGCAGCCAACGTGGTCTTCGAATTCGAACCTCTTTCCGAGGGAGGCAGCGCCCTCACCGTTCCAACGACTGCTGTTGGAGAAGACAGAGAAGGGACATTCGTCTTCCTCATTGAGCAGAGCGAGTCCGACAAGGCAGAAGAGCTAGGCACCGTCCGTCGGCAGGGTGTCCAGACGGGCCGCATCGAGACGACGGGAATCGAAGTGCTCTCCGGGGTACAGCCCGGTCAACGCGTCGTGACAGCCGGAGTGAGCAGGATATTCGAGGGACTGAAGGTCAAAGTGCCGAAGAAGCAGGAGAGCTTTGACCAATGAGCCTGACGTCCTACGCCCTCGACAACAGTCGAGTCACTGCCATTGCCGTTGGGGTCGTTCTCTTTGCAGGTATCGGCGCCTACCAAGAGATGCCCAAGAAGATGGACCCGGGCTTCATCATGCGCACGGCTCAGATCGTCACCTACTTCGAAGGTGCGAGCCCGGAACGAGTCGAGCAGCTCGTATCAGACCCAATCGAAGCGGCGGTTCAATCCATCGCCGAGATAGATTACATCAAGAGCGAGTCGCGAACGGGCGTCAGCTTGGTCACCGTCGCTATTCGCGAAGAGTTCAAGACCATGCGTCCTCTCTGGGACGAGATGCGGCGCGAGGTCAACGCAATCAAAGACCAGCTCCCTTCCGAGGTCGTTGGGCCCGTCTACAACGACGACATGGGAGACACCTATCCGATCATCTTCACGATGACCGCCGATGGGTTCACGAAGAACGAAACCGGTGAGATTTCGGATAGAATCCGAGATCAGATACTCCTTCTCCCTGGCGTAGCCAAGGTCGAGGTCCTCGGCGAACAGGAAGAGCGAGTCTTCGTAGAGTATGACAACGCCAGACTGGCCAAGCTGGGTCTCTCGCCGACCCAGCTACAGCAAGTTCTATCGGCCAGAAACATCATCAAGCCAGGCGGCGAGATTGATCTCGGACCGGAGACCATTCCTCTCGAACCCAGCGGCAACTTCGACTCGGTCGATGAGCTGCGAAGCACCCTCATACCACTGCCATCAGGGGGGGTCGTCAGCCTCGACACCATAACCGATATCGAGAGAGACTACGTCGATCCTCCCGTTGGGCTCGTGGAGTACGGAGGCCGCGAGGGCATCGCATTCGCCGTAGCGATGAGCGACGGCTACAACCTTCTCGATTTGGGTTCGGAAATCTCAGCTTTCTTCGCACGCGTCGAGTCGCTCTACCCGCACGGTCTCGACTTCGACATGACCTACTTCCAGCCCAGAGACGTGGACACGAAGGTCAATGAGTTCACGAGCAGCGTCTACCAAGCGGTCGGCATCGTCCTCTTGGTTATGCTGGCATCGCTGGGTTTTCGAACTGGCCTCATCGTTTCCTCGCTCATTCCAGCAGCCATGATCGTGGCCATCGCCGTGATGGGACTCATTGGTGAGTCCGTCAACCAGATGAGCCTTGCCGCACTGATCATCGCCCTGGGCCTTCTCGTGGACAATGCCATCGTCGTCAGCGAGCTCATCATCGTCAGAATGCAGGACGGACAGAAAGCCCGAGAGGCCGCGATCGACAGCTGCTCAGAGCTTCAAGGGCCCCTCCTCATCTCGTCGCTAACTACGGCCGCAGCCTTCCTTCCCATCTACCTAGCTGAGTCAAACGTTGGCGAGTACACCGGTGTCTTGTTCACGGTCGTGACCGTGACCCTGTTGGCTTCGTGGGTCCTTTCCCTGACCATGATTCCGCTCCTTTGCGTGCTCTTTCTCAAAGTTGCGCGAAGGGATGAGTCGGCCGACGAATTCGGTTCGATAACTTACCAACTGTACCGCGGCCTACTGCGCGTGGTGCTTCGGAACCGATTGGTATCGCTCGCGATCGTCGTGGCGATGTTCCTGGGCTCCCTACCGCTTTGGAGCCGGGTGCCCCAAATCTTCTTTCCGCCACAGGACCGCGCCTTCTTTATGGCGGAGCTCAGCTATCCAGTAGGAACGCGCATTGAAACGACACGCGCAATGGCTCAGCGAGTCGATGCCTTCATGCGAGACGAGCTTCAGGTCGAGGAAGGCGGAGACGAAGAAGGAGTGTTGGCTTGGACGGCCTTTGTGGGGGAGACACCACCGTCCTTCACCCTTGGCTACACCCCCTCGCCCAGTCTCGGAGGCTTCTGCGAGTTCATGGTTCACACGACCTCTTTGGCGGCCGTGGACCCCATGATGGAGAAGCTTCAACGCTTCATTCTCGACGAATTCCCTGACGTTCAAACCTACATCCGCCCCCTGAATTCCGGACCGCCTGTCGACATGCCCATCGAGGTCCGCATCAGCGGAGCCGATATCGACGAGGTTTTCCAAATCGTTGATCAGGTAAAGGCAAAGTTGGGGACGATGGCCGGAGTCGTGGAGATTCGTGATGACTGGGGAGCCAGAGTCAAGAAGCTAGACGTCGACATTGATTCGGCTCGGGCTCAACGCGCCGGCCTCAGCAATGAAGATGTCGCCATCGCTCTTCAGACTTTCCTGAGCGGTCTCGAAACGACGCGGTATCGGGAGGTAGACGACAGTATCCCCGTCTTGTTGCGTTCGACGGGAACCGCGCGACGAGACCTCGATCGAATCCGTAACCTGACAGTCTTTGGAAGCTCCCAGGTACAGGGGGTTCCTCTTTCCCAGGTAGCGGATGTCGGATTGACCTATGAGGCCTCGACGATCCTAAGGCGAGACCGCTATCGAACCGTCACCGTCGAGGCCGCCGTCACGCCCGGCGTGACGGCCATTGGTATATTCAACGACCTACGACCTTGGCTGGAGGAAGAAGCCAAAGACTGGAAGTTCGGCTACCGCTGGGAGTATGGCGGAGACTACGAGTCGAGTGTTGATGCGAACAAGAGCATAAGCGACAAGATGAGCGTCGCCGGGCTAGCGATCCTCTTTCTGCTAGTCCTTCAGTTCAACTCATTTAGAAAGCCCGTCATCGTCCTTTCCGCAATCGTCTTGGGGCTCATCGGCGTTGTGCTTGGACTGGTCATCATGAAGAGCTCCTTTGGCTTCATGACACTGTTGGGAATCGTGTCGCTGGCCGGCATCGTCGTCAACAATGCCATCGTTCTTCTGGACCGGGTCCAGCTCTTATTGGACGGCGGGACGCCTCCAGCCGAAGCAGTCGTTCTTGCTGCGCAACAGCGCTTGCGACCCATTCTGCTGACGACAGCGACAACAGTGGCTTCGTTGATTCCATTGTATGTAAGTGGCGGAAGGATGTGGCAACCCATGGCCGTCGCCATCATGTTTGGGCTCGTCTTCTCGACCTTCCTCACCTTGCTCGTCGTGCCTCTGATGTACGCGATGTTCTACCGGGTACCCAAGCCCAGTTGACTCCGGAGCGGTGGCGCTCCAATGAAACCATCGACCAAGCTCGGCGAACCGAGGTCGGACTCAGCACTCGCAGAGGACCGTACGCTGCGGTTTGCGAGGTCGAATCAAGAGTCAGGTACAGTACGTCCAGCGAAGGCCTCAAAATCATAGTGTAACCCGAAGACCAGGGCATCGACGTCAGAAAGAGCTGCTCGTCGAGCCTGCAGGTAGACCTTGCTTTGTCGATGGAAGTCCCAGGCCACGCCGAGGTAGTAGTGCTCGACGTCGACTGGCTCGTCGAGCCCTTGGTCGTCCGAGTCCAATAGGTTGAAGCCACCGTAGATATGTAGTCGGAGCGGAAGAGGAACTCGGGCATACAGCTCGTATCCATTTCCTCCGATGAGCAGGCTCTGGTCCTCTCGCGAGCCAAGCTCGTTCTCTGCTTGATTGCCGTAAACAAAGGCCAAGATCCACCCTCCATAGTCAAGCTTCACACCCAAACCGAAAACACGAGGATCATTATCCAGCTGTAGGCCCATTGATCGGGCGGCGTCTTCATCAACGAGGACTTGGACGAAGGTGCCGCCTATCTCGAGCCAAGGAGTCGGGCGAGCTCGAAGGGATGCACCGAAGCTTCGGCCATCGCCAAGACTGAGCCCCCGAACCTGATACTGAAGCCCCAAGTCGACGAATCTCAGAGCGAAACGAGCCTGGATGGCCTGATCTGCTCGGCCTGGTCCACCCCCCCCATCGGTCCCGGAGCTGAAGACACCAAGAGCCGTAGATCCAAATACGTAGTACTTATCGGTCCATCCAGCCACGTCGTAATAGACGCTCCACTGCTTACCAAAGCTCAGGCGAACGAAGTTGCCGTAGGCAAGGCCAAGGAAGCCAAGTCGAGTCTCGAAGGCGTCTTGCCCGTCTCGAGAGAGGATCTCTGAGCTCGTGCTATCACCCAGCGTCAGGGTTTGGGAGTTGTCGACCAAGTTAACCCCAAACTCGAGTTTTCCGAACGCTTCCAGTAGCGGAAGTCTTCGAGGCGCTAGAGCCCGACGAAATGAAATGCCGATCCGTGAAGCCCCATCCTGAAGCTCTTCGCCGGATTCGGTGAAGACCAATCGAGTCTGAAGGGCTCCATAGAAGCGAAGGGTCTCATTGAGCTCCTGAAGAACATTCTTCTTTCCGAGGGTTGTTCCCGCAGGCGCCGGAGCCGAGCTGTGCGGAGCGGCACCGAGGTCTTGAGCGTGTACCTCTTCAAGACCGGTCAAAGCCAAACAGATCGCAAGCACAAGCTGATGCAAACCTCGGCGAGCCCGGTGCAGCAAGACTTGGACTCAGCATGGGTCTATCGTCTTGCCAACGGACCTTATGCGACAATGGTGGGCAGCATCTGGTCTGGTCAGAGTGCGACAGAAATTGGCGTCATATGTCCGTGCAACCTGTACCCTGCCTGTGGCTCGTCTCCAAACAGGGGCGTCCTGTGGAGTTGAGCGGTGCTGATTTTCTGATTGGAAGTGTTCTCGTTCTTTGGCTGGGCCAATCTCTCAACCGATACGTTGGGTTCTTGGGAAGGAACCACGTACCGATTGCAGTCACTGGGGGGCTAGTCTTCAGCCTCGTTTCGATGGCAGGCCAGCAGCTTCTCGGATTCGACCTGAGCTACGATATGCGGTCTCGGGACCTGCTCCTGCTCGTCTTCTTCAGCACCGTTGGACTGAGTGCCAAACTCAGAACGCTGAAGGAGGGCGGACCAACGCTCGCAGTCTTGGTCGTGTTGGCAGCCTGTTTTCTGGTCATTCAGGACTTTGCGGGCGTGACGCTTGCCTTACTCCTGGGCGACCACCCCGCCTACGGTCTCTTCGCGGGCAGTATTTCATTCGCGGGAGGGCACGGAACAGCCATAGCCTGGGGCAAAGTCGCTGAAGAGAGCGGGCTAGACCAAGCAAGCGAGGCCGGGATCGCTTTTGCCACCCTGGGACTCATCATCGGTGGGTTACTGGGCGGTCCACTGGCCGGTCGTCTGGTTGACCGAATGCCAGAAGAAATGCGGCCCAAAGGCCCCGACGAGACCCCTGGACGGTCGGCAGAGACGATTCAGAAGGACGTTCAGCTTCACGACGTCTTGGGTACCGTACTGGCCCTGGCCCTTTGCGTATCGCTTGGGGACATAGTGAACCGCTTGCTGGTAGATGTAGGCCTTCGCCTTCCCGGTTTCCTGACCTCCATGGCAGTCGGCATACTGATCGCCAACGTCGGCGACCTCCTTGGTTCCGCTCTCAACCACCGCGTCGTCAGTATTCACTCTGATGTATCCCTCAACATCTTCCTCGCCATGAGCCTCATGAGCATGGACCTGAGCGCTCTTTCGCGAGGCGCTGTGCCCATCATTCTCGCCTTGATCATCCAGGTCTCGGTCATGACGACTTTCGCTGTACTGGTTGTGTACCGCATCATGGGCCGTGACTACGACGCAGCCGTCATCGCAGGCGGGTTTGTAGGGCTCGGTCTCGGAGCCACTCCAGTGGCCATAGCAAACATGCACGCGATTACCTCGAGGTACGGACTCTCGCCCAAGGCTTTCCTCGTGGTGCCTCTAGTTGGCGCGTTCTTCATCGACCTCCTGAATGCCGTAGTCATCAAGTTCTTCTTGAGCCTGCCCATCATGGAGCAGCTCGCGGGGTAGGTCCCATTTGTTGGTCACTTCAGAAATTGTCTAGGCATGCCTGGACCTCTGGGGCCCATGCGCACTGGCCATCGATGCAGCCGCACTCGGCGTCAACGTAGCACTGGAACTCCGGCAAAGCGACGCAGGGTGTCGCCACGCTCTCCGCACCGCAAACCTCAGAATTGCACCCAGAGATGATGCAGTCGGCTTCGTCGAGACAGCTTCCCAGAGCGCAAGGCGTATCTCGGCAGACCCAAGTCTCATCTTCGCAAGCACAGCTCTCGCATGGACCCTCATGAGGGTAGACGTCGCCGGGCTCGCAGTCGGGCGGAGGGCAAGCGGTCAAGATACATTTCCATAGACCATCTTCACAGCTGCAGCTCGTGCAAGGATCTTGATCGGGCTCTGGATCGCCAGGCTGACACTCGACGGGGGGAGGCGGACAGGGTGTAGCCCGGCAAATCCAGTCGCCATCTTCACAGGCGCAGGCCTGGCACCTATCCGTCTCTGGCTCGGGCTCAGTACAGGCCGCATCGAGTCGAGCTCCAGTGCCTCCACCCTCGTCGAGCCCGGGTAGGCCACAGGCTAGCGCACAGCAGCCCGTGAGAAGAACGTAAGAAGGGAAATTTCGAAGTCTCATCATGTCCTGAGAGCTGAGCAAATCCTTTGCCAAGAGCGAAGGCTGAGATCGAAATGACATCCACTCGAAGTTCTGAACGTCGTACTCGATATTCTGACACGAAGACGGAACGGGAGAGAGACCGTAAGCAATCCGGCGGATGCCCGGCGCCAGCCGGTACGATAGGGTTTGTGGGGCATCAACATGAGCAGGGCATTCTTGTCATTCGTGCGGCCAGCGCCCCTGGTGTGAAGTTCTTCTTCAGCGGGGTCGAGCTCGATCCGATCGTAGCCAGTCTTCGGTACACCCGGTTCGCGGAGCAGTTCTACGCAGAGGGTCAATCTGGACCTGCGAGCCTACAAGCCGAGGGCAGTGGCTCCGTTTCAGTGGAAGGTCTAGCGGCAGCTTCAACGGGGTCGTAGACCTGGAGGCAGGCGCTATCTCCGTCATGGCGCGCATCACCGTCAGTGGAACTCCCAGCCGTGCTCCGTCCAGCTTGAGCGCTGAAGACTCGGTTTCATCCCCTAGCGTCGAACTGCTCGAACACGATGGTGACGAGCTCATCGGGCGGACGGACCTCGGTTAGTCGGAGGACCGGACAGGCTTGATCCAACAGATAGGCTTCGTGCCGGGCTCGTGTCTTTCCATCGATCCCGCCGATGTCGTAGCGGCGTGCCCAATCGATGAAGTCTTCATGATCTCGATGCATGTCGCCGCCGGAAAGAACTCGAGCCCCGAAGCGCTCTCGTTCGCGTTCGCGGAGTCGCTTCACCCTGAGTTCAGCTGGCGCCCAGAGGAGGACGAGCAGCGTGAACCGGAGCTCAGGTTGTGGCTCCCAACCGGCCACTCCACCCCCCAGCACCCAACTGCCCTCACCGCCCAAGTCGCGAAGGATGAGCTCGTAGCGCTCCAGAGGAGACCGTGGGTTCCGAAAAGGGGGATCGCTCGGACCATGATAGTAATCGTCGCTGTCGAAGTAGCGCAGCTCGAGTCGTCGAGACAACGCTCGGCCGAGCGTGGAAGCGCCGCTCCCCGAAGCGCCAAGCACTCCAATCCGGACTGGCTTCCTTCCACCCGCACTTCTACCCACGATGGGAGCCTCCTAGAAGGAGGCCGGTCGTACCGCCCCGACGCCTTTCCACTCGATGGGCCCAAAGCATAGAGGCTCCCTCGCTTTTCCGTGGGTGCACTCCAAGTCCTATTCGCACCTGATGGGTTTGCCGGCGCCAAGGAAGGAAGCTGACCGTTCGACCTCGCCTGTTGGCGCCAAGGACATCGAGGACGCGCCCCGAGAAGCTGCATCAGGTTGTCGAGAGCCTGCGGTCGCCATCCACGCCCTCCGCAAGGCCGAAGACGAGGCCGGCAAGACGCCGGGGGGCGATGGCTATGGCCGGCAGATGCTCCTGTGTTCGACGTCTTGGTGTCCAGCGACCCGGCCGAGTCTTCTCTTTCAAGGCCATCGCCGAGTTCCGCGCTGAGAGCCTTCGATCGCCCGGAGCTCATTCGACGCTCAGCGGCGGCAGACTGACCCGGTCAGGTTCAGGGCGCATTGGTTCTCGATGACGTCTAGCGCAGCCGAGAGCTGATGTAGGCACTTCAGGGCGAAGTAGCGTGGCTGGGGGGCATCAACCCGATAGTCGCTGGCGAGGATCTCGTCGAGGTCGAAAGGACGTCGTTCGACCTCGGTAGATTCCAAGGCGAGAACAGCCTCTTCGGGAGAGGACAGGAGCCCCGCTCCGAACAGACGAAGCCCCTCGTCAGACTCGATGAGCCCGAACTCGATCGTGAACCAGAACAGACGCTGAAGGGGCTCGAAGAGGACGGGTCCACCCCGCATCGCCAGAAGTCCGAAACGCTGTACGATGTCCGCATAGTCCGGCCTGGTCAGCAGGGGGCAGTGGCCGAAGACTTCATGGAAGACATCCGGTGCCTCCACGTAGCCCCACTGCTCAGGTGTCCGAATGAAGGTGGCCACCGGGAAAGTGCGTCGGGCGAGCAATCCGAAGAACGTCGGCGCATCGATCATCCCGGGCACGGCCTTGACCCTGAAGCGGGAAGTACCGTGCAGCGCCCAGGTCAACCCTTCGACCTGAGGCAGCTCCTCGGACGAGATACCCAGTCGATCGACCCCATTCATAAAGGGCGACCAGGCCCGAGCCTCAAGTTGAGCCACTTGAACCTGGTAGAGGCGGCGCCAGGTGTCTTGTTCCACGTCGGTGTACTCCACAGACATTTGAAGCATGTTCTCTCATTTTCAGAGGTATTTCTGTGCTATCCTGACCCATATTGGCCGCCTAGAGGAAATTCATTTCCAAATTCGGTATATTCTTGGAAACTCATGTTTGAACCGGATGAGACAGATCGTCGTTTGTTGATCGAGCTCCAGCGGGACGCGAGCCGTCCAGTGGCCGAGCTCGCCCAAACCGTTGGCTTGTCGACCTCGCCCGCCTGGCGCCGCATTCGTCGACTGGAGGAGGAGGGCTTTCTGACCCGAACGGTCGCGCTGGTGGATCGCCAGCGCCTGGGCATCGGGCTCGTCGCCTTCGCCATGGTCTCACTCTCCAAACATGACCCAGAGAGCGTAGCCCAATTCGAGGAGGCGCTCCGCGCGTCGCCCGAAGTCCAGCAGGCCCATGCGGTGACGGGCGAAAAAGACTTCATCGTCCAGCTCGCGATCAAAGACGTTGAGGCCTACCAGCGTTTTTTGGCCGAGCGCCTCCTTCCTCTCACCATGATCCAATCCATCAACACCAGCTTCGCTCTTCGGGCGGTGAAAGAGTCCACCGCTCTTCCCATCGAGTGAGCCGCTTGGGCGAAAGGCCACTCTCCATGGACCTGTAGGAGAGTTGGTCAGGAGGGGCGTCCCACGAGAGCGGGTCGTTCCTGTCGTCCAAGCCAAGACTGCGGGTCACTCAGCTCAAGTCGAGCCAGTGGTAGGCGGCGCGAAGGGCGTGAGGTCCCCCAGACTCAAGGATGTCGCCATGGGCGAGGATCACACGCTCGAAGTCCCACTCCAGGATTCGGCCCAGCTCAGCCCGGGCGATGTCTCGCTTCATGGTCAGTCGCTCCAAATGAGATGCCCGACAGCCCGGATGGGCGCCGAAGAGCCGCATGAACGCGCGAGTGGCCCAGGGAGCCGTGGGCGGGAAGTTGAAGAGCAAATCGCTCAGGATCAAGGTTCGACTAGGCCTGTGAAAGAGGACCACTTCGTTCACGGCAGGCATACAGCGCATGGGCAAGACGTCAACGTCAGGTCCGAAAGGTGACTTGCCATCTGCATCGAAGACACCATGGAAGTCGACGTCCGCGCGCTTCTCAGGAAGCCCAGGCGCCGCCCAGCCTTCGAGACCGGCCTCTACCCAGGGCGCAACGAAGAGATGATGCAGCTTGTTGGGCGCTATCACCCAGCGAGGCTCGCCCAAGTGCGCCACCGAGCTAGGGTCCACGTCGATGGGTGAGTGGACAAGTAGCTGTCCATCAAGGTTCAGGATCGTCATGCGCGTACCCATCTCGATACCCAGAAATTTCACCTCCTGATCCGCCACATGAAGCCCAGGGGCCAGCTCCCGCATGTCTTCTAGGTGCCCCAAGGCGCTGTCCTCGGCAACTGGAGGAGGAACACCGAGCGTGTGCACGTCATGAAGGTGTAGCTTGGTCCGCGTGCTGGCCGTCGGCGCCCTCGAAATGAGCCTCATTTGCTTGGCGGCGGCCATCTACGGGCCCACGACCCCTCGTCGCTGGGCGAGTCTCATTGTGGCGGTCTTCGTTCCTGCCGTTCCGTTCTTGCTTCCGGTCGAAGAGGGCTTCTGGCGCTGCTTCGCCGCCGTGTTCGCTCTGCTTCCGATTTTCAAGTGGATTCAGAGCACGGTCGACGAAGACCCAGCCCCCTTCCTCCAACGGATGTGGCAGTGGAGCGCGATATTCGACGTTCGGCGAACGCGATTCGGACGGCCCGGGCTGGATCTCCACATGGGACTCGGGGCAGTCCTGGGCTTCGTGGCCGGACTGGGCGGCATCGGCCTTGTTCGAATGAACGCCCAAGCCACCGGTCCCTTGGGCGGACTTGTCTGGTACGTTGGCGGCCTGCTCGCCGTCCTGGGCTGGGTGCAAGGCATCACTGAAGCCGCACGGCTCGTCCATCAGCTCGTGGGCGTCGAAGTCCCGCCCATCCAGCGGCGGCCTTGGCTCGCGGCAAGCGTGCGAGAGTTCTGGTCACAGCGATGGAACCGAACCGTCCACAACTGGCTCAACCGCTACATGTTTCGGCCCTTGGCCAAGCGAGGTCACCCGGTCCTGGGCGTCGTTTGGGCGTTCACCATCAGCGCTGCGGTGCACTTCTATGTCGCATGGGTTCCTGCGGGGCCTGTCATGGGGCTCATCATGGCCAGCTTTTTCATGGCCCAGATACCTCTCGTACTCGTCGAGCGGACCCTGGCCCCAAGCTCGAGGCGCATGCGCCGTCTTTTTGCGATCGGGGCGCTGCTTGGCAGCTCGCCTTTGTTCATTTTGCCCCTGAACGCCATCCTGACCCTGCACTGACAGAGAGGGGCGCCATCCCTAAGAACGTAAAAGCCGGTCCCCACCCAGCGGTGAGGACCGGCTCTTGGGGCTCCGTCGCTCAGGACTGAGCTCAGCTCCGAATCACTGGGGCAAAAGCACGCCGTCGATGACGTGAATGACGCCGGTCAGCGTTCGGACGTCGGCCGGGCCCACGGTCACGGTGGCGCCACTCGGGTCGGTCAGGGTGACCGTCCCGTCAGCTACGCCAGCGGTGAGCACGGCACCCGTGACGGTCTCGATGGTGTCACCGTCCATGATGTCGGCGGCCAGGACCTGACCCGCCACGACGTGCAGCCCGAGAACCGAGTCCAGATCCTGACCGGTGAGGTCAGCGGCCATGAACGCAGCGTTGGTCGGCGCGAAGACCGTGATCGGGGAGTCACCGGCCAAGACGTTGGGCGCAACCGCAGCCTGGGTGGCCATGCTCGCGGCGCCGATCGCCGTCGCCAGCTCGGTGAAGCCGAGCTCGCCCGCCGTCTCGAGGATGGTCGGGGGCACGATCACGTCGCTCATGATGTGGATGATGCCGTTCGAAGCTTCGACGTCGGTCATGGCGATGGCCGCCCCCCGGATGTCGGGGGTCGGGCCGACGGGGTGGCTGATGTTGGCCAGGGTGGCGATCTCGGTGCTGCCGGTGACGGCCGCGGCGTCGAGCTCACCTGCCACGACATGGGCGAGGAGGACGTTGGTGATGACGTCTGGCGAAACAACCATCGGGTCGATCCCAAGGTCGACGAAGGCCTGGTCGGTGGGGGCAAAGACCGTGAGGGTTTCGGTGGACAGGGTCCCAGCGAGGCCGGCGTTGGTGGCCAGGCCCAGAAGGGCATTGAAGGTTCCGGCCTCGGTCGCGACTTCGACGATGTTGCCGGGGCCGTTGCCGCCCATGTCGGTGCTACCGTTGCCGCCGCCCATGTCGGCGGTGCCCATGCCGTTGCCGCTGGTTCCCGTTCCGTTGTCCTCGTCATCGCCGCAGGCGGCGAGGCCGAAGGTTGCAATGAGGGCCGAGAGGCCCAGAGAAGAGATTCTCGTCATGGGCACGTGGTTTGCCATAGTTCAGCTGAAGACGAAGCGAAAACGACACATCAATGCCATGGTGATCTGAATCGCCCATCAGATTTCTGAGGGTGCCGTGGCTGCGCTTGCGACGGGCAGGAGGAAGCGGACGCAGGTCCCGTTCCCGAGCTCACTTTCGATCTCGAGTCGCCCCCCGTGGCGCTCCACCGCCGCCTTGGTGGCGGGGAGCCCGAGGCGCATCTTGGCGCGTTGACCTTCGCGGCCGACCCCCAAATCAAAGAGCTGAGCCACGAGTTCCTGGCTCATGCCCCGCCCGTCGTCACGAATCTCGATCCACGCCTGGGCCGCCTTGACGCTGGCCGAGACCTCGATGGTGCCCGTGTCGTCCACCGCATCAACGGCGTTGTGGAGCACGGTCAGGAACCCATGGTTCAGCTCCCGAGGCCAACCCAGGATGGAGGGCAGCGGACGGAGTCGACGCTGAATACGAACGCCCTGGGGGAGCCTGGCCTCGGTGAGAGCGATGGCGCTCTCCAGACCGTCCAGAAGGTCGAAGCGCTGGTGCTCCGCCTCGTCCAGCTTGGTGAAGCGCCGGTAGTTGGCAGCGATCTGACTGATACGCTCGATCGCTTGGGCGCTGGTCCGGTGGGCGGCATCCAGGGCGGAGACCACGCGCTCGGCTTCGGCGCCGCCGCTGCTCGCCCATTTGGCCAGTCGGGCGACGCCGCCCCGGGTCAGGTCGAGGCTGCTTCGCAAGGCCCCGAGAGGCGTGTTCAGTTCATGGGCAGTACCGGCGGCGAGCTTACCCAGGATGGCCATCTTCTCGGACTCGATCAGCTTGCCCTGCATGGCTCGCAGCTCGTCGTAGCGGGTTCGCTGGAGTTCAGCCTCTTTCTCCGCCGTCTCCATGGCCGCCCGCATCTCGACCTGCGCCCGCACGCTTTCGGCCTCTTTCGCCTCGTTCTGTCGGCGAAGGCTCCGGGCCATTCTGAGGTGCTGAAGCGCGGCCTCGAATCGACCTTCCCGCTCTTCGACCTCGGACAGGACCTCCCGTGCTTGGGCTTCAGTCCCGAAGAGGGTGGTGTCTCCATCGATTCGTCGAATGGCGTCCTCGAGTACGCCACGTGCATCCGTCGAACGGTTTTGGGCCATCAGCACCCGACCGAGAGCCACCAAGAGCTCAGAACCGAGAATGATGTTGACAGGTTGGGCATGGATCGAACCGAGCCCTTTTCGGAGCAGCGCCTCGGCTTCATCCAGATGACCCGCCCGACGCTCAAGGTCGGCCAACACCCCGAGGGCGTTGCCGACCAGCCACTCATCGTCCCTTTCCTCGCCGAGCCGGGCCAGGGTCTCGGCGAAGCCTCGCGCCTCTTCCGTGCGCCCCGCCTGCTCCAAGACCCGGGAGAGCCGGGCCGTGATCGCTGCGATGCCCTCGTCGTTGCCCGCCTCTTCGAAGAGGCGCAGGGCTTCCTGCAGTCGTACGATGCCCGTTTCAGGATCGCCCGCCGCGGCGAGAACGCCCCCGATGTTGCTTAAGGCATAGCCCTGGCGAACGGGATCATCGATCTCCCGGGCGATCCGCAGGGCATCCATGGCCAGCTCCAGCGCGCCGGTGTAGTCGCCTACGTACTCTCGGAGCGAAGCCAAAAAGTCTCGCGAGGCCGCACGTCCGGTCGGTTCTCCCGCCTGGTCGAAGAGTCGCTTCGCTTCTTCGGCCAGCCTGAATACGTCGGGGAGATGGCTCGTATCGAGGAAGGTCATGGCCATGACCCGAACCGCCCGGGCCTCTCCCAAGACGTCACCCTGTGACCGAGCGAGGGCCCTGGCCTCGGTGGCCAGGGTGTGGGCTCGCTCCCAGCTCCGACTCCGCAATGCCCAGGACAAGGCATTCAAGGCCTGAACGCGGTCCTCGGGCGTCTTCGCCTCGGCGAGTGCGCGCTCCAAGCCTTCGAGCTCCGCCTCCGTCATGCCTTCGGGGTAGCGCCAAAGGCAGGGATCTGGCTAGCAGTCCTAGGCTCGAGCTCGCAGGGGATGCATGTTCTGGACGTGCACAAAGTGGTCGCTCTGTCGGTCGCCCTGACCGGTCTGCTAGCCTCGCTGAGCCTGACGGCCTGTAGGGCCAGACGAGCCAGCCTCGAACTCCTGCGCTTCCGAAGCGATGCTTCGAGTCGGGGCTGCCAGGACCTCGTTTTGCGCCCAGGGGACAAACTCCAGGTGGCGGTCGACGGGCCCGCGGGCGTGACGGGGCAGATCCTGCTGCGAAGCGACGGCGAGCCGACCCAGTTCGTGGCCGGCTTCCTGTTCGAGGGGTCGGAGCAGTTGGCGCCCCCCGAGCCCTTCGAGCTCCCCCCGGAGAGCGGCAAAACGGTCCTGGTCCTCGTTATCGAAGACGAAGAGCGCGCTCGCTGCACGGCGCGCTCAGCTCCCTAGGGGGCCAACCCTCTTGGACTACGACTTGAGGATCGCTCGGTAGGGCTCGACTCGGAGGTCGGCCACGTCGTTTCTGACCCCTGCCTGCTCCATCAAGCTCCGGATCACGTGCTCGGGGCTGATGACTTCGCCGCCGGCACTCGGCCGGCCGGTGGCGAGGTCGACGGTCATGGGCGACATCCCAAGGTCCGAAGAGGCGCCATAGGTGCCGGCCTTGATACCCGCACCGATCAGGAAGCAGCTGTTGGTGAGCGAGTGATCCCGGCCACCGTTGCCGTTGAGCAGAGGGGTTCGGCTGAACTCACTGAAACCGACGATGACGGTGTGGTCGAGCCAGCTTTCGCCGCCCGAGCCGTAGGGACTTGCGGCCAGGTCCTCCACCAGTCGAGCCACGACTTCGAAGCCTGCCTCCTGTCGTGGTCCTTGGTCGCTTGCCCACTCTTGGAAGTGGGTGTCGAGGCCCGACGTGGCTTGAAAAGTCACGCAGCGGCTCACGCCCCCCTTGATCGCGGCGGCCGCCATGGCCGCCTGGGCTTGGGAGCTTCGGAGCCCTGCATTGTTGTTCGGAATGCCGTAGTGGTCCCGAACCGCCTGCATCTGCGGTGTGTTCGCGCGGAAGTTGAACAACTCATCCAAGCCAGAGAACGCCATCTCTCGGGCCTTGAGCCGGCCCTCCTCGGCCCTCTGCCACGTCGGAGAGGCCATGGGTCCCGGACAGGCCGCGGTCTGACGCATGAGGGCGTCAAGTTGGACTCGATGCGACTCGGGAAGGAGCGGCTCGTTGGGCTGTAGAGCCTCCATGAGGTCCGGTACCTCGTTGGCCCGAAGCGCCGTCGCGTACGCCGGATTGTCGACGTTGTAGGACTCGACCCGAACCGAGAGGTTCGGAATCGGGGTCCGGTTACCGTAGTGGGCCGCGAGCCAGGTCGATGCCGACGAACCACGGGCCTGCAGACCGGCGGGCGCCTTCCCGGTCAGGAAGCGCCGTCTTCCGGCTTCGTGGGTCAGCGTCTCCATCGACATGCCGTTGAGAACGGCCAGTTTGTCGGCGTGAAGCGCCAAGCCACCGATGTGAGGACCGAAGATGCGGCCTCCCACGTCGATGAGCTGTCCGTCCGAGCTCTCGAGAAGCTCATAGGCCGGCTGAACCAGAGTGTTGGCTATGTTCTCTGGCCCGAATCGCGTCGGGTCCTTCGGGTCGAGGGAGAGGAGGATGTCCCAGCCGCCCGAGAAGTAGGCAAAGACGTAGTAGAGGTCGGGGTCTCCGGGCTCCAGGGCCTGGGCCCACCGAGAGGGCGAAAGACCCAAGGCGGCCCCTCCCAAGCACAGTCCGTTCCGTAGAAAGCTTCGTCTGTTCATCTCTGGGACCCTCAGTAGGTGAAGAATTCGGGGTGAGTGAGAAGCCCGACGCAGGTCGCCTTCCAGGCCTCGATGCTGTCGCCGCCCACCTGCATCACGGACTGCATCAAGAAGCTCCAAGGCTCGAGCTCGGCCTCGCTGGCTCTCGCACCATGCGCACGGAGAAGCAGGCGCCGGAGGTTGGCCTGCGTCACCTCGGGGGCCGAGATCGGATCGTCGGTGGGCTCGGCTTCCAGAAAGAAGGTCCGAGCTTCGGGCTCTCGTTGGGGATCGACGACCATCAGCTCAGCGCATACCGAGCGGGCCGCATCGTCGAGGAACTTCTGGAACATAGCCGACGGCGAAAGGTCCTCATCGACGATTTGGATGTAGTCCGGACGCCCAAGCGTCGGGGCCAGTTCTTCCAGGCGGTTTCGGTTCCCGACCATCCAGCCGATGCCCCCCGAAAAGCGGCGAAGCGAGGCGTCGAGCTGGTCGACGTCCATTCGGCGGCGGTCGCGAATCAGCTCCGCTTCGGGTTCGTCCGGGGGAAGGGCCGGGACGTCGACCTCATCGCTGACCTCGACCGTTTCGCTCGTGGCCTCGACCGTCGACCCTTCCTCTTCCGGCGGCAGAGTCTCGGCGCTGCAGGCAAAGGCGAAAGCTGTCACCCATGTGAGAATTCGACGCTTCATCAGTGGAGCCTCCCGTAAACGTCGCTGAGCACGACGGCCTTCACCAGGGCTTTGTAGTCGAGATCGGAGGCAACGAAGTCTAGGGTCAGGTCGTCGATCCGTTCGTTCTCCTCCGGAAACAAGCTTCGACCGAACAAAGACTCCATCAGTCGCCGGGCGGTGCATATCGGAAAGCGGTCATCCACGATGCTGCTCTCGACCAGGTGCTCCGGTCCAAGATCCACGTTCCCGAGGTGCTGGTCCCTGAGGAACATGAACACGTCGAGGTAGCCAAGGAAGGGCTCTTCGGCCGGCAGCGTGGCGCGATCGACGTAGAAGCTTCGGCAAGTTCGGCTGCAGCCCCTACCCGTCAGCCCGCATTCGCGACACTCCTCTCGGTAGCTGGGGAAAGCTTCCGGATCCAGGAAGCCGGCCCCTTGTTCCGTCCAACGGCCCCAGTGGGAAGCAGCGGGCTCGAGAAGAGCATGACAGTAGGCGCATCCATCCCTCTTCTGAAGGTCCGGTTCGGGGAGAACGTCAGGATCGACGACCGGGAGTCCACCGTCGGGCGCCGAGAAAGGCTGGCACAAGAAGGTGTCGTAGAAACGACTGGCTCGGGCTCGATTGGTCTGAAAACGGAGCAGAAAAGCGGGACTGGTGAGGACCCCCGCGTGGTGCTCCGGCAGATTCACCTCGACCCAGGTGTCGGCCTCGGTGAAGGGAATGTCCGGCATCCGCTCCAGATCGACCGACAAGGGCAGCAGGGAGACACCCGCCGAGAGCCCAGCTTGATGGCGGTAGAAGTGAAGGATGGGTCCGTTCACGAAAGCGGTCCGACTGGTGAAGAGCGCGCTGTATGGAAGGCCCTGCTCGATCACGGCTGCCACTCGGCGATTCACGTCCTCTGCGAAGGAACGATTGATGATGATGTTGCTGCCGTAGCGGCAACGATTCAGGTTCTCGCCGCAGCCGCAGCCCGCGTCCCGAAGACCGTCCGAGCTGCCACACGCATTGCCACGCGGTGACACCTCCGCCGTTTGCGCATCGAAGGCACATACCTTGATGGAGCTCTGAGGATCCCAGTAGGGCGACACCATGACCCATCCCTCTCTCCGAGCCTCGGCTTCGGTGGTCGTGAGGATCTCACCCTCGGGCCCGAATCGAGCCGGCTCGTCCAAGCAGCGGACCTGCTGGCCCCGATAGGTTTGGGCCGCGCCCCGTCGCCAATAGATCTCGGTGGCCCGGTCGCGGGTGAAGCTGGTGCGGAAGTTCGTCAGCCCCACGTTGTCGACGTTGTTCAGCAGCAGGGCTCGGTGACTCCGAACGACCCGCTGGATGAAATCCTGGCTGGCCAGCATCTCGTCGACCAGGCTCTCCAGGGATTCGCCGTCGGCCAGACGCTGATAGTCGGCCTCCCCCGGAGTGACGCCCGTGAGGTCGAGGCTGAGGGCCCGCAGGCGACGCGAAGGCTCGAGCTCCGGGTCGGGGGCTCGGCAGACCGCATCCGGACCCGACTGGGGCTGGGCCGTGCTCGTCGAAGGGACGGCAAGGGCGAGCGGCAGAGCAGCGATGAACGTCAGTCGCATGGGTTCACTCCGGGAAGCCCGCATCGGCCCAAGCTTGGAGCAGCTGAAGCTGCTCCGGCCCGAGCGGGCTTAGAGGCGGTAGCGGCATTCTCGCCAACCGCACGTTTTCTTCGATGTCGGTCCACTGAGAGGACCAGGACTCCAGTGTGCTCAGGTCGCGGGCGCTGGCCCCAGGACCGTGGCAAAGGAAGCAGGACTCGGCCGCCAACGGCTGGACGTCGGCGGTCCAGGTCGGAATCTCGGGCTCCGGGTCGGGGTCCGGCGCCGGACCAGTCTCGCCTTCACCGAACCGCAGCAGTCCACGTTCGTCGGCAATCAAGATCTGCGTCCCCTGAACGTCGACTAGGCGAGAATCGACGCCCATACCTTCCACCGGCCGAACGGATTCGGCATCCACACGAAAGAGACCGTTCGATGTCTCGACCCACACGCCCGGGGCGGCGGGACTGGCGAGGATCCGGAAGGGGTCGGACGCCAGATCCGCAGCCCAGCTGAATCCATCAGGGGCCCGGGCTTGAAGCGCCCCCTCCCCATCGAGCCACCACAGGGTCCCGGCCCCATCCGCGGCCAGATCGGTAGCGCTGGAAACGGGAAGACTGAAGAGCTCCAGCCCCTCGCCTTCGGCGCGGACGCCGTAGATCTCGCCTCCCGAGAGAAACCAGACGCCGGGGGTGGCATCGGGCATCAGGCCGTAGGCGAGCGGACCGCGAGCCCCAGCCAGAATCGCGTTGCTCGGGGAGATGAGTCGCTCGCCGCGGTACCAGTGCAGCCCGTCGGAGGCGCCGATCCAAAGACCATCGACCGAGAGTTCTAGACCCAGGGCCTCACCGTCCAGAGCATCGTCCACTGGGCTGGGCACGAAGACGCCCTCTCGAAGCACGTGCAAACCCGCTGCGCTGGCCAACCACAGGGTGCCGGCCGAACTCGCAACCTCCCGCATTCCCGAGGGTCCCACCCACGCGGGTCCCATGCCGTCTTCGGCCGACCAGACGCCGTAGCCCGAGGACGTGGCCACCAAGATCTGAGCGTCGTCCAAGAATCGACCCTGATCGGCGTCCGCGGAGACGACCGTCGCCCCCATGGCAAGAGGGCTACGATCGAGGCGCTCCTCATCGGCGACTTCGACCTCGGCACCGCACGCTCCCAGCAGAAGCGCCATGGATGTGAGTTGACGGCCCACCGTCGTAAACCTGTAGCTCCTGGGGTCAGGCGTGCAAAGCAGGGATCCCCCGGTCTAGTGAAAAACATCACGCCCGTGCTCTGAACGAAAGATGCGTTGCGGCTACGCTGTGCTCCTGGGCCTCACGCTGATCGCGTGCGGAGAGGAAGGAACCAGACGCCCCCAGAGTAACCCGCGTCCCGACGCCGGCGTGGTGCCTCTACCCGACGTGGGAGGTCCATCTGGGCTTCCCGACTGTACCCCCGCCTTGACCCTCGGACCCCTCAACCCCGCGGTCGAGCCGTTCGGCCGGACGACCTTCGTAGCTCAGGGCGGGACCGGCGCCTATCGCTTCGTGCTCCTGACCCCCGAGCAGGGTGGCCTGCTGAGCGCTTTGACCGGCGCCTACCTAGCGGGGGGAGAAGCTGGGCCCATCGACCGGGTTGAGGTGATGGACGAAGGCTGTGTGGGACGAGCCGAAGCCAGCGTCGAGACGGTGCCCGCGCTGCAGCTCGTGCCCAACTCGGTGTCGACGCGGCCCGGCACCGCTTGGACCTTCGAGGTGGCGGGCGGCGCGGGACCCTTCACCTTCGAGATGGCCAAGTCCGAGAGCGGGGGAGCGGTCAGCCCGGCCGGGGCCTATCAAGCCGGCGAGGCGCCGGGACTGGACGTCATCGTCGTTCTGGACGAAGGCACGGGCCGCCGAGCCGAGGCCGAGATTCGCCTGGACCGCCAAGCCCGATTCGCCGCTGTCTTCGACACCGTCGTCCTCCCGGTCGACGGGAGTGCGCCCCTTCGTTTCGAAGGGGGCTCCAGCTTTTTCGATTTCGAGAGCGCCCCAGATTTCGTGGAGATCGAAGCCGGGGACCGGCTCCAAGGACTGCAGTCCGGCTCGGGCCTGGTTCAGGTGCGAGACCGCTTCACCGGCGACAGCGCTGAAATCACGGTGGTGGTGGTCGACCCCCTGAGCCACGAACCTCGCCCCAGCGGCGACGGTCTGCTGGCGGCCGGCGTCTTCGCCCCGGGTGACCTGGATGGCGATGGTTGGGACGACCTCCTGGTCGGCGTCCCGGAACACGACGGCGCCTACTACAATCAGGGCGCCGTCCACTTCTTCCGGGGAACGCCAAACGGCGTGGAGTCGACGCCGGCGCAAAGCTGGCTCGGAAGCGGGCGTAGCGACGAGTTCGGTCGGGCCTTCGACGTAGCCGACGTGACCGGAGACGGTCAGCCCGACCTCTTGGTTGGTGCCCCCAACCAGGACGGCGCCGGCGGCACCGACGCGGGCGGCGTCTCCATTTATGCTGGTCTCCCGGGCCAGGCCTTCGAGGTCGAGCCCATCACGAGGCTGGCCGGGCGCTTCTCCTTCGACCGTTTCGGATTCAGCCTCAGCACCTGCGACTTCGACGGCGACGGCGACATCGACCTGGCCGTGGGCGCGCGGGACGCGGAAGACCGGAGCCGAAGCGGCATCGCCTTCACCCAGGGCGAGGTCGCCATCTTCGAGAACCGAGGCGGTGCCTTCGACGTGACGCCTCAAAGGTCGCTCTACGGCGACGTGCCCGACGGTGCCGGCGACTGGATCGGCGTGAGTGGGATGCGCTTCGGTGAGGCCTTGGGGACGGGAGACTTCGACGGGGACGGCGTCTGCGACCTGGCGATTGGGACGTGGCGCCATGGTCGGCCCGGGAGCTTCAACGACGGCATGCTCTCGGTCCATCTTGGCGCGCTCGGTGACGGCTTAGCCCTTCGACCGAGCCGAATATGGCGCCCAGAAGACGCGGAAGACAGGGATAGTCGATTCGGGACCGCGCTTGCGGTGGGCGACGTCAACAAGGACCGCCTCGACGACATCCTGGTCGCTCAACCCCGCTTCGACAGCGGCAACGGCGACAACCATGGCGCCGTGCGACTGTTCCTCGGACGACCGGGCCGTGAGACGGCGAGCAGTTTCGAGAACGCCAACGAAGCCGACTGGTCCATCGTAGGCGCCGACAGCGGTGACCAGTTCGGCTGGCGTGTCGCCATCGGTGACCGAACCGGCGACGGCGAACCGGACGTACTGGTCGCATCTCTGTTCGTCGAGGAGCCCGGCACCCCAGGCAACTCTGGCAGCGTTCGCGTATACCGAGGTCGAGGCATCGGGCTCGTTCCCGAAACCGAGCCCCAAGAGCTGCTGGCGGGCGAAGAAGCCAACCTGAACCTGGGCGGCAGCGTAGCCCTCCTCGCCGACCGTGACGCGGACCAGAAGGACGAAGTGGTAGTCTTCGCGGCCGGCGACGACGAAGCCGGCCTCGACGTCGGCGCACCCATGCTGTTCTTGTCCAGAGAAGGCTCGGAGCCCCAGAAGCCAGAACTCCCGGCCCAAGCCGCGGGCGGGCGCTTCGGCTTCGGTGGCGCGGTGGTCGGCGACGTAAACGGCGACGGCTTTCCCGACGTCGTGGTCGGCGCTCCGATGGGACCGGTGGACCAACTGGGTCGGCAGGCCGGTGCCGCCGCCCTCTATCTGGGCACGGCGGACGGAATAGAAACTCAGCCTGCGCTTCAGCTGGAGAGCTTTGCCGGACATCGAGGCTTCGACCAGCTGGGGTGGGACGCGGCCCCGGCCGGCGACTTCGACGGCGACGGCCGCCAAGACTTTGCTGTCGTGGCTCGCTTCGGCGACGTTCCCGACGACCTGAGCGGGCAAGGAGCCTACCAAGTATCGGGGGCGCCCTGCGAAGGCAGCCGCTTCAACCGGGGCGCCGTCTTCGTTTGGCGAGGGGTGGACGTCGGACTTCCAGACGCGGATCCCGCTTTCATCCTCTTCGGTCCCCAGACCCAGGGCATTCGGAGCCTGGCTGGCGGGGGCGACGTCGACGGCGACGGCTACGACGATCTCGCCATCGGCTCTTCGGACTGGGACGCACCCGACGGCGGCAACGCTGGCGGCTACGCGGTCATTCGCGGCAGAAACGCCTCCAACCGAATCGTCGTCGTGTGCGAGTCCGACGTCGTCGTCCTCGGTCGACGAGGCAACGACGGCTTGGGCTTTGGGCTCAGCATGGGTCGACTGGACGGCGATCTCTGCGCTGACGTGGCGGCCGGCGCACCTTTCGACGACCGCGTGGTGGGCAATGAGGGTACGGTCGAAGTCCTTCATGGTTGGGGCGGCTTTGGCTGTCCGGCCTCGCCGTCCCGAAGCATCATCCGCTCCGGAAGCGCCAACGCTCAGTTCGGTCGAGCGGTCAGCGCCGGCCCCCTGGGCGGCGGTCTCAGCGACCGCCTCGCGGTCGGCGCCCCCTTCGCCAACATCGATGGAGAGACCCGAGGTCAGGTGCAGGTCTTCACGCTGCCCCCTGACGGGCCCCGGGTCCCGCCCGAACAACGAGACACGCTGGCCGCCACCCAGCTGGCCGGCACGCTGTCCCCCCTCGTGGTCAGTGGTGAGACGCCTGGGGGTGAGTTCGGACACGCTGTAGCCGTCGTGGATACACGCCTGGTGGTCGGTGTCCCTCTCGGCCAGGCGTCCGAAGTCGCCTTCAGCGGAGAGGTTCGCCTGTTCCGACTCCAGGAAGGTGCCCTCGTCCCGAGCGGCCTCTTTGTCGGCGAAGCGGATGCCCCGACCGGCCGGGTGGGCGGAACAGTCCACGCCACGGGCGACACGCTGTTCATCGGCGGCGAGTTCGGCGCCTCGGCCGGTCCCGATACGGGCTCGGGCTACGGCATCCGTCTGCCTTGAGCCTGGGCTGAAGCTCGAAGCCGGTCCCGCGGCGAAATAGGGCAACCCATAGATCTCGACTCGGATTGAGCCGAGGGGCTCCTAAGAAGACTCCGTGGACCGAATAGAGCAGACCAAGGAAACATGGCCACATTTCATCGATACCAGGGGGAGCGGGGCGGCGAGGAACGAATCGAGATCCAGGGCCGCTTCGATTTCAAGAGCCATCGGGACTGGCGAGCCTTGGTCGACGAACTCGACCCCGCGTCGAGCTACGTCGTGGACATGAGCCACACCAGCTTCATCGATAGTTCAGCCTTGGGCATGCTTCTCATGCTTCGAGATCGCATCGCCGGCATTCGGATCGTGGGACCAAACGAAGACGTCCGCGCCATCTTCGACATTGCGCGCTTCGATCAAGTCTTTCTGATCGAGCCCGCAGCATGAGCCGTGTCCTGGTCGTCGACGACGACCGTGCTCAGCGCTTTCTTCTCGTCCGGTGGCTGTTGGACATCGGACTTCAGGTCGAGGAGGCCTCCAACGGAGAGGAGGCCCTGAAGGCCTTCGACGAAGCGCCTCCCGACATCGTCCTTCTCGACGCGATGATGCCGGTGCTAGATGGGTTCGAAACAGCTCGCGCCCTTCGCAAGAAAGCTCAGTCCGACCGTTTGCTTCAGATCCTGATGGTTACGGCGCTGGAGGACGAAGAGAGCTTCGTTCGGGGTTTGGAAGCGGGCGCCGACGATTTCGTCAGCAAGCCTCTGTCCCGGACGCTCCTTCGGGCCCGCATTCGCTCCTTCGCCCGGAGCAGGGAGCTCTTCGATGCGGCCCAGACCCATGCCCGGACCCTGGAACAGCTCGCGGAAGAGGATCGTGCGCAGCAGCAGATGGCGGCCAAGCTCATGGACAACCTGCTGAGCAGTCCTCTTCTCGGCCATCCCGCCCTCCAGCTCCGTTCGACGGCCATGGAGTCCTTCAACGGGGACCTGGTCATGGCCGCCCCTCTTGGACCTCGGGCCTTTCGGATACTGGTCGGCGATTTTGCGGGCCACGGCATCGAGGCCGCCATCGGCGCTCTGCCCGTCGCCATGGAGTTCGAGCAGGGGTGCAGGCGCGGCGACACCATGACGGCCTTCCTGGATGCGGCCCACGGTCGATTGCGAAGCGTCGTCCCGAGCTACAAATTCTTGGCCCTGGCGACGGTGGACGTCGACCTCGAACGAGGCCGGGCCTATTGGGTGAACGCAGGCATGCCCAGCCTGCTTCACTTGTCGGACGGTGAGGTGACCGCCTTGCCCTCGACCCATCCTCCACTCGGGGTCATGCCGCCTCCGATCCTCCGCGAACCGCCGCCCAGCATCTCCCTCCGTCGGCAAGACCTCCTCTACATCCAGACCGACGGTTTGATGGAGACCGAGAACGAAGCGGGCGAGCAGTTCGGCTGGGGCCGAATCCAGCAGAGTCTGCTCGAGTGCGAAGGCGAGTTGAGCCAGGTCATCTCGGCGGTTGGCGCTTTTCGAGGCGACGCGCCCACCCGGGACGACGCCAGCCTGCTCCGCCTGCGCTTCGAACCAGAGATGGCTTGGGGCTCGTGTGCCGGAAACTAGCTTCCGGGACGAGGGACGTCCCGGTCCATGACCGTCTTGCGCTCATTGCGACGGCTTTCTCGAATGGACGCGTCGCAGATTCGACGAATGTGCTCAGACAGAACGTCCATCACGCCAGCCGAGACGTTGAGACCACTGCGCGCTCGGATGTAGGCCTTCACCTTCGAGGCGACGACCAACACCTCGTCGCTCGGCCGAGGGTCGAATTCTAGGTCTGGCGCCGGGGCGGGAGCTGCGGACTGCACAATCCGGCGCTCACGGGGCCGCGGAGCGGGCGCCGGCTCGTTCGTCATTGGCGCCGTTTTCTCCAGAGCGTAGGCCTCTTTGTGGCGCATCATGGGGACGTGGGCGTCCCAACAGTTGACGCTGCAGAAGACATAGCCGGTTCCTCTTCGATTGCAGGTGCTCACGCTGCACTCGAAATAGAGCTTGCCGAGGTCGATGGGGCTTTTGCAGGTGGAGCACTTCTTCCAGGGCGAAGACACGCCAAGAGCCTGAGTCATGCGCCCGCTTCGCGCAACATCTCCTCTTCCGGATCCTCCTCCGAGTCGAGCATGTCGAGGACTTCCGGTGGGTAGTAGCGAGAGAGCAGAAGTCGAATGGGCACCATCACCGCGATGACGAGGGGAAAGAACAGAGCCCAGGTGCTCACTTTGACCAGCCACAAGACGCCGAGGCAGGCGAGCTGAACCGCGGTGTAGGAGTGAACGTGGCGCCCAGGTACCCGCCGCACGTAGTGGGTCTGAGGGTAGGAGGCAGGCTCTTTTGCCCACAGTTTCAGACGCTCCCAGAACTGGTTGCCGCTCAAGGAGCTGATCCCCATGAACAAGAAGAGACCGAACAAAACCGACATGGGAACCTCGATGCCTTGGCCTTTCAGCCAGGGGAGCACGAACACCGAGGCTCCGATGAGCATGTGAATGCCCAGGCCCGTCAGACGTGTTTCTCGCACGTGCACGATGTGCTCGTGCACCTGTCCGCGACTGACCGAGACTTCGTAGGTCGCCAAGGCGCGCAGGTGGTTCAAAGAACGGACAGTCGCCGCGACCAGCCACGGCAGCCCAAAGAAGGAGTTGAAGGTGATGAGTAGACTGATGACGACGAAATCTTGATGGTAGGCGGCGCCCTTCCGCAGCTTGTTGTCCGCCTGGTTCACGAGGCGCGTGGTGATGTTCTGGTCCAGGTACATGAGGACCGTCCCCAGCAGGGCCGGGATCGAGGCGCCTATCATGGCCGCCACCGGCAGAGCGCCGAGCTGAACGAGCCAAGGGCGACCCGAGCTCGTACCCAACTGGTCGGGTACGTAGAGCACCGGGAGATCGCTGCGGTGAAAGAGAACCGCCACCCCGATCATGACCGAAATGGCGATGATGGAGCCGAAGTCGGCCAGGAACTCTCGTATCTGAGGCCGAAGGTAGACGGAGCGTCGGAAGTCTTTGAGACTCGTCGCCAGATAGAAGGTCCCGATGGCCAACACCAAGGCGACGAGGGCAGTGTAGGGCGTGACCTCGGGATTCTCGAAGACCCGCCACATCTCCCGTAGCGCTTCACTAACGAAGATGGCCGAAATGAGAAGGGCGAATATCTCGTCCGTGAACCGAGTGCAGAAGCGAATGAAGACGCTGCCGTCGAAGAGCGCGATGGCCAGACAGAAGCCCGAAGTCCAGAAGCCAACCCAGGAAAAGAAGGGCAGGAACGGGAGATTAAAGCTGACGCACAGCTCATAGATGACCCCCGTGAAGACGAGCAGCGGTCCCGTCCCGCCGATGATGGTCAGGGGTTGACCACAAGAGAGGGCGTAGACCACGCCTCCGATGGCGGTGGAGACGATCATCTCCGTGACGCCGATGCTGCCTTGGGTGAGCTGGTGCATCAGGCCGCCGAAGGCGACGGTGGGCGCGATGCAAGCAAAGTAGAGAAAGAGGGTCGCGGCCAGAGCCTTGGGGTGAAGGCCGTCGAGGAAGTCGCTCAGATAGTGGGGGCGTCGCCGACGAAGATCGCCCAACAAGCCGCCGGCGAACCTACCGCTGGGGAGAAGCCCGTCGGCGGCGAAGCGTCCGGTGTCGGTTCGCGTGGGGGGCGGTTCTGCGTCGACGTCGAAGAAGCCTTCGACGCTGGTCAAGGCTTCCTTCGGGGACTGGGCGAAGGTCAGGTCTGCGACGACGTCGTCGTCGGAGAAGAGACGAGCCGCAGCCACGAGAAGCTCGAGGTGCATTTCGGAGCTCTTCTCCGGGCTCAGGAGGAGAACGACGAAGTGGACCGGCCTGCCGTCGGGCGCACCAAGATTCACCGGCGTGGCCAGTCGGGCCAGGGCCACCACCGGCTGATCCAGATCTGGCACTAGGGCGTGGGGAACGGCGAGCCCCCGGCCGATGGCGGTCGATGCCTCGGACTCTCGCTGTAGAACTCGCTTGTGGGCTCGGCTTCGGAGCTTGGCCGAGGACCCCAGACCAGGACTGGCTTCCACCAAGGCCCGGACCCAGTCCGAAACGCTTCGGCTGGAGAGATCGAGCAGGACGGCGCCCTGGCTGAGGCCCTTCAGAAATGCGTCGCGTCCATCCACGGTCGAGGTCCGTCAGCCAGGGTTCCAATCCGGGTCCAGAAAGGCAATGCGGGCCCCTGTAACCTCCCCTGCCGGGCTGCGTAGAGGCCGGCATGCGATGGTGGATTCTGGCGACGCTCGGCGTCGTTGGCTGCGATGCACAATTCGAACAATTCGATGTGGACGATGGCAACGACCCGCCTCCAACCGCGGGCACTCTCGATCTGGGCATTCGAGACGCCGGGGCCGAGGACTTCGGCCCGAACGATCTCGGCGGATCGGACCCGGATCTTGGCTCTAGCGATATGGGCATCAGCGATACGGGGATCGTGGACGCGGGCGGCCAACAGACCGAGGTCGTGCTGGGCCAAGGAGACTGGGAAGACCGAGGGTACCGCGCGAGCGGGAGCGCGGAGCTGGTCCGCCTGCCCGACGGCCGGACCGTCCTTCGAACGAGCGAAGACTTCCGGGCCTTCAACCTTCCCGGCCCCACCCTTCTCTTTTCGGACCGTACGCGGATCGGGCGGGCGGGCATCCAAGCCGACGACATTCGGATCGGTCGCCTAGACGCTCTGAGCGGTGCCCTCGAGATAGAGGTTCCCGCCGAGGCCGCCAACCGCAGATTCGCGTGGATCTACTGTGAGCCCTTCTCAGCCGACATGCATGCCGCGGAGCTCGTGGCGCCGTGAGGGCTTTGACGCTGGCCCTCTTCGGGCTCCTGCTCTCGACCCCGGCACAGGCCCAAATCGAGGTCCGGGGCCCGCTCGAGGGCTACATCCAGCTCGGTGGCCGCTTTCAATCCGCCGAATCCTTGCTCGGCACCGGGGGCCGGACCATCGAAACGGCGGACATAGACGTCGCCACGGTGCAGCTCTACGGCGAGCTGGGGCTGATCGATCGATGGCTGATGCTGACCCTGGAGGGGGAGCTCTTCCGCCGGAACGCCATAACGAATCAGGGAGCGGGCTTCGGAGGCGCCGCCTCAGGACTGGGGGACCTGCGCATCGGCGCCTTCACAACACTACTGCAGGGGCCCATAAACATCCTGGGCTCGGTGAAGTTTGGTCTTCCCACCGGAGACGCCCGTCCCGAGACCGGACTCCCCGACAATGACGAAAACTTCAACCTCAACCTCGCCATCGACCAGCTTCCTACCGGCGACGAAGAGTTCGACGTGGAGTTTGGGCTCACCTTCGCCCAAGCCGTCGAGCTGAACGATCTTCCCTTTCGGCTATATGGACGCGCGTTTGCCGCGTTCTGGCTGCGGACGGGGACTGCCGAGCCCAGCCGTTTCGCTCTCTCCGACGAGACCGACTTCAGCAACGCCTTCAACTATGAGCTTCAGCTGGGCGTTCAGGGCAAGGCTCCGATCCTTCGGCGGCTGTGGCTCATCGGCGCCGTCCGAGGTTCGGAGAGTTTCGCGGATCTGAGCGAACAAGCGGGGGGCATCTCGATCGGGCTCGGAAACGGGGTAAGCTTCACCGACCTGTCGGCCCAGGTACAGGCGCGCCTCCCGGCCGGCTTCGGCGTCCAGGCCGAGGTATCAGGCCCGGTCCGGGGTACGCTGGTCCTCAACACCCTCAGCTTCGGGATCGGGGCCAGCTATCAGTTCTGAGTCTGCTCCTCAGGCGATGCGCAGCGCTTTGGCCCCTGCATCCTGCTTGGCGTAGAAGGCCACCCAGCCTTTGTAGCTTGCGAATTCACTTACTGACTCTTCGTAGCTGAAGGCAGCGTTGAGGATGCGAACGCCGTCGGCCACCACGTGGAACCTTCGATACTGATCTTCATGACCCACCGGTCGGCCCAGCGCTTCGAGTGATGAGCCGCAGGCCCAGGATGAGGCGATTCGCCGCTCACGGGCGCACCATGATCACGTGAGGGCCGATGTCTTCTATCTCGAAGACGCCCGACACCGCCCGAAAGCCCGCTCGCTCGTAGAGGCTGAGCGCGCCAGTACGAGCGTTGCACCAAACCTCCTGGGCGCCCTCGGACCAGGCATGGTCGACGAGTCGCTTCAAGACCTCCTTGCCCAGCCCTCGACCCCGATGGGCCGGATCACTCGCCATGCCGCGAACGCGAAAACCGGGCCGAGGCCCGTCGCTTCGATCCTCGGGGTGGACCGAGCCCGTCGCGACCACGAGGCCGCCCTCGTCCCGGGCCACGACGTGAAGGGCTCTGGGATCTTCGTCTTTGGGGAGTCCGACCTCGGAGAGCTTCCGGCCCGGTCGAAGAACAGCGGCTCGGAGGGGCCGGGTCGCATCCACCGACGTCGACTCGAATCGGTAGCCCACGGCCCGAGCTAGCCCTCGACGGCGACGGGCGACAAGTCCATCTTCATCCCGACGCCGCAGGCGCCGAGGGTCGAGCCAAACGGCCGTCGAACAGCGCAATCCCCAGACCAGCCGCCAGCATGAACAAGGCCGAAAGGCCGAAGGTTTCGGTTCCGATCCGTTCAAATACGAAGCCACCGGCGACCAGGCCGAAGATGGCGGCGGCGCTGGTCAAGCTGCCGGCCAGGCCCTGCACCGAACCCTGCTCTTCGGGCCGGGACTCCGAGGACAGAAGCCCTTGCAGCGAGGGCCACATCAAGCCGTTGCCCAAGGCGAAGAAAAGGGCAGCGGCAAAGGTCGGTCCGGGCGCTCCGGTTCGTATGAGGAGGAACGTGAGGGTCAGACTGAGGCTGCCTCCGACGACCAGGCTTCGGGGCGAAGCATGGGGCTGGATCCAGGCCAGACCGGGTCCCTGGACGCCGATCATCAAGGCGCTCAGCAAGACGAAGAAGAGGCCCGTCCGGGTAACGGTCCAGCCCAGTCCGCCGGCTGCGTGAACGGGGAAGGCGGTGTAGAAGAAGTTGAAGCCCAGGAAGACCAGGAAATAGGTGGTGAGCAGGAGCCGAATCCTCGGCCGGGCCAGAGCGCCTGCGCTGTCCTTGGCCCCCGCGCCGAAGGCTTGGACCTTGCACTTCGGCGCCTTCGGATGAAGGGACTCGGGAAGAAAGAAAGCCACCAAGCCGGTGGCTAGGGCCGAGATCGCGATGCAGGCCCCGAGGGGCAACAGATAGTTGCCCTCGCCAAAGAGCCCCATCAGGGCGGCGAGCCCCGGCCCGCAGACGAAACCGAGATTCGAGCTCACGCCCATGCGCCCGAAGTTCACGGCCCGCTCTTCTTCCGGACTGACGTCGGCCACGTAGGCATTAGCGACCGCGATGTTGCCGCCCGTGAGCCCATCAAAGCCTCGGGCCAGAAATAAAACCAAGAGGGGAAGCGTGACGCTGAAGTTCCCCGTCCAGCTCGACCGCCACTCGAAGAGCACGGTTCGGGGGAGGAAGAGGGCGGCAGCGAAGATGATCCACGCCACCAGGGTCCCTGCCTGACTGAGGAGAAGGATGGGCCGCCGCCCCACGCTGTCCGACCAGCGCCCCAAGATGGGGGCACCCACGAGCTGGGCCGTCGGATAGGCCGCCGCCATCAAACCATAGGCCACGCCGTTCCCCCCCAGGTCTCGGACCACGAAGATCAGAAAAGGAATCACGACCGAAAACCCAAAGGTCGCGATGAAGTTCACCAGCAGGACGGGGAACAGTCCGGGCCGTGGAGCTTCACTCGAGCTCGGTGCGCGCTTGGCCTCGGTACCGTCCATAACGTTCCGAGGTGGCTCTGGCACACTGGGCTTCCTGAAGCCAGGTCGCCTCTGCTAGCGGGAGCGCGTGCAGGCGATCCTCCGGCGGGCTCCGCCGCCCATTTTCGCGGCCTACGCGATCTTCGCCGCGTTCGGGACCTACTTCTGCATGTACGCCTTTCGGAAGCCCTTCGCGGTGGCGCGCTTCGAGGGCCAGCTAGAGCTCCCCGGCTTGGGGTCGGTGGACTACAAGATCGTCCTCATCGTTCTTCAGCTCCTGGGCTACGCCAGCTCGAAGTTCGTGGGAATCAAGGTCGTGTCGGAGCTTCCGGCCGAACGGCGACCTCTGGCCATCGTCCTCGCCATCGCTTTCGCCCAGCTGGCCCTGGTCGGATTTTGGCTGGCCCCCAAACCTTGGGCGGCTCTGTTTCTTCTCGCCAACGGACTGCCCCTCGGCATGGTGTGGGGCTTGGTCTTCGGCTTCCTAGAAGGACGACGCCAGACCGAGCTTCTGGGGGCGGGCCTTTCGGCGAGCTACATCGTGGCTTCGGGCTTCGTGAAGTCGGTCGGCAAGGCAGTCCTGGACGCAGGCATCTCCGAGGCGGCGATGCCGATGACGGTGGGCTTCGTCTTTTTCCCCCTCCTGCTGGGATTCGTCGCGCTGCTCCGGGTCCTTCCGCCACCAACCCCCGAGGACGAAGCTTCACGCATTCGGCGGCGGCCCATGAACGGGGCCGAGCGCCGCAGCTTCTTCATCGCCTTCATGCCGGGGCTGCTGCTGCTCACCTTCCTCTACTTCTTTCTCACCGCCTATCGAGACTTCCGGGACAACTTCGCACGGGAGCTCTGGAACGGACTGGGCCTGGGTGAAGAGCCCGCCATCTACGCCCTGTCCGAACTTCCCATCGCCTTCGGCGTGCTCCTGATCCTCGCCGTGTTCTCTTGGGTGAAGGACAACCGTCGGGCCCTCCTCGGCATTCACGTCATCATGGGCCTGGGCGGCCTCCTCATCGGCCTCCTGACCTTCGGTTTTCAGGCGGGCTTGGTCTCGCCGACGGTGTGGATGATCGGCGTGGGCTTCGGACTCTACGTGGCCTACGTGCCCTTCGGCTGCGTGCTCTTCGACCGCCTGATCGCGGCCATGGGAACGGTCGCGACGGCCGGCTTCATGATCTACGTGACCGACGCCGTCGGCTATCTGGGCAGCATCACGCTATACGGGGTGAAGACCTTTGGCAGTCCGGAGCTGAGCTGGGTGAGCTTCTTTGCTGGCTTCAGCTACCTGACCTCAGCCGTGTGCACGACCTGTTTCGTGGGCGCGCTCATCTACTTCGAGCGACGCGCCCACGAAGCGAGCGAAACTCAGCCCCGCTGATCCAGAGGGAGGAAGGGACGGGCAGCCTCACCGGTGTAGCGCTGTCGAGGACGGTCGATGCGCTGATCGGGACGCTTAATCATCTCTTTCCACTGGCTGATCCAGCCCACGGTCCGGCCAAGGGCGAAGAGCGCGGGGAACATCGTGGTCGGGAAGCCCATCGCGTTGAGCATGATGCCCGAGTAGAAGTCTACGTTCGGAAAGAGCTTCCGCTCCTGGAAGTAGTCGTCTTCGAGGGCGATCCTCTCTAGCTCCAAAGCGAGCTCGAAGATGGGCTCCTTGGTCTTGCCAAGCTCCTGAAGAACCTCGTGGAAGGACTCCCGCAGCACTCGGGCTCGCGGGTCGTAGTTCTTGTAGACCCGGTGGCCGAAGCCCATGAGCCGGAAAGGATCGTTCTTGTCCTTGGCCCGAGCCAGGTACTCGGTGATTCGGTCCTTGCTCCCAATCTCCATGAGCATGCGGAGCGCCGCCTCGTTGGCGCCACCGTGGGCCGGTCCCCAAAGGCAGGCGACACCGGCCGCAATGCAGGCGTAGGGATTAGCCTGGGAGGAGCCCGCGATGCGAACCGTGGCCGTGGACGCGTTCTGTTCGTGGTCCGCATGAAGAATCAGGAAGCGGTTCATCGCCTTGGCGAGAACGGGGCTGACCTCATAGGGCTCGGCGGGAACGCTGAAACACATGTGGAGGAAGTTGGCCGCATAGTCGAGATCGTTGCGCGGATACACGAAGGGTTGGCCGATGGAGTACTTGTAGGCCATGCCGGCGATGGTCGGCATCTTGGCCACGATGCGATGGGTCGCGATCTCTCGGGCCTTCTCGTCGTGGACGTCGGTGTCCTCGTGATAGAAAGCGCTCAGCGCGCCGACCGTCCCCACCATCAATGCCATGGGGTGAGCGTCTCGCCGGTAGCCCGAGAAGAAGGACTTGAACTGCTCGTGCACCATGGTGTGCCGTCGGATGGTCCGATCGAAGGTCCTCAACTCGTCGGCGTTGGGCAACTTCTCGTAGAGGAGCAGGTGCGCCATCTCGATGTAGGAGGCCGTGGCCGCCAGATCTTCGATCGAGTAGCCGCGGTGAAGGAGGATGCCCCGGTTGCCGTCGATGAAGGTGATGGCGGAATCACAGCTCGCGGTCGACAGGAAGCCAGGGTCGAGGGTGAAGTGCCCCGAGTCCCTGTAGAGCTTGCTGATGTCGATGACCTTGGGTCCGTGCGTCGGTGCGTGGATGGGGAGTTCGTAGGTGTGGTCCCCGATGTTGAGGGTCGCCTTCTCGCCGGGCTTGGCTTCCACCCGGGGGAGATCTTTCAGTTTCTCGCTCATGACTTTTCCGAGCGGGAAGTTTCTCCCGTTGGGCGAGGGGTGACAAGACGAAGCTCGGGGCGCCTTGGGGGAGCCCGCCCTGGGCTCCAGCTCAAGGCGACGCGGCGCTATCCCGGTCCTTGGCGCCGGCCCAAGCCGGAAGGGGTCTCCGCGGGACGCCGGGACGACGAGGCATCCGGAATGGCAGGAGGAGCTTCACCCACTGGGTGCGAAAGCGGTCCAAGGACAAGCTCTCGTGGACCGACTCACAGGTTTGGCCGAACAGCGTGCTCTCCACCACGGAGCGTGTGTAGAACGGCGTATCCTCGAGAGTTCGCGTGACCTTGGCCAAGTCGGACCGGTCGGCCCGGGTCGTCCGGGGCACGCCCCAAAGGGTGCCCGCAAGCGGAGCCTTGGCTGGGGAAGCAACTGTCTCCACTTTGTTCTGGGCGTCGAAACGAAGCGCGACCTCGAGGGGTGGGCGGTTTCGGCGTTCTACGTCGTAGAAGATGGCCGAGCCTTGGGCGGTCGAAACCCTGGACCAGTTCCACTCCTTGAAAGGCGTTTCGAGCGGCGTCGTCCCCCAGTTGGAGTCGAAATAACCCACCCCCGACCAGCGCAGGCTGGGGCGTTGGAGTTCGACCTCGACCCGTGCCCTAGGCGCGATGGGCCACCACAAGTGCCGACCCTCATCGTCCAGCGCGACCCGATGGCTGTTCACGCCGTCGGGCCGTAGGCGGATTCGCCCCTGGATCCGGCCCGGCAGGGGAAAGGTCGACTCGTCCACGTCCAGGACCACGCCCTGGCCGTCCCATTGAATCTGACTGGTCCCGATGCGGAGCGCGTCCGCACTCCGCTCCACGTCCTGGCGACCCCGCTCGGTCATGGCCCACCGGCCTCCTCTGCGGTTGTACAGAACGACGTTCATCGTCGAGTGGTCGAGAGGGTCCTTCCGGCCGGACCAGGCGTAGTAAGGCGAGAACACGCTGCCGAGCAGCGAGATGATGGTCAGGCCTTCGGTGCCGTCACCGCTGAGGGCATCGAGGTACCACCAGGCGTAGCCGCCCGGGTCGACCGTGATTCCGAAGTCTGGACGGTCCTGGGGCTGAACGTCCACGAGCGGGTCTTCCGACGGCCGGAGAGCTTTGACAATCAAAAGGCGTGGACGAGGACCGTGTGCGGTTTCCAAGGCAGTGGACCGCGGGGCAGGGGCAAGGGCTGGGTCTCCAGCCAGACCGGTCGCTCGCTCCAGGCCTGCAAGGTCGTCGGCAGGCGCTGGGCTCTGATGCCCCAAGGCATGGGTGGAATGTGGAAAGCGGCGCCCATGGGCGGGCGCAGGCGACTCAGTCTCGCCACCCACGGGGGAACGACGTCGAACAGCAAGCTGGTTTGCGGCCGGGCCATGACCCTTCGCACCAGTCGCCTCAAGCGCGAGGGCTCGACATACATGAAGAGGCCTTGGGCTAGCACGATGCTGGGGCCCGCCTCGATCTCGTCCAGCCAGTCGCCTTCGACCGCATCCTGGGCCAAGTGCCGGTGGGTGGAGTCGGGGGAGACCAAACGCTCCCGGACTTCGATCATCTCGGGCAGGTCGACGCTCCACCATAGGCGCGGACCTGGGACCCGATGCCGCTGGGTTTCCAGGCCTTCCCCCAGACTCACGACCTGGGTCACGCCCTCGTCCAAAGCCCGCGTCACTCGCTCGTCGAAGAGCCGGGCGCGGACGGCAAAGCTGGAGGGAGCGGGACCAAAGATCTCGGCTCCGTTCGGGACCAGCGCATCAGCCCATCGGATCGCCTCGGGGTCCTCGAGCCGACCCTTGGCTGCGTGATGCGCCCGGCAGTAGAGCGTCCACAGGGCCGTGCGCGGGACTTCGCCCAAGGGCGGCTCGGCGGTCACGACATGGCTCGGAGCACGGGCGCGGGCTCCTGGGCCGGCTTGGTCAAGGGCTCCAGCCCCTCCCAACTTCCCTTGGAGTCCAAGACGCGGAATCGAGCGAAGAGATCCTCTCGAAACCAGCCCGCCGCGTGGGCACGGCGCAGCGTATCGTGATGGGCGCCGTGGGCGTAGGCAAAGCGGCGTATCGATTCTTCGTCGTCCCAGAGCGAGAAGGTCATCAACTGCACGAAAGGAAGCTCCCCCAAGCCCACCTTGAAGCGAAGGCCGGGATGAGACCGCGTGGCCCGACTGACAGCAGGAACGCTTCGCCAGAAAGCGGGCATGCACTGGGCGCGAATCGTGGCGCGGGTCAGAACGGCCACCGGTCCGGGCGTGGTGGTAGCGCTGCGCTCTTTCGTCTTGGGCATCACCTCGAAAGGCTGGGTCCCTCCCCACTGGCCTTTGGCCCGGGAAGGCTGAAGAAACACGGTCCAGTTCTCGACCGACATCGCCCGGTAGCGCGCGTAGAGCCGAGACTCTTCGGTCACGGCTTGCGCGTGGTCCAAAGAGGGCCAGGCCGCGAGGAGCGCGTAAACGCTGAAGTTGGGATAGGGGTCGAAACCGTCACCGCTTCCAGTGCCCAAAGTCCGGCTGAAGGCGACGCCAGGCAGCCGTGACAGCGGACCCTTGGCCAACTGCATGTGCGTGAAAGCCCAAAACCTGGGCCAGGCGCCTTGGAAGCGAAAAAAGGACAGGCTGACGACCCCCACGTCGCGTCGAGGGTTAGCACTTGGCCCCGTGACTGTCGCGTCCAAATCTTCGGCCTCCGGACACCTGCCGTCTCCCTTGCCGAGCGAAGCCGAATTAGCCTCGAAGGCCCCCCTGGGCCAGGTCGCCGAACCGGGGCCCGAGCTTCGGAAGTTGCGGGCTCGGGACCAGCCCGGCTACGACGTCGGAGTGCTCGACCTCGTCATCCGCGACGGTCTGTTCTTCGACGGCACCGGAGCCCCGGCCCAGCAACTGGACCTGGGTCTTCGGGAGGGGCGGGTGGCGGCGCTCGCGCCCAAGTTGGAGGCGGGACCTGGGACCGAGGTGGTGGACGCGGCCGGCGCTTGGGTCATGCCCGGCTTCATCGACACCCATACCCATTATGACGCCGAGCTACTGGCCGCACCGAGCCTGGCCGAATCGGTTCGTCACGGGGTCACGACGGTCACCGTTGGCTCCTGTTCCATCAGCACGATGCTCTGCGAGCCAGAGGATGCCACCGACTTGTTCTCCCGGGTAGAAGCCATACCTCGGGAGTTCGTCCTCCCCCTGCTTCGCCAGCACAAGCAGTGGTCCTCACCCCGGGCTTACGTCGACTTTCTCGACCAGCACGGCCTGGGACCCAACGTCACCGCCTTCCTCGGTCACTCCGAATTGCGGGCCCACGTGATGGGCCTGGAACGATCCATCGACCGGAGGGTGCGGCCCAGCGAAGCCGAGCTCAGTCAAATGGAGGCTCTTCTGGAAGAGGGTCTAGACGTCGGACTTCTCGGTCTCTCCACCATGACCACCAAGTGGGACAAACTGGACGGCGCGCGCTTCCGTTCATCGCCGCTGCCCTCCACGTTCGCCCGCCAGCGAGAGTACAATCGACTCAACGCCATCCTTCGTCGACGGGGGCGCATCCATCAGGGCACGCCGGACATCGTCACCAAGGTGAACGTGATCAGCTTCCTGCTCCAGTCCATCGGCCTGCTGCGTCGGCCTCTCAAGACGACCCTCATCACCTTGATGGACGTGAAGTCCAACCGCGTCCTACACAAGCTGGTGGCCAAGCTTGCCCACGCCTGCAACCGCCTCTTGAACGCCGACTTCCGATGGCAGGCCCTTCCCTGTCCCTTTGAGGTCCACTCCGACGGGCTGGATCTGGTCATCTTCGAAGAGTTCGGGGCTGGGCAAGCTGCCCTTCATCTCAAGGAGCGTGCCGATCGAGACCGCCTGATCTCGGATCCGAGCTACCGAGCGTGGTTCAAACGAGACTACGCCACCCGTTTCAGCCCTCGGGTCTGGCACCGAGACTTTTACGACACCCGCATCTTGGACTGTCCTGACGCTCAGGTCGTGGGTCAGTCCATCGGTGAGGTCGCCGACGACCGAGGTCTGCACCCAGTGGAGGCCTTTCTCGACCTGGTGCTGGAACATGGACCTTCCTTGCGATGGAAGACGGTCATCGGAAACGATCGTCGACGGGAACTGGAGCGCATCGTGTCCGAGCCGGCCACCGTCCTCTCCTTCTCCGACGCCGGCGCGCATCTTCGAAACATGGCCTTCTACAACTACGGGCTTCAGATGCTGAAGCTGGTGCGCGACGCCGAGCTGCGGGGCGAGCCCTTCATGTCCATCGAGCGGGCGGTGTGGCGGCTGACAGGTGAGCTGGCCGACTGGTTCGACATCGACGCGGGTCGCCTCGCCATGGGTGACCGGGCCGACGTGACCGTCATCGATCCAAACGGCCTCAACGACGAGCTCTACGCCTACGACGAGGCGGACATGGAGGGGCTCGGCAGCCTGCGCCGGATGGTGAAGCGGAACGATCGGGCGGTTCGAGCGACCGTGATCAACGGTCGAGTGGCCTACCGGGCGGGCCGCTTCGCGGAAGACTTCGGTCAGGTCCGGGGTTACGGGCGCTTCCTTCGAGCCGGCGCTGGCAGGGCGCCGGTCCCTGCCCCCCGGTCGACCCCCAGCAAGGCCGGAACCGCGGCTGCATGAAGCCCGAAGTCGACGGCGCGACCGTCCATCTCCGCCGGCTCGGACAGGGCCGACCGGCTCTCCTTCTGCATGGTGTGCCCGACAGCGCCCAGCTTTGGGAGCCGCTCTTGGAAAGGCTGCCTGCAGGCTGGGAGGCCTTCGCCCCCGACCTTCCCGGCTTTCACCGCTCGGCCCTCCCCGTCGATTTTCGTTACGAGCTCCAAGGCTACGCCGACTGGGTGCGCGGACTCCTGGACGCCTTGGCCGTGCAGCAGCCCGTCCTCTTGGTCTTGCACGACTGGGGCGGGATCTTTGGCCACGCCTTTGCCTGCGCCTACCCCGAGCGCGTGTCCGGGATCTTGGCCATGTCCTATCCGTTCACCCATCTGTACCGATGGCATGCCTGGGCCCGTCTGTGGCGGACGCCTCTGCTAGGCGAGCTGTCCATGGCCTTGATATCGCGACCGATGATGGAGTGGGAGATGCGGCGGCGGTCCCCTCGGCTGGACCCGGACCACGTCCGGGCAACCTGGCGGGCCTTGGAAGGCCGGGCCGACGTCCGGCGTCATGTCCTCGCTCTCTACCGAGCGATGGATCCGGACCGCTTCGTGGCCTGGGGCGCTCGGGCTCTGGCTTTGAACACGCCCGTGCAAGCGGTGTGGGGCGCCGAGGATCCTTACGTCCCGAGCTGGGTGGCCAGTCACTTGAGGGCCGAACGAGTGGAGCGCTTGTCTGGGGTCGGCCATTGGGTACCCCTCGAGGCGCCGGAGGCGGTGGTGGAAGCCTGGCGCCGGCTGGAGGCCCCACGCTAGAGCCAAGAGCTACGACGGAATCGGATTAGACGGATCTGGGCTCGGTGTTAGTGTCCTAGAGTGGCGAGACGGGTACCCAGTTGGGTCCTTCGGACCGTGGCCATCCTGTGCCTCGGCGTAGGGGCCATCCTGTTCTGGCTGCCCATCCCCCTCGGCGCGCCACTGATCGCCATCGGCTCGGCGCTCCTGGTTACGAGCAGTGAGACCGCCCGACGCTGGCTGCGGGAACAGCGCAGACGACGCAAGAGCCTGGATAACTTCTTGGAGGCCCTGGAGCCCCGACTCCCCGTCGACCTGGCGGAGTCCCTGAAGAAGACCCGGAGCTCGGCGAGCGACACCCTGGACCTCACCGCCCCCAGCGAGGCCGAACTCGAAACGACGACGCCTGATGATCGAGCGCGTCCTTCCCAAGCGCCCTGAGTTCGGTTGAGTGCGTCAGCCTCCGCTTTGGATCAGCACCGAGGCTCCGGTTGGGACGACCTCGATGGGCGCCTCTGAGCTGAGGAGTTTCTCGGCCTCCATCACATCGATGACGGCGTCAAGAATCTCGGCATCCACCCGAGCGATCTCGTTGAGCGCCCGGCCGACGACCTGGGGCCGGCGGGCGCTGGCCTCGGCCATCTTATTGGAGACCCGCTTGGCGGTCTCACTCTTGATGAGGCCGACCCGGTTCTCTCCATCCTGCTTCATCGCCGAGGTCACCTGGACGAGTCGTTTGACGACCTTCTCGGTGATGTTGTCGACCATCTGGCGATCGGTGAAAGCCACCTTTCGTATGTAGACCGAGCCCAAACGGTAGCCCCAACGTTCCGAGAGAGGGGAAACGGTCTGACGGACGGTTCGGCTGAGACTGTGTCGATTCTCGAGCATCTTCTCCATCTCCAGGTTGCTGAGGGTGGAGATGGTGGAGCTGGCCACGTTGGCCTCCAATGAGCCTTCAGGATTCGAGTTCTCGAACAGGTACTTGATGGGAGCGTTGACCTGCATCTCGTACCAGATGCCGACACCCATCGGCGTTCCCTCCTCGGAGTTGATCATCTGCTCCCTCAGGTAGCGCTGACGCAGGCACTGGTTCACGGTCTGCCTCTTGCCGAAAAAGGGTACGAGGACCGCCTTGAGGCCGAAGCGCTGGATGGGAAAGCGAAGTCCAGGTTCGTCGAGGACGCCCAGCACTCGACCAAAGAGCGTAAAGACTTGGGCTTCTCGCTCCCGGACGACGGCGTAGAGGCCGAGGGCCTTCGAGACACCGAATAGGGTCGGGAGCACGATGGTGCCCACCAGAAAACCAGCGCCGAGCTCGACCAGACCGAACATCAGCCCACCTGCCGTGGCGCACCGGCCTGGATGATGCGACGGGCCCGGCCCAGGAGCGGCACCCGCATGTTCCGAAGATAGGCCTTGAGCCCGGAAGAGCCGCCCTCCCCTTTAATCTCGGTCAGGGTCCGGGCCAGCTCTCGTAGGGGAGCCACTTCGGCCTCGGCGTTGTTGGCGGCGATGTCGACCGCGCGCTCGCTCATGGTGATCTGCTGCTCGGCGTCGGCTCGAGCGGTACTGATGTCCGCCGCCACCTGGTTTCGCGTACTGTTGATCGCCGAGAGAGCGCGGTCCACTTCATGAGGCGGATCGATGGTGGTGATCAGCGCCGCGTCGAGCTCGATGCCGTAGCGACCGATGGTGCCTCGGCACTGCTGCTCCATGTATTCATTGAGAAGGGGAAGGTTCTTTCGAAGGTCGTTGATCGATACCCCTTCCGATAGCTCGGCGGCCGGCGATGGCACGGTTTCGTCTAACCCTTCTTCTTCGACTGAGCTCGCGGAGAGCGGCGTCCCCTTGGGGTCGACGAAGTTCGCGATTCGCTCTCGAAGGACCGAGATGAAGAAGCCGATGACGTGTTCGAGCGGGCTGTCTACCCCGAACAGGTACGCGTAAAGGTTGTGTTCGCTGACCCGGAATCGGATCTGACCGTTCACCCCGGTGGTCAAGTTGTCCTTCGTGACCGCCTCGACCGTGTGCTGGGTCTTGGTCGGGTCCCAGGTCAGATCGACAGACTGGGTGGCGACCTTGACCTTGTGCACCTCCTGCCAGGGCCACTTGAAGTAGGGCCCACCAGGACCGATGACCTGGAGCCGAGGGTAGCGATAGCGCTGCTGTTCGTCTTCGTTGAGGTGGGGATCTTCGACGAAGCCTCCTCCGGGGGCCCGCTGCGCTCTCCCGAAGGTCGTGATCACCGCCCGTTCGTCGGGACGCACGGTGTAGAAGCCGGCGGCGAGAGCTCGCCATCCGAAGACGACGAAGAGCCCCGCCAGGAGGCCTAAAGCGAACATGCCTCCCTCGCTCGCTCACATCGGTCCGGTCCGCAAGGGGGGCCCCTGAAGTTGCCCTGCATGAAAAATATGACCATGCTCAGATCCTTTTCCGAGCTCGCCCGTCGCTAGGGACATGACCGAGAGACTTCCGGTGCTCGACCGGCTTCAAATCGCCACCCCCTGCCACGCCAAGTGGGCCGACATGGCGGGGGACGACCGGCGCCGCTTCTGCGGCGGCTGCCAAAAGCACGTCTACAACTTCGCGGTCATGACGGCGGAGGAATCCGTCGACTTGATCCACCGCACCGAAGGACGACTCTGCGTCCGCCTCTTTCGCCGAGCCGATGGCACGATACTCACCGCCGACTGCCCGGTCGGCCTTCGGGCGAGGCTGAAGTGGGCCCGCCACCGGACCTGGGCAACCGCGGCGGCCATCGTGACCAGTCTCGCGGCGGGGGTGCACCGTCTATCCAACTCCAGTGAAGCGGTGGAATCGAAGGAGGCGACCAGGTTCGAGACACCCCCCGTCCTCATGGGCGCACCCGAACCATTCGGGCTCATGGGAGACATCGCCGTCCCCGAGCTCGAAATCGAAGAGATTGGCGAGATAGAAGCCCCGACGGCTCACTAGGGCGGGTGCTGACCTAAGGTTTCGTCAGCTGGCCGAGGACTCAGCGTGAATGACGCCAAGGGCTTGGCAAATCTCCGCTCGGAGCTTGCCGGTCTGGACCGATCCGTCGGGATGATCGAGCCTCAAGGGGTGGACGAGTCCGTTTTTCGCTATCTCGCCGTCTGCGGGGCGGGGCTGGTGGCCGGGGTCGTCAACACACTGGCTGGTGGCGGGTCCTTCTTGACGCTGCCTGCGCTCATCTACTTTGGGCTCCCGGCCGACGTAGCCAACGGAACGAATCGTATCGGGGTGCTCCTCCAGAACACCGCCGCTGCTGCGGCCTTTCACCGTCAGGGCCACGTGTTGTTGGCTTGGGCTCCCATCCTGTGGAGCTGCGTCGGCGCCGCCTTTGGGGTGACGGCGGCGGCGCTCATCGACGCCGAGATCTTGGAGCCCATCTTCGGAGCGCTCCTCATCTTGGGACTCCCTCTCCTCTTCGTGCGCGTCGCGGATGCCCGCGGCCAACGGCGACCCGCCCTGGAGGCCTTCGGTCTTCTCGGCGCTGGGTTCTATGGCGGCTTCATTCAGGCCGGTGTGGGCGTGATCCTTCTCCTCATCCTGGTCGGCGTTCGGGGCATCCCCGTTCAAAACGCCAACCCCATCAAGGTCCTGCTGGTCGCCATCTTCACCGTCCCCGCGGTCCTAGTCTTCACGCTGCAGGACAAGATGGACTGGCTGGCTGGCGGGATCCTCGCCGCCGGCACCATGGTTGGCGCCGTCCTCGGCGCCTATCTGAAGGTCCCCCCAGTCGCGGTCAAACTCCTCGTCGCCGCCCTCGTCCTCATCGCCGGCCTCGACATGCTGTTGAACTGACGATCCGACACGACCTAGCCATCTCTTCCTGGCGGCGTCGGCCGTCCATCTCCAGGGTGGCCCCATCACCCTGTCACGGTCGTTCAATTCGGATCTGTTCGAGCACGATCTCCGAGAGCTTGGGGAGCGTCCCAGCCTCCCAAAGTTGAGGAAGCTCGTCCAGGGGCGTGCGCTCGTCTTCGTTCCCGAAGTTGGCCCAGTCGGTAAAGACGACGCCCTCGACCTCGTGCTTCTTGATCGGAACCCGGAAACGAACACCGCCTTCATTGCGGCCGTAGCTGTAGGCCATGAAGGCGATGAGTCCGGTCTGGCGGTCGAGCCAGTAGCGGAACTCGTCGTCGTGGTCGCTGCCCCCGCCTTCTTCGCGAAACCTCACCTTTAGGACCTGGTACTGGACGCCCCCGACCGCCTGGTCCGGCCTCCGTTCGACCTGGACCGCAGCATCGAGCAAGGGGAGGGGCAGGCTCGCAAAGTACACGACCGAGTTCAGGTTCTCGCCAAGGACGGCCAGCTGGTCGGGGGGGACGTTCACCGGTCGGCCGTTCAAGAAGAGGCCTGCCCCCTCGTTGCCCAGCACGAGCCGCTCCCTCCGGCCGTTGACTGTCTGACGAAGGCGCTCGTAGAGGAAGCGCCCCTGCCGTCGAGCCATGGCGAAGCGCTCGCCCCGGAAGACGAACTCGACCCGGGCCGTTCTGAGCCGCTCGACGCCGTGGGCTTCGATCGCGCGTCGGATCAGTCCTGGTCCGTCGAGGGGAGTCGAGGACAGCGCGAGGGCCAGGAAGAGCGATAGGCTCGGCACCGTCATGGGTCATGCCCAGAGTCGAACGTGAATGCTACTAAGAAGCGCGATGGACGAGTGGCAACAAGCTCTGAACGAGGCTGTGAAGCGGCTGCGGGCCTGGGAGGATCGCTGGGACGACCGTGAGACCCCAGTGGCCGACGAGGCCACGCAGCGTGCCCTGATCGCGCTCACGGAGCGACTGCAGGACAACTTCCCCTTCTTCCACCCTCGCTACGCCGGTCAGATGCTGAAGCCTCCCCATCCCGCGGCGTGGGTCGCGCAAGCGGTGACGAGCCTGATCAACCCCAACAACCATGCCCTGGATGGCGGTCCCGCCACCGCCCAGATGGAAAAGGAGGCCATCGGCGAGCTAAAGCGACTGTTTGGCTGGCCGAAGGAGGCGCTCGGTCACCTCACGACGGGTGGGACCATGGCCAACCTGGAGGCCCTCTGGGTCGCTCGAGAACTCCACCCGACCCGCGGCGTCGCCTACGGCCGCAACGCCCACTACACCCACGAGCGAGTGTGTCGAGTCCTCGGCATCCAGGGCCACGCAGTCCCTTGCGACGCCAGCGGTCGAATGGACCTCGAATCGCTGGACCAGCTACTGGATACCGAGCCCATCGGGACCATCGTCGTCACTCCAGGAACCACAGGGCTGGGCGCGGTCGACCCGGTCCACAAAGTCGTGCAGCGAGCCCATGCCCGAGGGATTCGGGTCCATGCCGACGCGGCCTACGGGGGCTTCTTTCGCCTGCTCGCCGAGCGCAATCCACCGGCGGTGGACGCAGCCCCCTTCCTGGCCTTGGCCAAGGTCGACAGCTTGGTCGTCGATCCCCACAAGCATGGTCTGCAGCCCTACGGCTGCGGCGCCGTCTTCTTCAAAGACCCGACCGTCGGGCGTTTTCACGCCCATGACTCGCCCTACACCTACTTCAGCTCCGACGAGTTGCACTTGGGCGAGCTGACCCTGGAGTGCTCACGGCCCGGCGCGGCGGCCGCCGCGCTCTGGACCACCATGAGGGCGGTGCCTTTTCGCCCCCACGAAGGGCTGGGTGAGCTCTTGGCTGCCGGACGGCGAGGCGCCTTGGCCTGGGCCGAAGCCCTCCAACAGGATGCCAAGCTTCGGCTACTTCTGGAGCCGGCCACGGACATCCTGTGCTTCGGTGCCCGAAGCCCTCGGCAGGCCAGTGAGCTTTCGGCCCAGAGTCAGCGACTCTTCGAGGAGACGGGCCGCGCCGAACCCGGACAGGACCTGCACTTGGCCATGATTCGGCTTGGCCGAGACGAGGTCGAACCCCATTGGCCGGAGCTTGCTTGGGACCAGGACACGGTGACGCTCTTGCGGAGCGTCGTCATGAAGCCCCAGCACGAGAACTGGTGGCCTCGACTACACGAGGCTGTACGCAGCCACGTCCGATAGCGTCGGTCAGGACGTGGTCGCTTTTCGACGCTTCTTGGCCGCCACGAAGGCCAAGCCTTGGGCGTTGAGGTCCAGATCCATCTTCAAGCGGGCCCAGGTCTCGGGCTGCTTGGCCACCGCTCGACCGGAAAGCGCCTGCTCGAAGTGCGCCTGAAGAAGGGGGGCGATGTAGCTCTCCAGCTGGTCATCGGGCAGGTCGCTGGCGAAGGCCTCTTCCATGAGGCGTTCGGACACATTCAGGTGACCGATGAGCTGGGCCGAGGCGGCATGCAGATCCGTCACGCCGCCGAAGTGGGTCAGATAGGCGGTCTTCGCGCCGGTGTCGACGATGCGCTGAACCGCTTCCCGGGCCAGAGGGCCGTCGAAGTCGGTCGGACTGGTGGAGGGAAAGGCGAACAGCCCCTCCGCGCACAGGTCAGGGTAGCACAGACCGAAAGCGTCACCGGTGAAGATGACCTCGTCCTCTTCCACCAAGATCACGAAGTGGTGATTGGCGTGTCCTCGGGTGTGGAGGAAGCGAAGGGTCCTGTCCGCAAAGCGCAGGGTCTCGTCGTCCTCCATGGTTCGGACCCGCTCTTCGTCGATGGGTTCGATGACGCCATAGAGCTCGCGAAAGCGTGCATCTCCGTACACCTCGGAGGCGCTGCTGACCAGCTTGCTGGGGTCGATGGCGTGCCGAGCCGCCCGGGGATGGGCGACGAGGGTCGCGTTGGGGCAGGCTTTCATCAGCGCGCTGCTGCCACCGGCGTGGTCCAAGTGGACGTGGGTGATGATGCAGTAGTCGACGTCCTCCGGGTTGAGACCCTGAGCCTGGAGGGTCTCCAGCATACGCGGCACGGCGTGGGCGGTGTTGTTGTCGACGAAGGCGGCCCGACCATTCCGGACGATCAGGTAGGCGGCTGCGTAGCGAGGCATCGTGTAGCCGCAGTCGATGACATCGATCATGGGTGGAGCTTAGTGGGGTCTGACCGCGCCTCGCACTGATTTTCGGAAATCTGCCGTGGATGCACCGATCGAGGCGTACTAGCTTCGAGCCTTGCCTCGGGAAGCGCTGCAGCGCGTCTTCGGACACGATGATTTTCGCGTTGGCCAGGAAGAGGTGGTCCAGTCGATCCTCGACGGCCGCCCAACGCTGGCCGTCATGCCGACCGGCGCCGGCAAGAGCCTTTGCTACCAGCTCCCGGCCGTCCTCCTTCCCGGGACTAGTCTCGTCGTCTCTCCCCTGATCGCCCTCATCCGGGACCAAGTCCGAAGTCTGGAAGCCAAGGGAGTCGCCGCCGCCTCTTTGACCAGCGCCGACAGCGACGGCGAACGCACGCTGGGCCGCCTGCGAGCGGGAGAGCTCGATCTGCTCTACGTGGCCCCAGAGCGCTTTCGGAGCCGTCGCTTTCTCGACGCACTGCAGGCAGCCACCCTCGAACTGGTCGCCATCGACGAAGCCCACTGCATCAGTCAGTGGGGCCACAACTTCCGTCCCGACTACGACCGGCTGGGGCCGCTACTCGCGGACCTGGAGCCCAAGCGACTGGCCGCCCTTACCGCGACTGCGACGCCCCTCGTCAGACAAGACATCGCGGCCCGACTTCGGATGGAGCGGCCCAACTTCATAGTGACGGGCTTCGACCGCCCCAACTTGGAGCTGGAGGTCGTGGAGTCCAAAGGAGGACAAGCCAAGCTGAAGGCGGTCCGAGAAGCACTCGATTCGCTCGACGGCGCCGGGATCGTCTACGTGGCCACCCGTAAGCACGCCGAAGAGGTCGCAGCCAACCTGGGCGAAGCCGGGCTCGACGCCCGGGCGTACCACGCGGGCATGTCGAGCGGCGCCCGAAACGAGGTCGAGCTCTTCTTCGCGGAGGCGTCGCGACCCGTCGTCGTCGCCACGACCGCGTTCGGTATGGGCGTCGACAGGGCCGACGTGCGGGCGGTGATCCACTATCACCTGCCCTCTTCTCCCGAGGCATACTACCAGGAGGTTGGGCGAGCAGGACGAGACGGAAAAGCAGCCCGGGGTGTGCTCATCTACGACGCGACTGACCTTCGCTACGTCCTGATGCGGGCGGACGCCGCCTGCCCGAGTATCGAGGCCGTGGCTGCAGCTTTCGACGCGTTCAAATCCACGCCGCGGGCGGCCGATGGGCTGGACGCTTGGAGTCGACGCCTGGAGGGGATGATCGGCGGAGCCGCCCGGGCCGCCCTGATCGCGCTGGACCAGGCGGGGGACATCGACCTCGAAACCGGCGATACGGCCGAGCGACTGACCGTCGACGAAAGCGTCCTTCATGAGCGAGCCAAGCGAGAGCATCAGCGATTGGACGCCATGATCGGCTACGTCACCCGAGCCCCCTGTCGTCGGCGCTACTTGGTCGACTACTTCGGTGACCCTCGTCGGCCAGACGCCTGCGGCGTTTGCGACCGATGCCTGGCCCCGCCTCCGGTCGAGTTGGAGGGGGATGACAAGACGCAGGTCTTGATGGCCCTTTCGTGCATCGCCCGAATGAAGGGACGGCACGGCAAGGGTCGCATCCTCGAAGTACTGACCGGCTCCACGGCCCAGACCGTGGTCGACGTGGGACTGGACCGACTGTCGACCCACGGGATCCTCGCCCACCTGGACAAGAAGGTCGTTAAAGGGCTCATCGACGCCCTGCTTCAGGCCGATCTGGCTCGAATCGTAGGTTCGAGCTTCCCTCGCATCGCCATCAGTGCACGAGGGGTCGAAGTGCTTCGGGGCGAGAAACCGGTGTTGATGGCACCTACCTGGCACAAGACCGGATCGCGCACGCGACGCCGGCGCGGCTCCGCGCCCCCGCCCCCTGAGCTCGATGCCGGTCAACAGCTGTTGCTCGACGCCTTGCGAAGCTGGCGAACCGACACCGCGCGGCGACTCGGCAAACCGCCCTACGTTGTGGCCCACGACGCTCTGCTGATCCGAATATGCGCTGAGCGTCCCCGGACCCTGGACGAGCTGGCCGCCCTTCCCGGCATCGGCCCCGCCAAGCTGGAGCAGTTCGGACCCGAAATCCTCGAGACGGTGGCCGCCCCATGAGTCCGGGGACTCGCCGCGCCCTCAAAGAGCTGGTCGAGAAGGCTGAGTTTCGTCCGTTGGGTCGGAACGCTCACCTTCAGACACTCGGCGCCGCCTTTGGCCGGCGCGTTCCGGAGAGCCCGAGCCTGCTCGAGGTCTGGAACACGTCGGACGACGACTTCCTCCGCGTCCACCGCTGGGACCGCCCCGAGCCCGTGGGCATGGCCTTGCTCCTTCATGGGTTGGAGGGCAGCGCCCGCTCGCCCTACGTGCGAGGCGTGGCGCGAGCGCTCCACGCCCGAGGGTTCAGCGTCTACGTGATGGAGCATCGCTCCTGTGGCGGACCCATGAACCGAGCCCGGAGGCTCTACCACAGCGGAGAAACCACGGACCTCGACTTCGTGGTTCGCGGCCTCGTCAAGCGACATCCTGAGCTTCCATTGACCCTCTTCGGGGTGTCCTTGGGCGGCAACCAGATCGCCAAGTGGCTGGGCACACATGAGGTCCCTTCTGCCGTCGCAGGAGCGGTGGTGGTTTCGCCGCCCTTCGACCTCGTGGCCAGCGGGGCCCACATGGACCGGTCTTCCCTCACCTACGTGCGCTACTTCCTCCGCACCCTCATACCGAAAGCCGTAGCGAAGGAGGCCCAATATCCTGGCTGCGTCGATATCGAGGCCGTCCGTCGAGCGACGAACTTCGAGAGCTTCGACGAGCACGGGACGGCCGCTCTTCACGGCTTCGCCAGTGCCCGGGACTATTATGAACGTTCGAGCTGCGGGCGCTACCTCGAGGGGATCCGGGTGCCCACCCTATTCGTGGCGGCCGAGGACGACCCATTCAACCCGGGCGAGACAATCCCAAGGGCCCAGTTCCACGACTCGGAGTGGCTCCATGGTCTCTTCCCCCGACACGGAGGCCACGTGGGCTTCATGGGTCGCGGTCGAGGCGGTCCCACCTTTTGGTTGGACGAGCTTGCCGCTGACTTTTCGAGCACCGTCGTTCGTCGCTGAATTCCCTGAAGGGATGGGGACTTGGACTGGTCCACAGCCCGCTTTCGCTTCAGTCTTCGATCGGCCAAGCCCACAGAGAGGTCCCCATGAACGTCGCCGTCGCCTTCATCCTCTGTTTGGGTTCCCTGGCCGCTCAGCACACCGATGCCTTGGAGTCGGTGATGGCGACCAGGCTGTCGGAAGAACGGACGCGGGCGGCCATTCGGGTCCTTCGATCGCTCCAAACCGAGGACGCGGACCTTGCCCTGTCCGCGGCGCTGCTCCAAGCCGAACACTTCTTAGCCGCCCAATACCTGGACGAAGAGCGAAGACCCTCTTTGCTTCGCCGCTCCGTGAAGGAGGGGCTGACCATTCTCTCGCAGGCGGCCGGCCGGCCGGTGGCAGATTTCAAGACCTTGGCCAAGCTCCCCAACGGGAGCCTTCCGAAGGACGCGGCCGAGGTCCTGTTCTGGACCACTGTCAGCTATGGTCGTCTCATCAATACTCTCTCCGTCTTCGAGCGTCCCGGGGCGGCGGTGCGCTTTCACGACAGTTTGATGCGAGTCGTTAGCCTGGATGAAACCGTGTTCCACGGGGCCGCCCACCGTGCCTTGGCCCTATACAAAGCCAAGGCGCCTAGCTTTCTTCGAGGGGACAAGAAGGCGGCCTTTCAGCACGCGGTTCGGGCCATGCAGCTCGCGCCCGAGTTCGCAGGCAATGCGGTGGTGCTGGCTCGGGTCGCGCTGGACTCTGGACAGTCACGAGAACGAATCCCGACACTCCTACGGCGAGGTCTCAACGCCCCTCTCAATGCCTTCCCCGGTGACGAGCCCGAGCAGGCGCGGGCGAAGCGCCGAGCCCAAGAGCTCCTAGAGGATCTCGACTGAAGCCCATGCGGCCCTCCCTCTTCGAGCGCGCTCGGGACAGCATCCTGGAGGAGACTGCTCGCGTCTCCACTCGCAGCCCGGTCCTCGTTCTTCTTATCGCCCTCCTCTTCGCTGCCATCGGCGTGGCCTCGGCCGTCCTTTCGCTGGAGGTTCGAACCGATCGAAACGACCTCATCCGAGAGGGAAGAGACTGGAACGAGCGTTTCGAGGCCTACCGCGCCAACTTCTCCGGTACGCGAGACTTGATCGTCGTCCTTCGGGGACCTCGGGAGGCTCGACGAGGCTTCGTGGACGCGATCTGCGCGGTTGCTCGCCCCGAGGTCGAGCTCTTCGACCAGGTCTTCTGCGGGCTGGACCCTGAGCCCCTTCGAAGGCGGAGCCTCCTCTTCTTCGACGAAGCTGCCCATGAGGAACTCGAGGCGGAGCTGAAGAGACGGAGCCTAGAGCTTCAGCGCCTGACGGCTCGACCTTCGCTCGAAGCCACCCTTCGCTTCGTAGACCGAGCGACCAGCCAGGCCTTGGTCTCGAACGTAGTGTCTGGTTTGTTCGAGACCGCCTCTGAAGACGAAGCCCAAGCGCCCGTCGATCTGAGCTTCCTCAACGGACTGCTAGAAGGGATGGAGGCGGAGCTGGCCGGCGAACTTGGAGATGCGGCGCTGTGGTCTCGAATGTTCGGCCCCGGGGGTGGTCGAAGGAGCGCGGAATATCTGGAGTCCAAGGACGGACGCCTGGGCTTCATCCTGGCCACGCCAAAGCTAGGGGCAGACCGGATAGCCATCGACTTTCTAGAGTCGAGCTTCGCCGTTCAATCAGCGCGCTTTCCGACCGTGGAGGCCGGCATCACCGGGCAGCGCGCGATCAACGCGGCCGAACTCAGGGCCACGGTGCGAGACACCCGAAGAGCCGGCCTACTCGCGTTGCTGGGGGTGGCGCTTATCTTCGGGTCGGCCTTTGGGCGAGTCGCAAACCCCATACTTGCGTTGGTGGCCCTACTGTTCGGAATCGCCTGGTCGGCTGGCACCACGACCTGGTTGGTCGGTCACCTTACCGTGCTCTCGGTCGGCTTCACGTCGATTCTGGTGGGCCTCGGGATCGACTTTGGGATCCACGTCGTCGCCCGCTACGAAGACTCGAAAGAACCATCGATCGAAGCCTCCGTTCGGCAAGCAGTCTTGCTGAGCGGTCCTGGCAACGTCGCAGGCGCCCTGACGACCGCCCTCGCCTTCTACAGCGTCGGTCTGTCGGACTTTTTGGGGATCGCCGAGCTTGGGGTCATCGCAGGGAGTGGCGTCCTGTGCTGCTTGCTCGCCTCCATCACCGTGCTGCCGGCCCTCCTGACCCTAGCTGGTCGGCGCCCGAAGTCGATGCGTACTTGGCGACTCCCTTTGATCCCGAGACTCTACGTCCAGCGAGGAGGGTTGCTCACGGCGACGGCCCTTGTGACCGTGGCTGCAGGCAGTACGCTTCCTTTTCTTCGCTTCGACGCCAACCTGCTCAACCTCCAGGCCGAGGGCGTGGAGGCGGTCGACTTGGAGCTGGAGCTCGTCGAGCTGGAGGGCCAGGGAAGCGCCTTCGCCGTCTCGGTGGCCAAAGATCTGGCCGAAGCGCGACTTCGCTCGGCCCAGTTGGAGGCATTGCCGACGGTGGCCGAAGTGGAGTCCATGGCCCGACTCATTCCCCCCGACCAAGAGCGGCGGGCCGAACGAGCGCGAGCATTGGCCCCACTCGTCGAGCCTCTCCGGGTCGGGACTCCAGCTGGACCGAGCCGAATCGACCGACTGAAGAAGCGACTGGAGAAGCTCCGATTCAAACTGCGGCCCGAGAAGGAGGAAACCTGGGGTGATGGACGGCGCCCGGAGCAAAGCGCGCTCGCCGAGGCACGTCAGAGGATCGACGCGGTACTCGAAGGTCTGAACGTAGCCAAAGCGGACGCGCTGAACGACTTCGAGTCTCGTCTGGTGAGGAACCTCGGCGACGAAGTACAGACTCTTCGCGCAGGTATCCGCCCACTGCCCATGACCGAAGAGGTGCTGCCCGAGGCGCTGCGCCAAGCCTATCGGGGCAAGGACGGTCGATACCTACTTCGTATCCGGCCCACGGTGAACATCTGGGAGCCCGATACCCGAGCCGAATTCATCCGGGCCCTCAGGGTCATCGATCCCGAGGTCACAGGCATCCCAGTCCAGGCTCAGGAGTCTTCCAAGCTGATGCTGCGAGGCTATCTCCAAGGCGGTCTCTACAGCCTCTTAGTCGTACTCGTCTTGCTGTGGCTAGACCTACGCAGCCCTCGACTCATGATGGTCGCACTCAGCCCGCTCTTGCTTGGAGGACTGTGGACTTGCGGGGTCATGTTCCTCTCGGGACTGCAGTTCAATTTGGCCAACTTGGTCATCCTTCCCCTCATGATCGGCATCGGCATCGACATTGGGGTGCACATGACGCATCGATTCGTGGAGGACGGCGAAGGTGGGCTGGCTTTGGTCCACGGCAGTACGGGACGCGCAGTAGTCGTATCGGGCCTGACGACGATGGCCGGCTTCGGTTCACTGGCCATTGCCCGGCACCAGGGCATCCAGAGCATCGGCCTGCTCCTGGCCGTGGGCGTAGCCGCCAACCTCATCGCGGCCGTCCTCGTTCTCGCCCCTCTGCTTGCCCAAACCGACCCACGAAGCTGAGGCGGGACTCTTCCTGGGCCCAGCTAGGCCTCGTCGAGGCCCTCCATCAGCTGGAGCAAGAGTTCAACCGCTTCCGTTTGGTCCTGCCCCACGGCGTCCCCCACGATGGAATAGCCTTCGACGTAGGGGAGCAACAGGAGCGCAAGTCGTCGGTGGATGTCGGAATCGGTACCCGGTGCTAGCAGTGACCCCGTCAGAAGCTTCGTGAATCGAGCGTAGTAGGCGCGAAGAGTGTCGGCGACCCGCTCACTGCGTCCGGATATCGCCCAGACCTCTCGGAAGATCCTGCACATCTCCGTCATCTCGTGACCGTGAGCCAGCATGGCCATGAGCAAGGCTCGTCGTCGTTCCCGAAGAGACTTGGCCTCGATCCGATCCGTGAGCCGATCGAACTCATCGCCGCAGGCCTTCATGTAATGAGCGACCATCTCGCAGAGCAGACTGTCCTTGTCCGGAAAGTAGTACTGCACGTTGCTCAGGCTCATACCCAGCCGGTTCGCGACCCCGCGCATGGTCAGGGCCCGGTCCCCCTCGTCCCGCAGGATGTCGAGCCCCGCCTCCACGACGCGAGTGGCCTTGGCGGAACGGGTGGTGGCCATGACTGTCTTGGTCCTAGCACGGCTGCTTGCGAGCGCCTCTTGACGAAGGCCAGCAATTAGGTCAGTTGACCTAATTGATGGTCAATGAAAGACGAGGGCGGCCGTGAAAGGGCTCGTCGTTCGCTCGGGCCAGCTCCAGTTGGTGGACGATCTACCGGTCCCAACGCCGGGGCCGGGTCAGGTCCGGGTCGAGGTCCTGTGTGCCTCGGTCAACCCGACCGACCTGGAGATGGCGGACGGAACCTACGATGAACTCTTGCGATCCCATGGTCGCCTCGAGCTGCCTCGGACCGGCCTGGAGTTCTCGGGCATCGTGAGGAGCACCGGACAGAGCTTCGAGGAGGGGGCGGAGGTCTTCGGCTATGTCGATCTCCTCCAAGGAGAAAAGACCCATCAGGCACAGTTGGTCATCGAGGAGGCCTTCGTAGCGCGCAAGCCGGCCTTAGTGAGCTTTGAAGAAGCGGCCGCTCTTCCTCTGGGAGGCCAGACCTCCCTGGTCGGACTGCGAGACGTCGCCCTCGCGCGCGAGGGAGAACGGGTACTCATCAGCGGCGCCTCGGGAGGGCTCGGTGTCTTTGCCGTACAGATTGCGGCGAAACGGCTCCAGCTCCACGTGACGGCTGTGGCTGGACCCGGACAGGACAGCTTCCTCCACGGCCTCGGCGCCCACGAGGTCCTCGACTACACGAAGACCGACGTCCGAAAGAGCGGCCTCGAGTTCGACGTGATCTTCGACCTCAGCACCAAGATGCGTTTCGACGACGTCGAACACTTGCTCAGCCCAAAGGGCCGATTCATGCCTTCCGAGCCTCTAAAGGCAGGCGTCGACTTTACTCCCGGCGCTCGTTCCGGTGAACGCTCCGCGAACCTCTGGATCCCCCACGGAGACGGAGAGGTCGCCCAGCAGCTCGCGCAATCCGTCGTCGACGGAAGCCTCGACGTTATTGTCGATTCCGTTCATGCCTTTGAAGACTTCAGGATTGCGTTCGATCGAATGACCCAAAGCTCGAAGCGAGGACGCATCGTCGTGCGTATCGCAGAAGGAGAATAGCCATGGAAAAACTCAGAACCCCAGATGAACGATTCCTCGACCTACCCAACTTCCCTTTTGAACCCCACTACGTAGAAGATCTCCCGGGCTACCAAGGTCTTCGAGGACACTACCTCGATGAAGGCCCACGAGATGCGGAGGAGACCTTTCTGTGCCTGCACGGTCAGCCGACATGGAGCTACCTGTATCGCAAGATGATACCGGTCTTCGTCGCTCGAGGCATCCGCGTCATCGCACCGGATTGGCTTGGCTTCGGGCGCTCGGATAAGCCCGTCGAGGACGACGCCTACACCTACCACTTCCATCGGGACTACATGCTGGCGCTCATCCGGCGCCTGGATCTGAACAACATCACGCTCGTCTGTCAGGATTGGGGGGGTGTCTTGGGTCTGACTTTGCCCATGGCCATGCCGAACCGCTTCAAGCGACTGCTGATCATGAACACGGGCCTCATGCTCGGCCCGGTCAAGAACGAGGCCTTCGAGAAATGGCGCGCCTTCATCGCCAAGTCCCCCGACGTTCCCGTGGAGGCGGTCATGCAGAGGTACGCGCCCGAACTCTCGGCCGCCGAGGCCGCCGCCTATTCTGCCCCCTTTCCGGATCGGCGATTCAAAGCGGGCGTGCGGCGCTTCCCGGAGTTGGTGGCCCAGACGCCGGATGCCGAGGGGATTGCGGTCTCCAAGACCGCGGCCGAGTTCTGGAGCCGGGACTGGAAGGGAACGAGTTTCATGGCCATTGGCATGAAGGACAAGATCCTTGGCCCCGAAGTGATGATGTTCATGAAGTCCATGATCCGAGGATGTCCTGACCCGATGGAGGTCCATGAGGGCGGCCACTTCGTTCAGGAGCAAGGCGAGCTCATCGCCCAAAGAGCTCTCGACGCCTTCGGGCTCTAGCGCGCCCATGCGACGCGTCGTTTCTCCTTTTTCCGTCCGCGACCGAGGTCGTCGCCCTTCTCCGAGCCATGGAGCAGCCCGTCGGCGTGTCCCCTGAAGGGCTCGACCCACTCACCCATCGCAAGGCGATGGTTTCCATCGACGGGCGGGACCCGTGAGCCATCCCGGGCGACACGAGAGGATCTGAATCGGGCTGCCGCCGGCGCTCTTGCGGCGCCCCTCATCCGGCGTCCACAATCCTCTTCTTCATCTTGACCTCGAGGGCTTCGAAGCTCTCTTCAGCAACGATTTTCTGCATCTGGGCCCGGATGTCCAAAGCGAGGCTGACCCCGTCGATGGAGATGTCATGCACTTTTTGACTCTTGGGCTCGATGAGGAACTCTATTTCGATGAGGCCTTCGTCCGGGTGGGTCACGCTCAACAGCACGTTGTGCTTGTCGCCGAGGCTTCCCGCGTCTTCGTATTCCAGCTCCAAACTCTTGAAGAACTTGGCCGACTGGGGATAGGCGACCTTGGCCAGAAGCTCTCGAAAAAGGGCCACGAAGGAGCTTTGCTTCGATGCATTCAGCTTCCCCCAAACCTCGAGGAGGGAGCGTTGGGCCAGACCCTCGATGTCGAGCAGTCCGTGAATCTTCGCGGCCGCGACTCTGCGATCCGAGGCCGAAGCCCCCTCGAATGACTTGACCAGACTGACGAGGCTTCGGACGACGGCCACGGGCTCGGACGCCTGGGTGGTGGCCGGAGCGTTCAGCAGGATGAATGGGAGGACGAAGACCTTGAGATCGATACGCATGATGGAAATCCCGAGCAGACTCTTTCTTTGGACGCTGCTGATGGGGACGGCATTCAACGCCCGCGCGCAAGCACTCCAGCCGATTCCCTTGAGCAAAGCACTGGTCAAGGCCAGAGAAGCCCACCCCGACCTCGGGCCTCAGCGAGCCCGGGTCCAGCTGGCAGAGGCGCGCCGTTTGCGAGCGAGGAACGGCCGTCTTCCCCAGGGTGAGCTGACCACGGTGTTCGGCGTCGTCAACGGAGCTCAGGTGGGCGACGTGCCCGATGGTCTGCCCCAGGAGCTCGCCCCGCTCTTCTCCGACGACGACGTCAACGACCTCTTCAACGATCTGAACTTCTTCCTCCGGGCCGAGCTACGGGTGAATCAGCCCCTTCTCACCTTCGGAAAGATACAGAACGGCCTCCAAGCAGCAGAGCTCGGTATCGAAGCCGAAGCGGCAGAGCTCGAGCGCCAGGTGGGTCAGGTCGAGCTAGAGGTCAAGCGCATCTACTACGGCTACCAGCTGACCCAGGAGATCGAGCGGGTCTTGAAGGACGTCGAAGAGGCTTTCGCCACCGCCAGCAGCCGAGCCCGCGAAGCGGTCGAGGCAGGGCGGCTCACCCAGGACAAGCTCATCCGTCTGGAGCTTGGCCTGACTCGAACCCGGCAACAGCTGGTGGGCCTCCACAAGCGCAGCGAGGAAGCACTCTTCGCTTTTCGGCGGGCGACTGGACAGGCTTTGACCTCCTCCGTCGCACCCGAAGGCAGGCTCCGACCCGTGAAGACGGCTCTTCGGCCCGAACAGGTCCGCCAGCCCATTGACGCCCTGCCTGCCGTCCGAGCGGCCCAACTGGGGGCCGAAGCTCGCGCTCGTGACGTGGACCGTGCCAAGGCCAACTTTCGTCCCGATCTCTTCGCGAGCTTCTTCGTCCAGGCGGCTTGGGCACCGGGACGAGACGACCTCACCAATCAATTTCTGTTCGACCCCTTCAATATCATCCGGGCCGGACCCGTGCTCGGCCTCAATTGGGACGTGGACTTCGGCAAGCACGACGCCGAGCTGAAGATCGCCCGCGCTCGGGCGGCTGAAGTCGAAGCCAAACTGGCGCGAGCCCGGACCGGCGTCCCCCTCGCCATCGAGCGAGCCCTTCTCGCCTACGAAGAAAAGGGCGAACTCTTGAAGCTGGCCCGAAAGGCCAGGCGCAACGGCCGCGCCCTCTCCTTCCTAGCGCTGGCGAACAACGAGATCGGTCTCGGCGCACCCCAAGAGATCATGGAGTCCTTGGGCGACTATGCCCAAGCCGCGACCGGCTACGCTCGCGCGGTCATGGACTACAATATGGCCGTCGCCGAGCTCTCCCGGGCCCTAGGCGTCGAGCTCGACCCCAGTCTGGCGTCGAGGCCGTAAGCGTCGGCGGGCTGCTTCGCCATGAACAATCGCTGCTAATCGATGGCCCGCTTCACCCTGGCTCGTATCCACTCCCAGTTCAGCTTTGCGATGTTGTGGATCCCGATGTGTTTGGGGCACTCGGCTTCGCAGGCCCCGGTTACACTGCAGCCGCCGAAGCCCTCCGACTCCATCTGGGCCACCATGTCGAGGACCCGGCGGCTCCGCTCCACCTGTCCCTGAGGAAGCTGAGCAAGATGCGCCACCTTGGCACCCACGAAGAGCATCGCCGACGAGTTCTTGCACACGGCTACACAGGCACCACAACCTATACAGGCAGCCGCGTCGAAGGCGGCTTCCGCCTCATCCCGACCCACCGGAATCGTATTGGCCTCGGGCGCCGTCCCGGTGTTCACCGATACGTAGCCTCCAGCTTCGATGATTCGATCGAAGGCGCTGCGATCGACGACCAAGTCTCGGACGACAGGGAAGGAGGCCGCCCGCCAGGGCTCGATGACGATCGTATCTCCGTCTGAGAATGAGCGCATGTGGAGTTGACAGGTCGTATGGCCTTCGAGCGGGCCATGGGGACGGCCATTGATGAACACGCCACACTGCCCACAAATCCCTTCTCGGCAGTCGTGATCGAAGGAAAGCTCGGCCTCGCCCCGCTCGTTCAAGTCTTCGTTAAGTCGGTCGAGCATCTCAAGAAAAGACATCTCGGGCGAGATCTCGTCGACCTGGTAGTCGACCATTCGACCCTCCGCATTCCGAGCCTGCTGTCTCCAGATTTTGAGGTGAAACTTCATCAGGCGTAGCTCCGCGTGGCCGGCTTCTCGAGTACGAAGGAGAGTCGCTCTCGATGATGGACTGAAGGCCCAGACTCGACGAACTCCCATGCCGACACGTGCATGAACTCCTCGTCGTTGCGAAGGGCCTCACCCTCTGCCGTCTGATGCTCCTCTCTGAAGTGTGCTCCGCAGGACTCATTGCGCTCGCTCGCGTCCCGGACCATGAGTCTCGCCAGCTCCAGGAAGTCCGCGACCCGAAGCGCGCGCTCCAGCGAGGGATTGAGCGATTCGGACGAGCCCACGACCCGGAGGTCATTCCGAAACTCTTCGTGCAGTCCTGCGAGCTCAGAGGCCGCAGATGCCAATCCAGGGCCGCTCCGAGAGATGCCACATCGATCCCACAGAATACCGCCGAGCTGCCTGTGAAACCGAGCCGGGCTCGTACGCCCTCGGATCGAGAGAAGGCGACGAATGCGTTCCCGGACCCCGGTCGCGGCCGCCTCGAAGGCCGGATGGTCGGCCGACACAGTCGAGCGATCGAGGTCGGAAGCGAGGTCGTGGCCCAGGGTGTAGGGAAGGATGAAGTAACCATCGACGCAGGCCTGCAGTAGCGAGTTAGCGCCGAGGCGATTGGCGCCGTGATCGGCAAAGTTCGCCTCTCCGATGGCATAGAGCCGAGGGATGGTGGTCATGAGGTGGTAGTCCACCCAGAGCCCACCCATGGTGAAGTGGGCGGCGGGATAGATACGCATCGGCGCGTGATACGGATCCGAGCCTGTGATGTTCCGATACATCTCGAACAGGTTGCCGTAGCGGGATTCGATGACCTCCCGCCCCCAACGTCCGAGCGCATCTCCAAAGTCGAGGTAGACTCCTCGACCTGTCGGACCAATTCCCAGTCCGGCGTCGCACACATCCTTGGCCGCCCGGGACGCGATGTCTCGAGGGGCAAGGTTGCCGTAGGCGGGGTACTTACGCTCCAGGTAGTAGTCTCGATCCTCCTCCGGGATATCGGTCGGTGCCCTTTGGTCGTGGGCTCTCTTCGGGACCCATATCCTACCGTCATTGCGCAAGGACTCGGACATCAGAGTGAGCTTCGATTGATGGTCTCCGTGAGCCATCAAGCAGGTCGGATGAATTTGAACGAAACTCGGATTGGCGAAGAAGGCACCTCGACGGTGGGCCCTCCAGGCCGCAGTGGCGTTGCATCCAAGGGCCAGTGTGGAGAGAAAGTAGACGGTCCCGTAGCCTCCGGTGGCGAGCACGACCGCATGGCCGGCATGCTTCTCCAGGCTGCCCGTCTCTAGATCACGGGCGATGAGGCCACGGGCCTGCCCGTCGACGAGCACCAGGTCCAGGACTTCTCTTCTTGGCAGCATCTGAACACGCCCGGCCCGGACCTGTCGGGCCAATGCTTGGTAGGCGCCCAGCAGCAGCTGCTGTCCGGTTTGGCCGCGGGCATAGAAGGTGCGCTCGACCTGCACACCGCCAAAGGACCGGTTCTCCAAAGTCCCGCCGTACTCACGAGCAAAAGGCACGCCCTGGGCCACGCTCTGATCGATGACGTTCGCGGAGAGCTCAGCCATGCGATAGACCTGGGCTTCTCGACTTCGGTAGTCTCCTCCTTTGAGTGTATCGTAGAACATCCTGTAGACTGTATCGCCATCGTTCTGGTAGTTCTTGGCGGCATTGATGCCTCCCTGGGCCGCAATCGAGTGCGCGCGGCGAGGACTGTCCTGGTAGCAGAAGCAGGTTACTTGGTAGCCTTGCTCGGCCAGAGACGCGGCGGCGCTGGCGCCGGACAGTCCCGAACCCACCACGAGGACGCGGAGGTTTCGCTTGTTGGCTGGATTGATCAGCCGAACACGCGAACGATGAAGATCCCATTTCTCGGGGACGGGCCCGGGAGGAATTCGAGGATCGAGAGGCATGGTCAGCTCCTCAAGAACGTGAACAAGGGCATCGCTGCGAAGCCCCCTGCGATGATCCACGCCAGAAGCGGCGCTGAACCACGAAGAATCCGGCCTCCTCGAGCTCCGTGGACCCCGAGGCTTCGAAAGGCCGCAGTAAAGCCATGTTGCAGATGGTAGCCCAGCGCAACCATGCACAGCATGTATCCCGCGACGACCCAGGGGCGGGAAAAGGAAGCAAGGACGACTGCGTAGAGATCCTTGCGTCCATCTACGTCCAGGTCGATGGGTCCGAACTGATATGGGACCCAGAAATCCCACATGTGAAAAACGAGAAACACCAAGAGCAACAGGCCCAAGACCCCCATACGCCGCGAGTACCAGCTACTCGAAGCGTTCGCGGCCTCGGCGGCGTAGGCCCGCGCGGATCGATTCCTCTTCGTCAGGAGCCAGGACGTCAGCGCATGAATGAGGACGCTCAGATAGGTCAGGACGCCCGCCACCTTGATGAGCGGGTTCTTGGTGAGAACCGCCGAATAGCCGTTGAACCAGATTCTGGCTGTTTCAGTGGGAAGAAAGAGTTGAAGGTTCCCGAGCAGATGGACCACGAGAAAGAGAATCAGATAGAGGCCCGAAAGCGACATCCACACCTTGAGCAGGATGGTGTGCTTCATCGGCGCGGACCCTAGCAGCGCCTCGGTGACCAGCTGAAACACCTCCGAACTTGTCAATATGGACCGCAAAGGATGCAGGACTGATACACTCTAATGAATGACTTGGGCGGATCGCGTCCCCGATGAATTCGCCTACTCCGACCACGCCACACCCGACGGAACTCTGGCCATGGACTGAGTTGCCATCCCTGAACGACAAACATTGACCGCAGGAATTTTCGAAGTTCTGATTCGGAGCCAGGAGCGCGAAAGAGTTCTCGTGGCAATCAGAGCGCGCAGGGGGCTCAACCTCCCAATCGCAGGCCAACCCGTCCAATCCGTTCACGATGCGCCTCTGCCCGAGAGGGTAGCGCTCATGGGCCTGGACTACGTGGGCTTGGGCCCACGCATGCACGTGCAAGAAGGCGAGCGGGTGGTCCTCGGCCAGAAGCTCTTCGAGGACCGCACACTGGACGGCGTCAACTTCACCGCCCCCGCCACCGGAACCGTTCGCGCCGTTCATCGTGGCGCCAAGCGCGCCTTCCACTCGCTGGTCATCGACGTCGATTCGAACTCCGACGACGCGGTGCGTTTCGAAAGCCACAAGGACCGAGCCGACCCTTCCCGGGAAGAGGTCCAGGCGCTGCTCTTGGAGTCGGGTCTGTGGACAGCGCTTCGGACCCGGCCCTTCAGCCGTACGCCTACTCCCGGCACGACGCCCCACTCCATCTTCGTCACCGCCGTCGATTCCCATCCTCTCGCGCCCGACCCCCAAGTCGTCCTCGAGAGCCGAGAAGAGGACTTCGAGCGGGGCCTGTCGCTGCTCGGCAAGCTGACCGACGGACCTGTTCATCTTTGCGTGGGCGAAGGGAGCGGAATCGAATCCGGCCAGAGCGGCGCGAAGCGGAGCGAGTTCGCCGGGAAGCACCCCTACGGAACGGTGGGCTTTCACATCCACATGCTGGCCCCAGTCCACAGCGAGCGGACCGTTTGGCACATCGGATACCAGGACGTCGCTCGTATCGGACATCTCTTCGCGACCGGCGAGCTCGACATGTCCCTAGTCGTTTCTTTGGCCGGGCAAGCGGTACGAGAGCCGCGCCTCTTGCGAACTCGACTGGGCGCCGATACGGCGACCCTGACTCAGAACGAAGTCGAGCCGGGCGAGCTACGCCTCATATCGGGCTCGGTGCTGAGCGGCACTCGCGCCATGGGAGAGGTCTTCGGGTATCTGGGTCGCTTTGCTCGGCAGCTTTCGGTCATTCCCGAAGATCGAGAGCGCCACATGCTGGGCTGGACGATGCCGGGACTGGGTCGCTTCTCGTCCATCCCGATATTCTTGTCTTCGCTGAAGCCGCAGAAGCGCTTCGAAATGACGACTTCGACCCACGGTTCGCATCGAGCGATGGTGCCGATCGGAGTCTACGAACGGGTCATGCCCATGGACCTGATGCCGACCCATCTCCTTCGCGCGATCTCGGTCGGTGACGTCGAGTGGGCGACCGAACTCGGCGTCCTCGAGCTCGACGAAGAAGACCTCAGCCTCTGCACCTTCGTCTGCCCGAGCAAGATCGACTTCGGCCCCGCCCTGCGCAGGGTGCTGGAAGAGATTCGAAAGGAAGCCTGAACTTGAAGTTCCTCCTCGAAACCACCGAACGCATCGCGCGTCGGTTCCAGAAGGGCCAACCCCTCGAGAAGCTGTACCCGGCATTCGAGGCCGGCGACACCTTCTTGTTCACGCCGGGGTCAGTGACCCAGGCCGACGCACACGTTCGCGACGGCATCGATCTCAAGCGCGTGATGATCACGGTGGTGTACGCCCTCATCCCCGCGATTCTGATGGCCATGTACAACACCGGCCTTCAAATCCACCGGACCGTCGAGCAAGGAGGCTCCCTGCTCGAGAACTGGCAGAGCACGGTCTACCAATGGCTGGCGCTCCCTGTTGCTTCGGACTCTGTTCTCGGCTGCTTCGTGCACGGCGCCCTGTACTTCTTGCCGGTCCTCATCGTCACCTTCGCGGTGGGAGGGCTCCTGGAGGTGGGCTTTTGCGTTATCCGAGGCCACGAAGTGAGCGAAGGCCTACTGGTCACGGGAATGCTGATTCCGCTGACAATGCCGGCCACCGTTCCCTACTGGCAGCTGGCCTTGGGCGTCGCTTTCGGAGTGGGCATCGGAAAAGAGATCTTCGGCGGCACGGGGATGAACTTCCTGAATCCAGCGCTCACCGCACGCGCTTTCCTGTTCTTCGCCTATCCTGGCCAGCTGTCGGGGGAAGTGTGGGTCGCGGCCAACGTTCCGGACGGTACGAGCGGCGCCACGTGGCTCGCAAGCTATGCCGAGGGCTCGGGGCATCTGGCCGGATTCACCTTTTGGGATGCCTTCCTCGGGACCATCCCCGGGTCCATGGGTGAGACCTCCACGCTGGCCTGCCTCATCGGCGCGGCCTTCCTCCTTTGGACACGCATCGCGTCCTGGGAAACGATGGTCGGGGTGGTGGCCGGGACGGCGACCATGGCCCTCACGCTCAACGGACTCGGGTCGACGACCACGCCGATGGTCAACATGCCGTGGTACTACCACTTCGTCGTTGGAGGGTGGGCCTTCGGTACCGTATTCATGGCGACGGACCCCGTTTCATCGGCCTGCACGTCGAAGGGCAAGCTGGCCTACGGCGCACTGATCGGCGTACTCGCCGTCCTCATACGCTGCATCAATCCCGCGTACCCGGAGGGCATCATGCTCGCCATCCTATTCATGAACATGTTCGCGCCCCTCATAGATCACTACGTCATCGAGGCGAACAAACGACGAAGGGCGGCTCGCTATGCCCGAGCATGACCCGAAGTCCACCGTCGTCTACGTCGTCGGATTCGCGGCGACGGTTTGCCTTGTTTGCGCCGTACTCGTGGCGGGTGCGGCGGTCGGCCTCAAGCCCATGCAGGACCGCAACGCACGGGTCGACAGGCTCACCCGGGTCCTCGAAGTGGCAGGACTGGTGAACGATGGCGAGCAGCTCGGCCCGGACGAGGTGTTGGCGCGCTTCGAGCAGAACATCGAGGCCCGGGTCGTCGAGCTCGAGAGCGGGGCCTACAACGAAGACATCGACCCTTCGAACTTCGTTCAGCGTCGGGCCGCTTCGGACCCGGCCACGAGCAAAAAGGCCCCCGCCAACGCGGCCAAGGTCATGCGCCTGCCGGATAACGCCTTAGTGTATCACGTCAAGAGAGACGGGGCCCTCGACAAGATCATTCTCCCCATTCAAGGCTACGGACTCTGGTCGGTCATGTATGGCTTCATCGCTTTGGAGCGTGACGCTGACACGGTCGCCGGCATCACCTTCTACGAGCACGGCGAGACCCCTGGACTGGGCGGAGAGATCGAGAACCGCGGCTGGCAAGCAAAGTGGCAAGGACGGAAAGTCTACGGTTCCAAGGGTGACGTTCGTCTGGAGGTCATCAAAGGCTCTGCGCCCCCGGCCCCCGATGCCCCCTACCGAGTCGACGGCTTGTCGGGGGCGACCATCACTTCGCGAGGCGTGACCAACACCCTCGAATTCTGGTTAGGCGAGGCTGCCTTTGGGCCCTACCTCGACCGCCTGAAGAAAAGAGAAGGAGCAACTTCATGAGCAAGGCAACCGACGCACTGTCGGAGCCCATCTTCGACGACAACCCCATTGGCCGACAGGTCCTGGGGATATGCTCAGCCCTCGCGGTGACCACGATGCTGACGACCTCGCTCGTAATGGCTCTCGCAGTAACCGGGGTCCTGCTGGCCAGCAACGTCTCGATCAGTCTGCTGCGAAACTACATCCCGTCGTCCATTCGAATCATCGTGCAGCTCACGATCATTTCTTCGCTCGTGATCGTCACCGACCAGATCCTCAAAGCCTACGCCTTCGGGGTCTCCAAGCAGCTGTCGGTATTCGTCGGGTTGATCATCACCAACTGCATCATCATGGGGCGAGCCGAGGGATTCGCGATGCAGAACGGACCGTGGGCCTCAGCCATGGACGCGATGGGCAACGCGCTCGGCTACAGCTGGATTCTCATCGTCGTCGCCTTCTTCCGCGAGCTCTTCGGCTCCGGAAAGCTCTTTGGATACTCTGTCCTGCCTCTCACCTCAGAAGGCGGCTGGTACGAGCCCAACGGTTTGATGGTGTTGTCTCCGGCTGCCTTCTTTCTCATTGGCTCCATCATCTGGGTGTTGCGAAGCGTGAAGAGCGGTCAGGTCGAGGACGAGGACGTCGTCGAGGTTCATCCCGAGGTCGTTCCCACAGCGGCACCGGCCGTTGCTCCTATCGCCGCTGCTCAGCCCGCGGCCGCTCGTCAGCTGGCGGAAACGGCTTAGGAGGCGCGATCGAATGTTTGAGCACTATCTGAGCCTTATGGTGAAGTCGATTTTCGTCGAGAACATGGCCCTCTCCTTCTTCTTGGGCATGTGCTCTTTCTTGGCCGTCTCGAAGCGCGTCAGCACCGCCATCGGTTTGGGAATCGCGGTCGTTTTCGTCCTGGCCATCACCGTTCCCATCAACAACTGGCTGCTCACCCAGGTGCTGAACGAGGGCGCACTCGCCTTCATTCATCCATCCTTGGCCGGCGTCGACCTTACTTTCTTGGTCTTTTTGACCTTCATTGGAAGCATCGCGGCGTCGGTCCAAGTCGTCGAGATGGCGATCGACAAGTACGCCCCTGCTCTCTACTCTGCGCTCGGCGTGTTCCTGCCCCTGATCGCGGTCAACTGCGCCATACTCGGAGCCTCCTTGTTCATGCAGCAGCGCGAATACACGCTGGCGGAGAGCACCGTCTTTGGCCTGGGTTCAGGAATCGGATGGCTGCTGGCCGTGGTGGGGCTGGCGTCCATTCGAGAGCGCCTGCGCTACAGCAACGTCCCGCCTCCGCTGCGAGGACTCGGCGCCACCTTCATGGTCACGGGCCTGATGGCGATCTGCTTCATGGCCTTTGCCGGTATCCAGCTTTGAACAGGAGTACATCATGCTAACCGTATTCGTCGGAGTCATCACCTTCCTCGTCATCGTCCTTCTCATGATCGGGATGCTTCTGGGTGCGCGCTCACGCCTAGTGAGCACGGGCGCAGTCGACATCCTGGTCAACAACGACCCCGACCACACCCTGTCGACGGTGAGCGGAGGAACACTCCTCGGCACTCTAGCCGACAACAAGATCTTCATCCCCTCTGCTTGCGGCGGTAAGGGCAGCTGCGGCGTATGCAAGGTCAAGGTCACTGAGGGCGGCGGAGCGCTCCTTCCGACCGAGGTGGGCCACGTTAACCGAGGTGAAGCACGGGACGGCGTTCGATTGTCGTGCCAGGTGAAAATCAAGGGCGATATGAAGATCAACCTCCCAGAGGAGATCTTCGGCATCCAGAAGTGGACGTGCAGAGTTCGCTCGAACGACAACGTCGCGACCTTCATCAAGGAGCTCGTGCTCGAGCTGCCGGAAGGGGAGGCCGTGCCCTTTCGAGCGGGCGGCTACATTCAGATCGAGTGCCCCCCTCACCTCGTAAAGTACGAGGACTTCGACATCGCGAAAGAGTATCGAGAGGACTGGGACCGCTTTAAGCTCTGGAGTCTGGTCTCAGACGTCAAAGAGCCCGTCACCCGGGCATACTCGATGGCCAACTTTCCAGAGGAACGGGGTCTGATCATGCTCAACGTCCGGGCGGCCACGCCGCCTCCGAGAACCACGGGTCTTCCGCCCGGAGTGATGTCCTCGTACATCTTCTCGCTGAAGCCAGGGGACGAGGTCACGATATCGGGTCCGTACGGAGAGTTCTTCGCCAAGGATACGAAGAACGAGATGTGCTTCATCGGCGGCGGGGCCGGCATGGCGCCCATGCGTTCCCATATCTTCGATCAGTTCAAACGACTGGAGACGGATCGCAAGGTGACTTTCTGGTACGGTGCGCGGTCTCTGAGGGAGGCCTTCTACGTCGACCACTTCGACGCCATCGCCGCCGAGAATCCCAACTTCGAGTGGCATCTCGCCCTCTCGGAGCCGCTCCCCGAGGACAACTGGACAGGGTCGAAAGGCTTCATCCATCAGGTGCTCCACGACGAGTATCTGGCCAAGCATCCTGCCCCAGAGGAGGTGGAGTACTACCTCTGCGGCCCGCCGATGATGCTGAAGGCCTGCCATGACATGCTCGAGGACCTCGGCGTTCCGCCTGAGAACGTAGCCTTCGACGACTTCGGCTGATGGGTAAGCCTCTTCAGGGCTTCGGCTTGGACCAGGCTTCCCGGCCCTGGTGGCTCACGCTGCTCGTGCTCGTGGTGGCCTCGGTCGGCCTCTACCTGCGCCCCAACCCGGGCCCGAAGTCCATCGTCCTAGAAGGCGCCACAATGGGGACCAGCTACCGGGTCGTGGTGGCGAAGCCGTCCGTTCCGGCCTCTCGGATCAAGTCCGTGGTTCAGGCACGGCTCGATCGGGTGGTAACTCTGATGTCCACCTACGAGCCTGAGTCCGAGCTTTCCCGCTTCAACGCCTCGAGGGCATCTGAGCCCTGGCCCGTCGCGCCCGAGACCCGGGCGGTCTTGGAGATCGCGCTAGAAGTCTGGCGTCGCTCGGAGGGCGTATTCGACGTGACGGTGGGCCCACTGGTCGACCGGTGGGGCTTCGGCCCGAGCGGTCGAGCGAAGGCGGTGCCCTCCGAAGAAGAGCTGAATGAGCTGCTTCGTCAGGTGGGCTCGGACGGACTGGCTTTGACCAAGGCCGGCCTCTCCAAGCGCCACCCCAATGCCGAGGTCGACCTGTCGGCCGTCGCCAAGGGCTACGCCGTCGATCTGGTGTCCGACGCCCTGGATGAGGTGGGTGTGACCGGCTACCTGGTCGAAGTCGGGGGGGAAGTTCGAACTCGAGGTGAGAAGCAGGCGGGTGTGTCGTACAGGGTGGCGATCGAGGCGCCGGACGCCGAGGCACGCCGGGTCCACGCCGTGCTCGACCTCAAAGATGCTGCCTTGGCTACCTCGGGAAACTACCGAAACTACATCGTACGCGACGGGGTTAAGTACGCTCACGCCCTCGATCCCCGGACCGGCCGTCCGGTCGAGCATCGTCTGTTGAGCGCCAGCGTTCTCCATGACTCCTGCGGATGGGCGGACGCCTGGGCGACAGCCCTCATGGTGGCAGGCGAGAGAGCCTGGTCACTGGCCGAGGCCAACGGTCTCGAGGTACTCTTACTCTATTCGGGCCCAGAGGGGAGCTTGGAAGAGAAAGTCACCCCCGGCTTCGACGCTCTTCGTCGTGCGCTGGAGCAAGGGCCGAATTCAGGAAAGCAAATCTAACGATGATCGTCGCCGCATTGACCCTCACCCTCATGCTGATCGCGGTCTTCGCGATGTCGATCGGCGTCATGATCTCCGGCCGGCGCCTGCGGGGCTCCTGTGGCGGCTTGGCCAGCGGCAGCTGCGCCTGCAAGGAGCAGGGCATCAAGGAGGGATGCCGGAAGGAGAAGCCAGCGTCGGAGGTCCTTCACCGAATCGGCGAGCTGAGTCCTACCAAGACGAGTCGGGATCGAGCTTAGCCGGGATTTCGTCGGTATCCCGCACGGCGCTCAAGTAGAGCGGCTTGGCCTTTGCTCGGGCCTTGGGCTTCGCCAGCTCATAGAGCTTCTGCATCAAGTCGACGCGGCTGACTTGCCCGACGAGCCGACCTCCTTCATCGACGACGGGGAGACGTTTCACTCGGAGCTGATTGAAGTGATGGGCCAGGGTCAGGAGGGTCGCATCCGGAGGGACCGTCTTCACCTCCGCCGTCATGACCTCAGACACGTATCCGGTGGGCTCGTTGTTCGAGAGCGCGTTGACGAGATGGTTCGTGCAGTCCAGCTCGCTGACGAGACCCAACAGACGCTGGTCGCCATCCACGACCGGCGCACCCGAGATCTTGTACTTCAGGAGGGCCGCCACGGCCTCCATCACCGTCGTCTCCTCGGTCAGGGTGACGAGCTTGCGGCGCATGATGGCCGATGCGGTGGTCTTGGAGGGCATGACCATGACCATCGGATGGGTGGGGGGCGGTCAGGAACCTAATTCCTCCGACGGCTTCGGGCAGCGATCTTCTCCCCGCAGGATTTTCGAGTGCGAGCCAACGCGTCGGGTCATCGAGCAAGGACACATCGCAGTGCGTCGTAGACGCCGTCAGGTCGTGGTGGGGAGACGCTCTACAGCGACGATGCGGATGCCTTCCGGGCCCTCCACAGTGAGCTGGACCGTGGTCCCGGCTTCGCCTCGGATGGCCTGGATCCCTGCGTCGAAGCCAAGCCGTTCGATCTCGGTGCCGTCGATGGCCAGGATACGATCTCCGGGTCGCAAGCCGGCCAACGCAGCGCCGCCTTCGTTCAAGACCTCCTGCACCGAAAGGCCGTCGGCCTGAGCCTTCAAGACGGCCCCAATACCGACGAAGTCCAGGCTCGAGTCCTCGTCGTCGACCCGAGGCGTAAGCGGAATGCTGATGGGCCCGAGTCGCTCGCCGGTCTGGACGTCGAGTGCGCCGACGATCCGGCGTCGATGCCCTTCGGCCTCGGCTACCAAAGAACGGCGCCCCGGCGCGAGGCCGGTCAGGATGAAATCGCCGAGCAGACCGCTCTCAACCTTTTCGGTCCCTCCGAATCCCTCCAGCTCGACCTGGGCGCCGGGGAGCGGCACCCCGTCCGACGTGACGACGCCGACCACCGAGCCTGGCGTCTCGAGCTCGATGCGGGCGCGGCCCGTGCCGTGAACCCCCACACGAACCCGGCGCACCCGAGCCGGAGCCCACTCCCGGGCCTGGGCCTCGACGACGTAGCTGCCGGGCGCCACCCGGGGTAAAACAAAGCGACCCAGAGGGTCCAGCACGCCTTTTTGTCCCATCCAGCGGAGCTCCAGATCGCCGCGCTCAACGCCCCAGCGCAGCATGTACGCCGGGACGGGCCGGCCCCCGCCGTCGACGACGACGACCTCGAGACGCCCCGGGACCTCCAACCTCAGCTCTACTTCTTCGGTGTGCCGGCCTATGCCGACCAGCCGAGCCGCGCCGTATTCGGGGTGATCCGCCGATACCGTCAGTTCATCGGCCATCGTAAAGTGGTGGAAGTAGCCGGGGCGACAGGATTCACGGCTAGAAGGCAGCGACGGATCACTAGGCTGAATGAGCACTTCGACGTCGTTCAACGTCACTCCCGTCCTCCCGTCGATGACGCGACCGACAAGACGCCACACCCCCGGCTCCGGCCCCCTTGCATCCCGGTAGGGGACGGTCACGTGGGCCTCCGCCGAGAGCATGTGTTCGACCTCGACTCGAAGCTCCGAACGAACGCCTTCCTGAAGAAGCCGCGAACTCAGTCCATAGTCTGCCAAGTGTCTGACCGGCGTGGACGGAAAGAGCTCGCGCAGCTTCTCCAGACGGGCGTGCTGTTCACGCTCCTTCCAAACCTCGGTCGACTTGATCCCCAGAACGTCGCCTAGCTCTACCAGGAGGTCCACCTGACCTTCCGCGTCGGTGCGACCCACGAACTGGTCCTCCCGCCGGATCTCGAAGTCAGACGCCGGACGATGGCTCTCAAATACCACCGTCAAGCTGACCTGCCGAGGAGGGAGCCAGCGGATCTGCACCGAAGGCGTCTCGGGCCCAATCCCGACTCGCTGGGGCGTCGCGTCGCCCTCCATCGGAACCCCGCGCCCCTCCGTCGCAGCCGGCCACACATGGGCCTCCCCGGGCGGAAGCTCACTGAAGACGAAGCGTCCGGCCAGGTCGGTGGCCGTACGGTGCTCTTCGTCTTCGGCGTCCACGACCACGACCTCCAAGCCGGACATGCCGGCTCCGTCCCAAACGCTGATGACCCGGCCTTGTAGATGATGGGCCACAGGGGCGTCTTCGGAGGGCTGTCTCGGGGACGACAGCGGCAGCAGACGGGAGGACGTACCCTTGTTTGCGGGGGCCGACTCCGGGGTAGTCTTCGCTCCAATGGAGTCGTCGCCAGAACCTCTACCAGGTGCCGGCGGCCCCTTTCCCAGGGCGAGCCAGATCCCGAGCCCGAGCACGAAGGCCAAGAACAGCCCCCCTCGAATCCTGCCCCCCATCCGTGCAGGCTATGACCTTCGAGCCGCTCTCGACTACTCGGGTAGAGCCCCCCCTTTCAGCTCAGTCTCGACCGCATCGGCCAGACGCTCCGCCGCCTCGGCCACCCTTCGGCCTAGCCGGGCCAAGCCGGGGATCTGCCGGGGGGCGAACATCGCGCGCCAGGCCACCCCGAGCTGAGAGACCGAGCCATCTCGACCGACGGCATCCATGACCGAAGCCGGCACGTGCTCGTCGGCACCATCACTAACCACCTTGAAGATGGTGAGCGGCACGCGAAGGTCGGCGCATATGTCGGCGTAGATCTTGGACTCGATGTCGACCACCGCCGCCTCGGGCGAGCCGAGCTGGGTCCAAAGACGGCGCTTGGCCTCGGGATCAGGGACGATACCGGGCGCCGACACCCCGACTCCGACCCGATGCGTTCCGCGGGCCGGCGTCAGGGGCTGAGGCATAGAGCCTTTGACGTCATTGACTTCGCTCAGAACCAGGAGCTCGCCCGGCGCCAACCCAGGGTCCAGACCACCGGCCACGCCAACGGCGATGACGCGAACCGCGCTTTGGCGCCCGAGCTCAGCTCGCAGTCGGTGAGCGAGGATCGGACCGTCTCCACTGCTGAAGACCCGAACGCGGCCCCGCCGCCTGACAGCGGCGGACTCGTTGGCCAGCGCGCTGACGACGAGGGGGCTCAGCCCAGGTTCCACCGGGCCATCTTGTAGAGATCCCGAGGACTGGTCGCCATGTCCATGACGGCCGAGGCTTCGAAGCCCGAGTGCATTGCACAGTTTTGGCAAAGGTTGTCTTCACGAGACTCCCAGTAGTCCCAGTCGGTCTTGTTCCAGAAGCTCTCGAAGTCTTCATAGTGGCGCTGACCGATGAGGTAGCAGGGACCCTTCCATCCGTTGGGGGTGAAGCTCACCGTGCTCCAGGGACTGCACTTGTACTCTCGTCGACCGGCCGCGAACTCCAGGAACAAGGGCGTAGTAGTGATGGGATAGCGGTCTGCGAAGCCCAAGATCCGGTCGAACTTTTGCTGGGTGTCTTCCTTTGTCAGAAAGATGTCTCGCTTCACGGTCTCGTACTGGTAGCCGGGCGAAACCAAGATACCGTCGATCCCGAGCTGCGTGACGTAGGCGCAAAGCTCCTCCACCTCGTCCACGCTCGTCTCCTTGAAGACGGTGGTGTTGATCATGGTGTGGAAGCCCCGCTCTTTGGCCTGCTTGATCATCTCGATCGCGTTGTCGAACACACCCTTTCGGTTGGTCACGTAGTCGTGGGTACTCTTCATACCGTCCAGGTGGACGTTGATGGTGAGCCGCTTGTTCGGCTCGACCCGGCCGAAGAGGTTCCGATCGAGCTTGATAGCGTTGGTACACAGGTAGATGTGGGACTTTCGGGCGATGATCCCGTCGATGAGCTCCGGCAGCTCGGGGTACAGGGTCGGCTCGCCGCCGCAGATACTGACGATGGGTGCCTTACAGTCGTCGAGGGCCTTCAGACACTTCTCGAGCGGAACCCGATCCTTGAGTTTGCCGGTGTGCCGCTCGGTCGAGCAGCCTAGGCAAGCCAAGTTGCAGGTATAGAGGGGCTCTAGCATGAGCACGAAGGGAAAGCGCTTCTTGCCGAACAGCCGGTTCTTCAGCTGCAGCTTGATCATCGAAGAGGCGATGTGATTCGGCGTGTTCGCTTTGCGCCGGGGCGCGCTGCGCTCACGAAGGTTGACGAGCTCGGGAGCAGTCTCGGCCGTATGCATGGCTTACCCGCGGAACTAGTCGATTTGCAGCCAGGAGCCTAGTGCGGCGGTCACTAAGTTCGACCCGTTTCCCGTCGCTGGTCGGCCGTCCTGTGCGCCAAGCCGCTGCCGAGCGTCATCAAGTCGCGTAGCGCTGTACCCACTTGCCCCAATGTCCTTCGACCGTGCGCGCCACCTCATCCGAAACCTCGAAGCGGTTCTTGGCGTATCCCCGAATCGAATCCAGATAGTCCCGGATAGGGGGCTCAGCCTCGGCCCAGTCGGGCAGCTCGAGCTCGGACCAGATCCGGGCGACCTCTTGTAGGGGCGCGGCCTCCAAGGCCTCGAAGCCTACTTCGGCCCGCAGGTGGGCCGGGACCGCTTCGATCTGGGCGTCATAGGCCTCCATGAGCCGGGAATAGGTTTGGAGCACGAAGGACTCGACGTCGACCGAGGATGGATCCTGCAGCGCGTACATGGCCAGGAGCTTTCGGTAATAGTGGACGGTCGATACGAAGACCGTGGTCGGATCCCGATGAATGTGGACGAAGCGCGCCTGGGGCCAAAGCTCACGAAGCAGCCCGATACGTGCGGTGTACACCGGGTTCTTGACCAGTAGGAGCCCCTTGCCCTGATGTCGAGCGACCTTTTGCAAGAAGTGCTGCATTCGCAGCTTCCACTCCTCGACCGCTGCGTTCGGGAGCCCTTCGAAGAAGATCCCCTGCCGCATTCGGTCTTCGAAGTGACGAGGGAAGTACAGTCCGTGAAAAACTGAGTGAGGCTGGAGGTTGGCCAGGGGAATCTCGTCTTCTTGAGGCGAGTCGGGTGTGACCTGGACCTGGTCCACGTGTCGGTCTTCGGGCAGCGCTTTCTCCAGCCAGGGACGAAGCCAGGTGGCGAGTGTCAAGAGCTCGTTGGGCAAACCGGTGGCCAAGGGTGAGATGTGGCCGAAGCAGGGTGCCTTTCCCATCAGGTTGTGAAGGTGGGTGGTCCCCGAACGCCAGTGGCCGATGATGAAGACCGGCGGCTCCAAGGCCGGACCTTCGCCCCTTCGCCACATCCACTGTTCGACCAGTCCTACTGGCGCTCTCAGTAGCGCCGAACCCAGCATTCCCAGGGCCAATCCAGCGTGCCGAGGCGCCACGAATCCGTCCCGAGCCCACACTTTGAGCAGGAGCGGGAGGCTGGCGCCCATGAGGGGATGTTGAAAGCCGGCGTGCATGGCCTCGACCCAGGCGCGCGAAGGGCCTAACCGAGGGGCATGGCCTCTCGGCGCGCGGCCGTCGCCCTGTTCATCGGGCTCGGGGCCTTCGCCGCTCTCGCTGCTTGGCAGGGCGTCCACATCATCGCCGAGCGGCTCGGTCAAGTCGGCCTCCGGGTGCTGTGGTTGCCCTTGCTTCATCTCCCCGCTCTGCTCCTCACGACCTTATGCTGGGTCGCCCTCACCCTCTGCAAGCGGCCGCCCTTCAGCCGCTTCCTCTTCGCCCGCTGGGTGGGCTTCGCCGCCAACCAGCTCCTCCCGGTGGCGCGGGTCGGGGGGGAGGTCGCCCGGGGCCGGCTCCTCCTGGGGGCCGGTGCCGAAGCCACGGCCACCATCGCAGGCGTCATGGCCGACAAGACGGCCCAGGTAGCGAGCATCGCAGTATTGGCAGGGGCCGGGATCTTGGCCCTCGCCTGGCTGCGGCCTGGAGCTACGATGATAGCGACCTCGATCGTGGGGACGATCGGTATTGGCCTGGCGGTGGCGGGACTCTACTTCGCCCAGCGCAAGCTCGAAGTGACCGCCCGATGGGTCGGCCGATTCCTGCCTGCAGGGACGAATCGAGAGGCGGCCATCCGGCGCACGGCCAGCGCTCTGGACGAGACCTATTCCCGATGGGGTCGAGTGGTCTTTTCGGTGCTCTGCCACACCGGCTTCCGCTTTCTGCTCACGGTGGAGATCTGGTGGGCCCTGCAGTGGTCGGGCGCGGAGCTCAGCCTGATCGAGGCCCTGGTGATTGAATCCTTGGGCCAAGTGCTGCGAGCGGGCGCCTTCATG
>JBCCQA010000023.1:0-97277 GCA_039024635.1 Myxococcota bacterium | reverse complement strand
TCCGCCACATCTCGAACGAGGCGTCCACATTTGAGCTTCGCCATCGAAGCGAGTCGGGTGACGTTCTCGCCTTGAACGTATTCGTGGACCGCCCGGTAGACGAGTGAACGCAGGAGCTCCACTTCGGTTCTCAGCTCTGCCAGGCGAAAGTGAACCACCTGATTGTCCAATATCGGCTTGCCGAAGACTCTGCGGTCTCGCGTGTATGCGATGGTCTGGTCGATGATTCGGTCCATCATCAGCAGGGAGTTCGCCGCGCCCCACAGCCGTTCCTCCTGGAACTGAATCATCTGGTAGCCGAAGCCCATGCCCTCTTCTCCGATGCGGTTTCGCTTCGGGACGCGGACCTCGTCGAAGAAGAGCTGGGCCGTGTCCGAAGCGTGCATTCCGATCTTCCTGATCTTCTGTCGCTCGATTCCTTTCGTGTCGAGCGGCACGATGATCAAACTCTTGCTGCTGTGGATGGGTCCATCGCTCGTGTTGGCGAGCAGGCAGCACCAGTCGGCTTCCAGGCCATTGGTGATCCACATCTTGGTCCCGCTGATGACGTAGTCGTCACCCTCGCTCCGAGCGGAGGTCTGGATGGCGGCCACGTCCGAGCCCGCGCCGGGCTCGCTGACCCCCAGGCATCCCACAATGTCGCCTGCGATCGACGGAGCCAACCACGCGCGTTTCAGGTCGTCGCTCCCGAACATGTGAAGCGCGGGCGTACACATGTCGGTGTGGACGCCGATGGCCATGGGCACGCCTCCGCAGTCGCAGGCTCCCAACTGCTCGGCCACCACCATCGAGTAGGAGAAGTCCAGTCCCAGGCCTCCATAGGCCTCGTCGTACTTCACTCCGAGCAAACCGAGGTCTCCCATCTTCTTGAAGACCTCGTGGGAGGGGAACGACTCGGCCTCCTCCCACTCAAGAACGTGGGGATTGAGCTCCTTGTCCACGAACTTGCGGACGGTCTCGGCTAGCTGGGTGTGTTCCGGGGTCAGGTTCAACATGTCGAACTCCTCAAAAACGCGGCAGGCCAAAGGGAAGTCGCCGTTGGGCTCTAGCCTCTCGGCTGTGGGTGACGGCGAGGGTCTCTACCAAGACCTCTCGGGTTCGACGAGGATCGATGATTCCGTCGTCCCAAAGGCGGGAGGAGCCAAAGACGGCGGTGGACTCTCGCTCCAGCTGCTCCCGGAGCGCGCCGGACATGGCCTCGAGGGCGCTCTCGTCCAGGTCCAGTCCGTCGCGCTCGAACTTGGCTCTGGTGATGGTCTTCATGACCTCGGCCGCTTGCTGCGGTCCCATGACCGCAGTGCGGGCGGTGGGCCAGGCGAAGATGAAGTCGGGGTCAAAACCACGCCCGCACATTCCGTAGTTGCCGGCTCCGTAGGAGCCGCCCAGGATTATCGTCAGGCGGGGCACACGGGCGTTCGCTACGGCCTGAATCATCTTGGAGCCGTGCTTGATTGCGCCGGCCCGCTCGGCCGCCTTCCCGACCATGTAGCCCGTCGTGTTCTGCAGAAAGACGAGGGCGGTGTCGCTGCGCTCGCAGAGCTGGATGAACTGGGCGGCCTTTTGGGAGCCAGCCGGACGGATGGGGCCGTTGTTGCCAAGCAAGCCGACCCGAAAGCCCCCGAGATCCGCGTGAGCGCACACGGTCTCGGCTCCGAAGCCCGCCTTGAACTCCAAGAACTCGGAGCCGTCGACCAGACGGAGGAGAACTTCTCTGACGTCGAGGGGCGTCCTGTCCGACTCGGGAAAGACGCCCAGCAGTTCCTCGGGATCGTATCGAGGCTCCGGAGCGTCTTTTGCTTCGGATTCCGCAGGGCCCCACGTCCGGACGATGCGTCTAGCAATGGCCAAGGCATCCTCGTCGTCTTGTGCCAGATACTCCCCGAGCCCCGTCTCCTTGGCGTGGAGATGACTTCCGCCCAGCTCCTCGTCGTTCGCCTCCTCGCCTAGGGCGGCTTTCACCAATGGCGGCCCGGCGAGAAAGACCTTGGAGCGCTTCTCCACGAGGACCACGTAGTCCGAAAGGCCAGGCAAGTAGGCGCCGCCGGCGGTCGAGCTTCCGTGGACGATGGCAATCTGAGGAACCCCCGCCGCTGAGAGCCGGGCCTGGTTGGCGAAGCTTCGGCCGCCCTCGACGAAGAGCTCGGCTTGATACATGAGGTTCGCGCCTCCGCTCTCTACGAGGTAGACGAGGGGCAGGCGCTGACGGAGCGCGATCTCCTGCATGCGTAGGGTCTTGCGCAGGCCTGAAGGGCTGATGCTGCCTCCCTTGATGCCGCTGTCGTTGGCCAAGACCAGGCAGCGCCGTCCCTCGATGCGGCCCAGCCCCGCCACCGACCCGCCTCCCCCGACCTCGCCGTCGTCGTGCATGTCGAAGCCGGCGAGACTGCATAGATGGAGCAGTTCGGTCCCGGGGTCGAGGAGCTGTCGAACCCGTTCCCGCGGCGGAAGCTGTCCTCGCTCCTCGAAGCGCGCCTTCTTCTTGGCCGAGGCGTGAGCTGCTCGTCCTTGGAGGTCCTGGATGGTCTCCCATTTCTCGAGCATGGCGGCCCGACGAAGGCGCAAGCTGTCCGAGTCGAGTCGGCTTTGAAACGGCTTCATGCGTCGTCGTCCAAGACCTTCGGTCGGGTGGCGCGATGAAAGCCCTCGTAGGCCGGAGCGGCCTCGGCTTTCGAGCGCGGGAAGACGGCGTTGCCCAAGGGTGCGCCGCCGTCCACCTGCAGGCAGACGCCGTTCACGAAGGCGGCGGCCGGGCTGAGAAGGAAGACGATGGCCGCGCTCGTTTCGGCTTCGGTGCCGAGTCGGCCCAACGGCACGTCCTCCTTCAGCTTGGTGATGATGGGAGCCATCGCGTCGCCGTAGGTGTCGAGGCCGCTGGAGGCGATCCAGCCTGGGGCGACGGCGTTGACGCGAACGTGATGAACCGCCCACTCGAAGGCTGCGGTCTTGGTGAGGTTGACCATGCCCGCTCGAGCGGCTCCCGAATGACCCATGCCCGGCATTCCATTCCACATGTCGGCCACGATGTTCACGATGGAGCCCCCGTGCGTCTGCATCGACTGGCTGAAGACCTCTCGCGCCACCAAGAAGCCGCCGGTGAGGTTGGTGCGGACCACGGTCTCGAAGCCCTTTTGGCTGATGGCGACGAGGGGGGCGGGAAACTGGCCGCCCGCGTTGTTGACCAAGCCGTGAATTCGGCCGTGGCGGCTCACGATCTGATGCACGGCTTCCTGCACCGCCTCCTCGTCTCGGATGTCGAAGGGCTGGAGCTCGGCTTCTCCGCCGTCGGCCAGTATCTCGTCCCGGACGGCCTCCAGTTTGTCGAGCTTACGGCCGGTCAAGACGACATGGGCACCCAAGGCGGCCAGCTCGTGGGCCACGCAGCGACCGATGCCGCTTCCACCCCCCGTCACGACCAGGAGCTGATCCCGAAACAGGCCCGGCCGAAAAACGCTGTCGTAGCCGCCCACGATGACCAAGGAATCAGCTACTTGACGTAAAGGTCAACTGGATGACTCATGAGTCTCGTGAGTCGCCATGAGGCCGAAAGCTTCGTGGCCTCCCACCTTGCTCCGAGCGAGGACGAGGAGGTCTTCGGGATCGCAGACTTGGCGTCCGAGTTCGAGGTCACACCGCGGACCATTCGCTTCTACGAGTCGAAGGGACTCCTCAGTCCCCGTCGGGTCGCCGGCAGCAGAATCTATGGTCGTCGGGATCGAGCCCGGCTGATCCTGATCCTCCGAGCCAAGGCCCTCGGCAGCTCGCTGGAGGAGATTCGCCACTTTCTCGATCTCTACGGTCGCTCTGGAGAAGGTCGGGTTCGTCAGTTGGAATTCGTCGTTCGACGAACGGGGGAGGAAATCGAGGAGCTGGAAGGTAAGCGACGTCAGCTCGATCAGACCTTGGCCGAACTCCGACACATCCACCAAACCTGCCGCGGGCGCCTTCGGAAGGCGAAGAAGCCATGAGTAAGGCCGTCGTCACCTGTGCCTTGACCGGGGTCCTGACGAACCCCGAACAGCATCCAGTACCGGTCACGCCAGAGCAGATGGCCGCATCGGCCAAAGAGGCTTTCGAGGCCGGGGCTTCGGTCATGCACCTGCACTTTCGTCGCCAAGAGCCAGGCCTGGGCCACCTGCCTTCGTGGGAGCCCGAAGTCTGCGCCGAGATCGTGGACGCCGTCCGCGACGCCTGCCCCGGGGTCCTCATCAATCAGAGCACCGGCGTCATCGGCCCTGATATTCAGGGACCGGCCGAGGTGATGCGAAGGATCCGACCCGAGATAGCGGCCTGCAACGCAGGGAGCCTCAACTATCTGAAGACTCGACGAAGCGGCGACTGGGCTTGGCCCCCCATGCTGTTCGACAACCCGGTCGAGAAGGTCCAGGCCTTCCTCGAGGTCATGGCCGAGACCGGCGCCGTCCCCGAATTCGAGTGCTTCGACCTCGGCATCGTCCGCTCGGTCGGGCTCTACGTCCAAGCCGGAATGACGGAGCATCCCGACGTGAACTTCGTGATGGGGGTGGCCTCCGGGATGCCGGCCGACCCTCGACTCCTTCCCCTGCTGGTCGAACTGCTGCCGGAAGGCGCCAGCTGGCAAGTGACGGCCATTGGTCGTGCTGAGATATGGCCCCTTCATCGCGCGGCGGCCGAGCTCGGAGGCCATCTCAGAACCGGGGTCGAAGACAGCTTCATCCTGCCCGATGGGCGAAAGACGTCGGGTAATGGCGAGCTCGTGGCCGCATTGGTGGTGCTGGCCAAAGAGGCCGGACGTGAAATCGCGAGTCCCGACGAGGCGCGAGGTCTTCTTCGTGTTGAAGGTTGACTTGCAAACTGGATTTTTCTCTGCTTTCCAGACTCTCTTGTTGCCAGAGTGACGCTCTGGCCTCAGTCCCCACTCCGAGATGGCGCAAGCATGGTTTCAGGGCTGCAAGCTGCCCGGGTACGAAGCCGCTTGATCCCTCTCGGGGTCGAGCAGATGCCTCGACTCCGGCCGCCTAGAAGGCTCGAAATCTGACGCAGGCGACCTCTTGTGAGATCTTCTGTGCCGTTTCGGCACGCCGGGGGTGGCCTTCGTGTTGCTCGCCCCGAGGCGACGCTGAGCCCGACCCCCGACCGCATTGGCGGCGGGGCTCGGTCGTAGCTCGTCTCGGGATCGGAAAGAGCCGCTCTGCGGCGCGATGACGACGGATGGATGCTGTCGAACCCATCTCTTCGCTTCTGCGACGAGAGGTTCGGAGGAGAAGGCCCGATCCGAACGCAGCCCCGTGGCTTCGACCGAAGACCGACGGCGGCCATGCGGTCTCAGGCCAACACGGCCAAGATCCTCGAGGCCAACCCCACGCTCATGCGCCTGCGTGAGCTGGAGGTGGTCGAGAAGGTCGTCGAGAAGGCGAACCTTCAGGTCGTCCTGGGGGAGGCCGGCCTCGCGGACCGTCTGACCAGGATGATTTGAGAGGGTGGGGCGCAGGTGCGCTCCACCCTCTCGCCGTTTCCGGTCAGGCGCTCAGCGGTCGGGGCGGTAGGGTTCGGCTTCGACGTCGAGGACCGGGCCTCGGGGACGGGGGGGGCTTCGGTCGAAGGGGGAGGGACCCGAAGGACCGCGAAACTCGACGACCTGAATGCGACCGCTCTGCATGCCGCTGGAGATGAAGGCACGCAGCCGACCTTTGATGAGTTGGCGGGTCAGGGGGACCAGGCAGGCGAAGCCCACGGCGTCGGTGAGAAGGCCGGGCGTCAGCAGAAGCGCGCCTGCGAAGAGGACGATCGCCCCATCCACCAAGGCCTCTCCGGGCATCTCGCCTCGCTGGGTGCGGGCCTGAATCTCGGCCAGGATGCCGAAGCCCTGCTGCTTGGCCAGAGCGGCACCGACGACGCCCGTGAGGACGATCAGTCCGAAGGTCGGCAGTACGCCGACGACGGTGCCCACCTGAATGAGGAGCGCCAGCTCGACGGCAGGCACGACGATGAAAAGGAGCGCGAGAAGGCCCACCGCCTCAGCCTAGGTACAGATCCCGTGAGGTCAAAAGGAGGAGCCGGGCGTCTCGAGGAAATCCAGCTCTTCCTTCGTACTTTCCCGCCCCAGGATGGCGTTGCGGTGGGGGAAACGGCCGAAGCGGCGAATGATGTCTCGGTGCTGCACGGCGTAACCATGGTGCATGAGCGCGTACTCCTTCTCCGACTCTGGGAGAACATGGGCCAAGGCCTCGAATAGGACGACGCACTGTTCCTGAATCTCCAGACGCTCCGAGTGCATGAGCGGCATGTAGAGGGTGCAGCGGTGATGCCCCGTCAGGAGATGGTCCAAGCCCGCATCGATGGCGTCGAGAGCGGCGTCCAGGGCCTTGGCGTCGCCAGCGAAGGCCATGGGATGATCCCGGAAGATGTTTCGACCGAGCTGATCAAGGAGAACGACGTAAGCCAATCGACCCTCGATGCTTGCGCACCATTCGCGGCAGCCGCCGCCCAAGGCCCTAGCATGAAGCTCGCTCCAGCCCTGCCGGAGCTGGGCGTCGAACTCGGGGTCCTTCGTGTACCATCGCTCTCGGATGGCCGCCGAGCTCCAGCCGTTGGGGTCCCGGTCTCCGAACCACGTTTGCAGCAGCGCCGTCGCGGGTCCTTCGCCGGCGGGCTCCCAAGGACTTCCGTGCTGCCCGCAGAAGACGAAGGCCTCCTGAGGATGTCGACTTCGCGGCGCCCGTTCCCGATTCGCCAGTGCCGTCGGCAGAGAATCGGGCTCGCCGAAGTAGCCCAGGGCGACGGCCGCCATGGGATTGACGTGCCCAGGCAGACTGAACCTGCGTCGGGCCTCCTCAGGATCGAAGCCCGCCATCTGATGAACTCCAACGCCGAGCTGGGTCGCTTGAACCGACATCATGGCGACGGCTTGACCACAGTCGTAGCCGCCGTGGCGGTTGGGCTTTTCGTTCTTTTCGAAGCGGGTGGAGGCGCAGGCAATGAGCAGGGCCCCGGCGTCCTTGGCCCAGGCGCTGTTCTTGTCGTTGATGCAGGCCAGGACAGCTTCAAACGCGTCCGGCTCCGAACGGTGCCCGACGAGGAAGGACCAAGGCTGTTCGTTGAAGCAGGAAGGAGACCATCGAGCGGCCTCCAAGATCTGACGCAGTGTCCAAGGGCTGAGGGCTCGCTCCGAGAAGGCTCGGGGACTGAAGCGTCGGCGGAGCGAAGGCTCGATCTCGTAGTCGATCGCGGCCTCTTTGGCGTGGGGCATGGCCCCAGCTCAACCTCGCGGCCACCGCGGCACAAGGGTCAGGTGGGCTTCAGGAATCGGTACCCTGGGTTTTTGCCCGCTTTGCCCGCAGGGCTTCGGCCCCGATGAACTCTAGAGCCTTCTCGTCGGTGGCCTTAGGAAGGACGGGAGGCGCTTTTCCAACCTTGGCCGCCTCCTTCCAGCGGAGCGCGCATAGGCACCACTGGTCGCCGGCCTTCAACCCTGGGAAGCGCCCGCGGGGTGTGATGAGGTCGTTGCCCCTCGACCTCGAGAAGCGAAGGAACTCGTCGGTAACTCGCGCACACACGACGTGGGTTCCGGTGTCCCGAGGCCCCGTGCGACAGGTCCCGTCCCGAAACCAGCCGGTCATGGGGGAGGTCGAACATGTTTCCAAGGGTCGACCCTCGATGCTCTGGGCCGGGGGAAGCTGGGCACTGAGCGCGAAGCCGAGAACGAGAGTCAGCATGCGGGCTAGGCTAACAGAGCCGCATCAAGGCTCCAGGCGAACGCGACGAATCGAGCGCGGCTTCGTACGGAGCGGCGTTCGCGGAGCGAAGTCGGCTTTTCGTTTGCCGCTGCGGATCATCGAATGGCCCCTCGCGGACCATGAACCGAGCTCTGGTGTGGTTTCGCAACGATCTCCGGCTCCACGACCATGTCCCCCTGCAGCGGTCCCTCCGGGAAGCCGACGAAGTGGTCCCGGTCTTCGTCTTCGATCCGAAGCTGGTCGCGCCGGACCGCTGTCGTGACCGAATGCGTATGGGGCCCCATCGGGGTCGATTCTGGCTGGAGTCGGTTCAGGCGCTCCGAAAGTCCCTGCGCGATCTGGGATCGGAGCTGGTGGTCCGGACTGGGGATCCCGTGGAGTGGGTGCCGAAGCTGGCCGCAGCCTTCGGCGCCGAGCGGGTCCACTTCCACGAAGAGATCTGCTCCGACGAGATCGACCAAGAGAAAGCGGTCTGCGCCCGACTCGAAGCCGAGGGCCGAAGCGGCAAGGGCGCTTTCGGCGCGCCTCTACTCCATCGGGAGGATCTGCCTTTTCCGATCCATGAGCTGCCTGATGTCTTCACCCAGTTTCGTCGCGAAGTAGAGAAAGCCTGGATCGTCAGAGAGCCCAAGCCGACGCCGAGCCGGATCCCCTGCCCGCCGGTGGCCGAGCCTGGTGAGCTTCCCCGTCCGGAAGAGCTGGGCTTTTCGGAGCTGGCGCTCGACCCCCGCCGGGTGGTGGAGCTGCGAGGGGGCGAGGCCGAGGGTTTGAAGCGGCTGAGGGACTTCGTGTTCGGGAGCGAGGCCCTCGGTCACTACAAAGAGACCCGAAACGGTCTGCTCGAGGTCGACGACTCGAGCAAGCTATCCGCTTGGTTGTCCTTTGGTTGTTTGTCCCCCCGCCAGGTGTACGCGGAGGTTCAGCGCTTCGAGCAGACGCGCTACGCCAACGAGTCGACCTATTGGTTGGTCTTCGAGCTTCTTTGGCGGGATTACTTCAAGTTCTTGTCCTTGAGGGAGGGCACCCGCCTCTTCAAGGCCTCCGGGGTCGGGCGCCGTAAGCTCCCGTGGAAACGAGAGCCCCGGCTCTTCGAGGCGTGGACCAAAGGCGAGACGGGATACCCCTTCGTCGATGCCTTCATGAAGGAGCTCGTGGCTACCGGCTTCATGTCGAACCGCGGGCGTCAAAACGTCGCCTCCTTCTTGGCCAAGAGCCTGGGCATCGACTGGCGCTTGGGCGCAGCCTGGTTCGAAGCGCACCTGGTCGACTACGACCCCGCTTCCAACTGGGGCAATTGGCAGTACGCAGCCGGGGTGGGCACCGACCCCAGAGACCGGGTCTTCAACGTCGTGAAGCAAGGCCGAGACTACGACCCTGAGGGCGCCTTCATGAAGAGATGGCTGCCGGAACTGGCGCCTTTGGACCCTCGACAGGTGCACGAGCCCTGGGAACACGGCGGACCTCGACCTTTGGTTCCGCCCCAGACCGCCTTCACCCTGTCCAAGCGCAAGAAGCCCAAGAAGGGTCGTCGTTGTTGAAGGTGGTCTAGAGTCGGTCGGCCAACGTGGCCCAGAGCTCGGCTACGCTCTCCTCGACGATGAGCTCCGGCATGGATTCGTCTTGAATGAAGCCTGACTTGCGCGTGTGCTCCAGGTGGGCGAGCAGGCCGTTGAAGAAGCCCTTCACATTCAGGATCCCTACCGGCTTGTCATGGAGGCCCAGCTGAGCCCAGGTCAGGATTTCGAAGGTCTCGTCCAGGGTGCCCAGACCGCCGGGCAAGACGACGAAGGCGTCGGCGCGCTCGGCCATGATCGCTTTTCGCTCGTGCATGCTCTTGGTCTGGATGAGCTCGGTGACATCCAACATGGCGATTTCCCGCTCGACGAGAAAACGTGGAATCACGCCCACGACGCTGGCCCCGGACTCCAGGGCGGCCCGGGCCGCCACGCCCATCAAGCCGATGCCGCCCCCGCCGTAGATGAGCTCGGCCTTGCGCGTCCCTGCCAAGCGACCGAAGGCCTCGGCCGCCTCTACGAAGGCGGGGTCGACTTTGAGGCTCGACCCGCAGAAGAGGGTCACGCTTCGTAGCCCTTGCGATTCCATGACCTCCCGTCTTTGCTTCGCCCATGGCTTCCGGGCAACGAGGAAAGAACGTCCTCGGCGAAGAACTGGTGGACTGCAGTCACGACCCCCTGACGGGCTTCTTCCGGGACGGCTGCTGTCGCACGGATGGGCAGGATCGGGGCAGGCACTTGGTGTGCGCCGTTGTCACCCAGGCCTTCTTGGAGTTCAGTGCCGACCGAGGAAACGACCTCATGACGCCCATGCCCATGTACGGCTTTCCGGGCCTGAGGGACGGGGATCGATGGTGCCTCTGCGCGGCCCGCTGGCGGGAGGCCCTCGAGGCCGGTGTGGCGCCCCCGGTCGTGGCCCAAGCCTGTCATGAGTCTGCGCTGGAGGTCGTCGAGCTGTCGGATCTGTTGCGGCATGCCCTCGACGTGGGGCAGGCGTGAGGACTGTGCTTCCCGTGCTGATGGTCGGCGCGGCGTGCGCGGGCTCCGGTCAGGCCGAGCCCGAACCGAGCGCGGGCTCCGGTCAGGCCGAGCCCGAAGCGGGCGCGTCCCTTCCGTCCACCTCGCCGGCGGAGGCGGTGGCCGAGTCGGTCCGGAGCGTCCTCCAGCGGGACCCGGCCTGGGGCCAGGTCTATGCTCGGGCCCGGCCCAGCCCGGCGCAGCTGAGACGGCTGGAGGCCGTCGAGCCCGAGATATCGGTGCTGGTGGTCTACGGCGAATGGTGCTCCGACTCTCGGCGGGAAGTGCCGCTGTATTGGAAGGCTCTGGACCAGGCCAAGGTCCGCTTCGAAACCGCGTTTCGCGCCGTCGATCGCAGCAAGACTGGTCCGGGACTGGAGGACCTCGAGATCCTCTATGTGCCGACCTTCGTCATACGTCGTGAGGGTGTCGAAGTCGGACGACTGGTCGAGTCGGCCGAGACTGATCTGTTGAGCGACCTGCTGGCCGTGATGGAGGGAGGCAGGGCCGGCGTGCTCTCCGGCCGGCCCGAGCTAGGGGTGTCGGCCGTTCAGAAGCGGTAGTTCACACCCACGTTGAACTTGAAGCCAAGGCTCGTGGTGCTTCCGCCCAGCCCGCCGGCTCCGCCCGCCGCAATGTGGGGGCCGAGCTTGAGCTCGCTCCGAAGGCTGAACTGAGGTGCGATCCTGAACTCCGCCGCCGGTCCGAAGAGAATGGGAAAGAGAACGCCCGAGGCGTCACCCAAGAAGATAGTGACCGGGATGTCGACGCCACCGCCTACGGTCACGAGGGACGAAGCCTTGTAGCCAATGTTGACCCCGCTGTGCAGCAGCAGCTCGAAGAAGGTGGCGCCCGACGGCACGCCGACGCCCAGGCCGGGCGAGAGGGTGAGGGCGAAGGTCACCTTGTCTTCTTCTGCGAGCAAGATCTTGATCGGGACGGCGCCCGCCACGCTGATGGCGTTCCCGGCCACACCGTTCCCCAGACTGTAGAAGGCGCCGATATCGAGGATGAACTCACCGCCGATGGCGACGGTTGGGCTGATGCCTTGCATGTAGCCGAGCCGAGGTATGCCCGAGTAGCCCAGGGAGCCGAATACCTGGGGCTTTTGAGGGGCACCGAAGAGGAAGCTGTCCTCGGCCGCCTGGGCCGATCCGGTCAGGCCAACAGTGGCCGCGAAGGCCGTGAGCAGGGTGAGTTTCTTGATCATCGCTTGGGTCCCTTCCCTTGGCTCGCGGACATAGCGCGCCTCGGATCCGAGGGGAAGGGCCTGTTTCGGCCCCAAGGACAGTCAGGCCAGCCAGGTCAGGTAGCTGGTCAGGCCGGCCATGCAGAGGACGAAGACCCCGAAGACCTGCTTGAGGTTTCCGGCCGGGATCTTCTGGCCCAGCGCCACGCCGACGAAGGCGCCGGCCACCGAGCAGGCGATGACGCCGCCCGCCAATGGTAAGTCGATGTGGGTTCGGCCTAGGTGCCCGGCGAAACCGCTGATCGCGTTCATCGTGATGACCAGCAAGCTCGTCGCGATCGCTTCCGGCATGCTCAGACCACCGAACAAGAGCAGGGCGGGGACGATCATGAAGCCACCTCCGGCCCCGACCAGACCGGTCAGTGCGCCCATGCCCAGACCGATGGTCGCGGTCCGCGCGAAGTTGGGTTCCGGGGTTTGGACAGGACCCGCCGTGCGGCCGCGAAGCATCATGATGGCGGTGACGAACATCACCAACACGAAGGCGGCCATGAGCACGTCGCCGGGGAGCATGCTACCCAGGGTGCCGCCTCCGTAGGCGCCGACCATGGCCACTGCGCCGAAGGTAAAGCCGGTCTTCCAGCGAACTCGTCCCGCCCGAGCGTGCTGGACGATGGCGAAGGCCGAAGTCATGGCCACCACCAGGAGCGAAGTGGCGATGGCCGACTTGGCGTCCACGCCGGCCAGAAAGACCAGGATGGGGACGGTCAGGATCGAGCCACCGCCTCCCAGGAAGCCCAATACGCCGCCCATGCCGAGGGCGGCGAAGGCGACGAGGAGGCTCATGGAGACGTTCGACCCAAGCTGAACCGGTACATCCACATCCCGATTATCATCGCCGCTACGAAGAGGGCCACGCTCTGCTCCCTCGTTCCGAGAGCCACCAGAGCTGGGCCGGGACAGTAGCCGGACAGACCCCAGCCGGCGCCGAACAACAGGCTGCCCAGGACGAGGCGAGCGTCGATGCCCTTCTTCTTCGGGGCGGGGTCCGGTGTGCCACGAGCGATGAGCCAGCGACGCAGTGGAAGGTGCACACCGATGGCGCCGCCCATCACGAAGCCCAATGTCGGGTCCCAGTTTCCGAAGACATCCAGAAAGCCGATCACTTTCTCGGGTATGAGCATCCCGGACAAGACGAGGCCGAAGGCGAACAGGATTCCGCTCAGCAGCGCGGTGATCACGCCCTTCACAGAACGAACCCCAAGTTCGCTAGGGTCCGGATGACGGCCACGGTTAGGACGCCAAAGCCAATGAAGCTCAGGGTGGCGGTGAAAGAACGACCCGATAGGCGACTCAGTCCGCAAACGCCGTGACCGCTCGTGCAGCCTCCGCCGAGCCGGGTGCCGAATCCGACCAAGAGGCCGGCCAGGAACAGCGGACCGCTTTGGGTCGCCAGGGGGCTGAGGCCAAAGCGCTCGCCCCACACCCGGCTCAAGATCACGCCGCCCAGAATCAGGCCGCCGATGAAGGCGGCTCGCCACGCCCGCTCTGGGCTTCGTTCGAAGTCGACCAAGCCTCCAAAGATCCCACTGATCCCTGCGATGCGATGATTGAGCGCCATGAGCATCGTCGAAGCGCCGCCGATCATGATGCCGCCCGCCAGCGCCATTCCCCATCCTTGCCAATCCATCGTCATATTTCCTTCAGCGAGCGACCGGTCGCTGAGCCCGGATCCAGGCGAGCATGCCGCCTTCCATGTTGGTGACGTCTTCGAAGCCTGCCGCTTTGAGCCGCTGGCAGGCGGTGGCCGAGCGACGGCCGGAGCGACACACGAACAGGTAAGCGAGGCTCGGGTTCCAGTCCCGGGCCCGAGCTTCAAGCTCGCCCAAGGGAACGTGCTGAGCTTCCAGGATGTGGCCGAGCTCGCCGCTCCATTCTTCGGCTTCTCGGACGTCGACCACCCGGTACTTCTGGAGGTCGACGGCTCGGGCCGAGGTCCGCCGGATACCGATCTCAGCCTCCAGGGGCGGCGCGTCGACCCGCCCACAGGCCCGGTTGGCAGGAACGGCCACGTCCATGAGCTTGGGGTTCGGGAGGTTCAGGTTGGCCATGAGCTCGGCGTAGGCCTCGGCGTTCGCGACCTGAAGCCGCGGGTTGTGGTGCCGCTCCTCTCCGATGGAGCTGACCTTGTTCCCTCGGTAGTCGTGGGCCGGATACACCCAAACGTCGTCGGACAGCTTCAGAAGGACGTTTTGGATGCTGTCCCATTGGGCGCGGGCGTCGCCGTTCTGGAAGTCGGTACGGCCCGTCCCTTTAATGAGGAGGGTGTCTCCGGTGAAGACTCGGTCCTTCATAAGGAAGCAGTAGGAGTCGTCGGTATGGCCAGGCGTGTACAGCGCCTCCAGCGCAAGGCCGCCCGTCTTCAGGACGTCGCCGTCGGCCACCGTCTCGCTCACGCACTCGGCCGCTGACTGTTGGCCCATGATTGTCGTGCATTTGGTCAACTCCCTCAACCGACCGAGTCCCGTCACGTGGTCAGCGTGAACGTGGGTGTCCAGAGCGCGAACGAGCTTCAGGTCGTGCTTCTCGATAAGCTCCAGGTACGCGTCCACGTGCTCCAGGACAGGGTCGATGATCACGGCCTCGGCCCCGGCGGCATCGGCCAAGATGTAGGTGTAGGTCGAGGACACGGGGTCAAAGAGTTGTTCGAAGATCATGATGCAAGGGTTGAAACGTTTTGTTTCAACATCTAGAGTGAGTGTTGCATGAGCGCCCGAGCTCGGCAACCGCAAGGCCCCCAGAATGCAGGGCTGGATCCCAGGTCCTTCGAGACCTTGGCCGACCTCTACCCTGAGGACGCGGTCTTCGCCGTGGACGCCCAGCGCTCCATTGTCTTCTGGTCCAAGGGGGCTGAGAAGGTCCTGGGATTTCGCGCCGAAGAGGTCCTGGGACAGCATTGCCTCAAGGCGAATCGATGCGGCAGCTGCATGCGCGGATGCGGCATCGCCGAGCACGGCCGGGTGCGCGAGGTCCCGCTGGTCATGTTTCGGCCCGATGGAAGCAGCATTCGCGTCAAGAAGACCGCCCAGGCATTCTTTGATGAGACGGGGGTGTTTCAGGGTGGAGTCGAGGTGTTGCGGCCCGAGACGGGGCCTAAGGGGGACGACGAGCGAGCTCGGATCGAATGGGCCCTCGCCCGAGAGCCGCGAAACATGGAGGCGGCCGCCGCCCTTTTGGGCATGAGTCGAGCCACCTTTTGGCGCAAGCGCAAGAAGCTCGGCCTGACCTGAGTCGTGCGCGACCCCCCCACGCATGAGGGTAGCGGCGAATCATCACCGCTTGGGCCTACTCGCCTTCGGCTGAGGTCGGCCTCCGAACTCAAGGATCCAGCCGTGCGTGGGGAGGGAGCGGCGAGGGGTGGGGTCCGCCTTGGCGGTATCCTTCCAAGAGAGCACGCACGGCATCTTCCAAGCCTGCGTCCACGGGAGCCCGGTAGGCGGCCCCACGGAACAGTTCGATTCGTCCATGAAGCAGCGCCCAAAGGGAGAAAGCCGCCGCGTCACCGGAGTCGGGTACGGCCGACCGGACCAGCGCATTCACCTTCGCCCACAGCTCGAACCACGCCACCATGGACGGGTGGTCCAGTTCGGGCTTGGCGTTCATGAAGGCGAAGTAGGCATGAGGTCGACGGGTGGCGAAGCGGATGAAGTTGAGGCTCATCCGAACAACGGCCTCGTCTCCCGTCCCGGCTACGCCCCGAAAGCCTGAGGCCATGAGAGCCCGGGCCGCCGCTTCGCCCATGAGGATCGCTAGGCCAGCTCGGTCGTCCACGTATCGGTAGAGCGCGTTGGGAGAGACGCCGAGGCGACCAGCTACCTCTCGGAGGGACCAGTCGTTCTTCTCCAACTCTTCGACCACCTGCAGGGCGTCCAGACCTAAGCGCCGGGGATCGATCTGAGCCGGATAGGGCACGGCTCAGAGGTACCCGACCGATTGACATTCGTCAGCGGTGCAATGAAAGATGTACAGCGTGAATCTTGAAGCTCTTAGAAGAAGGCCCGTTTTGGTGACTGGAGCTACCGGTGGGCTCGGACGCCAGACCGCGAGGGCCTTGGTGGCCCGAGGCTGCCCCGTCATCATCGGGGGTCGAAACGAGGCCAAGCTGGATGCTTGCGCCGAAGAACTGGAGCGGGCCGGCGCATCGTCGGTGGATCGCTTTCATGCCGACTTGTCGGACCTGGAAGCAGTCCGGGCCGCTCTGGACGCTATCGACACGCCCGCTTTGTCGGGGATCGTCAGCAATGCCGGTGTCTCTTCCATGCAGGCGGCGCGCAGCGCCCAAGACTACGAGCTGACATTCGCAGTAAACGTCCTTGCGCCCCAGCTCATCTTGCGAACTCTTGCACGCCGACTCGTCGATGGCAGCCGCGTCGTCGTGGTGAGCAGCGGCGTCCATGACCCCGACAACAAGCTGGCAAGACGCTTCGGGATCCCGATCCCGGACTGGGTGGGGACCCGGAATCTTGCACGCCCGGACGAGGCCCCGGAGTTTCTTCGACAGCAGGATGGCCGCCTTCGCTACGCCACTTCGAAGCTGGGCAACGTGCTGCAGGCCCGGGGCCTTCAAAGCAACTTGGACCCAGCCCGAGGAATCGACGTCTTCGCGATCGATCCGGGTCTGATGGTCGACACCGACCTCGCCCGCGAGTTCCCCGGACCCGCTCGGGCCATCTTAAGGGCGGTCGGGCGGATGTTGACGCCCTTCGTCCCAAACATGCGCTTGTCGCCGGAGTCGGCCCAGCACATCGCCTCCCTCATCCTCGACTCCGAGCATGCAGGAAAGGGCTTCCAGTACTTCGACGGCGCCGATGCTCGTCCCCCCTCGCCCGACGCGCTGCGCGACGAGCTGATGGAAGATCTGTGGACCGAATCTGCTCCCCTCATCGGTCTGAGGATCGATTCCTCTTCGCTCCAGGGGGTAAGCCGATGAGCCGGCTCATCCTCGTCTTGAGCCTGGGGCTAGCGAGCTCGTCGGCCGAGGACATCGTCGGCCGCTGGTGGAATCCGGAGCGAACCGGACAGATCGAAATCTACGAGAAGGAGGGCCGCTTCTTCGGTCGGATTATCTCGAGGGAACAGGTCGTCAAGGACGTCCACAACCCAGACCCCGCTCTTCGGAACAGGAGCGTCGTCGGGCTGGTCTTTCTAAAGGACTTCGCGAAGACAGGCGACAATGAATGGTCGGGTGGAACGGTCTACTCGTTCAACAACGGTCGCACCTATCGCGGAAAGCTGTGGCTGGAGGACGGCGCGTTGATGATGAGAGGCTTCCTGGGTGTCTCCCTATTCGGGAAAACGGTCCGGATGGGCCCAGTCGATGACGAGGCTTCGATGGCACCGTGAACTTCGTCCCGCATGGTGGACGGCGAGGCACCAGCGGATTCAGTCGGTGTTGCGCTCGGCTTTCTTCAGGCCTCGGGAGAGTCGGCGGCCGAGCTTGGCGTTGGGGCCGTCCTTGGGCGGCTCTTTCTTGGGGGGGAGGAAGTGGCGCACGACGTAGGCCACCGCGAGCCCCGCGATGAGCAGGGCGACTAGCTCCTGGGGCCAGTCGGACGAGAACACCCGCTCAGACTATCAGGCGTCCGCCCTGGTAGACGAGCAGGGAGGCCAACCATGCCAGGGCGTTCATGTACAGCATGCAGAACAGGGGCCAGCGCCAAGTTCCGGTCTCTCGCCGGATGATGGCAATGGTGCTCATGCACTGGGCCGCAAACAGGAAGAAGACCATCAGCGAGAGGCCGACGAGGGGGGTGTAGACCAAACGACCATCAGAATGGCGGGCCTTGCGAAGGCTGTCCCGAAGGCCCTCGTCCTCGGCGTCCTCGGTGTCGACGCCGTAGACCAGGGCCATGGTGGATACGAAGACCTCTCGGGCCGCAAAGCTGGCCAGGAGCCCGACCCCTATCCGCCAGTCGTAGCCGAGTGGCTCGATGACCGGCTCGATCATCTGGCCCAGTTGACCGGCGAAGCTCTGCTCCACCGCCGGCACTTCGGGGAGGCCTGGGTCGGGCCGGGGGAAATAGAGGAGGGTCCAGAGCACGATGGAGAGGGCCAAGATGATGGTCCCGGCGTCTTTGATGAAGGCCCAGCAGCGCTCGACCACCCGACGTATCACGTCACCGATGCCCGGAAGGCGGTAGGGCGGCAGTTCGAGAACGAGCGGCGGAGTCGGGCTCTTCAATATGGTCTTCTTCAGTACGAAGGCACAGCTGACCGCGGTCAGGACCGAGATCGCGTACATCGAAAAGAGGAGGACGCCCCCCGTGGAGAAGACGCCCAGCACCGACGTCTCTGGGGCGAAGAGTGTGCCGATGATGAGGATGAAGACGGGAAGACGGGCACTGCAGGTCATGAGTGGCGTGACCAGTATGGTGACCAGTCGGTCTCTTCGATTCTCGATGGAGCGGGCCGCCATGATGGCCGGCACCGCGCACGCGAAGCCCGATAGCAAGGGTACGAAGGCTCTCCCGTGGAGGCCGGCCCGGCTCATGAAGCGATCGGAGACGTAGGCCGCTCGTGCCAGGTAGCCCGAGTCCTCCAATACGGCGATGAAGCTAAACAGGAAGGCTATCTGCGGGACGAAGACGATCACGTTGCCCACGCCACCCACCACGCCGTCGGCCATCAGGTCCAACAGGGCGCCCGGGGGAAGCTTGGACCGCAAGATGCCCTGCAGCTGGCCTACGCCAGCTTCGATCAGATCCATGAAGGGCGCCGCCCACGCGAACAGACTCTGAAAGAGGAGGAACATGACGGCGAGGAAGCTGAGGCTTCCCCACACCGGATGGAGGAGAACGGCGTCCAAGCGGTCCGTTCGGTTTGGTTCGTTCGAATGCGACCGCCGTAGGACGGACCCGGCGATGCTCCGGGCTCGATCGTGGCGACGTCGAATGATCTCGACGGCCAGTTCGGGGTGGGCCTTCAAGATGCCCAGCGCCCTCTTTCCGGCCTTGTGTAGCGCGGAGCGATGGGCCAGGGGATGGTCGACCTGCTCGAAAGCGCCGGGGCTTTCGGCGCTGGCCAGGCTGCTCAGTAACCATAGTGCTTGGCTGCGGCCGCCAGGAAGCTCGGTGCCGAGATCGAAGACTTGGGTTTCGTGGGTGCCCGACAGCTCCACCGGTGGAGGCGCTCGACCCATCGGCTGAGTAAGGGCCTGCTCGATGGCGCGCTGCAGGTTGCTCAGCCCCTCTCCGCTCCGAGCGCTCATGGGAACCACAGCGACGCCCAAGGCCTCGGAGAGGCCGGCCGAGTCAACGGTGTGGCCTGCGCTTCGGAGCTCGTCCATCATGTTCAGTACGACGATCACGGGCTTGCCGAGCTCCAAGAGGCTCAGCACCAGGTAGAGGCTGCGCTCGAGGTTGGACGCGGCGACGACCGCGACCACCAAGTCGAGACCCTCTCCGAAGCGCCCCGTGAGGCTGTCGTAGGCGACGGCCTCGTCTCGGGAACGTGCGACGAGACTATAGGTCCCCGGGAGATCGACCACCTGGACGACGAGGGGGCCCAGTTTGGCCACGCCGAGCCTGCGCTCCACCGTGACGCCCGGATAGTTGCCGACCCTCTGTCGGAGCCCAGTGAGGCGGTTGAATAGGGTGGTCTTTCCGCAATTCGGGTTGCCGGCCAGGGCAATGGTGCTCATGGGGCTTCGACTTCGAAGACCTCTGCCTCGCCCGGCCGCAGGGAGAGGCGAAAGCCTGTCATCTCCAGCTCGATGGGACCGCCAAAGGGCGCTCTCTTTCGGACCTGGACCGCGCACCCTGGCACCAGGCCCATCTCCATCAGTCGAAGGGTCGTGCTCGAGACCCGCAAGACCGCCCGAACCCTGGCGGAGGTCCCGATCGGGAGTCGGTCCAGGGTCGTCACGCTCGAAGCCTCCGGTCGTCGAGAGGGCATGTCAACGTCACCGAGGCCGAGGAACCGAGCTCGGCAGCTCGGGAAAGCGTTCACCTGGAGCCCCATACAGAAGGCGGTAGCGCAGCCAGCTCTCGGTCACCCGACGGACGTAGGCCCGGGTTTGGCTGATCGAAATCGACTCCACGAAGGCGGGGAAGGCCTGCGGACCTTTGCGAAGGAAGCTGTTCGTGAGGCCGGGGCCGGCGTTGTAGGCCGACAGGGCCAAAGGCACCGAGCCGTAGCGCCTCAGCTCCGTCGCCAACACGTGGGCCCCCAACCTGGCGTTGAGGCCCGGCTCCTTTAATCGTGCCGCGTTCTTCAGTCGGCCTCCGACCACGGACGCGTAGGCACCGGCCGCTGTGGCGGGCATGAGCTGGGTCAGCCCGAGCGCCCCCGCCCAGCTCTGGATGCTGGGGTCGAAGCGAGACTCTTCTCGTGCCAGCGCCGTGAGAAGCAGGGGATCCAGGCCCTCGGCTTCGGCGGCTGCGCTCAGCTCAGTCTGGAATGGAAGGCTGTAGATAGTCCGCCAGGCCCATACAGTCTCGGGCGTCAACCCGTCCTCGAGCAGGCCCTCCTGCGCGGGTCGCACCAGGAGCTGGGCGTCCGCCGGGAGGCCAAGCTCGGTCAACAGCAGGGCAGCCTGCAAACGCTCTTGGGTGGTACGGGGCTCGGCGCAGGCCCAGCCATGCAGGATAGCTGCCCCGACCGCGGGTCCATCATCTGCCGCGTAGTCCCTTGCCAGCTCGAAGATGGGCCGAGGGCGGAACGAAGGGGCGGGTGGCGTCTCTGTGGCCACCGCGCTCAGCTCGGCGCGGAGTTCGGCCGCGCGTTGCGGCGCTTCCGCATCGAGGGCGGTCAGAGCCAGGCGTCCGTGGTAGCCATAGCGGCGTACCAAGGAGACCCAAAGGTCCTGTCGCTGTGCGGCCACGGTGGTGGTGCGGGCCAGCCACCAAGTCGCTCGATCTCGCTCCATGGCCGGTAGACCCTCCTGCTGGGTCGACCAAAGCAGCCAGCGGCGCTCGGCCCGATCATCGCCTCGAGCACGGGCCACCCGGGCCAGCCGCCAAGCGGCCTCCAACGCGTGGTCGCCAGCGACTTGAACCACCCGCTCGTAGAGGGCGGCGGCCTCGTCGAGGTCCTTCGACTCCACGAGGTCTGCCTCCAAGAAGAGCGCGTCATCCCAGAAGCTGTGGATGGGGTCGACGAGAGACCGCAGGCGCTCGTGGGCCCGCACCACGCCGGCTCGCTCCCCCAAGACCCGGGCGATGAAGGCCGACAACAAGAGGGCTCGGGCCTCGAAGTCCTGGTTCGTGCCTCGACACGTCGACGCAGCCTCGGCAAGGCGGGACTTGGCGAGTCGATAGCGTCGGAGTTTTCGAGCCGCCTTGCCGCGCACGTAGGCCAGGCGGCAAGCTTCCTCGCTCCCGTGGGCCATGGCCCAGCTTGCCTCTTGGGACGCTCGCTCGTTGTCGTGGGCATCGAGAATCGCCAGCGCGCGCTCCGCGAAGGCTTGATCGCCCAGAAGTTCGTAGATGGCGGCGGTTCCGATCGAGCCTGAGAGCCTTCGCTCGATCTCGCTGTCGACCCCCTCCAGGAGGAGAGCCCGTTTCAGGGGCGGTGGAGCCTTGGGAAAACGGGCCCAGAGCGCCGGCCAGACGCTGGGATGAAAGCGATCGCCGAGACCCGCCAGGGCCGCGGTCGCGGTCGCCGCTGCGGCGACGTGCTCGAGCTGGGCCCGCTCCAGGATCGGGTCTCGGTGGGGCTCCAAGCAGGGATCCACTTGAGCGAGGGCCGAGCCCGCAGCCGTCAGGAGGAGCACGGTGCTCACGGCCCCATGGAAGCAGGAGCGGGTCCGGGGTGAAAGCAGCGCGGCGCGGCAATAGGTTGACCCGGGTCGAGCCGCTTCCTAGCAAGCCCCATGCGATCGCTCCTGACGGCGCTCCTCGCCTGCTCCATGGTCTCCGTAGCTCAGGCCGACGAGGGCATGTGGACCTACGACAACTTCCCCAGCCAGCGGGTCAAAGAGAGCCATGGCTTCGGGCCCGACGCGAAGTGGCTGGAGAAGGTTCGTCTGTCCTCGGCCCGGCTGGCCAACGGGTGCAGTTCTTCTTTCGTGTCGAAGAAAGGCCTGGTGATGACCAATCATCACTGCGTCGTCTCCTGCGTTCAACAGCTCTCCTCGCCCGAGTCCAACTACGTGCAAAGCGGCTTCTATGCCCCTGAGGCTAAGGACGAGCTTCAGTGCCCGGCCTTGGAGCTGAATCAGCTCGTCGAGATCAGGGATGTCTCGGGTCAGGTGGACGCCGCGACGGAAGGCAAGACGGGGGAAGCCTTCTTCGATGCCCGCAAAGCAGTCATCGCCTCCATCGAGGCCAAGTGCGATGAGAACGAGCGCTGCGACGTCGTGAGCCTGTACCAGGGGGGGCTCCATCACCTCTACCGCTACCGCCGCTTCCAGGACGTCCGCCTCGTCTTTGCGCCCTCGGTGGACATCGCCTTCTTCGGCGGCGACCCGGACAACTTCAACTTCCCTCGCTACGTCATGGACGTGTCCTTCCTGCGGGTCTACGAGGACGGAAAGCCCATTCGCAGTCCGCACTACTTCTCCTGGTCTAAGGACGGGGCCGACGACGGTGAGCTCGTGTTCGTGTCCGGTCATCCCGGCCGAACGTCTCGCCTCGATACCGTGGCCGAGCTCGAATATGCCCGCGACATCTTCTTGCCCGAGTACCTGATCGCCGGGAGCCGGGAGCGAGGGCTCCTGGACCGGTTCAGCGACGAGTCGGAGGAGAACGCTCGCATCGCCAAGACCCGACTCTTTCGGTGGGAGAACGCCATCAAGGCGCTCAAAGGCCGACGCTTGGCCCTGGTCGACGAGGCCTTCTTCAGCCAGCTCCGGGAAGGTGAAGCCGACTTTCGAGCCAAGCTCAGTCCCGAGCATCCGGCTCAAGAAGCCTTCGAGGCCATCGAGGAAGCCATGGAGCGCAAGCGGGAGCTTCGCTTCGACGTTCGCTACAAAGAGCAGCACCGAGGTTATGGCTCCAGGATGCTGGGCTATGCCCTGGCGCTCGTTCGGTGGGCCGATGAACAGGCCAAGCCCAATGGGGAACGTCTGGAGGAGTTCGGCGAGGGCCGGCTGCCCGCTCTGAAGGCTCGGATGGCCTCCCAAGCGCCCGTGTACCCCGCCCTAGAGCAGACTCTGCTCGCCCACGGATTGACCGAGCTCCGGGCGGACCTGGGACCCGATGACCCCTTCGTGAGCGAGATCCTGGGTCAGGCCTCCCCGGAGGAGCTGGCCCGGACCGCGGTCGAAGCTTCGAAACTCGGGGACCCCGAAGTTCGCTCGGCCCTCTTTGAAGGGCCCGCCCAAGACATCCGGGACTCGACGGACCCGATGATCCTGCTCGCCCGCAAGATGGATGACGACGGTCGGGCCATCCGTAAACGCTACGAAACCGAAGTGGAGTCGGTGGTGGGGAAGGCCTCGGAGGTCATCGCCGCCGCTCGCTTCGAGATCTACGGGACCGACACCTACCCGGATGCCACCTTCAGCCTTCGACTCTCGTACGGAACGGTCACAGGCTTTCCCCACCGGGGTGAGCAAGTGACGCCCTTCACCCAGCTCGGGGGCTTGTACCGGCGGGCCACTGGGCGTCCGCCCTTCCAGATGCCGGCCAAGTGGCGCAACGCCAAGTCGCGCCTGGATCTCGAGACGCCCATGAACTTCGTGAGCACCAACGACATCATCGGCGGAAACTCTGGCTCTCCAATCTTCGACGAGAAGGCGCAGATCGTCGGCATCATCTTCGACGGCAACATCTACTCGCTGGGAGGCGAATACGGCTTCGACACCCGGGTGAACAGGGCCGTGTCGGTGGACGCTCGTTTCATTCGCCATGCTCTGGACGTCGTCTATGACGCCCAGCGCATCCTGAAGGAGCTCCGTTGACAGATCGGCGGACGGGGGAGTCGCGTCCCCCGAACTGATGTGACAGTGTCACTTTTGGCTTGCGGCGGACGTTGACACTGTCTAGTGAGAGCCATGGCCCGGCGCTCTCTCTTCTTCGCCCTTTTCCCGGTGGCGGCCTGTGGGTCGCCCCCTCCCGCCGACGGACCCCCAGTTCTGCCGGTCCGAACCGAGGCATTGAAGCCTCAGGACCACTATGAGGTGGAGCGAGCCTTCTTGGGCTTGGTTCGCCCCGCCCAATCAACGGCCCTGGGCTTCGAGCGGGACGGGCGGGTCGCCAGGGTGGAGGTCGACGAAGGCGAGACATTGGAGGCAGGCCAGTTGGTCGCCACCCTGGACACGGCCCGGCTACAGGCCGAGCGTAGCCGCCTGCGAGCTCAGCTGCGGCAGCTGGACGCCAAGGTCGACCTATCGGAGCGGACCTCCCGCCGCGTGAACGCGCTCGCCGACAAGAAGTACGCGAGCGAGCAGAGCCGGGACGAAGCCGCCCTGGGGCTGCAGGCTGATCGGGCCCAGCGGGACGAGGTTCAGGCGGCGCTCCAGCAGCTCGAGGTCGAGCTCCAGAAGTCGGTGCTAAAGGCGCCTTTCGCCGGAACGGTGGTCCGGCGTGCAGTCGATCCAGGCGCCGTCGTCGGTCCGGGACAGCCCGTCTTGGAGCTCCAGGGTCGTTCGGTGGCCGAAGCCGAAATCGGCCTACCGGTTCGACGAGCAGGCAAAATGGACCGTGATCGGTCCTATGAGTTGCGCTGGCGAGGAGAGACCGTTCATGCGCCGCTGAGCTCGGTCGTCGACCGCGTCCGGCCCGGGGCCCGTACGGTGACGGCCCTCTTCGCCCTCCCGGCCGACCGTCGTTGGGTCGAAGCGGAGCGAATCGAGCTCTTGCTTCGGGAGCGGATCGAAGCCGACGGGTACTCGATTCCGCTGACCGCTCTGACCAGGGGCCCACGGGGCTCCTGGATGGTCTACGTCGCCGATGGAGGCATCGTGGTTCCCGAAGCCGTCGAGATCCTTCACGCGGACGAGGAGCGGGCCTTCGTTCGGGGCACCCTCCAGGCCCGTCAGGCCTTGGTTCTCGATGGCACCCATCGTGTGGTTCCGGGGCAGCGGGTGGACGAGGTCGACGCCGTGGCTGGCGTCAAAGAGGACGTGCGATGACGCTCCTCGAGAGTCCCCGGGTCGTGGGGACCTTCGCCGTCTTGGTCCTCGTGGCTGGTCTGGCCAGCCTGGCCAACATCGTTCGTCAAGAAGACCCGACCATCACCAACGGCATCGGCGTGATCGTCACCGGCTTTCCCGGCGCCAGTGCTGAGCGGGTAGAGGCCTTGGTGACGGAGAAGATCGAGGCGGAGCTCATCGAGCTTCCTGAGATCGCGACGCTTAGCTCCACCAGCCGCAACGGCGCCTCCGTCGTCGTAGTCCAGATCGACGAGAACGTGCAGGGCAAGGACGTAGAGCCCATCTTCTCCAAGGTTCGCGACCGCCTCGACGATGCGCAGGCCGAGTTCCCGCAGGGCGCTGGAACCCCGGAGCTCGATACCAATCGCTTCGGCGCCTACACCTACATCCTCGGTCTGCGTTGGACTTCCTCCTCCTCGGTGCGTCCGGGGCTCATGCTCCGATGGGCAGAGGAGCTGCAGGACAGACTGCGTGGACTGCCCGGGACCGACCACGCCAAGATATTCGGCCAGGCGGAAGAAGAGATTCGGGTCGAGATCGATCCGGCCGCTTTGGAAGCGGCGGGCCTGACCGCGGGGCAGGTCGCCGGCGCCATCGCCGGTGCCGACGTCAAGGGGAGCGCAGGCGTGCTTCGGGGCTCTTCGGTCGAGGCGCCGATCGAGCTCCGCGGTGAGATCGACGGCTTGGACCGGGTTCGAAGAGTGCCCCTGGGGCCCGATGTGCTTCAGGTCGGCGACGTGGCGGAGGTCCGCCGAGAGCTTCGGGCCCCTCGCTCCGTCGATACCTTCGTGGACGAGAAGGCGGCGCTGGTGGTTGCGGCGCAGATCGCGCCCGGCGTTCGCTTCGACAAGTGGCGCGTGCGAGCGGACGAGGTCTTGAACGACTTCGAAGCTGGCCTGCCGGGCGGCCTGGAGCTGACGAAGATCTTCGACCAGACTGCGTACACCGAAGCCCGTCTGGCCAGCCTGGTACAAAATCTCCTCGTCGGCCTCGCTCTGGTGGTTGCCGTGCTCTTCTTGACCCTCGGCTGGCGGGCGGCCCTGTCCGTCACCTTGACGCTGCCCTTGGTGTCTTCGGCCTGCTTGGCCGTGCTGGGCTGGATGGGCGTACCGATTCACCAGATGTCGGTCACCGGTCTGATCGTCGCCTTGGGCCTGCTCGTCGACGCGGCCATCGTGGTCGTCGACGCTATCCGGCAGCGTATCATCGACGGACAGGACCGGCGACGCGCCCTCCGCGAGAGCCTGGGCCGACTTTGGTTACCGCTGCTCGCCTCGACCTTGACGACCGTCTTCGCCTTCATGCCCATCCTGCTGCTGCCAGGCCGCGTTGGGGAGTTCGTGGGGACGATTGGTCTCAGCGTAATCGTTGCTCTCATTGCCTCCTACGTCATGGCGCTGAGCGTGGTCCCGGTGGTCGCGTCCCGCTTCATGAGGCCGCCCAGCCAAGAGCCCCGGCTGTTCGAGGTAGGCCTTCGGCTGCCCGCGCTGGGTCGGTGGTTTCGACGAAGTCTTGATTGGAGCTTGGCCCACCCCGTCCTGAGCCTCGCCCTCGTTACCATCGTTCCCGTGGCGGGGGTCCTGGGTTCTTCGACCCTGGCGCGCCAGTTCTTCCCGCCCGCGGACCGGGATCAGTTTCACATCCAGCTCCGGATGCCGCCTGCTACGCCGCTGGCTCGCACCCGGGAGGCCGCTCAGGCTGTGGATGCCATTCTGAGGGAGGAGGAGGCCGTGGAGCGGACCTCCTGGTTCATCGGACAGAGCGCCCCGCCCGCCTACTACAACCTTCGCCAGAATCAGGACGGCAACCCGAGCTTTGCCCAAGCACTGGTCGAGGTCGGCTCGGTGGCCGACGTGCAGGCCATCCTGCCCAGTCTTCAACGACGAATCGATCGCGAAGTGCCCCAAGCTCAGGTGCTTCTCTTGGAGCTCCTTCAAGGGCCGCCCGTAGATGCGCCGATCGAGGTGCGGATCTACGGACCGGACCTGGAGATCCTGCGAGGGCTCGGGGACGAGCTTCGAGCCCGGATGGCCAAAGTCCCCTCCGTCACCCACACCCTGGCCACGCTGCGAGGAGGGGCCCCCAAGCTTTGGCTGGAGGCCGACGAAGAAGAGGCTCGACTGGCTGGTCTCCGTCTGGCCGAGGTCACGGCTCAGATCGGCGCCCGGATGGAGGGCGTGACCGGAGGAAGTCTCTTGGAAGGACCGGAAGAGGTCCCGGTACGGGTGGTGATGTCGGACCGAGACCGATCCTCGATGGGCAGCGTCGGCGCCCTGGGCCTCCTGGGCCCCGGGGGCGGGGCGCCCCTGCCGCTCGACGGGCTGGCCAGCATGTCGCTCCAGTCCTCGTGGGCCGCCATCCCCCATCGAAACGGGCAGCGCGTCGACATCGTTCGCGCCTGGACCCATGCTGGCGTCTTCCCTGATACCGCCTTCGTAGCCTTTCAGGACGTCTTGGAGCGCGAACCCATCGAGCTTCCCCCCGGGTACCGCATCGAGATCGGCGGCGATGCCGAGAAGCGGGGAGACGCGATGGGTGACCTGTTCGCCCTCGTGCCTGTCCTAGTGGTCTTGATGTTCGCCTGCGTGGCCTTGAGCTTGGACAGCTTTCGCTTGGGTGGCATCGTCTTCGTGGTCGCTGGACAGTCCATGGGACTCGGCCTCTTGAGCGCCACCATAGGACGTCACCCGCTGGGATTTCAGGCGATGATCGGCCTCATCGGGCTGGTGGGCGTCGCCATCAACGCCGCCATCATCATCTGCTCGGCGCTCCGAGAAGACGCAAAGGCGGCAGCCGGTGATCCAACGGCCATCGCCGACGTCGTCCAGTTCGAGACCAGTCGCCACATCGTGAGCACCACCATCACGACCTTCGGCGGTTTTCTGCCCTTGATTTTGTCGCCGGGCGGCTTTTGGCCTCCCTTCGCGACCGGTATCGCGGGCGGCGTTCTCTTATCGAGCCTCCTCTCCTTTTACTTCGTGCCGGCGGCCTTTCTTCTGGTCGCGCGGTGGCGGACAGCGTCGGCGAGCGCGCTGGTGGAGGTGACCGCGTGATCGGCCTATTGCTGTTGAGCCTGTCGGCTCAGCCCGAGACTTGGTCCGTCGATCGGATCGCCCAACGCGCTATCGAGACGTCCAATGGCGTCGCTGCTTCCCAGGCCGAGCTCGAAGAAGCTTCTACCCGAAGAGATCGAGCCTTCGTCGATGTTCTGCCTCGGGCCCGAGTCGGATTCGACTACACCCGAATTGGCGCCATCACCAACGACCCCCTGGTCGACCTGGACGTCGACCTGACGGGAGTGGCGGCTGACGTGGCCGCGGTCCAAGATCCGGCTGCACAGTCGGCGCTGCAGGCCCAGCTCGGCGTGCTGCAGGGTCTGGATGGGGTCCGTATCGACGTGCCCGAAGAGCGGACCGCCTTCCGGGCCGAGCTCAGCTATCCGGTCTCGGCCCTCTTCCTGGAGATCCTACCCGGACTCCGGGCCGCCGAGCGGGCGGAGGAAGCGCGCGCCTTCCAGCTTGAAGCCCTACGGAACGACGAAGCGCTCCGGGCGGTCGAGGTTTATTTGAGGCACGTCCTGGCCCAGCAGGGGAGGGCGGTGGCCGAGCGGACCATCGAGGAAGCTCGACTCGATCTGGACCAGGCCGAGGGTCGGCTTCGAGCCGGGACCGCCACCGAGCCCGAGCGCCTTCGCTTCGAGGCACGCTTGGCCGAAGCCGAAGGTGAGCTTGCCGTTCGGGAGGCCGATGTCCTTTCGACCCGAGCTGCTCTGCGGGCGCTTCTCGACCTGGAAGGGGAAGGTCCGCTCTCGGCCTCCGAGGATGTTGGTCGGCCCCAGCTATGGTCGACGCCGAAGGCCGCAGGAGGCCAGGAAGCTCCCCCGAGACCCGAACTCGCCGCGGCGGAGCTGCTCGTTCGGGCCGTGGAGGCGCGAAAGCGATCCGCACGGGGCGGGGCGGCGCCCAAGCTCGGCGTGGGGGCGGGGGTCGACGTCGCCCAGCCCAACCCGCTGCTTGTGCCGCCGAACACCGACCGCTTTCGGACGACGTGGCGAGTGTCGGCTGGATTGTCTTGGTCCCCAGATCGAGCCGCCAGCGCTTGGCTCAGAAGTGACGAGCTGTCGGCCCAAGCGCGGAGAGCTCGGGCCAATCTCCGGGCTGTGCAGGACCAGATAGCCATCGAGATTGCGACCGCGAGCGCTCGCCGAAGCGCCGCCATGGCCCAGTTGGCTGCTGCCGAGCGCCAAGTGGCCGCGGCGGGAGAGGCCTTGGCCGGCCGGCGCGAGGCCTACGGCTCGGGACTCGCTGACGCGACCGAGGTGCTCGCGGCCGAAGTCCAGCTCGAGCAAGCGCGCTTGCTGCGGGTGCGCTCGGGAACGCAGGCCCTGATCGAAGATGCCCGGCTCCGAAGGGCCTACGGAGCGGCTTTGTACGAGTAAGCCGCTCAGACCTACCTACAGATCGTGAAAAAGAAGCTTCATCCGGTCGAGCTTGGCCGGCTCGACGCAGTAGCACACCCGAGGGCCTTCGATGTGACCGCGAATGAGGCCGGCCTCCTTGAGGACCTTGAGGTGTTGCGACACTGTGGACTGGGCTAGCGGAAGCTCTTCCACGATCTCCCCGCATACACATGTTCGACGGGTCTTGAGGATCCGGAGAATGGCGATCCGCGCGGGGTGAGCGATCGCTTTCGCTAGGCGGGCCAGCTCCTCGTCAAAGGCCGTCGTCGTCAGTGGAAAAGGCGCGGAGGGTGCTGGACTAGGGCAGGGCGATGAATCTGTACCTTCGCTCACGGGCTTCGACCTCGACCCCTTGACTCATCGTATAATCACGATTAATGCCTTGGGCGCCTCGGAACGCTAGCATGCTCCTGACGATTCTCCTTTCGATCATGACACAGGCTCCAGGGGCCCCAACCTCTATCCACCCCAAGCTTGGGCGCTTTGCTGCCGCACGCACGGCCGAGTTCAGTGAAATCTCAGAGGACCGTAAAGCGCAGTTGGCGAAGCTGGCCAGGTGGATAGAAGCGCAGCGTGCCTCTCGGCTGCCAGCTCGACTGGTCTTCATCTGCACTCACAACTCTCGCCGGTCCCACATCGCAGAGCACTGGGCGAGGGTTGCAGCCAGTTTGCGCGGTTTGTCCGACGTGGAGACCTTTTCAGGGGGGACCGAGGCAACCGCCTTTAACTCCCGCTCAGTGGCGGCGCTGCGTCGCGCCGGCTTTGAGATTCAGGTCGTCGAAGGATCAGATCCGGGCAACCCACGTCACTTGGTCAGCTACGCAGAGAGCCTCCCTTCGGTCCCGGCCTTCTCGAAAATCTACAGCGACGAGCTCAACCCGAGGGAAGGCTTCGCAGCCGTCATGACCTGCTCTTCAGCCGATCAGGCTTGCCCCTTCGTTCTGGGAGCATCCGCGCGAATCCCGATTCCCTACGAGGATCCCAAGAGGGCCGATGGTACGGCCGGAGAGGCCGCAACCTATGACGAACACGTTTCCGAAATAGCTCGAGAGATGCTGTTCCTGATGTCCTTGGTCGATGCCTGAGATGTGTTTCAAACGCGGTTTGTTCAGATTAGTCTCGCCGATGGAAGGCGCCCACAGCGTCCAGATCGAAACCCGCCGTGATGCCCTCGCCCGTCGTCGAGTTGTCGACGAGTCGAACATAGCGAATCGCCTCCAGCCCGAGGACTGCCAGGTCGAAGGCGTCGCCCCCCGCGCTCATCGGGTCCAGGGCATCCAGCGTCGCGTCCCCGGTCGGTGTGACGCCTGCGCAGCCGATGAAGGGCGCCTCAGGTGTACAGCTGAAGGAAGCGAAGCTTTCGCCGTCGAGGCTGACTTCGACCCGACCGGGCTCCGAGAAGCTCAGGGGGCCACCGTCGATCAGAAAGGCGTTCTCGAAGACCACGAAGTCCGGGCCCGGTTCGTCCACGATCTCGAAGTCGAAGCCGACCGTCACCGACCCTCCGACCCCTAGGCTCAGGACGTCGAAGGTGCCTCCCGGTGGGCCGAGGACGACATCCGGGAGCTCGTCCCGACCAAAACCCGCAAAGGCCCCCGGCACGAAGTCGACGAGCCGATCCGCATAGGGACCAAAGGCGTCTTGGGGCTGGAGCTCATCCTCTCCGCAGGCCGCAAGCCCCAGGCCCAAGAGCGCGCTCAGTTTACAGGCGTGTAGTCGGAGAAGGAGAAGGCGCCCCCGCACGACATGCCTCCTTCGGGATCGCTCACGTCAGCCTGACTCGGACGGCCTCGAGCGTCTTCCAGACTGGTTCCGTCGAAGACGTCGAAGCAGCCGAAGAAAGATCCGTCAGCCTCCGGCTCGGTCCATACGAAGCGGGAGAAGGCGTTGGGGCCAAACATCGCGTCAGGCGGGTTCTGGGTGAACAAGATGTTGTCGTCGTTCGAGAACTCGACCAGCGTCGCCGCGCCGACGCCGTTCGCCGAGAAGGTGGTCTCGGTCATGAACTGGTCCATGTAGGTCCCGATGATCTCGAGCTCGGCGGCGCCGTTCCCGGACTGACCGTTTCCGTTGCCCGACTGACCGTTGCCGTTGTCGGCTTCGTCATCGCCACAGGCGAAACAGCCCAGGACGATGGCAAACGCAGCTGCGTAGTGTGTCTTCAATGGATTTCTCCTCCCGGTTCTCCGCCGGGTTCGCGCCCAGCGGGCGCGGTTGGAGCTTCGAAGACAGGAGATATCCTGGCTCGCGGCGTGTGCCGTCACCCCCTTCCCCAAGTCGGACTCGAGTGGGTGAGCTTTCGCTTCGGTGACGTCGACCGCTGACAGTGGCGGGACCGCGCCGGAATTGCACCGGCTTCCCTCCAGCCTTCGGAGTCGTTGTTTTTCCCGCCGCGGTGCTCCCTCGACCCCAGCCTGGGGTCAAGGTCGGATTCAGTGACTCGCGAGAGCGGGGAGAGGTTGCGGGATGAGCTTCCGTCGAAGGGCCATGACGCCGAGTGAAGCGCCGAGGGTGACCAAGGCCATCCCGAACAAGAGGCCCCCATCTCCCTGAACCTCGATGCCAAGGACCGTCAGGTGCGAAGCAATGGCTCCGGCCATGATCGCGACGCTCAGGGCTGCGCCCTGCAGTGCGTAACGGCCACTCAGCAGCGCCAGTCCTGCGACGAGCTCGGCGACGCCGCTCCCATAGCGCCCCAGGTCGCCGAGCCCGACCTTCTCGAAGATGTAGAGGGTCTCGGGCGCGCCCGTGAACTTGAAGAACAGGGTCTGCAACATGATCGCTGCCGCTACGCCCTGAAGTACCCAACTGATGTTTCTTTCCGTCTTTGTCATCTCGACCCATCTACGGGCCCTGCCCGCAAGGCGTTACGCGGCAGGAAAGGGCGCCGGTTTTCGCCCGCGCCGGGGGGTGCGAAACTTCTAGCTCCTCCCCAGCGGGGGCTTGGGATCGCGGACGCCGCGCGCCGCCCGATTCGCGCGGATTGAGCCGTTCGAAGCGTCCATCTGCCGGGGGGTGGTTTGACTCGCTTCTTCACCCTGCCGAGCCTGCGATTGGCTCCGATGGTCGGGGTCAGGGTTCACCGAGGGCGAAGGCATCGCCTGGGGAGACATTGAATGAAGAGACTCATCCTGAGCGGGATCGTGGCGGCCTTCGTCCTGTCGGCCAAGCCGGCTCAAGCTCAGCAATACGTCGAATACTATCGCGACAACCTTTTCTTGGGCCTGGCCTACCATCGGGTTGGCTGCCTCACGAACTGGTCCACCATCCGGGCCAATCAGGATTACGATGGCTTCACGACCAAGCGCTACTGCTACACCGGACGCACGGCGACCTCGGTACCTGGCGGTCGTTGGTTTGCTTGGAACTTCGCGACGGGAAAGGCGCAGCTGGATGCGTGCGGTCAGTCGACCAACAACCGATACGGAACGCCCAACTACGCGGCTCGCTCGAATACCTGCAACTACAACATCTTGTTCGATTGCAATTCAGACTGCTGGATCAAGAGGTTTTCGAGCTGCCAGGGACGGCGTGTCTCCGTGGCGAGTCCGTGCTGGTGAAGCGCGTCCTTTGGGGGCTGCTGCTCGTCAGCGCGGTAGGCCTCCTCTTGCTGTGGGGGTCCGGCCGCGTGGCCGGACCCGCCCGGCCCGACGGGAAGCGGGCCCAGGACGCCCCAGGACTGCTGACCTTGACCAATCCCGACGAGGAGCTCGATCCAGTTCGACCCTCTCGGCCTCCAATTCCCGGCATCGACACGCCCCAGCCGGCGCCTGAGCCCGAACCGGTGCCCAGTCGTCGCTCCATCCTGGAGCGGGTCTACGCCCAGGCGAAGGCCGAAGAAGCCGCGCACCCTGGCGAAAGGGCTTTCCGAGCCACGGTATCGGCCTTCATTCGCCACAACGAGCGCTTCGCCCAGCACCAAGCGGCACAGGAGGGCCTGACCATGGAGGAGGTCGAAGAGCTGACGGCCTTTGGGCTCATCGCTCAGGAGTCCCAGCGCTGGGGCGAGGTCGAGCAGCTGCTGGAGCGCGAGGTACCACCGGATGCGCGGGCGGCGGCCGAAGAGCTCCTGCACGGTCTCAACCGCGAGTTCAAGGACCAGATGCGCAGCATGGTTCAGGCCGGAGCCAGCGAGGAGGCTCGGTGGGACTATATTCGAGAGACTGAGGCCACCTATCGAAGCGCCTACTTCGAGACGACGGGCATGGACCAAACGCTGCTCGACCAGCTTCTGGCCGGTGATGTGGCCCGAGAGTACGCAGCCGCCGTGACCCCGCCTCCCGAGGAGGCGCCTCAGAACCGGGAAGATCCCTTCGCTGAGGCCGAACGGCCACCCGCTGCTCCTGAGGGCGAGGAGCCGAACGGCGAAGGACCATCAGAAGGCCCACCGAAGAACAGGCCCGGACCGCCGCGAGATCCCCTCGACCCGCCCCCCACCGAGGGGCCGCTGCCGCCGCCCCGATGAGAGAAGGACGGGGCGTAGCAAGTCCTGGGGACCGCCCTTTGGCGGGAACCAAGGCTCCCGCCTCTTTGTAAATGACACTCAGTTTCAACGCCTGATACCCCCCGCCGCATGTGGAGGCGCATGGCCATGTTGGGCCTCATCGTAGCCGGCCCGGCCCGGGCGCAGGCACCGGCGCCTCCCGAGGCCAAGGGTGCGTCCTCGGTTGCCCTCGAGGTGTTGGCTGAGCTCCAGGCGGCCCACGAGGCCCGGGTGGAAGAGAGTCGGCTCTTGCGCGACGGCCGGGCCGATGTCCTTTCGCTCGAGGGACGAACCGCCGTCGTCGAACTCGAGACCATCGTAGCCGAGCAGCGTCGAGAAGCGGCCCGAACTGCCCTGGCCCAACTAGAGGCGCGTCAGGCCCCGCTCGGGCGGCGAGAGGCCCAGGTTGCAGGGCTGATGGTCGAGGTCGCGGCGCAGATCCACAGTCGACTCGATGCCCTGGCGGCTCGGGTGCCGCCGGGCGCCGTGCCGCCTCGGGCCACGCCGGAGCCCAGGGCTGCCGAGGCCCGGCTGGATGCAGCCTTCGATCGGCTGGAGGAGGCCGAGCGTCGGGCCCGCCAGATCGAGATCACCCTGGCCGAAGGCGATCTGGAGGGCGAGCGACGAGCCGTTCAGATCCTCAGAGTAGGCGCTGCCGCCGCGTGGTGGCTGTCCCTGGACGGGGACCAGGCGGGTTGGGTCGAAGTTCGAGAAGGCAGCTTGGCCCTCCGGCCGTTGGCCGACCCGGCGGGCCGAGAGGCCATTGCGCGGGCAGTTCGTATCGCCAAGGGGCGCGCCGCACCGGATCTGATTCCTTTGCCCTTGCCGGAGGCGGGCTCATGAGGGGGGCGTGGGTCTTTGGGTGTCTGCTCGTCTTGGCCTCACCGGCTCGGGCCTTGGCCCAAGACCTGGTCCGGACGGCCAAAGATCGCCGAGTTATTGCCGAAGGCCATCGGGAAGCGGTCCGTCAAAGAGCCTTGGACGAAAGGGCGGCCGCCGCTTCGGCCTTCGACGCCGCCCTCAGCAAGAAGCTCGAAGCCGAAGCGGCCGCGGATGCGGCCGAGCTGGACCTGGCGGCCGCCCGGGCTCGTACCCAACGGGACGGCGAGACCCCCCAAGTTCGTGAGGCCCGACTCGAGCGCTGGACCGGCACGCTTTGGACCCAGACCGCGACCGGCGGTGCGCCGGCTTCGGCCTTCGACCGGTTTTCCGACCTCGTGAAGAGAGGGCTTGGCGCGCGCTTGGCGAAGCTGGAAGCAGAGAGCTCCATACGTCGCGAGAAGGCCACGGTCATGGCCCGTTCCGGTGAACCTCGTACGGTACCGGTCTTGCGAATCGGACGCGCTCTGGCCCTGGCCGGCGGCGAGGACGAAGACACGGTGGGCTTCCTTCTCGAAGCCGAGGGCCTGGACCGGGTCAGTGGCGTGAAGTTCCCGGTTGATGCGGCCGCTCAAGCTCGGGCCGTCGCGGCAGGGAACGGTAGCCTCGCCCCACTGGATCTCGACGGGGCTCTGGCTCGATCCGACGCGCCTGTGGTTCGGACCTTTGCCGACCGTATTGAGGCCGGGGGCCTGTTCGTTTGGCCCATCTTCTTGGTCGGACTCCTGGGCCTCGTCCTCGTGGGCGAGCGGGTGCGCTTCTTCGTGGTCGATCGACTGCCGGAAGGCTGGGTCCGGACGGCCCTTGCTCAAGCCAAGGACGGTGACCTCGAGGCCGCGATCGGCGCGAGTGCCCAGGATGGTACGACTCGGGGTCGCGTCCTCGTGGCCGGGCTGCGAGCCTGGGGACGGCCGCAGGGAGACCGAGATGCCGCCCTGGAGGCGGCTCTCTTGGCCGAAGAACCTCGGGTTCAGCGATCGCTCAACGTCATTGCCGCTTGCGCTGCCATCGCACCCCTCCTCGGCCTTCTGGGCACGGTTACGGGGATGATCACGACCTTCGACGTCATCACTGTCCACGGCACGGGCAACCCGAGGCTGCTTTCGGGCGGCATCTCGATTGCGCTGGTGACCACCCAGCTCGGTTTGCTGGTCGCCGTTCCCCTCTTGCTGGCCCACGCCGTACTGAGCCGCCTGGCCCAGCGCAGAGGGGGCGAGCTGGAGGAGATCCGAGCCGCGATTGTCGAGCGGAGTCCCAGCTCAGTGGCGCGGCCGACCCCGGTCGCCGAAGGCCAGGAGGCCGCGAGTTGAGCGAGCTCATCGGACGCGGTCTGGCCTGGTTCAGCTCGGGCGGGCCTTTGATGTTCGCCTTGCTGGGCGTGGGCCTCGCCCTCTATGGCCTTCTCTTTTCCCGCTTCCTCGACCTGGGCCGGGGCGAGGATCCTGCCGACGACCCCGCGGCCAAGCTCCTGGTCATCCGGGGCCTCGTGGCTGCGGCGCCGCTGCTGGGACTCCTGGGCACCGTCAACGGCATCGTCCAGGCGTTCGACGGGATGCTGGTGACGGGCGGGGTCGAGCAGATGAGCGCGGGCATCGGCCGCGCCCTGCGAACGACCCAGTATGGTCTGGCCCTCGCTGCACCGGGTCTTCTTCTGGAGCGTGTGCTGAGCCGCTGGGCTGAGCGGGCGGAGCTCCTACGAGGGGATGTGGGCGCGGTGTCGCCGACCGGAATGGGAGAGGGCGGATGAAGCGTCGGGTGTTCGGCGGGACGGGCGCCAGTCAGGCCCAGGTCGACATGGCCCCTCTCATCGACATGGTCTTCATCTTGTTGATCTTCTTCATGGTGGCCTCGAGCTTCGTCCGGGAGGCGGGGGTCGACATCACAAGGCCCGAGAGCCAGACCGCCAGCTCGGTCGAGGAGGGCTTCGTACCCATCGGAATCGATCAAGGCGGACGTGTGTTCCTGGGCGGGCGCGTGATACCCGCCGACTCGGTTCGGAGCATCCGCATTGCCCTCGACGAGGCGGGGCGGGATCGGGTGCTCGTTCAAGCCGACCGGGAGGTTCCGACCCATCTCCTTCTACGCGTGATCGATAGCGCCAAGCTGGCGGGGGCGACCCAAGTGGACGTAGCCGCTTTGGAGGAGTGAGGCCGTGGCGAAGCTGGTGGCAGTGTTAGGCGCGGTCTTGGTGAACGGCTTGTTCGTTCTGGGTCTGGGATGGGCGTCGGGGGCTATCGAGGCCCCGCCCCCGCCGCCTTCGCAAACCGCGATTCGGTCCGTCGAGCCCCCCGAGCCGCCGCCCGAGCCCGAGCCTCAGGACGAGCCTCCGGAGAAGACCCTGACTCTCTCCCCTCAGGCCGCGCTCCCGCCGATCGAGTCGCCCTCTGTGCCGGGCGAGCTCGGGTCCATCGCCGTACCCGACACCGACCGGCGGCTTCTGGACTGGGCGGCGGGCTTCGACCTGCCGGACTACGCCGCGGGGCAGGGGGCCAAGGGCGAGATGAAGGAGGCCATGGCGGTCCGGGACGCCGAGCTGCTCTATCAGCCACCCTTGGAGCGCTACTACCCTCGGAACGCGCTTGAGCAAGAGATCAAAGGTCGGACCATCGTCCAGGTGCGCGTCCTTCCCAACGGTCGGGTGGAGCCCATTAGGATCCTGCAGAGTGAGCCGGAAGGCTGGTTCGAGCAAGCAGCGCTCCAAGCCGTGAAGCAGTTTCGATACCGACCGGCCGAGCGGAACGGTCGGCGTCAAGCCCAGGTCCGGCCGGTCCTGATCGAATGGGAGCCCCCCGAATGAGTCCTCGAGTCTTCATCCTTTTGACCGGCTTCATGTTGAGCGGCTTGATCGCCCGGGTGGCTCCAGCAGCCGAGCCGAGAGAGGTCCCCGAGAAGCTGGTACCGGTCATCAACGCCGGGCAGCGAGCCCTGGAGGAGGGCAACCCGGCCGCCGCGCTGCGCATCCTGAACAGCTATGAAGGCGACGCCGACCCACTTCAGCAGATCCTGATCGGCTACGCCCACCTCGAGCTGGACCAAGGCGTTCAGGCCGAGGCCGCTTTCCGAAGGGCGACCGAATTGGACCCCGAACTCCAGCAGGCCCGGATGGGCCTGGCTCGGGCCCAGGCGGCCCAGGAGAACTGGGCAGAGGTCATGAAGACCCTGAGGGGACGGGTGGCGCTCGATGAAGATCCGCCGGCCGTGCTGGGCCTGTACGCGAGGGCCGCCTTTGAGGCGGGAGACCTTCGTCTAGCCGCGGTCGTGGCCGAACACGGCGTCGTTCGCTTCCCGGACGACATCGCGCTTCGTCGCTTGGACGTGGCCATCCTCCTGCAGCGGGAGGACTGGGAGGAGGCCGCCCAGGCGGCGCTTGGCCTCCTCTCCGTCCAGCCGAACGACGCCTTGTTGTGGCGTCAGCTGGCGGCCGCCATGGAGCGCAGCGACGCCACCTTGAGCACCGCCGCCCTGGAGGCCGCTTCGATGATCACTGGAGGCGAAGCGCTGGCCGTGACCCACGCCGCGCGGCTCGTCCAAGAGGAGGCGCCCGACGCTGCACTGCGAGTGCTGGAGAAGGTCGACACGCCCCCCGACGCTCTCCTTCGGGCCGCCGTCGCGGAAGGCGCCTCCGACCGTACAGCGTTGGCTGCGGGCTCGAACCCAGAAAAGGCCCGTCTCGAGGTGCTCCGCGAAGCGGTCCTTGGCGGACGCGCTGACCGACGGGTCCTTTGGTCCTTCGGCCAAACAGCTCTGCAGGAGGGACGATTCACCGAGGAAGGACGTCGGGCCCTGACCCGTCTGGCCTCTTCATGCGAGTCCTACGGTGCGCGTGCCGCTGCGCTGCTCGCCGCCCGGCAAGAGGACCTGGCCAAGCTTTGGTTAAATCGCTGCGTTGACCAGAGATAGGGAGCCCGTCAGAGGAGGTTTCACTAGCTTGCGTTCAGGTCGCTGATACCGCCACCGTGGCGCTGTGCGACGGACGGCTATCCTACCGCTACTTCTCCTCATTTCGTGCGGAACCAACGTTGATTCTGGTCCTTTTGGTTCGGGTGAGGCGCCGTCGTTCGACCTCGGGGCCGAACCCGACCTAGGCTTGGACCTTGGCGTCGACCTTGGTCTCGATCTCGGCATCGACCTGGGAGCTGAGCCCGACGGTGGTGTAGCCGCAGACCTTGGGGCCGACCTCGGCCCCGACGCCAGCGCTCCCGATGGGGGCATGGGCGACGCGGGGATCGACATGGGGCCACCCCCGGGCCGAACCTCGTGGAGTTGGGCCAGCAATGGGCAGCGGAGCTTGCCGAATCGTTTTCAGATCGCCGCGCGTTCGACGGAGCTCCTCCTCTCCTTGACCCGTGGGCCGACCTGTTCCGCGCAAGACCAGTTCTACGGGGTACTGACCAACAGCTGGCGGGAGCAGGAGCGGCTCACGAATCAATCGGCATTTGGGGCCTTGCTCTGGGCCGACGATCGATGGCTGAGCTACGGCGGCGGAAACTGCGGTTTGAACGCATTCTCCCAGGATCGTGGCTTCCGCCTCGATCCGATCTCGGGAGGCAGCGACGTCATTCGAAGTCGACTCGGTGGCCGTGAGGACTTTCAGTTTCATCTCCTTGCAAATGAACTCGTCATTCTCGGCGGTCGGACTGAAGGAGACATCGAACCTCCCCTCGAACCGGGGGCACGTTTCGATCTGCTAGACGACAGCTGGGAACTCGTCGAGGAGACGGGCTTTCCAGATGCCCCCTTCTCTTCGGCCGCAAGCGACGCAGAGATCGTGACCTGGGGCGCCGACTCGGCCAACCGGGCCATCTATGACCTCGCCAACGACGCTTGGCGAGCGCTTACTCCCCCGCCTTTCCAGCTCGGGGCTGGACCCTTGGTTTGGACCGGCCAGGAGGTTTTCGTGTGGGACGGCGAGCGGGGGGCGCTGTACGATCCGACGACGGACAACTGGAGGCGAACGTCTAGCCTCGGTGCGCCCTCAGGAACGGGCGAAGCAAAGGTGGTTTGGGCCGATCGTGAGGTTGTCGTGCTGGCCGAGAACGGAGGCGCCCACTATCTGCCCGCGACCGATCAGTGGTTTCCAATCGAAGAGACCGAGAGCTTCTTGCCCGCGCGAGAGACCCAGGTCGTCTGGACGGGCCAAGAGATTCTCCTTCTTGGCGCCAGGACCAGTTCTTCCAACATGCTCTCCGGTAACTTCGCACGCTACGGTCCGCGATGGACCGGGACGACGACGACCTGTCTCGGCAAGGACGGTCCCCTCGGCGTCGGAGTCTCGTCCCCGACCACCCGCCAGGTCGCCTCGGGCATGCTCGAGCTCGTGGGGGAAGCGGTGTCTGACACCGCCGTGCTCAGTGTCGAGTGGCGTCTCGACGGTCAATCCGTGGCGCAGACTCTGGAGGCCAACGTCGACCTCTCTGGTCTGGGGTCGCAGCAGGTCTTCGAGCTCGTGTTCGAGGCCGAAGATGCCGCGGGGAGAAAGGCATGCCTGCAGCGCAGCCTTCGCATCGACGAGCTTCCGGAGATTCGCGTCATCGCGCCGGCCGAGGGTCAGATCAGCAGTGACGGGCTCGTGGACTTCGAGATCGAGTGCGTGGACGATCTTCCCGACTGTCAGCTAGCCGCCTTTGTGGTCGATGGTGGACTCGACGCGGTTGCCATCAAGGGTGGACCGACGTCCTTCTCCAGTTCGATCGACCTCAGTTCTTTCGACGGCGAAACCGTGATGCTCGGCTTCCGGGCCGTCGACGCCGTGAATCAGCGGGTGGAGGCTCAACAGAGGACCGTGGGCGTAGAACTGAGTGCGGCGCTCGTGGACCCCGTGCAACTATCGGAATCTGTCTGCGATGTCGAAGATGACCGTGTCTTGTGGGTCGACGACAGCGATCGTTTCAATGTTCGGGATTTGCTCACGGGAACCGATTTCCTCGTCACCGCTGTGCCGAACGGAACGCCCAATTGCGCAGACTCGCGGCTGCTCCCGGCGGATGAAATCGTGGTGAGGATCAACAGCCGGGCCTATCGCATCGATGGAACGGGAACCCTCTTGGAAGACTGGCCGACGACGGAACAGCGCGCCCAGGGTGGTTTCATCGCCGTTCGGACCGGCAGCACACTCGAACGGCGTGATCTCGTTTCGGCGGCTGTCGATGTCCTCGAAAGCAACGCCGCGTCTCGAGGCCGAAACTTCGGGATGGCCCAAAACGGAGCCGCGGTGTGGATGGATGCGCTCGGCAACGTGAGAGGGGCGATGGTGGGAGCCATGACTCGAGACCTGGAGCTTCTCTCTCCTGCTCCTCGAAGGATCGAGGCCCTGGGAGGTTCCGACTTCATTGCTTGGAGTGAGCCGAACGGGCCGGACTTCCAACTTCGAGTCTGGGATGGGTCTGCCGTTGTCTCGGTGTCTCCTGCGCAATTCCCAAGTTCTGGTCCCGTGCGGGAAGACGACTTCTTTGCTCGAGGGCCGTGGCTCGGCTTCACAGAGGAAGACGTGACTGGGCGGCGACAGGTTTGGCGTTGGAGCGCCGCTACCGGTCGAGAGCTCGTGACGGGCTTCGTGGACGATACATCCGTACGAGGTGTCTCCGGAGGTGGCGACATTCTCTATCGTCGAGCAGGACGACTGGTTCATTGGAACCAGGCAACGCAGATTCACACCGACATCGCTCGTGACCTTGGCTTGGTCCATCCGACTTCGACGGAGTTCCGACTCCAGATCGGGCCTACCCTCTTCAGGGTCGTTCCCTGAGGTGGACTTAATGCGTCCGGGCCGCGTCTTCCAATACCTCGGCCAGCCGAGACAGTTGGGAGGATAGAGAGAAGTGGGAGACGACTCGTCGTCGGCCGGCTGAGCCCATTCGGGATCGAAGCTCAGGAGAGCCGGCGAGAGTGCCAAGTGCACGACGCCATTCCTCACTCGTCGACGCGGACAGCCCGGTCTCGGGCGTAACGACATCGACATTGGCGCCGACCGGGGAGCATACCGTCGGGACCCCCACCGCCATGTACTGGATCAGTTTGAAGGCGCACTTGCCGCGGTTCCAAGCCGTGTCTTGGAGGGGCATGATTCCGATGTCGAAGCTCCGAAGGTCTTCTTCTTCTCTGGCCTCGTGCCATGAACGGACTTCGGCCGGCGTGGATAGACTGAGCGGACCTGAGCCGACGGCGACGAAGCGGATTTGGTGGGAGCTTGCGAGCTCGGTCAAGGCGGAATCGACGAGAGACAAAGAGGCGGCGGTCGATGGTGACCCCATCCATCCAACGACCACCGCTCCACTCTTTGACCCGGCACGGGGGCGGAGCCGAGTCGTATCTACGACGGTGGGAATCAACGCAGCACGCTCGACGAACTGTCCAGCGTATTCCTGCAGGTAGCGACTTCCAGCAGTGACGGCAGTAGCTGCCTGAAACACTTGCTTCATCTTGTCGCCGAGCAGGAACCGACCGAGAGGATGCGACTGGCTCTCGTATTGGTGAAAGATGGCGTCATCGATGTCGACAACCATCGGGATGCCCACTCTCCGCATCAGAGTCTCGCCGAAGGCCGGAAAAAACGGAAAGAGCTCCGAGTGGACGAAGAGCAGGTCGAAGCGCTGAGCTCTCGTCAGATCCCAGAGACGTCTTGCGTAACCTCGGAGGATCTCGAACAAGGGTTGCTGACCGGTGCGGAATCGCTCCTCGAGGTAGGCATCTGATAAGAGTGGCGCGAGACGCATGTCGATTCCCATCTCTGCCAAGCCAGGTTGATAGAGCTCGAAGCGTTGGCGGGTGCTGGCGGCCTTTCGATCGTATTTTGTAAGCGCCAGGACTCGCACTCGATGGATCTCCTAGATGCTTTTGCGAAGCTTCGGGAACATGGTGAGCCGTTCACATTCGTAGCTCATACTGCTCGAGAAGCGCCCACGATATGCTCGTAGGTCTCCGCCACCTGCTCCACGTACCGGTCGGCGGTGTAGTTCGCCTCGGCGTGGGTCTTGGCTTGTCTCGAGAGTGCCCCGCTCTTGTTCTCGTCCCAGAGCAGCTCACCGACCCGTCGAGCGATCGCCTCGATGTCACCCACCGGGACATGGACGCCGTCTACCTCATGGCGGACGAGTTCGCTGCCGCCGCCGATTGCGGTCGTCACCACGGGAAGTCCGTGAAGCATGGCTTCCATCAAGACAAGGGGGCAGGCTTCTCGGTTCGAAACCAGCGCAAAAACGTCCAGGCACGCGTAGTAGGGAGCGGTATCGGCTTGGTACCCAGCAAAATGCACGCTGGTGCCCAGCCCTAGCTGGCTTGCCTTGGATTCCAGGGCAGACCGGTCAGGACCAGAACCGATGATCAAGAGTCGAACGTCCTTGTGCTGAGAACGGAGCCGCCCGAAGGCTTCAATGAGGTCACTCTGCCGCTTGTGGCGGTCATGAAGGCGACCGACGGTGCCGACGACTTTGGCACCGGGTGGTATACCCAGTTCGGCCTTTATTCTGGCTGTCTCGGAAGCCCCGACGGCTCGCGGGCGTTCGACCCCGTTGAGTATGGTCTTTACTCGCCGGGAAGGCACACGAAGCTTCGACTCGAAGTAGCGAGAGACCTCTCGTGAAACGCCTACGCAGAGGTCTGCTCGCGACGCTGCAAGACCGAGGATGGCATGGCCTCCAATGCGCCGATTCACCGGAACATCGGTCTCTTCGACGATCACCTTGTGTTCTCTGCTGATCAACCAGCTTGACGAAGCCATGACCACGCCCTCGTAGACAGCACCATGGACGATATGAGGTCGCCAGTCTGTGACCCACCTTCGAATCATCGCCGAAGTGAACCAGTCTCGATAGCTCCAACTTCCTCCAAGCTCGACGACCGGGACTCCCGCCGAGCGGATCTCGTCGCCGAGAGGTGTTAGTTGCTCGAGGCACAGAAGCCTCTGTTCGAAGCGTTTTCGTGCCAGACGTCGCGCAAGCGTCAATCGACGACGTTCGACCCCACCCGCAGCGATCCACGGGACGAGATGAAGGACCCGAATGGGGGAGTTCATGGGCAGGCCGCTCTATCAGCTCGGGCGTAGCATGGGCTAGCTGGTCCCGCAATCCGAGTAGGGGCAGCGGCGAAGGACCCCTCGATCATGGCCTCGAGGCTCCGGTTTCACGCTGGGGGCTCTGCAGCCCCGATAGTCCGGATGCGGCGGAGGCCTCATCATAGAGTCGGTCTAGACGATTCATGTAGGCGTCGGGCGAGAAAGCACTGTGGGCTCTCTTTTGAAGAGAGGATGAGAGCGCCTTCCATGCTTCTTTGGGAAGGCCTGCGACATCCAGCATCAAACCGGAGAGCCCGTCGACATCCTCTGGATGGACCGTCCAGCGGTCTGCATGATCGCCCAGGACTTCCATGTTGCCACCCACTTTGGAGGCGACGATGGGGACGCCGGTCGACATGGCTTCAATCATCGAAATACTACAGCCCTCCGAAAGCGATGGTAGAGCGAATAGGTGGCTCTCGAGGAGATGAGTTCGTATGTCCGGAGTGAATCCGGGGAGCTCGACCACGTCCTCCAAGCCGAGCTCCGTCCGAAGCGTCTCCAGCTTCTCGCGTTCTTTACCCTCGCCGAGTATTCGAAGTCGCAGCCTCGACTCTCGCGAATGGGCACGCGCAAAGGCCCGGAGCAGAGTGACTTGGTTCTTGACCGGATCAAGTCGGCCGACGTGAAGGATTCGGAATTCGGCATTGCTGGTGGGTGCGGGCGCGCGGACGTCAGGCTGAGAGAAAAAAGAAGGGTCCGCGCAGGTGTAGGTATGGACGACCTTGGCCGGTGGTGCACCGTCCGCCGTCACCAGATAGTCACAAACGGCTTTCGTGACGCCTACGATGCGGGTTGCGGAGGCGTACAAAGCACGCATGAAGGGTCGCAGTCGCCATGAGTGGCTGGGCATCCCAACTTCTTCTCCAATGCGAACGGGCACGCCGGCCATTCGGCCGGCCAGTAGGCCGTGAACGATGGCCTCTCCGACACTTGCGTGGATGATGCGAGGGTGCAGCTTGCGCAGATGCATGGCCAACCGGATCGTCGTCCGCAGGTCTCGAATGGACGGGTTGAGCCGCAGGTCGTCCACCGGAACACCTGCGTCTCGTATCTCGGATGCCGCCGCGCCCGCCTTGTGCAGAGTGATGACCCTCAAGCGATAGGGTCGGCCATCACTCATGCGACTCTGCAAGACGACCCTGGATTCTGCTCCCCCGAAGTCGAGGACCGGCATGATCCGGACGACCAAGGGTCGAGTATCCACTCGGAACACGATAACCCCCCTTAGCCCTGGACGATTCTAGACTCTAGGCCTTCTAGACTAGAGAGTTTCGATGGACTCGAGACGGAGAGCAAGGGAGTTGGTGAATGCTTCAGCCGACGCTGCGGTCAAGTGAGAGCCGTCCACGCATTCAGGTCGAAAGCGAGGGTCGAGCTCCAACCAGGACACGAATGGGATAGCCTCCATGTATTCCGTCCAGACATCGTGAAAATTCTCATTCTCATCTTCCAGGACCACGGAGCACACGGGCATCCGAACAAAGGCTACTTGATTCCCACGAGAAGCTAGTAGGTCGAGCTGTTCACGCAGATCCTCAACTCGAGCCGAAAGAGCTTCGGAGGGCAGTCGGGGGATGTCAGCGTATCTTCTTGTGCCTTGCTCTCCCTCCGGGCTCAGACCCATTGGCCTCCGCATCGTGATACTCCCCTCTCCATCCATGGAGACCATGGACGGAGAGGGGAGTCGCCCTTGTCCGAGCTTGCTCAATACCGATCTGAGCCCCGCGGCCGGAGAGAGGAGGACGACACGCTCTCTGAGAACGAATCTCAACTCGTGCTCGTAGCGGCGTATGAACGTTAGCTTGCGTCCTACGTCTACGAAGCGCCGAGCCTTCTCATAGGCCTTGTCGTCGGGTGTCGCATAGCGATGAGGTGCAAACTCGATGAGAAAGGTAAAACCACTCGCTTGGCCTCGTACGAAGTCTTCGAGCACTGGGAAAGGGGAGCCACCATTTATGGAGAGCTGGTGCACCGCCTTGGCTAGTGCGGGTGCCAAGACCGATGGTCGAATTCCGATCTGACTTCTGGATGAACCAACGATGACGAGCCCCCCGCCGCCCGACTCTTCCGTTCGAATCCGTCTAAGGGCCCAGGTTTCGGGAACGTCAAAATGACTTGGGGAGAGACCACGAGTTCGAAGGAGTAGCTCGAGGGATGCAGCAAATAAGATGAACAGAAGAAGAATGAGCAGCAGCAGGGGCCATCCGCTGGTCCTCGGTATTCGGTCGGAGGTGAAGCTGTGGGCTCGCATGGCTCAGAATTGGAAATAGATAAACGAGCGATAGTTGCCGCCGCACATCAAGATTGTGAGGGCCATGAAGGCAACACCGAAGGCCAAGAAACCACGGGGGATGCGAGCCCCCAATTCCTCTGCCGAAAGGTCACGAGTCAAGAAGTGCTGCAGGCACAGACTGCCGACTACAAGAACGGTCAGGACTGAATCAGAAATCCCAACAAGACCACCCCAAAGGCCGGTGGTTCCGAACATGCCCGCGAATAGGATCCAGGCGTCGGCGAAACTCTCAGCCCGGAATAGGACCCACGTTAGACACACCCCAAGAAAGGTGAATGAGGCTCCTATCCATTTGCGCGACTCCAGGGGCGAAAACCTGGTCCGTACCCATCGCTCCAAGATCAGAAAAGCCCCGTGGAGGGCTCCCCAGGCAACGAACGTCCAGCTTGCTCCGTGCCAAAGACCACCGAGAAGCATCGTCATCATCAGGTTCCTCCTTGTCTGCCCCATGCTCCCTCTGTTGCCGCCCAATGAAATATACAGATAGTCACGGAGCCAAGCTGACAGTGAGACGTGCCAACGCTCCCAAAAATCGCTGAAGCCAACGGCCCCGTAGGGTCGACGAAAGTTATCGGGCAGCGAGAATCCAAGACATAGGGCTACGCCAATGGCGCAGGTCGAGTAGCCAGCAAAATCGAAGTAGATCTGCCCCGCGAAAGCGAAGGTGCCTATCCACGCATCCAGTAGCCCGCTCGAGTTTGGAGATCCGTATACTGAATCGGCCACGGGAGCGAGCAGCGTATCTGCCAACACGACTTTGGCGAAGAGTCCGTTGACGAGGAGAATGAGTCCCCAAACGAATGCCGATGAGTTCGCCTGCTTTGGCTTCTCGAGCTGGGGAAGGAAATCGGCCGCGCGAACGATGGGGCCGGCCACGAGTTGCGGGAAGAAGGCCACGAACAAGGCGAAGTCTGCGAAGGAGTCGGCGGGTTTCAGCCGGCCGCGGTAGATGTCTAGGGTGTATGAGAGGGTCTGAAACGTATAAAACGAGATCCCCACTGGTAAGTCGACTTGGAGATCCCACGGAGCGAGTTCAACTCCGAAGACGGCCATCAGTCCAAGGACGTTCGTTTGGATGAAGGCGTAGTACTTGAAGATCGCGAGGAGCCCCAGGTTCGTGCATAGACTCAACTGGAGAAGCCAAAACTTCGCTCGGGGTCTCGCCGAGGGCATCTTTCTTCCAACGAGGTAGTCGACGCAGCTCGATAGCAGCAGGAGAAGGACGAATGCTGGATTCCAGGCGGCGTAGAACAGGTAGCTGGCAACCGTCAGCAGGAGCTTCTTCAGAGGCCAGGCTAGGGTTGTCTGGTGAGCGGTCAGCACGACCGCGAAGAAGACGATAAAGCTGATTGAGTTGAAGACCACCTTTCACACTGGCCAGAGTGGCCGCCTCTTCTCGCTCTTAGCACCAGCTCGGTCAGAGCGCGATGCGTCTTGTGGACGTCTTTGCTTGGGCCTATGAAGGTCCCATCGACGGTCGACGGGAAGCAAAGGAGCGCCTGGGGCACCAGGTCATCTCGGGGGTCGTGGCCACCGTCCTCGGTCGCGGTGCCGGGACCTTCATCTCCCTCGGATCAACGGTCGCATTGGCGCGCCTGGTTGGTCCCGAAGCCTATGGAATCATGGGCATGTCGACCGTGCTCACGGGCTTCTTCAGCGTGATCAACGATGCCGGTCTATCTGCAAGCGTCGTTCAGAAGAAAGAGCTCAGCCACAAGGAGACCAACTCGGTCTTCTGGCTTCAGATCCTGCTGTCCTTCGGGGTGACCGCTGCCACGATGGCCTGCGCGCCCCTGCTGGGGTGGTTCTATGGGAGAAGAGAGGTCGTCTGGGTCATCTTGGCGATGTCGCCCATCTTCCCGTTGATGGCGGGTTATCTTCAGCACCGCGCCCTCTTGAGGCGTAGGCTCGCGTACCGACTATTGGCCGGAGTCCAGCTGGCGGCATCCTTCGGCAGCGCCATCCTTGGCATTGGCGCGGCCGCCATGGGATGGGGCTTCTGGGCACTGGTAGTCAAGGAGATGAGCCAGTACCTACTGGTGTTCGTCGGCCTTTGGTGGGCTGAGCCTTGGCGACCCTCCGCTCCGCGCATCGAAGGGGGAGTAAGGCATCACGTCGACTTCGGGAAATGGCTGCTGGCCTCCAGCGTGATGCAGTTCGTGTCCAGGAGCCTGGATCGACTTCTTCTAGGCTACCATTTCGGTGCCCAGACGGTCGGCTTCTACGAACGTTCGAACTCGCTGCTCTATCTCCCCACCAGTCAGCTAGCCATGCCGCTGTCGTCGGTGATCATGCCGACGCTCTCCCGACTTCAAGACGATCCGGACCGATTCCGAAGCTACTACCTGCAGGCGGTTCGGCTGTTGGCGTGGGTGGCCCTACCACTGAGCGGCTTTCTCGTACTCGTGTCCGAAGAACTAGTCTGGTTCCTTCTGGGCCCGAAGTGGACGCGAAGCAGCACTCTGTTCTTACTCATCGCGTGCGCGGTTGGGGTCCGTGCCATGGACGTAATCAGGATTTGGCTGCTGACTCCCCTGGGGAGCACGCAGAAGGTGTTTCGCCACTCTCTAGTCTCTTCGGGGATTCTTATCGTCGTGGTGTTCTCCGCTGCCTACGTCAGTGCCGAGGCCGTTGCCGGTGCTCGTGCGCTTACGGTGACTTTGACCTTCCTAGGAGGCTTGCTCTACGCGACGCAGTCCTCTCCCTTGGGGGCAGCCCAGCCTCTCAGGGTCCTGCTTGTTCCGGGCGGGCTGGGCTTGGTCGTCGGATGCCTTCGCGTTTACTTGCCTCCTGTCCTGGGTCCGAGCTTGGCCGTGAGCCTGGTCCTGAAGGGTGCCCTGACTCTGGCCTTGTTCGTCGCCACGGCGTGGCTGACTGGAGCGCACCACCATTTGGTTGCGGCAATGAACACACTTCGACGCCGGTCCTCAGCCAGCTGACAGATGCTCTTGTTGCGATGCTAGGACCTCGAAGCAGAAGTCCACGAGAGAGCTGACATTCTTAGCTGCGTTGAAGCGGTCTTCGACCAGTTGAGCTGCAGCCTCACTCCATTTAGAGCGCAGGCGGTCCTCGGAATAGACCTCGGCGATCAATTCGACGCATCGTTCGAGGCCACCAGCATGAGCCCCCGCTCCTGATGCTCTGATGATTCCATCCGGATCGTGGTGAAGTACAATGGTCGGGCAGCCCTGGCGCCAAGCCTGGATGAGATTTCCGCTGAAGCCCTCCGGTGAGCAGGTATGAACCAAACAGCGCGCCGCAGCCATCATCCCACTTGCGAGGGACGGTTGTAGTGGACCTAGGTAGTGAAGGTTGGATGGGAGTCGAGCCGAGTCAGCAAAGTAGTTGAAGGCTGACTCTTTGATACGTCCAGCCATCAGGAAGTCTATCTCGGGGAGTCGCCTCGCGATCTCCACCATCGTATCGGGGTTCTTGATCCTCTGAAGGTTTGCCACCCACGCGACGAATGGCCTCGGCCACACGAACTCGCAAACGTCGTCGCGTTCAGGTGCGATGTTGTAGATGGTCTTTCGGAGCCTAGGAAGACCTCCTCCATAAGGAAGCGCATCAAGAATGTACTGTGTGTTCGAAATGACGCCCTGGACCAGCTTGAGTCCTTCCCAATTCAGGCGCGACTTGACCATGCCCTTGAGGGGCTGGAAGACGCTGGCCAAGCGTGAGCGTAGTCCGGGCGCCCTAGAGACGTTGCGGTACCAAACGGGTTTGACGTTGCTCCAACCGGAAATCGCGTAGATGACCGGAACGTGGACCTGGCGGGCGGCGAGGGCTGTGCGCAGCAATAGAGACCGTCCGCAGCGCCAATAGAGCACGTCGATCGAGTGGGCGCGGAGGAGGCTTCCAACGTCGCTTGGCCCCTTCAGTCGAAGGACTGGATAAGGAAGAGAAGCCATTTCCTCCGCGACGCTCTGCTGCTTCGGCAGGTTCAAAGCGAGATACACAGGATGATGACCTTGTCTCACGAGCTCCCGCGAAACCAGGTCACACTGTATTTCGCTGCCTCCGATGTTCGTTGACGGGTGGTAGTTCAAGATGGCAATGCGCAAAAGAAAACCTTTAGTCCAACTCCTCTCAGGTCGATGAACTGTCTTTCCTCCAGACTCGCAGGCGCTGTCTCACACTCCTGTTGAGCTTCTTGTGCCAGGGAAGCGCAAGGGCGCTCTTTAGCGATACGTCCGCATACCTTCCGGTTGTGTCGATCATGCGGAAGGCTTGACCAGGCAGAATGGCATACTGCTCGAAGGGAAGGGCGACGAAAAGGCGATGGTGTGCTTCCGCGAAGTGAACCGCGAAAGGAAACACGCAGCTCGGCTCATACTCGGGACCGTGCTGCCACAGCGACGTGGAAAGGTCATCGCCGGCCAGGACGCCTGAGGGTTTCAGCTTGGGTATGATGCTGATGAGGTCGAGCGTCATGCCGCGGAGAGTGTGGTCTCCGTCGACGTAGACGAAATCCAGGCTCCCATCTGGTATGCGGTCCATGACCTCGAGCGTGGTTCCCTGCAGGACAGTTCGGCGATCAGCGGCGAACTCGGTGGCTTCGATCGCCCGCTCCTTTGCGTCGAGGAGGGTCTCTCGCGATAGATTCTTCGGCTTTTTCCAGGCATCGAGCGGACGCCATGGATCGATCATGTAGTAGCTCTGCACGCTAGCGCACGCCTTCAGGACGCTGGCAGAGAAGGTCCCTTTCCATACGCCGAGCTCGGCGCATCTTTGCGGACGGAACTCCTCGAGGAAGCTCAACCAAAGCTGAGTGCGGTCACTAGCACCCCTCGCGAGATCGATCAGGCTACGACGCGGGTCGAACTCGGGCCGGGGTCTCATGAGCGCTCTCCAGAAGCGCGCTGACCATAGATCGTGTCTCGGACCCAAGGGCGAGGATCGTGGGTTCGTTCCAGAAGAGTGAACCCAGCGTCGTGGAGAAGCTCACGGACAGTTGCCTTCGTTCGATAGAACTCATTTCCGGTCCGATCGGCTTTAAAGTCATGACAGCTGACGACGATGTTGCGAGTCTGAGCCAGAGTCTGTGGTCCTCCCTCGAGGGCCCGGACTTCTGCACCCTCAATGTTCATCTTCAGGAAATCGACGGACTCGATGTTCCGCTGCCTGCAGTACTCGTCGAGCGTGGTCGCGGGCACGACGATGCCCGAGCCGGTGGCAGAGACGGCGTTGGAGATATGAGCGTCTCCATCGTCTTCGAAGGAGACTTCTCCTATGAAGTCCGCGATGGCGAGGGCGTCGACGCTGACGTTGCCGAGTCGGTTCAGACGGACCATGGTTTGTAGGCACTCAAAGGTCCGAGGATGGGCTTCGACGGCATGGATACGGCCGCTGCTTCCAACCAACGGAGCCAAGGCGAAGCTCTCTGCTCCGATTCCAGCCCCAAGGTCGAGCACGGTCTCGCCCGGACCGGGCTGATGGCCGTAGAAGAAGATGTCTTGCGTGAGGCGTCGGAAGCGGTCGGGTGTGGGTGTATTCTGACGGATCCGTAGGTCCGCGACGGTCCCGTCGGAAAACCGATGGATCCAAACCCCGTCGTAGCGAACTTGGCATGATCTTCCGGTCCTCCAAGAGCAGAAAGCTGAGCCAAGGAGGCCAAGCGGAGTCCGAAGGCCCGGTCGGTTCATGGACTTCCAGACCAGGCTACGAAAGCGGTCGGTGACGCTCCGCTCCATGAACCTTTACTGGCACGTTCCCTCTCCGCAGGACAGGCCCCACGGCGTAATTCGAGCTCTCTGTCGGCGACTAACGCCGCAACAGGGCCAAAAACAGGTCGCGCGAGCCGGATGCGGTCAAGCTGTCTCCGAGCAGATCGAAAGTCCCGTCGAAGTCGCCGTAGTAGGCCAGGATACCTTGTCCGAAGCCTACACCGTAAGCGCTGTCGTCCGCTGAACCGCCATCGCCGAATGCCTCGATGACGCTGCCGGCTGCGTTGACTCGCAACAAGAAGGCATCGGTGCCCCCAGCATTGGTCAGGGTCGTACTGCCGACCATGAGGTCCGCAGCGAAGTAGCCTGCTGCGGCTACGACGCCGGAAGAGGTGTCTAGTGCGACGCTCTGGAACTGATCGTCTCCCGCGCTGCCATAGGTTCGTACCCAATTCTGGGACCCACTGCCGGAGGCGAGGTCGAGAAGGAATGCATCCCGGGTTCCAGATGCAGTGGCTGTCGTGGTTCCGAATGCCACGGAGTCGCTGAAGGCTCCGGCGACCGTGACTCGGCTGTTTCGATCTGCTGCGATTCCACGTGCGAAGTCGTTGTTGCTCCCGCCGTACTGGACGGACCAATTGACCGAGAATGAGCTACGGCCGAGTCGCATCACGAAGACGTCTTCGCTTCCTAGAGAGGTGAAGATGTTCGAGCCCAGCGTGACCGTGTTCGCTATACCACCTGCAACATAGATATTCCTTCGGTCGTCGGTATCTATCGCACGACCGACGTCGTTTCCTGTCCCGCCAAAGCTCGCTGAATTCTGGTGGACTCCGTTCGGGTCAAAGCGAGCAACGAAGATGTCGCGACCGCCCGCTGAAGTCAGGACACCCCCACCGAAGTCGATCGTGCTGCTGAAGAAGCCCGTCACGACGATGTTGCCCCCTCGGTCGATGGCAATGTCTTGACCAGAGTCTTCCTGACTCAACTCACCAAAGGCGTCGGCCCACTGAAATGTGCCGTCTGTGTCGAAGACCGCGACGAAAGCGTCGGCCCCAGAGGCTGAGCTCAGCGCTCCACCGCCAAAATCGATGGTCCTCCGGAACGAGCCCGTAATGGCGACCGTCCCCGCGCTGCTCACTCCGATCCCAAGGCCTCTGTCTCCGTCCGATGCGGTGCCTCCAAAAGTCCTACTCCACTGGTGAACGCCATCCGCGTCATATTTTGCCAGGAAGATCTCGTCGGCTGTTGCAGACGAACCAACCGCAGCGTTGAGTACGCCGCCACCGAGGTTGGTCGACGTGCGATACTGGCCGATGATGTAGACGTTGCCGCTTCCGTCGACGGCCGTGTCAGATGCTCGTTCCCGGTTCGCCGTCCCCAGTGAGTCGATGAATTCGGCGCTGCTTGCGCAAGGTACGCAGCTCGGTCCGCAGTCAATTCCGTCTTCGTCGCCATCCTGGATCCCGTTCGTGCAGGAGCTGGCGAGGCACATGTCGATCGAGGAGCCGAATCCAAAGCTGTCGCCCACGTTGTCGACGCAGATGTTCGTGCCGTCGCACTCGCTGTCGCTGTCGCAATCACCTTCTTGAACTGCACAGGGGCATCCGATACTACACCGGTTGATATTGCCGTTGGGAGGGACGCTGGTGCACGCGTTGGGACACACCGTTCCGCATGCGCCGCCGCAGTCGATGCTGACCTCGGCAGGATCCTGGATCCCGTTGTCGCAGCTGGCAGGAACACAGATGTCGGCGCCATTGGTGATACCAAACTGCACGCCATTGTTCTCGACGCAGACCAGACCGGTGTCGCAGTCCTCGTCCACGTTGCAGTCACCCTCACCGGAAGGGCATGGGCATTCGGGGGTGCAGTGGCCAGCGAGGTCTTGGGCGGGGAGGCCTGAGCAGTCGCAAACGGGGCAGTCGACTCCGCCGCAGTCGACGCCTTCTTCGTCACCGTTTCTGATTCCATCGAGGCACTGCGCCGAGACGCAAACGTCCACCGCGCGAGAGAAGCCGTAGTCTCGACCATTGTCGGTGCCACACACGAGTCCAGCCGCGCATTCCGAGTCGGCATCGCAATCACCCTCTCCGGCGTTGCACGGGTTGGCCGGGTCGGCGCAGAAGTTCGAGGCCCCGTTGGTGCCGCCCTGGGTCTTCGTCAGAGCGGAGGACTCGGTAGCAAAGCTCTCATCATCGAGAAGCGGGTCTGGACCGCCCCCGCAAGCAGCCATGGCGCTCGCGACGCTCAGCAAGGTCGTCATCAGCAGGGGTTGGCGAAATGGATGTGAATGGCACTTGGTGGACGTCATGTTTCCGGTCTCTTCACGTTTCGGCATAATCGGAGGGCCCATCATTTGAACCGACGGATAAATCGGCCCTCTGGCCCGGACATGAAGCCACTCGGCCTCTCCGGGCTATCCCTGGATTCTGAGCAAGCACGGACCCAGAATCAAGCCGAGCCTGCCGTACAGTAGTGCCCCCACAGTCTCCCCTGATTCACGCCTTTGTCGCCTCGCTGAGGATTAGTGTGATGAAAGCCACGCGGGAGGCTCCGTTTCTGCGGCAGGGCCAAGGGGCCTCAATCATAGGCATACACGGGGTCGAGCTCGGAACGTACGATGGCATCGGCCTCTTGAACATCTTCGGGGGTGAGAGCCTCCCGATAGCCGCCGACCCGGCCCTTTCGCACCTTCGAACTGGAGGCGTCCCGTCCCCCGAGCCGGTTCTTGGCTGCACCACTCGCTTCGAGAGCCTTCATGCGCTCGAAACTCGATGAATCTATGGCCTGCTCGAGCGCCGATTCGGACAGCGGCACTCCCAGAAACTCCAATATACGGCGGGCCTCGGGTGTCGGGTCCGACTTGAGATCTTCATAGCGGACGAGAAGGAATCGGGAAGTCCAACGGCGACGGTGGGTCCAAGCGTTGTAGAATGAGATGAGTGTTCGCAAGCCGCTTCGATCGGAGAATACGAATTCCCGCAACGACCCTTCGAAGCGCAGCTCGCGGAAGCGATGCTGGTAGTACAAGGAAACCACGGCATCCCTCGGGTCGCGAACCAGGAAAACGACCGGCTTGCGCAGGTAGCGCAAGGTCCAACGGCTGAGCTCGCCAGGCGTCAGGTGGTCTGGGTGACCATCATGGGTCACCCTTATCCATGGTGCCCCATGTTTCCGGAGGCCCTCGAGCTCCATCAGTTCTCCAACCTCCGCTTCGAAGCCAAACCTCGCTTGCAGGGCGTTGCCGAGCAGGAAGCGCAGCCAGGTCCTACCGCACTTCGGATAGGACAAGAGGACAGCATCGGCCGTCAGGTCCCTCCACATCGCTCGGGGCGCGATACGCGCTCTAGCGTGCTGAAAACTGAGGCCGTAGCCGCGTCTTAGAACGGCCTGCACCGCCGCTTCGACGTCCGGAGTTCGTAGCGGGCTCATGAGATCCTCCCGCGAAAATCGCGTAGCTTCATGCGAGCGGGGCGAGAGATCCGACGTCCAACCTGGGAGACTCTGGCCAGAGCTCGACGTCGGTGGCCTCGGAGGCGTGAACGCGGTGGGGAGACTCTGGCTGGTCCCACGTCGAACTTCTCCGTTACGCAAGACAGACCCGCAAGCCACGAGAGCTGGGTGGCCAGGGAGGTGTCGTCGTCGAGACGCTCTTTCTGGAGCTCACGAAATGCCCATCTCAGTTGAGGCTCGTCGACCACCTCGAGCTTGGCCAGGGCGCCGTTCTCGAAGAGAAGGTGATGCAGCATCTCCAGGAGATTCGAACGGAGCCAGCGACCGTAGGCGTGGAAACCGACGCTCAGCTCATCCTGGCTCTCACCTGACCCACGGTAAGCCAAACCCGTCCGGGCCCAAGCAAATCGAAGGAGGTCGGGGGCGTGTTTGCGCAAGATGGCTTCATAGGCCCGGTCGTCTCGGGAGCTTGGAGCCAAGCTGAAGATGTACTGAGTCATCTCGCGAGATGTGAAAAGCTGGCCCACCGGCACGAACTCTCCGATCAAATCGAGCGTGTTCCCGAGCATCCTTTTCAAGTACGAGGTGTGTTGCTCGAGTTCTCTCGCTCGCACGGAATCAGGCTTTCCAAAACGGCAAATGTGCCGCGTACGTCGCCGGATCAACTCCTTGGATGCCTGCTCGTAGGTTTCCGTCCGCAGGAGGCGATATCGGTCTCTAGGTTGGGCAATCGTGAGTTTTGATACATGTACGCGCGAGAACTCCGCGCGGCCAAGACTGTCGCCCCAGGTCGCCGCCAGGACGACGGCGTCCTTGTCCGCAGTCTCGAACCAATCCCATCGGTGTGCATGCTTGGGATCGACTTCGCCTGCCACAAGACCCGCAGTTCTTTCAAAGGTACGGGCAAAGGTCTCACCTGTGAGTTCTGCATGATGCCATACCCAGCCGAGCGAACGACTCAATTCCCGAGCGTAGTGAACGTCTCTGCTTCCAGGCTGACCCCAGGTCACGGACTCGACCGGAACCTCTAGGAGGCCGTCATGCTGCAAGGAGCGCACGGCTGTGGCGACGATACGGCTGTCCATTCCGCCGCTTAGCAGGAGATACACACGTCTGCGTCCGCGTGCGAACGCCAGGATCTCACGACGGAGGATCGCGAAGACGTTTCCTGCCACTTGCTCCGGTGTGTGCGCTCTCGTCCCATGGGGTGGAATCGGAACCTCCGTCGCTTCTCCCTGCTTCGAGATTCGGCTCCAGCAGGGAACACGGCGGACCGACTCCAGGATAGTCTCTTCATGCAGCATGTGCTCAAAGCTGAGGACTGAGAGAAGAGCGCAAGGATCTATCGTTCGCTCATTCGCAGGAAGCTGACTTAGAACGTCGGCGCCTCTTTGCCCTGCTACGACGCGTCCATCGGCCGTCTTGAAGTAGAAGGGCTGGCGATCAAACAGACCGAGGCACTGGGCAGCGTTCGCTGAAGAATCGGAATGCGATGAGCCTGGCTCTTCATTCATCCGTCTGCCCTCGCCCTCTCCTCAGCGATCCTAATCGCCTCTGCATACCGGCTGGAAGAGCTGCTCAGTGAAAAGTGTCGCTCCCCGAGGCGGCGACACCCGCCTGCGAAGCTGTTCGACGACAACGCCTCTCGCGCCCAGTCCACGACCTCGTCGAGTTTGGTACCGTCCCTCGATACGAGGAATACGCCCTCTGCGTGCGCGAGATCCTCGTCGAGGTCACCGATAGCCCGCGAGCAAACGACCGGAAGCCCGGAAAGCAGGAACTCGCCCACCTTGAGCGGATGAACGCCCTGTTGGGAGAAGCTGGCCCTTCGGAGGGCGATTCCCAGGCTCGACGCACGGAGGTAGCTCGGTACCTGGGTGGTTGAAACGCTGCGGATGACCACTTCAGGGAGGTCGCCGAAGAATTGGTCGGCCCTGGCCGTGTCCGGCGCCAGAACGAGCGGGATGGCCGACAGATCGCGTGCCAGACGTAGGGCGAGGTCTCGGGTCGCGCTGGGAAGATACTGTTCACCCATCGAGCCCATGATGACTGCGATGGGTCGTCCGGTCGGGAGTTGGAGTTCACGTCGAAGGGCGTCCTGCTCCCCGGGTTCGCTGGGGTAAAAGACCCTTGCATCTCTGCCGTTGGGTACCTTCAAGATGGGTCGAGAACTCAGCCAGCGGCTTCGCCTGCGAAGTAGCTCGGCTGCTCTCTTTGTCCGCGTCAGAACGACATGGGATCGTCGGCAAGCCTCGAGTTCCAGCCCCCGCAGAAGGACATAGCCGGCCTTGGACACGGGCCCGCCGACCTCTAGCCGCTCGTCCGGGAGAAGCCCGTCCGTGTCAAAGAGAACCGGGCCGTGAAGAGTCGATGGCAGCAGCGGAATCCACGGAAGCACTGAGCGAACTATCAGGGTCTTTGGGGGCCTTCGATTCAACGCGGATTCGAGGTGGCGTCGAGCAGACATGAGCCCAGTTAGGAAAGCGCCTCGGCCGTCCTTTGGAGCAGCGATGGGTATGGCCTGATACTCGAGCCCCAGCTCTCGAACGGCCGCGCGGACCTTGGACGTCGTCTCTGTGGGAGCATAGGTCAGCTGCAGCACCGAAGCCGGACGGCCGAGGCTGGCGAGCATTGGGGCGAAGAGTCCCTCGACGTACTTTGTGTTTGGGCCGTCCCAAGTGAGGAACAGGAGCTCTTGCTCACTCTCAGGCATAGTGGCCCGCCGCCGTTCCCGAAGCCGGCTCCGGTCCCTGGATTCTTGAACTCGCATCCAGTCGAGAGCCGCCTTGCTCGGCTGTCCTGGAGCGACGCGTCTGCCATGCTGCGGTGAAGGGAAGGATAAGCACGACGACTTGAGCACGATGTCGGAAAGCAGTGCCTTCGTTACCTGAGACCAGGCTGTAGGCAAGAGACAGGGTAAGGACGACGAGGACGGGGAGAACGGATGCGGTTCCTTTGCGGGCCAGATCACTGAGAATCTGACGAAAGCCCTGGTAGGCCAAACCGGCCCAGATGAAGACCTCAGGCGCCGCCAAGAGCTGCTGCCAACTCCGGACGGACCACGGCAGCGGAGAGAAGTAGAACTGGAGCAGCCCCCAAGGAAGGTAGGTCAGCGCTCCCGACAGCGTGGAGGTATCCGCGTTTTGGCCGTAGGCACTTCCTCCATACGCGAGACCACTTCGAAGCCGCTGGGCGGTTTGCAGGCTCTCGACGGAGATGAGCTCGTCGACACCGAACAGCCCGAAGTCGAAGCTCTTAGAAACCATGACCAGAGCCAAGATCGCCGCTACGATGGCTGGCAGCTGCCGAAGCCGAATGACGAAGAAGGAGGCCGCTAGCGACAGGCCTAGAAGCGGAATGAGGTATGGGCGCAAAAGACCGACGGCGAAGAGTGCGCCGAACAACAAGCTGAGGGAGACCAGGTCTACGCGCTCTCGGATTCTCATGCCGCTGAGAACGAAGAGTAGAATGGCACCGTGCGCCCATACCTCACGGAGATTGAGGCCTGACCACAGAACCAGAGATGGAAAGAACAGGCATAGGAGAAGACATCGTCGCCGCGCCTCTTCGCCATGAAGCCTCCTAGCCAGCTGCGCAGACAGGAGGGCTACGCCGACGCCGACGAAGCAGTTGAAGAGCGAGGCAGTAAAGCGAGAGGATCCAAAGGCCAGCAAGAACAAGCCGTTCAAGCTGGCGTAAAAGGTCTGAGACTGAAAGCTCTGAAGAAATGATGGGGGATCGATCTGGCGACCCAGCAGGTAGTCACGAAAGAGAGTACCTAGATTCTCCCATCCGATGGCGTCGGGAGAAAAGGAGAGCCAAAGGGTAGTCGAGTTGACGAGCAGAGAGATAGCCATCCGAATGCCCAGAGCCAAGAGCAAGAGCCTGAGGAGCTGCTTTCCTGTCGTTGGCGCGAGCGCGGTTACTGATGGGGGTTTAGCGAGACTCGATGAAGGGCCAGTGGATGGACTTCGAATACGGCTCGCAGCCACCAGAATCAGCAGAAGCGCGACGGCCGAAATGGTCGCTGCCCCTACGACCGGCCACATCGTGACCGATAGAGCAGACAAGAGCACCAGAAGAAGGGCGCTCGCGTTGAGATGTATGTTGGAATGGCCCATGTCCGCGAGATGGCAGGGTCAATGCTCTTCGACTGCCTTGTAGCTGTAGTTGTAGCCGTAGCCATAGTCTTCTCGGGAAGACTCGAAGTCATTCAACACTACACCCAGGATGTTTGCATCCACGTCCCGAAGGCGCGATATGGCCTGTCGAAGAGATTCTTTAGGAGTGTCGTCCGAGAGAGCGACGATGAGGGTACCGTCTACGATCTTGGACAGGATCGTGGAATCTACGACGGCGCACAGAGGGGGACTGTCGAAGAGGATTCGATCATAGGACTCGGCCAGACGGTCGATGACCTCGTGAAAGCGAGCCGTATGTAGGAGCTCGGAGGGATTGGGTGGAATCCGTCCGCATGGAAGAATGTCCATGTTCGGGGTACTCGATGCCTTGATTGCCTTGTCCGGTTCATCGCCGAGCAACAGGTTGGTCAGTCCATCCGACCTCGGAATGCTGAACGAACGATGAAGGCTCGGTCGGCGGAGATCGGTGTCGACCAGGAGGACGCGGTTTCCAGCCTGAGCCATGGTCACACCTAGCGCTATGGTCGTGGTCGTCTTGCCCTCGCTTGGCCTGGGAGAGCTGATGAGGATCTTCTTCAGCGGTCTCCCTGTACTCATGAAAATGAGGTTCGTTCTGATGGAGCGAGCGCACTCGGCAGCCTGGCTGCTCGGATTCTCGAGGACAAAGAGATCACGTTCAGGCGTCTTCTCGTCTAGGCTCGATGACTCTTTTCTTCGGATGGGCGTGAGAATCCTTGGGTACACGCCAAGAAAGGCCAGGCCTAGCGCCTCGATGTCTTCGCGTCCATGAATCGAGTTGTCGAGAAGCGCGGTTCCCAAGACGATCAGGAGGGCAAGCAGGATTCCAGCCGCTGCCCCCAGCAGGCTGTTCTTGAGCATCGAGGGACTTACGGGGACCCCCTTTGGTTCTGCTCTTTGGAACCAGCGTACGAAGTTGGCTTCGAGTAGGCCCGACAGCTCGACCTCGCTCTGTCGACGGAGAAGGCTCTGGTAGATCTCTCTCGTATTATCGGCATCCCGGCTCAGCTGTGCGTACTTGAGTCCTACGGAGTTGATGGCCAGGGCTTCTCGCTTCTCCTTTTCCATCTCCGACTCCAGCGAAGAGATGGTCTCTTTCAAGCCGTCGATCTCGCGAAGCATGGACTGTCGGAGCACCCCTTCCTCGAGTTCCAGAGCATGGACGACCTCTTCCATCCGCCGTTGTATGGCCTGCATTTCGGGATGCTTCTCCTCGTAGCGAGTGGCCAGCTGGGCGCGCTCCAGTCTCAGCTTGACCAAGTCGCTCCGGAGGTCACCGATGACCGAGACTTTCTCGGCCGATGCCAGACTGGACTGAGCGAGGCCGTCCATGGATTCGGTTCCAAAGGCCTGCTGAAACGCTTCCTTCTCGAACAATCGGCTCTTCGTATCCATCAAGCGCTCGTTCAGCAGGGACAGGCGCGAGGACGACATGTTCTGGCGATCCTCCAGAGACAGGGAGACAAGTAGGTTCTGTTCGCGAAAGCTCTGAAGCTGTCCCTCTTTGGTCTCCAGATCCCGAGCGAGCTCGACCACGCGTTGATCGAGCCAGCGAGAAGCCTGGCGCGCACCCTCGAGCCGCTGCTCTAGAGAGTAGTCGATGTAGGCCTGGCCGATGGCATCGGCAAGTCGGGCGGCCCTGTCCGGCGCAAAAGCTCGGACGGAGATGTCCACGAGACTGTTGGTCTTGGAGTGAGAGACGGACGTCATGTCCTCGAGAATGTTGGCGAGGTCTTCGTTGCTCCGTTCCTTCAAAAGGCCGCGTTCCGAGAAGAATGCATCGTCTTCTCGCAATTGTGACTGCATCACGGCATCCAAGAGCACAGGCCGACTCTTGATGACCTTCATCTGGGTATTGACGAACTCGGACTGTCGTCGATAGCGCTCGGCCGCTTCGTCCAGAGCCGCACCCTCATCAAGGACTCTAGGCGTCGTAGGGTCCATGATGAGGCGGGCGCGACTTTGATACTGAGGCGGAATTCGGGTGGTCGCAAAGACGGCGGATGCGGTCAGGAGGACGAAGGCGAAGAGGGCGATCGGCCATCTCTTCCTCAACGAACGCAAGATTTCGGCAGGGTCGAGGCCCAGGGGATTGCTAGAGCCCTGTTGTGATTCGTTTCTCAAAATATGGCCTCTCGAACAAAGATGATATCCAGGGGTTGGAGATAGACGTTCGGAGATGACCCAGACTGGATGCTCCCGACCCTTACTTGAAACGAGACTTCTTCACCGTCCCGTCGGCGTGTGATGGTGACGCTGTTCTGTGCTGCTAGCTGAGAGAACCCGCCAGCATTGGTGATGGCTTGAATGACGGTCATACCAGGCTCGAAGGGAAAGGAGCCCGGCTTCTGTACGGCGCCCAGCACGTGGATCTTTCGAGAGGCTCGTTCCTTAACGAGCACGGTCACCTGGGCATCGACCAGATAACCGTCCTCGAGGAGTGCTTCGATTTCGGACTGAAGCGTCAGAGGAGTGTGGCCCTTCGCCATGATGGCCCCGATGAGGGGGTAGTCTATCTCCCCTGATGTGCCGATCTGAAAAACGCCCGCCAAGTCGGGCTCGCGAAACACCCTCACTTCGATCGCGTCACCCACATCTAGGGCATCCGATACGATCGGGAGGGGCTGAAGGGCTTCGGGGGGGACCGACGTGGAGCGACACGCGGCTCCCCCGAGGAGACTGCAGATCAATACGCGAGCAGCCGAGGAAAGCGTCATGGCGGTCCCCCTCCGGACGCCTCATTGTTCCATGTTTCGAGGAGTCTGCGAGCGCGCTTGTGCTCAGGGGACTGTTTGAGGATGTGCTCCAAGTCACGGCGAGCACTCCGCGTTCGACCCAAGGCGGCGTAGGCCCGTGCCCTCACCAGCCGAAGTCGAATGTTGTCCGGGCGTGTCTTCAGGCCAATCGAGGCGAAGGCCTCGGCCTCTAGCCAGTCGCCCTGCGCCATCAGTACCTCGGCCCCAATGGTCATGACCTTGTTTCGGGCCGGACCTCGAGTCTGAGAAGTGATCTCCCTAATCAGTTCGCCGTCGACGGTGACGCTCGAGGTCGCGATGAGCTTCTCCAGACGTCCCAAGGCCAGCTCGCCACCGTCGCCGGCGCAGGACCCGAGCCGGCGCCACGCCTCCTGGGCCTCAGATTTGCGTTCCAGGTCCATGCACAGCTTCCAGAGGGTGCGCCATCCCAAACAGTCCTCTGGCGCCAAGTCTGAATAAGCCATGGCGTAGTCGAGCGCCAGTTCGCTTCGGCCCAGAGCAGAAGCCTCCGAGCGGAGTCTATTCAGCAGTGCCGGAGAACTCACGGACTCAGCTGGGGGTAGGAGCTCTCTCATCTTGGCCCGGTAGCGAGGCTCAGGCGCATGCAGGCGAGCCCACTTCGAAAGCCAAGCGGCCGCGCCTGGTTCGGGTGTGACTCCGTCTGGCCTTCGAGGCAACACAACCTCCAAGTCCGAAGGTTCGGCCACGCGCTTGACGATCTGTTCGGCGACCCGTCTGCCGTTCCAGGCCAGTTCCCATGCTCGGCGAAACTCCCCGAGGCCTTGTCGTCGGTGCCCGGCCAAGATCAAGAGTCGGCCCGCCACCAGGTGGACGTCAGGATAGGTCGGATGGGTCAGTAGCCCTCGATTGACGGTCTCCAGCGCCTTGCCGAGGTCGGCTGTGGTCTCGATACTCAGTTCCTGCAAGTTGGCGAGCTTGGTCCACATGACTCCGTTTGCGAAATGGCGATGAGAGTAAGCCTCCGCAAGTTCCAGTCGTCCTGGCCGCGGGGTGGATGACCCAAGCATGTCGTCGATTCGCCTTTCGGCTCTATCGAGGTCTCCTCGGTGAGCTGCCATTGCGGTGGCGATGAGCAGCCCGACTCCGACGATGGTGAGTGGAATAGTCCCGTATCCTCGCCTTCGAATCGTACGTCTTCCGGTCGTCTTCTGGGCGCACACCAGCGTAAGAAACAGAAGCATCAGTCCAGGTATCTCGCTCCCGAAGTCGAGGCTTTCATGGACCAAGAAGAAAGCTGAACCGCACTGTAGCCATCGTTCCCGCGCTTGCGGCCGGGCCCTTTGTCCGATCGCCATCGTGAAGAGCAGCCCCACGGTCATGAGTCCGATGACGAGGCCAGACTCGGTCACGTGTTGAGCCAGGAGGTTCTCGGGGAAACTGAAGGTCAGGTTGAGTTCACTCGTCTTGTAGTGAGGATAGACGGATACGAAGGAGCCGCGACCGATGCCCAGCAACCAGTGGTCCTGTACGATACCCTGAACGTCACGGACTCCATCGAGCTTTGGACCAAGCGCCTGCTCGAAGTTTCCAATGGCAACGAAGCGCAGCCCGGAAATGACGACGACCAGGAGAGCCGTCGCAGCCCCGACGAAGGTCCATCTCTTCAAGATCGGGCTGCTGTGGACAGTTCGGTGGGCGAGCACCGCCCCCAGTAGGAGCATTCCGAGAAAGGAGGCGCTGCCCGCGAGCGAGTCCTGGAACAGACAAACACATCCAAGCCCAAAGGCCGCCAGGATCAGGAAGGCTCTCCGCCTTCGGCGGCGTTCGCTAGACGCGAGCGCAGCTGCCGCGAACGCGGCCATTCCGCAGAGTGATGCGGCGTGGTTTGGGTTGACGAGAGTAGTCGAAGGAAACTCAGCCCCGAGCTTCCAAGGATAGATCGCGTAGAGCTTCGGCTCCCCGACGGCCATGTGAATGGCGGCCATGAGTAGAGAGCCCACCGTCACAGCGAGTGCGACTTTAAGCATGCCATCTTTCGGCCGACGTGCCCGGGCGGCCCAGACGACCGCCCCGTACACGGCGTACTTCGCCGCCTCGCGAAACGAGGCGGCCGCTTCGTAGGAGATGGAGCCGGAAGCACTGCCGAGAATGGCCTCCCTGAGTTGAGCTGCTCTCGGGCTGAGTAGGGACAAGGCCGAGCCTACGTCGATTCCTTGGAGTGCGTAGAAGGCCGCGAGCAGGAATAGCGAGACATCCATCCAGCCGTTTGGGACGCCAGAGAATCCGCAGATGAGCATCAAGCCGACCGCGATCGCCACCAGACATGCAAGCGCGGGCCAGTTCCAACCTCCAGCCAAGAGAATCGCGCTGCCGAGCGCGCCGGCCGAGAGCACGGAACTCGAAGCTGCTGGCCAGCCTCTGACGAACACACTCAATCTCAGCCGAAGAGGGTCAGGTCCGAACCGGCCGCAGCATTGGACCGCAAGGGGACCACCTCACCGGGAACAGGCTCTAGATCGAGGCTCTCGCGCTCTCCAGAGCCATACTCGGCCAGTGCGTCACTCAGGAGCTCGAGACAGCCCTCGAAGTAACGATAGCGGCTGACCCGGGACGGGACGCCCAGACTCAGGGTTCCGTACGCGCCAGATTCGTCGAAGATCTGGACGTCACGGAACTCGACCGATCCTGCGTGCGCGGCTGACCCCGACAGCAGGCTCGTCGTGGTCACTTCCTTCGACAGTGGTGCCTCGTCCCAGGACAGCTTTGCGTCGATGACGCCAAGGCTGCGCAACGCATCCTGGGTCGCGTTCCACGCTTCATCCGCGCTGTCCGCGGACCGGATTCGGCGGCTTGCACGGCGAACACGCTGCCGCATGGTCTCTAACTCCTGAGCTTGATGTTGAGAGTTGAACACGCCGATTCTCCGGAGCAGGAGCACGACGACGAATCCGACCGAGGTCCCAGATATGACATGGACCAGGGGGTCATCGTTCAGCAGGGCCAAAGCTCCCATCGAGAAGACTGCGCTGGTGGCGTAGAGGGTCAAAACCGTACCTCGGTGGGTCAGACCGAGATCCATTAGTCGATGATGAACATGATCTCGGTCGGCTTTGAACGGGCTCGTTCCACGCGCCAAGCGCCGGATGAAGGACAGGCTCGTATCCAGGATGGGCAGACCCAAGGCCAGGACGGGGACCAAGAGGGCTGCCGCCGTCGTGCCTTTGCGCTGGGCCCAGATGGAGATGCTGGCGAGCAGGAACCCAAGAAACATGGAACCCGAGTCTCCGAGGAAGATTCGCGCCGGATTGAAGTTAAAGAAGAGGAATCCCAGAATTGCGCCGCCCAGCGAAGCGGTGAGCAAGCAGAGGACGATGGCGTTGTCGGTCAGTGCGACACAGAAGAGCACGCCCGAGGCAAAGAGCGCGATGCCTGAGGCCAGGCCGTCGAGCCCGTCGATCAGGTTCATCGCGTTGATGACGCCCACGACCCAAAGCCACGTGATAGGCAGAGAGAGGATTCCGGTCGCGAAGGGGTCCCCCAGCGGATTGCCGAGCAATTCGATGCGGAAGCCGAGGGCCCAAACCAGAATGGCCACGGAACTCTGAACGCCCAGTTTCAGTCGAGCGTCGGCGCCCTTGAGATCATCGTAGACGCCCAGGGCAACGATGGCGATGCCGCCAAGCAACAGACCCAAGGTCAGACGCTCGTCTTGGTACAGCAGCTGAGACGCGTGATTGCCGACGAGAAGCAGACCCAGCAGCGGAGTCATGAAGGCCACCACCACGGCCACGCCTCCGAGTCGGGGAACCGGCCGACGGTGGACCTTGCGGGACTCGGTGGGAACGTCCAGCCATCCTTGGCGATGAGCCAGAGCCGTGATGACCGGAGTCAGCAAGGCCGAGACCAGGCAAGCGGAGACGAAGGCGGTGATGAATGTGATCACGCTTGTCTCAGTACCGAGCCCTGGCGGCTCCTATGATCTGGTGGCGGGTGAAGTCGCCCAAGAAGGGCGGGGGAAGGTCGTCGTCGTTGGCGTCCTGAAAGAAGACCCGGTAGCGAGCGAGAAAGCTCAGCCAGGGCAGCACGAACATCTCGGCACCTGCGTCGCCGATCACGACGTTGGCGTCGGTAGCCGACGCGCTGAAGTTCCGATTCTCGTAGGCGACCAGCGCATTCAACAGCAAGCGGGACGCCACCATGGCATCGGCGCGGAACTCGCCACGGTTCCGAACCACCGCTGCTTCGACCAGGATGGGCTCTGCGATACGAGCGAAACTGAGGGTAAGACGGGCCTGGGAGGACACGTCGTACCGGAGGCGAGTTCTCGCAATCACCGTCTCTCGGTTGAGCTGGTTGTCGACACTGCTGAAGGCACCCCCATCGAAGACGAGGACGTTCCCATAGCCCGCGGCGATCTCGGCCGACAGTCTACGGCTGACTTGGCCGCTCACGCCTCCGACGACCCGGAAGGGCGCGGCCGTCTGAGTCTGGCCGAGGGCGGTATCGTCGCCCAAGACGTCGAACACCGAGAGTTCAGTGGTGAGGAAGGCCGCCGTCTTGGGAAGGAAGCTGTATCGAACGTCCAGCTCGGCGCCATGGGTCTGAGTGTCGGGTAGGGCCCCCCCATCCACAGGAGAGTCATCGTCGAAGATCTGAAGCTGATTGAGGTAGGTGGTCGATATCTCCAGGGCGCCCCCGCCTGGCCGGAAGACGAGACCGACCCTTCCTACGTTGGTCCAGGCGGTGAAGACCTGCTCGTCTTCCAGAATCGTTCCAGGCTCACCGATGAGGGTGGGCGTCCTGATGATCGTGTTCCGAACCCGCAGTGCCACAGGAGCCTGACGGGCCCCAACCTCCGCGCCAACGATGCCGCGAAAGCCAGCCAGCGTCTGCTGGGGCCGGCTGTTGAGGCCGAACCGATGGTTGATCGAGCCCTCGGCTCGCATGAAGAGTTGGAGCTTTCGCCCAGGGACGTCCAGCTCGAGTCCCGGAGTGACGACGACCCGACCGTCAGAGCCGTCGAGGTCGTTGGGATTTCGATTGGTGTCCAAGCGGTCGACGTTGCTGTCGTAGAGGACGCTCGTGGTGACGTCGGCATGGACCCGCGACTTCTCACCGACCTTGACGCCTAGCTGCGTCGAAGTCGGAGCTTGAGCCGAGAATAGGCCCACGGACAGGATGGCGGCTGAGAGCATCATGGACGTAGTGGTTAAAAGGAGCTCGACACGGGCGGCGTGTTGACGACCGGAGGAGGTATGACCGAACTCGTCGGGTCGGCCGCACCGATGGCTTCATCCTGATTGACTGTGATTTCCGTCGTGCCGGAGAAGACAGCAGTGGCCCCAACGCATTGGTTCGCCTCGGCTGCGATGGCCCCGCTTCGCTGTGAAGCGATCAGGAGCTTGGCATAGCTCTGGTCCACCATGTCGTCGTTCCGATTGGCGACGGCCTCGACCAGCTTCTGGGCAGACGCCTCCGACAACTTCAGGAGAGCGGAGAGCAGCTTGAGCTTCTGCTCCAAGCAGTTGGCCCGCACAAGGTCTTTATCGGCGCGTGCCTCCCTTAGGAAACCGGCCGTTCGGCTGACGTCGGACCTCTGTTTACTGAGCAGCTTCTCCAGGTTCGAGGTCTTCTCGTCGAGCGGCGTCTTGCGGGCCACTTCGAATGGGTCGATGCGCTTCTTGTCGGCGCCCTCCGAGGTTTGCGCCCAGGCCGGGCTGGTCGTGAGGCCCACGAGCAAAAGGAGTCCAAGACGGAGCATGCCGACCGCGAAGTAAAGGCGACTGGAACTGTTGTCAAATTGACCCATGACGCTCCCCCGTCGGTGCCCCCCCGATGGGTCGACATTCAATTGGTTCGGGTCGAAGGAGAGGTTCTTGAGCCAGCGTAATAGCCGCCGTAGCGTCAATTCCGTGACACGAGACCTTCAAGGACTGCGTCGATGGCGTCCGCCTGTCGGTCGGTGTAATCCTTCAGTTCGAAGCTGCGCACGATGTCGGACCTCGCTGCCTGGCCCAGAGCAAGGCGTTCGTTCATTGACGCCATGACCATTCGCTCCATGAGCTCCGTCAGAGACCTTACGTCGTGCGGGGGGTACAGGTAGCCGTTCTGTCCGTGGCGCACGACCTCTCGCGCGCCACGAATCTGGGTGGCCAACACCGGAAGGCCCATCGCCATCCCCTCGAGCAAGCTACGCGAGAGGCCCTCCCAGTACGAAGGGGTGACATATACGTCGGAGACCGAGAGATAGGCGGGGACTTGTGCTGTCATTCCCGTCATCAGGACCCGGTCCCCCAGGCCTAGCGCTTGGATCCGCTCTTGGTAGGCAGCCTGGAAGGGGGAGATGTCTTGAGCGATGTTCCCGCCCACTTGAAGCAGTTCGATGCTCATATGGCGTCCGGCCAGTCGCGCAAAGGCCTCCAGGAGGTCCTGAAAGCCTTTACCCTCCACCAATCGACCAACGGCGATGAAGCGAAAGCGGCCCGACGGCAGACCAAGTTCACGCTCCCTTTTTGCGCGGAGGCGACCTTCGGCGGGGCGGAACCGCTCCAGATCCACCCCGTTGCCAATGACGCGAATCCTGTCCCGAGGTGCGAGGCGCCACCGCCGCATTAGATTCGCATCCTCTTCGGTTTGGCTGAGCGTGAGAGAAGTCACTCCGCCGAGCGCGGTCTCCAGGGCGACCGACGCCGCGTAGGCCCCGGGCCCTTGGGCGTCGTTGAAGTAGTAGCCGTTGGCCGTGTAGACGCTGTGGATTCCTGTTCCAGCCGCTGCCGAGCGCGCCACGATGGAAGCGTTGCGGTTGTGGCTGTTCACCAAGTCGAAGCGCCCCCTCTGGAGCAATCGACGCATGCGTAGCCCGGCCCGGAGAAAGTCCATGGGCGCGGGCCGGCTTGGAAAATCGAAAGGGTGGTGGGGGTAGCCGCTCAGGGCCGGACCCAAAGCCTCTCCGTTACAGCAAAGCTCCACCGCGTGGCCGCGACGATCGAGCTCCCCGACGAGGGGCTCCAAAAAGAGCCGCATGAAGAAGTCGGTGTTGGTGACGACGAGGATCCGAGCCAACAGCTCGGACTTGCCGCGGCTCGGGGCTCAGATCAACAGCTGAGACATCACGCCCTTTTCCCGGTTGGGGTCCCCGAAGTCGTTGAGGATGTCCATTCCAGGGGTCCGGAGGCCGACCACGGTCCCGATGGTGTTCAGCAGACGGCAGTGGTTTTCGGTGTTCGAGCCCGGGCTGAGGTCGATCATCTCGCCCTGGCGGAGCTTTCCCCCTGCGGACCCGGCTAGCACCCAGGGGACGTTCTTGATGCCGTGGGGCGGGCCGTTGCTGTTGTCGTTGTACCAAGCCGCCACGCCGTGAGCGAGCAGGGTCTGACCGCCCGGCATCTCGTAGGCGCTCAGCCGGTCCAGCAGGTGCCCGAAGGTCTGAGCGAACTGGACGTCCACGAAGTGGTGGAGCCGGTCCGAGTCCGGGATCACGTCGCCGTTGCCGCCGTGGCTGAAGATCCGGTGGCTCAGGTAGTGGTAGTTCTCCATCATCTCGCCGGAATCCAGGTTCCGGTAGCGGGTGGAGGCGTCGTTGCCGCTGCCGACCTGGATGGCCACCGAGCGGGTCCAACCGCAGGCGATGGCCGCGGCTGCCACGTCCATGTGGAGTCGCGCCGTAGCCAGGGCCTCGTCGCCGTTGGTCGAGTCGAAGAAGGACTCCGCGCCCTCCACCGCCCGCTCGGCCTCTTCGTCCATCCGACAGGACAGGGTGACCTCGAGCTCTCGAATGGAGCTCATGTGAAGGTCCAAGCGCTGACGGTCGGCGGCCGAGAGCTCGGGTCGGCTCAAGAGCGCCTGTAGCTGCCCTCGGACCAGGTCGTTCACGCTCTCCCTCCGGCCTCGGAGGCGCTCTTGGGCCTCGGGGCTGAGCCCGCCATCGACCCCCACGAATGCCTGATAAGCGTTCCAGGGGTTGTTGATGGCGCTTCGGCGGGCATTCCGTCCCCGGTGCGAGATGCATGCGCCGCCCAGCCAGCCTCCGTTGCGACCGGCGTACAGGAACATGGAGTCTCGACCGTCGGGGTTGAGCTCTCGGCCGATTCGGTTGTCCAGGGACTCGCCGCCTGCTTCCGAGCCGCCGCCCCGGTTCTCCTCTGCCGGACCCTGGCCCGTCAGGGCCTGAAGAGCGCCGTTCGCGTGACCGTCTCCGTAGGAGTACCAGTCGTAGTGGACCCCCTGGAGCACCAGCAGGTTCTGTCGATGCCGGGCTAGCTCACCCACGGCTCGGCCTTCCATGCTGGCTTCGGTCAGGGCTCCGAATTCGCGGGCGAAGAAGCGCTCGGGCTCGTCGCCGATCTGGCGGTTGCTCTGCTGCTGGGCCACGCCGTTGGCTTGGCGAAAGAAGACGGCGAAGGGCGGCACTTCTTCGGGTCCGGTCTGGGCGAAGGCGTTCCGGCCCAGGCCCAGGCTCTCCAGGGCAGGCAGGCCCAGGACGGCCCCGCCGACGCCTCGCAGGAATAGTCGTCGCGTGCTCTTCATCATCCGTTCTCCAGATCCCGGCTCCGGAAGGGCCGGCTCTTCACGACCTCCACGATGAGCTCTCGAATCGAGGCGCCCTCCAGGGAAGCGGTGCCCAACCGGTCGATCAGGGTCTGGTCCTCGTCCGCAGCCGGCTGTCCGAAGGCGTAGCTGACCCAGTGCTCCGCGAAGCAAGCGTGGACCGTGGGAAGGGACGCCATCTGCTCGGTCAGCTCCAGGGCGCCCTGGACAGGCACCATCGCGTCGCCGATGAAGGGCTCAGCCGTGGTGTCCACCGGGAAACCGTTGTCCTCGGTCCGCCATCGACCGATGGCGTCGAAGCTCTCGAAGGCGTAGCCCAGTGGGTTGATGAAGGGCGCGTGGCAGCCCTGACAGGAGGTGCCGGCCTGCTCGGTGTGGTCCCGAACCGTCTCTCGGTTCGTCCGACCCATGCTCGGCGGCAGGGGCGGAATGTCGGCCGGGGGCGGATTCAGCGTGTTGCAGACCACGTAGTTGTTCAGGAACACGCCGCGGTGAATGATGTTTGGGTTCACGCTGCTCGAGTTGGCAGCCAGGAAGCCGATCTGGGTGAAGATTCCGTTTCGCCGGTTCTCGGGCAGGCTGACCCGCCGGAACTCGGCCCCGAAGTCCCCTTCTAGCTCGTACAGCGCCGCTAGCTCCTGCTCGACGAAGGTCTCGTTGGAGGTCAGGAACTCCCGGTAGCCCTGGGCCTCTCCGAAGAGCATGCTCAAGAAGCGCCGAGTCTCCTCTCGGGCCAGTTCGGGCAGGTTGTCGGGGGCGTCGGGAAAGAAGGTCGGGTTGGGAGAGATACCGTCGTAGTTGACGACCTTCAAGAGTTGCTCGTGGAAGGACAGGACGATCGACTCCGCCCTCGGGTCGGCCAGCATCCGGGCCGTCTGGGCCTCCAAGCTCGCCGTCTGCAGCAAGGACCCGTCGGCGGCCGCGGCCCGCAGAGCTGCATCGGGTCCGCTGTTCCACAAGAAGAATGAGAGCCGCGAGGCGAGCTCCCAGGCGTCCAAGAAGATCACGCCGTCTTCACTCAGTCCGTTGGTCTCGACCCGGTAGATAAAGCGCGGCGATTGGAGCATGGCCGACAGCACGAGCTCGGCCCCCGAGTCGAAGCCCTCGTCCGCGCCGGCCTGGTACACGCTCAGGTAGGCCTGGACCTGGTCTTCGGTGAGGGGGCGTCGATGTAGCCGCAGGCCGGCCTCCTGGATCAGCGCCATGGCGCGGGCCGCTTCACCGGTGTCGACGGCGCCGGCCGTCAGCCCTTCCATGGTGGCCTGATTGGCCAGGATGTCGCGCGCAAGCTGCCCGGCGGCCCGGCGGTAGCCATCCCACAGCGCGTCGTCGACCTCGAGGTCGACCGGGTTGTTGAATAGGAAGCCGCCACCGCCCGAATCACTTCGAAAGCCCTGGGCTGCCGCCGAAGCGTCGACCCCGAAAGCGTCCTGAACCGAGTTGACGTATTGATCGTGGCTCAGGCGGGCCACCTGCGGCCGGGGCGCCGGGAACTCCGGCTGGGCCACCATGGGTACGTCGGGGACGACGTCCGGCGTCGAAGGGTCACCGTCGCTCGGGCGACCCGAGCCCACGGGATCCACGACTTCGCGACTCGGCCCGGCGAGCTCGCCCGAGCAAGCCGTCAAAACCAAGATGCACGCGGCCCAGCGCTTCATGACCCCGCAAACTAACGAAGCATTGTGTAGGTCTTCTACCGCTCGACGTCTCCCTGCTCGCTTCGAGACGCGCTTTTTCGCGTAAGTCCCTTGGGGGCACGAAGCCTCGCCTGGGGTCCGAAGACCACAGCTCCAATAGAGTCGGGACCTAGCCAGGGCCGAAAAGCCTGAAATTTCGAGAGCATGGGTCACTCGGCGCTTGCCCCCTCGCGGCATCTCGGCACAGACCTCCCGTCCATGCGATCCCGACTTTGGGGCTCCTCCCCAGGGGCCCTCTCGGTCCTCCTGGCGGCCTGTGCGGGCCCCAAGGCCTCGGCCCCCGAGGCCGCCGCCGAATCCGAGGTTCAGACCCTCGCCCTCGCCGACGTCGGCCTGTCCGAGACGGCGCTCGATGCCACTATCGATCCTTGCCAGGACTTCTACGCCTTTGCCTGTGGAGGGTGGATTGAACAGACCGAGATCCCCTCCGACCGGTCTCGTTGGGTTCGCTCTTTCAGCGTCATCAACGAAGAGAACCAGGCCTACCTGAAGACAGTCCTTGAAGCCTTCAGGACCGAACCAGGCGAGGATCCCGTGGGCCAACGCTTGGGCGCTTTCTACAGAGCCTGCATGAGCGAGGAGACCGCTGACGCCCGGGGCCTTTCGCCCATCGAGCCTCTTCTCCAAAAGGCGAACGGCCTCCGCACGCGCAAGCAGGTCCTCGACCTGGTGGCCGAGCTTCATGCCCACGGAATCTGGGTGCTCTGGGACCTGAGCTCGACCCAGGACTTCAAGGACGCGACCCAGGTCATCGGCTACCTCGACCAAAACGGCCTCGGCCTTCCCGACCGAGACTACTACTTCGACGAGGACAAAGCAGAGATCCGAGAGGCCTACGTAGCTCACATCGCCAAGATGTTCGAGCTGACCGGGGCCAGAGCCAAGACCGCGGCTTCAGACGCCAAGAAGGTGATGAGCCTGGAGACAAGGCTGGCCGATGCGAGCCTGGACCGAACCTCCCGACGTGACCCCAACAAGCTCTACCACCGCCTGAACCGGGACGGCGTGGAAGAGAGCTTCGCCCGCATCGACTGGGACCGGTACTTTGGGGCTCTCGGCCAGGCAGACCTTCAGGACATTAACGTGACCCACGTGCCCTTCTTCGAACGGGTGAACGAGTTGATGGCCAAGACCAAGCCGAGCCAGCTTCGTTCGTACTTCCGCTGGCACGTCCTCCGCGCCACCGCCTCCACCCTTTCCGCCGCCTTCGACAACGAGGCCTTCGCTTTCAAGAAGGTCTTGACCGGCGCCCAGGAGCAGCTTCCCCGCTGGAAACGCTGCATCGACGCCACCGACTCCGCCCTCGGTGAACTCCTCGGCCAGCCCTACGTGGCTGCCCGCTTTGCGGGCGATAGCCGAGAGGCGGCTACACGCTACGTCAAGGCCATTGGTGAGGCCTTCCGAGCCAACCTGGACCAACTGGACTGGATGGACCCGGACACCCGGACACGGGCCGAAGAGAAGCTCGACAAGGTGGCCTACCTCATCGGCTACCCGAGTGAATGGGAGAACTATGAGTTCGAGATCGGCGAGGTCTACGCGAGCAACGCCCTGGCCGCCCGCCGCTGGAGCATCGCCGACAACCTAGCCAAGATCGGCCAGCCCGTGGACAGGGAAGAGTGGTTCATCAGCCCGCCCACCGTGAACGCCTACTACTCTCCACTTCGAAATCAGATGGTCTTTCCGGCCGGCATTCTTCAGCACCCATTCTATGACGTGGACTCCGGCGTGGCCGCCAACCTGGGCGCCATGGGCATGGTGGTGGGACATGAGCTGACCCACGGATTCGACGACAAAGGGTCCCTCTTCGATGCGAACGGCAATCTGGAGATGTGGTACGAGCCTGAGACCAGGGAGGCCTTCGAAGGTCGGACCCAGTGCGTGGCAGACCAGTACGCCGGCTACGAACCGCTTCCGGGCCTCAACCTGAACGGCAAGCTGACCCTGGGCGAAAACATCGCCGACATGGGCGGCGTCAAGCTGGCTTTCCAGGCCTACCGCGCCCTCCGGGCCGACGCTCAACCCATCGTGGCGAGCGGCTACACCGAAGACCAGCAGTTCTTCATCTCCACTGCTCAGATCTGGTGCGCCAAGGTCCGAGACGAAGAGGCCAAGCTGCGAATCCAGACCGATCCCCACAGTCCGCCCAAGTATCGTGTCAACGGGAGCCTCTCCAACCTTCCCGAATTTGCGGACGCCTTCCAGTGCGCAGCCGGTACCCCCATGGCCCCGACGGATCGCTGCACAGTCTGGTAAGTAAGGGACCTTCAGGCCAGGGCGGCGGCGACTTTGGGGAGCACCTGACTCACCGGGGCATCCAAACGGAGCTCGGCCAGAGGATCTCCGCGGGTCGGGCCCAGGTTCAAGATGGCCACCGGTAGGCCTTGGAGTGGGGCCTTCTTCACGAAGCGGTAGCCGCTGAACACCGTCAGGGAGCTGCCGACCACCAGCAGGGCGTTGGCTCGTCGCCATCGGGCCCATGCTTCCTCCACGATTGGCTTCGGGACGTTCTCGCCGAAGAACACGACCCTCGGTTTCAGAACGCCTCCGCAAGCGGGGCAGGCCGCCACCTCAAAGCGTTCGATGAGCTCGCTCGGAAGCTCGGCGTCGCCGTCGGGGGCGGACTCGGCCCCGTCGTCCTCGAATCCGGGATTGAGGGCCAGCATCCAGGCTTGAACCTCGTCTCGGCACCAGAGTCTGTGACAGTCCAGGCAGCCGACTTCGGCCAGAGCGCCGTGGAGCTCCAAAGGATCCGAGGAGCCGGCTTTGTGGTGAAGCCGGTCGACGTTCTGGGTGATGAGCCCGTCCACGACGCCGGCCGCCTCCAGCTGGGCCAGGGCCTCGTGGGCGGGATTCGGCCGCACCGTTCGAAAGCGCGGCCAGCCGATGACGGCCCGAGCCCAGTAGCGCCGGCGAACGCGGACATCATCGACGAAGGGCCGGAACTGGACCGGATTTCGCTTCCGATGCCGCGTCGAGGATCCTCGGTAGTCCGGTATCCCGGAATCCGTCGATGTTCCGGCCCCGGTCAGTACGCACACCCGCCTCCCTCTCATGAACTCGATGAGACGGGCTGCGTTCTCGTCCGGCGGCACTCCTGGAAGCTCAGGGGCCGAGCTCTGTCGGCTGACGGGGAGGGCCCTCTTCACACCGAGCATCCTCTCAGATGCCCATGGGAGGACCCACGACTTTCGCCGCTGCAGCGTCTCGGCACCTTGGCTCAACGACCGAAGATGTTCTTCAGGGACTTCTTCGCCTTCTCTTTGGCCTTGTCGACGGTTTCTTTGGTCTGATCGGGGAGACGCTTTTCGATCTCGCGTGTGGCCCTCGATGCGGCCTGTTGGGCGGCGTCTTTGGCCAGCGCCGCGGTCAGCTGACCGGCCACGCCCTTTACGTCGACGTTCCGTATACAGGGCTTCGTCATGGAACAGCCCACGCCGAAGCCCATCGGGATCGTCTCATTCACTTTCACCCGACCGCCGGTCAGCCGACGGATCATGTCCGGCGTGAGCATCAGGTCGCCCTTCAGGTTGAGCTTCTTGTCCAGGCCGATGCCACCGCCGAGCTCCACCAGACCGGCCGAGGTCTCCAGCCGCATCTTGCGAGCGAGCTGAAGCTGGCCTTGCTTCAGCTCGAACTCCCCGGCCAATCGCCGGAAGTCAGTGCTCAAGCGTCTTCCGAGGTCCACCGAGCCGGGCGAAACGAAGTTCACGGCCTTGGACAGGGGCGTCAGCGTCTCTTCGAGGACGTTCAAGCCGCTGAAGCTCCCGTTGGAGAACTCGGCCGAGACGCCGCCGGCCAGGGTCCGGGCCATCTGCGTCCACTCCAGGCCGGAGCCCGAGAGCTCCATCCGGGTGTCGAGCTTCCCGCTCAGCGTGGATCCCAAGGAGGTCCACTTCGACAGGAGCTGACCCGCATTCATGCTCTTGAGCCGCGCCTTGAGCTCATACTTCATGGGAATCGCGGTCAGGTCGAGAACGGTCCCATCCGCGTCCAAGCTCCCGCCGTAGGCGTCGAAGTCGAAGCGTCGGATCTTCAGCTTCCCGTCTTCCAAGAGAGCGGACAGGTCTGCGTTTTGCATCGACACGCCATCGTAGACGAGGCGCTTGAAGCTTCCCTTCACGGCGAAGCGCGCTCGTCGCATGGAGGAGGGAAGGATAGGCTCGTTCGACGGTCCGCTGGAGGCGCCGCCGCTACTGGAACTCCCCAGGAGGGCGTCGGCGTCCAGCAGCGAACTGCTTGCCGCCAGTTCCCCCTCCAGAGGATCGAAGCGACCCACCCTGGCGCTCCCCCGGATACGGTTCTTGCCCGCTTCGTAGTCGAAGGAGGGGACCTGAATCTGGCCCTTCGACGGGTCGCTCACCGGGGCCTCGAAGCTTCCCTTCGCGCTGAGAAAGGCGTTCTCGGCCATTGCGCCGAGGTCCAGGCCCATGTCCGTGCGGAGGGACACCAAGGAAAGGCGACCGGTATCGAAGGCGAGCCGCATCTTGCCCCCCGACAGGGGGTAGTAGGCCGAGCCCGTCACTCTTGAAGCACCGGCTTCAATCGCCAGCTGACTTGCACGCAAGGCGCTGCCGTTCGCCTTGCCCTGGACGTCGACGCGCAGCTTCGTGCCCGACTTCTTCTCGAGCCCCCCACCGCTGAATTTGGCCCCATCGGCCGCCACTCCAAGATCGAAGCTCAGATCCGCGGGGGTCCCGGACAGCCGGTAGTTCATCGAGACCGGACCCCGGATCCGTGTCCCCCCTGCGTCGTAGTCGAGTCCCGTAGCTACGATCTTGCCCTGAGCATTCACGGACTCGGGGCTCCCGTTGCTGGTCAGGTTGAACTGGACTTCGCCGCCCGGGTCCGGGCCACCGCCCGGGACGAGGGCCAGGAGTGCCCCTGGGGCGAAAGGCGCCAGTGTATCCACCTCGAGCTCCGCCCAGGACAGGGTGGCGGTTCGGACCAGCCCTTGGGCTCGAAGGCGGGCCGGGCCCAGTCGCAGCTCGGTGGGATCGAATCGAAGCTCGGCGAAGTCGTAGCCCGTGGCGAGGGCCAAGGTGACGCCGGCATCGAAGGCTTGCCCGGTCTTCTGGCCCGAAGCGATGCGCAGGCCCCGAAGGTCGATGGGGCCTTCGATTCGGATGCCCGTCGCCGACGGTTTGACGACCACGTCCGCGTTCATCAGAGCCTGGCCGATGTCCAGGCCCGATGCCTCATCGAGGACGCCGAGCCTTCCCAATGGAAAGTCGCTCGCGAAGAGTTCCGCCGACTTGATGGCCGGGAGCTCGAAGCTGGAGAGTTTGCTGGGGAGGGGACCGGTCTCCATTTCCACACGGAGGTTTTGGGTTTCCGCGAACAGGGCCAGGGCGAGGTTGAGTCTGGTGGGCTGACCTAGCTCTATGTCCAGGACCTCGAAGTCGACCTGCTTCACGCGAAGCTCTTCTTGGCCAGGAGCGAGATAGACCAGCTCGCCGTCTTCGATGGCGATGCGGGCGGCGTGGGCCGACTCGACATAGTCGGCGATCTGATCTTCTTCGGCCTTCATGGAGGGGTCCGCTTCGCCGCCGGCCCCCAAGTCTGAAAAGTTGTAGCGGCCGTCCTCCATCCGAACGACTCGAACCACGGGCCTGGACAGCACCACGCGGTCCACCCGCAGGTCTTTGCCAAAAGAGCTCAGGGCCGGCCAGAGCTCCACGCCGATGGACATCGCCTCGGCCTGCAGGAAGGGAAGGTTGCCCTCCACGGCGGGGCTCTCCGCGACGGCCAAAGTCGTGGCTTCGACGCCCAAGACTGGGAACCAGGTCACATGCACTTCGTCGACCTTCAGCTCGCGACCCAAAGCGGCCGATGCCGCGTCCAGGGCCGGCGCGGTGTAGCGGTCGATGAGTCCGTCGAGGTCGACCAGGAATACCAAGGCGAGGACCGCCGTCGCCCCCAAGCCGAGGAGGGCGGCCAGGCCGCCCAAAAGGATCTTCACGAGCCTCATGGTCAGGCGCACAGACTTGCCCGAAGCACGCTCACTGTCTCCCATGATTCGGAGTGTCTGGGACTTTCTCTCGTCGTCGTCGAGTCAGAGGCCATTGTCCTTCAAATGGAGAACGCGCCCCCCTATCGTGGCATTCCGATGGCGCCCCCACGACGAAAGCGGCGAAAGCCGGGCAGTCTCGGCCTCTTCGCCGCTCAGACGGTCGAGGAGACGCCACCGCCGAGCCTCGCCCCGCTGCAGGAGCGGGTAGAGCAGAGCGGAGGCGCGGTCCTCGCCCGCTACCGGGAGCCCATTGGGGCTCTTTGGCAGCTCCTGGCCGCCCTCCCCATCGAGCAGATTGAGGCCTCACCCTTTCAGCGAGATCTGTCCGACGCCCACGTCACCAAGTTGGCCTCGGTCATCGAGCGCATCGGCCGCTACCTCGACCCCATCGTCGTCGTCCCCAAGGCCGGGACACCGGAGGGATTTCGCAGTCCCAACGGTCATCACCGTCTGGCTGCACTCCGCAAACTGGGCGCTCGCAGCATCATCGCCGTCGTCGTCCTCGAGCAGGACTTGGAGTATCAAATCCTCGCGCTCAACACCGAGAAGGCCCCCGGCCTGAAGGACCGGGCGGCCGAGGCCATCCGTTTGGCGCGGGAGCTCGGTGCGGCCTTCGACCCGAAAGAGACCGAGTTCGAATCCGAGTTCGAAGACCCAGCCCACCTCACCTTGGGCCTGGCCTACGAGGCTCGTCCCCGCTTCGCAGGCTCGACCTACCTTCCGCTTCTAAAGAAGATCGACCGCTTCATGGATCAGCCCCTGAGCACGAGTCTCCTCGCCCGAGAGACTCGCTCGACCCAGCTGCTCGAAGTCGACGATCAGGTCGAAGCCCTCGTGCAGGCCCTCAGGAATCGGGGCTTCGAGAGCCCCTATCTCAAGACCTACGTCGTGGCCCGCATCAATCCTGTCCGGGCGAAGACGACCGAGCTGGAATTCGAAGAGGCTATCCAGCGGATGAAAGAAAAGGCCGAGCGTTTCGACCCCGGCAAAGCCGACCCCGCCCTCCTGTGATGAGGTTCTGGCGCCTCACTCCACGATGGTCAGCTTGAGCTCTCGCCGGTCGGTGCGATTGTTCGTTCCCGGATCCAGGACGACGACGCCGAACTCGTAGACACCCGCCTGGAGTGGCGTCCCGAAGATCACCCCGTTGGGGGACGAGTTGGAGCGAAGCTGGAGGCCCGGGGGGATGTCGCCGCCGCCCGGGTACCATATGAGCCCGAAGCTGGGACCGTTGCGAGTCAGGATTGTGGCCTCGTAGGGCTCGTCGACCTTCCCGTCGGGCAAGATGTCCGAGAGGATGGAGAGCTCCGGCGGGCCGATTTCCAGGCGAATCGTTCGCTGAGCAGCGGCGCCCGTCGCATCTCTGACTTGTAGGTCCAGGTCGACGCTGGCCTCTCGGCTGGGTGTCCCCACCAGGCGGTTGTTGAGGATCACGAGGTCAGGGGGCAGCTGGTTTTGCACCGACCACTCGTAGGGTGGCGTGCCGCCCGAAGCGTCCAGCCTCTGGTCGTAGGGGGTTTGGACCGCGGCCGGAGGCAGGGCGGCCGTGAGGACCCGCAGGGGCGGGCGGCCCTCGGCGACGAGGATGCTGAATGTCTTGCGCGCGATGCTGCCCGACACCGGGTCCGCGGCGATGACGTCGAAGTCGGTCTGACCCTGGCCGGAGGGCGTCCCCGAAAGGGTCGTGGTGGCGGCGGGGGCGCTGGTATCGAGTCGCAGTCCGTTGGGAGGTGAGCTGCCCAAGCTCCACATGATGCCTCGGCCGGCGCCGCCGCCGACCCGGATCGTGGCCAGGTACGCTTCGCCCTGCTGGCCATCGGGCAAGTCCTGGGTCTCGAAAGCCAACTCCGGGTAGCGGATGTCGAGCTCGGTTCGGAGGGTGTCGAAGCCGGTTCCGGTCTGAACCTGGAGCTCCACCTGGAAGAGGCCGCCCTCTTCGGGCGTCCCTCGAATCTCGGCCATGTCGTCCTCGGGCGAGCCGGGTACCCACTGCAGTCCGGCCGCTAGGGATGCCACTCCCGAGTTCAGCCGCCAGAGGTAACTTGAGGCGACAACGCCCGTGGCTTCGAAGCGGGCCACGAAGAACTCCCCCACTCGGCCGGGTCCCTGGGTCTCTACGATGACGGGGTTGGGGGGACCGGGAAGGACGTTGAGGGTGAATCGGGCGGAGGCCGTCGATCCCTCCGCGTCCAGGGCCTCGATGCGGAAGTCGAAGCTACCCGTCTCACGAGGCACGCCGCGAATCCGGGTCTGCGTGGGCGAGATTCCAGCCGCGTCGAGGCCCAGCCCGGGGGCGATGCAGCAGCGAATCACCTTCCAATCCACGGTCACGCCGCTGCCGCCCTCTGCTGTGACGATGGCCTCATACATCGTCCCGACCTGGGCGTTGGGCAGGGTCGTCTTGATGATCTGAAGGGTCTTGCCCTCGACCAAGGGTTCTTGCCCCGGGTCGGCAGGACCTCCGCAGGCGAGGCCGACCAAGCTCAATCCCACCGCCGCGCGCACGACCCGAGGATTGGTTTAACCGAAAACCATCGTCAAGCGGCGGGCTACGAGTTCCCCCGAATTTGGAGTTGGTTTGCAACCCATCGGTAGCCTCCTCGGGGATCAAGCCGTAATCCTAGCGGCGCCATGTTCTTCATTCCCCCGCACAAGACGCGCATGCCCGACCCTGCCGACGCCCTCCCAGGACGGACGGAAGCGATGTCTGTGCCCGCGAAGCACTACGTCTTGGGGCACCCTCTCCAGGGGCCCTTTCCGGATGGAATGGCCTTGGCCATGTTTGGTCTGGGCTGTTTCTGGGGTGCGGAGCGAAAGTTCTGGCAGGTCGAAGGAGTCTACTCCAGCGCGGTGGGCTACGCTGGCGGCTGTACGCCCAACCCGACCTACGAGGAGGTGTGCTCCGGAAGGACCGGACACAACGAGGTCGTGCGGGTGGTCTCCGACCCCGCGCGCGTCGACTACTCGACGCTCCTGAAGGTCTTTTGGGAGAGCCACGATCCAACCCAAGGGATGCGGCAGGGCAACGACGTCGGCACCCAATACCGCTCCGGGATCTACGTGTATGACGAAGCCCAGCAAGCGGCGGCCGAGGCCTCGAGCTCGGCCTACGAAGCTCGGCTGAAGGCCTCGGGCTTCGAAGCCATCACCACCGAGATCAAGGAGGCGCCGACCTTCTATTTTGCTGAGGGCTACCATCAGCAATACTTGGCCAAGAATCCGAACGGCTACTGCGGTCTCGGCGGCACCGGGGTGGCCTGCCCCATCGGGACGGGGGTCCAGGCCTGAGGCTCAAGAGGGCCGAGACCGACGAACGAAGAGGCCGACGACCTTGTCGCCCTCACGGACGATGTCGCCGATTCGATCCAGGCTGAGCTCGAGGGAGAGCATCGAGGCGTCGTTTTGTGCGCTGTCCGGAACCCCATCGAGTTGGTAAGGGACGCCGGCCTGCAGTCGTTCCGCAATGGCTTCTGCGAGATTCAGGCACGCTGCAACAGGGCGGTTCTTGTCATCCGCCAGATCGACATGGTGGTGCGAAGCAAGAACATCGACCACAGTCTCGCTGAGACCCCAGGCCTGCGCAATCCGTCGGGATCCTTCCGCGTGATGCGTCCTCAAAGCCTCTTGGAGCCAGGCCACCGAAGGCGAGGTCTGAAGACGCTCATCCAGGATCTGCAGGATGGCCAAGATGCCCAGGTCGTGAAGCAGGCCGCACAAGAAGGCTGGCTCACTCGGTACCTTGGCTGCCCTCGCAATGATGCGGGCCAGGTGGGCGACCGCGCGATTGTGAAGCTGTACCTGAGCGACCTCGGCCCCGAATCGTCGGGACTTGAATACCGGGCCATCGAGAGTGATTTCCAAGACCAGGTTCCGGACCGAGCCGTTGCCCAACCTCACGAGCGCGTCCCGAAGCGAGCGTACGTCGAGCCGTCCGTAGACGGGCGAACGGGCAGCCTTGATCAGTCTGGCCGCTAGCATGCTGTCGGTTTCCAAGGCCTCGTGGAGCTCTCGGAGCCGAACGTCTTCGCGATTCGTAAGCTCCAGGACTCTTCGTACGGTGTCTGGAAGCCGTGGAGGTTCGAAACTCCCCGAACCGACCTCGTCTAGGACCGGGGCGAGCTTGTCAGCCTCCTCGGTCGCCGCCGGCGAATGAGCCGATGCTCCGCTCATGGCTCCGTGAGGGTGAGTAGCTTGTTGATGACGTTGCCCCCAATGGTGGAGCTCGTCGTGTCGGGCGTGATGGTTGCCGTCACGGTTCCCGACTCGAAGTCGGCCTGAACGACGTAGCTCTCGGATCCGGACACGCCCCCGAAGTGGACCCATGCCGGCTCCGTGCCTCCTCCCTTTTGTACGCCCTGTTCCCGAAGACCCTGAAGAACGGTACCGGTGGCGTCGTAGAGGCGGATACGAACTCCGATGCCCGCTCGATTGCTTCCTCCCGTCCCTTTGCCTACGGCCCGAACGCGAAGGGCTTGCCCGGAGTCGTTGTCGTTCCGCAGAAGCACGTTGGCCTCGTCCTCTTGGTTCAAGGAGATGTCGAGGTCGCCATCGCCGTCGTAGTCGACGAAGACTGCCGTTTGGGTGTCACCCCCGACGTCGGCGCCGGCGGGTGTGGCCTCAGTGAAGGTGCCATCTCCGTCGTTGACGTACATCAGGTTCGGGCAACCATGGCAGCCGAGGTAGAGGTCGAGGTCGCCATCATTGTCGTAGTCGCCCCAGGCCGCTGCCTTCAATTCATCGATGTTGTCGATACCAGCCGCGGTGGCCGTGTCGACGAAGGTCCCTTCGTCGTTCCTCCAAAGATGGCTGAAGTCACCGGAACCGGTGGGGTAGAAAAGGTCGACGTCGCCATCATTGTCGTAGTCGGCGAAAGCCATCTCGTTGGATTCGACCGATGAGACCGAGATACCCTGGTTGTTCTGGATGAACCCTCCGCTGCCATCGGACAAGAACAGGAGGCCGCCCCCATTGTCGTCCCAGAAAATGTCGAGGAGGCCATCGTCATTCACGTCACCGGTGGCGGCCATGTTGCCGTTCCCTCCCGACAGCCCGATGGTCGTGCCGTTCGTGTTGGAAAGGGAGAGGGGGCTTAGATTCTGGTTGTTTCCCACCCAAACGCCATTGGCGGAGAAGATGACGACATCGGACCAGCCGTCGAAGTTCACGTCGATGCAGGCGATGCCCTCTTCGTTGCTCGGTCCCGTCATCCCTTGGTTACCCTGGTTGCTCAGAGTTCCTGCGCTGTTCTCGAAGAAGCGCGAGTCCTGATGGTAGATGTCCATGTCGCCGTCGTCATCCAGGTCGGCCATGCAGGCGTCCCGCTCGTTGTTGCCCAGGCTTTGGGTGGCGGAGAAGCTGCTTCCCAGGTTGTCGAAGAAGGTCGTTCCCGCGCTGCCGAAAGCGACGACGTCCAGGTCGCCGTCGTCGTCGAAGTCGGCCCAATAGTGTCCCGACGGTCTGCCGTCGGATTGGGTCTGAACTGCGAAGCCGCTGGCTACGGACACGTCGGTGAAAGCGTTCGAGTCCAACAAGAGGATGATCTTCGTCCCTCCGTTTCCGCTGGCGACGAAGAGATGGTTGCTTTCGACTTCAACGTGGTTCGCAGACTCCAGGCCGTCCAGACCCAGGACGCCCAGCTCGTCAATCGGACTCAGGACCTCGCTCCCCGTTGCGGCGAAACTGTTGTCGGCTTTCGCGACCGACACGCCGGCACCGCCCTGGGCGACGAAGAGCCAAGACCCTGACAGGGCCAGACCGTTGGCTACGACGTCCGCCGCCGCTACCCCTCCGGGCGATGTCAGGGGGAGGGTTTGAAGGAGGTCGCCAGTGGCGGCGCTCAGGACGCGCACGCCGTCGGTCCCCGCGGTCAGGAAGGTCTTACTCCCCTCGAATCGGACCATCGACTTGGCGTCGGCGTCACCTGACGTCGAGAAGGCGAAAGTGCCGGTCGAGGTCAAAGTGGCTGCATCGAACACGGAGAGGTTGCCGTCGGCATGGACAGCGACCTGGCTCCCATCAGCGTCGACCCAGCGCGCGCCGGCTACGGCGGTCGAAGCAGTCACCGCCAGACTGGTGGCATCCAGTCTATAGAGCCCTCCGTCGTCGCCCGACGTGGCGTAGAGGCTCGAGCCTTCGAGCTGAAGGCCCGTTGCGACGAAGGAGGACAGCGGGCGCTGAATGCTGGTCGCCGAAAGAATGGTCCCACTCGGCGTTGTTTCGATGCGCTCGACGGCGGCTGTCTCCGGGAAAGAGAAGCTCTCGCTGGAGACGGCCAAGTACAGCGCGTCGGCGCTGGCAACGACCGCGTTGACGTCGGTGTCAGCGAATGTGAGCTGACTGACCAGGCTGGGGCTGCCGCGATCCGAGATGTCGATGACGTCAACGGCCCCCTTGTGGTCTGAGCCGACGAGAGCGTAACTGACGTAGGCGAGGCTGCCCAGGATGAAGACTGAGGTCGCCTGAAGGCCGTCGCCAGCGACCGTGGGTGGCGTGAGCTCGGCAATCTCCGTGAACGAGACCGAGCTGGTTCCGGCAAGGCTCACGCTCTTCCGGGTCGAGATGAGCGGGACGGGCCGACTGCGAAGAATGAGCCGGTCGTCGACCTCGTCGCCGTTTCGCACGGTCAAGCGATTCGAGGGGTCCGACGCCGATTCTCCTCCGCAAGCGGACAAAGACAGGCTCAGTGTGATGAGCGGGGCCGAAATGGAAGAGCGCACGCCGATCTCCAATCGGCGGAGCAGTGTGGAGGCTTGAGCCGAGCTCGGATTCCCCTAGTCCACAGAGCTTCCTCCGTCCTAATTCGGGCCACCGAGCGGCTTCTTCGGCCCGAGATGAAACGTCAGGCCCACGCCGAGTCGATGGATGATGGCGGTGGTCTCGGTCGCTTCGACTCTCAGAGCGTAGTCCAGGCCGAAGCGGAGGAGGCGCCAGGGTGAGGTCCCCAGACCCACGTACGCGACGCCGCTCCGACCGGTTTGGGGTGCTCGAAGCAAGAGGAAGTCCGTGGTGTTGCCCCCGCCGGCTCCGAAGCGAAGGTCGTAGCGTGGGCCGAGGATGTACCAGCCTTGAAGAAGGGCGAAAGCACGGACTCGGTTCGACAACCAGATGGCGCTGGGTCTTACACAGAGGCCAGTGCGACCCCATTCGGCGCACAGGCCGGGACGCAGAATGCCCGACGCCCCTTCCCGAAAGGAGAGGGCGCGAAGGCTGAGCTCCACGGAGTAGGCTCGATGAAGTCGGTACTCGACGCCTGCGCTGCCGTCCCACTCGGGAAGACTCCGGGCGCGGAGACCTCGTGAGAGAGCGACTCGAAAACTGAGCCGCCGGTGGGTGGTGCGAAGTCCCAATCCGACGACCAGGTCGTCAGGCGTCGCTGATGGGCTTCGCCAACGAGCGGCGGTCCTGGGTCGAAGCCAAACGGCCTGGCCCAGCCTCGCCTCCGCCGCCAACTCCGTGTCGATGAGCGCCTCCCGCTCTTCTCTGGCCCAAATGGCGGACGTCGACTCCAAGCGAAGAGGGGCGCTTCGCTGCCACAGCGACCATCGCTCGGAGGGGCAATCATCAGCGCAGGCGAGGCGTAGCGCCTGCCGGGCCGAGGCCATCCGACCCTCCCAGCCGTAGAGGCGAGCCTGCCACGCGGAGACGGAGGAAGGGTTGGGAGCTTGGCTCCGAGCCTTCTCAGCCTCTCGTTGTGCCTCTTCCAGTCGACCCTGGAGCCCGAGACTCCGTGACAGCTCCATGAGGGCGTCCGCGTCCTCTGGACTCTGCTCCAGGCAGGCCCGCGCCGCTTGCTCAGCTCCCCTCAGGTCGCCAGACCACCGGGCCTCTCGGGCAGGTACGCAAGCGACGAGGGTCATGGCCAGCCAGGTGCTCATCACGTCGAAGACCCCTCGGTCTTGAATCCCCGGCGCTTCATCGAGCCCCACGAGCCATCGCCCCTGATGTACTTCCAAGTGCCGAGGATGCGGGCCCAGACCACGATGGGCCGGTAGCGCAGAGGCTCCAGGAATGCCGTAGAAAGCACGCCCATGGAGGTTCGCCAGCTCGCGCGGCGTCCGTCCAGATCGTCGAGAAGGAGCGTGTGGAGGGAGACGAGCAAGTTCAGGCTCGTTGCCACCACCAGCATCAATACGATGAAGGCGACCGGGATGCGCTGACCGATGACGCCCCAGGCCCACCATGAGGTGGCGAAGAGCTCGACGAAGGGTCCGACGACTTCGAAGATCCAAAAGAAGGGGATCACGAACCACCCGATCATGACCGAATTGCGACGAAAGCTCAGCCGCCGATGGATGAGCAGCGTTTGGATGAGCCCGCGCTGCCATCGATCCCGTTGGCGGACCAGCGCCCCGACTTTCTCGGGGCATTCGGTATAGGCAACGGCGTCAGAGCGGAAGGCGATGTCGTAGCTCTGCCCCTTCTCCAAGGACTGGCGATGGAGTCGAACGACGAGCTCCATGTCTTCACCCACCGTGGCCGTCTCGTAGCCCCCGACCTCGAGCACGGCCGACCGGCGAAACAGGCCGAGCGCCCCGGAAATGATGAGGTTGGCGTTCCAGCGGGCCATCGGCGTTCGGAAGAAGAGGAAGGCTCGCAGGTATTCGAGGGCTTGATTGCGAGCCAGCCAGTTCCTCGGCCACTGGCGCTCCTGAAGAAGGCCTTCCTCGAACCGACTGTCGTTGGCGATTTGGATGATCCCTCCCACAGCTTGAGGAGGGGGGTCGCTGGTCAAGAAAGGCTCCACGAGGCGAGTGATGGCTTGGCGGTCGACGATGGTGTCGGCGTCGATGCAGCATACGAGCGGGCAGAGGGTGTGCTCTATGCCCGCATTGAGCGCGTCGGCTTTGCCTCCGTTCACCTTGTCGATGACCGAAAGCCGGGGATGGAGGCCGGAGCGAAAGGTGTCCCTGACCAGCTCGTGCTTCAGACGACCCTCGCCGGCGATCTCTGCTCGCCTCAGCTTGAAAGCCCGTTTGAGAACTTTGATCGTCTCGTCGCGACTCCCGTCGTTAACTACGAGGATCTCCAATCCTGGGTAGTCTATCTGCGTGAGGGCTCGTACCGAGTCGGCGATGGTCTCAGCCTCATTGAAGCAAGGGACGATGAGCGCAACAGGAGGCATGCGAGTCGGTTCGAGAAGCTCGGCCCCGGTATCTACGTAGCGTAGCCCTCGCGCCCTCCGGACGGCCCAGAGTGAAGCGACGAGAAGAACGCCCTGAAACACGGTGATGAGGCCGAAGTAGACGCCGAGGACGATGTCCACGTGGTTTGGGAAGTCGCTCATCCGACCCGGTCCAAGACGGTCCCTGCCACCCGTCGAATTCGAGGGTCCGGGTGACCGTCCCGCATTTGCCAAAGTCGCTCGACGCCGGCCGAGCCGAGCTGTTCCATGGCTCGGGCGGATGCGATGCGAACGCGGTGCTCCCCGTCTTGCAGCGCGTCGACCAGAACCGACTCTGCCTCGGGGTCTCGAAGCGCGCCGAGCGCCGCGAGAGCTGCTGCTCGGACCTCGGGAACGGGGTCGTAGGCCGCCAGCATCAGCTCATGTGCATCGTCGATTCGGAGGCTCAGCCGTGCAACGTCACACGCGGTCCGTCGCAGCGCAGGACGGTCGGAACCGAAGGCTCCGTCCAGCCAAACGCGTCTCTGCCCGGGGACCTTCAGGCAGCTCTCTTGAAGGATCAGAGCCTCCACCGATGGGCACCGAAAGGAGGACCTGAGCTTCATGAGAGCCTGAAGCTGGGGCTGGGAGAGCCGACCGATGGCGATGTCCACCGGGTGGACCTGGAACTCGTCGAGGTCTTCCAGGCTCGTGAGTAGCTCGATGATCCGAGAAGTGGGCGTCGAGCTCCCAATCCCCATCACCATCATGAGTCGGACGGCCTGTGACAGTCGATCGATAGCCAATGGCTGGATGGCCAACTCTCGTGGCGCCACCGTGACGAGGCGTCGGGCGACTTCAGGTTGGGCTCGTTCGGAGAGCGCGGCGCGGTCTCGGGCTAGGAACCCGAGGGCCAGGTACAAAGATTGGATGCGTTGAAGCTGGTCGCCACGAAGGCGTGCACAAAGTGTGGTCAGATGGTCGCGAAGAACGAGACCTCGTAAACCAGTCATCTTCGACGAGTACTGCTCGACGACTGCGTCGAAGGGGTCGAACAGGATGGAGGGGATCTCTGCTTGGAGCCGGCTCTCAAGGCCTCGTCGCCAGCGGAGCCAAGCCATCCGGAGTAGGAGCCAGACGCTCTCCAAGAGCAGGAGGACCAAGAGCAGGCCAGCGATGGCCAGGAGCGATCGCTCCAGATGAAGGCGCTCCACCTTAGGCCTTCACGAGGAGTCGATTGACCCGGCACATCAAGATCTCGGGATTGAAGGGTTTCTTGATGAAGTCGTCGGCACCCAAGCGGAAGGCCTGCAAGATCATGTCGTCTCGGTGGCTGGCCGACATGACGATCTTCTTCGTGCCCGCCAGCCGGCCATTGAAGCTGTCGAGAAGACCCAAACCGCTGACTCTGGGCAGGTTGATATCGGTCAGAATCAAGTCATAGGTTTGGCGCTCGAGCAGTTCCGCCGCGCTTCCGCCGTCCTCGCACTGGGTGACCTCATGGCCGGAGCGCTCGAGGTGGTGGCATAGGATGCGACGGGTCACGAAGTCGTCTTCGATGATCAAGACCCGGGTCGTTGGAGTCCCCACCGAGCGGGTGTCCGAATGGGCTGTGCTCGGCTTCTCTGGCTTTGGCGCCGGCTCGTGCTTCAGGAAGCTCAGCAGGAGGCCCATCAGATGGGCCTGGGTCAGCATGCCAACGAGCCGTTGGTCGCTCAGGACGGGCATGACCTCGAGCCTCCGCTCTCGGAAGCGGCGAACGGCCTCCGAGACTGAGGCGCCTTCCTCGATAGTTGCCGGATTGCGGGTCATGACCAATCGAAGTTCGGTCGCGCTTTGGACTTCGCTGAACCTCTCCGGCGCCGTTCGTGGGTCGGGCAGCAAGTGTCGAAGGTCCCTGTCGCTGATGAGCCCGAGGACCTCATCGTCCTCATCCACAACCGTCAAATGCCGGAGACGCTCGCGGAGCATGAGCTGGAGAGCGTCTCTGACGTAGACGTCCGGTCCGATTCTCACCGGGTCGGAATCCATGACTTCGCGCACGGACTGGCTCACCTCGACCTCTTGATCGGCGAAGGCCTGAGTCCTTTCAGCGGCGTCTCGTTTCGAGACGCTCGGTCGACTTCAGTTAGGGCTGTTTCTGCTAGCAGCTTGCGTTGAAGCAGTCGGTGTCCCGGGCTTCGATGAGGCGAGAAGCGATCCGCCGCGCCAATGGCTCGAGTTTCTCGATGAGGTCTCGATCTGTCGGAAGGCTGAGCTCGACCTCATGCGCAAAGCGACTCTCTTCGCCGCAGCCCGACCAGAGCGAGAAGCCGAAGACCGCGTCTTCGCTCTCCCAAAAATCGACATAGATGTGGCTGGACCCGCAGGCGAGGTGGTGGGTCGGGTCGGCCACCTCGGGCGTGAAGGTCGCGTGGGAGGTCGCTCCGTGCTTCGAGAGTTCGTAGGCCAAGGACTCGGCCATCGCTTCGAATATCTCGCTTCGGTCGTCTTCTCCCCGGAAGGAGCCCACCTGCTTGAAGGAGACTCGGTTGAAGGGCGCTTCGGTCTGCACCTCCACCACGAAGGGGCTGTAGAGCGGGACTCCGGCCGCAGCCTCAGGCGGGCTCGCGTCCGAAGGGCTGGGCGAGCGACAGCTGCTCCCAACAAGAGCGAATAAGACGATCAGGGTGCGACCCATCGGACGAATCATGTGGGCGAACCTGCAGGGGGATCAAGCTCGTTCCAGCGGCTCGGAGGTGTGAGCTCACCTCGGAGGTTCGTGGTCATACCCCGCCTGACGCGGTCCGGCGGCAGGTCTTGACTGGCCAACCAGGACAGCTTGGTCAGCGCAGCCTCGGCCGTCATGTCCCGTCCCGAGACGACGCCCGCATCGGCCAGGGCCCGACCCGCTGCGTAGCTTGGAAGGACGGTGGCCCGGGCGCACTGGCTCACGTTCACGATGACGACGCCGGAGTCGGACGCGGCTCGCAGTGCCTGCAACAAGTCGGGTCGATCGGGGCCGTTGCCCGTACCGTAGGTCTCGAGGACCAGACCCTCCATGCCCTCCCCCAGAAAGCGGGCCAACAGCTCGCCCGTCATCCCGGGGAAGAGCCGCAGCGCAGCTATGTTCCGACGGCGAAAGGGCTTCACGCTCAGAGGTGCCCTGGGCCTGGGCAGCACCCGATGCCATGCGACTTCGATGTCGACGCCCACCGTGGCCAGGGGTGGGAAGTTCGGTGACTTGTAGGCGTCGAAGGACTGGGCATCGACCTTACGGCTGCGGTTCCCCCGCAAAAGCTGGTGGTGGAAGTACACCGTCACCTCCGGAATGGCGAAGAGCCCCGCGAAGACCAGGGCGTCCAGCACGTTGTCGATGGCGTCGTTTCGGAGCTCACTGAGCGGTATCTGCGAGCCGGTGAGCACGACCGGCTTGCCCAAGCTCTCCAGCATGAAGCTCAGAGCGGACGCCGTGTAGGCCATGGTGTCGGTGCCGTGGAGGACGACGAAGCCGTCGAAGTCTTCGTAGTGCCGCTCGATGTCGAGTCCGATTCGCACCCAGTTCTCGACGTTCATACTCGACGAATCCAATAGGGGTTCGTGCTCCAGGATTTCGAAGTGCACGCGTCGGTCGAAGCGGCCCCGAGGCGTCGTCAGGGGCGGCTGCGTTGGATCGTGAAACTGGGGGAGCTTGGCCAGCTGTTGGCCCAAAAAACCGGGGACCGGCTCATAGCCTCGAGGGCCCGCTCGCATACCTATCGTGCCGCCCGTGTAGAGAACGAGGACTCGCTCTCGGTCGCCCTCGCGCTGTCGGGCCATGCTCTGGCTCACACCGGGACTTTGCGCGGGGCGGTCTCGGGGTTCAACTTTGAGGTTCGAGACCCGGGGAAACGAGAGCTTCCCTAGTCCGGGTCCCCACCCAGAAAGTAGATTGGGTGACCTTTATGGAGCTCGCCCTCAACTCCCGGACTCGGCAGATAGCGACCACTCATCTTCGCCGCACCGGCGCTCGGGCCTTCGTGACCCCGCGCGGGGCAGTCCGCGGGCAAGTCAAGGTGGATCCCGAGCGCTTCCCACCCATCGGGCGGCATCGCCCCGATAGCGAACACGCCTTCTTCGTCCTCGACGCCCAGGTGCTGCGCTTCTTGCCCAGCAGCCCGTTTCACGGCTTCGGTCCGGTTGACTACGTGGGCTTCGAGGGTCCGGAGGCCTTCGCAGAGGCGCTCCAAGGGCGCTGGATGTCTTTCGGTGCCGAGCAGACCCAGGCACTCGAGCGGGCCCAGGGCCTGAGCGCCTCCGCGCGTTTCGAGAGTCCGCCATGGCGGATCGTCGGGACCCACGTACACGCCCACGAGCGGCTGCAGCTGCTCTTTTCCCCCGATGGCATGCGGGCCGTGATCACGGGGGTGGGTCCACGGCCGGTCAGCGTCCCTCCAGTGGAGCCTCGCGTGGTCCTTCCCAGCGATCGGCGGGGCGAAGAGGTGGTGGGGCTTTGGAGCGCTGCCTTGGCCCAAGCGTTGAGACACGCCCCCGAGGTCGAAGATCTCGCGGCCGCGACCGCACTCTCCATCGACTTGTGCAGCGGCGACCTCCATCCGCCCGAGCCGTCCTAGGGTTTTTGAATACAAGCCGCTCGCGGTCGGTTACGACTCCGGAAGATGGAGGAGCCCGAGCTCACCTTGGCCCAGCCTCAGATGCGGGTCGTCCTTCGGCCACCGCCGGTCGTGACGCCCTCCCTGGTGGCGAGTCTTGCCTTTGGCTCCCTCGTCGCCATCAGCCTCCTCGTGGGCGGTCAAGGCGCCCAGGCCGTCGGGATGGCCTCTGTCGTTCTCTTTCTGAGCCTCACTCTGGTCGGTCTGTCCTGGAGAGCCTCCCGGAACATCGGGCATCGCACCCTCACGCTTTTTCGCGATCGTCTGATGATGCCCTTCAGCGTTCGAGCGAGTCAGATGCTGAGCGTGCCCTTGCGGGATGTCACGGGCGTGATGCTTCAAGAGCGCGGTCGACGCGGTATCTTTTTGGTCGGGACCGAGCTCTTCGACTTCTCCTTTCCTCTGGGGGCTTTCAGTGACCCAAGCCAGGCCCGTCGCTTTCGAGATGCCATCCTCGAGCAGCTCAAGACGGCCGTCGTTCATGGCGAGCGTACCGTAGAGTCCTTCGAGCGCGAGGAGGCCCGAGTGGCGCCCATGCTCGTTCGCTGGCCGCTGGTCAGCTTCGCTACCAGCGTCCTCTTGCTGCTGGTGTCGCTGGGAATGTTCGTGGCGGGGGCCAAAGAGACGTTCGGTGTCTTGGTGATGGGCGGCCTCAACCGAGACCTCGTACTCTCCGGCCAGCTATGGCGGGTGGTCAGCTACGCCTTCGTTCACCCCGTCAATCACCTTCCCGACGGCTATGTGCCACTCCCCTCGATGAGCCTCATCCTCAGCTTGGTCGGGCTGTGGTTGGTGGGCCCGCCCATCGAGCGTCTTCTCGGCCGGCTCTCCACAGTGACCTTGATGTTGGGCTCGGCGATCGGAGGCGGCCTGGTGGTGGGCTTGGGTCACGGGGGCGTGCTTGTGGCAGGCTCGGCCGCCATCGTCTTTGGGCTGCTGGGGGCCTCGGTGTTCATCGGCATTCAGCGTCGGGAGCAGATCCCCCTCGGTTTTCGAGGGCCCTTCCGCCGGTGGCTCTGGGGCGGCGTCCTGGGCGTGCTGTTGACCATGCTACCCGCGGTGACCTTCGACTTGGTCTTCAGCGGCGCCATCATGGGGGTTCTCGTGGCGGCTTTGGCCGGGCCCTCGCTCCCGGTACGTGGCTCTCCGCGCTGGGCGCTTGCTGGTTCCATCGGCCTGGGCTTGGTGACTCTCATCGGCTTGGGGGCAGGTCTTCTTCGGGCCGGCTCCCACGATCAGGAGACCTGGACCAAGGTCATCGAAACCAGTCAGGACGGCATCGCTCTCAATACCTTCGCCTGGCTGGAGGCGGTAGACCCCGACACCACCCCCGAGCGCCTCGAGCGCGCCGAGATGGCGGCCAAGCGCGCCCTCGGCCTGGCGACCGAAGCCTTCGCGCCCTTGATCGAGGATACCGTAGCCACTGTCGATTTCCGACAGGGTCAGGTTCTGGCCGCGATCGAACGAGAAGCCGAGGCTCTGGCGCTCTCCGAAGCGGCCGAGCCCGAACAGGAGAGTTCAACCGCCGCCTCCCAGCTCGCCCGCTTCTTGCTCGAAGCCCAGCGCCGTGGTCTCGCTGTGGACTCTGCAACGACGGCCCTGTCACTGCAGCCCAGTTTGGCCGACGATGGTCGCCTGATGGTCGAGGCCCGCTGGCCCGAAGGGCCACCCACCGCCCGCATGACGGTACTCGCTCTCCTTCAAGACCAGGGCGAGTCCGTGGCCGTGGTCCGGCTTGCCCTCGATCCGGAGTCCGAAGACGAAGCGCCCTCCCAGATCATCGATACGCCCTTCGAGCTGAGCTTCGGCGAGCAGGCAGAGTTGCGGATTCTACAGAAAAGAAAAGGCGGAGATGTGTCTCGGATCTGGCGCTTCGTCCGAGAGGTCGCGGACTATCCCGGCCCGCTCGACGCCAGCTCCTGACGTCCGAAGAGAGCGTTTTCGCTTCGCGGTTCCTTCATTCCCGCGAGCACCTACTTTTCATCCGGAACTGAGGGCTTCTCGCCCCTTTGACGGTCCGAACGAGGTGGCTACCGATCTCGTCGCCCGAGAAGGAAAGCCATGAACCATCATCCGGAAGTACCCAAGGACCTGCCGTCCACCCTCCCCGTCCTGCCCCTGCGGCAGGGCTTCCTCTTGCCTGGCGTTGCGTCGCCGTTCGCAATCGCGCGCCCGGCCTCGCTCGCGGCCGTGGAGGCCGCGAAGCGAGATCATGATGGCTGGATCCTGGTCGCCATTCAGCGAACGCCCGAATCGGAGTTCTCCCCCCACGACCTCTTGCCGGTCGGGGTCTTGGCCCGAATCCTCCACCCCGTTCAACGTACGGACCAGGTCAAGGCCCTCGCCATCCAGGGCGTCCAGAGGGTCGAGTGGTCGAGTTTCAGTCAGGGTGATCACCTTCGCGCCGACTATCGACTCGTGGACGAGGCCTGGCCCGAGGGGCCGGAGGCCGAAGCCCTGAGACGCTCCCTGGTGGAGTCGGTGGAGAGTCTCTTCTCCCGGCTCGAGGTCAAGAGCCCAATCAGGGTCGCGACGCGAAATGCGCCGTCGCCCGTCGTCCTCGTGGACGTGCTTGCTGCCTTCGTAGAGAGCGGTCTGGACTGGAAGCACGAAGTCCTCACGACCCTCAAGCCACTCGAGCGGGCGCGAATGGTTCTCCGTCGTGCGGCCGAGCTCGGCGAGGTGCTCGACGCCCAAAAGAGTATTGCGGACCGGGTTCGCCAGGACATTGGGGAGCAAGAGCGCAAGCACATTCTCCGCCGTCAGCTGGAGGCGATCCAGGACGAGCTAGGCGAGGGTAGCGACGAACAGTCCGAGCTCGCCGAGCGCTTGGCCGCCTTGGACCTTCCGGAGGAGGTGAGGGCCAGCGTCGACAAGGAGCTGAAGCGTTTGGAGCGAATCCAGCCCGGTTCTCCCGAGCGCAACGTGGCCATCGACTGGCTCGACTGGGTGGCCGAGTTGCCCTGGGGTCGAATGGCGGGTGTTGATGTCGACATTGGAACGGTCGAGGCTCGTCTCGACGAGAGCCACCACGGTCTGAACGAAGTGAAGAAGCAGGTGGTCCAGAACCTCGCCGTCCGGAAGCTGGCCGGCAGTGGAAGGGCCGACGTTTTGCTCTTGGTCGGTCCCCCTGGGGTCGGCAAGACAAGCATCGCCGAGGCCATTGCGGAGACGACGGGTCGTGAGCTGGTTCGCGTCGCTCTGGGCGGGGTCCGAGATGAAGCCGAGCTCCGGGGACATCGCCGTACCTACGTGGGCGCTCGACCCGGCCGCATCGTCGAAGGCCTCCGGCGGGCGGGGGCCTCGGATCCAGTTCTGCTCCTGGACGAAGTCGACAAGTTGGGTCGAGGCTGGCAGGGCGACCCGGCCTCGGCGCTGCTGGAGATCCTGGATCCCGAGCAGAACCATGCCTTCACGGATCACTACATGGAGGTACCTTTCGACCTTTCCAAGGTCTTGTTCATCGCGACCGCCAACGATCTGTCGGGGGTTCCGAGTCCGCTCCTGGACCGGATGGAGGTGGTGTCCATCGAGGGCTACACAGAGGACGAGAAGCTGGCCATCGCCCGCTCCCACGTACTCCCCAAGTTGGCCAAGAACGCCGGCGTAGAGGAGGGCGACGTGTTCTTTAGCGATGCTGCGCTGCGGGCCGCCATCTCTGGCTGGACGCGGGAGGCGGGTGTGCGTCAGCTCCAGCGGACTTTGGGCAAGGTCTACCGCGCCGCTGCCGTGGCGAAAGCGAAGGGAGAGCTCGAGCATCCATGGAGCTTGGATGAGGACGATCTTACGGCGCACCTGGGAAGACGGCGCAATCGTGAAGAGCGTCATGAGGCTCCCACGCAGCCCGGGGTCGCGACGGGCCTGGCCTGGACGCCCATGGGCGGCGACGTCCTGTACGTCGAGGCTTCGGACTATCCCGGTTCGGGCCAGCTGGTTCTGACCGGTCAGCTCGGCGACGTCATGAAGGAATCGGCCCAAGCGGCCTTCACCTACGCCCGGGTGCACGCCGAAGATCTCGGCGTGCCGACCGAGCAGCTCCGGGATAGGGACGTACACGTTCACGTACCGGCTGGGGCCACCCCCAAGGATGGCCCCTCGGCGGGGGTGACCATGTACACCGCCCTCGCGTCCCTCCTCACCGGGCGCAACGTGAAGAGCCAGGTTGCGATGACGGGAGAAGTCTCCCTTCGGGGCCGGGTTCTGCCGGTCGGCGGGATCAAGTCGAAGGTCTTGGCCGCCCATGCGCGAGGCCTGCGCACGGTACTTTTGCCGAAGCAGAACGAACCCGATGTCGACGACATCCCGAAGAAGGTCCTCGAGGAGCTGGAGGTGGTCTTCGTAGACGACATGAGCGAGGTCCTAGATCGGGCCCTCGATCCAGTACCGGGCTGGACGCCGACCTTTCCCCGTCCCCAGACCTTGGCCTAGGGAGTGCTAGCTCTTGACCCATGCCCCCGCCGACGCGAGGCGGGAGCGTGGGTCGCTTCCGCCTGCTATCTGCCCCGTTCTCGTACTACTCGGCGAAGACGAGGACGAACCTTCGTTTGAAGGGCCTGGCCTTCGACGAGAGGCTGGCCACGCTTTGGGTCTATCGCAGAGTCATTGTACCAAAGACCGGCGTTCGCTTCATTCCCGTGCTTCTCACGCCCCAGGGTCAGGCGCTGCAGGACTCCTCGGTCATCATGGATTGGTTGGAGGCCGAACATCCGACGCCGGCCCTAGTTCCCGATCCAGGTCGCCATCCTACCAAGCGATTGGCGGCCGAGCTCTTGGAGCTCTTCACCGACAACTGGATGCTGGTCCCGGCCATGCACGCTCGCTGGAACGACTCGAGCCATCTCGACGAAGTGCATGCCAACTTTGGGAGCATCGTTTCTCCCTGGCTTCCAAAGCCGCTCCGTCGGTTGGCCGGTTCGCGACTGTCCCGTTTCTTTGCCGATGGCGCCAAGGCTCTAGGGGCCAGCGAGAGTACGGCCGAGGCCCTGGTGGCTTTTCAGACCGACACACGAGCGGTGCTCGAGTCCCATTTCGAGCGCTGGCCCTTTGCCTTCGGTCAGCGGGCCAGCTCGGCCGACGTGGCCCTCGCGGGTCCAGTGGCGGGGCACTGGGCCGTGGATCCAAACCCATCTCGCGAGCTGGAGAAGTACCCGGCGATCACGGCTTGGCTGAAACGAATCAAGGACAGGGTTGAAGGTCCCAGCGACGCGGAGCCGGACGAGATTCCGGTATCCCTGGATCCCCTCTTTCGTCGCTTCTTCGAAGAGTACGCGCCGCTTCTCGTCGACGCGCACCAGCGCCTTGCCGAGTACGCACAAAACCCGAGCCGGCCTGAGGGTCGCGTCCCCAGGGCCCTAGGACGACACGCATTTCGTGTCGGCGGCGCCCAGGGAGAGCGGGCCGTGCTCACCCACCCCCTGTGGATGCTCCAGAGGGTTCTGGACGTCCATCGAACCGTGGAATGGGACAGTAGGGTCCAGGCCTGGCTGATTCGAGTGGGGGGGGAAGCGCAGATGCGGTCGCTCCGTGACAGCGCAGTCACCCGCCTGGAGAGGCGTCGCAATCGGCTCTTCTTGGCGTCGAGATGAGCGCTCGTCTT
>JBCCQA010000022.1:0-103006 GCA_039024635.1 Myxococcota bacterium | reverse complement strand
AGCACTGGTGGGCCCACTTGAAGGAGTGGAGAGTCTTCACGGAGGCCTACCGTGTCGCTTCCCAGGCCTTTCGGGCCGGAGACTGGAGCGCACGCTTTCCAGATTTCAGCTTCCGACCCTGGACCCCGACCTTCGCCGCTACCAGCTGAAGAGGGACTTGAAGCACCTCGGCTTTGCGAGGTGTAGGGCTGTCACCGAAAACCAGTGGATCGCGACGTGGGCTTCCGAGAACGCGACTCTGAAGATCCCAGAGCTTCGGTCGAACCGGAAAGGCTCGGGTGCGGAGGGCAGCTGAAGGGAAGTCGCAATTGTAATTGCAGCAATGGGTGGCACCTGGATTTGGATTTGGATTTGGATTTGGATTTGAATTTTGGTCGGGGCCAGATGATCGCCGAAGCCGCACCTTGCGGGCTGAGATCGCCTCCCATACGAGATAGACGAGCCTGCCTTTCGGACACGATGGAGAACTTAGGCCGACGGTACTCTAGCCGTTGAGCAAAGCGACGATGGCGGCGGTCATGCAGGCGGCGAGGTTTCCCGCGATCATGGCTCGGAAGGCGAGCTGAGCCAGGTCGCCTCGACGGGAGGGCGCCAAGGGGCCCAGGCCTCCAAGCTGAATCCCGATCGACCCCAGGTTGGCGAAGCCACACAGCGCGTACACGGAGATGAGTACCGAGCGGGGGTGGAGAGACTCGGTTTGGCCGGCCAGGCTCGCGTAGGCCACGAACTCGTTGAGAACGGTCTTGATGCCCAGGAGCCCACCGATCTCGGCAGCGTCCTCCCAAGGGACGCCCAGCATGTAGGTGAAGGGCGCGAGCAATCCGCCCAGCAGGCCCTCGAGGCTCAGGCTTCCCCAACCGGCCCAGCTCCCCATCCAGCCGAGTAGGTCGTTGGCCAGGGCCACCAAAGCAACGAAGGCAATGAGCATAGCACCGACGTTGAGGGCGAGTTGGAGCCCCTCCCCCGCCCCACGGGCCGCCGCGTCGATGACGTTCACGCTCTCCGTCTTTGGGAGCTGCACCTCTTCGGCCCCGGCGCCGCCTTCGGCTGGCACCATGACCTTGGCCAAGACCAGAGCCGCCGGCGCGCTCATGATCGAGGCCGACAACAGATGCCCGGCGATGTCCGGAAAGACCGGCTGGAGCATCTGGACGTACGCGACCAGCACGCCGCCGGCCACGGTGGCGAAGCCAGCGGTCATGATCGCCATCAGCTCGCTCTTGGTCATGCGCTCCAGAAAGGGACGGATCATCAGCGGCGCCTCGGTCTGACCGACAAAGATGTTGCCGGCAGCGGAGAGGGTCTCGGGACCGGTGGTGCGCAGCGTTCGCCGCATGATCCAGGCCAGGCCTTGAATGACCCGACTCATCACGCCCAGATGATAGAGGATGGCCATCAGCGAGCTGAAGAAGATGATCGTGGGGAGGATGTTGAATGCTATCCAAGCGCCGACCTCCACGAAGCGGACCTCGGTGGGATCAACGGCAACGGGGGCCCTGCGGGCGAAGTCCAACCATCCAGCGTCGGCGCTTTCTGGCGGAGGGACGACCGAAGCCCCGGTAGGCAGACTGTAGGAATCGGCCAGCCGCCCGAAGACGAAGCTCGCGCCCTCGGTCGAAGTAGCCAGGATCGAGGTTACCACCTCGTTCAGTCCGCCGAAGACGAAGCGCCCGAAGGGTGACAGCACCACCAGGGCTAAGAGCAGCTGCAGCCCCAGACCCGAGAAGACCAGCCGCCAGTCCACGCCCTTTCGGTGGGTCGACATGAGCCAGGCCAGCCCAATGATCATCCCCAGACCGAGCAGGGAACGAAAGCGATCCCAAAGGGGCGCTGCCGCGTGTCCAGTCGTCAGCTCTTGGAGTTGGCCGACGAGGGTCCAGGTCCAATCCACGAAGGCAAGCTAGCAGATCGCGCCCCGCGAACCTGGGCCAGGGCCGAGAGGCATCGCCTGACCCGATCTACGTCCCCGGTTTGGCCGAATCGGAGGGCCTCGTAGGCCCGAACCGCGGCGCCTCCGACCTCCTGTTGGGCTTCCGGGAGCCGGTTGAGGGCCTGTCCCAAGGTCTCTCGAGGTCCCGCGCCGAGCAGCCGACGAAGCCGATGGCCCAGGACCACGGGGCGCCTCGACCCACGCCGCCTCACAAAGGCCCCGAGGACGCCCAGCCCTAGCACGAACACGGTCCCGAGCACCCACAGGACGCTGCCTCCGCCACGGGTCGGGCCCGAACTCGGGGTCTGGTGGCTCAGCAAGCCGGTCACACCGGACCAGCCGGCATCGAAGCGGGCCTCCAAGACCTCGAGGAGCTGACGCCGACGGGTCTCGTCGTAGTCGACGACATGGTTGTACCAGGCACCCTCGATCCAGTCATACCAATCCCGAAGCCAGGCCAGGCTCTTGCCGCTCCGACGGGTGCGTCCACTCGGGGGCGTGGCATCGGCCCAGGTCCAGCCTCGCTCCGGATCCCACCACTCGACCCAGGCATGAGCGTCGTCGGGCGTGTACTCGAGGCTTCCGCTTCGAGCGTTCCACCATCCACCGTAATAACCGGCCGCAACCCGTGCCGGCACGCCGGCGAGTCGCAGCAGCACCACCGCCGCCCCTGCGTAGAGCTCACAGTGACCGGCCTTGGCCTCAAAGACGAAGCGCAGGAGCGGGTCTTGGGAGGCGCCCTCCAGGGGCTCCAGGCTGTATTGATAGCCTTGTCCGAAGTGACCGAGGATCCGAGCCAGCTTCTCTCGGTGGGTGGATGTTCCCTCGGTCAGCTGACCCGCTAGGTCACGAAGACGTCCGTCCAGTCCCGCCGGCAGGGTCAAAAAGCGTTCCAGCGCCTCCTTCGCCGCAGGCTCGGGCCGGCGGTCCGAATAGGCGGCGTACTCGATCTGCAGCGAGGCCTGAGGAACGGCGGTCAACCAAGTTCCGCTCGGACCGTGAAGCGGCTGACGAAGTCCGACCGCCCAGGGCCGCGAGGTTCCGATGGCGGCAACCGGATGGGGACGGCCCCGATCCACAAGCCGTCGAAGTCGGACTTCGTGCTTTCTCTGGGGGGGCCTTTCGCCCTCGACGATGCCTCGAAAGCGGACCAGAGGATTCGGCGCGCTCTGCGACCAAACCTGACCGTCGAAGAGGTCGAAGGCGTAGACTCGGGCGTACAGACCCTCCGATTCGGCGTCTGGGCCCTCTACTCGCAGCAACACCTGGCCTCCCACTGCGTTGGAGACTCCGCCCGTGCTCATGTCCATCGACGCACCGACACCGGCGAAGTTCATGAAGGAGCCCGCAGCCATCATTCGACCGAAGTTGTAGCGAGGAAAGAAGGACACGCCCGCGAAGGCCACCAGCATGAAGGCGGTCGCGCCCAGGGTGAGGGCGGCGTTCAGACGCGGCACCGGCGCAGCCGCGACCTGGTCCCGCCCGTTTGGAGGGGCCCAGCGCTGCTGTGAGAGAGCGTTGGCCGTGGTCAGGGCCCACAGGGCAGCGGGCAGGAAACACAGAACGAGCGGCAGGAAGGCGATGCCGGGCGTCACCGTCGTCGCCATCGTGAGGAGGACCGCAGAGGCCGCCACCACGATGAAGTCGTCGCGGGGCGAGGTCCGCAGAACGAAGCGGTTGAAGATCCCCAGCATAACGATGAGGAGGACGGCATCGATTCGGGCCCGAGACAGAATGGCCAGGCATCCCACCAGACCCAGCACCGTGACGAGGTGAACCCCGCGGTGAAGCCAAGCTTCGGGCTTCGGACGAAGAAGGCGTTGGGCGGACAGAAGCACGGCCGCCATGGTCAAGCCGCCGCCGAGCATGAGGGTGGTGGAGCCCCCGACGACGCCGGCAATGCCCAAGCCGACCGTGACCGTGAGCCCATTGCGATGGGCTCGACCCACCGAGTTCAGCACCGATGAAGCTCCCCCTGGCCGTCGACGCGCCAGCCGTCGGGCCGGCTGGGCGAACCATCGGGGAGAAGCCACAGCGCGGGCGGCAGTTCCTGCTCCAGCGGGACTTCGGGGCCGAGGAGGCCAAGTCGATCAAGCAGGACTGGAAGGGGCGCGGGACCCAGCTTGCCCGAAGGCGTAACCAGGCCGATAGGGCGCTCCCGATCGCTTCTGTCCCGAAGGATAGCCGCCGCCAACTCGCAGGCCCGATTGAGCGCCTCGGGATCCACGCCCGGACGAGCATCCACCCCCACCCATGCCACGGACTGCTGCTCTCGGGTCGACTCGATGACGATGTCCTTGTCGAGGAAGGCGCTACGAAGGGCGTGGAGACGCCGAACGTTTTCGCCATCCCTTCTCTCGCGCACGCCGAGGATCTCAGTCCCCATCCCAGGCAACGGTACCGGCGCACCGTTCGCAGCGTCTGCGCGAGCGTCGGAGAGGACCGAGGGGAGCTCGACTCGACGAGGCCAGACGACGCCCTCCATACGAAGCTCGATCTCCCGGGTCTTCCTCAACAGGCCGAAGGGAAATGTCGTCGAGACCTCACACGGCCCCAGCTGGGGTCGACCTCGCTCCTCAAAGGCCCGTCGGCAGCGCGTACTGGCCTCCGTTCCCTCCATGAAAGGAACGCCCGCGTAGAGCAGTCGCTCGGTCTTCCTGGGGAACAAGCCGAGGCCATTCATTTCGAAGACGCAGAGTCCGAACAGACCCATCCCCCCTGGGGGGCGACGAAAGCGGACGTTCAAGCGAGCGACGGCCCCGGCCTCGATGGGCCCGACCGGCCGAACGTCGACCTCCACCCGCTTGATCGCCCGTTCGCTGATCACCCCAGAAAGAAGCACACTTCCCAAGGTCGCCCCCAATATCAGGAACAGCAGGTTGTTCCCGGCGGTGACGCCCGCGACGCCAAGGATGAGGGGTGCCAACAAGGCGAAGACGCCCGGCCGGGTCGGGATGGCTCGGCGCGGCGTTCGAAAGCGCCGACTCCGGCTCAAACCGGAGGCTCCACCGCGTTTGCGATCTCCTCCAGAAGCGCTTCGGCTTCCTCCCGTTCGTTGCCTCGGCCGCCGGCCACCACGACACGGTGCGCCAACACCGGCACCACCAGCGCCCGCACGTCGTCCGGACTCACGAAATCTCGGCCTTCCATGAGGGCCCGGGCCCGAGCAGCCTGGCCGAGGGCGAGAAGACCGCGGGTTGAAACGCCAATCTCGAGCTCGGCGTGGGCCCTGGTCCGATCGGCGATGCTCCGCAGGTACTTGGCCACCGATGACTCCAGACGAACCTGATCCACCGCGGTCTGAAGTCGAGCCAAGACGTCCTGGGTGAGCCGTGGCTCGGAACTTGGTGTCGCTCCCTCGCCCAGCAAGAGCTGCAGCTCGGTCTCTTCATCTGGGTAGCCGAGGGAAGTCCGGACCAAGAACCGATCGAGCTGGCTTTGGGGCAGGCGGTAGACGCCGTGATGGTCGGAGGGATTCTGGGTTGCGATGACGAAGAAAGGCTCGGGCAGAGCGTGGGTCCTTCCGTCCACCGAGACGCTGCGTTCGGCCATGGCCTCCAGCAGACCACTCTGGGTGCGAGGTGTGGCTCGGTTGAGTTCGTCGGCCAGGACGACATTGTTGAAGATGGGGCCTGGTCGAAAGTTCAGCTCGCCCGAGCTCCGGTCGAGGACGGGTCCGCCGATGATGTCGGCCGGCAGGAGGTCCGCCGTCATTTGGACTCGGCCGAATCCGCCGCCCACGCTCTCGGCCAGCGCCCGAGCTAAGGTCGTCTTGCCGACGCCAGGGACGTCCTCCAACAGGACGTGGCCTCGGGCCAAGAGTCCCATCACGCACAGGCGGACGGCCTCCGGTTTGCCTCGAACGATCTGCGAAACGTCCCGAATGGTGCGCTCGATGACGAGGTTGGGACCGACCGAGGCTTCCGCGGGCTCCACGGTGGAATCCTGCGGTCAACCGGCCCCAGACTCCAGCCCCGCCCGCCCTTTGGGACCACCCGCGCCATCCCGAGGCCCTGATGGCGTAGGCAAGTGTAGGTGCGTCGCCTCCGATTTGACGGAATGGGAACCGTTCCCAGACTCTGTAGGCGTGAGTCGACGCCGAGAGATCGTAGAGTTCCGAGCGGCTTGGACCATTCGCGTCGCCGTGCTGGCCGCGACGCTCCTCTGGGTGCTGGTAGCCGTGGAGGCTGTCTTCGAAACCAGTCTCCCTGCCTCGGCTGGACTGACCGCGATCTTTTTCGTCCTCTTCTTCTCCGGCTTCTCGGCCTATTTCTGGTCGATGAGCTACGTCGTCGACGAGTACGGCGTCACCTACCGAGGGGCGACGGACTTTCGTCACTACGCTTGGGAGGACATCGTGCAGGTCAAGGACAGCGAGCTACCCCTGGGCGGGTGGATCGTAATGACGAAGCGAGGCGGCTTCGTCCTGTCGAACTTCGTGCGGGGCAAAGACCGGCTCGTCGACCTCATCGTCGCGCGAGCCGGCCTCTTCGCGGAGTAATCAGTCTTTGTTGGCCGCGGCGGCCGCGTGCATCTTGGCCACTTCTTCGGCCAAGTTCTCCTGCTTCTTTTCGATTCCTTCACCCAGGGCGAATCGAACGAATCGACGAACCTGGACGTTCTCACCAGTCTTGCGGACGACCTCGGTCCGCAGATCCTCGACGGTCATCTTGGGCTCCTTCACCCAAGCCTGCTCCATGAGGCACATCTCGCCGTACCACTTGCCCAGCTTGCCTTCGACAATCTTGTCCACGATCTTCTCCGGCTTGCCTTCGGCCAAGACCTGCTCCCGGAAGATCTCCTTCTCCTTGTCGACGTCACTAGCCGAAACGTCCTCCCTCACGAGATACCGCGGGTCGGCCGCGGCCACGTGCATGGCCACGTCCTTCACGAACTCTTGGAAGTCCTCTCCGCGGGCCACGAAATCGGTCTCGCAGTTCACTTCCAACAGGACCCCGACCTTGCCTCCGGCGTGGATGTAGCTATGGACGAGGCCCTCGGCGGCCACTCGACCCGCCTTCTTGGAGGCCTCCGAGAGCCCCTTCTTGCGGAGCCACTCGATGGCCTTGTCCATGTCGCCGTCGGTCGCGTCGAGCGCCTTCTTGCAGTCACCGAAACCCGCCTGGGTTCGGTCTCTGAGAGCCTTCACGTCTTTTGCAGAAATCGCCATGTCTTCTCCGTTGTGGTGATGATGTGAGGAGAGCCCTCGGGGACGCCCCGGGGGCGGGTCCTCAAGAGTCGTTTTGGGGCTGAGCAGTCGCCTCGGCGCTCGCCTCGCCAACCTTCTCTGGGGTCGGTCGGGCGACGACCTCGACTGCGGGTCCGCCGCTTTGCTCGATCGCGGGCGCCTTGGCCTCGGGCTTGGGCTGGTCCTGAGCGATCTTTTGCTGCTCGGCCAGGGTCTCTTGGTACTTCGCCGTTCCTTCGACGCAGGCGTCGGCCATGTTGGCGGTGAACAGCTTGATGGAGCGGATCGCGTCGTCGTTGCCCGGAATGACGTAGTCAATCAGGTCCGGATCACAGTTGGTGTCCACCACGGCCACCACCGGGATCTGGAGACGGTTGGCCTCCGCCACCGCGATGTGCTCCTTCTTGGGATCCACGATGAAGACGGCACCGGGCAGTCGGTTCATGTCCTTGATGCCGCCAAGGGAGGTCATCAGCTTGTCCCGCTCACGGGTCAGGCCCAGGACCTCTTTCTTCTGGAGGCGTTCGAAGGTGCCGTCGGTCTCCATTCGCTCGATGGAGCGGAGCCGCTCGATTGAGCCTTTGACGGTCTTGAAGTTGGTCAGCGTTCCGCCCAGCCACCGGTTGTTCACGTAGAACATGCCGGCACGTCCGGCTTCCTCGGCCACAACCTCTTGGGCCTGCTTCTTGGTGCCGACGAAGAGGACCTTTTCGCCCCGGGAGCTGAGGTCCACGAGGAACTCGTAGGCCCGGCGCCATAGACCGACGGTCTGCTGCAGATCGATGATGTAGATGCCGTTGCGGGCGCCAAAGATGTACGGCTTCATCTTCGGGTTCCAGCGCTTGGTCTGGTGGCCGAAGTGGACGCCGGCCTCAAGCATTTGCTTCATGGTTACGGTGGACATTCCTGTCGTTCTCCTTGGTTCGGGTTGTGCCTCCGACGCGCTTTGCCGATCACGGACGCCCCTCTCGGGACACCCCTCCGTGAAACACACGCCGTGTGGTTTTGCCGGCTTCGCCGGCAGCGTGCGGCCCTAGCATGCCCTTACGGGTGCGCCAAGGGATTCGGACCGCTCGGCCAGGGCGTTCTCAGCCGATCATCCCGGGGGGCGAGAAGGTCTCGGCCGCCGCCCGCCCCAGCTCGACCAAACCCCGTCGAAACCCTAAGTCTGCGCGGGGAATACTGACGAGCCGAAAGTCCCGAGCAGCGCCCTCGCCCCAAGCCTGCGCCTCGGCCCGCCAGGACGCATCGACGAGTTGGGGCATGGCCACCACCACGCACGCCGTGGCCTCGATCCGGGCTGGCAGCGCCTCGATTCGAGGGACGATGAGAAAGAGCGCGTCGCAGGCTCGCTCGCCGCCCAACTCCGCGGCGAGCTCGGCACCCAAGCCAACACCACACAAACCGATGTCGGCATCGGGGGCGCAGGCCTGGAGGTGGGCCAAGGCGAGTTCCGCGTCCGCTCTTCGATGGCGGTCACTGGCCGGGCTCGCGCCCACACCACCATAGTTGAATCGGAGCGTTGGATGTCCGGCCCGTGTTAGGGCCCACGCCAGCTCAGCGATGATGGGCCCCTCCATCGAGCCCCCCTCGTCCGGAGCCGGAGGCAGAATCAGGAGGCCTGTCTTGCCCCGGCCCCTGTGGAAAAGGCCTTCGAGCGCACCTTCGTCGCTCGGGATCACGACGGCGCGCTCCAGATACTCGCCACGGCGGACCACCCGGGCAATCTGTCCAAGCTCGGCCGAAGACGCAAACCTCACCTCGGGGCCAGGCGGGCGCGTTGAATCCCGACAGCAAGCGTGTCATGCCCGCGACATGCTTCGCGGGGTTCAGGGGTTCGCGCTAGTCGTGACCATGATGTGGGCGTTCCCGGTGGGCGCGCAGGAGGAGGTCTCGACGTCGACCGCGAGCTCCTCGGCGGCGGCCACCGAGTACGCTGATGCCGGCCGTCTGTTCTATCAGAACGGTCAGTACGTCGAGGCCCTGGAGGCCTTCCAGAATGCTTACGCGCTGACCCCGACAGCCGCCCTCACCTTCAACATCGCCCGTTGCTACGAGAAGCTCTCGCAATGGAGCGACGCCATATCCTTCTACGAGAAGTACCTTGAGCTGGAGACCAACCCTCGAGATCGCTCCGAGGTCTTGGACAAGCTGGAGCTCCTAAAGAAGCGGGTGGGTGCGGATCCGAAGTCCCCTGAGGCTCAGTTCGACGCCCGAATGGAGGCGGGTCGCAAGGCTTACGGAAGAGGAGACTATGAGGCCGCGATCAGCTCCTTCTTGTCGGCTTTGGAGCTGAAGCAGGACGCGGATGCGGTCTACAACATCGCCAAGAGCTACGAGCGCCTGGCCCGATACGAGGAAGCCATCGACTTCTTCGAGCAGTACCTGCAGCTCTCCCCTGAGGCCTCGGACAAAGCCGACGTCGAGGCCACCATCACGCGGCTGCGAAAGGCGATCAAAGAGCGCTTCCAAGACCTGTCGGTGTCCTCGGTCCCGCCGGGCGCCGACATCTTCCTGGACGACGTTTCCCAGGGACAGATTGGCCAGACCAACTTCACGACCAAGGTCACGCCTGGCCCTCACAAGCTCTTCCTAGAGCTGAACGGCTACGAGCCCGTCGAGCGGGAGTTCGTGATGCCCGACGACAAGCCCCTTAGTCTGGAGTTCCAGCTCAAAGAGCTCGAGAACGTGGGCGAGTTGAGCATCAACGTCAACGAGCCCGGCGCGCGCATCTTCGTCGATGGGGCCATCGTCGGTCTGAGCCCCTACACGCAGAAGAAGAAGCTCGAGCAGGGCCTTCACCAAGTGCAAGTCGAGCTCCCTGGCTACTTTCGCTACTCGGAGGAAGTCCAAATCACCGCCAACGAGCTGACCAACCTCGACGTCGAACTCGAAGACTACAACCCCGGTATCTCCGACGGCACCCTCACGGGCTGGGGACGCAACTTGCTCATCGTCGGAGTCATCGGGGGAACGGTGGGTTTCTTGGCCCCCTTCATCTATCAGGAGTTCATTCTGGAGCGAGACTACTTCGACCCGCTCGGACCCAGGAGCATCGAGGGCAACCAATTCTACAAAGGGCCCGGCTCCAGCAGCGAGCGAACGAACAACGAGTTCCAGACCCTGAGGAACGTCCAGATCGGTTCGGCCATCGCGGGCGGTACGCTGGCCGCAGCCGGACTGACCTTCTTGATCATCAAATGGGCTCGAAAGAAGCCGCCCGAGGGTTCAATCGTCACCGGCGCCCGGGACCCGGGCTTGTTCAGGTTTGAGGTTCAGGCAGTCGGCCCCTACCAGACGCCCGGCGGCGGTCAGGGCATCGGCCTCTCGGGGAGGTTCTGAACCATGCGCACCCTCTCCTCCAACATCGCTCTTCCCTCCTTCCTGATCGTGGCATCGACCGCCTGTCTCAATTCGGTCGAAGGGCCCGACATCCCGACCCAAGGCACGGTCAGTTATGGCGACCGGATCTACCTCGTCGATGACAGCTTCGACCCCGACGGCACCCGCCAGAATCGGCCCGCCATCGACAACCAGGACTCAGATCTGCCAGGCATCTGCACGCGACTGACGACCCCCATTGAGGATCTCGGGGGCGCGGAGACCTCGTCCATCGCGGCACTCCTGATGAACGCCGGGTTCACTGCCCAAGACGACGGCCCCGCCCTGGACGAGCCGACCTTGCGGAGCCCCCAAAACTGCTTCGTTCCCCTGAGTTCGGGGGGCGAGCTCACCGTCGACACCACGGAGGTGACGACCGAGCTCTATCAGTTCTGTATCGACTCCGGCTTTTGTGACGAACCCGACCCGTCGGAGGCCGACAACAAAGCCGACATCTGTGAGGATTCGGATGACGGCTTCAACGACTGTCCCATCGTCAACGTCAGCCAGGCCGAAGCCCGGGAGTTCTGCAGCTTCATCGGCCGGCGACTCCCGAGCTCCTTCGAGGCCATCATGATCCGCCAACACGGCTGGACGGCGAGTGGAGACGCCGTTCGCGAACCAACCGGCTTCACCGCCTTTCCAACCGGGGCCACGGCCCCGGCCGACTGCGAGGACGCCCACCTCCAGCGCTTCGACTGTGGACCTCCACAGCGCCTCTCGCCCCCCATCGGCGCCGCCACCGACGACTTCTTGACCGCCGGAGAGGCCGAGATCTTCGACCTCGTGGGTCACGTGGCGGAGTGGGTCGACGACGGCTTCCCGAGCAACCGCAACTTCGGCGTGGGCGGCGCAGACGCCTCTCTTCCTTGGTTCTGTATCGGCTTGGTCGGCCAGGACCAGATGACCGGCGCGCCGGTCTGCCCGACCATCGAGGGCACCATGGACCCGTTCTCCAACGTGCGATTCCCCTGCATCTACGGCTACTATGACCCCGACGAGGCGCCCTCTTCCCTAGGCCTTCAGCCCCGTCCAGTTGGCACACCCGACCTCCCCTATGACCTCTACCCGGTCTGCCTGACCACCAACACGGGCGCTTTCCAGGGCGGCCAAGGGGCGCTCTTCGGGGGCAACTACGTAGACGTGGACGACGACACGGGCCGCGTCTTCAGTCGTCGCCTGGAGCCCACGCCGAACGACCCCGAGAACCCGCAGAACGCCAACGCTTATGGCTTCCGATGCGTAGACGACATCGAAGCGGGCATGGGCGCGGACAACTTCAGCACCCTTCAGGTCGACGCCAACTTCATGCCCTGAAGGCCCCAGGCACAACGCCGCAAGGCCCGGTTCCTGGAGCGGGGTGCCGCGCGAGACCCATCCCGTCCACGCCGTGGCCTGACCTACTTCAGGTCGGAGACCTTGCCGTCGCCGTCCCTCTTCGCCTTCTCGCGAAGCTCTTCCAGACTCAGCTTCTTGGATGGCGTCGGCGGCGCGCTGCGCTTGGTGAGAGAGACGGAGAGCTTTCGCATGGCCGACACGACTACCGTCTCCTTGACGCGCTCATAGCCTGGCTTCTTGAACACGAAGCTCAGCCTCTTTCCGCGCTCCAACGGCGTTGAAAAGGGCGTCACACCGATTTGCTCACCGGCCAGGTAGACGACTGCACCGCTGGGCTTGGACTCGAAAGCCATCGAGACCGTCGGCGCAGGCGGGGGCGGTTCCTTGACCTCCGGGGGCGCCTTCAGCGGCGTCCGACGCACCACGGGTTTCGGATTCGAGTCCGATTGGAGCGGCTGAGCGAGCTTGGGCTCGACGACCGGCGGCGAATCCGCAGGCGGCGGGGGCTCAGATGGGGGCGAGGCCTCGGCGGCGCCCGTCTCCGGCAGCTTCTCCACGCTGTCGACCGCACTCTCGGGCTCGGCTCGGGTGAGCGCAAAAGCCAGAGCGCCCGCCGCCACGAAAGCGAGCAGACCGACGACCAGAGGCTTGCGAGTGCCGTCCTGCTTGGGGGCCTCGTAAACGGCGGTTGCTGGAATGGAGGAATCGGCGAGCTCGGACCCGTCGACGGCTCGAGTGGCCAAGGAGTGGCTGGGCGCGGTCAAACTGCCAGCCGTGGGTAACGCCACGCCGTCCGAGAGGTTTGGCGGAAGCTCGTCCGGCGATCGGGGCTCCACCCCCAATGACTCGCTCGAGCCTACGACTTCGGTCGGTAGGCCGGACGCCATTGGCGTGGGGACCGTCCCCGTCGGAGCTACGTAGCCGCCGCTGGCCAGTCGTTCGAAGCCCTCGAGTTCGCCGGCCAGCTCTTGGACGATCTGAAATCGATCCTCGGGCTTCTTGGCCAGGGCCTTCATCGTGATGGCTTCGAGACGAGGGTCGACCTGCAGATCCGGCCTGAGCTCCGAGAAGCTCGGAGGTGGCTGTGAGATGTGCTTGAGCAAGAGGCCGACCGGGGTGTCGGCAACGAAGGGCGGGCGTCCGGTCAGGAGCTCAAAGAGGATGACGCCGAGGGCATAGACGTCGGCGCGGAAGTCCAGCGGCTTCCCTTCCGCCTGTTCGGGCGACATGTACTTCGGCGTCCCGAAGATCATTCCGGTCTGGGTGAGGGTCCCAGCCGACTCGGCGTCGGCAAGCTTGGCAACACCAAAGTCCAGGACCTTGACCCAGTCGGCGTCACCACCAACCTCGGTGAGGAAGATGTTATCGGGCTTCAAGTCGCGGTGAATGATGCCGGCGGTGTGGGCGTCGGCGAGTGACGCGCAAACCTGACGAAGAATACGTGAGGCTCGGGCGCCCGATAGCTGCCCCTCGGCCCGGAGCACCTGGGTCAAGGTTCGACCCTTCAGGTACTCCATCACGATGTAGAGACGCTCTTCGTCGTGCGCATCCACCGTCCGGCCGAAGTCGTAAATGGTGACCGTGTTGGGATGCTGCATCTTGGAGATTGCCCGTGCTTCTTGCTCGAAGCGCCGGACGCTGATCTCGTCCTCGGCCAGCTTGCCGAGCAGAACCTTGACCGCCACCTTGCGATCGATGGGTTCTTGATTGGCGATGTAGACCGAGCCCATGCCGCCTTCGCCGATCTTCTTCAGGATCTTGTACTTCCCGGCCAGCATCGTGCCGGGCAGCTTGTCGGTCCTGGTCCGAGTCTTGGGGGGTTCGGGGACAGTCACCGGTCGGCGCCATCATCGAATCCAGCCCGGACCCAGGTCAAGGCGTCGTATAAAGGCCATGGGCCTCAGCGTAGGCGGCCGCAAGGCGGGGTACGCCAACCAGGTCGTGGGTCCTAGCCTCGGTGGAGCTCAGCTCCTGGAGGGCGTCCAAATTTCGGCCGTCGGCGGCCAGTTCCACTCCGGGTCTCTGGAGAACCACGATCGGGAGCATGGCTCGGAGTTCCTCGCCCCGCCGCCAGCGCCCCGCCTCGAGGTCGGCCCAGGTGTCGGCCCCAAGGACGAGCACAAAGTCGAGCTCAGGGCACCGCGAGACCAAGAGCTCGACCAGGTCGACGGTGCCGGGGGTGTCAACCGTTCGGTGGAGCTCCGCCTCGATGGGCAGCACGCGCACTTTGGCCAAATCGCCAAAGGCCAGGCGAGCCATCGTCATCCGGTGGTGAAAGGCGGGCATGTGCGCCTTCTCTTGAAAAACGTGACGATGGACGGGGAGCACCCAAATCTCACGGACTGAACGGCCCCCCAGCTCGGGTAGTGACGCTCCAGCCAACCACTGGAGGATACTCCGGTGGCCCCCCTCCCCCGTCGGCGGATTGGCCGAAGTCCCGAATAGCGCGACGACGGGTCGGCTCATCGACGTCGGGCTGCGCGGCGGTCCTTCTTGCCCTGCTTCTTGTAGCGAGGCACGCGCTTGAGAAGACGTTCGGCGTTGCCCGCCTTGGCCGGTGCCGCCCCCGGGCCCACCGCGTCGGCGCCCTCCTGCGATCGGGCGCCCTGCATGCGAGCCATTTTTTCCATGGCCTCGGCAGCTCTTCGGCGCCGCTCTTGCTCCTGTCGCACCTCGTCCGGCGTGAGAAGCTTCAGATTGAACATCTCGGCACACACGTTGAAGTCGATGTCGCGCATCATCGACAGGAAAAGCTGATGACCTTCGCGCTTGTACTCGATCTTCGGGTCTCTGCTTCCGTAGCCCCGTAGGCTGATGCCCTCCCGCAGGTGATCCATCTGGGTCAGGTGGTCTCGCCAGTTGGCATCGATCTGGCCCAGGTATCGCTGGCGAAGCAGAAAGCGCCAGACCGGCTCAGCCTCGACGTCAGTGGCCTCGAGAGCCTCCTTGGGCACCAAGCCACGCTCGGTGACGATATAGTCGGTGCCGAAACTCTTTTGTTTCTCGAGCAAGCGCTGCTCGGCCTGGGCAAAGAGGGAATCCTCCAGCTCATTGTAGCGACTCACGCTGTCAATGCTCGGCTCGAAGCCAAAAACGCTCTGGTAACGACGCAGGAGCTCTGTCTTGTTCCACTCGTCGGCCGGGGTTCGAGGCGATGCGTTCTCGTTGGCCAAGGCCACCACCACCCGATCCACGAGGTCGAGCATGTCTTCCTGCATCGAGTCGTCGGATAGAACCTTGGCTCGCAGCCCATAGACGCTCTTGCGCTGCATGTTCATCACGTCGTCGTACTCGATGAGGTTCTTACGAATATCGAAGTTGTGTCCTTCGACTCTCTTCTGAGCGTTGGCGATGGAACGAGTCACCATCTTGGCCTCGATGGGCTCGTCGTCCTGCATGCCCAAACGCTCCATCATGACCTTGAGCTTGTCGCCGGCGAAGATCCTCATCAGGTCGTCTTCGAGGGAGAGATAGAAAATTGAGGAACCCGGGTCACCTTGACGCCCCGAGCGCCCGCGGAGCTGGTTGTCGACGCGCCGAGACTCGTGACGTTCGGTCCCCAAGACGTGGAGGCCACCTGCTTCCAGGACCTTCTCTTTGTCGGCCTTGCACTCCGCCTCGTGCTTCTCCAGATACTTCGCGTAGCGAGCCACGATCTCGTCGACCCACTTTCGAGCCTCCTCCTCGCAACGCGCCTTCACGTCGCCCACAGTGTCGCCGGACGCGCTGCCAGCCCGCTGCTGAAACAGGAGCTCAGCCCTCTCCTTGGTGACCATTTCGACCGGTATCGACTCTGGTGAGCCAGACAGCCAGCGGAACTGAGCCAAGATGGCCTGCTCCTTCTCCGGGTCGTCGGAGTCTCCGAGCTCGTCCCGGGCCACGTCGGCCCGGGCCATATACTCGGGATTGCCGCCGAGGAGGATGTCAGTGCCGCGGCCCGCCATGTTGGTGGAGATGGTGACCGCCCCCGGCTGCCCAGCCTGGGCGATGATCTCACCTTCGGCTCGGTGGAACTTCGCGTTGAGCGTGATGTGAGGGATGCCGTTTTTCTTCAGCAGTCGCGAGACGACCTCCGACTTGTCGACGTTCTTGGTGCCGACAAGGATCGGCTGCCCCCGTCCATGACGCTCTTTGATGTCGTCTACGACCGAGGTGAACTTCTCAGCCTCGGTCTTGTAGACCACGTCCTGTCGGTCGTCACGGACAATGGACTTGTTGGTGGGGACGACGACGACGTCCAACTTGTAGATCTTCTCGAACTCTTCGGCCTCGGTGTCGGCCGTACCCGTCATACCGGAGAGCTTTCCGTACATGCGATAAAAGTTCTGATAGGTGATGGTAGCCAAGGTGACCGACTCCTGCTGGATTCGGACGCCCTCCTTGGCCTCCACCGCCTGGTGGAGGCCATCCGACCATCGACGACCCTCCATCGTACGGCCGGTGTTCTCGTCGATTATCATCACCTCGCCTTCGTGGATGAGGTAGTCGACATCACGCTTGTAGCAGGCGTGGGCGGCCAGAGCCTTTGATACATGATGGGACCACTGGATGTTCTCGGGCGAGAAGAGATTGCCCACCTCGAGCAAGGACTCGACCCTGTCGACGCCCTCGTCGGTCAGTGAAGCGGACTTGGACTTCTCGTCGATGGTGAAGTGTCGTTCGGGAACGAGCTTGGCGACGGCATTGTTCACGGCCTCGTACTTGTCTTGGGCCTCGTCGGCCGGCCCTGAGATGATCAGCGGCGTGCGTGCTTCGTCGATGAGGATGGAGTCGACCTCGTCGATGATGGCGTAGTTGAGCCCGCGCGACTGGACATAGTGGTCGAGGCGGAACTTCATGTTGTCGCGTAGGTAGTCGAAACCAAACTCGGAGTTGGTGCCGTAGGTGATGTCGCAACCGTACTGGGACTGCTTGTGCTCTTCGTCGTAGCCGTGGGTGATGGTCCCAACGCTCAGGCCCAGGAAGCGGAAGACCTTGCCCATCCACTCCGCGTCTCGATTGGCCAGGTAGTCGTTCACGGTGACGATGTGAACGCCCTTCTCTTCCAAGGCGTTCAGGTAGGCGGGGAGCGTAGCGACGAGAGTCTTGCCTTCGCCGGTCCGCATCTCGGCGATCCGTCCGGAGTGAAGCACCATGCCACCGACCAGCTGAACGTCGTAGTGGCGCATCTTGATCGTTCGCCATGCGGCCTCGCGAACTAGGGCGAAGGCTTCAGGCAGGATGTCATCGAGGCTCGCGCCCCGACCGAGCTTCTCCTTGAACTCGGCGGTCTTTCCGACCAGGGCCTCGTCGGACAGACCTTGAAGCCCAGGCTCGAGCTCGTTGATGCGCGACACGAGGGGACGGAACTTCGCGAGGGTCCGCTCGTTTTTACTGCCTATCAGCTTGGTGAAGATGCCCATGGTGTCCTAGGAGTCCCCCCCATCGTGCCGGATGGGCGGCCCTCCGCCCAGAACTCATTCGAGGATGAATCGGCTTGGATCCTGGGGAATTCCGTTCAGACGCACCTCGTAGTGGAGGTGGGGACCGGTCGAGCGACCGGTGTTGCCCACGGCCCCGACGAGGTCGCCGCGTCGAACCTGGTCCCCGGCCTTCACGTTCACCCGCGAAAGGTGACCGAAGAGGGAGACCAGTCCGTGCCCGTGGTCGACCATGACGGTGTTGCCGTAGGCGCCGTAGGGCCCGGCCTTGGTCACGGTCCCGTCCGCCGTGGCGACGACCCGAGCGCCGACGTTGGCGGCGAAATCCAGGCCGGAGTGAAACTGGGGGAGGCCAGTGAAGGGGTCGACCCGCATGCCGAAGGTCGAGCTCACGTAGCCCGGGCCGGGCCGCCGACTCGGGGTCGAGGCCAGGCGAGCCCTTTGGCCCTCCAGGAAAGCGGAAAGGTGCTGAACCCGCTCGTGGATCCCCTCGCCCTGCACCTCGAGGTCTTCGAGTCGCTCGCTCATGAGGCTGACCGAATCCTGCACGTCGGACTCGGAGAGCAGGGCCTGACGGAGCACCTTGGCGTTGAGGCTCGATCCGTCGACGTCCCGGGTTTCGTCTTCGCCCACCGGTCCAATCGCCAGATTGCGGGCCGGGTCGTGGACCATGGTGAGGGAGCGGAGACGAACTTCGTAGTCCTTGAGGGAGCGGACGGTCTCTCCGGCCACGGTCAGTCGCTGGTCGAGGTCCTGAAGCTCGGACCGAAGCTGCTCGTTTTCGCTCCGCAGCTGCTGATTGGTTGCCGCCCTTTCGTGGCCCGCGACGCCGTAAACGATCGAGCCGATCGAAGCGCTGAGGAGGACCCCTGCCGTGACCAAACTCGCCCGAATCCAGGCCCGAGGCACGCGGTATCGCCGAACCACCCCGTCGGTGGTGTCCGGCATCAACATGATGGTCAGATGGCGCGGTTTTTCAGCTTCCACGTCGCGGGTCCTTGAGCGGTCCGAGTCCAAGAACTCAGTCGGCTGAATCCGACCGAGCATGAGCTTCTCGGGCGGTGGGAACCTGTCTCAGAACGAGCCTTTCCGCAACATTTGGGCCTCCGCCGGAATCTGGAGAATCGACCCGAGAAAACCCTAGCGGATGCGGGGATTAATTGCCAGCGGTCAGCCCCGCCCGTTCACGTAGGCGACCACGACGGTGATGTTGTCGTCTCCGCCCCGCTCATTGGCCAAGCTTATCAATGACTTAGGAGCATCGCGGAGGAAGTTGTCGAAGATGCAGTCCCGGATTTCGAGGGTGGATACTAGGTTGGCCAGGCCGTCGCTGCAGAGCACGTACACGTCCCCCTCCTGCACCGGCACCACCATCGTATCGACGGCCACGTCTTCTTCGAAGCCCACCGAGCGAGTAATGATGTGCTTGAAGCGACTCATCCGCGCCTGCTCGGCCGTGATGAGACCCGCCTTCAGCTGCTCGTTCACCAGGCTGTGGTCTTCCGATAGCTGCTCGATGTGGCCGTCGCGTATCAGATAGGCCCGGCTGTCGCCGACGTGCCCGAAGAAGGCGTAATCGTCGACGAAGGCCATCCCCGTGACCGTCGTGCCCATGCCCTGAAGCTCCGGCACTTCTTGAGCCTTGTGGAATATGGCCGCACAGGCCTGTTTGACGGCCGTAGGGAGGAGCATGAGGGCTGGGTGCTTTTCGATGGGCCCTTTGAATGCGCTTCCGTTGACGACCTCTTTGCGACCGTCTTTCACCACCTGCTGAATCGTGTTCACGGCGAGGAGAGAAGCCATCTCCCCTCCTAGGTGTCCCCCCATACCGTCGGCCACGACGTAGAGGCTCTGCTCGTCGTCGACCAGGTAGTTGTCCTCGTTATGATCGCGCCGCATCCCAACGTCCGTCAGACCGAAGGAGAGGATCTTGAGGGACGTCTCGGTCACGCCTTTCCAAAGCATAATCAGGAACTGACGCCCAGTTCTAGTCCGGTCAGGGGGCCCAGGACCGGCAAGGCCCGCTCCACACCCGTTTTCGTTCGCGACGCTCTTGGCGTGTCCAGAGGACCCCTACGCAGTCCTCTGGCCTTTGCGGTCCGGGATCGTTCTTGCAGCTCCCTTGCCATCGAACAGCATACGAAGTCCCTCGGAGGGGGCCATGCCGGGAGTCTCGGCGCAGGGGGCGCCGTGTAGCGCTCTCGCATCGGCCTGGCAGGCGCCGGTACTGGCACTCCTCTTAGGACCTGGCTTTCCGGACCAGCTCGCGGGCGAGGGAGGCACCCGCGTCGCTGGAGCTGCCGAGCATTCGGGCCAACTCTTCGATACGGGCCGCCGAATCCACGCGACGGACCTGGGAGAGGGTGCGCCCCTTCTTGCGTCCCTTCTCGACCACATAGTGGGCGTCGGCGTATGCGGCGACCTGGGGAAGGTGCGTGACGCACAGCACCTGGCCCCGGGCGGCGACTTCATGGAGCTTCTCGCCCAGCACGTCTGCGGTTTTTCCACCGATTCCCGCGTCGACCTCGTCGAAAACGAACGTCTGAATCCCGCCTCGGTCGGCCTGGACTTGTTTGATGGCCAGGAGAAAGCGGGAGAGCTCCCCCCCCGAGGCGACCTTGGCCAAGCTTCGAACCGGCTCTCCAGGATTGGTGGAGACCAGAAGCTCGACCCGCTCGCCACCCCGAGGACCAACTTCTATCGGCTGCAGATCAAAGCGGAGCTCCACCCCGCCCAAGCCCAACTCGGACAGCTCTCTCCGCAAGGCGCCGACGAAGCGCTTCGCCCCTCGCCCTCGCGCCTCGCCCAGCTTATGCGCATCGGACCGGAGCTCCTTCGTTGCCGACTCCAGGCGGGCCGTGAGTTCGGCCCGGTGGCTCTCCTCGTCGTCCAGCTCAGCGAGCTGGCCCCTCATCGTCTGGAGGGCGACCAGAATCGCCTCTTCGTCCTTTCCGTGCTTCCGGCTCAGGCGTCGAAGAAGCTCCAGCCGGTCATCGATGGCCTCGAGCCTGCCTGGCTCTCTCGCCGCCGACTCCCCGCCAGCCTGGAGCTCCCGGACGACCTCTTCGACCTCGGCCATGGCCCTTTCGAGGGCCTCAACCCAGCCTCGGGCTCGGGGCTCGTGGGCTTCGATGCTGGACAGGGCACGAAGGGCTGTCCCCAGCGTGGCGCTGGCCGAAGCCGCGCCGCCCTCCAGGGCTTGGACCGCCGCCTGTTGCCCTTGTAGGATCTTGTCCCGGTGCTGCAGCCGGGCCCTATCCTGCCGAAGGCTGCTCATTTCTCCCGGGCTTGGCGCCGCGTCTTCGATCTCGCGCACCGCGAAGCGCAGGTAGTCCTCCCGCTGGGCCTTCGCGGCGTCGTCTGCGTCGAGCGCCTCCAGCTCCCGACGCAGGCCGGAGACCCGCAGAGCCCCTGCAGCGACGTCGGCCCGGCTCTTCAGAAGGCCAGCCCATCTGTCTAGGACGTCCACGTGGCGCTCGGGATCGAGCAGGCTCACGTGCTCGTGCTGGCTGGTAATGTCGACGACGCCCCGCAGAAGCTCATTCAACAGGCCCACCGTGGCGAGCTGCCCATTGATGTGAACTCGGCTCTTTCCGCCGCCGATGGTGCGTCGAATGAGAAACTCGTCGCCATCGACGTCGAAGCCTCGCTCCTCGAGCCGCTGCCTCAGCTCGTCTCCGGGTTCGAGACGAAAGAGCGCTTCCACCGCCGCCTCTTTGGCGCCCCGACGAACGACCTCGCTGGATGCTCGTCCGCCAAGAACGAGGCTCAGGGCCGTGATGAGGATGGACTTCCCGGCGCCGGTCTCACCGGTGAGAACAGTCAGACCCGGTCCAAGCTCCAGCTGCACCTCGTCCACCAGCGCCATGTTCTGCACGCGCAGCAGCTGCAGCATGGCGCCCGGGGTAGCACGGGCTGAGAAACAGGGTCGACCTTGGAAGGCCCACCCAACGATTTGCGCTTAGCGCACGAGCTGAGGTCGAAGCGTGACCTTGCCGTCCCGCTCCACCACCTGAAAGCGCACGGCTCGACAGCCGTGTTTCTCGATCAGGCTGCGCTCACTGGTCTCGAGCTTACGGGTGAAGGCCTCCAAACTCACCCCGGTGGCGGGCGCGCCGACACTTCTCCGGGCTTCGAGGAAGGCTTCGTAGACTTCTCTTTGGTGGGTCGGGTCGAAGGGCTGCGCCGCTTCTTCGCTCTCTGCGCCCAGCTGTGCGCCCGCGATCAGGGACGCGTCCCTGGGCTGACGAGGCCGAGGAGCCAGTGGCGCAGCGGCCGGCGGGTCGGCGGCCGGGCCAGCGGAGGGAGGAGATGGATGCTGGGGTTCGGCCGCGAGCGGCGGCGGCTCCGAGGCTGGGCCCGGCTGAGAGGCCTCCGACAGCCATTCGGGGACGGTCCTGGACTCGGGCAACGCTGGCGACCAACCGTCGGCCTCGTCCTCTGCCTCGTCCTGTTCCGCGCCCGGGCGCAGAGAAGGCAGGGAAGCCGACTGCATCAGCTCGCTGGGCAGCGCCGAAGGGCCCTCATCCTCCCCCTCGGAAGTGAGGGGAGAATCCGGCGTGCTGGCGAAGCCAAGGGCGGCCATGCCCTCTGACGGTAGGTCCTCGGAGGGGGCCGGAAAGCGGTCGGACGCAGGCTCGGCCGGCGACTCCAAGGCGTCGGACCCGACCGGACCCAACGGGGTCTCCGCCTTGACTTCGCCCGTCGGCTCCGACGGAGCCTCCGCTTCGGACGCCGTTCCCAAGGGCTCCGGTTCGGGTTCAGGCTTGGGATCCGGCTCACTGGCGGTCTCGGCAGCGGGGCTGACTTCGGACTCGGGCAGCGCATCCTGGACCGGCTGGGCTTGTGTGAGCGGCTGCGGCGAAGCCTCGACGGCCGGAGCCATGGCCGACGAGGGGGCCGAGCGGCTCGGGCTTGGGACGAACAGGATCGTCAGGGCGAGGATCCCGAATGCGCCAAGACCCAGCCACATGATGCCCTCTTGAAGGCGCGTCCCGAGGCCGCTATCCGGCGGCAAGGCCAGAGTCTCAATCTCGGTTTCGGGGAGCACCGTGGTGCGGCGAAGTACGCCACCCAGGGTCTCCGCTTCGCTTCGACTCTGAGCCAGGCGCTGCGGACCCAAGGCGGCCAGCACCCGCTCGCCGGAGCGCCAGCGCAAGAGCGCCGTTTGGGGAGCCGCGAATCCTTCAAAGACTCGGCCGCCCGTCTCGAAAGCCACGCTCAGCTGCCAGGGCCCCAGCACTCTGCTCACCACCAGAGTCTCGGCCTGCAAGGCCGTCTCGGGACCGTCAGGCGCTTCGAACTCGGAAGTTCCGAATCGGGCCCGTTCACGTTCGCCCTGGCGCAACGCCGCCGCCGTGACTCCGGGCAGTCCGAGCTGCAGCTCCTCCAGAGCGGCCTCGGGACTGAGGCCACCCTCTGCTAGTTGAGCAAGCACGAGGCTGACGAGATTCTCCCGAGCCTCGACGAAACTGCGCACACCGAGTTCCCCCGCTTCTGCCACCGCCATCGCGACGTCGACCGCGGCCGCGCTCCGGGGCACCCTCAGTTCGGGCTCGACCCAATCGACAACCGCCCGATGCGCGCCGCCAAAGAGGATCCCCAACGCGATCGTTCCCAGGAAAAAGGATATCCAGCGCAAGCTTCGAGCTCCTTCTGCGGGGTCCTAGCCCCCAGTCCCCGAACACTCGCAGGTGTCGGCCTCGACGTCGAGTTTCCCGGCTTCCGCGCCTCAGCTTTGGATCGAGAAGCGAAGCCGGGCCCGAGCGGCGAAGTACTCTTCGCTGATGGCGAAGGCCAATAGCTCCCGAACCTCTGGGATGCTGCCGATGGTCTCGGCCGCCTGGCCGGCATCCCTGAACACGGGCCGCACGTCGGGATGGCGCTTGGCGATGGCTCGAACGGCGGTCTCGATGTCGTTCGACATGATAAGGCCCGCTCGGTTCGCGGTGTGAATGGCCGCCGCCCGGTAGCGATCGAGGTCCGTCTTCCGCGCGAAGAGGCTAGCGCCGGCCTCCTGGATCTGGCGACGGCCCGCAGCGCTCAGACCCTTGGACAAGCGTCGCTGCATGGCCTCCAGGGTGCCGGCGTCGATCTGCGGTCGAAGGCTCGACCCAGACAAGACTGCGACCGACCACAGCAGAGCCTCCAGCTCTCGGGAAGAGAGGTTATCGTGGAGCTGGTGACCGCCCTTTAGCCGCTCGAGCTGACGAGCCATCTGGAAGCGCTGGTCCGCGTCCTGAAGACGCCGACCGAACTGGGCGCCCATGATCAGGGCGGCCGGCTTCTCGTTCTCCAAGAATAGGTCGAGCTCGCTCTGCTGGGTGACCCAGAGATCGAAGGCGGGGACGTCCAGTACCTGGCCTATCTCGTCGCCCAGTCGACGCATCGGAAGGTCGGACTTGGACCCATGCTTATCGGAGCGAGGGTTCATGCCGTATTTGTTGAGATCGCCCGGGAAGACCTTGCCGAGCTCGCTGCTCAGAACCTCCATGACCTGACGAACCGGACCCCGCTCGTCCGGATGGACGACGAAACGAATGTGCTCCTTGGCCGACAGCGTCCCCTCGGGCGAACGCGCCACTCGAGACTTGTGCTCGTCGAAGAAGAAGAGCTCTTCGTCGTCGTTGGCCCGCAGATAGACCAAGATCTGGGCGAGCACGAAAGCCTTGTCGTACTCATCGTTGCGCACGAAGAGCCGATGCATCTCGTGGTAGCTCTCGAAGCGGAAGGGGTTGTTCCACAAGAGTCGCCGATGGGCGTCCACCGCTTGGGGTACTGAATCCGAGCCCTTGGAGTAGAGCGCAGCCAGGCGCTCCAAGGCCACGTCGTCTTGGGGCTTCGCCTCCAGGATGGACTGAAGAGCATGGATCGCTCGACCGTCGTCGCCGATGCGCTTCTCGAAGACGTCGGCCACCTTCATGTGAAGCGGAATGGCCTTCGCCTTCTCATCCGGCCCCAGGGAGCGAACATAAAGGTTGGTCGCCTCGGCCAACGCGTTCCAGTCCTCCCGTGACTCGTGAAGCGCGCACAGCCTGAGGATGGCGTCCTGATGGGAGGGCTGCAGCTCCAAGAGCTTCTTGTAGGCGAGGATGGCGTTGTCGGGCTGGCGGACACCGTCCTCGTACATGCGCCCCAGGGTAAGGATGGAGCTGGCCTTTTCATCCGGATCAGGCGTGACGTCGGCCAGTCGGAGCAAGACGTTGATGGCGGACGGGTAGTCCTGAGCCTTCTGATAGACCGAGCTCAAGCGCCTCAGGCAGTCCACGTCCCGAGGGTCGGACTGCAAGGCGGCCTGGAAAGACTGCACCGACTTCACGAGGTCGGGACGATGCTCCTGGTAAATGATGCCGAGGCTCTTGAATGAGCGAAGCAGAATCTTCGGGTCCTTCGTGACGGCGAGGGTTCGATGGAGGACGTCGATGGCACGGTCCCAGAGCCCCCGAGAGAAGAACAAGGGTCCGAGACGGATGAGCGCCGTCGCATTCATGCTCTCGCGCTCGAGCACCTGCTGGTAGAGCGCGACCGCTTTGTCCTCGTCACCCACTTTGTCCTGGGCCACCAAACCGGCGTCCGCCAACAAACGGGCTTGCTGCAGAGGGTCCGTGATGGCCTGAGCCCGCTGCTCGTAGAGCTGGATAGTGGACGGGTGATCGCCTCTCTCCAGGAAAATGGCCTCCAAGCGACGGAAGGCCGGCTCGTGTTCGGGGGACCGGCCCAGGACCCCCTGAAACGCTTCGATCGCCGCCGTCTCGTCCTGGAACTGATCCTGGTGAATCCGACCCGCTTCGAAGAGAAGGTCCCGACCATGTTCGGCATCCGCAGTCGCCTGGCCTTCGGCTTGGATACAGCGCAACGCCGTCCGGGGGTCGTCGTCCTGCTCGGCGGCCCGCCGTCGAGCCCTTAGAGCCGGCAAGTAGCCCGAGTGGGCTTCGACGGCCTTGTCGTACAGGTCTTTGGCCAGCTCTCGATTCTTGGCCTTGGTCTCCGCCGTCTCACCGGCCTTGAAGAAGAGCTGGGCCCGGTGCACCGGCTCCTCCACGACCATGGCCTCGCGCTGGTAGAACTGGGCCAAGGCTTCGGCGTCCCCGGAGCGGACATAGGCCAGCTCCATGGCCCTCAGTGCGACCGGATGATCCGGCACCCGCTGAAGGGCGGCCCGATAGTGAGGAGCGCCAGACTGGGGCGGGTCCAGCAAGTTCTCCTTGATCCGAGCCAGCTGGATCTGGCGAGCGGCGAACTGTCGAGGGTCGGTATCGCGCGCGGCAAGCTTCTCGATGACCTCTACGGCGCGGGCCGAGTCCCGACGAGCGACGCTGACCCGCTCGAGCTGGGCTAAGATTCCGATGTTGTCAGGTTGAAGCTCGCTCGCCCGTTCCAGATGTTCGGCCGCCGAGTCCAGATTGTGCAGTCGGTCCCCAGCCACTTCGGCGCAACGCACCAGGATCGCGGCCCGTGAGGCGTCGTCTCGAGCGTGGTCGTACGCCGTCTTGAGGGCTCGACTGAGGGCGTTCCACATTCCTTCAGCCGAGTAGATTCGAATCAGAGCCCGAACGGAGGCATCCAGGCCTTCTCCTTGCCGGAGGATCTCCTCATACAGCTCGGCTGCCCGATCGGAGCGATCCAGGCGCTCCTCGCAGAGCTCGGCCACACGCATCAGACCCAAGGCACGGTCCTTCTGGTCGCGCTGCAGGTTCGACTCCTTCAAGAGCACATCGACCAGCTTTTCGTCCTGCCCTAGACGCTGATGAACCACGGAAAGAGCCCGCAGCGCAGGGAGATTCTCTTCATCGATGGCCAACACCTCTTCGTAGGAAGCGACAGCAGCCTCGTCGTCTTCGAGCTGGTTTTGCTGAACCTCGGCCACCCGAAACAGGAGAGCGACCTTCTGCTCCGGAGAACGGGTCACCTCCAACTCGCGCTGGTACATCTTGACGAGATCTTCCCAGCGCTCCTGTCGACCGTAGATGCGTCCCAGGCTGCGGAGGGCCGGAAGGTAGGTCGGGTTGATCGAAAGCGCCTTCTCGAAGTGGGCCAAGGCAGCCTCGACGTCGTGAAGCTTCTCTTCGGTCACCACCCCTGCACGATGGACGACCGACACGATCTCGAGCTGGTCCTCGGTCGCCTCGATCTCGAGCTCGTACATCCGCAGAACTTCACTCCAGTCCTCCCGCTTGGAGGCTATCCGAGCCAGAGTACGAATGGCGCTCAGGTGCCGCGGACTCATGTCCAGGATCTGCTCGTAGGCTTGTTGGGCCTTGGCCAAGGCCATGGCCTTCTCCTCGGCGATCACGCCGATGCGGCCCAGTAGGAAGACCTTCTGCTCGACGTCCTCGGTCTGACCACACTCCTCTTCGTAGAGCTCGATGAGGCCACTCCAGTCCTCGCGCCGGAGCAGGAGCTGTTCGACGTACTTTCTCGCCGGCTGATAGTCCCGTCGGATCTCCAGGAGCTGCCGAAGGGTCTGAACAGCTTCCTCCTCCTGACCCAGCTTCAAGTCTCGGAGCTCGGCCAGCTTGAACAACTTGCTGACCTTCCCCGAGTCGTCATCCTCGAGGCGAATCTCCATCTCGAAGAGCTCGGCCAGCTCGGCCCAGCGCTCGGTCCGTCCGTACAGTCTTCCCAAGGCCTGTCGGGCCGGGACGTGGGTGGGCATGAGGCGCACTGCCTCGGCGAAACAGGGCAGCGCCTCTTCCGGCTCTTGAAGCTGCTCCTCGAGCATGGAGCCGAGCTTGAACAGAATAGGCACTCGCTCCCGTGCTTCGCTGCTCACTTCGAGCTCGCGACGCAGCACTTTCACTACGTCCTGAAAGCGGTGGTTGCGCTCGTAGAGGCCTTCGATCTCCTTGAGTATGGAGATGTCATCGGGGGTCGACTCCAAGGCCTTCAAGAGGGAAACGAGGGCTCGGTCGGGTTGGGCAAGACGTTCGCCTTGGACCCTCGAGGCCGCGAGCAGAAACTGGGCGGCCGACTCTGGATCCTCGGCCGCTTTGGAAGAGCGAAGGAGGACATCGACGAAGGCATCCCATCGGTCGGCCCGATGCGTCAGCCGCCGAAGAGCAGATAGGGCCAGGGCGCTGTCGGGGTCGGTTTGCAGGACCTCTTCGTAGTGAGAGATGGCCACCGAGAGCTTATCGAGTCGGTCTTCGGCCAGCTGGGCCGCCGACATCAGTAGCGGGAGGCGGCGTTCGGGCCGACTCGCGACGCCCAGCGCCTTCTCATAGATCTCGAAGAGCTCGTCGTATCGGTTCCCGGCCAACATTAGTCGCTCCAGGGCGGAAATCGCCAAAGGCTCGGCGGCCCAGTCGCCCAGCGCCGAGCGATAGGCCTTCTCGGCGCCTTCCGCGTCATCGAGCTGTTCCTCTAGGACCTGGCCTCGTTCGGCCAGCAGCGTGGCGCGACGTTCGGGCGCCACGACCACGTCGGCTTCGTCGGCCAGCATGTCGGCCACCATCTCCCACTGACCCGCGAGGGCGAACAAACGGCGGCAAGCGTGCAAGACGGCAGGATGCTGAGGGTCGAGCTCGTAGGCCCGCTGATAGCAGTCGGCCGCCTCTCGAGTCTGTCCAAGAACCTCTTCATGGATGCGCCCCATCTCCAGATGAAGGGCGGCGCCTTTGGGATCTTCGCCCATAGCTCCTGCCTCACGGCGATAGAGCTGCAGCGCCGCTTCCCAGTACTCCCGGTCGTCGTCGCTCATCGGAGGCATGCTCATGGGAGACCCGTCGACTCGCGGCTCAGGGAGAGGAGGCAAGCCACCCATCTGCGCTCGGTCGGGTGTGCTCGCGATCGAGCGTGGCGCTTCAGCCTCGGGGGGCACATCCAGCTGACCAGTCATCCTGGCTTGGGGTGTAGCACGGGCCCTGAGGCCGGGAAAGTTCACGACCAGCGAGCGAGTCGCAATTCAGGTTGCATGAACGCCGCGGTCCTACCAAGTGGGACCCGGACCTCCTTCCCACGAGCGAAGACTGCGCCTGCGCATGGGACGATGACTTCGGTGCAAGCTCCGCCCCGTGCAAACGCGTAGCTCCAACCGGGAAGGCCTCACTCCCGATAGAACAGGGTGATGCTCAAGCAGTGGAATTCATTGTCCGATGACTGAGTGACGACCTTGTCGACGATTTCGAGGTCTGGGTGGTCTTGAAGCCACTCTGTGATGGTCTCGCCCAGCTCCTCTCGTTCCCTGGCCTTCGTCGCCGTGAAGACCTTGACCCCGTCGAAGCCCTGCCCCGCCATGCCCTCGACTGTACCAACTCGACGCGAAAAAAGGTGGACTGAGAACGCCTCCGCGGCGTCGCCTGTGGGGGGTACTCGCGTGTCTCCCTCCATCACGGAACTTCTCTGCCGGGCCGACCCAGCCTCCTGCCCCGTGGCCCTGCTTTCCGGTCGAGGGGACCCCGAGCTCAGTCGTCATTCCTACTTTTTCTGCGACCCCGTCGCTCGAACACGCTCCTGGCAAGAAGCCGCATCCCTGGCCGCGGGGGAGGACGGCACACCCCGGGCCGTAGGCCTCATCAACTACGAGCATGGATGGAACTTCGTCGATCCGGCGCGCGTTCCCAGGCCCCACCCTTTCGACGAAGCGCCCGCGGAGTTTCTGATCTTCGATGGCTGCTACGTCAAGGACGAGCAAACCGGTAGCACTCGGGTCTCGGGTCGAGCCTCGACCGTGCGTCGTCTCCTGGAGCAAACCGGAGCGTCGAAGCTCGAGGGTCGACTGCAGGACGAGCTGAAGCCACGCTGGAGCAAAGCGCACTACGTTCGGCGAGTGTCGGCTCTGCTAGCACTCATCCGCGATGGCGAGGTCTACCAAGCCAACCTCACCTACCCTCTTCGCGGTCGCTTCCTTGGTGATCCTCGAGCGGCCTTCATGCGCCTGGCCGACTTCGCGCCTCCGTTTGCAGCCTATGTTGGGCGAGGTCAGGAACGAGCCGTTGTTTCGGCCTCACCCGAGTGCCTGCTCCGCTTCGAAGCGGAAAGGGGTCACGCCTCCTCCTTCCCCATTAAGGGAACGCGCCGCCGAGACCCCGATTCCCAGCGCGACCGCGAGTTGGCCCAAGCCCTGGCGGCGAGTGAAAAGGACAGAGCCGAGCACTTGATGATCGTGGACCTGGTCAGAAACGACCTCGGACGGGTGGCGGAGGTCGGAAGCGTGCATGTCGACCCCTTGGCCTACGTCGAGACCTTTTCGACCGTTCACCACGTGACGAGCGCCGTCCGGGCTCGCGTGCCGGACGGAGGAAGAGCCTTTGAAGCCCTGTTCCCTGGCGGCTCCATCACCGGAGCGCCAAAGCTACGGGCCATGGAAGTCATCGATGACCTGGAAGGCGAAGCCCGAGGCCTCTATACCGGCTCTATCGTCGCCCTCCACGGCGACGGCTCGGTCACGGCGAGCATCGCCATCCGCACGGCCGAGATCGCGAGAGGCGAAGTCCGGTTCGGAGTTGGCGGCGGCATCGTCATCGACTCCTTTCCCGAGGACGAATGGGAAGAGACCAAGGTCAAGGCGCGGGCCCTGAGCGAAGCCCTCGCCGGGGCCTAGTGTGCCGAGCCGTCTAAAGCATGTCCTTGGCCCGGGCGGTCGCGACCCGACCCCGAGGGGTCCGCTTCAAGAGGCCCTGCTGGATCAAGAAGGGTTCGTACACGTCCTCCAGAGTATGGGCCTCCTCGCCCAGCGCGGCCGCCAGCGTATCTAGACCCACGGGCCCTCCTTCGAAGGCTACGACGATAGCCTCCAAGAGCCGCCGGTCCATCTCGTCCAGACCTCTTGCATCGACGCCGAGTGCATCCAGCCCCTTGCGAGCAATCTCGAGCGTGATTCGGCCATCCCCGAGGACTTCGGCAAAGTCCCGTAGTCGGCGGAGGAACCGATTTGCGGCCCGAGGAGTGCCCCGTGACCGACAGGCGATCTCCTTGCGCGCACCCTCTTCCAGCTCGACGCGAAGCCGATCGGCCGAACGCTCGACGATCACGCTTAGGTCTTCATCGGAATAGAAGTCCAGTCGAGCTGCGTAGCCGAATCGGTCTCTGAGCGGACGCGAAACCAAACCGGAACGAGTCGTCGCCCCCACCAGGGTGAACGGCGGAAGCGGAAGCGTCATGGTTCGAGCGTGGGCACCCTCGCCAATAACGATGTCGAATCGGTATTCCTCCATCGCCGGATATAGGTTCTCTTCAATGGAAGGTGTCAGTCGGTGGATCTCATCGATGAAGAGGAGGTCGTTCGCCTGGAGGGAGGTGAGGACGCCGGCCAAATCGCCCTTCTTCTCCAAGGCCGGGCCGGAAGTAACCACGCACTGGGCGCCCATCTCGGCGGCGATGATCTGAGCGAGGGAGGTCTTTCCGAGGCCGGGCGGCCCAGAGAACAGCAGGTGGTCGACGGGCTGGGACCTTCGTCTTGCAGCCTCCACGAAGATCTTCAGGTTGTCCTTCACCGCTCGCTGCCCGACGTATTCGTCGAAGGATCGGGGTCGGAGCGCGTTGTCGAGGGCGCCGTCACCAGGGAGCGCGTCTCCACTAAACGCCCTCGCTTCCTCTTCGTCGCTCACCCCTCGCTCTTAGCACGGCCGTCGGTCAGCCGAGCGAGGGCGTGCCGAAGCAGCTCTGGAAGGGCGGCATCGGGCCGGGCTTGCACCAGCTCCGCAGCGATGGCCTCCACCCGGTCGCCCTTGAAACCCAAATTGAGAAGGGCGCTCTCCAGATCGGAGCGACGGGGGATCTCGGTTCGAACGGGTCCAGCCTGAGGGAGCCCGAAGCCGACCAACTTATCGGCCAGGTCCACCAGGATCCTCTCCGCCGTCTTCTTTCCAACCCCGGGCAGCTTCGAGAGTCGAGCGACGTCCCGTCCCGTGATGGCCTGAACCAAGTCTGCGACCGGGCTCTGGAGCAATTGAATCGCCTTGGTCGGGCCGATGCCCTGTACGCCGAGCAAGAGGTCAAAGAGCTGCTTCTCTTGGGGATCATCGAAGCCGAATAGCTGCAGCGCGTCTTCGCGTACGTGGGTATGGACGTGGAGCTCGAGCTCGGCGCCGACATGGGCGCGGTTGTTCACCGTCACCTGAAGCTCGTAGCCTACGTCGCCGACACGAAGGAGCAGTCGCGTGGCCTGTCGGTCCAAGACCCGGCCTCGGAGCCAGCCGATCACGAGAAGCGGGCCTCGGCCCGTCCCATGGTGGCCCCGGCCACCGCCACGGCGAGGGCATCAGCGGCGTCGGCAGCCGGGACGGACGGGAGCGCGAGCAATATCTTCACCATTTGCTGCACCTGGTGCTTGTCGGCTCGACCATTGCCTGTCACGGCACGCTTCACCTCACTCGGACTTAGGTCCGAAACCCGAGCGCCACAGCGACCCGCCACCAGAAGAGCCACGCCACGGGCGTGGCCCAGGACCAAGGCACTCCGGGCGTTCTTCTGGTGGAAGACCGACTCCAACACGACGCGGTCCGGGCGATGAAGGGCCAAGGCTTCGCTCAGGGCATCGTAAAGCCGACCCAAGCGCTCGCACAGGTCGTCCTTGGGAAGATGGATGACGCGGTGATGGAGGGCCACGATCTTGGAGCCCTCCACTCGGACGACGCCGAACCCCGTCCGCTGGGATCCAGGGTCGATCCCCGCCACGATCACCGGCGACCCTCGGCGCTGCTCCCTGAGGGGCTCACACCTCCGTTGTGCGACAGCGGGGCATCGCCCTCAAGCGCGATTCAGGGTCCGGCGGACACACACTCCAAAGAAGGACGAGGGTCGCCCGGCGTGGGCCGGCACCAGCGCCAGCCTGCTTCGGTGCGCGCGATGGCCTCGTGGACGGGGTCGGGCGGCGAACCGCCTGGATGCTGGCCGGGCTCACCCAAGGTCACGGCATCGAGCAGCGTAGCCCCGCTTCGCACTCGAAGCTCCAGCTCTTGGCTCGACATCGCGCCTCGGAGCCGAAGGACCAAGGCCTCGCCACTCTGCCACCGAGCCCAGCTGCCTCCACTCCCGAAATAAGCGCCCGGCGCCCCCGGCAGGACGGTCACCGCGGGCGTGCCGTCGACAGCTTCGACCTCGATTCGGAGAGCCGAAAGGTCGAGCTCGTCCCCCAAGTTGACCAGCTCCACCCATTCGTCGGTCGACGTCACTGCGCCGTACCCAGGAGAAGCGTCATAGGGTAGCCCGGCCGGCTCACTGTCGCCCCAGTCGCGGAGGGGGGTGGCGACCAGCTCGGTGATGGCCAGGTCCAGCCGAGGCCCGGGGACCAAGGTTAGGGGTCCGGTCGTGCTTCGATTGCCGGAGAGATCCACGATGCGCAGTTCGAACTCCGAGGGACGACGAATGGGAAGCTCGAGCTGGCCTCGGCCGACCCAGACCAATGGGGCACCAACCGGAAGCACGCTAGCGTCGAGCCTCGCCTCGATCCAGACCGGCTCGTTCACCGTCCATGCGAGGACGGCGCCCCTGGCGCTCCAATGGAGCTCGAGCGGCCCCAACTCCGGGGGCTCGAGGTCCGGTGGCGCCGTCAGCTCCAGGCTTACGGTGGAGCCGTCCACCGAAAGGTCGAAGCGACCCGCGGCTTGCGCCGGGATTTCGACCCGAAGCTCCGAACCGGAGCGGGCAGCCACTTGGGCCCGACCCCAAGAATGGTGGAGGGCCTCGGCCGCCGGGGCATTCAGCACGAGCCAGCGTAGGTTGGTGGGCGCTCGAGCCGCCAGCGGTGCCCGGAGCTGCACCGAGGGGGGCGAGGCTTCGTCGAAAACCGTCACCGCCCGGGTGGAGCTCCGACTGAGGAGCGGCCGACCCTCCTCGTCGAACCAGCCGGTGCCCAAGCGAAGCTCGAGCCGGCCGAGGGGCCATCGGTCGATGGGCCGAAGGAGAAAGCGGTTCGGGTACTCGGTGGTGGAGACGGCGTAGTCGTCCAGGCCCTGCAGTCCCGAGGGGCCGGCCCATCCATCGACGGCCTGGTCCAGTTCGAGGAGGAGCGCATCCCGAGGCCCCAGCGCCTCGGGGCTCAGGGTCCGGATCCCGAGCTTTGGGGGCCGCGCCTCGGGCTCCAGTGTCCAGCAGCCACTGAGGAGCACGATGGCGAGGACACGCGATAGGCTCCGTCGCAGAGCACGGTGAGTCGCGCATCGAGCTCGGCCGCCTCCAGACAAGCAGGGAGACTCGGGCCCTCGGCCTCCAAGCGAAGTTCTAGCCTCAGCCTCCCCATGTAGAGCTCCACGATCCGTCGGCGTCGTAGGCGAAGGCGCTCGTCGAGCCGCTGCCTCTGGAGCTCCAAGGCGACCTCCCGGTCGTCGAAGACCAGTCGTGAGAGGTCGAAGCTTGCCTGCACCGAGCCCCCTAGGGCCCGGGTCTCGGTCACGACCCGTTGACTGGCGTCCCGAACGTCGAGGTCCAGGTCCGTGCCGAAGCGACCCCGGAGCTGGGGCACGAGGCCTCGCCATCGGGCGCGCCGACGGGCCGAGCGCAGGTGCGCCTTGGCGTCGACCTCCAGCAGGCTCCACAGGCTGGGAAGACGACCCTGTCCCGCCATCAATGCGTTCACCCGATCGGGGGCGGGTTCGGCGAGGAAGAGGGAGGACAGAAGAACAATGCTCAGCATCACGGGCCACGGCCCGGGCTTCTCCAAGATGCGGGCCACACCGCCTGCTCTGGTTGGGAGCGCCGAATGCCGATGGATTTCGACGACTTGCGTCGGAATCCGCCGCGGAAGTCTCCTTGCTATTGGGAGAACCCTCGCCTTATTCTCCGCGCCCATGCTCTCCTGGCCCTTCGCGCTGGCTTTGGTCGCCGGCGCCCCCGAGCTCCCCGAGGCGACCGACTTCGACAGCTGGATGGAGCGCGCCCCCTCCCTCCCGTCTCCCACTCGAGCGCCTGGATGGGACCGTTACCGAGAACAGCCGACCGTTCTCCGCTACGGGTCCGAGCCCGCACCGCGGTGGGTCTCCAGCCCCGCCTCGGCCGCCCGATGGTTCCTGCAGCAAAAGGGGCAGCACTGGGGCCTGACCGATGATGCCCTTCGACACCTCGAGATTCACGAAGTGCACGACCTGGGCGTCGGCACCATCGTGGTCAGCCTGCACGCAAAGCTGAAGGGCGTTCCCGTCTTCCGAGACGAGATGAACGTCGCCCTCGACCAGCAACTTCGCCTGATCGGAATCACCGGTCAGATCGCCTCTGAAATCAGGGAGGCGCCCGACGGTCGCTTTGGCCTCGGCCGAGACTCCGCCCTCGCGGTCGCCCTGGGCGACGCCGGCGGCTCACCTTGGCAAGACCTTCGACCGGTCCGCTCAGAGGACGGCTGGGTGTGGTTCGAGGGTCCCGAGCTCGGGCAGCCGACCCGCGTCCAGGACGTCTACTATCCTCACCCCACGGGCCTGCGGGCGGCCTACCACGTCGAGCTCAGCCTGGACGGCGTGGGCCGAAACGAAGTCTTCGCGTACGTGGTCGACGGCGAGGACGGCCGCATCCATTTCCGGCGAAGCCTGCTCGACGACGCGTTCACATACCGGGTCTACGCCGATGCAGCCCAGCATCCCGCTGACGGCCCCAACGGCAACGACGAGATTCCCGACCGCTCGGGGACGGTGGCGTCTCCTCCCCGAACCTTCGAAGCCCCCATCCTGATCACCCTCCCCCATTCGGGGCTCAGCACCGGCGACCCCTGGCTGCCAGCGGGCGCTACCGAGACGGCGGGCAACAACGTCGATGCCTACGCCGACATCAGCTCGCCGGACGGCCTGACTGCAAACAGCAACGACTTTCGAGCGACCACGACGGGGCCCGATACCTTCGACTATGTCTACGACCCGAACCAGAACGCGAGCGCCAACGACCAGCAGCGCAGCGCCTCCATCGTTCACGCCTTCTTCACCACGAACTTCCTCCACGATGATTTCTACGACGTTGGCTTCGACGAGGCGGCCGGCAACGCCCAGGACGACAACTTCGGCCGGGGTGGGGTCGCAGGAGACGACATGCGGGTCGAGCTCCACGACTACAGCGGTCGGAACAACGCCAACATGTCCACCCCTTCCGATGGCGGCCGTCCTCGGATGCAGATGTACTTGTGGAACGAGATCGACCGGGTCGCAGTCCGCGGTCTGAGCCCGGTCGCGGTGGCGACGGACTTCGAGGCTCGCAGCGCCAGTTTCGCGCCCCTCGACTTCGACGTCAGCGCCGACCTCGTCGCCCCGAGCGACGCCGGCGCCAACCCCAGCGACGCCTGTGAGCCGCCCTTCAGTGAGAGCGTGGCCGGGAAAATCGCCTTGGTGGAGGTCGGCGTCTGCAGCTTCGACGACCAAGTGGCGAACTTGGAGAATTCAGGCGCGGTCGGCGTCATCATCGCTTCGACCGGAGACGCTCCGCTCAGCTTGAGCGGCAGCAGCAGCCCCGGCATCGGCGTCGTCTCCATCTCTTCGACCGACGCCGGTCTTCTGCGGGCCCAGACCAACGCGAGCCTCCGCATCCAGCGGGACGAAGGCGAAGAGGTCGACTCGGGCTTGGACACCTTGGTCCTGGCCCACGAGTGGGGGCACTACATCAGCAACCGACTGGTCGGGAATGCGCGGGGCCTATTCGGGAACCAGTCTCGAGGCATGGGCGAAGGCTGGAGCGACTTTCATGGGCTGCTCACCACCATCCAGGCCGACGACGTGAATGTCCCCGGAAACGGCGGCTGGAATGCCGCCTTCGCGGCTAGCAACACGGTCGCCTTCCGCGGCCCATACTTCGGAATCAGACGCGTCCCCTACTCCACCGACTTCGCGAAGAACGGACTCAGTTATCGGCACATCCAGCTCAACGAACCCCTTCCCGCCGACGTGCCCACCGCCTTCGGCCTCAACGGCTCTCAAAACAACCGGGTCCATCGCACGGGAGAAGTCTGGGCGACCATGCTTTGGGAGTTCTACGCCGCGCTCCTCAACGATCCTCGCTACGACTTCGACGAAGCCAGAACTAAGATGAAGAGCTATCTGGTCGCCGGCTACAAGCTTACGCCCGTCGCCCCGACCATCCGGGAGGCCCGTGACGCCCTTCTGCTCGCCGCTCTAGGCACCAACCGACAGGACTTCGAGCTCATGTTCCGCGCCTTTGCTCGCAGGGGTGTCGGCGCCACGGCATCTGGTCCGGATCGTTTCTCGACCGCGCAGATACCGGTCGACGAGAGCTTCGAGCTGGAGGGCGCCTTGCTCGGTCCCAACGCACCCAACGACGAGGCCTTCTGGTGCGACCGAGAGGGGATCCTGGACGCTGGCGAACGGGGGGAACTCGTCATTCAGATCACCAACGACGGGATGAGCGAGCTTCAGCAGCCGACCCTCGTTCTCACCAGCACCACTCCAGGGCTCAGCTTCCCCGACGGAGCCAACCTAAGCCTGCCAGTGATCCCGGCCTTCTCGACGGTCACGACCACGGTCAGCGTCGCGCTGGAAGGCCTCTCGGCCATTACGCTGGCCAGCGTCGAGTTCGAGGTCGTCGATCCCGTGTTGACCGCCAGCGCCGCCCGTAGCGGGCGGCTCGAGTTCCTGGCCAACTTCGACGAGCTGCCGGCCAGCGCCAGCTTCGACGACGTCGAATCCGAAAACAGCGCGTGGACCGCGCTTCGCAGCCGCCCCGACGCGGCCGGCTTCAATCGCATCGCGCTCAGTCCGGTTCAGCATCGTTGGCAAGCCTTCAACGACGGCTTTGGCGCCCCCACCGACGTCTATCTGGTCTCACCCTTGATCGACGTCTCGGCCAATGCAGACTTCATCGTATCTTTCGACCATCGCTATGACATCGAACCAGGCTGGGATGGCGGGGCCATCGAGATCTCGGCCGATGGCGGCGGGACCTGGGACGACGTTTCCCTCTACGCCGACCCTGGCTACGACGACCCCCTCAACGATCGTACCTCCAGTCCCCTCAATCAGACGCCGGCCTACAACGGGCGCAACGACGCTTGGCCTGGCCTCGATGTGGTGACTTTGGACTTCGGTACCTCCTTCGCTGGGCAGAGCGTCCTCTTGCGCTATTGGCTGTCCTCGGACCAATTCGTGACCGGTCAGGGCTGGGAGATCGATGACATCGTTCTCACCGGTGTGACGAACACGCCCTTCACCGGACGGGTCCCAGACCGGGGCCAATGCATCAATCGCCCCCCCGTACCCGTGGCGGGGCGCGACCAGGTCGTCTTCGAGGGTGACGCGGTCCAGCTCTTCACGGAGAGCACCGACCCCGACGGCGATGTCCTCGACGTCAGCTGGACGCAGGCCATTGGACCTTCGGTGAACCTCGATCCGTCCGGAGGCTTCGTAGCGCCGATGGTCGATACGGATACGATGCTGGAGTTCGACTTCGAGGTCGCAGACGCCGAGTTCGTCCGGGGCCCGGGCCGAGCTCGCGTCCTGGTCCGCCACCGAAACGTGGCGCCCACGGTCATGCTGGCCGGTCCCTCCCAGGGAGACGAACGGGCGCTGGTCGAGCTGAACGCGAGCGGCCAAGACCCGGAGGGGGCGCCGCTTCGCTTCCAGTGGCGACAGCTCGTGGGCCCCGTAGTGGGCGGACTGGTCGTGTCCACGGAAGAGGGGCGCCTGAGCATCGTCCTCCCCGAGGTCCAGCAAGCGACGGCGGTGACCCTGCAGGTCCAAGCCGACGATGGCCTTCTTCTGAGCGAGCCTGCCTTCCTCGAAATCTTGGTGCAGCAGGTCAACCGAGCTCCCGAGGGGCTCTTGGTTCCGCACGTGGAGGCCCCAGAGAAAACCTGGGTCAGCTTGGTGGCTCAGGGCTTTGACCCCGACGGGGACGAGCTGGAGTTCAGCTTCGCCCCCATCGGTTCGGCCCCCGCCGGCATCCAGTCGGGCGCGTTCTACCGGGTCCTGACGCCGGGTATCGCGCAGGACACCCGGACCCTGCGCTACGAGGTGAGGATCAGCGACGGCGAATTCCTGAGCGATCCCGTGGAAGCCGAGATCTTGGTGCGCAACGTCCCCCCTCCGGCTCGACCCGAGCCGCCGGACATCCGAGACCTGTTCATCGAACCGGAGCCCGAGCCCGAGCCCAAACCCGCAGCTGGCCTGAGGGATGGAGGCGGCTGCGCGAGCGCGCCCTTGGACGGTCCTGCGCTCTGGCTTCTCCTCGGCGGCTTAGCGATGGTGCGAGGACGCCGCCGACGGGGGCTTCAGCCCCGGGCCGCCCCCCTCAGCTGAACGAGGTCCTCGTTCATGCTTCCGCTGCGGAAGCCCTCAAGGTCCAAGGTGATTCGGCGAAAGCCGGACCCCTTGCCGACAGACACCAGCTCGGCCCTGAGCTCCAGCGCCCGGTGCAGCTCGTCTACGCCTATCTCCAAGCGGAGCATTTCGTCGTCACCCCGCACCAACCGGGCCCGGAGATCGTGAAAGCCGAGGGCCCGTAGCCCTTGCTCGACCTGCTCGACCCTGGCCAGCCTCGCGTTGGTGACCTCCACGCCGTGGGGCACCCTCGAAGCCAGGCATGCAAGCTGAGCCTTGTTCCAAGTCGGCAAGCCGCGGGCGCGGGACAACGCTCGGATCTCCTCTTTCCTCAAACCGACCTCGGCCAGGGGATGGCGGACTTCGTGCTCTTGGGCTGCCTGGTGACCTGGACGATGGTCGCTGAGGTCGTCGACGTTGAAACCGTCGAGGACGCTCGCGTCCTCGCGGGCCGCGAGAAGACTCGAGGCATCGAAGAGCTCGGACTTGCAGTGGTAACAGCGATCCGCCCCGTTGGCCCTGTATCCGCCCCGATCCATCTCGTGGGTGTCGACGATTCGATGGACGACGCCCAGCTCACGACAGAACGCGACGGCAGCAGCGAGCTCGTCCGAAGGCAGGGAGGGAGATCGGGCGGTCATGGCGCTCACCCGATCGCCGAGAGCTTCGTGGGCAACGGCGAGCAGGTAGGCCGAATCCACGCCTCCGCTAAAGGCCACGAGCGCCCGGTCAATCCGCGCCAGTGACCCAAGGAGTCGCCGCTCCTTTTGGGCCGAGGTGGGGCCAGAAGGGATCATCCCTCTGCGCTCCCGCAGAAGTGAGTGAAGGGTCGAGTCTGAAATCCCGCTTCCACGGGGAGATTCCGCGTGCCCGAGCCGTCGGGTCCGAGCACCACCCATTCTACCCCTGGCCAGGCGGGTACACCGTCGAGCAGCGCGCTCGCCCGGTCGCGGGCCGACAGCCGCCCCTGCCCGTGGGGGTGGACGTGAAGCCAGGCCCGAATCCTCAGGGGGCCCTCCGCCAGAGCCAGGAGCGCGGAGGCCGGAACGTCGAAAGCGGCGGCCGTCTTGGATTCGTTGGGTAGCTCTACCCAGCACTGGATGTCGGCCCGACGCGAGGCCGCCAATCCGGCCCAGATGGGCTCGACCCGCCGGGCCCGAAGTCGGGCCCAAAGCCGTCGGCGAAGGGGAAGCGAGCCCAGACCCTTCACTTCAGGTAGGCCTCCAGCAGGGCGGCCGCCTCAGCCGCACCATCCCCCACCGGATCCCCCGTGTCTATGCGCGGAAGCTCCACCCCGCCCAGAGCGACACTCGGGGCTGAGGCCGGAGGCGCTTCGAGCCGAAGCCTCGGGTTGAGACGACGACAAGCCTCACCCACGACGGAGTCGGCAGCCAGCGCCCCAACCCCCGCGCCCACCAGATAGAGCGCGCACACTTCACTTCGAATGGACCTCTCGGGGACCACCGCCTTCATGGCCGCCAGCCTTGCCTGAAGCTCCGGCGTCCAACCTGACAGGACGAGCTGACGTCCATGACGCTCACTCATGACCCTCGCTCCAAGAGCACGCGGTGAACGCCGCCTTCACTTCGGCTGGACACCAGCCGATGCCCCGCCGCCACGGCGCTACGCGGAACGGTGCGGGCCGACTCGTCGCTGTCGAAGACGATCCACAGCCTGGCCCCCAAGGGCAAACGCTCCAAGCGTCGGCGGGTCTCGACGTATGTGGCCGGACAACGAAGGCCTCGCAGGTCGACGCTGGGGGCCGCTTCCTCGAGGGACGGGGTCGGTATGGCCTCGGAGGCACTCGCCCTCCCACTGCAGTAGGGGCAGTCCGGACGTCTTTCCACGACCACCGGCATGCGCTCGCCTTGGTCGAAGACGTGCAGCGGCTCGGGCCCGCGTTCCTCGAGTAAGCCCATCCCGACCCGAACCTGACGCGCAGCCACTTGGCCAAGCAATGGACCAAAGGCCCCAACCTCGGCGCATGTCGGAAAGGCCTCTAGCCTCGCGATCTCGCCGAACACGCAGGCCACGCAGGCCGTCGTTCGAGGCCGAACCCCCAACACCTGTCCGCTCCAGCTCGACGAAGAGGCGAAAACGAAGGGCACGCGAGCCCGAACGCAAGCCCGGTTGACCAAGAGCTTCGTCTCGAAGCCGTCGCTGCAGTCCAAGACGAGCTCAAGGTCATCGATGCTGGCCCCCTCATCGAAGGCCTCGGCTATGGCCTCGACTTCGGACCCAGGGAAGCGCATCCGAAACCACTGGGCCGCAAGGTGGGCCTTGGGGCGTCCCACATCAGCCTCTGCGTAGATGATCTGGCGATGGAGGTTCCCCAGCTCGAGCCGATCAGGATCCCAAATCCTCACGAGGCTCGGTCGGAGAGCCCCGAGACTCCAGAGGGCGGGGCTTCCCAACCCTCCTACACCGACGACCCCGACGCGCATCTCTGCGATGTTCAGGAACCGAGCCCCGACCGTCAGCAAGAATCAGCGGGACAGTCGCCGAAGCTGTTCAGTCTTGTCTTGAAGCTCCCGGCGCAGCTGCTCGACGCGACGCTGGTGATCATCGAGGCTCGCCTCGAGTTGGGCGACTCGACGCTCGAGCCGCACCTGCTCTCCCTCCGAGTCCTGAATCCCGGCCCGAAGTCGATCTCGCTCCGACCCCAGAGCCTCGAGCTCGGAGCGCAGGCGGCCTATCTCTTGGTCTCGAAGCTCGATGGCCCTCCGCACGCCTTGAGGCGGCCCCGCGGCCGAAGGCCGGTCGGCCTGCGAGAGGCGTTGCTCTGCCTGCTCCCGCCGGTCCTTCTCGGTCTCCAAAGCTCGACGTGTGGTCTTGAGCTCGGTGAGTCGACGGCCCAACTCTCCTCGGGTCTCGTCCAGCTGACGCTGTAGATCGGCTGACTCCTTGACGGCGTCCAGGCTGAGGGGGTCCTCGGGTCGACCGCGCTCCGCCCGCTCCAAACGGCGCGCGAGCTCCAGGCTCTGCCGACGCTGCTCTTCCTCCTCGTGGGCCAGCTGCTGGGTCCGCACTTTCTCCCGTTCCAGGGCAGAGACGAGCTCATCTTTCTCGGCCAAGATTCGATCGATCTGAGCCTCCAGCTCGTCGACGCGCCGTCGCGATTGGGCCTCGGCTTGGGCCTGGCCGGCCTTGGCCGCCTGCAGCTCTCGACCGAGCCCTTCGAGCCGAGCCCGGGACGTTGCCTCATCTTGGCCTAGGCTCTTCAGGTCGGCCGTGAGCTTGGTGCTCTCCGCTTCCGCTCGCGCCAAATCGGACTCGGCCCGCTCCGCACGTATCCGCAGCTTTTCCTCCTCGCTCTTCAGGCTTTGAACGTCTCGCCCCAGGCTCTCCAAGCGCTGCTTGGCCTCGCCAAGATCCTTAAGCGTCTTCGCCAGGCGCTCTCCCCCTCGGGAAGCTTCGAGATCTCGGGAGCGCTGGACCTCCGCCTCCAGCGCTCGCGACAGCTCTTCTCGTCCGTGCTTCTCTTCCGCCGCCGTTCGCTCGGCCTCGACCAGATCGGCATCCAGTCCCTGAATCCGCCGATTCAGGCGCTCGACTTCGCCGCTGCGCTCGGCCAGCCCAGCCTGGGACTCCTCCAAGGCAGCGACCGCGGTGCTCAGCTCAGCGTCGGCGGCGCGGGCCTCGGAGCGAGCAGCCTGGAAGGCCTTGGCCTGCACAGCCACCTCCCCTTGGGCCTCGGAGAGCGCCGTCGACAGCTCTTCGACCTGGCGCCGCGCGTCCCGGGCCTCAGCCTCCATGGACAGACGACGGGACTCCTCTTCGGCCTGGCCAGCTTCGACTACCCGTCGCGCCTCCTCGAGCTCCCCCCGAAGCCCTTCGAGCGCGGCCCGGGCACCGGTCGTCTCTTCTTCGGCCCGCCGGCACCGCTGTTCGCTTTCGGCGCGGGCCGCGCGGGTGACTTCCAACTCAGTGTCGACACGCGCGCGCTCGCCCTCGCTCCGTTCCAAGGCCTCCTGGAGCTCCTGCCGGGTATGCTCGAGGGCCGCGCGGGCCTGCTGGGCCCGGGTACGCTCGTCGAAGGCCTGCCCAATATCTTTTCGAAGGGCCAGGAGCTCTTCCTCTCGAGCGCCCGAGGCGGCCTCGAGCTGTTGGGCGAGACTCTCCCATGCGCCGTACCGCCGAGCGCTCGTTTCGAGCTCGCTCTCCAGCTCGCGAACCCGCAGCTCCAGGTCCTCGATTCGACCGTCGTCGACTTTGATGGGCCCCGCGACGATGGTCAGGGCTCGAAGCTCGGCTGCCTCCAACTCGTCTTCCAAAGCCACACGGGCTTCGACCTGGCGATCTAAGGCTTGGGCAAGTCGAACCCCCGCGAGCTCGGACCGCGCTCTCGCCTCCCGCTCCAGATCGAGCTCGACACGAGCAGCCTCCAGGCTTCGGGCCTGTCCCTCCATACGTATGGCCAGCATGGGGTCCGGCGGCTCAGGCGCCGGTGGAGGGGGGGGCGGCTGCTGGGCCAGCCGTGCAGCTTCGACGAGGGCCACATCCCGACCTGCGACCGCCTCGTCCCGCTCGGCCTGGAGCTGACGAACCTGGGACAGCCTGCGCCCGAGCTCTCCTCTCAACCGGACGAGTTCGGCATCTTCCCGCAGACCTTCCGTAGCCCGAGTGGCGCGATCGTTCCGTGCTTCGACGGCTTCGGCCTCGGCTCGCGCCCTCTCGGAAAGGGCGGTGGCAAGCTGCTGCTCGAGCTCGAAGCGACTCTCGTCGAGGGCCTGGAGACGCTCCTCGACGACCCGTCGCTCCTGCTGGGCCTCGGAAGTCGCGCGCAGCGCCTCGACGACCTGGACCTCCATCGCTCGAACCACGGTCTGGGCGTCCTCCGTCGCCTTCAGCCGCCCTGCCCAATCAGCGACCTGACCGTCCAGATCACGCACGCGGGTGGTCGCTGCCTCGAGCTCAGCCTCCGTGGCCGCAAGCTTCACCTGGAGTTCGTCTTCTCTTCGGAGGGCCTGGGCCCGATCCTCAGCACGGGACGCCTCGAGGGCCGCGCGGGCTTCCTGCTCCTGAACCAGAGCTTCCTGAGATTGGGCCTGCTCCTGGGTATGAATCTCGCTCTGTCGCTCCAGCTCGGCGAGGGCACCCTGGACCTGCTCGATCGAGGCCGTCGCTTGATCTCGCTCCTCCAACAGGAGCTCGGAGGTCCGAGCGAGCGCGTCCCGCTCCTCGCGCAGGGCTTGGTTGCGGGCTCGAAGGGTCTCGACCTCCTGCGCAAGGTGGCTGGCGGTGAGCTCTAGCGCTCGGCGATCTCCGTCCCGCGCTTGCTCGACCTCTCGAGAGCTCTTCGAAGCTTCGGACAAGGCCAGATTCTTGGCCGTAAGCATCTGAATTTCCGCGTGCGCCTCGTCCAGAGCCCGCTGAAGCCTCGCCTGCTCCCAGCGTGATGACTCAGCCATCGCGCTGAGGCGCTCTTCGGCCTCGGAGCCATGACCCGGCTCGTCCAGCGCCTGCTGGAGCGCTTCGCGCTCTCGCTCCAAGGCTTGATGACGTTCGGCCAAGGCCTCTCGCTCCAAGCGCTCGGCCGCAATCCGCGCTTCGTGGGTCGCCGCCTGTTCGATGCCGTGTTCCTCGAGCTGCCGCGCCCGTCGATGAGCCTCGGACCAGTCAGCCCTCAGATGCTCCAGTTCGCTTCGGAGGGTGTCGAGCTCCCGCTCTCGATCGAGAAGCCGCTCGTCGATGGAAGGAGCCTCCTCCCAGCGCGTAGGCTCCAGCGAGCTGCCATACCAGGTCGAGGGGGGGGCCGAACGAGCCGCTTCGAGCTCGGCCTCCAGGTCCCGAATCCGAGCCCGAAGCGGTTCTGCCTCTTCCTCGCCTCCTCTCTCCAACACTGTCGGCGCCGGGAGCGCGCTTCGATCGTGGAGGGCGGCCCGGATGCGCGGAAGTCGCCTCTGGATCTCCTCCAAAGTGGCGTCCCGTTTCGAAAGCGCACGCTGGACCCGACCCAAGGCCCCCGCCAAGCGCTCCCGGTCGGCATCGGCCCGGGCCTTGAGCCGCTCGTTCTGGGCTCGAACTTGGTCAAAGCCCACTTCGACGAGAGTATGTTCCCGACCCTCGGTCGGAACCCGTCCAACGAGGGCTATTAGGTGACTGGGCGGATCAGGCTCCCGGCGGGGGTCGAGACTGATCCCGCCCGAGAAGGGCGCCTCCTCCTGCGGGCGAATGGCGACCCCGGCGAAAGGCGTTTGGGCGTAGAAACGCGGCTCGGGAAAACTGCTCCGAACCTCTCGAATGAGCGCCTCCGGCGAGGACAGGCGGGCCGGGTCATCGAGCAGCCCCGACCAGGTTCCGCCCTCGGCCTCGAAGACGAGCAACCCTATGCCTTCGCTGGCCAGAACCCGCCGCAGTTCGGGGATGAAGCGAGAACTGGCGCTCTGCTCTCGAGCGAGGTCGGCGACCACCACCGCACCGAAGCGACCGTCCTCGAAGTCGAGTCGTCCTCGGTCCATGCCGAGCAGATCGATTCGACGCGGGAGCGCGTCTCGGTTCAGCACCTCGGCCGGCTTGGGATTCGTCCCCACCACGGCCGAAGCGCCTAGCTCGAGAAGGCGGAGCAAGCTCCTCGCATCTCGGGTCCCGACCTCCAAGACGCGACGCCCCTGAAGGAGTCCCTGCAGAAGGCCGAGACGAGGCTCGAACTCACTCCAGACGAGCGCACCCACGGGCCCCGATTGAGCCCTCAGCCGGCCGAAATGTCGAATTTTGACTTCAACGAGCTTCGAGCCTCTCGATGTAGCGCTCGGCCAATCTTCGCTGCCGGTTGTCGGTCGTCTGTCGCTCACCTCGGATGAGAACCAGCTTGGCCTCCGTAGAGGGCTGGAAAGGGTCACCGGACCAGAGCACCAAGTCCGCCCTGGCCCCCGCCTGGACCACCCCGAGAGCCTCCTGGCCGTACGCTTCGGCCACACGGGCCGTGACGGCTTCCAGAGCCCGCGCCTCGGGAAAGCCCGCACGGATGGCGTTGCCAACCACGAAGCGAAGGTTGCCCGCGTTGTGGGCGGAGCGAGTCGCTATCATGACCCGTACGCCCGCGGCTTCCAGCCGGGCCGCGTTGTCGGTTCGGACCTGCCGACGCTCGAACTGGGCCGGCAGGTTCTCGAAGGGGTGAACGACGACGGGCACCTCCGCAAGGGCAATCTCCTCCGCCACGAGGTGGCCCTCGCTCGCGCCGACCAGGATGAGCTCGATCTTCGCTTCGTTGGCCCAGTTCAGCACCCGGGTGATGTCGGCCGCTCGGTGAGCCTCGACCAATAGAGGCATGTCACCCGTCGTCACCGGGACGGCCGCGTCGAGATCAGGCCGTGACACGACGGTCTGGTAGACGTCGTTTCGGAGGAAGGCGGTCTTGTTTCGGCGGTAGTAGACCACGTCCTCGAAGAAGTTCCGGAGCACCCCGAAAGCGCTCAGCCGAGACATGCCGTAGGCTTGACCGCCCTGTTGGCCCGCGTGAGCCGACAGGGCCGAGGGCTCGCCGTAGGCCGTGTCGATGTAGCGACTTCGTTCGTCGACGAGGTCCATCCACACCGCTCTTCCTTCCACCACCCCACCGGAGGGCATGGTGACGACCGAGGTGACCCCGTGGCTTCGTGCAACGCCGACCAGGGTAGATCGAGGATCCAAGGCGTCCCTCGGGTCCAAGTGGGCCCGAATGGGCTGCGCCAGGGCGGGCACCGCATCGTTGGAGAGCGGCTCGAGCAGTATCTCGGAGAGCCCGAGGGTCGAATCGGCCTCGATAAGGCCGGGCGTCAGCACGTCGCCTTGCTGACAGCGAATGAGCTCCGCACCCTCCGGCGGCACGATGTCGCCGACTTCTTTGATCACGCCGTCGGAGACGAGCACGCTACCTCGGGGGACGTCGGCACAGCAGACGGTGCGGATTTCACAGTCTACGAAGACGAGATCGATGGCGGGCAGCAGCAACAAGACTTCGATCATGGCGCGTCCTCCTCTACCTCGCTGCCGACCAGGAAGTCGCTCCAACGTTCGTCGGACCGCCCTCGATCGAAGACGAGCTCGCCATCGATGAAGACGCGCGTCGTCTTCGCGTAAATCGAAAAGGGGTCGGCGTCCCAGCTCACGATGTCGGCCATTTTCCCCACCTCCAGGGTCCCGGTTTGTTCCAGCACCCCCAAGGCCTCGGCCGGGTTCTTGGTGAGCCACTGAATGGCCTCGGCGGGGCCGGTCTCCAGACCATGATGTCGGCCCGCGGCCATGGCCTTGGCCGCCTCCTGATTGAGACGCTGAACTCCGATCGGGCTGTCGCTGTGGATGTTAGGCTTCCCACCCAGCTTGGAGAGAATGGCTGCATTGGCCTCAGTGCTGTCATAGGCCTCGACCTTGAATCCCCACCAGTCGGCCCAGACTGCAGCATGAATGCCGCGCTCGGCGAGGACATCGGCGATCTTGTAGGCCTCCACGGCGTGGTGAAAGGCCGTCACCTGGTAGCCGAGTTCGTCACCAAGCGCGATCATCTGCAGCATCTCGTCCGCGCGGTAGCAGTGAATGTGGACCCGAATGTCGCCTTCCAGGACTTGGGCCAGAGTCTCTTTGCCCAGGTCGCGCTTCGGACTCTTGGGCTCTTCGCCCGGTCTGGGGGCCTTGGGGTCTTCGGCCGCGGCGTCGTGCTTCTTCTTCCAGGCTTCGAACTCGTCCTCGTATTCCCGTTGGGCTCGTCGATAGGCCTGTGCTTCGATGAAGGCTTGGCGTAGCTTGTAGATGTTGCCCATGCGGCTTCCGGGCTGCCGGCCTTTTTCCCCGTAGACCCGCTTCGGATTCTCTCCGCAGGCCATCTTCAGCCCGAAGGGCGCGCCAGGGAAACGCATCGCCCGAGCCGCCCGCCGGGGGCGCAACTTCAGCACCACCGAGCGTCCGCCGATCACGTTCCCGCTCCCGGGGAGCACCTGAATCGTGGTCACCCCGCCGATCACCGCCGCCTGCAAAGCGGGGTCTTGAGGCCAGAAAGCGTGCTCCGAAAAGACGTAGGGGGTGGTCGGATCGGTCAATTCGTTGCCGTCGGCGTGGGCGGGCACGAAGGGGACTGGGTAGACGCCCATGTGGGAGTGGGTGTCGACGATACCGGGCGTGATGAACTGACCCCGTGCATCGTAGGTGCGCATTTCAGACGGAACATCGACCTCGGGTCCCACCGCGGTGATGCGTCCGTCTTCGACGAGGACCGTTCCACCCTCGATCCTTCCGCCCAATCCATCGAGGATCGTGCCCCCGACCAGGGCAAAACGACCAGATGCTGGTCGAAGAGGCTCCAGAACGTCGGCGTCGGCGCTCCGCGCTTGGGCAGGGCCCTTTATCGGAGGGAGAGCGCCGGGCGAGGAGGATACGCAGCCACTCAGCAGCGCGCACAACAGGACCCGTCTCATGGGCGGCTCTTAGCAGCATCGGAATGCCCGGGGAACGAGGCATTCCTTGGCGACCGAGTGCGAATTCGCTACCGTGCCGCGACTGTGAAGCGCGTCCTCATCGTAGACGATGAGCCTCTCTCGGCGACGGTCATCGAGATGTTCCTCAGCGACCGAGGACACCCCGTGGCCACGGCACATTCAGGGGGCGAGGCCGAGCAGGTGGCCGGCCAGTTTCGCCCAGAAGTCTTGCTGACGGACTACCGCCTGGGCGACATGAGCGCGGCGGCCTTGATTGGAAGGCTGCAGGCCATGAATCCGTCAATCCAGGCCATCGTCCTCACCGGATTGCCTCCCGACCAGGTTTCGGAGGGGCTGGCGGAACTCGGAAGCATCAAGGTCTTCACGAAGCCGACCGAGCTCGACGAGATCGCGGCGGCCATCGAGGGCGCACCCGTAGCCTAGTGTAGTGATCGCTAGCCTCGTATCATGCCCGCCGCCACCGTATCGTGGCTGAAGGGATCGATGAGAACGATGGCGCCCGTCGTCCTATTGCGGCGGTAGGGGTCGAAGGCCAGGGGCCGACTGACGCGCAGCTTGGCCCGGGCTACGTCGTTCATGGTCAGGGCCTCCACATCCTCCTGACGGTGGAGCGTGTTCACGTCTACTCGGTACTCGATGGAGTGGACGATGCACTGGGCTTCTCTGGAGGTGTGGCGGACGAGATACTTGGAGCCTGCCTTCATCTTTGCCTGGCTCGAGAACCAGCAGAGCATCACATCGAGATCTTGACCAAGGCTTGGTTGGTTGCCCGGCTTGCAGATCATGTCGCCTCGGCTGATGTCGATGTCGTCGGACAAGGTCATCGTGACGGACATCGGGGCGAAGCTCTCTTCCACCCGATCCTCACCAACGTAGATGCTCTCGACCTTGCTCTCGAAGCCGGAAGGCAAGACCAAGACTTCGTCACCCGGGCGAAAAGCGCCCCCGATGACCGCACCAGCGTAGCCTCGGAAGTCGTGGTGCTCGGTGGTCTGGGGCCGGACGACGTACTGAACCGCGCATCGAGCGTCCACGGTGTTCGAGGTGCCGGTGACTCGGACCGTCTCCAGCTGATGGAGGAGGGTGGGACCTTGGTACCAGTCCATCTTCGTGGAGCGATGGGCGACGTTGTCGCCCAAGAGGGCCGAGATCGGTATGTAGTCGATCTGAGCCACGTCGAGACGGGAGGCGAAGGCCTCGAACTCGTCTACGATGGCGGCGAAGCGCGCCTCTTCGTGGTCGACCAGGTCCATCTTGTTCACGGCCAGGATGATGTGCTGGATGCCGAGCAGGGAAGAGATGAAGGCATGGCGACAGGTCTGCTCGACGACCCCTTTTCGTGCGTCCACCAGCACGACGGCGAGACTGGCCGTCGAGGCCCCCGTCACCATGTTGCGGGTGTACTGAGTGTGCCCCGGCGTATCGGCGATGATGAACTTTCGCTTCGGAGTAGCGAAGTAGCGGTAGGCGACGTCGATGGTGATGCCCTGCTCCCGCTCAGCCTTGAGACCGTCGGTCAGGAGGGCGAGGTCGGCCGCGTCTTGACCTCTCCGACGACTGGCCTTTTCGACCGCCTCCAGTTGGTCTTCGAAGAGGTTCTTCGTGTCCATGAGCAAGCGGCCGATGAGCGTGCTCTTCCCATCGTCGACGCTCCCCGCGGTCGAGAATCGCAACAGGTCCATCAGAAGTAGCCCTCGCGCTTTCGATCCTCCATGGCCGTCTCGCTCCGCTTGTCGTCGGCTCGACCTCCTCGCTCGGTCACGCGGGCTACCGACACCTCCTCGATCACCGCGTCGAGATCGCCGGCCATCGACTCGATGGCACCGGTGCAGCTGACGTCGCCGACGGTGCGGAAGCGAACCATCCGGTGTTGAGATGTCTCACCGGGCTGGACCTGAAGGAAATCCGTCACGGCGTACAGCAGCCCTTTTCGTTCCACCACCTCTCGCTCATGGGCGAAGTAGAGGGACGGCAGCGGGATCTGCTCCTGTTTGACGTACATCCACACGTCCATCTCGGTCCAGTTGCTGAGGGGGAAGACGCGAAAGTGTTCGCCCTGAGCTTTTCGTCCATTGAAGAGATTCCATAGCTCAGGACGCTGATTCTTGGGCTCCCACTGACCAAAAGCGTCTCGGTGCGAAAAGAAGCGCTCCTTGGCTCGGGCCTTCTCCTCATCTCGACGGGCACCGCCAATGGCGCAGTCGATGTCGTTGGCCTCGATGGTGTCCAGGAGCGTCACCGACTGAAGCCAGTTGCGGCTGGCCAAAGGTCCTTCTTCCTCCTTGACCCGGCCCTGGTCGATGGAGCCTTGAACGCTACCCACGATGAGCTCAGCCCCCATGTCTTTCACCAGCCTGTCCCGGAACTGGATCGTCTCGTCAAAGTTATGACCTGTGTCGACGTGGACGAGGGGGAAAGGGATCTTCGCAGGCCAGAAAGCCTTGCGGGCCAGATGGACCACGACCATCGAGTCCTTGCCACCCGAGAAGAGGATCACCGGTCGCTCGAACTGAGCGGCTACCTCCCGGAGCACGTAGATGCCCTCCGCCTCGAGCTGTGCGAGGTGGTCGAGACGGAATGAAGCTCGCTTCACGACGCCGGGAGGCTATCAGGTACCCTGAGCTTGTCCACGCTCGACGACCGCCCGGGCCACTCTGGGATCCATCAGGTGAAACCAAAGCGGCGGCAACAGCGCCACCAGCACCATGGTTGCGTAGCCTGCGGGCAGCTGAGGGCCTTCGGGCTCGTGTCGAAGGAGGTGATAGGGCCGGCTGGCCACCGCATGATGGTCGGCGTGTCGAGGCAGGTGGAACAAATAGGCGTTGGTGAGGCGATGGCTGCTGTTCCAAGAGTGATGGGGCCTGACCCGCTCCCAACGACCATCGGCCTCGCCGAGGGTCGTCCGGAGCAAACCGTAGTGCTCGACGTAGTTGATGATCTCGAGCAGGAGGACCGCGACGACGCCTTGGGCCGCGAAGACGAGGACGCCGGTCGCGCCGAAGCCTGCCGCCACACCGACGTAGGCAAAGACAAGGAGGAGCGCGTAGCGGATCCGGGCGTCGGCCCAGCCCCTTCGGCCGTGCTTGCGCACCCTGTCCGCTTCGATTCTCCAAAAGCTCATGAATCCGCCCCTGAGGGTTCGGGGAAGGAATCGGTAGACGCTCTCTCCGGACCGCGCCGTAGCGGGGTCGAGCGGGGTCGCCACGTTGCGATGGTGACCAAAGACGTGCTCGACGCAGAAGTGGGGGTAGCTGACGAGGGTCATCAGGATCTCGGCCAAGGCTCGCTCCCCTTGGCGGGGCCGATGCATCAACTCGTGGGCCACCGTGATGCCCCCCGCCCCCGCGACGAGACCCATAGAAAAGACCCAGCCCCCCAGCTCCAGACCAGACCCCGTTCCGGCGCCGACCCGACCGAGCGTCCAAATCAGAAGACTGCTCTGAACCGGGACCCAGGCCCATAGGCAAAGGTCGTAGAGCCACCGCCGACGGGGCTCTGGATTGCTCTCGTCTTGCCCCAAGAGCCCGTCCAGCACGGGCGTGATGACGAAGATGAAGGCGACCGGAAACCAGCTCCACCCGCCGCCCATGGAAAGACCGAGCGCGTGGGTGGCCGGCAGGAGATAGGCGAGCAAAAATACTCCTGCCACTCCTCCAATATGCCGGGTCTCGAATGGCTGAGCCAAGCGCGATGGTCAAAGGGGGATTGGGGGGGAGGGGGAAAGCTTCGTCGACGCCGCCCCACATGGCTTTGTTGAATGACGAGGAACGATTTCAGTTCAGGACGACGCCGACGACCACTTCTTTTTGAGATTGATTCTCATTCTTGTCAACCGATCTAAGCGGAGCGAACGCACCTTTCTGAGAGCCCACGGATAGGTTTAACCCTGGTGGGCGTCTGACGTCCTCCCGATGGCCCCTCAACCCTCGACCGAGCCCCGTCGAGTCGGAGCTTGGCCGAACGTAGCTTGGACGAACGGAAGTATGGTTGCCTGAGAACAACCCTTGCGAGGGTCTAGGAGGCGTTGCCTTCCTCGCGAGGCGCTATCCCTCTCGGCTGTACCACCGAACCGCTTCAGGGACTCGTTTGGGTCGCGCCGGTGGAGAAGCCAGCCTTCGTTCGAGCTTGGTCGGCGCCCAGGGCGAGAATTCTCGAACCCAGCCAGGCAAAAAAAGCAGCGCTGACGAGTAGGCCCAGCGTCACCGCGCCGCTGGCGGTCTCTCCCGCCTGCCAAAGAACGACAATCGAGCGGCCGTACACGTACAGGTCCCAAAGGAAGACCCAGGCCAGAAGACCGGCCGTCGAGATCGCCGACCACGCCAGGAAGCGGCGAACGCTCGTCACCGCAAAGCCGGTCAGAGTGGACGCAAGCAGGACCAGGCCGAACGTGAACTGCACCATCCAAACTCGCCCCTCCAGGCTAGCGGGCAGACTCCGCTCGAACACGAAGGCGGCTGCCGTCGCTACGATGGTCCCCGTACAGGCACCGAGCGTGAGCCCACGGACGAGTCCGTGGCTCCAGGGGTAGCTCGAAAGCTGCTTCTCTCTCTTCACGAGCCAGAGAACGTTCCCGGCCAGGATCAGCCCGCAGACACCCCAGGCCAGCAGGAAGAGCAAGAAGCGAACCCCGGGGCCGCCGAACTGGCCCATGTGAGCCATGAAGAGGGGCATGACGATGCCGCTGAAGGCCGTTTCGGACCCCGCGTTGAGGGCCTCCGGGAAGCTCTGGGAGGCCACCTCGTACCGTACGTCGAGACGCTTGCCGAAGCCGTCCTTCATTCCAGAGAATCGGATGACTGCGTTCTCGTCGCCGAAGGCCATGAAGGACAGCGCCGACACCTCTGCTTCATGCACGGCCTCGACCCGGGCGATCAGGGGCTCCAAGGCTGGCATCTCCGCTGCAACACCTGCTGGCTCGACCTGAAGACGCGGAAACCCAGCGTCCTTCATGAGTGCGACCTGGTCGTCCTCGTACACCACCTTCAGGGCAGGGAAGTAGAAGAGAACGTTCAGGTTGAACATCAAACCGGTGAGGGCGTACATGAGCGCGAAGGGCCCAGTGACGACACCTGCGACGGTGTGGATGTCGTAGGCTCTCATTCGTTGCCCCTTGTCGTGGCGGTAGAGAAAGAAATGGTTGAGTAGATTCTTCAACTGAATGACGAGCCCCGTCATGAGTAAGACCAGGAAGAACAGGGTGATCAGGCCGACGATGTAGGCACCTTGGGGCAGCTTGAGATTGTAGTGCAGGGCATAGAGGAAGCTCGCCAGCTCGAAGGGGTGTCCTCGAGAGATAGTCTCGCCCGTCTGAGGATCGACCAGAAACTCAGCCCGCCCTTCCTCTTCGAGGTCTTCCACGATGGGGACACTGAGTTCGACGAAGGGCGAGTGGGCTCCCGGAAGGCTGAGGAAAATAGGCTTCTTGGTGTCGGCGTCGACCGTTCTCAACTGGGCCTCGACCAAGCTCGACAGGCTCGGCGGGGGACTGTCTTGGACCGATGCTTCGACGGAGCGCAGCGGCAAGTTCGACCAGAGCGAAACCTCGGGAAAGAACAAGGTCAGCGCCCCCGCCCAAAAAACGATGAAGAGGGGTACGGATAGGATGACGCCGACCCAACCGTGGGCCTCCACCGCGTTCTTGATGGTCTTGGCTTTCACGACATCGATCCCAAGTACGCCCAGGCGTTCAATCCGAAAGTGATCCCGAGGGTCAAAACCACCCATCGCAATAGCCGAGGGAATTCCGGGGCGCAGTAGGCCCATGTTTGAACGCCTGCCAAAACCAGAAAGCCCCCGATGAAGGCCACCACCATCCCGACCGGGCGGGGCACGGGCACGACCAGCATGAGATTCAGAGCGAAGCTGAATGATAGCAGCAACCCAAGGACGAGTCCGACTAGAGTTCGCGTCCACATGGCTCCGTCAGCCCAAGTATGCGGTGAGCGTCATGAGGAGGCCGCCGCAAGCAAGCAGTCCCTGCTGCATGGAAAAGTGAGGGCTGGCCAAAATGACGAAGGTCCAGTCGACCATGATGGCGGCCAGCACATACACCCCCGCCGTGATGGGGTCGTAGACCGTGAGGAGCAGAAGGAGCGCACCGGTCGTGGCAAGAATGAAGAAGATCCAAGCCAGCTTCGCGGGGAGGGTCCGGACGAAGAAATACTGTCTTTGAGAAGACCCGTAGGTGACGAGACATCCGACAAAGAGCGCCTGTAGAGCCATGAGCTTGAGAAGGAAGGCACCCATCCTAGCGGGCCGGCTAATTGAGATTGGTTCGCAGAGTCAACAAACATAAGCGTTCCGGGCTGAGCATCAGTGAACAGGTCGGCCTGGCGGCCAAATTTGCCCCGGACGCCCGGACGTCCGTCGACGAGTCCCATTCGCCCTTGTGCCTCGCTTCAGCCTTCCGAAGGAGAGGTCGAACCTGGCCGACTGAAGATGAGACGCTTCCGGAGTCCCGGCGAAGCCTCGTTCCGTACAAGACGCCGCTGTGAAGTCGCCATTCGTTTCGGCGAAGGCCTCCGCTCCAACCTCGCAATAGGAAACGTCCGGCGCCTGGGCCTCTGTAGACGCGGCCCGAAGCGTTTGAAGCGAGACCTTCAGCGCTCCATTTGGGCTGATTTCACATGTGTTGCGATTGCAACTCATTTTCAGTAGAGCGCCCGAGTGTCGCAGGTCTTCGCCCTGCTCCTCGTCTTGGCCGCTGAATCGGATCTGGTCGTGAATTCGAGCACGGCGACTATGGACCGGGTCGTGGTCAAAGGGAAACGGGAAAAGAGCTCCAAGCTCGAATCGTCCTACCCGACGACGAGCTTGGAGGTCCGCACCCTCGATGCTCGAGCCACCGACACCTCCGACGTCTTGGAGCGCGTACGAGGCATCAACACTCGCTCACGGGGTGGGGTGGGGGCTCGCCGAGACGTCTCGCTGGACGGGCTCAGTGGACGGAGGGTGCGGACCTTCGTCGACGGTGTGCCGTCGGAGATCGCAGGCTTCGACTACGCCCCCACTGCCCTCCCCCTCTCGCTCCTCGACCGAATCGACGTCTACCGGGGCGTGGTGCCGGTCGGCTTCGGCACCGATGCGCTCGGCGGTGCCATCGACTTCGTCAGTCGCACCCGCCAAGACGCCTACGCCGAGGCGAGCTATCGCCTGGGTTCCTTCAACAGCCATCAAGGAACGGCGGCCGTCGGCACGCCCTTGGGAAGCGACGCGTTGACTCTGGGTCTGGAGGGCTTCGTGGACGGGTCGGCCAATAGCTATGACTTTACCGTAAGGCAGGGTGACTTGACCGGCGAAGAGATGGAGATCACGGCCCCCCAATTCAACGACGGCTTCCTTGGCTACGGGGGAGCCGCCAATCTCTCTTATCGCGCTTCGCCGGGCACACGCATTTCTCTTCGAGCCTTCTCGACCGGATTCGACGACGACCTACAGAACGGTGTAACGCTGATCTCCACCGTCGCTGGGGAAGCCACCTCCGGAGAAGATACCGTCGGCGGCTTGGCTCGCGCCCAGTTCGGCGATGTCGCACCGTGGCTCCTCATTGAGATATGGACCGCCTTCTCTCGCCGCACCATCGACTTCCGTGACGTATCCACCAGGGTCTACGATGCCCTTGGCACTATCGTGTCCAGCGACAGCGCACCGGGCGAACTGACGCGGGGCGCGGAGACGATGCTTCGCGACCTGCAGCTCGAAGCCCGCACCAACATCTCGGCGGATTTCGGAGAGGACCTGTTCACCTTCAGCCTGGCGCCCAAATGGCTTCGGCGCTCGGGTCAGTTCGTCAATGACCCCAGAGACAGCGCCACCTTGGCCGAATTCGTGACTGGCTTGGATTGGCGACGCGAATGGCTGAATCGGCGGGTCGAGAGCGTGGTCTTCGGAAAGCTCTACCTTCAGTCCATTCAGGCGAGTAATGCCATCGTTGACCTCGAAGCTGAGCCCGTCGACGAGCTCCGGCTCAGGCCCGGAGCCGGGGCGACCATCGAGTTCGAGCTCGTAGATTCGCTCAGCTTGAGCTTGTCCTACGAGTGGGCGATTCGACTGCCTGACTCGGATGAACTACTGGGCGACGGGAGGCTGGTATCTGCCAACCCTGAACTCGAGCCCGAGCGCAGTCACAACGGCAACGTCATCCTGAGAGTGCGACCTCTCCCCGTCACGCCCTCGCTCGACCTAGACGCGGACGTGGGCGGCTTCGTTCGAAGCGTCTCCGACCAGATCTTCCTCGAGCCCGAAGGCCTGACGGCAAGCACTCGCAACGTGGATGGCGTCTTCGTTCACGGAGCTTCGGGTAATCTTCACGCTCAGCTCTTTCGACGACATCTGGACTTCGTCGCCAGCTTCAGCTGGGAGCGAGCCGTCAATCAGTCTCGAGAAGGTGACTTCGCACGCAATCGTGGCGACCAGCTCCCCAACCGTCCCGTGCTCTTTGGCACCTTCATCGTCACCGGTCGAGCGTTTGACGTCTTCGGCGGCCAGGATGCTCTCGAAGTCTACTGGAGAAGCCGATGGGTCGACGACTTCCCGCTTTTCTTTGAGAGAGATGGTGACGAAGAGAGCAAGATCATCATCCCTGCCCAGTTCGCCAACGACCTCGGCATCACCTACGATGCCCTCTCCTTCGCCAGCTCCCCCCTCAGAGTGGCCTTCAACTTGGAGGCTCGCAACCTTGCCAACCAAGACCTATTCGACTTCTATCGTGTGCCTCAACCTGGACGTTCTTTCTTCTTCAAAGCGAGCGTCTTCTACTAGTGTGCCGGACGATGAGAAATGGATGGCTGATCGCTACCACCGTCTCGGCCGCCCTAGCGCAGTGGAGCTGCGGTTCAGAGGTGAACGACCAGAGTCCCTGCGAACCAGCGAGCCAGGTGGGATTTGGCCTTCGAATCCGGCAGCCTGACGGTACGACGAGCGCGTCCTACCTGGAGGGGCTTACAGCCCTTCCCAGCGGCACGGTGAGCGTTGCTGAAGCCCGGGAGTTCTCGGGCCAGCAGCGCTTCTCGACTTTGGACGGGGACGTCTTCGTCGAGAGCCTCGAAGCTCCACGGATCACGCGCTTTCGCAACTGTGGTGTCGACGACTTCCGCGAGCACGAAACGATCAACTTCTCCGCCCTGGGCCTTCAGCGAGCCGGCATTACGCGCTACTTCGACTCAACCACCGCTGTCTCCTTCGGCTTGGAAGAGCCGCTTCTCGTCGAGTTCGATCCCAGCCAGATGAGGATTACGCGACAGACCTCGATCTCCGAGCTCCTACCCCTGGACTTCAACGTCGAGACGGTCAACATGATCGTGCGCGACGGAACGCTATTCCTAGTCGTAGCCTATCGCTTCGGCCTCGAGATCTTCCCCGAGATCACGGTGGGTATCGTGGACCTGGGCTCCTTTACCTTGGCCGAGATCGTTCGGGACACGCGCTGCGCCTTTCCGACTCAGGCCTACGTGGATGAGGACGGCTTCCTCTACGTCCAGGGCGATGGCGGCTTCAACACACTTCGCCCCGACCTCGCGAGCTGCCTCGTCCGCATTCCTCCCAACTCGACGGCGTTCGACGACTTTCTGTTCGACATGGCACCCTTCGTCGAAGGGCGGGGTACATCTGGCGCTGCCTACGTCGGAGACGGGCAGGTGCTCACCTTTGCGCTCTACCCCGAGCTCGTTGACCCCAATGACCCAACTTCGGTTGCCCTGGATCCCGTCCGGCGGGCCTGGCTCATCGATTACGGAGCGGACACCCCGAGCGGGACCGAGATCGCCGGCCTCCCATTCACCCGGATACCCCGAGCCCTCGATCTCGACGGTAGACTCCTTCTCACGACCTCACAGAGCTTTCAGAGCACGGAGGTCTACGAGGTCGACGTGGAGACGGTGAGTGGCGCCCTCGCCTTCAGTACCGAGGGCCAAGCAATCAACATCTTCAGTCTCGACTGAGGCCTCAGTCGAAGTTCAACCGGAGACCCAGACCGGGCTTCGGAACAGGCGAGTCTGCTCCGAAGCCCCGTCGAATCAGCGAGTGGGCGCCAGCTCACCTTTAGCGCTTCGAAGAAGACGACCGAACAGAGTCGCATACTGAATTCGGTAGACGTCGGTACTGTCGAAACGTCGTGAGAAGCGGGTCTGAAGCAGAGAGGCATTCGGCCCTTCCGCTCGCGAGATGATCCCGCCCGCAACGTCGGCGCTGGAGGGCCAGCTCACGGCGAAACGCAGCCGCTGGACGGCGATCTGCCCGGTGATATCCCCGTCTCCGTTCGGAATCGGCCGAAACTGAAACACGGCATCCGGCTCAGCTTGGAAGGGGGCAAAGCTCTCTCGACCCCCCAGGCCGTCGAGCGGGTTGGGGAGGATGATCTCGCCCGGAAGCTCAGTTCGGTTGGCGGCCACGACTCCCACGTCGGCGTCCTCGTCGCTGGAACGGTTAAGAGACAAGACCTGCATGGCACCACCATCGCTGTCGGCCGCGGTGACCATGAGGGTCGGAAATCCATAGGCCGCCGAGTCATGGACTCCACGCCCCTGGCTGAAGCGCCGGTACTCGCGAATGACGTTGTCGGACCGCTTGAGTGCTCGAAGAGTCCCTACGGCGTTCGTATTGTTGGGAAGGTTGTCGGTCGACTCCGTCTCGACCACGAGATGAAAAGGAAGACTCACACCACGGGAACGACGGTCCAAGATGATGAGCGCCACCTTCGTAAGCTCAGCGACCGTGGGAGGATTCACGGAGTTGGGTGTATCGAAGGCCATGGGGTCGGCGTCCGGTCCCCAGGGGCCGGCTGGCGTTCCCCAAATGACCAGATCTCCGATCTTGCTGAGGGCCAGAGGCGCCGGGAGCTGACCAACCTCGGGGGGCAGAGGTGTGCTCGGACTGCGGACCAGACCTGCCGCCCGCACCCGCTCCTCAGGCTGATCGTTGAAGATGTCGTCGGCGGCAAAGACGCCCAGGACCTTGGGCGCATAGTTGGGGAACTGGCGAAGGCTTCTCAGAAGCTGCTGGTACTGGCGACGGGTACGAATCACGAGGTAGCCGTCGTTCTCAGCTTCCTCGAGGAGATTCCGACCATCGATACGACGGGGGCCGTTGTCGGCGATGGCGTCCGACGGGTTGGCGCCGTCACGCACGTCTTCGGCTGCCCCAATTGCGTCGAAGTGGACGAAGCAGTCGAGACGTCGCTTGCTGAGGGTCAGCCTCTTGGTTCCACAGTGGGGCGTTCCCACGGGAAGGAAGAAGCGCTCGCCTCCACCCAGGATGACGACGGGATCCTCTTCACCATCCGTAATGTCGGGATCCAGCTGCGGATCTCCGGCGAAGCCGTTGAAGCCAGGCCTGCCGCCCAGGAGCTGGAGGGACTGAAACTCGGGCTCTCCCCGCGTGTCCGTCTCGGAGAAGAAGGCACCGGTCCCAGGTTCACCGGCGATGTCGCCATCGTTCACGAGACCGGTCGGATGGCCCGCGTTGGCGGCCTCTCGCGAAATCGACCCCGGGTAGCTAGAAAGGGACAGGATGTCACGGCCGTCGTCGGTTCCGTAGGAGTTGGCGCCCACCACCTTGAAGCCGAAGGCGTGGGTGGTGGCCCCGCCATTCGACGTACCGGTCAAGCGGTCCGCCGTGTGGCCCCGGTAAACGGCCATCCAGGGCAGGCGATCCCAATGAAGCTCTTCGTCCGGGCCCTGCCAGTACATCCGTGCCGCGTTCCACTGTTGAAGGGCCGAACCATCGGGATGGAAGAAGACCACGTTGCCGATCTCCAGGTCGTTTCTGCTGTTGCCAGGGCTCGTGGCGGCATCGGTCGCCAGGGCGCTCGCTGCCAGGCCGAAGGAAAGGGTGATGAGTGAAGTCCAAGTCAGTCTGCGGTTCATTTGAATCCTCCTGTTCCCGACGCGAAACTGCGTCGGGGTCGACGGCCCGGGCATGGGCCCGCAGCCACGACGGGCGCACGTTCGATCCAATGCTTGTGAAGTTCTGCGACGATCAGGCGACGTTCGTGCTCGACAAGTGTGAAGCTCTAAGATCGAACGCCATCAGGGCCCTTGGGACCGGAGTTCACTCGAAACCCCAGAGCCAGGGCACCCATCTCGCCCTTCTAGACCCCAGTTTGTCGCGAACCCTCGTCACAGGATGAAGGCAAAGTGTCTGCAGGGTAGCGAACGGGGCACGGACTACACTTCATCTTGATTCCATTGAAAGGACATGGCTGTCCAGTCCGAGCCCGAAGAACGTCCCGGTGGCCAGAGGTGAGGCGGAGGCCTCTCATTTTGCCAAGCTCATCGGTCGAGGATGCCCCAAACCATTGCTTCGCCGTCGTCCTGTCCGGTACGGCAGCGGCATGAAGGCATCGAATCTTCTTCGAACCTCAGACCAAAGACTCGTCGTTCTAGTGCTCTCGACTGGCCTAGGCCTCCTTGGATCCGCATGCGGGGACGAGGATGACCCGGACGGCGCGACCGACGCTGGTTCCGGCCGGGGTGGCTCGGACATGGGACCGGGCGACGCGAACATGGGCTGCGGGATGATTGACGGTGACGGAACGATCTCCTTGGCCAGCGAAATGGAGGCCATGAGCCGAATCGCCGAGTTCAATCTCACCGGAGCCCAGGCTCAGATCGGCTTTGGGGACGGGGGTATGGGTGACCGAGACGGCGTGAACGACGTAAACGACCCATCCATCGAATTCGGCTCCGGCCTGGACATCTTCCCTCGCGAGACCTCCTTTCTGGTCGGGAGCCTTAGCTTCGACGGCGACGAAGCAACTGGCTGTGGTTTGGAAGTCCTTCCCATCGACGCCTACGACCTGAGTGAGTTCTTCAGCGACGGCGAGGCCGAACGAGATCTCTCCGACGAGGCCCTGGGTAATTGGCTGTCCAGTGAGGAGTTTCGAATCGAGTTCGGTCCCGTCGACGAAGCTGACGTCGTCTCTTTCATGGACGGCGACTTGGTCGGCATCGACCTCGAGATCTCCGTCGAAGTCATCGCCGACTTCTCCCAAGGCACGGGCGATCCGGCCCGCTACTCGGGAAGTCTGAGCGTCGTCGGAAACCAATTCTCGGTGAGCATCGATGATACCCAGAATGACATTGACACCATCGGAGGCGTCTTCCCGTCGTCTCGTTTGGTCTTCGACCTGCAGGGCGTTGTTCAAAGCGTGATGAATTGACGGGCGTCGACCCAACCGCGAAGGCCCTCCGAAGACCTCGGAGGGCTCCGCAGAAAACCTACTCGTCGATCGTAATCGTGACTTCGTCGTTGCTCGGATCCACTTCGTACTCTTCGCCGTCACGAAGCCGGTAGGTGAAGGTCTCCAGGCCTTCAACCTCGTCCCCCGAGAACACCTCGACGCTCAAGGTCGCCGTACTGTCGGTGATCCGAAGCACGAGGGCGCTGGCAATTTCGTTGGTGCCGGCGATGGAGCCTCCGGTCACCACGGGTCCCACGACTTCGAACTCGCCTTCCGGCAAACGGGGGTTCGAAGCATTCACGTCGAACTCGGCCACAGCCCGGGGGGTCTCGCTGCTGAGCTCGACGAGCAGTCCTCCGTCTGGGATCTCGCCGACGGCATTGAAGGTGATGTCGATTCGCGTCTGCGCCGATTCGACGAGAGCGAGGGGCGTCGCGGCGACACCGATCGTCGGTCCGACACCGCCCATCACGCCGTCGGTGACTGTGAACTCCACCCTGCTGCGACTCGGGTCGGCCGAATAGTTGGGTCCATCAGCAAGGGTGTACGCGTAGGTCACGTCCGGCTCTTCGTAGATGTCGTCGAGCACGTCGAAGGTCACGGTCGCAAGCGGCTCGGTGATCGTGAACTCAAAGTTGCTCAGGAATCCCGGACTGGTCGGGTCAGCGTCCAACGCCGTATCCCTCACCAAGACGGCGCCCGTCGTTGTGTCGGCCACGCCGGAGTCGAAACGCCAGGTCAGGTCGCCGTTCGCCGCAACTCTGACTTGCCCCGCCGTGAAGGCGCGTGTGATGCGAGGCTCACTGCCCACCATCCGGACGAGAAGGCCCTCGGCCGGAATGGGTCCCGCCGTCACGAAGTTGAAGGTAATGCTCGTACCCTGGGACTCGTCAACAAGGGCGGTCGAAGCCGTCAGCCCCACGATGGGCATCTCGGGCGTTTCGTTGATGGTGATGGTCTCTTCGTTGTTGGTCGCAGCGACCTCGTACTCTTCCCCATCAAGAATGCGGTACGTAAAGGTCTCTAGGCCCTCGACTTCATCTCCGTCGAATACCTCTACGCTCATGGTAGCTGTGGGCTGTGTGATCCGCAGGACCAAAGCGCTCGCGATCTCGTTGGTTCCGACTATCGTCGCTCCATCGAGGATGGGGCCGTCGACCGTGAACATCTCCTCCGGGAGCCTAGGGTTGGCCGCGTTGACGTCGAACTCGGCGACAGCTCGAGGCGTCTCACTGGACAGCTCGATGACGAGGCCCTCGGCCGGAATGTCGCCGACGACGTCGAAGGTCAGCTCGATTCGGGTTTGGGTAGCCTCGAAGAGCTCGGTCGGAGTGGCCGTGAAGCTGACTTCCGGACCGACACCGCCCTGAACGCCATCGGTGACCGTGAAGCTCACCGAGCTGGCCGCAGGGTCGACGCTGTAGCCTTCGCCGTCCGCCAAGGTGTAGATGAAGGTTTGGTCTGGCTCCTCATAGATGTCGTCGAGGACGTCATAGGTGACGCTGGCCGCGGGCTCTGTGATCGTAAAGTCGAAGTTGCTCAGGAAGCCTGGGCTTGCGGGGTCGGCATCGAGCGCGGTGTCCCGAACAAGGATGCCGCCGGTCGCGGTATCGGCCACGCTCGAGTCGAAGCGCCAGGTTCGATCGCCGTTCTCGGCCACCCGAACTTGGCCGGCCGTGAAAGCCCGCGTGATTCGGGGGACGTTGCCCTCCATCCGGATTGGAATGCCTTCGGCGGGGATGACCCCGTCGACCGCGAAATTGAAGGTGATGGACGTGCCTTCCGCTTCGCTGATGTTCTCGGTGGTCGCGGTCAGGCTGATGACGGGGTCCGTGGGTCCGCCACCCATGTCTGGCTCTGGTCCGCCCATGTCGGGCATGGTGGTCGTGCCCATGTCGACTGTTCCCGGACCGCCTCCCGTTCCGTTGTTCCCGTCGTTGTCGTCGTCTCCGCAGGCGGAGAGGGTCAAACTGATGAGTCCGAGTCCCAAGACAGGGACGCGCATGGCGTTGGGTAGCCGATGCCGGGCGAAGAGAGGCCGGGTCGCACAGGTTGGTCCTTGGTTGCGCATGGGGGGGCGGTAATGCACCGTGTCGCCGAACTCAAGATTTTGCGAATGAGTCTCATTATCAAAACCATGTCTGCGACATTTTTTCGTGCAAATCTCCGGCGCAATCGGGATTTCTCGAGATTGCTTGTCATAGCGGCCCTTTTTCGGCGCTCAGCGTTCGGCTTCGGTCTGGGGTTTTTACTATTCTACGTGGCATGTGCAGACGATGGAGCCAGCGGGCCCGGGGACAGCGGCTCGACGACCCTGATCGAAGAGCGTCTCTTGCGCGTCGCGTCAGTCTGGAGCGGGCAAGGCGACCGGCGCCTCGACCTCTGCCTCTCGGCGCCGCAGGCGACCTTTCGGACGCCCCGCCTGTCGAGCAACGGTTTCCAGGCCCTCGCGCTCCACTCGGGGCGAGGCCGTGTACCTGTAGACCTCGACGCCAGCGTGACCGAGCTCCGAGTTCGTTGGGTCCCGGAAGGCGGCGACTGCGGCACTCCCGCCCAAGGCACGACCGATGAGACGCTCCAGCTACCGGTCGCACCGAGGCTCAGCTTGATCCTCGCCAGCCGAGGTCTCGCCGACCCGAACCCGCGGAGCTTCCTGATAGAGGACCCCCTGGAGATGGCCCCGAATCCTGACCGATTCTACGTTCGGCTCTTTCACGCGGCACGACTGGGTCCGGCGACCGTCGGTTTGGACTGCTTGTTTACGGCTTTCAGCTTTACGGAGCCGGGTAGCTTAGCGAGCAACGTCGTCGGCATGACGCCCTACTTCAGCGCGGCCGAGAACACGGATGAGACTCCTTACCGCTTTCCACTTTCGATTTGCTCCAACGACGACGTTCTCGAGCAGCGCAGCCTGGGGCGATTCTCGGCCGAGCTCCTGGGCGGCGACCTCCAGCTCGCCATCTTGGCTGGAGGGCGGGACGACGAATCGGACCCGCTCTTCTTGCTCGCCTGCAGCGACCAGCCCCAGGGCCAGTGTCGAAGGATCGAACTGGCGGCGACAGCATCGATGTCCGCCCTTCCTGAGCGCGTTGCGGAGCTTCCCCAAAGCGAACTCTCCTTTGGGATCGCACTGGAGCCTGGGCCCGCCACCGGTGGCACCCGGGTTTACGTCAGAGCGGACGCCCCTGGCGCGTTCCAACAGCTGGACTGGGTCAATCGAAGCGTCCTCGGGAATGCCGACGAACTCCGCCTGGACGCGGATGGCAGCGGCTTCTCACTGATGATGCGAAGCCGAACTGCCACCGTGACCGTGCCCAGCCTCGACGATGGACGGCCCGAGGAAGCACGAACCATCACCTTTGGATTGGTCCGCTACGAGTTCGTGCCCTGGGGTCGGGAGGGCCTGCCGGAGCCCGCCGGCTCCTACATCCCTACCGAACGAAGCCAGAGCATTCCCATCTTGTTCACGGACACTATCGACTAAGCCCCACGCGACTCCACCTGAGCAGGTCTCCGGACGGAGAGCGGTCAAATCGACGCCCGCAGCCACGGAAGGAAGGCTTCCAGAAAACGGGTGGTGGCGGGCATGAAGCCAGAACCGTGATGGAAGATGGGGTCCAGGGTGGTCATGAAGAGACGACCCCGACCTCTTCGAGCTTCGAGCATGATGCTGCCCCCCGCGGCCGGATCAAGGTATTTCATGAGCACGTCGCAGGGTCCGACGATGTCGGGGGTCCCATGCACGTGCCAGGTCAGGTCCTTCAGACCGAGCCGGCGGAACAGCGGATGTCCCGGCACTTCAATGCTCAAATCGAGTCCGCCCTTTGGGTCCAACCACCACCAGTAGTTGGTGGGAATCGACCGAAAACGAACGCCGGAAAGGAACAGGTCTGGGCGCGTCTCTCCCATGACAACCAAGTAGCCTCCGCCCTCTATGTAGGCTTCGAGCTGGGCTCGATGTTTGGCCAACCGCTGACCGTTCGTCCGGCAAGGTACGAGGACACAGTCGTGTTCAGAGAGACCGACCTGGCCCAGGGATCGCACGGGAATGAGCCCATCGAAGAAGGTCTCGAAAGGCGCTTCACGCAGGGCACGGCCGTGAAAGGCCGTACCCCCATCGATGGCCACGAGCCTGCTCACGCCCCCCCCATCCACGCCATGAGCTGTGAGGACAGCCGGCGTGCTCCTTGACTGGAGAAGGACCACACGTCGTTTCCAGGATGCACGAAGAGCCGGCCCCCGGACGGGGACACGTAGCACCAATCCACTGGCGCGCCCGAACGTCGAAACCGTGTCAAGACGGTCGCTTCGACGACTGGCTGGAGGTACCCGCGCCCCCAGAACCCGATCACCCCACGACGGAGGCTCAAGTCTTCCGGGCGCACGCCAGCCGTGATCGCGTGAGGCGTGGCCATCTCGAGGATCCAGCCTTCAGCCCGGAGTCCAGCCTTCACGGGCAGGAAGGCTCCGGCAGCGCTCACGAAAGGGCGGTGGACCGGGCCCTGAATCGCGAGCGCGCCCCCACGGTCGAGAAAGCCATCCCAGAGAGCTTGATGTTCAGCAAGATGCTGTTCGTCCAGATGCTGGCTGAAGAGTACCCCCGATACCCCATCCATGTCCTGCGCCCGAAACGCGTACTGGTCGACGACCCAGACTTCGGCGTTTCGCGCGAGGGCCGCCGGCACTTCAACCGTGTTCTGAAGGAAGAGAAGCGCCACCGGGTCCAAAAGGCCGAATTCCCCCGGGCCTCGTCAAGACCGTCCATGCTGCTCGAAGGAGGAGGGACGAGCTGTCGGGCCTATCGAGGCAGGTTCAACCGTGCATAGTTTCCTCGCATGGCCCGGGTCCAACTCGCCAAGAACCTAGCGTCTGCGCTCAAGGGCGCCGACCAGCTCCTCGTCGTTCTGTCCGAGAGCCTTCTTCGAGCAGGCAAGCTGAAGGCCCTCCCTGACGGCCTGGGCAAGGTGGCCGAAGCCTTGGGTCAGCAGCTGGAGGCCGGCCCAGTGGGCGGCTCGGCGTGGACCCTCACCCAGCAAAGCAAGCCTGCCGTTCTAGGCCTCGTTCTCCTGCCGGACGAGGCCGCTCGCCACAACCATCCAGCCCGGCCCGAGGTCGTCACCCGGCTCGCGGCCCAGCATCCCGGTTCTCCGAAGAAGTTGGCCATCGCCGTCTTCTGTCGTCAGAACGAGCATCAGCTCGCGCTCCTCAACGGCGTCTCACGTGCCTTTCCTCAGCTCGATCTGCGCAGCGGCGCCGAAGTACCGTCGGTGGCCCTCTGTACACTGGACAGAGGGGGCCGACCCCTGGCCATCGATCCCTTTGCACAGCGATGCTTCGAGGCTTCTCGGCTTGCGGCGGAGCTCGTCGACACCCCGCCCTCCGAGCTCCATCCCGGAGAGTTCTCTGGTCGCGCCAAGGCCCGGCTCAAGAAGCTCAAGGGCGTGAAGCTGAGCGAGATCGTCGGGGACAAGCTCTCGGCCCAGGGACTGGGGGGTATCTACGGCGTCGGTAAGGCTGCGAGCCAGCCTCCTCGTCTCTTGATCGCCACCCATTCGCCCGCCAAGGCGAGTCGCCACGTCGCGCTGGTTGGAAAAGGCATCACCTTCGATACAGGCGGTCTTCACCTGAAGGGTCGAGGCTCGATGGAAGGCATGAAGTGCGACATGGGCGGGGCCGCCGCCATGCTGGGCGCCTTCGAGATCCTGGCCGGGAGCAGCGTTCCCACCAAAGTCAGCCTCCTGCTCGCCATGGCCGAGAACGCCATCGGTCCGGGGGCCTTCAAGCCGGACGATGTCCTAACCCTGCACTCTGGAAAGACGGTCGAGATCAACAACACCGACGCGGAAGGGCGGTTGCTCCTCGGGGACGGAGTCAGCTGGGCGGCGCGCAAACTGGGCGCCGACACCGTCCTCGATGCCGCGACCTTGACCGGGGCTCAGATGGTGGCCACCGGCGCCCTCCACGGGGCGGTCGTGTGCAACGACGCAGAGCTGGAAGACCGCTTCGTCGCCGCGGCTCGGCTCAGCGGCGACTTGACCCATCCCCTCCCCTTCGCCCCGGAGCTTTACCAACCCGAGTTCCAGAGCGCTGTCGCCGATATGAAGAACAGCGTGAAGAACCGCATGAACGCGCAGGCATCGTGCGCGGCTCAGTTCGTGTACGCCCACCTGGAAGGCACGGACGTGAAGTGGGGCCACATCGACCTGGCCGGCCCGGCTTGGCGCAACGAGCGGGGGACCGGCTATGGCGCCTCTCTCATCGCAACCCTGGTGCGGGACTTGAGTGCACCCAAGCGTCGGCGTCGGCGCTGAGCCCCACGGCCTTCGCCATGGCTCAGGCTTTGGAGCGAAGGACGATCCGGGTGACCTCGGCCGGTGCCGCGAGCCGCATTGGCGGCCCCCAGTAACCCGTGCCCCGACTGACGTAGATCTGGGTGCGCGTATCGTGCTGGTAGAGCCCCGCCACGTAGGGCGTGGTCAGACGAACGATCTCGGCCATGGGATAGATCTGACCGCCGTGGGTGTGGCCACTGATCTGAAGCCCAGCCCCGAGGGCCTCGGCTTCGGGGATGCTTTGGGGTCGATGGGCGAGAAGAATCGTCTCTTCGTCTCGGTCGAGCTCGGGCGCGATCCGCGACCCCGCACCCTGCTGATGGTCATAGTCGTCGACGCCGACGAGCTGAAGACCGGGCAGCGGACGCACCCACTCGTTGCGCAGGACCCGGACTCCGAGCCTGGATAACTCTTGGCACCAAGCCTCGGCCCCCGAGTAGTACTCGTGATTGCCGGTGATGAAGTAGGCGCCATGGCGCGGCCGAAGCTGGCCGAGGGGAGCGACGTGTTCGCGCAGCTGTTCCACGCTACCATCCACGAGGTCGCCGGTGACGAAGAGCATCTCGGGCTTGGCGCCCCGGATGGTTTCGGCCACTTCCCGCATGAAGTCGCACCCCAGGGTCGGTCCGATGTGGACGTCGCTAATCTGGACCAGGCTCATTCCATCTAAGTGCTTGGGCAGCCGCTCCAAACCGACCTCGACCTCCTTGAGGCCGGCCTCTCGCATTCCCGAGGCCAGGGCCCAGCTCGAGCCGAGGCCCGTCGAAGCGCCTACGGCCAAGGTGAGGCCTCGTTCGAAGACCTGGCGGCGCTCGGGGTCTTCGGGGGAGCCGTTCGTCCGCTTCTTCAGCCAGCGCCCACCCCGGATGATCTCCGCCAGACCGCTAAGGACCCCGAAGAAGAAGAGTACGCCCAACCAGCCGAAGGCGACGTAGGCCAGCAGGCTGCCGCTGCTCCGGGGCAGACCCCGGGCGACCGCAAAGCCAAAGGGAATGGACGTGCCCAGCACGAAGAGGCCGAGGGTGAGACCTCGCTGTAGTCCTCGAGACCAGCCTGGGCCTCGGATGTAGCGGAACCAGAGGTAGACATGAGCCGCGGTCAGGATGGAGAGCAGGACGGTTAGGGCCAATGCGAAGCGCACACTGGAAGTGTTGAGCATGCCGCGGTGGATGCAAGTCGAGAGGGCCCTTCACTCCGCTCCCGGCCTGGCGCATGCTTCCCCTCATGATTGGGGCCCTGCTGCTAATGCTCTGGGCGGCCGACGCCCCGCCCGAGCCCGTCGCCTTCGTTCTCCTCACGCCGACCGGAGGCCTGACCCACCTCCGCAGTTCGGATGCCATCGCCTATCTGGACGAACGCTTCGACGAAGAGACCGACCTGGAGCTCACGCCTCTGCCGCCGGATGCGGTCGAGCCCTGCCGAGGGCGATTGTCCTGCCTCACGGAAGCCGCCCGGAGCGACTATAAACGACGGGTGTATCTGCTCGGAAACGGTCAGGTGGCCCCCTTTCAGGAGCACCTCGACTTTCTGGAGCGGAGGGGTGAGAGGGTCGCTCGGCTCATGCTGGTCCTCTCGGGTGTAGGTGCGTCCGGGGTCGACATCGTGACAGGTACCTTGATCGACACCGACGCAGCCCTGGCTTTCCGCCATGTTCGAGACCGAATGGACCGAACGGCCGAGCGAGGACTCCAGAGAGCAGCCCGCCTGGGGGCCAGCTTTCGGGCCGAGTTGAATAGCCCGGAGCAGGTTCGATCGCTCCTGGATCGCTTCTTCTCCGAACACGTGCAGCCCGTCCTCGAAGACAGAGGGCATTGGCAGCCCTTCGGCCGGATCGAGATTTCGGCACCGGTGGAGGGGGCCGGTATCTCGGTCGACGGCCAGCTGGTCGACACGACCCGGGGCCAGCGCACCCTTTTGGAGCGGATTCCCCCTGGCGCCCGCCGGCTTCAGATCGACCACCCCGACTACTTTCCCTTCGAAACCGAGGTCTCCGTACACCGCCAGGAGACCACCCGAGTCGAGGCCGCTCTTCAGCGCCGAGGAGACCTTGCCTCCAGCAGTCGAGCCGTCGTTTTCTGGTCGGGCCTCGTCATGGCGGCGGCCGGAACCGGAATCGCAATCGGAGGGGTCATCGAAGGCAGCGGCGACCCGCTCGAACTTCGATGTCCCGACTGTAGCGGGGCTCGCTTCCGTGCCTTCACGACGCGTGTTCCCGAGTCGGCCGTGGACCCCATCATGGAGAGCGGCCCGCTGATCATCCCGCTAGGCTACAGCCTGGCCTTGACGGGGGCGACCTGGTCCGTCGGCGCCGCGCTGACCGACGAACGCAAGGCACCCTGGCTTCCTTTGATCCTCGGTTTGGCGGGGGGCGGCCTGGCCTACGGGATCAGCGCCGCTGTCAATCCTAGCCCCTGAGCCACCTCATTCGGTTGCGGTCGGCTCGACACCGTCGAAGACCAGCCGAGTGAGTTCGCGCCGGTTCTCGACCCCCAGCTTTCGACGCCCCCGGAGATCATGGTACTTCACCGTGCTTTCCGAGATGTCGAAGCGCTTCGCGATCTCCTCGTTGGAGCGTCCCATGAAGACCATCATGACGACGTCCCGCTCCCGGTCGCTAAGTCCGCCTCGCTCCTGAAACCAGGCGGCTATCCGGTCGAGTTCGCTCTGGAGTACGGGCTTCGGAGGCTCGCGCGGCGGCGGACGCTGCCCTTGGGTGATGGGCTCCAGTATCGAACGCCACTCGCGGGTCCTCTTGATGCTCTGAGATACGGCGTCCAAGAACTCGTCGACCTGGAAAGGCTTGAGGAGAAAGTCGTCGGCCCCGGAGGAAATGGCGGCTCGGGCGACCTGCTCTCGCTCCACGCCGCTGATCATCAAAGAGGAGGTGCTGGCCTCTCTCAAAGGCGAGATCAGGTCCTTCCCCTCTTCGCCCACCAAGAAGAAGTCGACCACGGCGGTCTCGAAGGGTCCGTCCTGGGCGATGACTCGCTTCGCATCGGCCAAGCTCATCGCCGTGCGCACCTCGGCTCCGTGGTCCTGAAGCACCCGCGTCAACGAGCGTACGGCCATCTGATCGTCATCGACGACCAGGACCCTCGCCCCTTTGATCAAAGCCCATTGGCTTCCACTCCCGTTCCCTTGCATGATCTCCGTGCCTCGGGGCCGGTCGAGCCGACGCCGAAGACTCAGGCCGAGCATGTGCACGCTGATCATCCTTCGGGAAGAGGGGCGAATCCGCCTCGCAGCCAATCGGGACGAACGCCTGGGCCGCCCAAGCTCGCCGCCGCGTTGGCATCCGCGCCCCGGCGAAGGGGGCGGGGGCTTGTGGCCCGTTGACAAACAGGCGGGCGGCACCTGGATTGGGCGAAACGAAGGAGGCCTCGTGGCCGCCCTCACGAATCGTTTTTGGACCCCGGCCCAGAAATCGCGCCCATCACGGGGACGCTGGGTACCGGAGGCCCTCACCCACGGCAGCACCGAAGCGAGTCTCGATGCGCTTCGGGCGCGGCTCGACCCGGTGGCAGAGAACGGCTTCCACCTGGTGGTGGCCGACGCGGAGCACGGCGCCGTATTGGTAGCCGATGGTTCGAGGCTCGGCATCGAACCCCTCGCGATGGGCCTGTCCATCATCACCGAGCGCAGTTTTGGCCCCACTCCCCCCGAACGGGAGAGGAAGATTCGAAACGCGCTGGGCTCGGAGTTTCCTACCACCGCTCAGCTGCTAGCGGCCCTCGAAATCAGGGCCTCCGCGCCGTCCATCGACGATGTGGACGTCGAACTCTTCGACCATGGCTACGGGACCCGGTCCCGGACCTTTATCGAGCTCGGAGGGCAAGCCGAGCGTTTTCTCCATCGGCGAGTGCGCCCCGAGCCCTCGGAGTGGCTTGATTACCTGCAGAAATGAGTCACGGAGGCTCGGCCGGCCTGGGAATGTACGGAGCTTCCTGCGACAATTAACCACAAGGGGCCCCTCTGGGGGATCGAGATGGCAGCACTCGACTTCAAACGCGTCCGAGAGGCGGCGGGAGACGATCCGGAGTTCATTCAAGAGCTCATGGAGCTCTATCTGGAGGACGCCGCCGAGCGACTTCAGGAACTTCGGGCAGCTGTGAGTAACGGTTCGACCGACGAGGTCGCCCGGAGTGCCCACAAGCTAAAGGGTTCGAGCGCCAACGTCGGTGCGCAAGGCATCTCCGACTGCGCCAAGACCCTGGAAGAGATGGGCAAGAACGGTGATCTGCAGGGTGCAGAAGCCTTGGTGGACAGAGCTCAGGCGGACCTCGACCTGGTCAAGACCGAGCTTCAGACGCTTCTCGACAGTCTTTGAAGCCGCGGCTTGCTCCCGCTCCAACGACATGATGCGTCGGAGTCGTGGACCGTCACGACATGCTGCATCGGGTCCGCCAGGAGGCCGATTGGGACCTGGTCGTCGTCGGGGGCGGCGCCACGGGTCTCGGAACTGCGGTCGACGCGGCGGCCCGCGGCTACCGGACACTGCTTCTCGAGCAGTGGGACTTCGCCAAAGGCACCAGTTCACGGTCCACCAAGCTCGTCCACGGCGGCGTCCGCTACCTCCAACAAGGCAACGTCTCCCTGGTCATGGAGTCGCTGAAAGAGCGAGGGATCCTTCGAAAGAACGCACCCCACCTCGTCCATGACCTCCCCTTCGTCGTTCCTAGCTACGACTGGTGGTCGACGCCTTTCTACGGGATCGGCATGCGGGTCTACGACGTCCTCGCCGGACGATATGGATTCGGCGGCTCGAGGACGCTCAACAAAGAGGAGACGGTCGAGGCCCTTCCCACCATCGAGACCAAGGGTCTGCGAGGCGGTGTGCGCTACCACGATGGGCAGTTCGACGACGCTCGACTGGCCATCAATCTGGCCACCACGGCGGCCGAACAGGGGGCCTGCCTGCTCAACTATGCGCAAGTCTCGGGCCTGGAGAAGGAGGACGGGATCATCGTGTCCGGGGTCCGCTTTCAGGACAGGGAAAGCGGCGAGACTTTCCGGGTCCAGGCCAAGGTCGTCATCAATGCGACCGGCGCTTGGTCCGACGGGCTGCGCAGACTGGACGAGCCCAAAGCCCCACAGATGATCCGCCCCAGCCAGGGCGTGCACCTGGTCCTGGACCGCAGCTTCCTGCCCGGCGAGAGCGCCATCATGGTACCTCAGACCAAGGACGGGCGGGTTCTCTTCGCCATTCCCTGGCACGACTCGGTCGTCGTCGGCACGACGGACACTCCCATCCACGAGATTCCCTTCGAGCCCAGAGCCCGGCCGGAGGAGATAGACTTCATCCTCGATCACGCCCAGGCCTACCTCGCGAAGGGCCCCAAACGGACCGACGTCAAGAGCGTCTTTGCAGGTATCCGTCCCCTGGTCTCGGCCGGCGACGGGAGCACCGCCTCCATCTCCCGCGACCACACGCTTCACGTGGGGGATTCAGGCCTCGTCACCATCGCCGGTGGGAAATGGACCACCTACCGCAAGATGGCCGAGGACGTCGTGGACCATGCCACCGTCATCGGCGGTTTGCCTGCCCTGGCCTGCGGCACCGAAAAACTCGCCATTCACGGCGCTCGCGCCCCGAGCTCAGGTCGCCTTTGGTACTACGGCAGCGACGAGGACTCAGTCCGAGAATTGATGGCCCAAGGCCACGGAGCTCGCGTCCACGAAGCGTTGGCCCTGACCGAGGCCGAGGTCATTTTTGCTGTCCGACGTGAGATGGCCCGAACCGTGGAGGACGTTCTGGCCCGACGCTCCCGTGCCCTGCTTTTCGACGCCAAGGCGAGCAAGGAGGCCGCCCCTGCCGTGGGACGGGTCATGGCAATTGAGTTGGGTAGGGACCAGAGTTGGGTGGACGAGCAGGTTCTTCGCTACGGCGCCATCGCCGACCTACACAGTCTGTAGGTCGATCGTCACTTGGCCATGGGGAGCTTGACGGCCGGTCGATGGGCCGGGGTGTTGATCGACTGAGGATCCCGAATCCAGCCAGCCAGAGCCTCTACCCACTTCGGGTGGGCGTTGAGGCTGGGGATGAGCTTCACCGCCTCGCCACCCGCTTCCTTGAAGTCCTCGTCAGCCTGCATGCCGATCTCCTCGAGTGTTTCGAGGCAGTCGGCAACGAAGGCAGGGCAGAAGATGGCAAGGCGCTTCACACCCTGCTCGGCGAACTTGGGGAGTAGCTCGTCCGTGTAAGGCTGAATCCAAGGCGTGCGACCCAGCCGGGACTGGAAGGTCGTCGTGTAGTCCTCGTCGCTCAGACCGAGTGCCTCGGCCAGAGCCCGAGAGGTCGCATAGCACTGGGCCTTGTAGCAATACCGATTGGCCTCGACCATCTGCGCACAGCAGTTCTCCTTCTGGAGGCAGTGGCGACCCGTCGGGTCGCTCTTTTGCACCTGCCGCTCGGGGACGCCATGGTAGCTGAACAGGATATGTCCGGCATCGAAGCCGTCGAGGGCCTCTCGACCCACTGCGGCAAAGGCCTCGATGAAGGCGGGGTCTTCGTAGAATGGAGGGAGGAACTCCAAGCTCGGCAAGTTCCAGTTCCCTTTGACTTCCTCCATGACCTTTTCGACCGCGGAGCCAAATGCGGCGGATGAGTACTGAGGGAAGAGTGGAACCACGATGATCTTCCGAGGCTGAAGAGCCATCAGCCGTTCCAGTGCGCTTGCGACCGAAGGATTCCCGTAGCGCATCGCAAGCTCCACGTGGTGCGCAGGGCCGAGCTCCTTTTGAAGACGCTCCGTGAGCTGCTTTTCGATGACGAGCAGTGGGGAGCCTTCTTCCGTCCAGATGCTCCGGTAGGCCTCAGCGCTCTTGGCCGGTCGAAAGGGCAGGATGATGAGGTTGAGAAGAAGCCAGCGACCGACCGGGTTGATGTCGACGACCCTCGGGTCGTTCAAGAACTCACGCAGGTAGCGTCGGACGTCGCCGACCGCCGCCGACTCCGGGGTCCCCAAATTGATGAGGAGGACACCGACTGGACCATCCGGGTCTTGGCCACCCGGAGCTTGGCCGCCGGGCCCCTGCACCACCTCGCCGTTCACCTACGGGAGTCTAGGCCATCGCTGCAGTCGTCCAAACCGTTTTGCCGCACTCCGTCGACATGCTGCCGATTCCACCCCATTCTCGGGCGGTGCGAGACGTGATCTTGGCCGCTCCGCCCGGTCCAACCCCCCATCGCTTCAGAATCCGCTTCCAGGACGCCGACCCAGCCGGAATCGTCTTCTTCGCCCGCCTGTTCGACTTTGCCCACGATGGCTACGTAGCCTTTCTGGACGCCCACGAGGTCCGCATGGCCCAAGAGATTCCGCGGGGCGCGTGGATTGCTCCGCTGTCGGGGGCTGAGGCCCGCTTCCTGGCCCCCCTACGTTTCGGCGAGGACGCGATGGCCGAAGTCGTGGGTAAGCAGATCCAAGGAAGTCGCGTTCGGCTCTTTCATCGCGTCCACAACCCCACGTCGGTCTCGGCCGTTCTTCGGACCGACCACGTGTTCGTCTCACCCCAGAGCTTCGATCGTGTACCCCTTCCCAAAGCTGTGGTCACGGCGTTGAGTCGCTTGCCCGACCTCGACGTCGGGTGATCAATCATGGGGCGAGCCGGGTTCCATCCATCGGACGCAGGGAGAGTCATAGCGCCAGGCCCTCCTTTCGATCCATGGTCATTCCTGGGGGGCTCCTAAGACCGATACCATGCCCCGTCGTTCCGAAATCAACCTGGTGGACGCGGCCTACGACCTCGAGGTCAACGACTCCACCTGGCTCGCATCACTGGCCCGCGCATTCGCCCAAGCCTTCCCGACCGACCGAGGCCTGGTCGCCGCACGGTGGCAAGCCCAGCCCGACGGCCGCGTCGACGGGACACCCCACTTCGTTGATGCCCCGGACGGGTACGAGCGCTTCTTCGAGGAAAACCGTCAGGCCGTCGAGGACAACGGCATCATGGGACTGGCTCTGCAGTCACCCTGCGCGACCCTCCGAGAGTCCTTCCTGCCCGGCCATCCCTTCCTGGAGGCCACCCTGAACTTGGCTGCGCCCTACGGCATCTCGGACATGTTGAAGCTGTCGGCCCACGATACGCCGATGCATATGATCACTCTTTCTCCGCTTCACTCGAAGACATTGGACCTCAACGAAGCGACCAGGGCCCGATACGAACAGATCGGCCACCACCTTTCGGCCGCCCTGCGACTGCGAGCTCACGTCGAGTCGGGCGTCGAACTCACGTCCGAAGCCGTCTTCGACCCGAACGGGGTCGCCCAACACGCCGAGGGCCAGGCAATAGACCTCTTGACGGACCTCCGAAGCGCCGTGGTCGAGCGGGAGCGCGCTCGCTCCAGTCTGGGGACGCGAGACCCGGACCACGCCCTCGACCTATGGAAGGGGATGGTGGACGGCCGTTGGTCGCTCGTCGACCGCTTCGAGAGCGACGGAGAAGGCCGTCGATTCATCCTAGCCATTCCCAACCAGCTCGAGGCACGGGACCCCAGGGCACTGTCACCGAAAGAGGAGCAAGTTGCCCAGCTCGTGGGTTCTGGACGGAGCAACAAGGAAATCGCCCACAACCTCGGCCTGTCCGAGCACACGGTGGCCTCTCACGTGTCCAGTGCCCTGACGAAGCTGCGATGCGAAGGCCGAGGCGACCTCATTCGGTGGATGCAGGCCGAAAACATGGAGTTCACGACCAATATCAACGGACTGGAGATCGGGGTCTTGGTCGAACCCGAACACCTACCCGAAGCCCCCGATGCGGGGCTTAGCCCGGCCGAACATGACGTGTTGATTCAGATCCGGAAGGGAATGAGCAACCAGGCCATCGCGGCCGCCCGCGGCACCTCTCGCCGGACCGTCGCCAATCAGGTCGCTTCGATTCTCCGAAAGACCGGCGCCCGTTCCCGCTACGAGCTCATGAGCGGTCCTTAGGCGCGTCGAGCCGGCCTCTTTCAAACAGAGCGCGAGCAGCCCTGCGCTCGGTCTTTCCGGTGGGGCCCGTCGGGAGCGCGTCGACTCGACACCAACGCGTCGGACGGCGGAAGTCCGGAAGGCGCATTCGGGCGTCGGCCTCGACCCGTTCCGGGGAGACGTCGCCGACGAACACGGCGCCCACGCACTGACCCCATTCGGGATCAGGCAAACCAAAGACGCACAGCGCGTCGACCCCTTCGAGCCCAGCAAGGGCGGCCTCGACTTCCGTCGGATGGACGTTCTCGCCTCCAGTCACGATGAGATCATCGCTCCGTCCCCGCACGAAGAGCTGGCCCTCCTCATCAAGGCCCCCCAGATCACCCGTATCGAACCAACCCCCGGATTCGAAGCTCTCCCGCCCCAGGTAGCCGCGCATCAGGGTGGGTCCACGGATCTGGACTCGGCCCGAGACGATACGGAGCTCGACTCCGGGCAGGGGTCGTCCAAGCCCCCGCGGATGAACCCTCTCTTGTTCGAGGGCTTCGGTCGCGACTTGGGCGCAGGCCTCAGTGAGCCCGTAGGTCCCTAGAACCGGTCGATCTGCGAAGCGCTGCAGGAGCTCGGGCCGGGCGGAGGCTCCGCCAAGAAGCACAATTCGAAGGTCGTTCGGCCAATCCTCAGGGGCCAGTCGATGCAGCATGGTCGGAACCATGGAGGCCAAACTAAAGCGCCCGCGCTTGGCATCGGCCCGGAAGGCCTCGGCGCGGAAGCCCGTTCGAAGGGCATCGGGCAGCACGATCGTCGCCCCGACCTGAAGGCAGCGAACGATGATCGAGAAGCCGCCTATGTGGGCGGGGGGGATGGAAAGCAACCACCGATCCCCGTCCTTCCAGGGCAGCCGTGCCGCGTGGGCCTTCGCCGCAGCGTCCAAGGCCGTCCGACTCAAGCGAACTCGCTTGGGTCGACCGGTGCTGCCTGAAGTCGTGAACAAGATCTCGTCTCCCGGTCCTGGATCCGAAGGTTCGGCCGGCGCCCGGCCTGGCGCCTTCGGGTGGACGAGAAGCGTCCTCCGACCCCGTTCCAAGGCGGCCAGGGCCTCGACTACCCCACTCGCCGTGGCTTCGGGTCGAATCGTGCTCGGAAGGGTCCGTGCGCGTTCGAGCACCCGGCGACGAACTTCTCCGAAGTCCAGGGTCCCGTCGGGTCCGTCGAGAAAGATGCCCCGATGCCGAGCGAGCCAATCGCTTGGCAACCAGTCACGCCCCCGAATCACGAGACGCCTCGGATGATGCCGCCCTGAACGACGAAGCTGTCGGGCGCACAAAATCGGTGGGGCAGGAGGCCGTGGCGTTCCCCCGGCGGCGCGAGAAGCCGCGTCCAGCGCAGGAGTGCAGCGAGGCCGAGCTCCGACTCGTAGGCATGGCTGAAGATCACCCGGCGACCGGCGCCCCGTGCGGCTCGAGCCCAGGCCTCCAGCCGCTCGAAGCTCCCCATCAGAGTGGGCTTGAGCACCACGGCTCGGGGTCGGATACCGGTCAGCAAGTCGTCGGGTGCAAGCTCCCGGACTGTCTCGTCCCAGGCCAGAGGCAGTCGCCCCGCCCAACGCACGGCGCGGGACCAGGGCGCAGGCTCCTCGAAGAGGTCGAGAGCAAGAGCAGCCCATGCATCAGGGTCGAAATCGTCACCCATCCCTCGATTGGCGTCGGCTCGGATCCGAAACCCGGTCAGCTCGGACAGAGCTCGGTGCTCGGCGTCGGCTTGGCCTTTACGGCCCACCTTGACCTTCACGGTGTCGATGCCCTGGGCCACCAACGCACTCAGGTCGTCGTCCCGGAGCACCTCATCGAGCAGTCCGTTGACGTGGACGTCTCCTTCCGACTCGTGGCCGTCGAGCTGAAGCTGCAGGTCGGAAAGCGCGAAGTCCAAGGATGCCAAGTCGCTTCGCGGCACGGGCCAACCCGCGCCCCATCGCTCAAGCCAAGCCTGCACCTGTTCGAGCGACTCGAGGCTGTGGCCAGGAAGGGGCGCCGCCTCAGCTCGAAGGACGGGAGCCTCAGGCGACGACAGCTCCAACACGAGGTGGCTCCTGAAAGCCCAACTTCGGTCCCGCTGGGCAGCCGCGCCCTCCCGGTCCACGCGACGCCAGCTCAGGACAGCGCCAGACCGATGGACCACGTCACCCCCAACAAGGCCAATACCCGAGCCGTCGCGCCCAACAGCGGGTTCAGGTCTGCGCCTTCGGCTCGAAAGACGGCTCGGGTCGTCACGATCGCCGCCGGCAGGCTGAGCAGCGGCAGCCAGAGCCAAGGCGAAGCCTCCACCCATGCCAACCAAGCCATGGCCACATAGGCGCCAGAACCTAGGAGCGCGAACTCGGCCAGGCAAAAGGAACGACCGAAGCGCACGGCGAGGGTGCGCTTGTCCGCTCTCGCGTCGCTGAGTCGGTCCCTCAGGTTGTTGACCACGATGATGTTCGTGGCCCAGGCCCCGACGGGAAAGGCGAGAAGAAACCAGCTTTCGGGCCAGGCCGACGCCTGGACGAAGTAGGTCCCGGAGACGGCCACGAAGCCGAAGAAGATCATCACGAAGAGGTCACCAAAACCTAGATAGGCCAACGAGTTGCGGGTGGCGGTGTAGAAGATTCCGGACAGGACCGAGGCCACGCCGATCACGACGACCGGCCATCCAGCCGACCACACCAGGTACACCCCAAGCAAGATGGCGAAACCGAAGGCGACCACCATGCCCATCTTCATCTGAGAAGGGGAAAGCCAGCCTGCGGCGACGGCTCGGGTGGGCCCGAGTCGGTCTTCTCCGTCGGCCCCCTGGATGAAATCGAATACGTCGTTCGCGAAGTTGGTGCCGATTTGAATGAAGACGGCTCCCAACAATGCAGCAAGGGCTGGGCCCCCTCGGAATACGCCATCACCCCAAGCTGCGCCCACGCCGACTACGACCGGAACGACGGCGGCGAGCAGGGTCTTGGGGCGGCAAGCCAACCACCAAGCGGCCATCGCCGAAGGACGTTCAGGCGAGCTCATGGATCATCTCGACTCGAGCGTGGAGCACGGTGGCGGCTTGAGTGCTCAGCGCGTCCTGGAGGACCTCCTCACCGTCCAAGCGCCGGTAGTTCACGCCGAATGCCCGACAGGCGGCCTCGATGTCCAGGCCTGTTGGCGTACGAAATAGAGGCATCAGCTCGGGAGCGCTCCGAGCGATGGGAAGCTCGTCGAAGATTCGTCCCCCTCCGTTGTCGAGCACGCAGACCACGAAGGGACGCTGGGCCTGCTCGAGCAGGCACAGGCCATTCAGGTCATGGGCGAAGGCCACGTCGCCCAGCAAGACGCAAGTCGGGCCCTCGTGCTCCAGCGCTGAGCCCAGCCCCGCCGAGATGTTGCCGTCGATTCCGGCGAGGCCACGTTGGCTCGCTACCTGGAAGCTCTTTCGGCCCAGGCCTATCCTCCCGAAGCGGTCCGCAAGTCGGATGCTAGAGCTGTTGCCCAAGATGAGCAGCCCATCCTCGGGCAAGGCCCGAAGAAGGCGTCGGACCACGCCGCCGTCCTCGGCCAGGGTCCTTCGTTGGAGCTTCGCATTCAGTCGCTCTCCGCAGGCCCGGTCGAGATTCTCCCAGTCGTCCCGAAAGCCCTGCCGGTCGCGGGCATACCCATCGTCTCTCAGGGCCGCTCGACTCAGCCCCATCAAGGCCTCATCCAGGGGGCCGACAAAAACGTGCTCGGCGCGATTCGATGGGTCTAGGGGTCGCCAGGGGTCGAGCATGACCACGCGATCGGCGGAGCGAACCATGGACTGGAGCCGGAGGGAGGTCGGCTGGGCGCCGAGACAGACGACGATGTCGGGGGCGTCAGGTCCGGGGCTGTGCTCGTAGGCCTCGAGGCCCCCCAGGCTCGTCAATCCACTCGAGAGCTCGGCCGCGAAGACGAAGCGACTCTCTTCCAAGAAGCGAGCTGCAGACGCCAAGGGCGGCCGACCACGGGCGGGCCCAGCCACCAAGAGCCCCCGCCGAGCATGGGCGACATGGTCGGCGGCGGTGGCAAAGGCCGCCGGACCGAAGCGCGGCTGGGCCGCCTGAATGCGAAGCGGTCGTTGGATCCGCTGGTCGACTCGCGCGTGGAGCGTAGCCTCGACTTCGTCGGCTGGCTCGACCGGCTCCAGGGGCTTCCGCGCTGGTGCGTTGATGTGAACCGGTCCCGGGGTCGGCCCCTTCGAGAGCGCAACGGCCTGAGCCACCTTTCGGAAGACGCCGTCAATCCCCTCCGCGTCGGGGAGCCCGAGCTCGAAGTACCCTCGGACCTTGTCACCGAAGAGCTTGGCTTGGTCCGCCGTCTGGGAGGCGCCGCTTCCCACGAGTTCGGGGGGGCGATCGGCGCTCAGGACGAGGAGAGGGACGCAGGCCATGTCGGCCTCCATCACCGCCGGCAAATCGTGCCCGGCCGCCGAGCCGGAGGTCCGGACGAGGACGGTTGGGCGGCCAGAACGGCGCGCCATTCCCAACGCGAGGAACGCGGCCGAGCGCTCGTCCCAAACCGGCAGGACGTGGAGCCTTGGTTCGGCGACGGTGGCCAACACCACGGGGGTGGATCGAGAACCGGGGCTCAACACCACGTCGGAAACACCGGCCGAAGCCATGGCGCTCGCGAGGGCCCGGTACCATTCGGTCTGGACGAGCTGAAACCTCAAGGCAGCTTCAGGCCGAAGGCGTCCAAGATGGCCTGCTCCTTCAACATGGTCTCGGCCCACTCCTGCTCAGGATCGGAGTCGGCCATGATGCCTCCTCCGACGAAGAGCCGAAGCTCGCGCGGACCTACCAAGACTGAGCGCAAGGCGACCCGCAGGTCGCCCTGCCCTTCCCCATCCATCCAGCCCACCGCCCCGCAGTACCAGCCTCGGTCCCGGCCCTCTAGCCGACGCAGCAGCGGAAGAGCCTCGCTTCGCGGGACCCCACCAGTAGCCGGCGTCGGATGAAGTCGAGCCGCAGCCTCGAGGAGTGAAGCCGAACTCCGGGCTCGGATGGGTGTCCACAGATGGGCGATGGCCCGGAGCCGTCGCACCACCGGCTGCGGCGGGGCTTCGAGCTCCCCCAGCTCGCTCAACGCGTCTGCGACCGCCTCCACGACCCGAGCGTGCTCTGCTCGGTCTTTGGCACTCCTCAGAAGCGCCGAAGCTCGGTCGAGGGAAGCCGACCCTGCGAGGGCCTCCGAATGGAGCCACTCTCCTTCTCGGCGCACCAGGGTCTCAGGCGTCTGGCCGACCAATCCCGAGCCGTCGACGAAGAGGCCGAAGCGAGCATGTTCACCCTTCTCTCCCAGCAAGCTCGACCAAAGACTCTGAGGATCGAAACCTCCCCGCAGAATGGTGTCCCGACTGATGACGACTTTGCGGAGGCTCCCGGAGTGAAGACGATCGATCCCGGCCCGGACCCGGGCCTGATGCACCGACGGTGCTTCACGCTCGACAACATCGACTCGCCCTACCGCGTTCGGGCTCCCTCGTCCGAGCCAAGCCATCGCATCGTCGACAGGGGATGCGTCTCCCTTTCGCCAGGCCAGCTGCAGATAGGCTTCCTCCCCCTCGACCACCAGCAGCATCCGAGGCGCGACGAATCGCGCCGCACCGAAGGCGCGCCATGTACCCTCCGCATGGTTCTCGAACGCGAAACCGCCTACCCATCGAAGGGATCCACTCAGGCGAAGCTCGGAGAAACGACGGGGCCCTCGAGCCGAGCATTCGGCCACGATCCCCGATCCAACCATCCATCCCTTGGGGGTAGACCAGCAGAATCCGTCCGGCCCCGCCGGCGGCGCGTGTTTCGGCGCTTCGACCGGAACCCGCTCCCACCGTAGGCCGTCCATGGCTCAGCGTCGGCCCACGTAGAGAACGCAGGCCCCGAAGGTAAAGGGTTCGAAGCGGGTGTCCTTGAAGCCGCAGGCCTCCATCATGTGGAGGAAGTCTTCGGGGCGCGGGAAGGCCTCGATCGACGTCCGTAGGTACTTGTACTCCGAAGGCCCCGACACCAAGGCGCCGGTCAAAGGGACGACGAAACGGACGTGCTGGCGTGCGAACCAAGCGAGGGCGCCGTTACGAGGTTCCGAAAGCTCCAGAATGGCCGCCCGTCCGCCCGGCTTGAGGACCCGAACCATCTCTTTGAGCGCCGCCGCCCGGTCCGGCACGTTGCGGATACCAAAGGCCATCATGACGCCATCGAAGCTCTCATCTGGGTAGCCCAAGGCTTGGGCATCGCCCTCGACCAGACGAACACGGTCCTTCCAGGCTTCGCGAGCGACCTTTTCGCGGCCGACCTCCAGCATGTTTACGGAGGGGTCGAGGCCTTCCACCTGACACTCGCGATGCCGCTCCGCCAGCTCCATGGCCAGGTCAGCGGTGCCGGTTGCAAGGTCCAAAAAGCGTTGGCCGGGCTCAGGCTCCAGGGCCGCGATGGTCCTGCGGCGCCAACCCTTGTCCATGCCCAAAGAATTGATGCGGTTCAGCAGGTCGTACTTTCGGGCGATGCCGTCGAACATCCGGCCCGACCCATCGGCGCTCCCTGCTGGATTCGCTTCGCTGCTCATGAATGTGTCCCTTCGGTCTTTCTTCGATGAAGGCGCATGTGACCCTTCTGGATGCCTTCTCCAGCCAAAGCCCGGAGGGCAGCCAAGTTGCAGGCCATGCCGGCCGCGCCCATGATGAGCCCGAGCTCCCCCGCCGAGCCGGGGCGCATGAGGTCGAAGGCGGCTCGTATTCCCGGCAGAGCCCGGGTCGAGCCCCCGACGGTGGCCACCGCCAAGGGCATCTCGAGTCGCCCCTCCAATCCGTCGTCGACCACCTTCCAGGTTGCCAGGGGCCGGTAGGAACCACTCATGGCGGCGAAGGCGTGGGCACCGGCTTCGATGGATCGCCAGTCTTGGCCCATCGCCACCGCAACCGCATCGATGGCGTTCATGATGCCCTTGTTGTGGGTGACGGCCCGGAAGGGATCGAGCTCGGCGAAACGACTCGCTCGGGCCACGGCCGAAGGCGTGATGCCGAGGGCATCGCTCGGGATGCGGCAACCGACCCGGATCATCCGACGCAGAGGGAGATTGCTGAGGATACGCAGACCGATGTCGCCGCCCACCCAAGTCTGAATGAGAGGGGCCACGGCTTCGGCCACCGTGTCGACCAGGTTGGCGCCCATGGCATCTCCGACGTCGACGTAGAGGTGGACGACGAAGACGCCCTCCCGTTCGTCCAGCACGCGGGCGTCGGCGTCGATGCAGCCTCCGCCCCTCGCCACCATGTTGGGGATGGCCTCGTTGGCGGCGGCGAGAAGCTGCGCCCTATTCTCGTGAACTCTCCCTCGGGCGATCTTCGGCTCGGGCACTCCGTCGAGCTGTACCTGGGCGGTCATGATGCCACGGTCGGCCTCTCCAACGAAGCCTCCACCGGCTCGAACCAGCTTGGCCGCGTGGCTCGCTGCGGCGACGACCGAGGGCTCTTCGACCGACATCGGGACCAAGACGTCCCGACCGTTGACCCGAAAGTTGAGGGCCACCGACAACGGAAGCTCCGTCCGTCCCACGACGTTCTCGCTCATCACGTCCAGGACCTCCAGTCCGGTCTGGCCCTGGCCCAAGAAGCGCTTCGTCTCCTCCGAGGTCTCCCGCTCCCCAAGGATGGCCTGCCGCTCCGACAGCGGCCTGGCGTGGAAGCGCGGTATGCGGCTGTCTTGGCTCAAGCTCGGCTCTCCGTGAGCTCGCGTGTCAGAGAGACCGCGGCCTCCACCGACAGCGCTTGGGGGCCATCGGACAGCGCAGAGCCCGGGTCATCGTGGGTCTCGAACATGGCACCGTGTGCACCCAGGGCCTTGGCCGCTCGGGCGAGGTGAGGAACGAGGTCGAGCCGTCCCGAGGCGTGGGAGGGATCGACGATGACCGCCACCTTCTTGGCGTGAGCCATATCGGCGACCGAGCCGAGGTCGAGCAGATTTCGGGTCGACGAATCGAAGCCTCGAATGCCTCGCTCGCAAAAGACGACGCCGCCCGCGCCATGCATCAGCAAGTACTCGCCGGCCAGGAGCCACTCTTTGACGGTGGCCGCCATGCCTCGCTTGAGCATTACGGGGCGGCCAGTGGCGCCCACCTCCTTGAGCAAGGCGTAGTTCTGCATGTTGCGGGAGCCGATCTGCACCATGTCGGCGTACTCGGCGACGTCGTCGACGGTCGCCTCGCTCATGCACTCCGTGACCATGGCCAGGCCTGCGTCCTTCGCCGCCTGCTTCATCCACTTGAGCGCCTCCACACCGTATCCCTGGAAGGAGTAGGGCGAAGTCCTAGGCTTGAACGCGCCTCCCCGAAGGAAAGTCGCCCCGGCCTGGGCCAGGTCCCGCGCCAATCGATGAATCCGCTCCTCCGAGTCGATCGAGCAAGGGCCCGAGAACACAGCGAAAGGCGCGCCCGGACCCAGCTCATGGGGGCCGACCTTGACGATGGAGCTTTGCTTGCTGACTTCGGGATGGGCGGGCGCCGAAAGAAGGACGTCGGCGACGCCCTGAACGCTGCGCAGCTCGTCCGAATCGATGGGACGAGAGGAAGGAGAAACCTGAAAGGCCACGACCTCCGCGCCCTCCAGACGTTCGACCCAAAGGCCGCGTGCAACGAGCTGCTTTTTCACTGCGGCGCCATCAGCGCCCTTGCTCAAAGTGACGATCACGATGAAGTCCTCAGCTGGGGCGCCGAACGGCTACTTCGGCCACCAGCTCCAGTCCTTCCTTGGCCTGGCTGTCGGGCAGGCGTGCGATGTGGTTCCGCGCTCGGGTGGCGTGCTCCTGCGCCAGCTCCAGCGAGCGGTCGACCGCTCGGGTCTCTTCGAGCTGCCGGCGAATGCGGGCTTCGACACGCCCATCGATGGCGCCTTGGTTCTCGAGGACGGCTTCGAGGTCTTGCCGCATCTCGGGTCGCTGCTCCAGAGCGACCAAGAGCGGGTAGGTCAGCTTCCCTTCTTTGATGTCGGTATACATCGACTTGCCCGTCGAGCCGGAGAGGTCGAGCGCGTCGTCCACTATCTGGAAAGCCATCCCCAGTTCGTTTCCGTACTGGGCCATGGCTCGGCAGTCCTGCCACTCCAGTCCGCCGGCTCGGCCACCAGCCTCCATGGCCCAGCGGAACAAGGAGGCGGTCTTCCCCTCGATGATGTGGAAGTAGGCGTCGCGATCCGCCTGCAGCACACCCCGCCGTTCGAGCTGAACGGACTCGGCCTCGATCATCACCTCGATGATGTCGAGGAGACGGCCGGTCAGGTCATCGAGGCCGGTCTCCCTCACCAAGCGGAGGGCGCGGATGAGCAGCCAGTCGCCGGCGAAGACGCTGGCCGCGTTGCCGAACAAAACGCGCGCGGTGGGGCGGCCGCGTCGCTCGTCGCCGTGGTCCACGACGTCGTCGTGGAGCAAGGTGGCGCTATGGACGAGTTCGACGGCGGCGGCCAGCTTCACCCCTCGCTCGTCGAAGCCCTTGCCGGCCCGGGCGGCCAAGGCCACGCACAGCGGCCTTATGCGCTTCCCTTTCAGATCGAGGAGGTGCTGCGCCGCCGACCCGACCAACTCTCCGCGGGTCGGTGTCGAGGACAGTTGACGCTCGACGCCGACCAAGTCATTGGCCACGAAGTCGCTGAGCGCGACCAATGCACCGGCGAGACCGGAGAGTCCGCGGCGCTCGGCGACCTGGACCAGGCGTCCCATGACGGGGGCTGTGGGCGTCGGGCTGGGCTGGGGAGAAATCGTCATCGGCGTAGCTCCGGTCCTTCAATCCTCGAGACGGTTGTTCAACCCATGCTGAACAGAACCGAGTGAAATCGGTCACCGCCCTCGTATCTAAAGGAAGGGTTGCATCTTCGAGGGGAACGGGCAATCACTGTCGTTGTTCAACATGGATTGAACCGATGAACCGAAGGCAGAACAGAAGGGCCCTCGCAACCGGGCCAGATCGGACCGGACAGCGCGTTCGTAGCGTTTGTGACGCCGTCGGGGCCTATATAGAGACCTGGGGTTTCCGAGCTATCCATGGCCGGGCCTGGGCGCTCCTGGCCTTGAGCAAGGCCCCCGTCTCTCAATCCGACGCGGCCGAGTTCTTGGGCGTGAGCCGCTCCATGATGCATCTGGCCATCACGGAGCTGTCGGAGCTGGGGCTGGTCCGTCCGACCGGGCCCGAGAGGAATGCGCCCTACGAAGCTTGCCTCGACGTATGGCCCATCATCACGGACGTCCTCCGAAGCCGAGAGTGGATGCTGATGGAGCGGGCCCGGGTCGCGCTCGAGGCCGCCTACAACGAAATAGAGTTCTCGGAAGCCACTGGCGAGGACGACCGCTTCGACGCCCGTCGGGTGGGCCTGCTCTTGGCCATGACCGAGTTCGCGCAGGCGACGCTGAAGATGGTGATGGCGGTGCGCATGCCCCGTTCACTCGACCACTTTTCCAGCTGGCTCAAGCGTGCGGGGAAAGCAGTGGAGCGCATTCGGATTCCGGACTGGGTCGGCGAGAGCTCCCGGCCTGGTTGACTCTCCTTGTGCCGGCGTCGGACGCCCGGCCGATGAACACTCTCGATGACGCCAGCCACGTGGTCACGCTGCGGCTGCAGCTCCCCGACCAGCCCGGCTCTCTCGCGACAGCCTTGGACGTCATCGGTGCTTCGGGGGCCCACGTCGGCGACATCGCTCTAGTCGGCATCGACGGTGCCTTCAAAATCCGAGACGTCGAAGTCTATTTCGTCGACCCACCGCACTGTCAGAGCACGGTCGAAAGGCTGCGCTCTACCGACGTCGAAGTGCTTCGAACCGTCGACGTGGTCATGGAGGTGCACCGGGGCGGGAGCATCGCGACCCGGGCACGCGTGGCCCTGGACTCGCTGTCAGATCTTCGGAGGGTGTACACGCCGGGCGTGGCGCGGGTGTGCTCGAAGATCGCCGAGGATCCTGGCGCAGCATGGGACTACACGGCCATCGGACACAAAGTAGCGATCGTCAGCAATGGGACCGCCGTCCTGGGCCTGGGTGACATCGGCCCTCTGGCCTCCTTACCGGTGATGGAGGGCAAGGCGGCGATCTTCTCGAAGTTCGTCGGTCTGTCAGCTGAGCCCTTGCTGATAGACAGCAAGGACCCTCGACTCCTCATCGACACCGTCGCTCGCTGTGCTTCGGGCTACGGCGCGATCCAGCTCGAAGACATTGCGGCGCCGGCCTGCTTCGACGTGGAGCGAGGCCTACAGAAGATTCTGGACAAGCCGGTCTTTCACGACGATCAGCACGGCACGGCGACCGTCTGCGTGGCCGGCCTGAAGTCTGCCCTTCAGAGGGTCGGGCGCACCCCGTCCGAATGCGAGGCCGTGGTCCTAGGGTCGGGCGCCGCCGGCTCCGCCATCACCCGCTTTCTCCTCGAGTTCGGCGTCGCCGACGTCGTCATGGTGGACAGCGTCGGTGCGATCTTCGAAGGCCGCAGCGACAAGATGAGCGACGAGAAGCGGGCCTTGGCCGCCATCAGCAACAAAGGAGGGGTCCAAGGGAGCCTGGCCGAAGTCTTGAAAGGCAGAAATCTGTTCGTGGGTGTGTCCCGCCCCGGCTTGGTGTCGCCCGAGATGGTCCGCTCCATGGCCCAGGATCCCATTGTCTTCGCCCTGGCCAATCCGGTGAGCGAGATTTCGGTGGGAGACGCCAAGCAGGCCGGCGCTGCGGTGGCCATGGACGGGCGAGGAATGAACAACGCGCTCGCATATCCAGGCATCTTTCGTGGCGCTCTGATGGCACGGGCGAGACGAATCACCCCAAAAATGATGTTGGCGGCGGCCGACGCGCTCTCCGAAGCAGCGGGTGAACACCTCCTACCGGACATGATGGACCTATCTGTGCACGAACGGGTGAGCCTTGCCGTATGCAACGCCGCCGATCCCGATTGAGCCTCCAGGAGCAAACCAGCGTTAAGAGCCCAGGAACGCGCACCTAGAGGGGTTTCGACGGCTCGCAATCGGCAAAGCGCGTCGATCCCCCAAACACGATTCACTCCGGAAGCTTGCAAGGGCGGGGATTATCGAGTCAGGCTTTGGGCACGGTTTGACGACGACGACGAGCATCGACGCCAAAGAACGAGCCCTCGCAGCAGCCGAGGCTGCCCAGTCCAAGAAAGGCCAGAACGTGTCCATCTTGGACCTGACCGAGCAGGAGGCCTACGCGGACTACCTGGTCATCGTCAGCACCTACAGCGAGCGACAGTGCGCTGCGGTGGCCGATGCCGTCCGCGAGCAGTTCAAGGCCAACTTCGACGAGCGCCCCATCAGCGCCTCGGGCCAAGGCGTCTGGGTCCTCATCGACTACGGCGACGTGGTGGTCCACGTCTTCCATGAAGACGCCCGGGCCTACTACGACCTCGACCGTCTCTGGGCCAAGGCGCCCCGCCTTCGCGTGCCCGCCGCCGAGGACCTTCGCGTCGCCCACGGCTGAGTGACGCTGGGTTGCCACGTCGCGTGGAGCCGTTTCGGCCCATCATGCGCATCTCATGCCAATCCTTTCTGCTCCTTCTGGCGTCCTGCGGGGCTGACCCGGGTCCCCACGACGACTCGGGCTGTAAGCTCGAAGTGCACGACGTCCTGCGACTGGCCGAGAACACAAACCGAGGTCCGTCGCTCTTCCCGCTGGAGCTTCGCAACCAAGGTGACGAGAGCTGCGACGAGGTGCGCGTCCAGATTCGAAACGAAGATGGAGAAGTCGCAGCCGCCCAGGGTCCCTTCGTCGTTCTTCCCGACGCCAGCCTATCCGGCTTCTCGGAACTCGATCCCTCTCCAGGGCCGAACGCACGCGGAACCCTGGAGGTCCTTCTGCAGGGCGCGCCAGTCGCCCGAATCGAGACCCTGGGGGGCGGCTGGCCACTCCGATTGCTCGCTGTGCCCAACGAGATCCACGCTTGCCGCCCCAACGATCCACGGGCGGTCTACTTCAAAAGCATGGCGGCCACACCAATGACCGTCCTCGGCGTCGAGTCGACGGGTCCCTTTCGCCTTGGGGATGGATTCGGCGGACCCGAGACGCTCCAGCGCTTTGAACCCATCCGAATCCCCATCGAGGTCCGAGCCGATGCGGAAAGCGAGTTCGGCGTGGTGACACTTCGGGCCGAGTACGACGGCGTCATCTCCACCGCGGGCGTTGGGGGCCGATTCCCGAGCCTGGGATGCAGCGACTGAACCGCCGCTTTCCGCAGCCCGGGTGCTTTCCGTAGCCCGGGTGCCACCCATTGGTGCAAGTCTAATTGCGTCTTTCGTTTAACCACTGTCTGGCTCACAGGCTGAGGACGTCGCGCATGGTGTAGTGGCCAGGGGGCTGTTGGGCGAGGAACCTGGCGGCGGTGAGCGCGCCTCGGGCGAAGGCGTCTCGGTTGGCGGCGCGGTGGGTGAGCTCGACGCGCTCGGTTTCGCCGAACAGGTAGACCGTGTGCTCGCCGATGACGTCGCCGCCCCGGAGGACCATCATGCCGACCTCTTCGTCGGAACGCGCGCCGATCATACCGGCTCGGGCGTGCACGGCCCGTCGATCGAGATCGTCTTGTCCGCGCCCCTCAGCCGCGGCCTGGGCCAAAGCCCACGCCGTCCCGCTCGGGGCGTCCTGCTTCTTTCGGTGATGGATCTCGAGTACTTCCAGGTCGTAGTCGGCCAGTGCCCCGGCCGCGCGGCGAACCAGATCCAGCATGAGGTTCACGCCCAGCGAAAGGTTCGGGGCCAGGAGGAAGGGCACCTTCTGGGCCCAGGCCTCGAATCGAGCCTCGTCAGCGCTCCGGAAGCCCGTCGTCGCCATCAGGATCCCGGCCCCGGCTTGGGCCGCCGAGTCGCCGTGGGCGAGGGCAGCGCCGTTGGGTCCCGTTTCAATCAGCACCTCGCCAGCCGCGAAGTCATGGCCATCATACTCCCGGGTCAACTCGGCCCGAACCTCGACGCCCTCCTCCGCTTGGCACAAGCTGAGGATACGGGCGCCCAGACGCCCCTTGGCTCCTGACACGACGACCGGGATCGTCACCCCATGAACCCATCGAAGCTCGTCTTCCCGGTGTAGGTTTTCAAAGCCTGGCTCACCACGTCCTTCATGGTCTCGTCGGTGATAAGAGGAAGGCGAACCGTCCGCGTGCACCAGCCCGCCATCGCCATCGCCTCCTTGAGCGGCACCGGATTGGGGGCCGCGAAGAGCGCCTTGGACAAGGCGATGATCCGAGCGTTGAGCGGTCGAGCCTCTTCGAGCTGCTTGGCGGCGGTCAGCTTGACCAGCCGAGAGGTGTCTCCGGGCAAGATGTTGGAAACCACGCTGATCACGCCCTTTCCGCCCAAAGCCACGAAGGGAAGGATCGTGAAGTCGTCGCCCGACAGCATCGCGAAAGGCTTGCTCGGGTTCAGCCGGTCGAGCGTCTCGGCCGCCCGGATCATGTTTGCGGTCGCGTCTTTGACCCCGATGATCCAGCCCTCGCTCTGACAGCGAGCGATCGTATCAGGCATCATGTCCGTCACCGTTCGACCCGGAACGTTGTAGGCCACCACAGGCACACCGGTCTCTTCCTGAATGGCCCGGTAGTGGGCGGCGATGCCGTCCTGGCTCGGCTTGTTGTAGTAGGGCACCACGACCAGGGCGGCGTCAGCTCCCCAGCGCTGGACCTCCTTCGTCGCTGTGACCGTGGCCTTGGTGTTGTTGCTCCCAGAGCCTGCAATGACCGGGACCCGACCCGCGGTCTTCTGCACCACGGTCTCGACTACGCGCTGCTGCTCGGCGGCGGACAGCGTCGGAGTCTCACCCGTCGTTCCGCAGGCGACGAAGCCGTCGATGCCGCCCTCTATCTGGGCCTCCACGAGGCGCTCCAGGCTCGGAACGTCGACATCGCCGACGTCGGTGAAGGGGGTGATGATGGCGGACATGGCGCCCGACAGCTCGTTCACGATGCTCATCGCTGCTCCTCAGAATCGTCCCACCATGGCGGCAATCGCTCCCCTCTGATCAAGTCCTCGATGCTTTCTCGGTCTCGGACCACGGCAAATCGATCGCCCGACACGAGCACTTCCGCGGGTCGAGGCCGAGAGTTGTAGGCGCTGGACATCACGAAGCCGTAGGCGCCGGCGCTCATGAGCGCGACTAGGTCGCCCCGAAGCAGCGGCGGCAGGGCCCGACCCTTGGCAAAGGTGTCCCCTGACTCGCAGACGGGACCCACGACGTCATAGGGATCCCGCGCGGCCTCGCTTCGACGCACGGGCCAAATGTCGTGGAAGGCCTGGTAGAGGGCCGGACGCAGCAGGTCGTTCATCGCGGCGTCGATCACGAGGAAGCGGCGGCTCGGGGTGGGCTTGGGATGAACCACTCGGCTGAGCAGGATGCCCGCGTTTCCCACGATCACCCTCCCCGGCTCGACGATCACCTTCTCCGGACGCCCCGACATGCGGGCCCGCACCGCCGCCCCGAACTCCGAGGGGTGAGGTGGCGCCTCCCCTTCGTATGGGATCCCGAGCCCACCCCCGACGTCGACGTGCTCGACCGGGTGACCCGAGGCCCGAAGCTCGTCCGCCAGGACCAGGACCGAATCCAGAGCCTCCATCAGCGGAGGAAGGGTCACGATCTGGGACCCTATGTGGCAGTCGATCCCCACCAAGCGCAGCGAGGGATCTTCGGCCACCCGCCGGGCGAGCCGGGGTCCGTCGGTGATGGGCACGCCGAACTTGGATTCGGACAGCCCGGTCGCGATGTAGGGGTGGGTTGCCGGATCCACATCCGGATTCACGCGCAAGGAAACCGGGGCTGGGCTCCCCAGACCGAGCGCGACGGCCGAGAGCTCGTCCAGCTCGGCTTCGGACTCGACGTTGAAGGCCAAGATGCCGGCCCGAAGGGCTGCTTCCAGCTCGCCCCCCGTCTTCCCCACGCCGGAGAAGACGATCTTGTCCGCCGGAACACCGGCCCGGAGGGAGCGATGGAGCTCTCCCTCTGAGACGATGTCGGCCCCGGCGCCCTTCTTGGCGAGCAGACTCAGGACCGCACCGCAGCTGTTGGCCTTCATGGCATAGCAAATGAGGTGGGGGTGACCGTTCAAAGCCTCTTCATAGACCCGATAGTGCCGCTCGATGGTGGCGGTGCTGTAGACGTAGCAGGGAGTTCCCACTCTAGCGGCGATGGTCTCGAGCAGGACCTCTTCTGCCCGAAGCTGCCCGTCTTCGTCGTAGGCGAAGTGGAACATCAGGCCTGACCTCTGATGAGCCGCGCCCTTGCTTCCGCCAAAGCGGTGAGCACGCGGTCCCGGGCCGGCCCCCCAGGCAGGTCTCGGCGCTCCACCGCCTGCTCCGGATCCAGCCAGCTCGAGGCATCCGCCTCGATCCGGGGGTCGTGGCCCGCCAGCTCCTCGGCCGAGAGCTCGTCGAGTCGCCGCCCATCGGCCACGCAGCGTGCGACGAGCCGCCCGACGATCTCGTGGGCCTCCCGAAAGGCCACGCCTTTGGTGACCAGGTAGTCGGCGAGCTCGGTGGCTGTGACGAAGCCTTCGGACAGGGCGGCCCGCATCGCTTCGGGGCGATAGCGAACCGCCGGCGCCATCGCGGCCGAGACCTCGAGCGAGCGGGCCCAGGTCTCGAGACCGTCGTAAAGGGGCGGTTTGTCCTCCTGCATATCTCGATTGTAGGTCATGGGCAGGGCCTTCAAGGTCACCAGCAGGCTGACTTGCGCCCCAATCACGCGCCCCACCTTGCCCCGAACCAGCTCCGCCACGTCGGGGTTCTTCTTCTGGGGCATCATCGAAGAGCCGGTGGTGAAGGCGTCGTCGATGATGCAGAAACCGAACTCGCTGCTGCTCCATAGAACCAGCTCTTCGCACCAGCGACTGAGATGGACCATGGACAGCGAGGCTGCGGCCAAGGCCTCCACCATGTAGTCGCGGTCCGAGACCGCATCCATCGAATTGGTCGTGGATTCAGAGAACCCGAGCAGCGACGCCGAACGCGCCCTGTCGATGGGGTGAGGAGTCCCGGCCAGGGCGCCGGAGCCGAGGGGAGACCGGTCCAGGCGTCCCAAGATCTGACCAACCCGCTCCCGGTCCCGATCGAACATCTCGAAATAGGCGAGGAGGTGGTGGGCGAGCCGAACCGGCTGGGCCCGCTGGAGGTGGGTGTAGCCTGGAAGCAAGGTGTCAACGTGGGCCTCGGCCTGCTCCAACAGGGCAGCTTGCAGAGCGCCCAGCGCATCGCCGATCCGGGTCAGCATCCGCCGAGCGTAGAGCCGGGCGTCGGTCGCCACCTGATCGTTTCGAGAGCGGGCGGTGTGGAGCTTACCGGCCGCCGGGCCGATGAGCTCGCCGAGGCGGCGCTCCACGTTCATGTGGACGTCCTCCAGCTCCGCCCGCCAGGGGAAGCTCCCGTCCTGAAGCTCCTGCTCGACCTGGGTCAGTCCTCGCTCCAAATCCGCCCCTTCCGCAGCGCTGATCAGCCCTGTTTCTTGGAGCATGCGAGCGTGGGCCCGCGAGCCCGTGACGTCGTCGAGAGCGATGTGTCGGTCGTCGTCGATGGAGCTTGTAAAGGCCTCGACCCGGGCGTCAGTCGCGGCCTCGAATCGACCACCCCAGGGCTTCCGTTCCGCCATGGGGAGCGACGGGACTCACCCCGACGCCTCGGCGTCAAGGACTGACGTCTTCCCCCAAGCCGACCAAAGGCTCCTGGTCCCCGCCCCAACGCGCTCCTTGCCTCGCTTCGCCCGCCGGATAGGCGTCTTGTCCGTCGCCATCTAGGAAGAAGCCCATGGTCTGATCCTCGGGGCAGCGCCCGGCCCGAGCCCGGCCCAAAGAGCCGCTGCCCGGGGCGTAGACGTCGTTTCCTCGGGCATCGACGGCGACGCCCAGGCCGCCGCAGGATCCAACCCCGAGGCTGGCGCTGCCCGGCTGCCAAGCATCGTCCCCCGCCTCGTCGTAGACCACGCCCAGGCCGTAGTCGTGGCCCGTCCCCGCAGCTAGGGTCGGATCGCCGCCGTAGGCGTCTCGGCCGCTGCGGTCGTGAAGGATCCCGAGGCCGTAGTGAACGCCCGATCCCATGCCGTAGTAGGCGGCGGTGTAGACGTCGTCGCCGGCCTCGTCCCGCAGCAGGCCCACGCCCTGCCAGTAGCCCACACCCTGCGCGTAGACCTCGGCCCGATAGCTATCGTTTCCGGCCTCGTCCCACAGGATGCCCATGCCGCCGCTCAGGGCATAGGCGGCTAGGTCGGAGCGGAACCCGAAGCCCGCACCCTGGCAGAGGCTGACGCCCTCCTCTTCGGGCAGTTGAGCGGAAGGATAGACGAGGGGCGAGTCGCTTTCGCAAACGTAGCGGTCATCGCCCCCTCGGTCGAAGAGGCCTCCCAGCCCGCCGACGAAGCCATGACCCTGGGACTTTCCGAGGGCCTCGAAGAGGTCGTCCCCTTCGTCGTCCAAGAGAAGGCCGAGCCCGTACTGGCCGGTTCCTTGGCTGGCGACCTCGGCCCGGTAGCTATCGTCGCCTTCGGCGTCGTAGAGCATTCCGACGCCGTGCTGACCGTAGCCTTGGCTCCCCCGCAAGCTGCGGTAGCGATCGTCGCCGCCCAGGTCGAATAGGAAGCCGATGCCGAACCACGCCGCGCCCTGGCGCCCTTTGTCCGAGCCCGAGGCTTGGCGAATCTGGGGCAGTAGGTCGAAGCGGTCGGCGCCATCCCCGGCCATGCGTCCTTCGTCTCCTGACCACTCCGGATAGGCGTAGAGGTCGTCGCCACCTAGATCGATGGTCACGGCCAACGGGCGTCCAGGCCCAGTACCGCCTGCGCTGTGGAGATGAAGGTCCCGGCCGCCTCGGTCGATGAGAAGGAGCCAATCCTCCTCGTGCCGATCGTCCTCGAAGCCAGCCACGCCCATCGGTCCCAAGGGAGTCTCCACCCGAAGCTGCTCGACCCCCTCTAGAGCGGACCAATCAACGCGTTCGATGGCGTAGGCCAGGTGGACAGCCACCCCGTAGATGGCCCCTTTGTCCAGGCTCATGAAGGCCCGGTCGCTGGGCGCGGCGGCGTTGTAGTGCATGCCAGAGCTAGGATCACCTAGAAGGCCGTTGCCGCCGTGGGCCGACCACCAGTCGCCGCCGCGCACCGGCTCCTCGTACATGGACAGAAGACCGGCCGCGTCGACGAGCGCCCAGAGAACAGGGGCCAGGGCTTGGGCAAACACATCTAGGCCCCTACCCTCGACGACGCAGGCCCCTTGGCAGAGCACCTCCAAGGCTACGAGCCCCGGCCCAGAGGCCTCGGACCGAAAGTCGACGGGTTGACCCAGCGCCGCCGCCGCGGCCCGGATCCGGCCTGCGGGACCTTCGGCCCCGAAAGCGCGATCGGCACAGGCGGCGCTGGCCGGTCGGGCCCGAAGCGCAGACACTGCTGCGAGCTCGAACTCGTCCTGGACCAAACGGCCCTTCACGGAGCCGTCGACGTGGGCCTTACTCATTCGGGCCTCGGACCAGGGCCAAGGCCAGACCTCCGAACAACGGCTCCAGTCGAAGGGCGCGTCGCGGTAGTCGGCGGCAGGAAGGTAGGCCGCCGGCTCCACCAAGGCGCCCACGGGCTCGGGGACAGCGGGGTCGGAGGACGGCACCGAACATCCCACTCCGGCCAAGCAGGTGAGCCACAGCCTTCGCATCGCCCCCCCTTTCGTCGGACGGCGAGACCGGAGCATGAGTGGAAGGGCCAGGTCGGGAGACCGGATCCTAGACTGAGACGGGTGGCCGCCTCAGAAGGTGATGCCCAAGAAGAGCTGAAGGTTGTGAGCGACCCCAGCGTCCAGCCTTCGAACGCCCTGACCGTTCAGGGTATCGGTGGCGCTTTCGTCGGGCACCAGTCGGTCCAGGCCATCCATGGCGATGAAGCTCGCGTACTGGAGCCAGGTATTGAAGCCGTTGTCGGAGACGAAGAAGAGTTTGAAGTCCAACTCGACGCCGAGGTTCGCATCCGGCCCGCCGAGGGGTGCAGAAACCGAGTCCGCGTTCAAGACGTCGTCCCCGTTGATCAAGCTGCCCGAAGGGGTCGAAGCCGCGAAGAGGGCCCGGGAGTAGATGATGTCGAGCCGAGCGCCGAGCTCTTCGGTGATGTTGTATTGGACCGAGGGCCGGAACACGAGGCCGTCGGTGAAGGTGCCGACCAGCTGCCTCCACAGAATTCGGTCGAAGTTGTAGGCAGGGTTGAATCGAAAGTTCGTGACCGAGCCATCCGCACTTTGGTCACCGTCCCATATCCCGCCAACTTGGCGCGTGTTGGCGCCCAAGAAGGGCCGCACCCCCCAGCCGGCGCTGCCGTCTCCAGTCGCGAACAGAAAAAGGAACTCCAGGGAGAGCCGATCCTTCAGGAACTTGTACTGGGCCTTCAGAGCACCGCCGTGCTGGTCGATGCTCACGTCCTCCAGGTCGGATCCGGCATCGAAGCCTTGATCCTCGCCCGAGGCGTCGAGCCTCGTTTCGATGGGGTTGGTGATGTTGCCGATGATGAAGCCGTACTCGGCTTCCACGAGGAGCTTGCGCCACATGATCCGGGCCCAAAAAGAGCCGGTGCCGATCTGCGCGTTTCGCTGAATGACGGCGTTGGTGGCCGCTTGATTGGCGACCCCATCGACCGAACGGAAGAAGTCGGGGACATCGTACTGCTGACGGCGAAAGGTGCCGTAGCCGCCCAGGTTCCAGACCACTTTGTCGCTAGCCAGTTTCTGGTCGATGACTTCGTCGCTCTCCTGCTTGATGATCCGGAGGTTCCAGCGCTCCACGTCGTCCCGGTTGCTACGGTCGAAAGGCTGACCGAAGGGCTCGTAGATGGTCCGACTGATAGGACCCGTCGCCAACCAGTCGTAGGCCGGCATGATGTGGATGTCACCGAAACGGGTCGCGAACATGATCCGATCCACGTTGTCGCCGAAGTCGTTGTCGACGTCGTTTCCGTCGTTGGCCATGATGCCCAGCCCGAAATGGTCGGGCTGGCGGCCGAAACGGATCTGGCCCAGGGGAGTCGTCACCTCGCCCCACAACCGCTTTACGCGGATAGCATCGCTCACCGCAGTGTTGATGCCGGCTACCGGAGGCACTTGATTGGTGCCCAGAACCGAGAGGGGAGAGATGGGATTGAAAGGGAGAGACTCCGAAGTCGAGCCGAGGATCAGGTTGTCGAAGACATCGATCTGGCTCTTGATCTTGATGTCCTCGTAAACATTGAGAGTCGGCTCCAGTCGGAGGCGCATGTTAGCAGCGCTCTGGAAGGCGGGGGCGTTCTCCCCCAGTACATCGGCGCAGCCCTCCGTGCCGTCACCTCCAAAGTCAGTCACGCATATGGTGGAGGGGGCGGCCACCGTTCCCGGCCCGAGTACGTCTCCTTCCGTGGCAAAGACGACCGGCTCCGCGAAGGGTCCGAAGATGTCGACCGCATCAGGAACTCCGTCCTCGTTGTTCACGAAGGTCGTCCCAAGGTCCAAGTTCTCGAAGAAGCCCCAGCGGAAGCGGAAGTACCCATCGAACTCCAGGAAGTTCAGTTCGGGCTCCGTCGGCTCCTCCCAACTCCAATCCTGCTCCGCCCAGGAGTCGGTCTGAACCGGACCCAGGGTGTCGGCGCTCTCTTCAGAAAGCTCCTCTTTTAGCTCTTCTTTCAGCTCGTCCTTCAGCTCCCGCTTTATCTGCTCCCGAAGCTCTCGCCGAAGCGCCTCCAGGTCGATAGCGGCAGAGGAGGTGCCGGACGACTGTGCGCGAACGGGGCTAGCGGCGGCCAAGAGGATGAACACCAGCGTCCGGGAGAACCACCGATCCATGAGAGGGCGGCGGTTAGCATGGCGGTCCGCAGGCCACAACGTCCCGCTTCCCCCGCGTACCGTCCGCGCGGGCGATCACGAAAGGCTGGCCGCTCCGGGGGATTTTTGAGAGCCTCCCCCGACTCACCATGACGGCCGCTCAAACCGACACCCTCATCCTCGGGGCCGGTCTCTCAGGACTGTCGTGTGGCTACCACCTGGGCGAGCGCCCCTACCGTATCGTGGAGCGGGAGGACGCCGTGGGCGGCCTGGCCCGGACCCGGGAGCGTCCAGGCGGCTTTCTCTGCGACGGGACCGGCCACTGGCTGCATCTGCGCAACGGCACCACCAAATCCTTGGTCCACGGGTTGATGAAGGACAACCTGCAGGCCCGGGAACGAAAGGCCCGGGTCTACTCGAAAGAGACCTTCACTCTCTACCCGTTTCAGGCCAACACCCACGGCCTGCCGGAAAACGTGGTCTACGAGTGCCTTACCGGCCTCGTACAGGCGCGCTACGAAGAGCAGCTTCCCGAGCCCACGAACTACAAGGAGTGGATTCGAAAGGAGTTCGGCGAGGGGATATGCCAGCACTTCATGTATCCATACAACGAGAAGATCTACGGCGTGCCTCTGGAGAGTCTGGCGACCGACTTCGCGGCCAAGTACATCCCTCGACCCGATGTGGACGCCGTGGTGAAGGGCGCGCTGGGCCTATCCAAAGAGGCACTGGGCTACAACGCCAGCTTCCTTTATCCCGTTCGGGGAGGCATCGGCGCTCTCCCTCAAGCCCTCCATGACGCCTCGCGCCACCCGGCCGAGCTCGGCCGAAGCGTGGTTGCCATCGATCCGAGCGCTCGGACCGTCAAGATGAACGATGGCGAGACCATCAGCTATCAGCGATTGGTGTCGACACTGCCTCTGGACCGCCTCATCGACCTGGTGTCCGTAGCCGCGCCGGCTCTGGTCCCCGAGACCGTTCGGGACGCCCGAAATCGGCTTCGAGCCAACTCCGTTCTCTACTTCGACGTTGGCATCAAAGGCGCCCCGGGCGCCCATCAGGACTACCACTGGATCTACGTCCCCGAGGCAGAGTTTCCTTTTTATCGGGTCGGCTCCTACACCGCGGTCGAGCGGAGTCTCGCGCCCCCCGACCACCGAAGCTACTATGTGGAACTCGGCCACTACGGTGAGGTCGAGCCCAGCCGCTTCGAGCAGCCCGTCCTGGACGGCCTTCACCGTATCGGCCTTCTGTCTAACGAGGACGAGGTCCTGTTCATGGTCCCGAATGTCCTTCAGCCCGCCTATGTCCTCTTCGACGGTCACTACCTACAGAGCCGAAAGACCTGCTTGGATTGGGTTCAGTCCAAGCGGGTGATCAGCGTAGGTCGCTACGGACGCTGGCAGTACAACGCGATGGAGGACGCGATGCTGGAGGGCAAGGCGGCAGCCGAGGCTGTCTTGGCCGACGACGTTATCTGATGGTCCGATGAGCATCCAGCACAGCTTCGTCATACCGGTGCACAACGAGGCCCCGATTCTGGAAGGCTCGATTCGAGAGCTCCACGCCCGTGTCAAGAAGTGGGGTCGGAGCTTCGAAATCTTGATCGCAGAGAATGGCTCAGTCGACGAGACGGCCGCGTTAGGGACCGAACTCGCCGACGAGCTCCCAGAAGTAAGCTGCTTCTCGTCCAGCGAGCCCAACTATGGTCGAGCGCTCCGGGAGGGCATCGAGCGAGCCCAAGGCGAAATCGTCCACTGCGACGAGATCGACATTCTCGACGTCGACTTTCACCGTCGAGCCCAGGAGCTGCTGTACGGTGAAGACGGCGGCTTCGAGCTCGTAGTGGGTAGCAAGACCATGCGGGGGGCACGAGACCGGCGCCCGCTGAGTCGAAAGGCCGCGACCCGAGTCATCAACACCATGCTTCGGGTGTCCTTGGGCTTTCGAGGCACCGACACCCACGGTCTGAAGGCCTTCCGTCGCGAGGCCCTGCTGCCGGTGGTCCACTGCTGCGTGGTGGACAAAGACATGTTCGCATCCGAGCTCGTGATCCGAGCCGAACGAGCCGGGATTCGAATCGTCGAAATCCCGCTCCACCTGGTCGAAAAGCGCCAGCCTTCCATCCGACTGAGCAAGCGAGTCCCCAGAGTGCTTCGGAACCTAGGGACCCTGATCTACGTCATTCGCATCAAGAACGGGCCGGATCCCGAATGAGTCTCGCCGCTATCAGCATCGACGTCGATTCCATAAGGCACTACTACTCCATCCACGGGCTGGAGCCAGGGCCGCCAGAAGAAGCCGATCCTATCTACGCGACCGCCCTTCCCCGCTTTTGGGAGCTCCTGGACGGGCGACCCGCCACCCTTTTCCTGATCGGCGCCGATGCGCCTCGCTACGCCGCCGCCTTCGAGCCCGCGTCCCGAACCGGCTGCGAGATAGCCTCTCATTCACAAGCCCACGACTACCGGCTGACCCGGTTGTCGAAGGACGCCATGCATGAGGACCTGGCGGCGGCCGAAGCCGCCTTGCTGCCCCTAGCCGGAGGCCAGAAACCGGTCGGTTTCCGAGCGCCCGGCTACAACCAGAGTCCCGAGCTCCTCGAGGTCCTCGTGGAGAGAGGCTACGTCTACGACTCGTCTCTTCTTCCGGCGCCGGCCTACTTTGGCGCTCGCGCGGTGGCCATCGGCGCCTACAGCCTGCGGGGCACGCCCTCATCTTCACTGCTGGGACGGGCCCGCGCCTTCTCCGGGCCCCTTTCGCCCTACCGCACGCTGCCCCACGCCTACTGGAACGCGGACGAGGCCGGGACCATCTGGGAGCTCCCCATCGGCGTCGAACCGCGGAGCCGATGGCCCCTCATCGGCACGACTTGGGTCGGGACGCCGGGTCCCCTCCGGAGGAGCGCCCTGCGGGCGCTGACTCGCCGCAGTCTGCCCTTCGTCTTCGAGATGCACGCCATCGACTTGCTCGACGCCAAAGACGAAGGCGTCCCGGCCGAGCTCACGGCTCGGCAGCCTGACCTTCGCATCAGCGTCAAAGACAAGATGCGAAGACTTCGGGAGCTGTTCGAAGCGCTCTCGCAGGACTGGGAGCTCACGGTCCTGGCCGACTGGCCAGACCTACTCAAGAGCCGCTGAGCCAACGAGCTACGAGGTCTTCGTAGTCCTCTTGCTCCACGACCTGAAGGACCGCGCGATCCACTCGGTCTCGCCACGGGGCTTCGGCCGAAAGGGCGAAACCGTAGTTTTCGCCTCCGCCCTCCAAGGCCTCGAGCGCGAGGTCCAGGCCTTCGACCCGGGCCTCGTACTCTAGTATGGGAAAGTCACCCAGGACGGCCTGGACCTGACCGGCTTCCAACGCCCGGAGCGCTAAGGCGGCACGATCGAAGCGATGGGTCCGCAGCCGTCGATTCCGGGCCACGTCGGCCCCTCGGGTTCCGCCGACGACCGCCACCGGCCGACCCGGGCTCAGGTCGGAGAGGTCACGAATCGACCCCGACTCTATCTGAGAGAGGGTTAGGGCCGTCGCGATGGATGCGGTGAGAGAGGAGGCGGTGATCATGCTGATGACCATCCACACGCCGACCACGACCCGGCCGGTGGTCGTCACAGGCGCTTTGTCGCCGTAGCCGACCGTGGTCATGGTCACCAGCGCGAGCCAGGTTCCTGCCCCGACCCCAGCCGCGTAGCCGGACGGAAACATCTCCGGATTCTCACGTCGCTCCACCCACCAGATCAGGTGGCCGACCAGCATCAAGACGAGGATTAGGAAGCCCAGGCCCAGAAGAAAGGCCGCGCTCAGGAAGGGCCGCACTCGATCCCACGCACTGCCTTCGGCCACCGAGGCCAGGCCGAGCCCAGCGCGGTAGTAAGGTTGGGTGAAGGCCACGGTCCCGGTACGGGCCGATGTGATGCTGATCGGTCCCACCACGACGTCAGCTTCGCCCCGTGCCAGGGCATCGAGGGCCTCGCGGACGCTGGCCGCGGTCTTCAGCTCACCCTCGAGACCGGCCCGGGCCAGGACCTGGGACCACAGGTCCACCGAAAGCCCCGTGGGCCTATCGTCCTCCGTGACCACGAAGGGGGCCGAGCCTGCCGCTAAACCCCGAATATACGGGGTTTTTTCGTCCTTCTGCCCCCCTGGGGCAGCCCCCAGGGGGGCCGCAGGACCAACCCATATTCCCAGAATCAGGCCGAAAATGGCTCCTTTCAGAGTTTTCGATCTAGCCATGTCCGTTTTTCTGATCGATTGAGTGACGGATTCCAACACCGACGTGCACCTAGGCACACAGGGCGCCCCTAGCGCCGTGACATAGGTGACACCGAGTTACCTGGGAAAGATGAAGCAGGAAGTGAAAACCATGCGTAAATTTGCAGCAATTGTTCCCGTTGCCGCGCTGGCCGTGTCTGGCGCGCTGACGGGCTGTGACGACGACGGTGGCACCGTCGCCGCCTTTCCTGAGCTGAACGTGTCCACCGTTCTCGTCGATTTCGGCGAGATTCAGGTGGGGACGGCTTCAGCGCAGCGACAGATCATTCTCGAGAACATCGGAACCGCGACTCTCGAGCTGGACGGCGTCGTTCCCGGCCAGCCGTTCCTCCCCGATGTGTTCTCCTACGACCCCGGCCTGGACTCCATTCAGCCCGGCGCGGCCACCACGGTGTCGGTGAGCTTTACCCCCACCGAGCTGGGTGCCGTGAACTCTGTCCTGATCGTCCGTGCCCGTGAGGCCCAGGGCAACATCAACGAGGTCGCCATCGAGCTCCGCGGCACCGGCGTCACCTCCCAGGTAACCGCTACCCCCGAGCGACTCGACTTCGGCAACGTCGTTGTGAACACCGAGGCCACGCGCATCATCGAGGTGTCCAACACGAGCCAGTTCAACGCCCCGGTCGAGTTCCTGCCCAATGCGAACATCGAAATCTGCGGCCAGGCCAACATCTCGGCCTTCT
>JBCCQA010000021.1:0-108273 GCA_039024635.1 Myxococcota bacterium | reverse complement strand
GGGGCCGCCTACAACTTGCTGAGGATGTCGAAGCTGCTGGCTCCTGCGTGACAAGCGGCACGGAAACGCGGCGGCCGCGAAGCCGCGCAGTGAAGCTCGACCGACTCAGCCCGCATCCGAAAGTCGCGGGCGAGCGGCGACATTACAAACTATACCGACGATTTTCAGCACGCCCTTAGAGAGGATGGCGTTAACCATTGCAATTCGCAGGTGGCCATGTACTCCATTCCAGTCATGGGTACATGGGGTGACGAGCCGTGGGATAATGATGCTGGCGCCGACTGGTTCGCGACGTTCTTTCGCGGCATTGATGTCGACGAACGCATTGAGTTCGCTCTTGATTCAGATGACTTCCAAGAAGTGCGGGCGGCTTGCTATGTTCTGGCGGTTCTAGGCCGCGTCTACGTTTGGCCAGGGGACTTCAGCCGGCTCGCGCGGTCTCTGGAGAAAGCCATCGCGCTACTTAAGAGCGCCGAAGATGAAGACTATGAAGACATTAAAGAGCAAATATCAAAAGAGCGGCGCGCTCTTGAAGAGCGACGCATGAGTATCCACGACTAGAAGATATCACGGATCCGTCGAGACTACGGCTCGGCGCCGCTGACCTCGCACGGAAGCGCGAATCCAGTCGCTGTCACGCAGCTCTCACAGGTGGCCGCTTTCTCGATTTTCCGGCCGGAGCCGATCTCGCCGGCCAACGCTTACTCACGTTCTACACTCATCGCACTCTCGATACACTGAGCTGCTGCGCAATCCACCTCTGGTCCCCAGGATAAGCAAAAGGTTACTACCATCAAAATTGTTATCACACGTTATCACCAGTCAAAAGCGCACCTAAACCCGATATCAACGGCCGAGAAATCACTTGGCCAGATATTCACGATGACCCTCCCGTAGGAATTACGCGGACCCGATGCTACGGACAGAAAGCCCCCCCCGACCACTGTCCTCATGAAACTCGCGCCTCGGGGTCATTCATCACTCACCCACTCTCTTACGTTTCCGATTAAGTTGGCAACGCACTCGGGGGTGACATCACTGCTCACCTCACTCACAGCGCGTGGACTCGTTCCGTCAGACTAAGCGAAGAGCCAAGCATCTCCCAGTGTGTAGGTCTCACCCCAGGGAATAGCTCTTCCCTCGCGTCCACGGATAAGCCACTCCAACTCATCGCCCCTTGGAAGACGTCCAGTGGTCCACTCGCAGAACTTAGCTGCGTCATCGCGACCGACGCACACCACAGGGGAGGTTGCCGACCCGGGGCATGATGAAGGTCGACAAACGCCTGAAAGCACACATTCCTCGTAGTCACGATTAGAGACCTCGAACCTGTCGATAGCGAATCCGTCTATACTTCGCTCCGAAAATCCCGCCGAAGTGCATTGCGGATCTGCACAGGTACTCTGCAACACACCACCCTGAATTGCGACCACTTCCTCGCAACGCCGATCCTGTCCCGCGTCGCCTGGGCTTTCGCCCGCATCGAGAATCTCGCCATCCTCGGTTCCAGAGTCCATGTCTAACCAGTCGTCTTGACTACCGAGATCCGATTCCGTGCTGGTCCTCGCCTCCTCAAGGCGCCCAGTCTCTTCGGCGCAATACACAGTCACTGCAGCTACGAAAACCTAGATATCGTAGTGGCGAGCGCGAGCATACGCCTTTAAACGGTCTCCGAGCCATCTCATCCTTCCATCCTTTACCTTAGTCGCTACAAGCCAGGCCTCTTGCAGGTGCGGCAGATTCATCAGTGGCTCCAGTGTATCGAGAGTTCCACACGCCTCCAACGACAGGACCCTCAGATTCCTCAAGCTCTTGAGGCTAGCCACATCAGTAAGTTTCTTCGCCGACTCGATTTCGAGCTCTTCAAGCCTAGGAACTAATTCTGGCGAAAAACCGAGATCAGTAAGCCGACCAAGGCTGTTACATGTAAGACTTCGGACATTCAAAGCGACCTCACCGACCAGACACGTAAGACGACGTCCCTCGACCTCTAGCTCTTCTACAGAAGGCCTTATCAGACTACTCAGGGCGTCTAGAGTCGGCATAGTGTACCCCGCAACGTTTACACTATGCAGCTCACTACTTGCCTCTTGGAGAAAGTCTTGGAGGAAGCAACTCTCCCACAAGGCACTGAACCGAGCGACCAACGGAAGTTCCGGAAGTCGGCCTTCGATAGTCTCTATGAAGCCTGTGAACTCTTCCACTGCGGGGAGAGAGGCCGGGAGAACAACCCGGTCTCTTCTGCCAGCGAAAATTTTCAAGCGGCGGATCGTGCTGGAAACCTCTTCCAGGAAGCTTAGATCCCAATTGGACCAGTCAGCATGAATGGAGAAGGTCACTGAACGATGCTGCCTCACTGCAGCAATCACGTCATTGATGCTGTCTTCTGGGCCGGGGCAAACTACCCGCTCAGCATTAGGACCGCGATCGAAAATCTGCATGGATCATAACCCTCCCTCGCAACCTATCAATTGTACAAGCGAATCAACGCCTCGGTTTTGAAATCCCCAGACGTCCGCGGCGTCTCTTGCCAATGGGGTTCGCTCGTTCGAAACCACATCTTGGGCACTACGGACATCGCGATTGCCAGTAATCTCCATGAGCCTCTTATATTCGGCAACACCACGCGCCTCTCTACCACCTGGAACTGCTGTCGTTCTGATTGATTTCGGGTCTATCCGAAGGCCGGCAACCCGATGCTCAAAAATGCGCCGCGGCACGTAGTTTGACTGCCAACATAGTTTTTTACCCCCGTGGCTGTCGTCTCCAGGAACTCGTATATGCCCTCCTTAATGGTGGCGCTGTCGGCGAGAGCCTCAAAGACTTTCCTTTTTAATTTATAGAGCTTGTACGCGCCTTTGACAACGTCTCCTGCGATAGGTCGTCTCTCCCAAGCAAAAAGCAGGCCAAGAAGAGCAGGCCTGCAGTAGTAGACGCAGCGAAAGCTCCAACTCTCAACCAGACTGTAATATCAGACAATCCGCCTGCGTGAGCCTGGTAGGCCGTCAACGCGGACATCACGGCCAGAGCGAGGCTGGTAACAAGGCTTTTTTGTATGAACTTCAGTCTTTTGAGCTTCGTATCCATCACTGAACCATCTGCCTATTCAATCCGCTATGGTGTCGAAACATCTGCAGTGCACCGACGGGGTCGTCAGGCAGGTGCACGCCCTCCGCGCTGTAGGACTCTTTGCCAAAGAGGTACCAGAACGCTTCAGCGCCTACTCCTTCAAACCCCTGAAGGGGCACATCCTGGATGTCGACTCGTTCAGTCGGAACGCCACCGGGAAACCCTCTTTCGGACTGACCAGGCGTGACGCAGGTGCAAGTGCCAAGTGCACCGCAAGCCGGCACATCGCCTTCGTCGCAGTTCACCTTCGCAGCGCACGCGCCCATCACTCCCATGCTTACATCCTGCATGTGATTTGAGAAGTCGTCACAGCACCCCCCTGGGTTCGAACACATCTCCGGAGACGTGCTCAAGGCCTGATTGCAGGCCTCGAACAGTTGATTCTGACGAGTCATGCACGTCGGACTCTGAAGCTACCAGACATGTCAGATCATGCCTTTCTGGACCGAATTCGGACGGGTGCCGACTTCAAAATCCGCTTATGGCAACATAGTGGAGCTTCAAGTCCTCCCCCGGGGCATCCGCCTTCAGACTACCGGAATCCGCAGATAGGAGGGGTTGAGGGCCCCTAGGTGAATGATGCAGCGTCCGCGGTTCATCGAGAGGTCTTTTCGGTAGGGATTGGAGGCTACGACTTCGTGTCCAGCTACCACCAACTCGATGACGTCGCCGGCCTCGAAACGAAGACTCGTGGGGTACAGGGCTACCACCGCCTCAAAGCGCTCACCGGGTACGATCTCCTCGAGCCGATTGGCCGCTAGGACCGGGACCGCCTCCGTCGAACGTTCTGGATCCAGCGTTCGGAGCGCAGCGCGGAAGTAACCTCGAGACACAACGTCGTTGTCGGATCCTACCGAACCATAAAATGGGACGACTCTTCCGTCCTGTCCCCGCTTGCGAACGTACAGGACTAGACCAAGGTCGACAGGAGCTCCGACGCGCCCTTCGCCTTCTACGCTCAGACCTAGATGGGCTGTGATGTGTCCCGTCAACTCGGTCGGAGCCTCGAAACAATGACTGAAACTCAGTGAGCCGGTGCGAGCGTCGAAGACCAGCTCATCGGCAGTCTGGGAAGCCTCGCCTATCAGCGTTTGGTCGGCGCTCAAGTACAAGGGCCGATACTCCGTCCTTGCGATGGGCCACTCCGACTCTCCACGGACCTCGTAGATCTCATCTCGGGAAGAGCGGACTTCGAGTCGGACTCGAGCCGTTTCGTGAAAGCCGTTGTCTTCGTGCTTGACGAAACAGTCCATGAATCGCCTGGTTAGCTCCTGGACCGCAGGGTCGTAGTAGTAGCTCCATTTGCCACCTCGATGAGTGTAGACCCACTTGTATGGAGAAGACGCTTCCACGAACGCTCGGAAGGAGCCTTGCGTGTGAAGGTTGTGATCCGAAAAGGACGCACACACCAGCATCGGAACTTCGATTTTGGAGAGCTCGATTCGTTTCGCCTTCCAGAAGTGGTCATAGGTTGGATGACTGACGGCAAACTCGGTCGGGAGACAGCCTTCCACCTCGAGGAAGTCTTGGACCGAGCCGTTGATGGTGTCCTTGACCTCGGTGGACCACCAGAACGCCGGAAAGCCCAGCTCCCGAAGCCCGCCGGCTGCGAAGAGATCGTGATACGGATCCGAGAGCCCCTCCCACGGACAGATAGCCTTCAGGGCTGAGGGAGGGCGCCCCCCCTGACCCCGGCCGCCACATAGTACTGGCTAATGGCGAGGAAGCTGACTCCGTTGAGACCGATGGCACCTGTACACCAAGGTTGTTGGGCGACCCACTCGATCGCGTCATGATAGCCTTCGGCCTGATCACGTCCGAACACGGACGGCTGGCCGCCGCTCGAGGCATAGCCAGGAAGGTTGAGGTTGACGACGGCGTAACCCGCGCCAACCCAGAAGTTTGGGTCCGGCGACTCCCAGCTCGTGAGCTCTGAGAAGCTGGGTGGTCGTTCCTGTGGAATGATCCGGTACTGTTGAGGTGGACCGTTCAGCGGCGTTCCGTGTTGGGATGCGGTCTTGCGATTGTCGTACGGATGAGCACACATGACCACAGGCCACGCTTCACCAGACTGTGCCGCTCTTCGGGAACGGAAGATGTTTGCCGTGAGCGTCATCCCGCCTGCGACCGGAATTTCGACCCCATACTCGGCAAGAACGTCCGGGTCCGCCTTCGTCATGTGGCAAGCCGGATGTACGAGCTGACCACTCGAAACGGCTCTCAGGGCTATCGGGCCTATGGCCTCGACGGTTCTTAGCAGAGTATCAAGGGTGTTCATGGCGCGGGTTGATCCTCCATCGGTTTCAAACCTTCGCCTGGACAAAGGGTCCGGTACATGACGAAGCGCGACACAAAGGGGACAAGCTCCGATCCTTGTGTGGCCAGCCCTGTCGTGGCTGGTCTGCTTCGGTTCGCCGAGAGGGCACAAGTGCCGGCGTCGGAGGTGTTGTCTTCTGCACAACTCCAAGAGGCCGAGGTGAAAGACCCAGAAGCAAAGGTTCCCGTGAGTAAGGTCTTGCGGGCGTGGAACACAATTGCGGAGATCCGCTCGACGATTCCGATCGGCTTGGAGTGTTCAGCCCAGACCGCAGCCGGACCGGTCACCTACAAGGCGCTCTTTGATCCGACAGGGCGACATGCGCTCAACACCCTCCTTCGGTTTCAGTCTCTGATATCCACTCACCTACACCTGTCGAGCTGGGTTTCCAACGGAGTCTGCGTAGTCGACATCGAGCACCTCGAGACCGTCGAGACGACCCGACACCCAGTCGAATTTGCCGTTGGCTTGTTGGGCCGCGTGATCTGCGGACCGTACCGGTCGGGCATCCTGAACGTGAGCTTCAAACACGGCCCCGTCGTCTCCCCAATTGCCTACCGCCCCCATTTCGACGCAGCAGTACGCTTCGAGGCTTCTCGAACTCAGCTCTGGATCGAGGAAGCGATGCTCGACCGGCTGCGGCCCGAAGCCGATCCGACCTTTGCGCGATTCCTGGAGTCCCGGCTTGAAGCCTTGCTTCCCAAGGACGGGGATTCACTAGCGAATGACGACATCGAATTTGCCATCCAGCGGGTGAGCCAACGCGGACAGTTCAATGTCCAGGCGGTGGCGAAGGAACTTGGGATGGGTGTGAGAACTCTCCAGCGTCGAGCACGAGCCGAGGCGCGTGACATCGGAAGTTTGTTGACCCAGGCACGTCGTGACCAAGCGCTTCGCTTGGTCGAGACGCACGACCTGACCTTGCAGCACGTGGCCGAAGCCCTGGGCTACGCAGACGAGCGCTCTTTTCGGCGCGCCTTTATGCGATGGACAGGAACATCCCCCGCCCGATGGCGAGCTCGGCGCGAACCCCGAAGCGACCGCCGCCGCTGGGTTGATCCCGAGGCTTCCTGAGCTCGTCACTCTGTTTTGGCAAAGACCCCAAGGAGGCAGGCAGTGAAGGTTGCGTTCATGGGCCACGGATTCATGGCCTAGACTGGGGATCCGACCTGCGGCGAGAATGGAGGGCTGTCCCCCGCCCGAGGTCTGCATGGACTCTGAATCCTCGCTGTTGGAACCGGGATTCAAGGTAAGAAGCTCGCAGGAGTTTTCGGTGGAGTGCTGGGAAACCTGAGGTGTCTATCTACGTATCCTGGAGACATGGATCCGACTGCGACACCTCGGGTGGACCCGAGCGGACGCGTTCAATACCCAGAAGGCTATGTGGGAACCCCGCGTCACTATGGATTCTGGACCCGAACGCTGGTTTGGACCCTCCTGCTGACATTCGTCGCCGTGGTGGTGGTGACGACTGGCTTGAGCCTGGGACGCTACTGCCTGACCAGCGATGCCGGCGACCTCAGAAGCCTTATGCCTTGGCTCAGCCTAGAGTGATTCGCGCCCGAGCTCAGGACTTCGGGGGGGAATCCCAGTCCTGGACATCTTTGCCCGCGATGTCCGAGAGGATGTCCAAGGCGGCCGCGGCGCCATCACCAGCGGAGATGATGGCCTGGCTTCGCGAAGGCCGTACGCTTCGACCCACGACGTAGACTCTGCTGACCGAAGCGCGGCCATTCGCGTCGACCACGACTCGGTTGTCAGCCTTGTCGAGACCCAGGTTGTCGGCCAAGGGCGTCTTGTTGCCCTCGCTGAGGATCAAGTACTCAGACCTGGTTTCGCCGCCGTCACTACGTACCGTGAAGCCGTCGCCGGTCGCCTCGATCGTGCTGACCTTCTCGCCGACGAGCTTGGCCCCCTTGGCCACCACCTGCTCTCGGGCCAGGCGCTGAAAGTCGGTCCCGCTCATACCTTCGATACCCAGGTAGTTATGCAGGTAGGCGTAGTGCATGACGGTCTCGTCCGCGCCAAAGACGGTCACATCGTGTCCCGCCTTGGCCAAGAAGAGCGCGGCGCCGAGCCCACCCGGGCCGTCTCCGATGATGGTGATGGCGGCACGTGCTTCGTCGCTCATGGGGCAAGGAGCATCGAAGGCATCTCGGATCGTGTCAAAGACATGATGGCCGGGCGAAGGGCCCCAGTCCGATATCCCGACCCCTCGGGCGCGTCCCGAGATTGGACGTCTTGGTCGAAGTCGGGCGTGAGCTGGACTCGCCAAGTTCGAAGAGGGCAAGAAAAGGTGGCAGCGCCGAATCCTTTTGGGCTTTGGCCTCCTCTAAGGGGTGAGCGTCCGAGTGGGCGCTGAAGGAGAAGAGCTGATGGACAAGATACTTCCGCGGAACGAGCACACCGTCGATCGGGCCATTCGAGTGGTCTTGGGCCTGGCCATGCTGGCCTTGGTCTTCGTGGGCCCGCAGACCTCCTGGGGCTGGGTCGGCCTAGTCCCCCTGGTCACCGGTCTCATGGGCCGCTGTCCTGCCTATCGGGTGCTGGGTATCAAGACCTGCAGCACCTGAGGCCCTTGGCCCGCAAGACCATTCCCTTGGCGTCGACCTGGGCGGACATCCCTGACGCAGATCTGCTGCGTCAGGCCGCTCAGGGAGAGCCCCGCGCTTTCAAGGAGCTCGTGGGCCGGCACGCGACCTCCTTGAGGTTCTATGTGACCCGGCTACTGGGCTCGGGCACCGCGGCCGAAGACACGGTCCAGCAGGCCTTGCTCGACGCGTATCGGGGGGCTGCTGGATTTCGTGGCGAGAGTGAGGTCCGGACCTGGCTCTTCGGCATCGCCCGTCGAGCCGCCCACCGCGCCCACGCGAAGCTCCGACAAGCGCCGCCCTCTGTTGAAGAGTCGCTGCTCGTATTGGGCCAATCGGCAGGCTGGGGCGCAAACCCGGAGACTCTGGCCATGCAGAGTCAGCGCAGCGGGGCCATTCATGCCGCCTTGTCGAGGCTGGTGCCCACGGACCGCGAGATCCTGGTGCTGCGGGACATCGAACAACTATCGGGCTCCGAGGTCGCATTCGTCCTCGGACTTACGATGCCGGCCATGAAAAGCCGGCTACATCGAGCAAGACTTCGTTTGGCGGTCGAGCTCAAAGAGCAGGCAAGAGGAGACCTAAATGCGTGAAGTTGGGGGCATTCGCTGCGATCAGGTGCTGGAGCGATTGAGCGACTATGTGGACGGATCAATCGACGAGGCCGATCGCAAGAGGATCGAAGCCCACCTCCAGGGCTGTCTCGAGTGTGAACGTTTTGGGAGAGGCTTCGGGGCCATGGTTCTGGAGCTGGGTCGCTGTCGGCCCGTGGCCGTCGATGAGCAAGCCGCGGTTCATAGGATACAGGCGCTCTTCGATTGAAGCGCCCCGCCTCGTCCCCCGCAAGGAAGACGAGCGACGACCGCTTTGAACCGAGCCTAGGGAACCAAGATTCTGTCGAGGGCAAGGCGTAGCTGAGCCGCGTTGTGGAAGTGGATTCCGGACATGCCGACGGCCTCCGCGGCTTGGACGTTCGGGAGCATGTCATCGATGAACACACCCCCCGCTGCCGAGAGCTGATTGCGTTTCAAGAGACGACGGTAGATTGCTCGATTGGGCTTCTTGATCCCTTCACGCCCAGACACGAGGATGTCCCTAAAGCACGACAAGAATCCGAAGCGCGTCTCGGCGTGATGAAAGGTCTCGGCCGACCAGTTCGTCAGCGCGTAGAGCGGTATGCCCGCCGCGTCGAGCGTTTCCAGGACCTCGACTGTTCCCTCCAGCGCTCCACCGAGCATCTCGGACCACCGCTCGAAGTAGGCGTGAAGGAGCGAAGTGTGTTCGGGATGAGCGGCGATGCGCTCTGCGATGGCTTCGGCGAACGGCTTGCCTGCGTCCATCTGCACGTTCCAGTCGAAGGGCACGACGTCCCGAATGAAGGCCTCGACCTCCTCCGAAGGCAGCAGCTTTCGATAGAGATAGCGAGGGTCCCAGTCGATGAGGACACCGCCCAAGTCAAAGACGACGTAACGCTCCACGGTCATGAACGAACGAAGGATGCCGGCTTGGCGCAAGCCCTTGCTGGAGCCGCGCGATGAGCTGAACGACTGGGACGATTCTGCGTCTGAATGGGACCCGCAGCCCTGCCCTCGCGCACCCGCCATTCCCTTCTGCGCGAAGCCCTACGGTGCCACGGACTTCGTGAACCTGGCCAGACGGTCTACGAGGGCTACCGACCTTTCACGCGACCAATGACCGTAGCAGACGTGGAGTCTGTCCGATGGGTACCCTGCCCAATCTCCCTCCCGCCCTTGCTGCCAGCCTGAGCTTCTTCAGCACGCTGAGCGTAGTTGTTTTCACCATCGTGTATCTACCACCGTCGGCTACGGCGATGTCTACCCAGTCACCGTGGCCGGGCGCCTCTTTACCGCGATCACTCTCTTCATGGGCCTGGGGGTGGTCGCTGTTCCGAGCGGGATTCTCGCCTCTGCGCGGATCGAAGTAAGCAGAAACGACGATATGGAACGAGGCTGAACCTGCCACGCCAACCTTCGCTCGCAAGTGGAACTGCCAAACGTGAGCAGTGCGGTCATAGAGATGAAGTCGTCGTAGATTTCGTAGCCCTGTCGTCCGATGACTGGCCCACAGCGGCTTCGCAGTAGCTCCCTTGACTGGATGCGAAGAAGAAGGCGATTCTCATGAGACGGGACGTGGAAGCAGTGCAAGGTTGCATCGGTCTTCCCGGTCGACGAGACCGGTATTGGCTTCATCATCTCGGACCTGGACCGATAAAGTTCGTCGTCCAAATTTGGAGCCTCTGTCTGGCTCTCAGCCTGAGTAGTTGCGGAGGAGAGGCATCGACCCCCGAGCTCTGCGACGAAGCCTGCAGACAGTGGGACAACTGCGAAGGCCAAGAGAACTGGTACTCCTACGAAATCTGCAGACCCGACTGCGAATCAGAAGGCGACTGGGATGAGGGCTACGTGGACTGTCTCAGAAACCAACGGACCTGCTTCGAGATGGAAGCACAGTGCGGTTGATCTTGTCGGCTCTTCGGCGATCGATCTCTTCGTCTGGCCACTGACCGCCTGCGGAAGAAAGCCCGCAGTCCAAGGCGTTCCTGAACCCCCTACCGATGATTGGTCCGCTATTGCCCCCGTACTAGGTTTGATTGATCTACCCGCGAATCAGAGGCCCCGGAAAGCCTCGACTCTGTCCCCAACCGCATCTAGGTCAGCCCCATGCCCGACGTGATCGTCATCGGAGCCGGCTTCGCGGGACTTGCGGCGGCTTCGCACCTGGCCAGGGGCGGAGCCAAGGTACGAGTCGTCGAGCGTCATGACCAGGTTGGCGGCCGTGCCCGCACTTGGGAGCAGGACGGCTTTCGCTTTGACATGGGCCCGAGCTGGTACTGGATGCCAGACGTCTTCGAGCGCTACTTCGCGAGCTTCGGCAGGAGCGTGGCGGACCTCTACACCCTGCGACGTCTGGATCCGAGCTACCGCGTCCTCTGGCCCGATGGAGACGCCTGGGACGTGCCCGCAGGCGTCGATGCCGTGCGGGCTTTCTTCGAAACCCGCTCTCCAGGGGCAGGTGCGCAACTCGACCGTTTCCTGGAGGACACGCGCTACGTCTATAGAGCTGCCTACGAAGACTATCTATTTCGCCCAAGCCTCTCCTTCTTCGAGTTCGTCGACCCGCGACTCGTCCGAGAGGTTTTCCGACTCAACATGCTCCGCTCGATGCATCGCTACGCTAGGAGCTTCTTCGAGGACGAGAAGCTGGCTCGACTCGTCGAGTGGCCGGTTCTCTTTCTGGGGGCATCAGCCAAACAGACCTCCGCCATGTACGGGCTCATGAGCTACGCCGACATCGCCCTCGGCACCTGGTACCCCGATGGCGGCATGCGCCGGATCATCGAAGCAATGGTGGAGATCGCCAGCGATCTCGGCGTCGAACTGCGCCTCGGAGAGCCTGTCGACGAGGTTCTGGTCAGCGGAGGCAAAGCCAAGGGCGTCCGCACATCGCTTGGAGAGCTTCGAGCCGATGCTGTCCTCGCTTCTGCCGACTACCACCACGTCGAGCAACACCTGATCCCGCGGGCTTACCGTCAGTTCGACGAGGCCTACTGGCAGGGCCGCACCATGAGTCCGTCGAGCCTCCTCTACTATCTCGGTGTCGAAGGCGAGCTTGGCGACCTTCCCCACCACACGCTCTTCTTCGACGAAGACCTCGACACCCACATGGCCGAGGTCTACGAGCAGCCGGCCTGGCCAGAAGCTCCGCTTTTCTACGCGTGCGCACCCTCGGTGAGCGATCCCGGCATCGCCCCGCCTGGATGCTCGAGTCTCTTCCTCTTGATACCCCTCGCACCTGGGCTGTCGGACGACGACGGCGCTCGAGAGCTCGTGTTCCAGCACGTCATGGGCCGACTCGAGGCTCACGTCGGCGCGCCCATTCGGGACCGCATAAGGGTCAAGCGTGCCTACGCCATGCGCGACTTCGAATCGGACTACGGAGCCTTCCGAGGAAACGCGTACGGCATGGCCAACACCCTCCGTCAAACAGGACCCTTGAAGCCTCCGCTTCGCTCCAAGAAGCTGTCCGGCATGTATTTCGCCGGACAACTCACGGTTCCCGGACCCGGAATGCCCCCTAGCCTAGTGTCGGGCGAGCTCAGCGCCCGGGTCCTCCTGCAGGACCTCCGGACCTCATGAACGTTCCTACGCTCTCGATGCCGCATTCCTCGAACGGGCACCGGTTGTACTACTCGAGGGGCACGGCCTGCGCCTTGGGCGATGATTCCTTGGCGGAAGTGGAGCCAGGCGCGGCTCGATGCCCTAAAGCGTAGGTGTCTGCTAGCCTTCGAATCTCGGCGGTCAAGGACTCGTATTGTGGGGATTCGAGGGCTGTGTAGTTTAGGTTCTTGTAGCGGTTGATGAGCTGGGTGAACACATCTCGGGCCTCCTTGGAGCTCTCGAAGCCATAGTTCGCATCGACGATGCTCTTCATGAGACGGAAGCTCTCAACCTGTCGCTCTCGAGGCATCGATGCATCCACCTTGTCGAAGGCGTCCTGCTGCAAGAAGACCATATCGACGAAGAAGGCCTTTTGGTGAATCACGAAATCATCCAGAGACACACCCTCTTCTCCCGTCACCTGCATCATCTGTTCGACGGACTCTCCTTTGGCCAACAGTTCGGCCAGCGCCTTCACGTCATCGACCCAGCTCGGACCTAGGTGCTCATCGTACCAGGCATCGAGCTGTTCCAGGTAGCGTGACCAGGACATGAGGGGCGCTATCGCTGGATAGAAGCGCTTATAGGCCCGCTCGCTCGAGAGGCCCAGGAAGGCCTTTACCGTCCCAAGGGTGGCTTGGGTGACGGGTTCATCGAAGTTGCCCCCAGCCGGGGAAACGGTCCCTATAAGCGTCAACGTACCGACCTCACCGTCGGGATTGCGGATGACACCGGCTCGTTCGTACACAGTCTTGATTGTCGAGTCCAAGTAGGCCGGAAACGCTTCTTCACCCGGTATCTCTTCCAGTCGACCCGACACCTCTCGCATGGCTTGGGCCCAACGCGAAGTCGAGTCGGCAATACAAAGCACGTCGTGTCCCATCTGTCGGTAGTACTCGCCGAGCGTGATGCCTGTATAGATGGAGGCCTCACGAGAGGCGACTGGCATGGACGACGTGTTGCAGACGATGGTGGTTCGATCCATCAAGGAGCCGCCGGACCTGGGATCAACGAGCTTGGGGAACTCGGTTATGGTTTCGACCACCTCTCCCGCCCTCTCCCCGCAAGCTATTACGATGACTACGTCCACGGTGCTATGCCGTGCGATCATCTGCTGGAGTACCGTCTTCCCCGCCCCGAACGGGCCCGGGATGCAGGCCGTACCACCCCGGGCGATCGGAAAGAACACATCGATGATCCGTTGGGTCGTGATCAAGGGCTCAGACGGATAGAGACGTTCGGCTGAGCGTCGTCGCAGGAGCGCGTCTGGAATGGACCTTCGAACGGGCCAACGCTGAACCATGGTCAGGTTGCGTTGGCGGCCTCGCTGGTCCCCGATCCCGACTACCGGGGTTCGAACGTCGAAGTTTCCACCCTGGATCCAACGGACTTCGACCGGCCCCGGCTCATCGAAAGGCACCATGATCTTGTGGAGCAGCTGGCCTTCGTAGACCGTGCCCAAAACCTCGCCAGCTACCAACTTTGCACCCTCAGACACGGAAGGCGTGAAGGCCCACTTCTTCTCCGCGTCCAAGGCCGGGTACGCTCTTCCCCGAGCCAAGAAGAAGCCGTGGTGCTTGGCTACGGTCTCCAGGGGACTCTGGAGTCCATCGAAGACGCTCCCAAGAAGGCCAGGTCCGAGCTCGACCGAGAGCAGCTCGCCCGTCTGCTGCACTCGGTCTCCGACTGCCACACCTCTCGTATCTTCGAACATCTGAGCGTCGGCGACTCGGCCCTTTACTCGAAGCACTTCGCCCTGAAGCCTCTCTCCACTACCGCGAGGACACACGTAAACGATCTCGTTCTTCATCATCGGAGTGTCTGACTCGATAGTGACCAGATCGTCCTGGACCATCCGCACCCACGCTCGTCCCTCATCTTCGCTATCTGCCATCTCTTCCGTCCCTCTAGGATCCGAGATCCAAGCTCCGCCCCTTCCAGCAGTCCTCGAGGAGCTCATCGAAGCGTTGAACGGCTTCCTGCTCATCTTCCAAGGCAGCTCGGTGAACGAGATCCCATCGAAGAACGTATAGAGCTACGCCTTCGAAGTCGAATGGGTGCAAGAAAGCCTGCTCAGACAGTCGCCGCCAAACTTCCTGCAATACCAAGCGTTCGAAGTCCCGAGTCCGCCCACCCCGAATCATCGACTCGAGCTGCAGGACCCAAGGGAAGCTGTGGCTCAAACCCAAGTCCTGTCGGTTCCAATTGCGCCGCATGAGCGCAGCCCAGGGCTCCAGACCAAAGGGTTTTGAGGGTGCACCATGGCCTGCACTTCGGTGACGGAGAGCGCTCACCATGCTTCGGACGCCAAGACGCCAACGCACCACCTGTCGAAGCATCGGACTTCTTACTCGAGACAGGGAAGACTCGAATTGGGCGATGACCTCTTGGCTCGTGAGCGTCCATGGCAAGCGATCGAAGAACATCGCACTCTCCAGAACGTCGAGCTCGGCCCTGTCTTGCTTCTCCAGCATTTGAAGCCTTCGTTCCAGAGCGTAACGACTGAGGGGTGGACGTTCCTCGACGTACGGAGGCGCCAAGGCAGGCAGGCTCGCGATGAGCGTATAGTAGTCCTGGCTCTCTCCCCACAGACTCGAGCTCACTGGATGATTCCTCGCATGAGCGCTCGGAATCGTGGCTGCAGATGACGCAGCAGGAGTTCGGTCACCGCTTCGGGCGAGAGATCGATCTCCAAGCCCTCGTCCTTGGCAACGACTCTGACGCCGTCTCCGCTGTCGAGTGCACCAAAGCTGACACCTTCCCGCCAAGTCGATCCCGCGAGCTGTTTGGCCAACTGGCTCAACCCGTCTTGGAGGGCGTCTGGGTCGTTCTTGAGCTCCTCAACGCCCAACGGCTCGAGCGGAAGTTCGATTCGTAGGTGGGCCGCCTCCCGGACCGCCGTCACGTCGAGAGCCCGCTGCATCACTTGGACGACCAACTGCCGAAAGAGCTCCCGGTCGAACACTTCCTCGGAAACCAAGCGCTCTACCCGATTCCGCAGGTGCTCCATGATCTCCTCCGAAAATCTCAGGACCGTATCTCTGGTGGCGGTCCGCAGTGCCTCTTCCCCCGCGGCCTGAAGCTGAGCCGCCTTCTGCCTTGCCTCCTCCACGGTGCGCGCTGCATCTGCCCGAGCCTCTTCAAGGATGGAGGTAGCCTCTTCCTGAGCTCGGCGACGAAGGGCCTCTCCCTCCTGCCGGCCAGCCTCTACCCCTTCGTCGCGCAAACGGTCGAGTAAGCGTTGGACGCCAATCGCCTGTTGCGCTCGTACTTCTTCCGTGTCGGCGTCGTTCAATTCGATGTCCTCAAGTCCCGGTCGGGATTTCGCCCGCCACAACGAGCGCGAACACGAAGGCGAAGACGGCAAATCCCTCCACGATAGCGGCTGGGCCCAGCGAGATACCGAATACTTCAGGCTTCGTCTTGGAGGCCAGAATGGCCGAGGCCAGGGCCTTCCCTTGCCAGACTGCCGACGCATACAGTGCTACCCCCGTCAAAACTCCAATACCGAAAAGGCCGGGTGCGGTCTCCAGGCTGAGTGGACGATTGAGTGCGAACATCACGACGATCCCGTAGACGGTCTGGGACGAGGGAAGCGCCGCCAGGCCGATGTAGCGGCCGTAGCCGCTCTCGACGTCCAGCAATGCCCCGCAAGCTGCCTGTCCGGCGACCGATGCTGCCTTCGCGCTGCCAACAGCTCCTAGCGCCAAAGGCGCGATGATGCCCATCCAACCCAATGTCAGGATCAATGCGTCCATTCAGATCTCCTGTGGCCGATTCTCGCCACGTACTTCTTCGAGGGAGCGTCTGCGCAGAGGACTGAACGGGCGGCCCTCTCCAAAGACGCTCCAGTTGTAGAGCTCAATCACGTTCAGGCGTAGGCCGTGGACAACGCCGCCAACCATGCCCAGGACGAAATTGAGGCCGTGGCCGATGATTAGAACCACCAAGGCCAATACCAGGCCAATACCCGGGCCCGTACCAATGAGCTCCGTGCCGAGCTGATTGAAGGTGGCGGCCAAGGACGCGCTTGAGAGTCCCAAAGCAAACAGTCGCAGATAGCTGAGAGCGTCGCCGAATGCGCGAGAGAGGCCGGTCAATCCTAGGAGCCCGTCGACGGCCCGCCACCCTAGGTTGCCAATGCCTCGGAACGGCCTCTCGCTCGTGAACAGAAAAACAGCGCCTAGACCAACAGCCGCAACCGGCAATCCGAGCTCGACGCCGAGGTAGACGACGAAACCACCGACGAGAACAGCGACCCAGCCCAAGGACGACAAGGCGCTGAGCCGTCTCCGCTTCACCCAGGCGCCCATGAGATTCGCCGCCACCAGGTGAGCAATGCCGACCCCAATGGAGAGCGGCATCATGGCGTCGAAATCGTTGACGTCGAGAAGCTGTAAGCTACTTGCGAGGGAACCCGGGGTGAGATCGATGCCGAAATAGCTCCCAGCTAGAATGCCGTACACGATACCGATGACGCTAATGCCGATACCCATCCGTCGAAGGCGGAGTCCGGAGTCTGAGCGACCAAGTCGTCGCCAGCTCATCGCGGTGAGAAGGCCGACCAAGCTTGCATAGCCCGCATCGGCCAGGATGACGGCAAAGAAGAAAACGAAAGCCACATAAACAAGCGCAGATGGATCCCAATCCCGGTAGCCCGGGAGCTGGTAGAATCCGACCAGGTCTTCTCCCGGCGCGAAGGAAGGTCCATTGCGCAGGAGAACCGGGGGCTCATCCTCGGGACCCGGATCCTCTACGAGCACGGCGAGCTCGTGTCGACGGCAGAAAGCCTGTACAACCGGTAGCTTGTCCTCAGGGACCCATCCCTGAAGGGCCAGGACTCGGTCTCTTCTCAGCCCTTGCCGCAAAGCCTGGCCCCGGGCCACTTCGTCATCGGCCTTGCCTAACTGGCGGAGGAGCTGTCGAATCCATCGGGTGAGCGCGCCTCGTTCGGCCTGTAGGTCGTCGAATCGGTCCTGCGCGCGCTCCAGAGCGGCTTGTAAGGTCGACAAGGAGCGGGTTCCGACCCTGGAGCGAGGCACGGGCATGGCCTCTTCCGGCGGCTCGTCCTCCGACAGGAGCACCACGTAGTCTCGTCGTCCGTCGGTGTGAACGGTCAGCCAGGAGAGGGGTCCCGGCCGAATGTCCGCGCGGCGGAAGTGCGGCACGACGTAGAACCACAGCCGAATCCCACCAATGCTTTCCAGAGCTGGAAGCTCGAAGTCACCCCAGGGCGCGACCTGCTCAATGCGCTCCCGAAGCGAGTCGATTTGATGCTGAGTCTCGATGCGGAGTCGTCGGTTCTCGAGGGTCTCCTCTAGCACCCGCCGAAAATCGAAATCAGCCCCGTCCAACAACTCTCGTCGACGAATGGGGGAGCCAAGAAGGTAGCGCAGAGCCTCTCGCGCCCGCTGGGCTTCATCCTTGATGGGCCCCTCGCCTTGGTCAACTCGCAAGGGGATCAAGTGCATGCATCCCATCGCCTGAAGACCATCCAAGAGAGACGGTGCGTCCTCGTCTAGACCCGCCACCGTCACCCTCTTCATGGGAAGGATACTCACGCCGAAGCCCTTCGTCGTTTGCGTTGAGCAACCTTGGCCCTAACGACAGCCGCACGTTCGGCGTCCCCCAAATGAACCTGTATTCTTCGAATGTTGCTTCGGGTCCTCGGGATGAGGACCTTCTCGAACAGATTCACCCGCTGGGTGATTCGTCGTCGCGCTTCTTCCAAAAGATCGACGCGTCTCTTCTCAACTTCGGTTCGTAGGCTCAACTCGGCACAACGGGCGAGGAGATCTGCCACGCGATCCACCCAATGGGGACGCACGAGAAAGGAGTAGACCCTCGACTCAATCCTGGCCCCATCCCAGCTGGGAATCAAAACCCCCACCACGTTCTGTCGTCCCACGAAAACCTCATGCACCACGACGAGGTCCGTCAGGTCGATGCCTCGGTTTGCGAGCATCGGGAGCTGGGCCGGCACCTCCCGGCGAAGTCCCGTCAGCTCCGATCGACTCTCCTCCAACGCACGATCGGCTACTGACTTGGCGGCTAGGAGCTTCTGGCGCTTCAGGTCCAAGGCTGGAAGCGCCTTCTCGAAGGCCATCAACCGTGCCTTCTCCCTCTGCAGGGAGCTCTTAGTCAGCCCCAGCGTCGCCATCGTTCTGAACCGTCAGAGGGAAGTACTTGTCGACCAGCTCTTGCTTCATCAACAGCTCATCGGCGGAGAAACACTCGGCCAGAGTCTGCCAACATGCATCTAGCCCGTCTTCGAGGCTGATGGAGACGTCGACGTTCATGAATCGACGCCGAAATAGCGCGCCGAACTCGAGCAGGCGCTCGTCGAACTCACTCAACTCGAAGGCCATGGCCTTCTTCTGCTCGGCATCGCGGCTACCGGCATAGAAGCGGATCATGGCCCCCATCAACTGGCCGTGGTCTTCACGGGTCGACTTGCCGATGACGTGTTGCTTGAGGCGAGAGAGCGAGCCGAAGGGGTCGAGCACGCCATCGTGGAGGTAGAATTGCCCCTCCGTGATGTAGCCAGTGTTGTCAGGGACCGGATGCGTGACGTCATTCCCCGGCATGGTGGTGACGCTGAGGATGGTGACCGAACCCGCTCCCTTGAAATCACAAGCCTTCTCGTAGCGCTTGGCCAACTTGGAGTAGAGGTCGCCCATATAGCCGCGGTTCGACGGAACCTGCTCCATGGAGATGCCCAGCTCTTTCATGGCATCGGCGTAGGAAGTCATGTCGCTGAGCAAGACCAAGACCCGCTTCGACTCCTCGACTGCAAAACGCTCGGCTACGGCCAGCGCCAAATCCGGAATCTGGAGGCGCTCTACGATCGGGTCCGAAGCCTGATTGACGAACATGACCGTTCGGCCAAAGACGCCAGCGTCCTCGAATGTCCTCCTGAAGAAGTGGAAGTCGTCAAACACCAGGCCCATGCCGCCGAAGACGACGATGTCTGCGTCAGCCTGAATACCGATCCGCGCAAGAAGCGCGTTGTAGGCCTCTCCCGCCACCGAGAAGATCGGAACCTTCTGACTCTCGACGAGGCAGTTGAATATGTCGATCATCGGGATGTTCGTACGGATCATTTTGGAGGCGAGAACCCGACACATTGGGTTCACGGTCGGACCCGAGATGGCGACCGACGGCTCTCCCTCCAGACTCGGTCCCCCGTCGATGGGCTGCCCTGCCCCGCCGAAGACCCGACCCATTATGTTGCCTGAGTATGTTGCCTTCAGCGGATGGCCCAAGAAACGAGTCTTGGCCTGGGTTGAAAGCCCTCGCGTCCCCCCGAAGACCTGCAGCGAGACCTGATCACGGTCGATTCGTATGACTTGAGCCAAGGAGCGGTAGTCGTCGTCGACGACCCACGCCAAGTCTCCGAGTCGGGTCACGGCCGGTCCGTCGGTCTGCGTTTCCCCGATCGCTATCTTGAGGACGTCGCCGACGATCTCCTGAACGCTTCGGTAGCTGATCAGAGAGTGAATCACTGCGTACCCTTCCCGCCGGCTGGACGAGCGTGAACTATGCCCACCGGTTGGTCGGGTCAAGGCCCCGCACTTGCCTTCGCCGTGCTGGCTACGGAATGGAGCAATGAAGTTCGAGGGGCTCCTCGGCCGCGCGTGTCCCGATCCAAGACGGGTGATTGCCAACTTCCCTCGCGTCGAAGCAACCTTGTTCCATGGAAGCGGTGCGCCACATTCTCGTCGGCTACGATGGCTTCGAGCGTGGGGAAGGCATCTCGGCTGCTGCGATCGAGATCGCGAGACGACACCACGCAAAGCTGCACGTTCTGAACGTTCCCCCAGCGGAACCTCCACGCGGATGGAAAACCGCCAAGGTGTCCTCGGCTGAGCTCCACGCGGCTCTGGTTGATTCGCGTCGACGTCGGCTAGAGCAGCTCGTGGCGGACATCAGCGAAGCTGGCCTGGAGACGGAGGCGCGAGTCCGCCCGGGCATAGCCCACGTCGAGCTCATTCGAGAGGCCGCGACGGTCGAGGCCGACCTCATCGTCGTCAACGACGAGCCTCAGCACAGGGACGGTCGCCGGGGCTTCGGTACGGTCACGGCCAAGCTCCTTCGTAAGTCACCGATTCCCGTTCTGGCCCACCGTGACGCCAAGACTTGGCATCCTCGGCGTATCGTCGCAGCCCTGGACGTCGAACCGAGTAGCGAACAGGACGACCGACTCAACCTCGAGATCCTCCAGACGGCGTCCGCCTTGGCTCAGCCATCGGGCGCAAAGGTGGTCGTCTTTCATGCGTGGCGCCTCTGGGGAGAGGAGCTGCTCAGAGGACGGACGGATGGAGAAGAGCTCCGAACCCTCCTCGAGGATACGGAGCAAACCCGCAGGACCGAAGTCGAGCGGCTCATCGCGAGAGCGGGGCTACCGAAGCTCGACGTCGAGGTCGAGGTCCAAAAAGGTGACGCCCAGCGCGCCTTGATTGGCCTGTCCGACCGGGGCGAGATGGACGTGCTGGTGATGGGAACCCTGCGTCGGAGCGGGTTGCCCGGCTTCATCATCGGCAACACCGCTGAACGCATCATTAACAAACTGGGTTGCGCCATTCTCGCACTCAAGCCTGTCGACTTCATGACGCCCATCGATCTGCCCTCGTCGTGATCCCGCCATGAGCTGGGTTCGCAGGGGCTCAGACTGAGTCAGTGTCCCGGTTTGTTCCCTATGGTTCCCTCGTTTGCCGTTCTGCGTTCATGATGAGGGACCTTGAGCCTCGCGCTGACCGGTATCTCTTGCGCCCTGATGGCCGCGCCCGCTGAGCTGAACTCGCTCAGAGCGGTGAAGACACTGGAGAACGAAGTGGCAGCGGACGGAGTCCCCGTCCGAGCACTAGGTACGCTGACGTTCATCCATCGAGCCCCTTTCGGCAGCTTTGGATTCGTCCAGGACGAGGAAGAAGCCCTGTACTTCCAGTTCGATGGCGGCGCACGTCCTTCGCCCGCCGTCGGCAGTCGGGTCGAGATCAGGGGCCGTTCCTTTCCCGGGGAGTTTGCGCCAGGAATCCGAGGCGAGAGCATCCGGACCGTCGGAGCCGCCACGCTCCCCGAGCCCGCCACTCGGGACGTCGGTGAAATGATGACCGGCCGCTTCGACTCACGCTGGGTCGAGGTCGAGGGCGTCGTCCGGCGCTTGAGCTTCGACGAACGGGTTCAGCTCCACATCCTGACCCTGGCTTCGGCTGGCGCGCGGATCAGAGCCGAGTTTCCCGGCAGCCTCGACGAGGCCCAGCTCCAGACTCTCATCGGTGCACGCATCTCGGTCCAGGGCCCCTGCGGCGCCCGGTTCAACGGGCTTCGGCAGCTCATCGGGGTACGCGTCCTCGTTCCGCGACTGGATGCCGTCCAGGTCTTGGCCCCGGCCCCACCCGTCGAGGCTCTCTCCTTGCGGCCCATCGTCTCACTGCTCGGCTTCGATCCCGACGCACGACCCGACCAAGCGGTCCGTGTGCGAGGGGTGGTCACCGCCCTGGACGGAGATCGTTGGGTGCTCGAAGATGAGAGCGGGGGCGTTCTAGTCGAGGCCTGGAATGACGAAGCGCCCCCCCCGGGAGCCCTCGTCGAGCTGCGAGGTTACATCACGAGGGAGGGGCTCTTTCCGGTCTTGGAAGACGCTCGGATCATGTCCGAGGAACCAGGTCGACTGCCCAAAGCCCTCTTGGCTGTGGACCTGACGAAACCCGAGTTTTCGCTAAGGCGTGTGCGAACCCAAGGCCAGATTGCAGCGCTGACAGTGCTAGACGAGCAGGTCCAGCTGGTCCTGCAGCAGGGCGACATGAGCATCCCGCTGATGACGAACAAGGCCCGGCTGCCTTTGGGTCTCGCGGCGGGCGCCACCGTCGAGCTCGTGGCCGTCGTCGTACCCTTGCGGGATCGAAGGCATGGAGTCTCGGTCGAAGCCCTCTACGCCGAACGCGCGCAATCAGTACGACTCGTGGGTGCCGGAGTCGACAGGCCCATTCAACTCTTGGTGGCGGCTCCTTTCTGGAATGGTCGCCGGCTGGGAGTGCTTGCTGCCAGCCTCCTGGGCATCGCTCTCCTGCTGGGTGGAGTGTCCCTCGCCCTCCGCCGCAGGGTCGCTCGGCAAACCGTCGTGATACGAGAGCAGCTCGAGGAGCAGCGCCAGCTCCGGGTCGAGGCGCAGTCGGCGAACCGGGCTAAGAGCGCCTTTTTGGCCACGATGAGCCATGAGCTTCGGACACCGCTTCACGGCATCTCGAGCACACTTTCCCTTCTCCAGGACAGCGACAGGCTCTCCGCCAAGGACCGTGAGATGGTCGGCCTCATCGAAGGCTCGAGTAAGCAGCTGCTTCGCATCGTCGGAGACGTTCTCGATATTTCACAGGCCGAGTCGGTGGGGCTGACGCTAACCAGTCGGACCTTCAATCTCCCGAGACTCCTGACCGAAGTGGTCGAGCTGAGCCGTCCTCAGGCCACCATGGCCTCCCTCGAACTGAGCCTCAGCCTGGATACCGAACTCCCCCACTGGGTGGAGACAGATCCCGTGCGTCTGCGACAGATCCTTCAGAACCTCCTCACCAACGCCCTCAAGTTCACCGAGAAAGGACGCATCCAGGTCCGAGCCAACCGCGACGAGGACGACCGAGTTCGTGTCGAGGTTCAAGATAGCGGACCTGGACTTTCGGAATCGGATCAGGTCCGCCTCTTCCAGCCCTTTACCCAGGCCGAAGCCGGCATCAGACGTCGGCACGACGGGAGCGGCCTGGGTCTCGCCATCGCTCGCGAGCTTTCCGAGCTGCTCGGCGGCGAAATTGGGGTGAGCAGTCGAATCGGCGAGGGCGCTACGTTCTACTTCACCTTCGAGGCGCCGATGCGCGCACCCCCTGATTCGAACTCCCGCGACCTCAGCGCCCAGCCTGTACCCTCCATGTCCGTGCTCGTGGTCGACGACAACGCCGTTAATCGCCGTGTCGCCAAGGCCATGCTGGAGCGTGATGGCCACAAAGTGACCCTTGCCGAAGACGGTCGGGAGGCCGTCGTGAAGGTCGCTGACGGACGCTTCGAGCTGGTCCTGATGGACCTCCACATGCCCGAGATGGACGGGCTCGAAGCCACACGCGTCATCCAGAGTACCCATGAGGCTCGTGCACCCCTCATTCTGGGGCTCACCGCCGACGCGCTGCCTTCGACTCGGGAAGCCTGCCTCAGGGCGGGCATGCGAGGTCTACTCACCAAGCCCTTCACCGCCCTATCCTTGCGCGAGACCCTGGCCCGCGAGGTGGCCGAATCGCGTCCGTGAAACCCCGAGCTTTCGGCGCGTTCGGTGGGGTAAGATCCACGATTCGCTTCAGGTCGGCGCAAAGGTGGGCCTCGACTCGCCTCCATCTCGAGATCTGCCTGATAATTCCCCAATGAAGCACGAGCATCGACAGGCCGACGGTTCAACCTACGAGCACGAGCACCCCCAGGGCAGCGTCCCCCATCATCACGGCGAGTCCGGCGCGGGGGAGCACAAACACACCCTTGCCGATGGGACCGAGATCATTCACTCCCACGACGGCGCCCAACAGCAGCACGAGCACTGAGCGCGGGTTTCGACCACTCTCCTCCGAGACCAAGCAGACAGCTCCGCGAGCGTTCGGCTTCTCCATGAGTCGATACCTTTTGCTAGGTTGAAGCCCCGTGTCTGCGGCTTCCCCTCCGTCGGGCCTCGATCGTTGGGGTCGGCTGCCTTCCGATGTTCCCAGCCACGACCGTGATCTTGAGCTGGGTCGCGTCCTCTACATCGAACGCGGACGTCACCTCGTTGGCCTCCACGACGGCGACCGCCTGTGCTCGCTGGCAGGCTCGGTGGAGGGAGAGGCTGGGTTGGCCGTGGGTGATTGGGTCCAGCTGCGCGGAAGTCAGACCGTGCGCGTGCTTCCTCGGCGGAGCTGGCTGGTCCGGAAGCGAATTCAGCGGTCCAGCTCGACCCAACTCGTGGCCGCGAACCTGGAGCACGTCTTCATCGTCACCGCCGTCGGGGCCGACCTATCGCCACGTCGAGTCGAGCGATTCGTCGCCTTGGTGCGCTCCGGTGGCGCCGAACCCGTGCTGGTCCTCAACAAGACCGACCTCCCCTTCGAACTGGACCGAACGATGGCCGAACTCCGTGAAGCCGCCCCTAGCGTGCCCTTGTGCCTCGTGAGCGGCAAACGGGAGAACCTGGAGGATCTTCGAGCCCACCTGGCCCCCAAGGATACGGTAGCCCTGGTGGGAAGCTCGGGCGTGGGGAAGTCCACGCTCGTCAACGCACTCTGCGGTGCCGAGGTCCAAGCGACGGGCGAGGTTCGGGCCGGAGACGACAAAGGTCGCCATACCACGACACGGCGAGAACTCATTCCTTTGCCCTCAGGGGCACTCCTCATCGACACCCCCGGAATACGGGAGGTGGGACTCATCGGAGACAAGGCTTCCGTGCTTTCGGCCTTCTCCGACGTCGCATCGATCGCCCTGACCTGCCGCTTCTCCGATTGCAGGCATCAGAACGAACCCGGATGTGGAATTCAAGCCGCTCTGGACTCGGGTGAGTTGTCCGAAAGCCGATGGCGCAGCTTCCAACGACTGCGTGAAGAGGCCGCGGCCCAGGCGCGACGTCGCAAGCCCGACTCGGCTCGAGGCGACAAACCAAGGACGAGGAAGGCCCACTCGGGAACTCGCTGGAGCAAGAAAGTCGACCCTTGAAAACTCAGTAGCCGCAGCGAGGGTCTGTGCTCGCGACCGAATCCTTGTGCTCCCAGAACTTGCCCGTGGTCTTGGCCAAACTGAAGCCGCCGAAGACGGAGAGCGATGCACTGCCTTCTGAGCGCATGGCAAAATCCAGCTTCTGACAGAAGGGCGAGACGGATCGCAGGTTGGCGACCGACTCGAATACGATCTTCACACCGACCGCGACCGAAGACTTGAGGGCGCCTAAGGTGATCTTCGGCGCCTCGACCTGGAGGCCGGCTCCGATCGTCGGGAGTCCGACGCCCTTGGCCAGATCTGCCGTCCCGTCCTTGAGTTTGAAGGTGGTCGCCATGCCGTCATAGCGAGCGTTCTCGAAGTCGATGCCGCCCACGGTGTCGAAGTCCATTTCGTTCGTGAACTGGACGGAAGCGTTGCCGGGCAAGTTGGCCTTCATGTTGGAGCCGACGCCAATGCCGAGCTCCATGGGGACAGGTCCAACGGAGAAGGGCAGCTTGAACACTGGGAAGGGAATGTTGATCACGATATCGTCGGCCCCGGTCCCGCCGCCAAAGATCTCAAAACGTAGTTTTCCGCTCATGCCGTTGGTTTCGAAGCGGCCCGACTGGGCCTTCCCACTGGCGTAGGATACGTTGAGGGTGGCCCGGGGGGCGCTCAGCTCACCGATGAAAGAGAAGCGGGCCTGCCCGGTTTGCGTCTTCTTGACGAAGTTCATCAAGATCTCGGTCTTGGTCTGTGAAGGTTTGAGCTTCATCTCGTAGTCCACGCCGTCGACCTTGAAGCCGATCGCTACCTCCCCGTTTTGGCCGTTGAAGGTCGTCTTCCAGTCGCCGGCCGGGAGAAGACCGCTGCCCTCGGTGGCTACACTCAAGCCGCCACCGTCCATCTGAACGATCTGCGTGCCTTCGACGCCGGCCCGGATGGCGGCCTCCACCAGGTCGAGCTCATAATCGAAGCCAATCTCTCCCTCCTGAATGACTCGCTCGAGGCTCACGGTCGCGGTCTGCACCTTCAGCACGTCGCCCTCTTGCTCCACGCCAAGCACTTCGAAGAGCGCAAGATTGTCGATGAGGACGACGGCCCCCGGTTCCAAACCAAGCCCAGCCGCCATCGTAGCATCGAAGGTGTACTCTTGCCGCTGGTCGTCCACGAGCAGCAGGGCTGCCCGCTCCGCCTCTCCAATTCGACGAAGCTCCGGCTTGAACTCGACGTCGAAGGTCGTCGTCAAACGGTCAGGCGAAATGAAGTCGGGCATGGCCTCGACGAAGACGGGGGGAACCGCCCCCGTGCCACCGTTGCCACTTCCGTTTCCGCCCCCGGCGTTACCGTCTGAACCCATGCCTTCCCCCGACGGGGTGTCTTCGCCACCACAAGCAGAGGCCAAGGCAAAGAGCAGCGCGGAAGCGCCAACGAAGATGGGAGAACATCGAGTCAAGAGCATGTCTTCACCGGACCTAGCAGAGTCCGGGCGTTGCGACCAAGCAGACAGCTCCCGGGCCTGTCGTCCGAGTCAGGTAGGACGATGTCGCCTTCGCCGCCACGATGCGCCCGACTGGTCACTCTCCGGTTCTACAGACTGCGCTGGCGAAGGCTGGACTGCGGAGAAGCGGGTCCGCCCTCCTCTACGGTCATCCCAGGCGCCCAGGCGTTCCGGATCCGTAATCCTCGTCTTCGCAGACTCGGCCTGAGGCGTTGGTACGGGTCCTGCTTTCCTCACCCTCGGACGGACCCGAAACCGCCCAAAGGAGAAGCCATGCGCGTCGATGAGATCATGACCACCCCTGTAACTACCTGCCGGCAAACCGACTCACTGAACCGGGCGGCGCAGCTCATGTGGGAGGGGGGCTTCAAGTGCCTCATCGTCATCGATGAAGGCGGCAAGGCAATCGGGGTCGTGACCGATCGGGATATATGCATGGCCGCGTACACCCAAGGTCGACTCTTGGAGCACATTCAGGTCGAGGTCGCCATGGCCCATGAGGTTTTCTCGTGCCTGGATTCCGACTTCATCGAAGAAGCCGAGCGGATGATGGACGAGCACCAGGTACGCCGGCTCCCCGTCCTCGACGTGGACCGCACACCCGTCGGCATCCTATCTTCGGCCGACATCGCCAAGGCCCGCAGCCGTATCAACGCGACCTTGGGCCAGACCGTCTCCTGACCGTGCCGAGATCTCTGCGTCCCTCTCGCTCAGAGCCAAGTTGGCGCAAGTGACCAACCCAGGGAGTGCTTCTTAGAGCTCGGGCAGGCCGAGGACCTTCCGTACTTCGGGATAGCGAATGTCGATGTGGCGACCCGCGAAGGGCTCGGCCTCGGGCGAGGTCAAGAAGACGACGGCCTTTGCCGGAACCTCGGCCGGGAGATGCTCGACTTCTCCGGAGACCAGTCGGGCGGGTCCGACCCCCGAGCTTCGAATGGACTTCTGCATCTCGGTCTCAATGGTCCCTGGCGCAAAGCTGTAACTTCGGATGCCCGTCTCTTTGAGTTCGGCGTCTAAGACGAGCGCCCAGCGATCGAGGGCCGCCTTGGCCGTGCAGTAGGCGGACCAGCCTGGGATGTCGCTCACGGCCGCCCCCGAAGAAATGGTGATGATGCTGGCCCGTCGTGCCTGGCTCAACAACGGAAGAACGGCGTGGGTGAGCCTCGCCGTCCCTTCGACGTTGGTTCGAAGACTCGCGGCCCAGTCCTCGAACCTGACCTCTAGAAAGGAGCCGAGCGGCGCGATGACGCCAGCATTGTTTACGAGGACCTCTAGCTCCCCGCCCCAGGCCCGCAGCGCTTCCGCCAGAGAGGACGTCTCGGCCGCCACTGACAGGTCGGCGGGCAGACGAAGGGTCTCGACACCCCTTTGCTCCGCCTGCCGAGCCGTCTCCTCCAGACCACTTCGCGAACGGGCGACGAGAGCAACCCGAAATCCGGCGCCGCCCAGCTCGAGGGCGATGGCCCGGCCAAAACCCCGAGAGGCACCCGTGACGAGGGCGATCGGCTTGTACTTGGACATGAAGCCAAGCTCGCAAGACGGCCCTAGGTCGTCGAGCCCCTCCCCCACATGACTTCCAGTCCTGGTCGGAATGGCTGAGCCGGATTGGGTCGCCCCTCGACGCGGGTCGAGCTAGCGCGCAAACCATGGAAATGAACGATGAGCGCTGGCGGTACACACAGCGCTATCTGAAGGAAGTCTTCGGCGCCCAGGACGATCACCTGGCTGGTCTGATGAAGGCGGCCGTCGAGGCCGGGCTGCCCGACATTGCGGTCTCCCCCGACGTCGGTCGCCTTCTCGGTCTCTTGAGCTCCATGACTCGGGGTGACCTAGCCGTCGAGGTGGGGACCCTGGCCGGATACAGCGGAATCTGGATCGCCCGGGGGCTGGCCCCCACCGGTCGATTGATCACCATCGAGTCTGATGGCGGGCACGCGGCTTTTGCCAAGGAGCAGTTCAAAGCGGCAGGTCTAGGCGACCGCATAGAGATGAAGATCGGGCGAGGCGTCGAGGTCTTGACCTCTCTGGTCGACCAGCTCGAGCCCAGGTCGGTGGACGTCCTCTTCTTCGACGCCGACAAGCGGGAGTATCCCGAGTACTTTCGCGTCGCGCGGCCGCTCGTCGCGCCCGGAGGACTACTGATCGCCGACAATGCGCTCGGGAGCGGCCATTGGTGGATCGATGACGAAGCCAACCCGTACCGCGCCGGCGCTCATGAGCTGAACCTGGCCCTCGCACGAGACCCAGAATTCGATGCCGCGGCGGTCCCTCTGCGCGAGGGTCTTCTCATCGCCCGGCGGAAGGCTGGCTAGGAGCTCGTCCAGCAGCGGGTGGATCGCATGCCGGGGGCGAGCGCCCCCACTCGCAGGGTTCGCCGGGTCTTCTCCTCATCTTCATCGAGCGACTCGAGGAGCGCGTCTCAAGGGTGAAGATCGATTCGGCATAGTCGAGGGTGAGTCGTACGGCCGAGGTGAGCTCCAGGCCTCGCCCTTTCGCTTGAAGAGCTTGGCCTGCTCCGCTACTCCACCGACCTGAAATACTCTGCCGCCTCTCGCACGAACTTCGGCCAGGCCGGCTGCAACCTTCGGGGCGTCGGGGAGCACCAGCGCCACGACCGGGACGGAGGGCTCGACGAGGGCAATAGGCCCATCCTTGAGCTCAGCAGCCGAAAAGCCCTCGGCATGGATGTAGCTCACCTCCTTCAGCTTGAGTGCTCCTTCCAGCGCCAGCGAGTGCCCTGCTCCGCGACCGATGAACAGAGCGCTGATAGCCTCGACCATCTGGCTGGCCCAAGAGACGAGCATCTCCTCGTCGGCCAGCGCCCGGTGAATCTGAGTAGATGAGCGATGACCTCGCTGTACCGGAGCGGAACAGACTCGTCCCAAATCGGCCGGGCGGTGAGTGTCCACGTCGCAATGCAAGTTGGAATAGGAGCTGCAGAGGCCCTCGTCATGAGACGAGACCGCTCACGCCTTCGATGCCTGAATGTGTTTGCTGCCCTTCTGCTGAGCAACCACGCGCGGGCGGAAGGCACCGATCAACTCAACACCTATCAAGCCTTGCGATCTGGCACCCAACTCTATGTGGACATCCTCGATAGCTCCGTTGAGTCGATTCAGTGGACAGGAAGGGGAAACGTCAGCATCACCCGTCCCGACGGTTCCGGTCTCTCGAACCTATCCTCTGGAGCATCCATCCCCTTAGCGAACGAGCCGAACGGAGCCTACGGCGTCCTCGTCAACTCCTTCCAGATTCCGGGCTCCCGCTGGGATGTCTCTGTCCTCAACCCCATCGATGGCGGAGGGCGACTGTTCAGCCAGGATTGGGCCTTCAACGCGGGTTCCTTTGCCCAAGCCCGAGCCACCCAAGGCTCTTTCTATGCCGTGCTCCCTGGAGGAGCAACCGGGACCGATGCTGTCATCGAGCTCGCTCTTCAGGGCCTGTCCGGCTACGTCTACAACATCAATGCGAACCGCGTCGGCCCTCTCCTGCAGGGCGGACGCTCTGTTGCTCAGTACGGGAATCAGGTCTTTCCGGAGTTTCCCATCTACCTGCAGCCTCCGAGTGTCGCGGGCTACGGCCGGACGGCCCCCGGCGTGTACGGTCTCGAGTACATTGGTGGCGTCAGTGAATCAGTACTTGGGAGCACCATCTCGCCCTGCAACCAGGTCGTTCCAGGAGTGTCCTTCGGCCTGTTTCAGTTCAATACGAATGCGGAAGGCACCTTCCACCTTCAGTGCGACCTGGACGACGACGGAGTCTTCGAATCCACGAACAACGACGACCTTCTGCTCATGGGACGGACCAGCATCGGTCTGAACACGATCAATTGGAACGCAATTCACCAAGGAACACCGATCGCAGAGGGCGCCTACGACTGTCGAGTTCGCGTCAACGTGGGCGAGTTTCACTATGTCGGGACCGATATCGAGACGAGCTACCCCGGTTTCATGCTGTACGAAGTCGAAGCCTCCGGAACACGAGTTCCACTCGAGATGTACTGGAACGACTCCGCCGTTCAGAGCCGAGCTCAGAGCATGCCGAATGGCGTCAAAGGACTGGAAACATCGGGGGCGAGCGGGATTCTGTCCGCGCCCTACGGAACGGCTGCGACAGCCAATGTGAACGCCCGGAGCTGGGGTAACTTCAACTCCTCTGGAAAGGGGAACCTCTCCTTGCTGGACACCTACACCTTCCTCGAAACGTCGACCTCGACCACGATTGAAGTCGTCGCCACCAACGGGGCCGATGACGACGATGGAGACGGTCTCAGCAACTTCGAGGAATCCTGCTACTACGGGACGGACCCCGACGACGCCGACACGGATGGAAACGGCGTTCTGGATGGCGCCCAATACGCGCTCGGCGTGTCCTCCAGCGGTGTCGGTGGTCTGGAATCGAACGGAGGACGAGCCACTCAGATGGCCACGAGGGCCATCAGAAGGGGTCATATGACGCCCTTCTTTCAGAGACTGAAGGCCAGCTCTTCCCTTTCTTCCTTGGTCGACTCCTTGGCTCTGGAAGACCTCGAGACCGTCGAGGTCACGCCGTCCGATCTGCCAAGTATCACGAACGCGCTTGACGTTGTCGGACTGGACTTCCTCGGCAAGAACGGTCTGCGCCAGGCTTCGATTCTCCTCATCGAAACCGTGGGGGCAGTCTACGAGCATTCCAAGCCACTGTGCGACCGCGCGCACGGAGCCGAGCTCATTCAGCTCAACAGCCGATGGCACGACGACGTCGAGATCGTGGGCGGCCTCTTCCGAGGTTCCGGCGGCCTGGACCAAGCCCGACTCTTCAAGCTCTATCAAGAAGGCGAAGACTGGTCCGTCCATTCCCGTTGGCTCAGCGAGGACTACCCGCTCGTGGAGGAAGGTCAGAACGTCCTCAACGTTCAAATCTGGGCCCGAGAAGACCACACCGCGAACAGCCTGGTCGGTCAGCTCATGAACACCGTGGCCCCTGCAGAGCCCCGATTGGTGGACGAGGAAGTGCCCAATCCCGTCGTCCGTTTGCCGCCCACAAGTCCACTCCCAGGGGCCTATTTCAGGAGGGGCGGAGCCTGGGGCCAGACGCTCCAAGCAACCTTGGCCCGGCGTGGGGCTACTCCCGAGCTCCGGGTCTTGCTCGAAACGAAGGCGCCCCAAGGCGACGGAACCGAGCGCAGATGGCTCCGAATCTCGGAGGGAACCGACCAGCTGCAGGTGTTCGAGGGATTCATGAAAGAAGCTACGCTCGAGCTTTGGGCGGGCGACCAGCGCCTGGACCGCCTGTGGCTATCCGATGGCTGGTGGGCGCCCTACGACCAGGGACTTTGGACCGACGACGCATCCCGGTTCTCGACAGAACGCTGCCTCTTCGAGGGCGTCTCCGTCGATGCCTCCTTGGCTTTCGCCGGTTGCGGCCGAGCGGACCGACCTGATGAGGGTCCACTTGGGGTTGCGCGCCACTTCGTTCGACCCGTCCAACTCGGCGCCTACGGACACCTCGGGCTTCACCTGGAGTCCAGTGCTCCGAGCGAGGTTTGTCTGGAGGACACGGAAAGCGGTCGACGACGGTGTCGGACCGTCTCTGCCTGGGACGGAGAGCTTCGACTCTCTGGAGTTCTTCGAGGACTGGAGCAGGCCGACCTGCTGACGGTCTACTCGAAGGATGCCGAGATTCTCGAAGTGAGCGAGCTTCGCTTTGACCAAGAGACCGTCGAGGATCCTGAGTTCTTCATCCAGGAGGCCGACGCGGGTTTCAATTGCAGCTCGACAGACCAGCCCACGGTCATTGGACTGCTGCTGGGGCTGCTCGCCCTGTGTCTCCGACGCCGTCGCTGCTGACAGGCGGGCTATTCGTTCCGTTTCGGCCCGCTCTGACCGAAACGGAACACCCTCCCCACCTCATCCGCCCGGGAAACCGGACCAGCTTTCGGCACGGCAGTTGCTCTAGCTATGGCCATGCGACTCGACGAAGACCACCACGTCCACTCCACCTTCTCCGACGGAAAGCACACCCTGCGCGAGAACACACGAAGGGCTGAGGAGATGGGCCTGAAGGTCCTTGGATGCGTCGACCACGTCCGTCGAGATTCATGCTGGCTCCCAGGCTTCGTCGAGGCTGTCCGATTGCTCAGCCGAGAAACGCCCGTCACCCTCCTTTGCGGCGTAGAAGCGAAGCTGCTCGACGAGGAAGGCCGGCTGGATATACCTGAGGCGACACCAGGGGTCGACGTCATCTTCGCGGCCGACCACAGGGTCCCTCTCGGCTCGCAATGCCACGATCCCAAGCAGGTTCGAGCCGGGCTAGAGGATGGCAGCCTCCGAGCCGAGCAGGTCATCGACGCACTTGTGCGATCCAGCTGTCGGGCCATGCAGTCGGACCGGCGCGTGGCCATCGCCCACCTCTTCAGCGTCCTTCCCAAGCTGAGACTTGACGAGACGATGGTCGAGGAGAGGCATCTCGACCGCCTTGCCGAAGTATCTCACCAGACCGGGTGCTGGTTTGAGGTCGACGAGCGCTGGCGTGCTCCCGGCCCGCGCGTTGCCGAAGGCCTCTGGTCACGAGGGGTCTGCCTGAAGGCCAGCAGTGACGCTCATGTCTCCTACAAGATTGGTCTCTGGCGCTACTTATCCTCTCTCTCCTTCGCTCAACGAGGGTCGGAGACTGTCCGATGACGGCTTTGGTTCTTCTCGCCAGCCTGGCCGCACAAGGCGTAGCCGATGTCGTCGAACTCCGTTCTGCTGGCAAGCTGGAGGAAGCGGAGAGGGGTTTCGAGTCCCTATGCCGGGTCCATCCCGATCGAGGCTCGCTCTGGTTCGAACTCGGCGTAACAAGGGCCTGGAGAGGAGATCTTGCGGGCTCCCTGGACGCTCTCGAGAGGGCCGTCCGGCTCGAACCCACGGAGTTGAGCTTCCAAGCGATGAAGGCTCGAGTGTTGGGCTGGCTTGGCCAGACCGCCGCTGCCGAGGAACTCTGGAACGAACTGCTCGAAGCAGAACCGAACCGAGTCGACTTTTGGTCGGGAGCGGGCGCGCTCGCGCTGCAGAGACGACGTCCTAGCGAAGCCAACGCCCTCTACGCATCCGCTTTGGCGGTCGATCCCACCTTCCACGAAGCCATTCAGGGCTACGCTCGGGCCCAAAGCGCGCATCGACTGAGCCTAACAGCCGCCGGAGGTCCTACTTGGCTGCCTGGAAGGGAGTCCTTTGGAGGCGAACTGAGCCTCCGCTACGCCGCGGGTGCCAAGTGGACCCTGGGCGGAGTCTATTCGGCGCGGGTTCTTGGACCTGAGAGCAATGCGACATCGGCCTCGGAGCTGGGCCAGCGCGGGACCCTTTGGGCCAGCCATAGAAGCCAGAAGACGACCTGGGCTGGCTCGGCGACCATGTTTCGAAATCCGCCTCTCTCCGGCGGTGAACTAGGTCTCTCGGTCAGCCGAAGCCTCTCGTCCGCGTGGAGTCTGATTGGACGCGTTCAAGGCTCCGCACGAGAAGACGGCCGCCTCTCTACGGGAGGCAACGCCGGCCTAGCCTGGAGTCCTGGTCCACTCCGAACGGGCCTGGGCCTCGGAGTCATCCACGACTTCGACGCCAGGACGAGTGTCGTTCCTAGCCTGAGGCTTGGATTCGAGCTCGAGAGAGCCAAGGCCTCCGCCGGAGCAGCCTTGAACGCCGACCGCAACTTGTTGAGCACCAACGTCGAGATAGGCGCCACGCTCCATCACGCCTGGGGGACCCTAGTTCGCTACGACAGGATTGACGGCGCCTTCGGTAGCCAGTCCCTGACGGTCGGCTTCGAGGTGTCGCCATGATGGCGAGTTGCATCGCCTGCCTCGGCGTCAGCCTCGTCCTTCCCTCCGAGCTAGGCGTTCGGACCTCGACCAAAGCCGAGCCCCGGGACGGGATCGTCCTCGACGGGCGCCGGACATCTCACGATGTCCCTCTGACATGGGACGAAGCTACGCGCCCCATGGCCGTCCTTCTCCGACTAGCGCCATCCGCGCTGGTAGCCCTCGACCGCTCGACTCTGACCGTTCGCCTTGATGGCCAACCCCTACGCTCACTCAGACTCGATGAAGCAAGGACGCTGCTGGTCAAACTGCCCGGTCGGTCCAGGGGCTTTCATACCCTCTCTCTGACGGCCGACCTCAGAGTAGATGGGGAGCCTTGTCTCCAAGAGTACCTGGAGGGCGCATGGCTGCGAATCGACATGCAGGTCGTACGACGTCATCGACGGGAGCGAAGCGTCCTCAACATCGACGAACTCCCTAGGGGTCTTCGGAGCTTCCTATCGGTCGAGTTCAAAGGAACCGACACGAGTACCGGAACCCGCCTAGCTCTCCTTCGCGCCCACCTCCTCAGCCAAGATTGGTCACCTCACAATCCGGAAGAGTCCTCATCCGTTCATCGTCTGCGCATGGCCCTCGACCCCAAGCTCCACAAGCTGCTATGTGCCGAAATCAAGGCTGCTGGGCCTAACCTTCATATTGCAGCTCGGGATGGAAGCTGCCTCCTGAGGACTGTCGAGCTGCTCTCTCGCCCCTCATTCCGCGAGCGCTGCGGCCCTACGAGCTGCCGCGTGGCCACGAGCTCACGAGAAGCAACTCCGAGCTCACTCGAGACATCTCCAGCCCAACCCACGCTACGAACCTCTCGCTTGAAGAACATGGGCTTGGCACGAGGCTGGGAAGCCAAGGGAATCGGGTCCCATCGGTTCGTCACGACTTGGGCGTCCTCGACCCATCACATCCTGGAAGGCCAACCCCGCTGGGTATTGGACTTCTCCCTTGGTGGGAGGGACCTTCTGGATCTCGACGCCAGTGCCATCATCATCAAGGTCGATGGCGTCACGACGGCTTCTTGGGCAATCAGACGACTTCGAGACGGAGATCACCGTCTTGATGCCCCCATCCCCGGAGGCGATGAGGGAGCTAAGAGCCTCGAGGTTCTCATCATCGCTGAACCGGCAGAGGATCGACGGTGTGCAGCTCTTCCAGACGGATCCGTCTGGTTCAGGCTTGGGGCCGAGAGTGGAATTGAAGTGGAGAGACTGGAAAACCGCCGCGCTACGGTTCTTGGTATCCTCGGCTCGGCCCAAACCCCGCTTCGACTTGGAGGCGAATTTCCGCGCAGGTCGACGCAGCTGCGAACACTCGCCCTTCTCATGCAGGCTCTTCGCGACCCTGACCGGATACGAGGTCCTTGGGTCTGGACGGAAGCACGAGAGCAAGCAGATCTCTGGATAGCGGCGCCTCAGAGTCTGGAAAGCCGCGAGCTACTCGTGACTGATGTCGGGCTGGTCCCCGCCCCTAGTACGAATCTCCCGGTGCCCGTCCTCGACCGACCTCGAGCCCTCGCCCTCGCCCACGCCATGCCCCCCCATATCGAGGTCGCATTGTGGGACCAGCCTCTGTCCAAGCGACTATCGGCTCCGCTGGCGTCGAACCTTGACCATGCAAGCGTTGCCCTTTCGGAACGGGGATGGACCGGCCTGGGCGAAGCCTCACTGCTCAGCAGCCAGAAGATAGCGCGCTCGGATCATGCGGACAACGTCCCGAGCGACGAGGTGACGAAGACCAGAGCATTCAACGGAGGATGGCTGGCAGCAAGCCTCATCGCTCTCGCCGGCCTCGTCGCTCTCCTGATGCTGGAAGCTCGCTCGGCTCGGCTTCGGGAAGGCTCTGCAGACGACATCGAGATACTGGAGAAGAGTGAATCATGATGAGCATCGAGGAAGAGACGCTGTCGGTTCAGAGATGTCTTCGGCTAACGAAGCAACGCACTCGCTGGTTTCGGAGGCTCTTCCTCCTATTCATGCTGGGCGACGTCGTATTGAGTCTCTTGATGGCATCTGAGTGGATCGAATTAGTGACATGGAACATGAAGACAATATCCTGAGCTTCCCTGGGAATGGGGAGAGGCCACCCCCTTCATCCCCACTCAAGGAAGAGGCACTGCCGCCTCGTGAAGCGCATCAACATCTCTTTCGTCTGCAGGTGCTACTGGACCTCGAGCGAGAGCGACTGCTGATGTACCGTGTCGGGCTCGTACTCTCCGTTCTGGGGGGACTACTCATGCTCCGAGAGCTATGGATCAACTAGACCATGGAAATGACCCCGGCCTACCTGGAAGTGGCCGCTCAGGCTCTTAGAGAAGCAGGCTTCGAGTGCGAGTCCACTTCGGTCGGCGTGGACGAGCCCGGCAGTAGCCTCGAGGAGATCACACGGTTTTCTCTCCGTCTTGGGTCAGATCGACACCTTGTCTTGGAGACTCTGCACTACGGCGACCAGCCCCATCGATACATGCTCAGCCTCGAGGCGTGGGGCGGCCTCTCTTTCACGCCCTTTCCTTTGGACTCGTGGAAAGTCTGGCCCGACCGAATCGAGTTCAAGTTCTCTGTTGAGCCGCGAAGCGGGCTTGGACTGTCCTTCTTCGTGCGAACCAAAGGACTCAGCTCACCTTCCCCGTCTTGACCGTCTTGTCCCACTTCATGCTCGCTCCGGTGAGCTCCTTGACATAGGAAGCAAAGGTCACGGCGCATAGGAAGGGTCCGTACCCGGCGAAGTACAGAAGGAAGGACGCCGTGCCCGGAAACCCTCGAGTCTCAACCGATTTGCAAAGGTAGGCAGCGCACATGGACAGGGCTGTCCAAGCGTAGAGGAAGAGCGTGAGGCTGACGGCGATACCAGGGGCCAATGGCCACGGCCACAGAGCCTCCACGAACCCTGGAAACAGGGCGTAGCCGATTACGCCCAAAGAAATGAACCCTGGAAATGTCAGCCCCTCGAACCAGGACTTGCGTGCCGACTCCCAGTCGACGACGAAGGACACGAAGGTGACCACGAGGTAGACCAGTGCAGCCGTAATCCAGAACAGTCGGAAAAGTTGCCAGGCCGACTCTGCATCCAGGAAGAACAGAATGACCAGTCCGGTCGCGGCCGCAATCTGAAAGGCCGGCATCAAGAAGATCGAAAACCAAAGCAGGCCCATCGACCAGGAACCAAGTGTGGGATGGACTGAAGGTCTGAACCAGAGTCGCCTAAAGACCCTCGTAATCTGTACGTTGCCCCGACCCCACCGCACCCTCTGCTTCCACAGACCGACGATGGAATCAGGCTCTTCTGCGTAGACGACGGCATGAGGCTCAAAGATCGCGGAGCGGCCCCTCAACTGGGTCCGGAAAGTCGTGAAGGTATCCTCTGCAAGGGTATGGCTGAAGATCTTGCCGCCGATGGCCATCAGATTCTCTCGAGAGTGAAGCTGAGCGCCCCCCGACAAGCAGGCAAGGAACCCAAGGACGTTTTGCGCCCGACGAGATGCGCCTGTCGCAGTGATGTACTCAAAGGTAATGAAACGCTGCACCGGATTGGGACGCTTGCTCCCCTCCTTTATGTAGGCGGTGATAGCACCGATTCCGGGATTCGAAAGATGGCGGGCCATACGCTTGAGGGCGTCTCGAGTGTAGATGACGTCGGCATCCATGATGAGGACAGCTTCCGTCCATTCATCAGCCCACAGGATATCTAGCCCGTAGTTGAGCGTGTGAGCCTTCCCTTCGCCGCCTGCTACTCGGCGTACATGCACCACTCGCCTGGGGAAGAGCCGAGACATCTCGATGCAGGCCCATGGGGTCTCATCCGTTGAAGCGTCATCGATCACGAAGACCCGAAGTCGATCCGTCGGATAGTCGAGCTTCATGAGGCGTCGAATGGTCGTCGCGATCACTGCACCCTCATTCCAGGCCGGAATCAGGATGGCGACTCGAGGTAGCGCCAACCCGACGTCTTGCGTCCTACCCCCAAATGGCGACAATCCCACAAGAAGGAACTGATACAGGCCAGCAACGACCGGGAGCATCCCCGAACACACGGCCAGAATACAGAAGAGCTCCAAGATGAGTGAAACCGTGGCCAACATGTCAGGAGCACCGGCTTCGGTGGCGATCGTCGACGATGACCGATCTCACACCATAGTCTTGAGTCGTTGGTTGGAGCAGCGAAGCCACGAAGTTGAGTCCTTCGAAGATATCACAGAGCTGTTGGCAGCTAGCGATCGGTCTGACTTCGACGTGATCTTCCTGGACCGTATCATGCCGAATCAGACGGGGCCGGAGGCCATGCCACAGCTCCGAAGACGCTTCCCCGATGTTCCGATTGTCTTCGTTTCGGTCGATGATGGCACTGGTTCCATCGTCGAGGCCATCCAGCTCGGGGCCTACGACTACTTGACCAAGCCTCTCGACTTTCCGCGCCTCGAGCTCGTACTGAGTCGAGCTATCGAAAAGCGGCGCCTGCGGGAGAGGGTCGGCCAACTGGAGAGGACAGACCGTGGCCTTGATCTTCTTGGCGAGGCCCAAACCATGAGGATGCTGCTTCGCCAGCTGGATAGGGTCGCCGGGAAGAACATCACTGTCTTGATCCGGGGAGAGAGTGGATCGGGCAAGGAACTGGTCGCCCGCTCCATTCACCTACGAAGCCCTCGAAGCGAAGGCAGCTTCGTCGCTCTGAACTGTGCTGCTGTACCCGAGACTTTGCAGGAGAGTGAGCTCTTCGGCCACGAGAAGGGCGCTTTCACGGGCGCGATCGACCGTCGCATCGGACGCTTCGAGGCAGCCCACGGCGGGACCCTCTTCCTGGACGAGGTTGCAGAGCTCAGCCCCGGGCTGCAAGCAAAGCTCCTCCGAGTTCTGCAAGAGCGAGAGTTCAGCCGAGTGGGTGGTACCAGGACCATCCGGTCCGATTTCCGCCTCTTGTCCGCTAGTCACCGTGACCTTCGAGAGATGGTGGAGGAAGGTCGTTTCCGGGCCGACCTCTACTATCGTCTGGCCGTCTTCCAAGTCGAGGTACCTCCTCTCAGAGATCGATCGAGCGACATCCCGCTGCTAGCAGAAAGATTCGTGCGAGACTTCACGACAGAGGCACCCAAGCGAATCTCAGACGCAGCTCTACGGGCTCTCGCCGAGTACGAGTGGCCGGGGAACGTCCGCGAGCTGCAGAATGCAATCCAGCGAGCGTCGGTGATGGCCACAGGAGACCTCATTCGCCTTGAAGACTTGCCCGCCGACGTGGCCCAGGCCATGGGCGCAGATTCGGGCCAGTCGACGATCGACTCCGTTTCCGCGACTGGTGTGACCCCGGAACGAGGCGAGAGCCGTATGGAAGCGCTCGAGAGGCAGGCCATTGTCAACGCCATGGAAGACACGGGAGGGAACATCTCGGAAGTCGTCCGGCTGCTTGGTATCGGCCGGACCACTCTTTACCGGAAGCTCAAGAAGTACGGACTACGCTGAAGCCTGTAGGGGCTCAGGCCGAGTACACTGCTGGAACTCTAAGGGGTCGACAAAGACCTCCGTGAGCATCCGAACCACCGCCAATTCTCGGAACTTCAGTGCCTCCTTGGGAATGACGTGCCCATCCAAGACGTCCAAGGACAGCGCGGGCAGGTTCGTTCCCGCCGCTACCGTCAGCCCGATCGTCCCGGGAATGCGAGGATTGATCTCCATCAGCTTGGGCCGACCAGACGCGTCTCGCTTAAACTGAACGTTGGCAACGAAGCGAAGACCTACGATCTCGCAGGCCCGGCGTGCTAGCTCGATGAGCTCTGGATCAAAGTGCGTCTGACTACAAACTGATACACCGCTGTCCGTCGCAAGACGACTCCTGGGGACAGCGACGAGCATTTCCCCGTTGCCTTGGGCCAGGACGTCGACAGAGTACTCCATGCCCGGTAGAAACTGTTGGACGATGAGGTCCGGCGACCTTTCGAGCTGGCGAAGCTCTCTCTCCGACTGAACTTGAATGACACCTCTGCTTCCACTTCCTCGACGCGGCTTGACGATGAGCGGGAAGCGCCAACCGTTTGGATCGAAGGACCTTCCGAATAGAGCAGTCCTCGGACAAGGAACGTGGCCGCAGGCCAGAACGAACAGCTGGAACTTGTCTAAACAGGTCCGAAGGGCCTTCGTTCCGGGCGCCACAAGCTCGATGCCTCGGCTCCGAAGATCTCTGCTCGCTTCCGCCAAAGGTAGAAGCTCCGCATCAACAGTTGGAAGCACCGTGTCGATGCCCAGCTCGGCGCAAGCAAGCATCAGTTGAGGAACGAACTGAGGATGAGCCCCAGGGCGGAGGAGCACTCTCCGTTCTCTCGGCACGAGAAACAGTCCCGATGCCATCTCGCTCATGTCGGCAGCCACGAGCTCGTGGCCGGAATCGGCTAGTGCGCGCAAGGCTCCGATGCCAGCTGGCCCTCCGGTGCCGGTAATCAAGATTCTCTTCTTCAAGTCAGTCCTCATTTTCCGTTGGTCTGGGCCACAGACAACCCGGTGCGAAGGGCAGCACCAAGGTCGGCCGTGGCGATGTCAAAGGCAGCGTCGCGGATCACCTCGAAGGGTTCGACAAGACGGTACTGGCGAAAGCGGCCCCAGTACTTGGCGTTGCTCTCGAGGAGGTTGGGGTCCAGATACGGTCGGATGCCGACCTGAGAGGCATAGGCATCGACGGCCCATAGCTTGGCGTCGAAGTGTCGATCGATGGCCACGAACCTCGTCGGTCGGAAGTCGACGTTGGCCGACGGACTCTGGTAGGCCAGGACGGTGGGAACACCTCGAGCAGCGACCAAGCTTGCCCGATGAACGGCACGGTGGTCCTGGTGGTTGTCGTTCAGCGAGTGGGTGTAGACGACGTCAGGGCGGATCCGTCGGATGAGGTCTTCGATCGCGGTGATGACCGGCTCATCTTCTGGAATCCGCGTGTCCTCGAAGTCGAGATGGACGAGCTCAGCTCCCATTCTCCGGGCGGCCTCCAGAGCCTCACGGCGGCGCATCTTCGAATCCCCTCCCGACCCCCCTCCGCTCAAGGTGAGAACGACGATGCGGTCCTGGGCTTCTCGATGCTTGGCCAGGGTCCCGGCCAGACCGATCTCGACGTCGTCAGGGTGGGCGCCGATGGCCAGGACGGTTCGCATCTTGCGGGCCAGCTGCTTAGGGACTGACCGATTGAGGACGCGTTCGAGCTGACCCCAGGGTGCGGGGCCATGGATGAGGGTCTCGGCCTCGAGCTCGAGGGCTAGCATGGCGTGCTCGAAGCACGGCTCCTTCGCCATCAAGACGATACGAAGCTGTGGCGCGTGACTCCGCAGGGCTGCCGCGAGAAGAGCGGTCGATGGACCGGCGTGCTGAACGTCGATGACGGCCAACTCCAGGCCCTTGCTTTCTTGGAAGGCCTCCGGAGCCGTCCGACAGACACTTCGCCATCCCTTCTTCTCAATCGCCCGCTGGATCAAGGGCATCCCCGGCGCGGGAGGGCTCACGAGCAAGACGGTCGGTCGGGTCGCCGCTGTTGGCTTCATGACCCCTCAACCTCGCAAGGACCGGGCCAACAGGTCGGACACTGCTGGACAGCCTGTCCCGGACTCGCTGTTCCAAAGTGGAGAGATTCCTCCTGGCTGGATGCGGGGCTACTGACCGGATCGGCACAGTCCTCTGAGATGGCCATTCTGGGACGCGATTGGCCAACGACCGACACCAGGGCCCCCCGAACTGAGCGGAGACTCCGTGGGGCGACCGGGCCAGGAGGCTGGCCCCCTTCTCGAGGGCTCGGAGGCTAGTAGCGCTTCCAGATCAGACCGCCGATCGTCCCCAGGACGAGGCCCGTTGCCGCGGTGACGATTCCGGCCGCCACCAGGGTGTCGCCCTCGTCGGCCCTGGAGGCCAGGTCCGCTTGAGACAGACTCGAGTCGGCCAAGTCGGACCGACTCTGGGCCCCGGCCACCAGCATGGCTGCTCCCCCTCCGGCAAGCGCGAGCCCCATGCCCACCATGGTTGGGGGGAGCCAACGCAGCCTGCGCGGCGGCGGCTCCGGGGCCGACTTCGTCAGTCGGGCACCCAGGCGCCAACCTCGGAGGACCTCGGCACTCATCGGCGTCGAGAATAGGTGTCGAAAGGCCTCGTGGGGCTGCGTCCGAGCAGCGACCTCCCCCGGCGCCTCGGGCAGACTGGTCAGCTCCGCCCGAGGAAGGGCGCCGTCCATCCGCCAACGGCGATCTCCCCAAGCCACCGTATGATCCCCCACGCCGACGAGGGCGATACGCAGCACGTCGCCTGCAGCCTTGTTGAGGTCGGCGTACGGCACGCCGCGATGATCGGTCACCCGAACCCGTCCCTCGACTCTCTCGGGAAGCTCCAACCATCGCACGCCGGTGTCGGCGGGCGCAAAAACCGGCACCGCCTTGTCTTCGCTCGGAGGTTGGATGAAGAAGCGCGGCCGATAGCGAGCTTGAGGAATGCCTTCGTTGGCCACCGCGACGAAGGCGGCGAGCTCTTGGTAGTCGACCGCTCCATCGAGGTCGAGGTCTGCACCTCCGCTCAGGGCCGAACGGATCTCATGGGAGAACACGCCACCTTGAAAAGAGGCCCACTCATGGGATTCAGCGTCGCTCGACGTCGAGAGGACGAAGCCCACGCCGGCCCGACGACGAGGGCCGGCGTAGGACTGGGGCGCAACTTGCCGAGTCCCGCCGGGCCCTCGGGAGGACACGAGGAAGTAGGAGCGACAGGCGTCGATGATGACGTGCTTTCGGTCCGTCGGCAGACCGTCCAGGACAAGGTCCTCGAAATCGACCCGGGTCAGGCGGCCCTCTTCTAGATTGACGAAGCCCATCCCGTCCGAGACGTCGCCGTGACCGGCGTACACGAATATCAGCTCGGTGCGGTCTCCGCGTTCGCGGGCCGCCTTCAGAACGACTTCGGCCTCCAGCAGAACGGCCTCCAAAGCGATACGGGTCGGTGTCCGCGCGATGGGGACCAGCTCTGCGAATACTTCTTGGCTCAGGTCATCGAAGCCCGTCAGCAGCCAAGCCCGATCCATGGCCGGAGCGAGGAGTTCGAAGTAGCGAGCCGCGTCGTCGTCGGCAAAGCGGAGCTCGGCTCGACCAGGGGTCTGGCTGCCGTTATGGCCGACCACGATCGCCAGGCGGGTCCGACCAGGGGCTGCCTTGGCCTCGGCGGGGGCAGAGACCGACTCGGCCGCAGCTGGGACGGCCCCCGCCCCTGTGGCGAGGCAGACGGCCAGGGTCCCCCATCTCGAACTCATCTTTGGCTGAGCTACGATGCCAACAGGCCCCTGACAACGTGAGGACGGCGTCCCTCAGCCCCGGGCACCACAGGGGACCTCGAGCGCCCAGCTCGGGAGTTGCCCTCGGCTCCCCTTCTTCTCTAGCTTCGGTCCAGGTGGGGAGCTCCGAGCGCGCAGCCCTGGCCGATGGGGAAAAGGAGTCTCGAGCGGACGTCGACATCGACGATCGGGACGGCTTTTATCGAAGCCACCTCCCCTACGTGCTGGCGGTGCTCACGCGAGGCTTTCGGGTGCAGGCACGGGACGGCAAGCTGGGCTTTCACCGTGTGTCGGACCCGACCGAAGCCGAGGATCTGACCCAGGAGACCTTCGCTGCCTTCTTTCACCAGGTCGAGAATGGAAACTTCGAGCGCGGTCGACCGCCAACCCCGTACCTTCGGCGCATCGCCACCAATCTCGCCCTACGTCGAGCGGGTCGTAGGGCTCGAGAGGTCCCCTTGGACCAAGGCCCCGAACCCGCGAACCTACCCCCGAGCTCGGTCGAGGACCTGGAGCTCAAGGACTTGATGCGGAGCTTCCGGGAGGGCCTGCCTGAGAGGGAGAAGGCGCTTTTGGAGTGCCTAGGGACGGAAGAACTCCGCTCTCAAGCAGCGATGGGAGAGCGCTTGGGGCTGTCTCGGGATCAGGTCTATCGAAGCCTCGTCAGCCTCCGCAAACGGGCGACGGTGTTCTTTCGCGAGAAGGGATGGTTGCCGTGAATCGTGGTGAAGAGCTGCTCCAGCGCCAGTTCGAGGAGGGCACTTTGTCCCCCGAGGAGGACCAAGAGCTGCAGACCTTGTTGGAGTCTTCCGAAGCGCTGCGCCGAAGCTACGCCCGATGGGTGGAGCTCGAGCGAGGGCTGGAGGGTCGGGACGTGCCCCAAGCTCAGATCGATCGCCTCTTGGCCAGGGGCACTCCGGCGCCCGCTTCCGTCGGGCTAGAGAAAGCTCTCCTCACCGAGAGCGGTGGCGGGGCGGATGCCAAGATCCTTCCCATCCGGCGGAGAAGCGGCTGGTGGCTCGCAGGCTCCTTCGGGGCGCTGACGGCCGCCGCGGTGGCGCTGATGGTCGTCAGGACCCCGAAAACCGACGTTCAGGCTCGCTCGGGCTCCGCCGAAGGGCGCCAGGCCTGGATCTCCATTTTCCAAGCTTCGGGTCCCGAGGCTCAGCTTTCGCAGGTCAAAGCTACGGCCCGCAGCGACCGGGCCTTCGCCTTTGCATTCACCACCCTGGCCCAGGCCCCAGGCTTTCTGGCCATCGTAGGCCGGGACGCTGAAGGTCGCATCCACTGGTTCCACCCGGCCTACACGGACCTCGATGACCGCCCCCAGAGCCTCCCCGTGGAGGCCGGGCGGGCCGACGTCGAACTCGGCGAACTGGTGAAGGTCGATCCAGCGCCGGGCATGATGGCGATCTGCGGCCTGTTCACCGATGGCGCCCTCGACATTCAGACCGTCGATGTATCGCTGGAAGCGGGTGCAGACTGGCCACCCGCAGCGGTGAAGGACTGCCATACGGTAGACATCCAAGACCCCTGACGCCCGGAGACGAAACCGAATTGGTCCGCGCAAGATCGGACGGAACGGAAACGGGGGGACATGAAGCGAACCAGCCCCTGTGTTCTTCCCCTCATCTTGGCCTGTGGCGGCAGCTCGACCGAACTGGGACCTGATCCCTCAGGCGGAGGCGGAGGAGGCGGAAGCCCAAGCATCGTAACTGGCAGTTTCAGCCTGACCGCACTGTCCGACGGACAAAGGATAGCCGAGGCATCAGGTGCCACGGCTGAACTTGACTACGGCTACGATGCGCAGCGACGCGTGGTAATCATCCGCTTGGCCGACGGCGAAGACCGCATCTCGCTCACGATTCGCGACGAGTCCGCCTTCGGCCAGTATCTCCTTCCAGGCGACTACGAAGTCTTCGGCGTCGGGGCGACCAGTGAAGGCGGCCAGGGCAGCAGCGACCTGAGCGCCTTCTTTGACGGCAGGGAGTACTACGTAAACCGCGCTGAAGGTACGCTCAGCGTCGAGCTCCACGAAAACCAGCGCCTCCGAGGGCGCCTCAGGGCCCGAATTCAACGAACGGGCGCCTCGACGCCATCCCACGCGCTGGAGGCCCGCTTCGACGCCCGCTACGTCCAGCCCGATATCGACGGCCTGGACAACGGCCAGGGAAGAGCGCGCTTCAGCGAGAGCATCAACCTGGACGGAGCCGCGAGGATCGAGGACGAGGGCGCCAACTTCCGAGTCATCGTCGAGGACCAAGCCTCGGGGAGTTTCATCGACGGACGGGTTCCCAAACTGAACGGCGCGCTTCCCGTCGGCACCTACGGCGGCGCGGGTGTGGACGTGCGGGGCGAACTGCTACGAGACCGAGGTCCAACCCAGTATGTCGATGACGGCGGCGGCTCCATCGACATCGCGTCGACGGAAGGAGGCATACTGTCAGGCCAGCTCAACTTCTCGGGCCGTGGTCGATCCGCCAGCGGCCAAGGCTTCTCGGTTCAGGGTGTGCGGGCCCAGTTTCGAGCCCCATTGCCCTAGAGGGACGCCGAAGAGTCTTTCTGCCCCGGTTTGAGCAGCGAGATGAGGACGTAGATCGCGACCGAGGCAATCACGCCTTCGGTGGCTGTCAACGCCGGGTTGATGGGCTGGCCATAGCCGTAGAAGACCGAACCGTAGTGCGTGAAGTGGACGAGAGGCCCGGCGACAGCGGCCGCCTTGACGCCACTTCGACTCGGTCGGTCCAGAAGAATTCCGGCCGTCATGGGAACGATGGACGCACAGACCACGCCATACACGCCCATCTGAGCGAAGAGGCCGACGAGTTGGGGCGGATCCAGGGCAAGAAAGAAGGCGCTCACGCCCATGAAAGCGATGATCCCCTGGCTTGCTCGCAGAGCAGCCTTCTCTCGCTCGGCCATGCTCGCGCCCGGCATCAAGCGTTCCCCCAAGAAGCCCAAAAAGATGTCGTTGCCCGCGATCGTGGATGCGCTGACCAGGAGCCCATCCATGGTGCTCATCCCTGCAGCCAAGAGCGCGACCGATACGAAAGCACCGACGTAGGGCGTAAAGCTCTTGGCGATGTAGACCGCGATGACCGCGTCCTGGCTCGGAATCTCGGGGAAGCGAGCCCGGGCCCACAACCCAACGACCAGCATCAGGGTGAAGCTGGTGCCTACGATGCCGGCCACGACGAGGTAGGCGGTGTGGTCCTCGTCTCGGCGTAAGTAGAGGCTCTTGGTCAAGATGTGAGGCTGGCAGACCAACCCAAAAGACACTACGAACCCGCACACGAAGATCTGCCACGCTGAGCTGAAAAGTGCGCTGCTCGGGTTCACGACCTTGACCAAGTTGGGATCCTGTTCCGCGAGGACGGACCAAAGACCCGGCTCATCGAAGAGGAGGCCGAGACCGCTGCCAAAAATCAGCAGAGCAACGACTGCCATGATCGAGCCCTGTAACGCGTTCGTATAGGCGTGAGCGTACGTCCCGCCCAGCAGGATGTAGGTAAACACGAAGCCCACGATGATAAAGACAGCGGTCCCGTAGCCGAGACCGAGGGTGTGCTGCATGACCAGGGCGGAGCCTTTGACGATGAGTACGCAGAAGGTCACTGCCAACACGAGGTTGAGGAGGGCGAAGTAGGTTCGAAGGCCGGGGCTCTCGTAGCGAGCGCCTACCCAGTGGGGCAGCGTGAGCGCGCGAACCTTCGAGCCAATCCGACGGAAGCCCTTCGAGAGGACAAGTAGGCCGGCGATGACGCCGCCGTAGCCCGCTACACCAAAATGAAGGAGCGCCGCGAGTCCATCCTTGAAGACGAAGCCAGGGTTGATGACGAAGGTCGCCGTGCTGCTCACGGCGGCAGCCAAGGTCACCCCCACCAAGATGGGCCCCATGTTTCCTCCACCAATGGCGAAGCCGGCCAGATCCTGGGTCTTGCGCATTCCTCGCAAGGCGAGGAGGGTCGTGGCGACGATGTAGACGCCGAATACGACCCAGGCGAAAGCGTTCGAACTCACGTCACATGACCAGGCCGCCGTCTACGTCTAGACAACGCCCATTGAAGTAGTCACACTCGAAGATGAACTTCACGGCCAACCAGATGTCTTCCGGCCTGCCGATGCGCCCCACCGGCACCATGGCCACGAGTGCATCCCGGGCCTTTTGGTTCATTCCTTCGGTCATGGGTGTCTCGATCATGCCGGGCGCGATGGCCCCCACCCTGATGCCGAAGCGGGCAAACTCTCGGGCCCAGGTCACAGTGTTGGCGGCCAAGGCGGCCTTCGTTGCCACGTAGTTGCTCTGACCTCGATTCCCGTGTCGGGCGACGGAGGACATGTTGACGATGGCAGCTGGACCCGGCGGAGCCCGTCCTGCCAATAGTGCTGCAAACTCTCGAACCATGTACGTCGCCCCGCTCAGGTTGACGTCGAGGACAGCCTGCCATTGCTCATCGGACATGGTCTGAATGGCCCCCGTGTTCCGATCCTTTCGGACGAGGAGACCATCCCGGATGATTCCGGCGTTGTTGACCAAACCGTCGAGCCCATCCATCACGTCGTGAGCCCAAGCAACGAATCTCCGGCAGTCTTTCGAATCGGTTACGTCCAGACGCCTTCGATGGACGGCGTCGGGTAGCTTGGCCAGGCCCTCCTCCGAAACGTCACCGGCCGCCACTCGAGCCCCGGCCTCTACCAGCCGCTCTACGAAGTAGGCGCCCATCCCTTTGGCCCCGCCAGTCACGATGACCTTCATCTCCTCGAGTTTCACCTCATCCTCCTTTCAAAGCCTCCGTGAGTCTCAGCGCCACTCCGGCCTGGTTGTAGCCGACACCTGAGCCCACCAGGGTCACCAGATGACCGGGTTTGGCCCGGCCTTGGACGATCGCATCGTGAAGGGCCATGCCGATACAGGCCGAACCCGTGTAGCCCCACTTCCCCATGACCATAGGCAGCCTCGGCTCCGGAATCCCAAGCTCTGCGCCCACCTTCAAGATGGTGCTGCGACGCACCTGAGTGAAGATGGCGAGGTCGACGTCCTCCATCTGAAGCTCATTCTGCTCGGTGATGCTTCGCATCAACTTGGGCCATCCCTCGTCGTTGATCTCAGAGGGGTACTTTTCGGTCAGTCGAACTTGGGTCCGTCCCTCCGCCACCGAGGCCGCGCTCGCGGGTTCGACCGTTCCTCCACTGAAGATGCCCCAGTGACGAGCGTACTGCCCATCGGCCAGGAAGGCCCCCTTCATGAGGCCTGGCGCCTCGGCGCCCTGCAGGATGGCGGCACCCGCCCCGTCTCCATAGAAGAAGACCATGGGGTCGGAAGGATCGGCCAGGCGATGCATCATGTACGCGCCCACCACGAGCACCGTCTGGATTCCGGGCTGGCTGGCGATGAGGCCCGCGGCGGTCATCAATCCGGTCGGAAATGACGCGCAGGCACAACCCACGTCGAAGGTCCCTGCGCGATGAGCCCCCAGCTTCACCTGGAGAACGACCGAGGTGGCTGGTGTGATGTAGTCTGGGGTGTCGGTCCCGAGGACGATCAAGTCCAGGTCTTCGGGCGTCAATGAAGCTCGATTGAGAGCGTCCCGAGCCGCGCGCAGCGCCAGGTCCGACGTCGACCAATCGTCGGGCGCATACCAACGCGTCTTGATTCCCGACGCCGCCTCGACCTTGTCGACAAAGTCGGGCGCGGTCTTGGCAAAGCGGGCTCGCAGCTCGTCGTTGGAAACCTCGCGCTCGGGCACGTAGATGCCGGTGGTAAGGAGTTCGGCGAAAGCGGTCATGACCCGGCTTTCTCGAGCTCAGCTCGAACCACTTCGAGAAGCCGAGCCTTCTCGACCTTGCCTGAAGCGTTGAGGGGAAAGCGCTCGACGAAGCGCCAGTGCTTGGGGACCTTGTAGCGCGCGATCCGGTGCTTCAGCCATTCCTGCAGGTCCAGAGCATTGGGCGGTGCATCCATCGACTCCGGAATCAGCACGCCATAGCCAACCTGACCCCACTTGGAGTCTTGGACGCCGAGGACGGCCGCCGCTTGGACCTCCGGATGCTCGACGAGCGCATTCTCCACCTCGACCGGATAGACGTTCTCTCCGCCGGAGATGAACATATCTTTCATTCGACCGACCACGGCGTAGGCCCCGCGCTCATTTCGAACCAAAACGTCACCGGTGCTGAACCAGCCGTCCTCGCTGAGCACGACCTGGGTCGCCTCAGGCCGATTCAGGTAGCCCATCGAGACGTGGGGTCCCCGAAGCTGAAGCTCGCCCGGGGTAGCGACTCCGACCTCGTGACCGTCCTGATCCACGAGCCGAGCCTCACCATGGAAAGCCGGAAAGCCTACCGTCCCGATTCGATCCGGCCCCTCCAAAGGAGAGAGAGTGAAACAGTTGGGGCCCACCTCGGTGAGGCCATAGCCCTGTCGGAGGGGCATACCGGCTCCATGGAAGAGCTCCAGGGTCTGCGTCGTGACCGGCGCGCCCCCGCAAAGGAGGATACGAGGTATCGCGGCTGGACCCGGCTCCAATAGGCCTGTTCCCGCCATCATCTCGTACATGGTGGGCACAGCGATGGTGGTGCTGACCCGGCCGCTTCGGAGCAGCGCCGTTGCCTCCGTCGGGTCGAAGCTGGGCGCCAAGAGCACCCGTCCCCCTCGGTACAGCGTGGGCGTCGCCAAGGCGTGAAGCCCGCCCGTATGAAAGAGAGGCAAACAAGCCAGGGTGGCGTCTTCGGGCGTGAGATCAGCGGCCAAGACCGTATTGATGGCGTTGAAGACGATCTGGCGCCACGGCACCATGACCCCCTTGGGACCTCCCGTCGTACCGCTGGTGTAGAGAACGAGAGGAACATCCTCCATGGCCGGCCCGAGAAGAGCTCCAGCACCCGACGTGCCCTCAGCCAGCCTCTCCCACACCGGATGCCCAGCATGTCCGTGTTCATCGAGGGCGATGGCCTTCATGGGCACCGACTCCAGCAGGGCCTCCGCCATGTCTGCGTGCGCACCGTCGTACGCGAGGAGTGTCACCCCCGAGTCCTTCAAGATGCCTTCCAGCTCCCGCGCTGCCAGACGCCAGTTCAACGGAACGAGGGTCAGCTTGGCCTTGGCCGCTGCAAAGAGAGCTTCGAAAACCTCGCCTCGGCCCTTGCAAAGGAGGGCGACCCGATGAGCTTCGGCTGAACCGAGTTCCTGCTTCAGGGCTCGACCGATGGCCTCCGCTCGGGCGTCGAGCTGGGCATAGGTCCAGACCCGTCCCGAACGTATCTCTTCGATGGCCAGCCGGTCCGGTGCGAGTTTGGCCCAGCTTCGGACGAAGTCGTACACGACGGTCTCCGGGGTCAGATCAGCAGCCGAAGCGAGAGGATGAAGCTGTCGGTGGCGTCGAGGATCGTGGGCCTCGTAGTCTCCTGGGTAGACTCTTCCTGATTCCGTGCCCAGCGGAAACCGGCCGAGGCCACGTCCTGCCACAGCCAATAGGTGAGTCCGAGATTGATGTACTGCAGGACCCGATCGTCCGGACGTCCATCCGCGGCCTCGGCCGAGAATTGCTGATCGATGTAGTAGTAATTGCCGCCCAAGCCAAAGTTTCGAATCACCGGGATGTCAAAGCCCGAGAGGTCGATGTCAAAACCACCCGCCGCCAAGATGCCAACGAAGCGCTCCTCTCTTGTCATTGTGATGTCCGGGAGGGCCACGGTGTCATTCTCTCGGTAGGCGGCCGTGCCGTACAGCTTCAGAAAGTCGTCTTTCAGGTCGAAAAGCAGGAGGAATGGGAACACGTACTGGCTGACCTTCTCCAGCTGGACGGTGGCTCGAAGGTTGTGGCCGGTCAGAGTCGCGTCCTCGGACTGGGTCACGTCATTGTCGACCCAGTAAAGCTGACCCGCCGCCTTCGCGGCAAACCAGCGGCTGTCGTAGGTCAGACTCGGGGTCACGACCGACATATGGATGTCCGAGCCCGGAAGGCCGTTGGAAAGAGCCCGCAGCGGCGCCGAAAACAAGGTCACAGTTTGCCGCACTTGGCCGCCAAAGCCGAAGGACAGGGAGGAGACCAGCGGGTTGCCGCCGGTGAAGCTTACGCCGGCGATCAGCCCCTCGATGGGCGACCAGCCTGTCAGCTCGCCGAGCTTGGCCCGAAAGAGCACGCTCTGACCCTGGTTGAATCCGCTTACAAGTAGCGGGTCTCGGACGTAGGGATCCATGCCAAAGGTATCGAGGATGTTCTTGGAGATGTAGTCGACACTCGCCGGGTCGGGCAAGATGCCGGCCGACAGCTCTAGGCCCCACTTGGAAAGCCGTATGTAGTTTTCTCGAGCTTGCCAGGAAGCCGTGCCTTCCCATATGGAGGTCCCCACGGGACCATTGCGTGCCAGGTTGAAGCCGACGTTGCGCTCGAAGAGCGTGCGGAAGGACAGAAAGCCGAACAGCTCCCCCTCGAAGCCGATTCTCGACAGGAGCAGGGTGCTGACCCGCTCGTCGAATTCCCGATTCTGCACATCGGCCTCGGGCAGATAGCCCACGACCGAAGAGGACAGCTGGATGATGGGCTTGATGAAGCCGTCCAGCTTTTCGTCGCTCCAAATGACGAAGTCGCGGGCGATCCCCTGGTCGGCGGTGGCGAGGACCCGGTCGGCCCGGCTTCCCTTTCGGCCCTCGCTCTGTTCGACCTCACTCTCGCTTTGGGCCTGAGCGAATACGGGAAGAATCACGCTCGATAGCAGCGCCAAGCTAAACAGTCGTTTCATGAACAGGTCCTCCGGTGGACGAGCAAGGACGGCCTCGGACTCAGCCCGAGACCGCCCAAAGCCCTTCAGTCGTTGAGCTTGTCCAAGATGATGGCCATGCCCGCATCCGAACGAATGGAGCCGAAGTGGTTGGCAAGGAATCCGGGCAGCGCATCGAAGAAGTAGCCGGACGCGTCGAAGTCCGCCAGGGAGACTAGCTCGTTGTCGACGCAGGGCTCGAGGTCGAGGCGCGCCGAGGACTCGCTCACGAACTCATCCTGGAAGCTACCGTCCGGCACGTCCTCCATGGTGATGGTCGTGTAGTCTACGACGTTGTTGCCACACTGATCCTCGGAGCCGAAGGCGTAGGACCCGTCGGCGCAGGGGGCGGTATATAGGTCATTGGGTCCATTGTTCACCCCGGAGAAGTAGGTGGGCAGAAAGGCACCCCGGTCTCCCATCTCGCAGGTCACGGCGATGGACATGTTGCGGACCATGGGGTCGCAAAGACCGCCGGTTGAGACGCCATGGTTGGCGCCTGAGGCGAGGATGACGTCGGCCAACTGAGGAAAGGGATTCAAGGCGCCAGCCTCAGAGTCGGTCCAGGCCACGTACATGCGGCGGAGCGCGTCCCGGATCATGGTGGTCCCCAAGGAGTGACCAATCAGAGAGATCCGACGGCCGGGATTGTTGGTCATGACGGCGTTCACCAAGGACTGCAGCATCGGGACCGACCAGCCGTGGTCGATGTTCCGGTTGGCGTTAGCCATGACGTCGTAGTCGGTGAGCTGATTGACGAGGTCGGTCCGGGCATCGAAGGCGATGACTTCGAAGCCGTCATTGAGAAGCTTGGTTGCAAGCTGCTCCCGGACGGTGGTCTCGACGTTGAAACTAAACTGAGAGAAGGTTGTGACCTCCGTCCCAGCGATCCCCGCGTTGAAGTACTCTTCGAAGCTGGTGACCGATGACGAGTTTCCGTGAACGAGGATAACGATCGGCTTGCTCATGTCGACGTTGGTCGTCTCGTAGGCCTTGGCGGCGCAGTCGTAGCCTGGAATGCTGGCAGGCGTGCCCGGAGGCACCATAGCCTCGTTGGTTTGCACCAAGAACTCGACGTTGTTTCCGTACGCAACCACCGGCTCACAGCCCACGTGGTTGGCCAGGTCGTCTCTGTAGCGACCGGCGAAATCGGCCTCCAAGGCCACATCCCCCTCCACGGGACCAACCATCTCCACAGGATCGGTGAAGGGGGCTGGCAGCATGGCAGCGACCTCGGTCTCACGCTGGCGGATGGCCGCGGTACAGGCAGGGTTCAAGGGTCCCCCACCCATGTCCGAGCCCTCGCCCACGTCCGGACCGCCGCCTCCCATGTCGACGACGGCACTTCCGTTGCCGTTGCTTCCGCCTCCGTTGTTATCGTCTTCGCTGCACGCCGTCACGGCGACGGCGCCCGCGAGCGCCCAGCTCATCTTGATCAGTCGAGTCATCGTTTCTCTCCTCATCCGCTCTTAGCGGTCCTCTTCCCGGCCCGATTCGGGCCTCTCGAATGGGTCGCGACGCGGTCCCACACGTTCTTCTTCCAAAGGGTGCGCCCGTAGGCGTCGTAGTCGACGAGGGCGCGCCAGAAATCGGCGCGCGCATTCGAGTCCACCCATTCGTGAGGCAGCAACGGATCTCGCACCGCCTCCCGGATCATCTCGTTGGCCACGGTGAAGGAGGTCATCGCCGCCTCCACCGTGCCGTCCCGTTTCAGAGCAGCCAGGCCACCCCGAAGCGCGGTCGCGCGGGCGCGGTAGTCGACGGGCTCGCTCCAGTAAGGCCTCGCGTCGAAGCTCAGGCCGCTCGCGACCAGGAGGTCACCCTGTTGGTCAAAGCCGAGCTTCTGTAGCAGGTCCTTCATTTGCTCCAAGCCGAGCCGCAGGTTGGCCGGTCGGAGGGACATGCCGGGCCGGTGCTCCCGGAACCCGAGGCGGGTCAGAGCGCGACCTCGACTTCGGGCGGCCTTTCGGTCGCTCTTCGGTACCCAGCTCGTGAGCGCGACGTAAAAGCGCTTGGTCCACTTGGTCTCGAGCCCATCCAAGCGCTCCCACCAGCGACCGAGGGCGGTCTGCTGAAGCTGAACCTTCGAGGACAAGCGGTAGAGGCCTCGGTTCTCGGGCTCTACCTTTCCCTGGCGCCGCAGCCGACTGAGGGCCACGCGAACCTGGCTCGCGTCGATGCCCAACTGGGCGGCGGCCAGCTCCAGTTCGGCCGTCTTGACGGCCCGTGGGGCGAAGGCCGCCACCATGGCGCCCACCGTTTCTGCCACCGAAGCCACCGCCCGCAGACCGCTACGACTTGCGACCTTTTCTGTCAAACTGCGTATCAAATGCGGGTTCAGGGCCTTATACGCACTGCGTCGTAGACGCACCAAGCCATCGGCGGATGCCTCAGTCCGGCGCTTCGCAAAGTTCGATCAGCGTCGGACCCGCGCGGTCCTTCACTTCGAAGTGGTTCAAGTCTTCGAAGACCACCTCATCGTCCTGCATGGGAATTCGCGCGGAAGGCCGTCCCCCGAGAGAGACATCAACGATTCCGTCGCCCCGAGACCAGATCGAGTAGACGCGTGCGGCAGCTCGCGGCCTACGATTGACATCCTTCAAGAAGAGACTCTGGCCCACGAAGCCAAGCGGCGATGGCAGACCTGGAAAGAAACCGTTGATCGGATTCCAAGCGCGAACCAGAGGATTACGCAGTGCAGCCCTCAAGCCCTGGTTGGCTCCGGCAATTCCGATGAAGGTACCGATCCGGGAGGCCAAGGGAGGCCCGAGCTCAGTCCATCCCCGCTCATCCAGAAGGCGACCACCCTGGATGGCCTTGCGGGCCAAGGTCACACCCATCGAGTGAGCGACGACGTTCGCCCGGGGCTGGCCGGTATAGGCCAGGACCGCTTCGATGAAGCGACGGACCCGACCCACTCGATGTCGGTCGTGAGACTGTCGCCGCACGAGTCGAGGATCGGCAGGGCCCCATGTCGTCCCGTACAGCCGCTCGAAGCCATAGCCAGCGGCCAAGAAGGACCCCAATACCTCGGTCCAGCCGTTGAAGAGGGGGCCGCCCGAACCCAGGGCCGCGTCTCCGTTGCCGTGGATGAAGACGAACGGTGGGCCCTTGACCGGCTGCTCGGGTACGAACCGACCACCGAAGCTCCCCCCTTGGAGCTCCGGGCGATCGAAGCCGTCCGCCCCAAAGGCCGAACGTCCCAACCAACTGCGAAAGTGAGGGGTCAGCCCTGACGTGATCTCGGCGCCCATCTCCTTCCGTCGAGAGAGGAGCCATGCCCAAGGTCGGGACCAAAGTCCATTCGCACTTTCACGCGCCGTCGCCCGGACCAAGTAAGGCTTTGAGACGAAGGATCGTCGCCTGGGAAAGAGCACTCGATCGTCCGCTCTCGCCTTCGACCTGGACGATCACAGTCTCGGCCGAAGCGGCCCAGACCTCATCCTGAAAGATGGATTGCTCGAGACCGATACTGCTTCGACCAATGCGTGCAACCCGAGTTCCGATGATGACCTCTCCTGGCCACTTGAGCTCGGCTTTGAAATCCAGGCTCAGCCGAGCAATGACGAAGGCGCAGCCATCGTCCGTCATGGGAGACTCGGGACGGAGCAAGACTTCAACGCGTCCCGTTTCCAAGAAGCTTGCGAAGATCGCGTTGTTGACGTGGCCCTGGCGATCGGTATCGCCGTACCGGATCTTGTCCCGAGTATGAACGGGGTAGTCGGTGATCGAGGGGGGCCGCCCACTGGCTTCTTGCGTCACGACGGCCGGATGCCACGAGCCCAAGCCCATGAGAAGCGCAGACGCTGCGGGCTGGCCCCTAGGTCAGGCGCCTGCCTTCTCGTAGCGCCCTGTGCTGGCTAGATTGACGCCATGAGAACGCCTTGGACGCTGGCCCTCCTCGCCCTGCTCGGATCGAACCTGTCCTGTGGAAGCGAGGACGCAGCCATGGGCCCCGGTCCAAACCTCGATGACGGACCCAATACGCTGACCGAGGACCTTCAGCTGACAGAGTCGTCCGTGGTGGTCGATGTCGGGCTCCGAGACACGGCCTTGCTGGAGTCGGACCTTCAGGCCGATCGCTACGTCTGGGACCTTTCGGAGCTGGAAGCGGCCGGAGTGGACATCGAAGTCGACGACGTCTTGCTGGTCGGAGAGCTCGCTTTGATCCGAGTAGAGGAGACGACCGTCAATGGAAGCGAACTCGTAGTTACCGGTCGCGACGCCACGCTGAACGAGCTCGTGACCGACGGTCAGCTGACCTGGGACCTCGCCCTGGACGGAACGCCAGAGATGGAGGCTAAGGTCTTTTTGGGCGACCTGGAGTTGGAACGAAAAGACGGCCTGGCCGATCAGGTCATGTACAGCACCGAGGTCGACGGCTTCTCGGTCTCGGTTCAAGTTCGCCCCGACTCAGGCATCCGGCAATTGGAGGTCGAGATCGTGGTCAGCCGGACGACCTCGGGAGGCGAGTTTCGTGCCGTCGCCCAGGGTACCGTCGGCTACTTCCGACACGGCTTGAACTACGAGGTCCAGGGAGGCGACGTGGTCCAGTTCGCGAGTTCGGTCGAACGGCTTGGCTTCGACATCGAGGTGTTGGTCGCAGGCGCCAATGCCGAAACGGCCAGCACCACCCTCGTTCTGCCAGGCCCCTTCCGGATCGTCGTGCCCATTCCCACCGCCTTGCCTCTCGGCCTCAACGTCGCCATCACCTTCAACCTGCTGGCCGACGTCCAGCTTCCCTCCTTGCTGTCGGCCTCCACGACCTTTGAGGGCCGCTTCCGAGTGGGCGGAGCAAGCTCGGGATTCTCGGGTGACGCTTCCGGCCTGAGCCCCGACGAGGGCAGTGGCACCCCGGACGTCGAAGTATCTGAGCCCAACACAGCCGGCTCGATGGGAGGGGTTGGTTTCACCTTTGCCCTCGCCGCGCCCCGAATCATCTTCAACGCGCTGGGGGACAGCGCGAGTGTCCGCTTCGACAACATTTATACCGCTGCGGGCAGCCTGTTGGGTACGGTGCTGAGTGGGCTCTGCGTGGAGGTCGGCGGGCAACACAGTCTTCGCGGCAACGCAACCGCTAGCTTCTTCGGCCTGGAAATCGGCGAGCTCGGACATACCTTCTTCGAGGAGAGCCTATTCGACAGCCGGGGCAGCAACTGCCCGTAGGCCGCCCGGCCTCGATGAGCGAGGCTCGTGGCAGCACTTGATCAGTCGAGCTCACCCGACACATGAGGGAATCGGGAGCCCGTGCATGAAGACTTTCTATCCTGCGCTTTCGATTATTCTGCTCTGCGGCTGCGAGGATGCGCCTGACGGTCTGCAAAGCGAGATCCCGGCAGCCGAATGCTCCGCCCCGCCTCTTCGTCAGCTCGAACTCGGTCGCGATACTGCCGTCGACCTGGAGGGGGCAAATCTTCTGACTCTTCCCGCCGGGCACCACCAGATCAGTCGCCGGCTGGCGGCTACCGTACAGAGTACGGACCAGACCGCTGTGGTCCCCATCTTCTGTGATGGCGAGGCGGCACCCCCGGGATGCGAGACGGGCTTCGTCATCGTTCAACGGGGTTCCGTGGCCCAGTTTCTCCCCGGGTTGGTCGTGACAGAGGCCCGTCCTCACACAGCCGTCGTCATCGCCGAAGATGGCAGCGTGGTCCTTCAAGACGAAAACCACTTCCGGATCTTCGACGGGGGTCTCGTTCACGAGTTCGACCTGGATGCGCGCAGCTCCAGGATGACTCAGCCGATGGCAGGCGTCGTCCACATCGAGAGCGAGTTCGGCGTGTTGGTCTGGGCCGACGGGGAGCTCCAGCAGCTCGTCCCGGACAGAACCCGCGTGATGCAGACGCTGGCCACATCCAAAGGCCTGTACGCCTTCGGCACCGACTTCTCGACCGACGAGCTGATATGGATCGAGCGCGGCGCGGTCGATGGCCGCCTCGGCGCCCGGACCCTGATCACAGCTGATGGGCTACGACTCTTGAACGCTCGAGTGACGCGAGAAGGGCTGGCCTTGGAGGATCACCAGCGCTGGTTTTGTGTGCCCGAAGCGGACGGCGCAGAGCTTCAGCTCATCGACCCCCTTCAAGGCGTTCTGGACCGCTTGGAGCCGGCCTCCGGCGACTGCAGAACCAGTCTCCTCCACGCGCCCGGTGAAGGACTGTGGTTCGCTCACGAACTAAACCAAGGAGATCGGCTTCACCGCTTGGAGGGCCCCGAACTCCTCACGACGAGAGGCTTCGTGGTCTCCCTGACTCGAGCTTCCTCGGGTTGGCTCATGCTGACCCGGCCCACCAACGACATGCACCTTTATACCTTGAGTCCCACCGGTGAGGCGGCCTTCGTCGGCCAGAGGTCCCTTGGGTTCAGAATCCACGAAGTCGACGGCGCGCGGGCCGCCGTTCCCGAGAGCTTTGGAAACCTGAACACGGGCCAGTCTACCCTCTTGCTGGATCGAGACGGTGAGGTCCCACTGGTCCAGACTTTCGAAGGCACGCTCTTGAACTCCAGCCTCAGCCCCCAGGGTCGCCTATGGGTCACTCATGCATTCCAAGGAAAGGCCAGCCTGCACGTGCTGGAGAACGGTGAGGAGCCGGTCGCTTTCGAAGGACTGGCGCTCGGCTCCGCCCATTGGCTCACTAGCGGTGGGCTATTGGCGCTTCAGGCCGAAGACGAGTCCCGCCAAGGTCTGTACTTGTCCCATGGGCGCTCACTCACCCGCTTGGCTCGGGGCCGATCACTGCAGGTCTTGGTCGCCGATGCCGACGGACTACTCGTGCGCTACTTCGTCGACAACCAGGGTACGACAGCGCTGGCTCGATTCGACGGCCAAGAACTGCAGCCCATCATGCAAGACGAACGCAGCCAGGGACCATGGCTCGACCATCGAGGCGCACTTTGGCTCGGTACGAGCTCACCGTCCCGAGCGCACCGAGTCGAAGGCCTCGACCTGGTCCAGGATGCCTTGGGCCCGAGCTTTCTTCGCTTCGCCCATCGCCTCGACGACGCCCGGGCGGAGTCGGTGTGGGGCTTCGTACAGGATGGGGAGGACCAGACCCCCTGTGTCTGCACGCTGGACGCCAGGAACTGCAGCGCCTCCCCCGTCGAGTTCCCAGAAGGATTCGAGCTGCTGCCCAGTACTTCATTGAGTGGGCCCATGGCCATCGGCGAGGTCGAGGGCCGTCGTCAACTCTGGTTGACGCCCGGTGAGCCTCCGACCGGAACGCCGAAGAGAAGTCGGTTTTGAGGCGTGATGGCCTCGGGAATGGTCTGGGTATGAACATGGTAGCTTCTGGCCCGGAGCGCCGCCGCTCGGCTCACATCCATGGCCATCGCAGGCGATAGCCAGCCGGTCAGGCCGCCCAAATCACCTCGTCCCACGGCATGACAGCAGGGCATCACGGCCACTCGGGCCCGGACCTCCGCAGCTCGTTCGAGGACGAGGTCGCTCAGCCCTCCACAGGCGTGGGCCGAGACCACCACGTCATCGGCGCCAAGGGGGAAGGTGGAAAGGTCGCCTTCCATCAGACGCCAGCGGTCGCTCAGAAAGGGCCACGCCTCCTCCAGAGCCGCCCGCAATCGAACCGTACAAGGGGGAATCCGACGGTCGACGCCGACCCCGAGAGTTCTCGTTCGGTCGAGGATCAGCAGGATGGCCCCCAACAGACCATGTCCGCAGGCCAGGTCGACGACTCGGCCCCCCCTCATTCGGCGCTGAACTCTGCGCGCGACCTCCCAAGACTCATACAGCTCTTTTCGAGGCAGGCACCCAGCCTGGCAGACGACCCGAGCCAGTCGATCGAATAGCGTATCCTTCTGGAAGTGAATCGCAGCCCCGCGAGTCAGACGCTTGCGGGCATGGAGGTCGCCAGCGTGCCCCATGCTCGGCGTACACTTAGCAGCCGAGCTTCGCCCGAGGAAGCCTTTCGGCTAGGGATGGAACGTGGTGTTTGTCTTCAAGATCATGGACGAGGGAGATTGGAAGAATTGGTCTGCGGAGACTCCCTGGCGAGGAACCGTGAAGGACGAGCGCGATGGCTTCATCCATACGAGCCGGTCTAGAAGGCCGAGCGATGCCGATGGGCTCTAGGGCGACTTCGCCGGTTTCAGCCGGCTTCAGAAACGATCCGGCCGGATGACCTGGACGTCGGACACGAAGGCGACGCCCGGAAGCTGCTCGAACAAGGCCTGAAGCTCGCTCAGGACCCGCTGAATCGTCTCTTCGTCGGCGACCGCCACGATCATCACCCGGTCATCCACACTGCTGAGGCGAGCTGGGGACCAGAAGCCTCGGCTCCCTTTTCCCGACTTGGAGTCCAAGACCGTATAGCCGCGTACGTCTTGCTGCTCGAAGAGCCTGATGAATTGCGGCAGGTGAGGCTGCTCGATGATCATCTCGAGTCTCTTCCGAGCGTGGGTTTCGATCGTCATATTTGATTCCTTTCAAGCGAGAATGATTTCCGCGGCCCGCTGGTAGAGCGGGATGCCGATGACGAGGTTGAAGGGGAAGGTCACGCCCAGGGACAGCGTGAGGGAGTAGGCAGGGTTGGCCTGAGGTAGGGCCACACGCATGGCGGCCGGCACGGCAATATAAGAGGCGCTGGCGCATAGCGTGATCAGGAGCGCCCCGCTGCCGACGGACAGACCCGCCAACCAGGACAGCCCAAGCCCGACCGTAGCGCCGATCACCGGCATTATCAGGCCGAAGGTGACTAGGCGATGGTCGAGGCCCGAAGCGGACCGAAGCCGAGAGGCTGCAGCAATGCCCATGTCGAGCAGGAAGAGGCACAAGACCCCCTTGAAGGGCGTGGCAATGAAGGGCGCCACCGTGTCGTAGCCCTTGTCTCCCGTCGCCATTCCGATGACCAAAGCCCCCAAGAGCAAGAAGACACTTCCGTTCAGGAAGACCTCACGAAGGAAGTCAGCGTCCCATCGGGGGGCCCGTTTCGCGGCAGGGTCGCGCTGGGCGAGGATCAGCCCGGCGATGATGGCGGGCGACTCCATGATAGCGACCACCGCCACCATGTAGCCTTCGTACTCCACCCCCAGCGCATCGATGTAGTCCGAGGCGGCGACGAAAGTGACCACGCTGATGGAGCCATAATGGGCGGCGATGGCGGCCGCGTCGACGTGGCTCACCCGGGTCATGGCGCGGAGCAGGCCGAAGGCGATGAGCGGGAGCCCAAAGCCTGCGACCAGGCCCGAGATCACCGCCCCGAGCATCCCCAGGTCGAAGCCTGCGTGGGCCAGTTCGACCCCACCCTTGAAGCCGATCGCGAGCATGAGGTAGAGCGACAGGCCCTTGGCCAGGTCTTCGGGCACGCTCAGGCTGGATCGGACCAGCCCCGCCACGAAGCCCAAGGCAAAAAAGAGCACGACCGGGGAGAGCAGGGTCTGAAGGGCGGCTTCGGACATGTTCGACGGGCGCGGGTAGCACGGCTGTTCGGGACCCGCAGCCCAGAGTTTTCCTCATGCATCCTGAGACTCTCGTTCACGGTCTGCGATAGCTCTTATCGGCGTCCCTCTGGAGGAAGGAGAGCGGCGGACCCAAGCCTACAACCCCACTCCAGAGGCCGTTCGGTTCCAAAGCGACAGTCTCGCCTAGGGGCTCCTCTAGGTAGGTACTCGGTTGGCGGACCAGACCATCCAGCCAGGCCTCAAACAGGTCCCTCGAGGTAGCGACCCGGCGCTGGACGAACCCGAAGTCGATGAAGCTCAGCTGTGCTTCCACTGTTCGTCCGCGTCCACCCTTCCATGCCAACGTGTCACCCGTAATGGACGAGCTCGGCGACGTCCCAGCGTCCCAACAGCTCGGTCGCCTGCGAGAGCTGGAGGCCCCTGAACGGCTATTCCGCCCACTCGAAGACGTGGAGAGTCGACTAGCCGACTGTGCCCTGACTCTTTGACCAAGTAGGACGAGCCGAGGGTGACGACCGCGCAGCTGACAATCCCACGTCCCAGCGCTAGCCTGGATGAATGCGGTCGACGTTGAGTCTGGCTCTGGCCCTGGGCGCCTGCGCCGGGGGCTCACCAGAGCCAAAGCCACCGGCGCATCTGATGCGGAGCTTCGAGACCAAGTGGTGGAAAGGTGAGATCGATCCGAGTTTTCTTCCCCTCGAAGGCATCATGGAGATGGTCGAAGGCCAGCACGATCGAGGGAAGTCCGAGGACGACCGCGATCTCCTCCTGAGGGCGTGGGAAATGGGCGATCGAGAGGACACCGTCTTCTTCATGAGGCTGCGCTACAACGGCGAGCGTACTCAGCTCTACTTCACGGGCAACAAGCGCGACGGCCTCTGCGAAACGAGGCGAGAGCTACTGGCCCACGTCGAGACCGCGAGCGAGGTCGAGCTCATTCAAGACCGAAGCTACGACGGCCGAGATGGCGTCTGGGTGGAGGACGAGTACCAGGACGAGTGCGTCATCGAGTTCTACGTCTGCGAGGACGACAACATGTGGAGCGCGACCGCCAGCGGGCCCCGCGCCGACCGCGAGCGCCTGGCGACCCTTCTTCACGAGCAGCTCCAGACGGTTTCGCTTCGCAATCCCGATCAGGACGGCTAGAGGCTCCGCATGTCGCTCGTCATCGAAGAGCTCCAAGCTGGCTCGGGCACCGAGGCCAAGCCAGGGCACACCGTGGCCGTCCACTATACTGGCACCCTGACCGACGGAAGTAAGTTCGACAGCAGCCACGACCGTGGAGAGCCCCTGTCTTTTCAGCTCGGCTCAGGGATGGTCATCAAGGGCTGGGAGCAAGGGGTCGAAGGCATGAAGGTAGGCGGGAAGCGCAAGCTCACCATCCCCCCCGAGCTCGCCTACGGCGAACGAGGCTTCCCCGGCGCCATTCCTCCCAACAGCACCTTGGTGTTCGAAGTCGAACTCGTCGACGCCCGCTGATCCCGTAGACTGGTGCCCATGCTCTTGTTCGACGCCGCATCCGAGCATCCCTGCGCAGGCGGCCTCGACCTTCACCTGGTGACGGATCGGGTGATGGGAGGCCTTTCCGAAGGCCGACTCAAGTTGGAGCAAGTCGCGGGCCGTCCCGCGCTGCGGATGACCGGGGACGTTCGTCTCGACAACGACGGAGGCTTCATCCAGATGGCGGGTGAGCTCCCCTCGAGCGCTCGAAGCGCCCGGGGCCTTCGGCTCGAGGTCTTCGGCAACGATGAAGTCTATGGCTGCCACCTGCGGACCGAAGACCTGACGCGGCCTTGGCAATCGTATCGACGGTCTTTCCAGGCACCGGCCAAATGGCACCGGATCGAGCTTGATTACCAGGACTTCGAAGCCTACCGCACCGACCGCCCCTTCCGAAGGGCCGCGCTGCGACGCATGGGCCTCATCGGAGTTGGTCGGGCCTTTCGCGCCGACTTGGCCATCGCGGGTATCGAGCTCCTGTTGGATTGAGCGGGAGGGACTCAGCCGCGACGGGGGCGCCCGGAGCGGGGTCCTTTTCGACCGGCTCGGGGTCGGGCACCAAAACGCTTTGGACCTCGCCCAGGCCGCACTCGGCTCCGCGGTTTGCGGCCCTCGCCCGCTCGCTCGGCCGCACCTCCGCTTCCTCGAGGCTCCATCGCCTTGATGGGCCAAGGCTCGCACGGAAGTGGCGTCCGAATCATGTCGAGCAGCACCGCAACCAGGGTCTCAGGGGGATGCTCGCCCAGGAGCTTGCTCGCATAGTCGATCTTCTTGCTCGAAAGCTCCTCACCGTTGGCAAGTCGGTTCTGGAGCGATCGCCGCGTCTTCTTGATCGCAACTTTCTCGATTCGCTTGGCGTCGGGGACAGGGTGCCAGGCGAGCTCGATGTTTGCCCTGCGGGCCAGCTCCCAGACCCTTCGCTCCCGGGAGGGCGGAACCAAGAGGAGGGAACGCCCTTTCTGCCCGGCCCTTCCCGTGCGACCCGAGCGATGAGTGAAGGTCTCGACGTCCCGGGGAAGCTCGAAGTGCACCACGCGGGAGACGTTCTGGACGTCGATGCCCCGAGCCGCAACGTCGGTCGCCACGAGGACCTTGACCAGCCCCGCCTTGAAGCCGTTCAGGGTCCGCTCTCGCTGGGGCTGGGATAGCTCGCCCGAGAAAGGCATGGCCGAAAAACCATCCTCGACCAAGAGCTCAGCCAGGTGGGTGGCGTCGTTTCGAGTCCTGACGAAGACCAACCAGGATCCCCCTCCGCTCGCCTCGTCGGCCAAAAGCAGATTCACCAAGGCCGGGTGTCGATCCGTGGCCGGCACCAAGTGCCCGATGTGCTCGATGTCGGTATTGGCCTCCCCGAGCCGAGTACCCTGCAAGTGGAGGACTTCTCGCTGACATCCATCGGCGAAGCGGAGGACCTGGCGGGCAAAGGTCGCCGAGACCATGTGAAGTCGTCGCCCCGTGGGTAGCTGCTCCAAGATGGCGTCCAGCTCTTCCCGAAATCCCAGGTCGAGCATCTGGTCAGCTTCGTCCAGAACCGCGTGTTCGACCGAAGCCAAGTCGACTGCCCCGCCTCGAAGGTGATCGAGCAATCGTCCCGGAGTCGCCACCAGGACGGCAGGGCCCCGCTGGAGGCTTCTACGCTCTCGGTAGGCGTCGGTCCCGCCGGTCACGACCTGCACCTGGACTCGAAGCTCTTCGTACAAGCCGCCGAGCTCATCGGCAACTTGAGATGCCAGCTCCCGGGTCGGGGCAAGGATCAGGACCCTGGGTCCTGCTGCAGCCTCCGCCGAGAGGAGGGTGGGCGCGATGGCAAGCCCGAGCGCAACCGTCTTGCCCGAGCCGGTCTGAGACGAGATGCGAAGGTCTCGACCGACGATGTCTTCCTGGACCACGGCCTGCTGGACCGGAGTCAAGGACCTAAAGCCTCGACGCTCCATCGCTGCGCGAAGAGGCGGCGGAACTGCGCCGAAGGGATGGATGTCTAGCTCGGCCACGAGGGGCGGGGCCTACGCTCTTGCGGGGGAATGGGCAAGTGAAGCCGAGTTTACGGGGCTCTGAACCCGCCGGGCCGAACCCGCCCGGGCTCGGACAGCCCCGACTAGCTTCCTGACTCGGCGTCTTGGGCTTGGAGGGCCAGCGCTCGCTCGACTACGCAGGCGGCTATCTGCTCCAGATGGTCCCGGAGACCGTGGTCGTCGTTCACGACCCGCAGCTCGGCCAGGTCGACGCCGGCCAGAACCCTTTCGACGTCCGAGAGCGGCACCACTTCGTCACGACGACCATGAAACGCGATCGTCGGCACCGGAGGCTGGACTCCGCCCTCGTGGCCCAGCGCGTCCTCGAGGAAGCCCACGCCCAGGGCCTGCCTGGACGCCGGGTGCCCAACCTCGAAGTCGAGGCAACCCTCTCGGCGCCAGGCTTCGAGCTCAACCTGTCTGGCCGGCTCTAGCCATCGCTCCGAGAAGTAAAAGGCCGGACACAAGAGGACGAGCTCCCGGACCCTGGGCTCGGTTGTTGCCAGAAGAGTCCCCGTCCAACCCCCCAGACTGGAGCCCACGAGGAGGGTTCGAGAGAAGAGCGCATGGCGAGCCCGGCCCAGGCTCCGAGATACGGTGAAGTCAAAGAACTCGTTGGGCTCAGCGAGTCTTGGCGCCGCCACCGGAATGCCATGGTCCTTTAGGGCCGACTGGATCGCCCGGGCCTTCGGTGAGTCGGGACTGCTGCCGAAGCCATGTAGATACACCACTCCGAACTCGGGACGAGCTTCGTCCAGACTCGGAGGCTGGTCTGGGCTCGGTGGTTCCGACGTCAAGCTAGAAGCCAGAGCCATCACGTCCAAGTCATGAAGTACAGGCAGGCGGGGTGCCGCTCTGGAGAGACGGGCTGCCCCTTTGGCCCAGAGCTTCGCATGACCCTTCTCTTCGTTCCGGCTGGCCTTGTGAAGGCTGGCCGCCAGCTGAATCAGTCCTTGAAGAGCGTCCACGAAGGCGGGGTCGGAAGCCTGCCGCCACGCGTCTTCCCATCGCTCGTGGGCTTCGAAGAAGCGGCCCGATCTCCAGGCGGCTCGTCCTCGCTCGAATAGCTCCTCTCCCCCCATTGAGCCGAGCGTCGCACGGCCCGAATGATTCGGCTACACGTCGAGCCGCCGTACCTCGGCATCCGAATCGTCGTCCGCGCCCCCAGCCCCGCCCCGGGGACCGGAAGTCGCCTCGGCCTCGGTGCCGATACGAAGCGCATTGAGGGTCGCGCTGGCCGAGCTGGCCATCATGACGAGCGCCGCGCACGAGGAGGGCAGAACGCCCAAGGCCGCCCGTAGAATCGCGAGGAGATGGTAGCTGATTGCGAGCGCTGAGCCATGGTCGGCGTCAGGGCTGGGATCTAAGCAGATGCGGCCGCAGCGTCGAAGCCAACCCCATTCGGCCTGGTCTTGAGCACTCGTCTGGACGTCGAGAGATACATGGACCAATGCTACGTAATATAGATTGCGAAAACCACGTGATCGAATGCTCGGCCGCTCGGCTGACCCCACCCGAGATGGACGTACCAACCAGAAAGACCCTACTGATGGGACGCAGGTCCTTCATGCAAAGCGGGCCGTTCTGCGCAGAACCATCGGCCGAGGTCTCCTGCCGTAACCTCCGGGTGACTCCCCAGAGCTGGCGGCGCTTCGTCGCACGGTCATCATCAACGATGGGCGAATCGGGCTACTTGGCATGCGCTCTGCTGAGGCAGAGGACCAACGCTTCATTGAAAGGAAATCGAGAATCATGCGCGTGAAACAACTGATGAACCAGCCGGTCCGAACCTGTCGACGGACCGACTCCCTGAATAGAGCGGCTCAGCTCATGTGGGACTACGACTGCGGCGTTCTACCGGTGGTCGACGATCGTGGCCTCTTGGTCGGCATCATCACCGACCGCGACATATGCATGGGCTCCTACACTCAAGGCCGCTCGCTCCTGGAGCTAGTGGTCGAAACGGCGATGGCCACGCCCGTCTTTGCATGCCATTTGGACGACGAGATCGAAACGGCGGAATACATGATGTCCGACAAGAAGGTACGTCGCTTGCCGGTCGTCGACGCGGGTGGACGCCCAGTCGGGGTCATCTCACTGAGCGACATTGCGTGCATGACGCCCAGCCTGACCCAGGATGTCGAGGCGGCGCGAAACTTCGCCGAGACCTATTCCGCCATCTGCCATCGCAACAAGCGCCAGCTCGCTACGACTTGAGCATGGGCCCAGAAGAGGTCGGCCGAGCCCGACATCTTCACCCCCTGCTCTTCAAAGCCGGCCTCGCAGCATGCCGTGCCAGTACATCTGAGGTAGCCCGTATGCCTTCAGCGCGTACATCGAGTATCGCTCCTGCGCCTGGTCGAAAGGAAAAGTCTCCATGACCTTCCCTTCGTAGCCGAACTCGGCCAGGATGACCCTTCCGTAGCCGGTGACCAGCGGACAAGAGGCATAGCCATCGTAGTGCCCGCTCATCGCGCTTCCAGTCCTATAGGCTAGAATGTTCTCCACGAGGACCGGCGCTTGCTTTCGCACGGCTGCCCCCGTCTTCGAGCAAGGAAGGTTGCTGCAGTCTCCCAAGGAGAAGACGTTCGGGAATCGCTCGTGCTGCAGCGTATGCTTGTCGACTTCGACCCAACCCGTCGTCCCGGCTAGCGAGCTCTGCTTGATGAAGTCCGGCGCCGATTGAGGCGGCGTCACGTGGATCATGTCGAAGTTCCGTTCCTCGGTGGCTCCGGTGTCCATGTCTTTGAACACGGCCACTTTCTCGGAAGCACGGATGGCCACGAGGTCCTTCTTGAACTCCGCGTCGATCCCGCGACTGGACACGATCCTCTCCAGCGCCGCTCGGTACTTCGGGATCCCGAAAATCGCACCGGCCGCGCACATGTAGTTGACGTGGGTGCGGCTCCGGACGCCGTTGCGCCTGAAAGTCTCCTCAGCCAGATACATTATCTTCTGTGGAGCACCCGCGCACTTGATGGGTGTGCTGGGAAAGGTGAAGAGCGCCTCGCCACCGGTAAAGTTCTTCAGGAGCTCCCAAGTGTATGGAACGGTGTCGTAGGAGTAGTTGCTACAAACCCCATTCGTGCCGAGAGACTCGGGGAGGCCCTCGATCTTGTTCCAGTCGAGCTGAATCCCTGCCGCTACGACCAGGATATCGTAGCTGAGCTTACGACCATCATCGAGCTCAACCTGATTCGACGCGGGCTCGAAGCCGGAGACCCTATTTCGATACCAGTCCACGCCGCTGGGCATGACATCGGCCATGGGACGGCCGCTGTCCTCCCGATCGAAGACCCCACCCCCGACGAGTGTCCAAAGAGGTTGGTAGTAGTGCATTTCGGCCGGCTCGACGAGGGCGACATCGCTCGTTGAAGAGCTTTCCATGATGCGCGAGGCGACGCTGATTCCGGCGGTTCCGCCGCCAACGATGAGGATTTCGTGATGAGACATTCTGAGCTTTCCTTTCAGGTTCCAGAGGGGAGGCCACGGTCGTCGTTCCTCGAGGCGCCAAAGCGCTGGGCGACTTCGAGCAAGAAGCCGAGGGCAGATTGAACATCTTCGTGACCGAGGGCCCGAAGGGCCCCGAAGGCGCCGACTCTTCGCCGAGGTGCGCTTGAAGCCTCGGCTAGGGCATCTGCGGCCCGTCCCAAGGCGCCAAGAGCTTCCGGGTTGAGCATGCCGGACTCCAGCAAGTGGCGAACCTCTGGGGCCGTGGCCAATCGGACGAGCCCTTGGACGAAGGCGGAACCGATTTGGACCAGGTGCTCGACCGGGATGTCGTGCTGGGTCAACTGAGCCATGGCTTCGTCGGCCATATCGGTCATCGTGGCCACCAAGTGGGGCGCCGCCTCGGCGATTTCCAGGAGCCGGTTCAGCGTCTCGATGGTCTGAGGCCGGGTCAGGCGCTCTGCAATGTCGGCCAGGGACTGGGTCCGAGCGTCGACGTCACCCATCCTTGAAGCCAAGGCGTCGGCCATCTCCGTCACGGTGGCCATCAGAAGCGGAGCCTGGATGGCAACGGTCTCGACGGGTTGAAGAGCTCGCTCCATCCTGGCCAGCCGGGCTTCGATGCGGACAAGCGTCGCCTCTTGGCCCGAAGGGGGATGAGAAGTCACTGCGGTCATGACCCGTGCGTCTGCAACCGATGGGCCAGGCTGCGGGGTCCCCCCCGGCGCTAGATGACGGGCGGCGTCACGCCGAGGACGTCAGTCATCACTGACAGAATCGTCAGCCATGGCAGCCGAACGAAGCCGCCGGTACAGTGTCCGCTCGCTTAATCCCAGACGCTTGGCCAAGGCCACCCGGTCACCTCGATGCTGGCCCTCGGCCCACCGCAAGTAGTGGGCGATGGCCTCTTCCAAGGGCACGATTGCGGTCGGCCATCCGGGCGGCGGTCCGACTGCTTCTGCCGAGCCCTCTGTATGGATGGCCCCGCGGACGTGGTCGGGGAGGTGCTCCTCGAACAGGAACTCGCCGTCGGCCAGGAGCGTCGCCCGCTCGAGGATATTGCGGAGTTCGCGTACGTTGCCCGGAAAGGGATAGGCCTTCAAGCGAGCCAAGGCTCCGCTGGAGAGACGCTTGCCCGAGCCCTCGAGAAGGGAAGCGCTCAGCAAGTCGAGGTCATCCGGACGATCTCGGAGGCTCGGCATCGGGATTGGAAAGGCGTTGATTCGAAAGTAGAGATCTTGGCGAAACGCACCCTGCTGCACCAACCGATCCAAGTCTCGATGGGTCGCGCAAACGAGCCGGAAGTCTGCCCGCTGGGGCGCTACGTCCCCCACTCGGCGAAAGGTGCCGGACTCCAACAGGCGCAGCAACTTGACCTGCATGCTCAGCGGTACGTCACCTATCTCGTCCAGAAAGAGAGTCCCCCCGACCGACGCCTCAATCAAGCCCGGCTTGGGCGCCGTCGCGCCAGTGAAGGCGCCTCTAACGTGCCCGAAGAGTTCCGACTCGAAGAGAGCGTCGTTGAGCCCCGAGCACTCGACTGGGACGAAGGGACCTTCGGCCCGAGGGCTCGAGTCGTGGACGGCCCTAGCCGCCAGCTCCTTGCCTGAACCCGACTCACCCAAGAGCAGAATGGGTACCTCGCTCGATGCACCGCGCTGCAGCAAACCCAGCATTTCGCTGAAAGCGGTCGATCGCCCGACGAAGCCGCTGGCAGGCTCGGCCTGGGCGATCTCTATCGGCTTGATGACCTCGATGAAGCCGGCAAGGTCGCCGCGAGCATCGAAGACCGGCTCCAACTTGATGTCGACGTGCTCCAAACCCTCTGGTCCATGGTGCACGTGGAAGACCCGCTCGGTTCGCTTGGAGACTCCCGCCTTCTTGAGCGGACAGGACTCGCCGTGTTGGTCACAGGGGTTGTCGTAGCCGTGGGAAACGCCGTGGCATCGAGAGACGCCGGGCTCGATCATGCCCGGGAATCGAGCCCTATACGCCTCGTTGGCCGCCAAAACCCGATAGTCGGTGGAGATCAGGATGGCGGGCTCGTCGATGCTTTGCAGTTGCTCCAAACCCAGCTGTCCAACTGCCACCACGGAGAAAAAGATACTGCCAGGGATGGCAGCCGAGCAACCGACGGGGCCTTTCCAGAACCGTCTCTTCCGACCATTGGCGCTAAGACGCTCATGGCACGGGCGTTGCTCACTACAGCGGCATGGACGTCAAAGCCTTCTACCATCCCCCTACCTTCACGATCACCTATGTCGTGTCCAATGGCTCGGACGCGGTCGTGATTGACCCTGTCCTCGACTACGACCCTCATTCCGGAAATACAGATACGACGTCGGTCGAGGCCGTCCGTGCCTTCCTGGAAGCCCGAAGCCTGGACACGCATTTCATTCTCGAAACCCATGCGCACGCCGATCATCTCAGTGGTTCGCAGTTCTTACGTCGCGTCACCGAAGCCCCCATCGTCATTTGTCATCGGATCACCGAGGTCCAGTCCGGCTTCAAGGAACTGCTCAGCCTGGAGGAGAGCTTTCCGGTCGACGGGTCTCAGTTCGACCGGCTGGTGCAAGAGGGGGACCGACTCGAAGCCGGCTCGCTCGACATCGGCGTCTTGGAGACCCCCGGGCACACGCCGGCCTGCGTCAGCTACGTGATCGGCGACGCAGTCTTCACGGGAGACGCCCTCTTCATGCCGGACTTCGGAACGGGTCGCTGCGACTTTCCCAAAGGTTCGGCCGAGGCCCTTTACAGATCGATCCAGGACAAGCTCTACACCCTTCCCGACACGACGCGTGTCTTCGTTGGTCACGATTATCAGCCAAACGGTAGGGCGCTGGCCTACGAGACCACCATCGGAGAATCCAAGGCCAAGAACATCCAGCTTACAGCCGAGACCGAGGCCGAAGGTTTCGTAGCCATGCGACAAGGCCGTGATAGCGGCCTGCCGGCTCCGAAACTTCTCTTTCAAAGCGTCCAAGTGAACATCGATGCAGGTCGTCTGCCCAAAGAAGACGCTCGAGGCCACCGGCAGCTCCGAATGCCGCTCAACCTCCTGCGGTCCGCCGATGAGTTCGGACGCCCAAACAAGTGAGCCTGGTCGGACCGTGTGGCAGGAAGGCGTCGCACCAGGCGGCACAGCTGACCAGCCGTAGGCACGGAGGAGTCATCGAAGGTGACGGCAAGATAGGCTCGGGGACGCGCTTCGATGTCCGGCTTCCTCTCCTGTTTCAGAGCGTCGGCAGTACGACATAGACCCAGCCATCGGGTCCCGACGCGAATCCCAACGGCAAACCCCTTCGGGTCCTGGTGGTGGAAGACGAGGCTGGGGATCGATGGCTTCTCAGCCGACTCCTGATTCTGCTCGGCCACTAGTTTGACCGCCCTAGAGTTCCCTCTCGATGCTCTGGAGGCCTTCCACCCCCAACCAGACGCCCACGACGTGACCTTGGTCGAGACTTCGATGCCGGACATGCACGGCTGGACCCTGAGCAAACGCCTCTCGCACCTGTTTTCTGGCCTCCTCATCAACTCGCATGTGGGGCTTTGCAGCTACCGAGCCTCCAGCAGTCCTTACCCTCGCTCAGCCCTTCAAAGCCGAGAAGCTTGAAGCGCTCCTCTAGAGCCACACCTCGGTCTAGCGCTTCCACTTGCATGGCCCTTTGGCCCATGATGGATGGCGCCGATGGCGTCCTCCCCCCCCACACCCTCCAGGACGGCGAAGCTCAGAGCCTGCCGGGCACGGGCTAAAACGTGGCCTGAAGCGCTTGGCGGAGGCCTGTCGATGACTCCCCACCACCCAGCCTTCAGCGGCCCTGAGCTCGCATTTCTGCCCACACTCTCATGATCGACGCCGGGCTCCCCAAAGTAGGCGTGGTGGTGATCGGTCGAAACGAGGGATCCCAGCTCGCCCGAGGGATGGAGGCACTTTCCAAAGAGCAGGTGCCAGTCGTCTACGTGGACAGCGCTTCGCACGACGGTAGCCCCGACTTGGTCGAGGAACGCCATCCTGCCGTCGAGGTGGTCCGTCTCCGTCCTGACCGACCTCTTGGGCCGTCCCTCGGTCGAAACACGGGCTTCGAGCATCTGACCGACTCTCACCCCGAAGTGGAGTACGTCATGTTTCTCGACGGAGACTGCGAGCCTGCGCCCGACTGGCTACGCGCGGGCCAGACCTTCCTCGCCCAGCATCCAGACTACGGGATCGTATGTGGACGGCTTCGAGAGCGGGAGCGAGAGCGGAACGCGTATCACCGACTAGCGGACATGGAGTGGGACGGTCCCGTCGGAGACATCCGTGAATCAGGAGGCAACATGATGGCGCGGGTCGAGACCTGGCGAGACGCTGGCGGTCAGAATCCAGACATGCCGGCCGGAGAAGAGAAGGAGTTCTATCGCCGCGCGCTGGGCGCGGGATGGAAGGCCCGTCGCATCCCGGACGACATGGCGTTTCACGACATCGACATGAGCGCCTTCTCTCAGTGGTGGACCCGGAATGTTCGACTAGGACACAGCTGGTCACAAGGAGCATGGATCCATCGCGACCCCGAGAACCTCCGCCAGTTGGCGTCCCTCGGACTGTACGGCTTGGCCCTTCCGAGCTTCGCGTTCATGGCCGCCCTACCCACCTTGGGCCTCAGCATGAGCTCACTGCTGGCCTACCGTCGCCTCTATCGGAAAGTGAGAGAAGGGGAGCTCGAAAAGGGTCGCTCGCCCGAAGACGCTCAGCTCATGGCGGCCGCCGTCGTAGTGGGAAAGTGGGCGGGTTTGGTAGGAGCTGCGAAGTTCCTCTTCTGGACGCTGCCTCGGGGACGCGGCGGACGACGCGCGTAGGCTCGAAGGAGAGGAGCGACCACACACGACCCTACACCCCTCGCGTGCGTGATCGCGGTCCTCTTGGAACCCACCTCAATGCTGGGCTAGGAGCGAGACATGAACTGGAAGACGCTCGTCCTTGGACTGCTCTTGTGTAGCTGCGGGACAGTCGAAGAAGACTGTACCGAGGGTAGCTGCGAACAGCGCTGCGATATCGGAGACGAATGCAGCTTCACCTGCGACGGTGGGGGCTGCCTCCAGCTCTGCGAAGAGGAAGCGCTTTGCACCTTCACCTGTTCCGGCGGCGGGTGCGACCAGAGCTGCGAACCGGGCTCCACCTGCCGCTACTCCTGCACGGGCAGCGATTGCTCTCAGGACTGCGACAGCGCAGACTGTGACGAGCTCATGGCCGAGCCCTGAGCTCTACCCGAAGGATGCATATTGCTCCTTGAGGGCCCTGGCTGGTAGGCCCGTTCTTGCATGAGCCATGGCTTGATCCCAGGCCTGGCATTGGTCGCCTGGTTTCCATTCACATTCTGGCTGGTGAGGACCTATCGACTCCCAGTGGCTTGCGCCTACTCCCTGATCGGGGGCGCCCTCATTCTCCCCAACCAGGCCAACTACGATTTCCCTCTCGTACCCGCCCTGAGCAAGGCCACGATACCGGCCCTGGCCTTCCTGATGGCGGTCTACTTTCGGGACCGACAACGCTTGAGGGCCACTCAGCTCGGCAAAGGACTAGAGGGCCTCTGGCTCGCTCTGGCGCTGGGCGCCCTCTGCACCTGGTGGACCAACCGGAACACGATCTACCTCCCGGGATGGTTGGGACCCCCATCCCTCCTAGGACTCAAGATTCAAGATGCTTGGAACCTCTCGATGAGCGACCTCATGTTCTACATCTTGCCCTTTTGCGCCGGCCGGGTTGCTGTCCACAACCTCGACGACTTCCGTTCGTTCGCGCGTTCCACAATAACGCTCGGCATCCTCTACGTCCCCCTCGTCCTACTGGAGCTCCGACTGAGTCCCCAGACCCACAAGTGGGTCTACGGCTTTGCAGCCCAGGTTCAAAGTTTCTCTCAGTCCATGCGATGGGGCGGCTACCGGCCTAATCTCTTCTTTCCCCATGGGCTAGGCCTGGCCATGTTTCTGCTCGCGGTCCTGCTTCTGATCGCAGGTCTGTACAGGAGCCGAAAGAGCATCTTCGGTATGCGTCCTCGGTGGTTCTTCTTCGCCTACTGCGCGATCGTCATACTCGAAAAGGCGACTGGTGCCATCGCATACGCTGTCATGGTCGTTCCGCTCATTGTCTTCGCTCCTGCGCGCCTGCAGCGCTGGACGATCATTTCTCTTGCCGTCTTTGGCCTCTACTACCCGACGGCCTTGAATTCTCTTCCTCGACACGAGCTGTCGGAGACGATTGCAAGCTACTCTTTTGAGCGTGGCTCATCCCTGCAATTCCGATTCGACAACGAAGACCTATTGGCCGAGCGTGCGAACGAGAAGTTCCTGTTCGGTTGGGGGGCGTTCGGGCGAAACCGCGTTTATCACCCCCGTACGGGCCTGGACATCGCGGTCACCGACGGCGCGTGGATCGTCCGTTTTGGCCAACAGGGCTACGTCGGTATGGCCTTCTCCTATCTACTGCTCATCATCCCAGTCATAAGCCTAATGCGGCAGCTCAAACGCCATCGTTTGGGCAAAGAAGAGTATCCGATTCTGGGCGCGTCATTCTACGTCGCCCTCTCGTCCGTGGAGATGATCCCGAACGGTCTGCTCAGTTTCTACATCCCATTCTTCATGGCCGGGGGCCTCGCTGGACTGGCCCGCCACTTTCGGGCCACTCCGACCGTCCAGACACGGCGCACTGCCCGAGCGCCCGTGGCATGAGGGCGGCAGAAAAGAAGCCCGGAAGGGGGGTCCCTCCGGGCTTCCGCTGTTTCCGCGATACCAGCGCCTACTGGTTGTAGGTCATCACGTAGGCTTTGATGTCTTCGTAGTCCTCTTCGGACATGAGCTCGGCGAAGTAGGGCATCGCAGCCGGATAGCCTCGAGCGATCTTCTTCGTGGAGTACAGGACCGACTCTTTGAAGTACTCGTCGTTGAAGGCGACGACCGTTCCACCCTCGAGCGGAGCCTCGCCACCCCAGCGCTTGTTCAGGTGCGGGCCCACCTTACGCTGACCGTTGAAACCGTGGCAGCCGGCACACGCGTAGGTGATATTGAAGTGGCGCTCGCCACGCTCCACCTGGGTCATCTCGGAGAAGTCGGTCTTGAGCCTCACCAGAGGCTTCAGGCCATCCGCATCCTTGGCCACCATGGCCAAGGCATCCTTCACAGGAATGCGGTACTTCTTCGTCTCCTCGACCCTGTCGTAACCGGTCAACGCCGTTTTTTGGTTCTCCAGGTAGGCGTCCTTCTCCGGCCAAGGGTCGATGGGAAACAGGCTCACGTCCGGAATGCCGCACGCCGCTAGGGCGGCGAGCGAGACCAGGGCGAGAGTTTGTGGGGGCGAAAACTTCATGTCGAATCCTTTGCGTGATCTTGTCCTGGCTGGCGGGTTTCGCAATTCAAACGCACCAAACGACCTCAGAGGTTCTGGAAGGCTAGTGACTCCGGAAGCCTTGGGTCCTTGACCGGAACGAGATCCGACCGACCGGCCACGAATGCGAACGTGCCCAAAAACAAACACACGATGCCAACCAGGCACAAAGGGTCCACGATGGTGAAGTGGGGGCTCTCGTCCAGAATGGGCATCACGACGTAGTAGAGGTCCAGGTAGTGAATGCCGAGTAGCCAAAGGGCGCCAAGGATCAAGGTCTTCGGGTTCCGCTTGATGCCGCGGGGCAACAGGAAGAAGAACGGAATGAAGAAGTGGCCGATCATGATGGCCACACCCACGTTCTCCCACCCATGAGTCGTGCGGTGGTAGTACCAGAGCGTCTCCTCTGGAATGTTGGCGTACCAAATCAGGAAATACTGGCTGAACGTGATGTAGGTCCAGAAGACCACGAAGCCGAACAGGAGCTTACCGATGTCGTGGTAGTGCTCAGCGTTGATGATCGTTTTGACGTAGCCCGAGGACTGCAACCAGATGGTCAATACGGACAAAGTGGCAAAGATACCCACGACGCAACCCGCGAAGTAGTAGACCCCGAACATCGTAGAGAACCAGTGCGGGTCCATGGACTTCATCCAATCCACGGCAGCAAAGGTCGTCGTGAGGGCGAAGAGGATCATCCCGAGCGGGGATAGGTTCTGCATGCGTCGGGTCAGGTCATGCTCACCGGAGTTGTCCTGAGCGGTCGAGTTTCGCCAGAAGAAGAAGGCAAGGCCGACCCAGACTACAATGTAGAAGATGGCTCGGAGGATAAAGAAGTTCTCATCCAGGTAGGGCGCCTTGTGGTCGAGCAGGGGGTCGTGCCCTTCGAAGTGCCACCAGTGGAAGTGGGTACTCGACAGCCCTAGGTACACAGGAATGAAGAGCAAGCCGAAGAGTGGGAGCGTGGCCATGACGTTCTCGGCGATGCGGCGCACGACTACGCTCCATCCGGCACGCGCGAGGAACTGAACAAGTACGAAGAACAGGCCTCCGAGGGCCAGGCTCAGTCCGTACATGAACGCCGTAAGGTAGCTAAATGAAAAGCGGGTCAGCTCACCATGATGGTGGCCGTGGCCTCCATCGTCGCCGTGGTCTTCGTCTCCATGACCGCCACCGCTCCCGTGCGCTCCCTTCGCCCCGTGGCCATCGTGGTCGTGATGGGCCTTGTCGCCGTCATGCGCGTCGCCGCCGTGATGGGCTTCGTGGCCATGGGCTTCGCCGTCGTCGTGATGGTCGGCCAGGGCGACAGATTCAAAGCCGATGGAGGCGTGCTCCTCGGCGCCGCCCTGGCCAAAGGCAAAGGCAGCCATCAGACAGACGACCCCAACGCCCCAGAAGATGAAGGGGTATTTTCGCCAAGGCGAGCTACCTTCGAAGCGTGTCTTGACGTCCGGAGGGATGGCCCGCAGCCGATGATGACCCATGACTCAGTTCCAGCCTTTCTCTTTCGCGACGTCGCCCGGAACGGCGCCAACGTCGGCAAAGGCCGCACGCTGAAGAACGCGTACGTAAGCCGCAATGGCCCACCGGTCACCGACCGGGATCTGCGCGCGGTAAGGGGGCATGTTGCCGTTCACCCCGTTGGTGATGACGTTGTAGAAGTGCCCGATGGGCATGGTCAGCAGCCGTTCATTGTAAAGAGCGGGGGGCTGTATGTTGCCGCCCGAGTTGACCGACACAAGCCCTTTTCCTGAGCCCGTCTGGGCGTGGCAGGGCTGGCAATAGACGTTGTAGCGCTCCTGACCCCGAGCGAGGAAAGCCTCGTTCATTTCTATGGGCATCCCTTTCTCGTCGACGTCGGGGAGTTCTTCCACGAGCTCGCCATCGATCTTCCCTCGGTGAAGGTGGTCGTCGATGGTAAGTCCGCCCATCCGAACCGTACCCTCGACGGGCTTCCGATTGCCCATGGTTCCCGTGTACGGATTCTCTTCCTGGGGCTCGATCCTCTTCTGGAAGTCCATGTTCTGGTTCAGGTGAATCGGGGGCTGAGGAAAGGTCCCGCCCTGGCAAGCCGTGGCGAGCGCCCCCGTCGCAATCATGAGACTTAGGTGCTTCATCGTTCAGTCTTCCACCAACTCGACGTAGGTCGCGCCCAGGGAATGGAGAAACTCGGGTGTCTTCTCCGGGTCGAACTGCGGGTCACTCGCCTCGATCGAAATGAAGAACTTGTGATCCGAGGCTGACTTGAAACGCTCAGAGGTCAGCAACGGATGGTGCCAGCGAGGAAGACGGTTGAGAAACAGCATCCCCAGCACGGCAGAGACCGCCGAGAACAGAACCATCGCCTCGAAGGTGACCGGGATGAAGGCCTGCCATGAGAAGAATGGCTTGGCGGCGATGATCATCGGGTAGTCGACGGCAGAGGTCCACCATTGGAGAAGCATCGCTCCAGACGCCCCACTGATGCCGCAAGCGAACACGAAGATGGGCAGCCGAGAGCGGCCCATGCCCATTGCAAACTCCAGCCCATGCACTGGGAAGGGCGTGTGGGAGTCCCACCTCGAGAACTTGGCGTCTCGGACCTTCTCACAGGCCTCAAAGACGGAGGCGGGGGTGTCGAATTCGGCGAGGACGCCGAAGGTCTTGTTGCTCAATGGGCACCTCCAGTCGCCGCCTCTTCGGGGTGAGGATCGGCTTCAGGCACGACCGTCTTCACTTCGGCCATGGCGATCATGGGAAGGAAGCGGACGAATAGGCAGAACAGAGTGAAGAAGAGGCCAAAGCTACCCAGGAAGCATGACACGTCCCAGAAAGTCGGGCTGTAGTAGCCCCAGCTCGAGGGGAGAAAGTCTCGGGTAAGCGTAATGACGATAACGTAGCGCTCGAACCACATTCCGATGTTCACGAAAATCGAGATGATGAAGAGCAGTACGATGTTGTGACGCATCTTCTGGAACCACAGAATCTGGGGAATGACCACGTTGCAGGTGACCATCGTCCAGTAGGCGCCCGCGTAAGGACCGGTCGCCCGATTGATGAAGGCGAAGAGCTCGTACTGGCTACCGCTGTACCAAGCCACGAAGAACTCCATCGCGTAGGCGTAGCCGACGATGGACCCGGTCAAGAGTACGACCTTCGCCATGTTGTCGATGTGATGCATCGTGACGATGTTCTCCATCTTGAAGATGACGCGAGCGATGAGCATCAGCGTCAGAACCATGCCGAAGCCGGAGAAGATGGCACCCGCAACAAAGTAGGGTGGGAAGATGGTGGTGTGCCAGCCAGGCAGCTGGGACACGGCGAAGTCGAATGACACCACAGAGTGCACCGACAGCACCAGGGGAGTGGCGAGACCGGCGAGCAGCATGTAGGCCACCTCGTAGTGGCGCCAGTGTCGGGTAGACCCTCGCCAGCCAAGAGCAAAGATACCGTAAGCGAACTTTCCGAGCTTGGAGGTGACGCGGTCCCGCATCGTGGCCAGGTCGGGGATGAGGCCCACGTACCAGAACAACAGCGAAACCGAGCCGTAGATGCTCACAGCGAAAACATCCCAGAGGAGAGGACTCCGGAAGTTGGGCCAAGCCAACATGGAGTTCGGAACTGGGGCGACCCAGTACAGAAGCCAGATTCGACCGACGTGAATGGTTGGAAATGAAAGGGCGCAGGCCACGGCGAAGAGCGTCATGGCCTCTGAGAAGCGGTTGATGCTGGTGCGCCACTTCTGTCGAAAGAGGAAGAGAACGGCCGAGATTAGCGTGCCTGCGTGGCCAATACCGACCCAGAAGACAAAGTTGACGATGGCCCAACCCCAGAAAACGGGATTATTGATGCCCCAGATGCCGGTTCCTTCCCAAACCAGATAAGCGACGCTCCCGCCGTAGCTGGCGGCCAGGAGAACCGAAGGTATGAAGAAGAGCCACCAACCGATGGGCGTCTTCCACTCGATGGGCGCCGCCACACGCTTCGTGATCGCTTGGAAGTCTTCGTGGGGGTCGACGAGCGCAGGGCGCCGATCGACGAGGTCAACGTTCGAACGCATATCCATGATGGGTCACCCTTCCGCCAACTCAGGGTTGGGGTTCGTCAGCTTGGCGAGATACGTCGTCCGGGGCCGGATGTTGATTTCGGCCAGTACGGCATAGTTCCTCGGATTGTTCTTCATCTTGGCGACCCGAGACTCGGGGTCGGCCATGTTGCCGAAGACCATGGCCCCCGTCCCGCAAGCCTCCTCGCAGGCAGTCACGATGGCGCCATCTTTAACCTTCGTGTCGCCGCCTCCATTCACCTTCTGGTAGATCTTGGCTCGCTGGATCCGCTGCACACAGTAGGTGCACTTCTCCATGACCCCGCGGTAGCGAACCGTGACGTCCGGGTTGCGCTGCATGGTGATGCCCATCCCGTACTCGCCGTCGTTTCGCACGGTGTAGTGAAAGAAGTTGAACCTACGGACCTTGTACGGGCAGTTGTTGGCGCAGTAGCGCGTTCCAATGCACCGGTTGTAGGCCATGTCGTTGAGGCCCTCCGGGCTGTGAGCCGATGCACCTACGGGACAAACGTTCTCGCACGGAGCGGTTTCACACTGAGCACAGCCCATGGGCTGATACTTCACCTCGAACTGTCCGTTGTTGTCCTTGAAGTATCGGTCGATCTTCATCCAGTGCATTTCGCGGCCCTTCAGGACCTCGCTCTTGCCAACCCACGGAATATTGTTCTCAGCCTGGCAGGCCACGACACAGGCGGAGCATCCCGAGCATTTGTTGAGGTCGATCGAAACAGCCCACTGATGCTGCTCGCCCTTGGCCCAGGGAAGCACAGGCTCCTCCCACAAGAGAGAGTCGATGTGCTCCGGTTTCATGACCTCGAATTTCGCGACGAAGTTCTCGTCGGCCGTGAAGTCCGTCTGGGAAGCCTCACGAACGATGGGCCGTCCGTACTGGTCGCTCTCGAGCTGCTGACACGCGAGGCGATAGCTTCCCGGGGTCTTCTTGATCTGGACGCCGCTCGCCGACCATGTGCCGTCGACAGGTCGGAGCCCCGACACATCGAAGCCGCTGCTGGCGTACTGCCCTACCCCTTCGCGGCCGTAGCCCAAGGGAAGGACGGCCACGTCGTCCGCGGTGCCCGGCTGGATCCAAACGGGAAGGTCGAGAGACGCTCCGTTCAAGGTGACCGTCGCCATGTCCTCATTCTTGAGGCCGAGCTTCTCGGCCGTGTCGGGGCTCAAGAGCAGAGCGTTGTCCCAAGACAACTTGGTGACGGGGTCAGGGAGCTCCTGGAGCCAGGGGCTGTTGGCGAAGCGCCCGTCCAAGACCGTCAGGTCTCGAATGAAAGCGGCCTCGAGATCGCTCGAACCGGCCTTTGGATAGCCCTCGATCTGGGCCGCCTGAATGGCCGGCTCGACGCGCTGAACCGGGTGACTCTGGACGACGCCATCGTGCAGCCAGACCTGCCAGGACTTCTCGAAATCACCGGACGCCACGTGGCTTCGGTGGGTGTCTCGCACCTGCTCGTAGCCGCTCTCTTTGGAACCGAGAATGGTGGCCAGCACCTCGATGGCTGACTTGGATTCGTGGAGTGGCGCGATGAGCGGCTGCTGGATGGCCACGGAGCCATCACGCCCCACGAGGTCACCCCACGCTTCCAGGTAGTGGCTCTTCGGGACGTGCAGTTTGGCGATCCGAGCGGTCTCGTCGAGGTAGCTCCCTAGGTGCAGCACCTGGGCCTTTTCGGCCGCATCAGCGAAGCCAGGGATGGAGTGGGCGGGGTTCCCGCTCAGCGAGACGACATACTTGAAGGTACCGGCCTTCATGCCCGCCACCAGCTCGTCCGCAGTCTGAAACTCAGGAGCGTCGCTCTGGGTCCAGGCCCCGAGCTTGGTGTAGGCACCCAAGGCCGCATTCACCATGTGGGCGAGAGCATGGACCTGCGGGGGCTGTCGCTCGCCGACCATGACCATCGAGACGCCTTGGTTCTTGGCCATGTCCTTGGCGAGAGCCTTGACGAACTTGTCTGAGGCGGCGTCGGCCCCCGCAAGCTTTGGCAGCTCGTAGCCATGGCTGTTGAGCTCGGAAGCCAAAGCCGCCAGCACCGCGGGGACCTCGCTCGGCTTTACCGCCTTGCGGTGGTCGGCGTTCGAGCCGGTCAACGAAACGTACGGTTCGACGACGTAGAGGCGGTTCTTACGGGGTGCATCGGGGTCCCGACCCGAAGCAAAGGCATGGTCGAAGGCGCAGGTGTCACCCTCGGTTCCCATGGGATCGGCATCGAAAATGGCGATGACGGCGGGCGTCTCGTTGAGCGAGAAGCTGGCGTTCGGAATGCCGGCCATGGCTGCACCGGCTTGGCCGTTGGCCTCACCCATCTCGTCATGACGAAACTGCTGAGCCTCGGGGAACTGCTCCTTGAGCGTCTTCATCAACCGGAACAGCGTCGGCGAGGGCGTCTCGTCGGTCAGGATCGCAAGGCCTCGGCCTGCGGCGTCGCGAATCGCCTTGCCCATGGCTCGGATGGCGCCGGCAGCGCCTGCGGGGTCGACGGATGCACCGTCCATCAGAGCGGTTCGGCTTCGGTCCGGATCGTAGAGCTCGAGGACCGTAGCTTGGGCCCAAGCCGGCGTCCCGCCCTTGCTGGTCGGGTGCTGCTTGTTGGAACCGATGAAGGTCGGGCGGCCGTCGTTGGACCGGACGCGAAGGCCCACCACGCTAGCGCCGACGGACGCCGCCGTAGCGTAATACTCGGGCCGACCGGGGACCCGGTCCTCTGGGCGCTGCCCGAAGGGCAGAATCTTCTCGTAGGGCTTACGGATGCACGCCGCGGTGTTGAGTGACGCCACGGTCGCACCCATGGCCGAAAGGAAGGTCCTGCGGCTCGGGATGTCCGGCTTGTTCAGAGTCTCGTTCTCAGTGGTCATCGGTGGCACCCCGAGCAGTTTTGAGGAGGCTGCAAGTTGTTGCGGATTCGGTGGGGATCGGAGGCCCAGTCGTATTCGGCAGCCTCGGGCGAGTCCTCCCAACCCATAGTCGTGATCTCCGAGATGGGACGAAGGTTGGGCTCCGGGTTGCGGTGGCAGCGCAGACACCAACCCATGGAGAGAGGCGAATGCAGGGCGACCTTCTCCATCTGGTCGATCCGCCCGTGACAGGTCTCACAACCGACGCCCGCCGTCACATGGACGTCATGGGCGAAGTAGGAATAGTCAGGGAGCTGGTGAACCTTGATCCACGGTATGGATTCGCCGGTCTCGTAGGATTGTCGAACCAGCGCCAGCTTCTCGCTGTTCTTCTTCACATAAGCATGGCAGTTCATGCACGTTTCAGCGGGCGGAACTGCGGCGTAGGCCGCCTTCTCGACCGTGTTGTGACAGTAACGGCAATCGATGCCCAACTTGCCCGCGTGAAGCTTGTGGCTGTACGGCACGGGCTGCGTCGGCATGTACCCCACGTCGGTAAAGTACGGGGAAAACCAGTACAGCATGCCGAAGACGACCCCGACTCCGATGACCGGAACCGCCAGGGCGACGATGGTTGGAATCTTATTCGTCCAACGAGGGAAGGTATGACTCACGATTCGACCCTTCTCGCTTGAGTGGAGCCCAGGGATCCGCCCAAAGCGTCGCGGAAGCTAGCACCGGCCATTGGGGCCTGCAAGCGCATCAGCACTAAGGAAATTTCGCACAAAATGCCGCATTCCCCGGCGTAGAGGCACGATTCGAACTTCGGCACTCGAACCCGAACCGGACCACGAATTCGGCCCCAAATCGGCCACATCCGACCAGGTCATTCATCGGCCACCCGAGGCAAAAAAAAAGGGCGGAGTCGAAAGACTCCGCCCTTGTCACCCGGTCGCCCGCCCAGACTCAGTTGGCCACCGGCGCTGCCTCGCCGTCCTCGCCCGCCTCTTCCTGCGCCTCTAGCGCGGCCGCCGCCTCCGCTTTGGCCTTCTCCTTCTTCCGGTACTCGTTGGCGTACTCGGCGTAGTAGTCGGGGGCCGAGAGCGACGGGTAGTCCTCCAACATCTTGTAGCCCAGCATCGGCTGATACGCCCCCTGGTGACAGGTATAGCAGTTGGCCTTGGGCGCGTCCCCCGTCGGACCCAGGCGGTAATCCGGATAGCGATCCACCAACGGCGCCGTGTACTCGCCGTTCACGCTACGCAACATCCGGATCGCGTACCAAGCCTTGGCCCGAGCCGGAGGGCTTTGGTTCCACATCGCCATCGCTCGACTGTTGTGACAGTAGGTGCAGTTTACGCCGAGCGCGTTCGAGAAGTGCATCATCAGCCCGTAGGTCCACTCCGTCTGCTTGATGGAAGAGCTGTTGCCGGTCGGTAGCGGTGTGTGGCCGATCACCCGGATGTTGTTGTCCTCCAGCAGATACGTCTCGAACACGTTGCCTGGAAGCGAAGCGAGACCCACCGCCGCGCTGGCCCGATTCTGCTGCGCTCGGCCGCCAGCTCCTCGAGCCTCCTGCGCGTGAGGCGGCTCTTTGTACCAAACGTAGGACGGCACCGGCTGACCGCGGTGGCAAGTGTAGCAGGTCGCGCCCACGTTCCCAACGTGGGACTTCCATTCCGCGTTGATGTGCTGGGTCATCTGAATCATCCGCCGTGCAACATGCTTCGCGTACTTTTCATCCGAAGCCATGTTGGCGGCGTTGTGGCAGTAGTTGCACCCGACCTGGCTCTCCGGTCCTTCCTTGGGCGCCACCCACTGGGTAATGGCGAGCATCAAACGGGTGAACTGACCCGTCGACAGGTCACCGAGGACTTGGACGTTCTGATACACCTCCGAGGCCCTCGGTCCGTCCGGACTCGCCGGCGGGATGGACGGCGGGTACTCGTTGTTGACCCTCTCAATTTCCGCCAAGGTCTCCTCGTTGATGACGATCTCCATCGCCGCGCCGTCAGGACCGACCTGCACCACGCTGATCGGTGGTGCAGAGAAGTTCCAGATCAGGACCGTCACCACCACGGAGAGGGCCCCGCCGAGCAGGATGTAGAATTCCTTCATCGAGATCTTCAGTGGCTTCATTGCGTCACCTCGGTCAGACCCGGGTCGGGGAGGACTGGATAGACGGTCGGATACTCAATGGCGAAACCGTGCTTGACGGCCCAAAGGTACCAGTTGTCGACCACCGTCCCCGTCAACAGAATTCCTATACCCCCGGTCACTGAGCACAAGACGGCAAACCACCAAGCCCAGCGATGAATGGACTCGAAGGTCGCGTTGAAGCCCATGCACCAGCGCCAGAACAAAGCCGAGCGTTCGGCAGCCGTTCCAGGGTCCGTAATCTGACCGATCTCCCGCTCACCGCCTAGGTGTCCAAGCGCAAGCACCGTTGCGCCATGCATCGCGAACAACAGTGTCGAGCCGTAGAGGAACACGATGGAGAGCGCGTGGAAGGGATTGTAGAACAGGTTGCCGTAGCGGAGCGAAAAGGCCGCCGTCCAATCCAGATGAGGGAACAGCCCGAAAGGCACGGCCTCGCCCCAGGTTCCCATCGCGATGGGTCGAAAGAAGCCCAAGACCAAGTAGAGCCAAATGGCTGCCAGGAAGGCCCAAGCGACGTCGGTGCCCATCCCGAGCGCCCTCGCCCGTCGATAGGTGCGGAACCACCAGAGGATGAGAGAAGCGGTCAGGAAGAAGCCGGCCATGAGCCACCAACCTCCGGCATTCATGGGCGGGAATTTGAGACCGTTCGAGGGCGGTGGGGGTTCGAGCGCTAGCCATGGAAGCTGTCGCACAAACTCGATGGGGTCCCAGTTCACCGAGGCCCACATGTTGAGGCCGATGATCTCGAAGGCGATCAAGAAGCACAGCCCGGAGGTGATGCCGAACCAGCCGAGATATACCTGACCAATCTGCGCGCTGCCGATCCGCCCCAGCAAGTGGATCACCATCTTCTTGTCGAAGCGCGGATAGATGCCCTCTTCGATCGGAACGATATCCGACGGACCCTTCACCTGAATCTGGGTGAAGATGTTTTGATACTCCCTCATCATTGTCTCAACTCCAAATCGGCAGCTCGAGCCACCAGACCCACCACTCGGGCCAACCTCGGGTCCAAAGCGGACCGCTGATGATGATGCAGATTGCGCTCCAGACCCCCGCGCTCAAGGCGAGGAACAACCCAAGGCGATGAATGCCGACGGCGCCGATGGAGTAGCCGATGAAGTCACGGAAGAAGTTGTCTTCGTGCTCGGCGCAACGAACCGGCTCGCCTGCCATCGGGTTGACCGTGGACAGAATCAAGCCACCGTGAAGGGCCAACGCGAAAGTGGTCGTGAAGAAGAAGCTGACCGCGATCATGTGGGCTGGGTTGTAGTGGAAGTGCAGGTACTGGTAGCCGACGTTCGACACCCAGTCCAAGTGCGGAAACACACCGTACGGAAAGCCGTGGCCCCAAGCGCCCAAGAGTAGTGGTCTGAAGATGACCAGCGTGACGTAGGCAAAGACGGCCGTGCCGTAGGCGATGGAGATGTGGTAGCCCATCCCCAACTTGCGCGCGATCTCGGCCTGCCGAAGGGCCCAAGACGTAAAGGCGCCCGTCGCGCAGATGGTCACCAATTGCCAGATGCCCCCTTCCTCCAACGGCGCGAATCCCAAGCCGTATTTCAGGGGCGGTGGCTCGATGTTCAGAATCCAGGGATTCCAAGTCGGTCCCATCGAACCATCCCAAATGATCAAGGCCGTGCCGAGGACGGTGAAGAAGATTGTCGTTACGCCAAAGAAGCCGACGTAAAAGGGGCCAACCCAAAAGTCGAACAGGTCGCCGCCAATCAGCGTGCCTCCGCGGACGCGATATTTTTTTTCGAAGCTCAGCAAAGCCATGACCGGAGTCTCCTCGTCATAACGAGGCGACGGACGCCCGAAAGGCGTCCGTCACCTCTCGCCTTTCAGCGGTAACCCGTCGGCAAGCCACTGTTGTGATTTGCCGCCGTCGCGCCCGTGTCAGTTCCCGGCGGCTGGTCGAGCCAGTTGTACCGGTCCGTACTGAGCAGCAGGAAATGAATCGAAAACGCCAGGATCCCCAAAAAGGTGAACAAGCCAACAATGGCCTGGCGCGGATCGAAAACCATCCAAACTTTCCACATGGTATGCAGTCTCCTAGGTCAGGATGTTGACGACCGAGGATACGACCTCGGCCCCTTCCAACATCGCTCGCTCAGTCGGTCGGATCCACGGACGCCAAAAGTACATCAGCGCGTGGGCGATGATGGCGAACGCCAGATAGACGCCAAACCACGTCGTAAAATACCCGTGGAGCTCCTTGGCTTCCGCCTCCGTCATACCCGATTGGGCAAACAGTCCTTTCTCACTCATTGTTATTCTCAACCTCTCGGCGCCCCGCACCTCTCGATGCGGGATGATGTCGTGGGCCCCTGCCCACGACGTTTTCCTGGATCCGACAGAAGTCGGACTCCTGCCTCACGCCATGAAGACGAAGGCCAGGACGTTGTGGACATGGGCATGGGTCTCTTCGAGAACGGTCGACCTCGCCGTCCCGCGCCGACGGGGGACGAGGCGTGAGAGCGCGACCACAGGCAAAGCCGTGATGAATCCCAACGCGTAGTACAAGCGGTACTGGCGCTCCTCCGAGATCCTCCTCGTTCGTGTCGTCGCTACACTCGTTTCGTACATCGCAATTTCTCCATGACGGGCCTAGGCGACCCTTTCCCGGGTGGCGCGAACCACCTCGAGGACTTCGTTCGAGACTCGGGCGTCACCACGCCGACGGGCCTCTTGTTCGATGGCATCTCGCCAACCCTTGGCAGCCGAGATGCGAGTCAATATGGGGACCTGCTCCAGCAGGCGATCGAGGGCAGATCTCGCGTCCTCGTCCCAGGGCAAAGAGGCGCGGGTTGGCGTCGCTTCGATCCGGTCGAGATCGGTGGAAAGAGGAAGGATGTGGAAGAGGGCGTCGAACAGCGCATTGCACACCTCCTGCAGTAGGTAGGTCGCGCCCGCATAGCCCATGAACGGCGTACCGGTATGGCGACGGATGGCCGTGCCTGGAAAGGAAGCCGGTATGTAGACCGAACGGGCGCCGGTCTCCGCCATGTACATGCGCTCGTTGTAAGACCCGAAGATGATCAGCGGAGGCTTGCTCTGGATGGCCTCTCGAATGGTGGCGTTGTCGGGCTTCACACCTGCGCTACGGCCGAAGGCGAAATGGCAGGGTAGCCCGAGTTCCTCCTCCAAGAAGTAGCGTAGCCCACGAGTGTAGGTCTCGTTGGCCGACACCCCGAAGCTAGCCGTTCCAAAGAAGTCCTGGGTGACCGAACGCCAGAGATCCCAAACCGGCTTTATGGTGGTGTGCTTCTCCTTCTCGATGAAGGGGGCCGATTCCAAGCCCAGGGCGTCGCCCAGGGACTCGAGGAAGGCTGTCGTGCTGTGCAGACCGATCGGCGCTTGAAAGTACGGTCGGTCCAGCTCTTCGCATAGGAGCCGTCCATACTCCCGGTACATGCAAACGTTGGCGTCGGCGTCCACCAGCCGAGGCACGTCCTCGAGATGGGTGCCCAACGGGAACACCATGTTGACCTCGGCTCCGAGCCCCTCCACCAGCCTGCGGATCTCGGCCAAGTCGGACCAAGTGTTGAAGTAGCCGTAGGCCGGCCCGATGATGTTGACGCGGGGCTTGGCTCCTTCGGGTCCCTTCTTCGCCTTGGGCATCTTCCCGTTCTTGGCGCCGTACTGGGTCCACAACCAGAACAGAGCCCGGTCCGCGCTCTGCCACTGATCTTCGTCGATGGTGCGAGGCAGAAAACGATGGATGCCGGTGCCTTCCGGCGTCACCCCGCCTCCGATCATTTCCGCGATCGAGCCCGTGACCACCACGCTGGGTAGAGAGGGATCCAACACCTCGTGGGCCCGTCGCATGGCGTCCTCGGTCCCTTTCTGGCCCAGCTCCTCTTCAGCGAGGCCAGTGACGACGACTGGCAGCTCGTGGGGAGGAAGCCCGTCCGTGTAGTGCAGAACCGAAGTGACCGGCAGGTTCTCACACCCGACCGGCCCATCGATGATGACCTGCAGGCCTTTGACGGCTGAGAACACGTAGACGGCGCCCCAGTAGCCGCCAGCGCGGTCGTGATCCATCACGAGCATTTGGTCGCCTCCTTCACCTTGGCCCCGTTGGACTTGGCGACCTTCGCCAGATGTCGCTTTCGGAAGGAGGGTCGGTCTTCGGGAACCGACTCCCAAACGCCCGCCGCATGCTCGGTCCCGACGCCTTCGAAGAAAGCCTTCATGTGGGCCATCCGACTCCGGTTCGAGAGCGCAGCGGCGAGAACGCTGGCCACCGAGCCGGCGCCGGCTGCACCCATCAGGGGTCGGGCGGAAATGAGGTTGGTGAAGTACAGCGCCGGCGTTCCCTGCTCCTTGGCCTTCTGGACGACGGGCGTGGTCCCCACCACGAGCTCTGGCTCGAACTCCGCCATCGCCGCCAGGTCCTGCTCGAGCGAGGCCCGATACTGCACCCGAACGCCCTTGCTCTCGAGCCATTGGCGATCCCCGTCCGACCACTCGGTCCGCGGACACGCGGTCCCGACGTAACGGAGGTCCGCGCCGCTCTCCACCAGCAGCCGGGCCACGATGAGCTCCGAGCCTTCGTAACCCGACAAGGTCATCCGACCCTTGATCGGAGCTGCGGCCAAGGCGCCCTCCACGGCCGGAAGGGCCGAATCATGAGCTTTTGCCAGTTGGGTGGCGGGCGCGCCGACCTGCTCGGCCAAGGCGCGCAACCATTCAGCGGTACCTTCGCGCCCCACCGGGGCCGATCCGAAGACAGGACGACCCGCGGCACGGAACTCTCGAACCGTGGCCTGGTAGAAGGGATGGATCGCGGCCGCCACCACGCAATCGAGCGCCGCGTATTGCTCTCGCCACTCTCGCGTGGGAACGACCGGGCCGGCCGCCAGCCCGAGGGGCTCGACAAGTCGCCCGATGGTCACGGGATCGACGGGAAACATCTCCCCCAACAGAGCGACGCTGGGCGTCTCCTGAATGCCTTCCCTCGGTGTCGCGACCGGACCCTCTTCGGCTTCACTACGAGCATAGGCCAGCATGGCGCCCGCCAGGACGTCCTTGGCTTCGGCGTGGGTCGGGACCCCGAAACCGGGCACGTCGATGCCGACGATCCTGACTCCGTTGATCTCGCGCGGGAGCAGTCGCAGGGGCACACCCGAGGCCGTGGGCACGCACAGGTTGGTCACGACGATCGCGTCGTAGCGATCAGGGTCGGCGAGTTGGAACACGGCCTCGCGGATGTCCTCATACAGCTTCCCCGTCACCAAAGTCTCGGAGTCGAAGGGGACGTAGCCCACTGTCCTTCGCGCACCGTAGAAGTGAGAGGTGAAGGTGAGGCCATAGACGCAACAGGCCGAGCCAGAGAGAATGGTGGCCGTCCGACGCATGCGCAGGCCGACCCGCAAGGAGCCGAAGGCCGGGCACATGCTCTGGGGCTGGTCATGTGGGCCCATCGGATAGTCCTCGGCGAAGCGCTTCAAGAGCTCGCTTTGACCCGCAGCCTTGGCGGCCTCTTGCAGCCGTTCCCGGCCGCCGTGGCAGCCCCCCTCCTCAACGATCGGAAGTAGCGTCTTGGTACTCATACGTCGTCGTAGATGACCTCGAGAGAGCGTCGTTTTTTGGCTTGGGGTCCTTGAAGATCCTCGATGGTGGCAGGCTCCAGGACGACGTCCCGTCCGACTTGGTCGCCGTCGAAGAGGCCAAGAAGGCCGTCCTGATCGAGGGGGTTGGGATGAAGCGGCTGAGAGCCGGCAATGTTGGTCGCCAACTGTTCGAATAGCGGACCCCACTTGCCTCCGGGCTCGCCCACGATTTGGTAGTTGGCGCTCTTTCGACGGATGTCCTCGTCAGCCGGAATGGCCGCTAGGACCGGGATACCCACCGACTCGGCAAAGGCCTTGGCCTCACCAGTGCCGTCGTCCTTGTTCACGACCATGCCCGCCACGCCGACGTGGCCTCCCAGCTTGCGGAAGTACTGTGTGGCCGAACAAACGTTGTTGGCCACGTACAGCGACTGAAGGTCGTTGCTGCCGACGACGATGACCTTCTGGCACATGTCCCGTGCGATAGGCAGACCGAAGCCGCCGCACACCACGTCGCCCAGGAAGTCGAGGAGTACGAAGTCGAAGTCCCAGTCGTTGAAGCCCAGCTTCTCCAAGGTCTCGAAGCCATGGATGATGCCGCGCCCCCCGCAGCCTCGACCCACTTCGGGGCCACCGAGCTCCATGGCAAAAACGCCGCCACGCTTGAAGCAGACGTCGCCGATCTCCACTGGCTTTCCTTCCGCCTTCTTCTTGGCCGAGGTCTCGATGATTGTGGGGCAAGCCCGGCCCCCGAAGAGCAGCGAGGTCGTATCGCTCTTGGGGTCACATCCAATCAGCAGGACCTTCTTTCCCAGCTGAGCCATCATGTAGGACAGGTTCGAGAGGGTGAAGCTCTTGCCGATCCCTCCCTTGCCGTAGATGGCGATGATCTCCGTCTTCTTGAGCACTTTCGAAGGCTCGGGAACCTCGACTGGAGTCGAGGCTTCCGACCGCAGGCTCTCTTTCATTTTCTGGAATGGGTCGAGGGTCGTGGTCATGGTGACTTTCTCCAATCCAGCAGCATCTTCAAGCAGGCCGGGTCGCTGAAGGCCGTGCGATATGCTGCCGATGCTTCGGGCACGCTGGCCCGGTGGGTAATGAGGTCGTCGAGCTCGAGCCGACCCTCACGAAGCGCATCCATCACGTCCGGGAGGTCTTCGGGTCGCCACTCCGCCGCGATGCGGAGCTCGATCTCCCTCATGAAAGCAGCAGGGAAGGCGAAGCTCGTCCGCGCTCCGTAGAAGCCAGCGAGGACGATCGTTCCCCTAGGTGCGAGCTGAGGAACCAACTCGTCGATGATGGAGTCGTGGCCGCTGACGTCGATGGCGCAGTGAATGGGGCCATGGAGCCCTTTACCTGGCTCGGAGACCTCGTAGCCTCGTGCACCCTCCCGTCGCACCGGCTCCTTCTCCCATACGATGGGCTCCCCGCCCTGAGAGACAACCCAACGCGCGACGAGACGACCCAGTACGCCGTGCCCGATGATGAGCTCGGGCATCCGACCTGCTCGGACAACGGCATGCCGTGCCGTAGCGGCCAAAGCCAGCAAGGTACCTTGCTCACCCATGGCGTCGTCGAGAGGGACAACGCGGTCTCGGTCGACGACTAGCTGGGAGGCCGCACCTCCGAAGAGACCCTTGATATCGCGGAAACCGCGGGAACCGGGGACGAAGACCAATTCGCCCTCCTGCCGGTCACCGGATGGGCGAACGATGCGACCGACCGACTCGTACCCAGGGACCAGCGGATAGCCCATCCCTGGGAAAGGAGGCATCTGGCCCGTCCAAAGCAGGCGTTCCGTTCCGCTCGAAATACCGCTCCAATCGACGGAGACCACGACGTCTCGTTCCGTCGGCGACGTGAGATCCACGCGGCGGACGGCAAGCCTCTCGGGCTCTTCGATCACGACGGCCAAGGCATCCATCAGATGGATGTAAATCACACCTGTCAAAGATAGGTGTCAAGCCTGCTTAACAGGTGCAGGGGTAAGTCTCAGGGACGTCGGGCCTGCACCAGCTGCGCGAGAAGAGGCCGTTTCGTCGAAATGGACCGCGCGGCGCGGAATCCCGCTCCCTGCAGCATGCGGATTATCTCGCGAGAAGAGCGCGGCCGACCCTGCCCTAGGGCGAGCAGGTAGAAACCGAAGTAGGGCGCACCCACCCTCGGATGCCCGGGCGCGTCCGTCATGGGCTCGGCGATGACGAGACGAGTCCCAGGCCGCAATTGGTCGAATGCATGGGCCAGGAGCCCCTGGACCGCCTCGTCGTCGTGATCGTGGAGAATGCGAACCAGGGACACCAGCTCTGCCGGGGGCCAAGAGGCCGAGAACATGTCGGCCCCGAAGACCTCCAAGTCCGGCCCTTCCATCGCCTGGGCCCGGGCGACCACCGCTGGAAGATCGAGCAGCCTCAACTTCATGTCAGGCCGACGCCGGCCCACGACCCTCAAGAAGGTGCCCTCGCCGCCACCGACGTCGAGCCAAGCCTCGGCCCGGAAACGCCCCATGGCATCCAGGATGTCTTCGGCCAGCAGGGCTTGGGTTTCTGCCATCAGCGCCGAGTAGGGGGCGACCTCTGCTCTGCCCAGCTCCACGGGCCTCTCGGCCCGGGCGTAGCCCCAGTAGCGGCCGAGCTGGGTGTCCCGTTCGGGGTCTCGAAGCAGGGCCACCGGGTCGGCCAGATCTCGGTAAAGAAGTTCGTGGTGGCGAAGCATGGCACCGACGCTCGGATTGCCAAGCAAGGGTGAGCCCAAGACGCCGAGCCCCCAGCGCTCGATGCCCCTCTTCTCCACCAGCCGCATCGCTGCGCAGGCTTCGAGCAGGGTCCGAAGACGGCGAGCAGGAACGGCCAACTCCTCCACGAGCTCATCGGTGGTGCGGGGACCGGAAGCCAGAGCCCCGAAGAGCTCGAGGCGAGCGGCAGCGACCAGAATTTGGGAGTAGACGAAGCCGGCGCACAGATCGAAGAGCGCTCCCGACCTGCGACGCGCAATCCATCTTGCCATCCATGAACCCGCCGCCCAGCGCTGGAAGCGAGGACTGGAGAAGATGCGGTCTCGGAAGTGGGCGTAGCGATCGTACAGCGTCCCGCCGCGAAAGCGGGCCGGAACGGTCAAGCTGCGCTCGGCGCCACCGTTGCCAGCTCGAGGCGCTTCGCCTGTCGACGCACGAGAACCTGGAGCTGAGACCGCCCTGGGCAGGGCGGAATGGAGTCCATGGCCTCGCTCAACAGCTCGCGCAGACGGGCAGTCGCCCCGTCCACACCGAGCGCGCCGACTGCACTCGGACGATCGAGAAGCGCGTCGCGCTTTGATGTCTTCCCGTGGTGGAGGTCAGGCGCCAAGTCCCGAAGATCGTCCGCCACTTGATAGGCCTCTCCGATCTTGTCTCCGAGACCGCGCCAGGCCTCCGGCGCCCTGCCGGCCGCCAGCGCACCACACTCGGTGGCGGCACGAAACAAAGCGCCCGTCTTGGCTCGATGGTACTCGCGCAAAGGCGGCGTGGGCTCACTCTCCCAAGCCTGCCCGGCGACCAGACCACGAGGTGCGCCCGCCGCATCGTGCAGGATGCTCAATATCGAAAGAACGCCAGGCCGTTCGCCGACGGCGAGCACCGCCCCGAAGGCCCCCACGATCAGCGCATCTCCCGCCAGAACGGCCAGGGGCTCGCCATAGGCTCGATGAACCGAAGGCTGGCTTCGACGGAGATCGGCGTCATCGAAGCAAGGCAGGTCGTCGTGGACCAAGGACGCACAGTGGAGAAGCTCGATACTCGCGGCCGCGGCGCCCGCGAGGACGGAATCGAAGCGCCCGCAGGCCCGGGCCACGGCCAAGCCAAGCTGAGGCCGAATGCGAGCGCCCCCAGGGAAGACGGCGTGGCGAACGGCCGCATTCAGCAAAGGAGGCGAGGATGGCGCTCGGAGGCCCTTCAGCGCCGCCTCCAGGGCTGATTCGATCACGGTCGGGGCGTCCACTCATCCGGGCTATCGCTTATGTCAGCCAAACTCAACAGTGCGGAGCGTTCAATTGAGCTCACTTTCCGCCCATCTTTCAGCCTCTCGGATGTATGCGGAGGCCCCTGCGGGATCCTCCTCATGGGCGAGGTGCCCGAAGCTTGGCCAACGAACGAAACGGGCGAGGGGAAGCTGATCGGCCACCGAGGCCGACTCAGACGGGGAGACCGTCTGGTCGTCCTGGGCGGCCACGAGAAAAACGGGGGTTCTCAACGAGGACAGAACGGACCAAAGGGGCCGAAGGTCCCAGTGCGCCATCATGCCCAGCGCACCCTCCACATGTTCGGGACGGACGAGAAGTTGGCGGTAGGCCTCGACTCCTTCATCGTCGAGGCGTGAGCCGGTTCGCTCGACCAGTCGCCGCACCCCCGCCTCGTCCACGCATCGACGAGCGAACAGTCCCGGCAGTCCGCTTTGCACCAACCATCGGGTCATAGGACTCCAAAAGCTCGGTCCCCATCGCCCCCCAAAAGGGAGGAAAGCGCCGTTGAAACTCACCGCAACATCCGGGGCGATGAGACCGTCGGCAGCCATGCGCAAGAGGATGGCCGCTCCAGCCGAGTGTCCGACCACCACCTTCGGCTCGAAGCCTTCATCGCGTAGGAGCGCGCCCAGCGTTTCAGCGACCCTCGGGAGGCTCGGCTCTTGGCAGGGTCCACTTCGACCGTGACCCGGTAGGTCGACGAGCATGACCTCGTGGGTCGAACTCAGGCTCGGAATCAGGCCGCGCCAGGAATGGGTCGAGGCACCGGTTCCGTGCACCATCAAGAGCCGCGGGCCCTCCCCGCCTCTTTCGAAGTACCAGTCGACCCCGTCGGTCCGGCGGCGACTCATGATCCCACGTCGCCGACCGCTCGGGCGATGGTATCGGCGTCCAACCTAGGCAGGAACATCCAGCGAGCACCGCAGGCGGTAGCCAAACGCCTCGCCTCTTCTCGTGGTCGAGGTGACGTCTCGATCAACAGGGTAGGCACGTCGTCCAGCACGAGCCCTCTTGCCTGCTTCTCGGCATCTTCTTGGGCCGCCGCTCGGCCTCGGCGTCCATCGAGACCGACGTTGGCTTTGGCGTCAGTCATGAGAACGACGAGTGGTGAGCGACCCCGTCGTCGAGCGTCGCTCGCGACGACCCGAGCGAGACGAAGCGCGTCGGCGAGCGGGGTGGGGCCACCACCCGCCAAGCCAGACAGCTCCCTCTTGGCTCGCGTCAAGGAGCGCGTGGGCGGAAGGACGAGCCGAGCGCCGTCTCCGCGGAAGGCAATGAGGGCTACGTGATCTCGACGAACGTAGCAGTCGGCCAAGACCCGCTCGACGGCGCCTTTGGCTTCGGCCAAGCGCTGGAGCGCCGAAGAGCCCGATGCGTCCACTACGAAGATGGTGAGGGTCTCCGAGCGCTGTTGTCGCCGTTCGACCCGGATGTCTTCCAGGCGCACCTGGGGCCCCGAGCCTCGGGGCGAGCGCAGTCGTTGCCAAGGGGCTGCCGCTCTCAGGGTCGCGACGACGTCGACCTTCGATCCGGGCCCAGGTCGACCGGGCCTCGAGGCCAGTCGTCGGCCTCGGGCACCGCCTTTGATCAGCTCGCCCGTCTTGCCCGCACTCTTCACCCCTGCGCGGGCGCCAAGATCCTCCAGAAGACCACTTGGCAGGTTAGCCTGCATAATCTCGGTCAGGATTTCGGCATCTTCGGAGGAAGGGGCAGGCTGCTCTCGTTCCGGCTCCGAATCCTGCTCGGGCGGAGGGTCATCTGCTTCAGGCGGCTCAGGCTCCGAGTCTTGCTCCTCGGACTGCGGCATCTGCGTCGCCCGAGGGACGAGCACGCAGCGCAGCGCGAAAGCAAAGTCGGCCTGACTCGGCTCCTCACGACCGTCGAGATGCGCGCTCAGCTCGGCGGCCTGCTTGGCCATGGATGGCGGGCGCAGCGATGATATCCCAAGAGCCAGGGCCGCTTCACAACACATGCGGACGAGGTCCCCCTCCAAGGAGGATGATTCCGGCAAACGCTCGAGAGGAGCCTCGACGTCGGCCATGCCGAGGCCTTGCAATCCAACCTGCAAGCCTAGACGTTCGGCAAGGCTGAGGGGAACGAACTCCTCGACCGTGGCTCCCTCGTCAAAAGCGACGACACCCAGTCGAGCTTGGGAGCGGAGGCTTAGCCCGTCTCTCTCCGTCGACACTTCACCCATGTCCAATACTGCACAGAGATGGCCGACGAGCTCGGGCGGCAAACGCTCCGCCATCGGTATCTCCAAGACTCGACCATCCGACTCTGCGAGCAATCCTCGTTGCGCGACGGGCCGGCCTGCGCGCAGCGTCGCCTCGAGATCAATGCCTCCAAGAAGTCGATCATCCGCGATGTGGATGGGCATGCGCCGTCGAGGACGGGTCAGGTGCTCTCCTAGGCGAGCCAGCCATCGGCTTCGGGCCGGCCCCATCCGGGCGCGAACCAAGATCCCCAGGGAGGGGCGCTCGGCGAAGACGGCTGCCGCCCGCAGCGCATCCTGCCATGGGCTCACGACGGGAGCACCTCGGCGATGGTCCGCTCGACCCTAGCCGAAGACCCCGCTTCATCGAGCGGGTCCCGTCGTAGCCGATGGCGCAGCGCCGATGGCGCCACTTCCCGCAGGTGGACCCGCTCGACCGAGGGGGCGCCTTCCAGGGCGGCCAGAGCGCGGGCGGCGCGCACCAAAGTGAGCTCGCCTCGAAGCCCATCGGTCCCGAGGGCGATGCAGAGCTCGGCTGCACAGCGCATCACCTCAGGCGGCGTTTCGACCTGATGGAGCCGTTCTCGCGCCGTCGCTAGCTCCTGACGTAGCGCGGACTCTTCGTCCGCCCACTGGCCGAGGAAAGACTCGGTGTCGGCATCAAAGGCGTCTCGACGGCGCACGACCTCGACGCGCTCGTCGATGTCCACCGGCGTACGGACTTCGACCGAGAGGCCGAATCGATCCAAGAGCTGGGGTCGAAGCTCACCCTCCTCGGGATTGCCGCTTCCCACGAGCACGAAGGCTGCCGGATGCCGAACGCTGAGCCCTTCTCGCTCCACCAGATTCTCACCCGAGGCGGCGACGTCGAGAAGAAGGTCGACCAAGTGGTCCTCTAACAGGTTGACCTCGTCGATGTACAGGAATCCTCGGTGGGCCTTCGCGAGCAGACCGGGCTGGAAGGCCCGCGTCCCACTGGTCAAGGCGCGCTCCAGGTCCAGCGCCCCCACGACCCGGTCCTCGGTCGCGCCCAAAGGCAGGTCCACCACCGGAACCTGAACCATCTCGGCGTGGATGTCTTCGCTCTCATGAAGCGGACAGGCGCTAGGACAGATCCGGGTTCGGCTCTCGGGAGCGCAATGAAAGGGACAGCCTTTGACCTGCTGCATGGGCGGCAAGAGCGACGCCAAAGCTCTTACGGCCGTGGACTTGCCGGTCCCTCGATCTCCGAAAAGGAGCACCCCGCCGATGGAGGCGTCCACGGCCGCCATCCGAAGGGCTTGCTTCATCTCGGCCTGGGCCACGATGGCGGAGAAGGGGTAAGGGACGCGCACCTCTCGATGTCAACCGGACCGGGCGTGATTGCGCAACGTCTCATGGCCGCGCTCGATAAAGGTCTTCAATTCATCGATGAAGCTCGGCTGCTCGTAATGAACCAGCGCGCCGCTGTCATAGGCTTTGACCTTCCAGCCCCGTCGCGCGCGGGCCCAATCCGCTTCGCTGAAGTCCTTGAAGTCGCCCTTGGTCCCGTGGGCCAGAAAGACGGGACAGCTGAGCCGATCGTAAACCGTCCGGACGTCTTTCGAGAAGAGTTTGCCCGAGAGGAAGGCGAACGGTGCGTGCTGAGCGCCGTGCTGCCGAGCGGACAACCAGTCGTACTCAACCAGCGCTTCGTCGACGTCCCGAGAACCATAGGTTCGGCGGAGGAAGTAGCGGATGGAGCCCTTGGATGTGAGGATGTCGAAGAGCCCCCGGCTCCATAGACCGAAGGAGAAGAAGGCCTCGAAACCCGGAATCTCGCGAGTTGCGCCCACCGTGGTGAGCCGGTCCGACCCACTCGAGAAGCCGGTCGGGGTGATCAGGCAGAGGCTCTCGACCTCATCGGGCCTCTCCGCCGCGGCCCGGGCGGCGAACTCACAGGATAGCGACAGGGCCACCACGTGGGCGGGTCGGCCGATCTTAGCCAAGGCCGTGCGAACGGCCTGGGTGAAGAGTTCGACGTCGTAGTTGCGTTGGGGGCGCTCCGAGTGGCCGAAGCCAGGGAGGTCGAGACACCAAACCTCGTGACCGCCGACGAGGGCGTCGAAAATGGGCTTCATCTCGATGGACGAAGCGGCGGCATTGACGCTGTGCACGAGTAAAACCGGGCACCCCTCCCCTGACCGGTAGCAAGCGAGATGGGGGTCGACGTCTTGCCAGCGCTGGAGCTGCCCATCGACCGCCAGCGGGAGTTCGGGGATCACGGGAGCACCCTGCCTCGGGAACGAGGCTGGGGCTACCCAGGATGACGAAGGCAAAGAGCGGGGACCAGCCCGCGACCTAACGCGCGCAAACCTGGCCGGAGCCCTCGGACGGCAGACCCGGGTGCAAACGTACAGACGCCCAGGCATGCGCTCTATCGCCCTAATGGGACTCAGCTCGGATTCGGAGATCAAAGAGGTGAGCCGGCAGGGAAAGGGCCAGGAACAAGGCAGAAAGGCGCCAATCCCAACCGGCGAGGGCAGACCTCAGGGCCAGCATCAAGAAAGCGCCGGCGGCCAGGTTGGCCAGGGCCGCGCTTCGCCGCACGCCGGGCAACAGCCAGGGCAGCACCATCGCCTCCAAGACGAGCAAGACCAGGATCGCGTCGATCGCGCGACCGCTGGCGATCCAGTCGGCCACTTCAGGCGCGGGCGAGCCCCAGCAGGTGGGCGACGTCCTTGAAGAAGATGCGGGCGTGGGCGGCCGGACGGGCCTTTACCAGCTCCTTGTTCATGTAGGCCTCCCAGGTCAGCTTCTGTACGTCCGGATCCTCGCAGATGCGAACGAAGCGCTCTCTTCGAGCGTCGCTGCAGTACCAAAACCACTGCATCATCCCAAGGATCCAGAAGACACGGCCATGGGCCCGCATGAAGCTTCGTCGCGCCTGAGCCAGGGCGCCAGCATCGCCGGTCTGGAGAAAGGCGCTACCGGCCTGGGCGGCGACGTCTCCGCCCACCATGGCGTAGTAGATACCTTCGCCAGAGGAAGGTGCGACCACGCCGGCCGCGTCCCCGGCCAGGAGGACGTTGAGGCCATCGTCCCAACGGCTCCGAGGCTGCATCGGAATCGGGGCCCCTTCGCGACGAATCGTCCTGGCCCCCGCAAGGCCCGACGCTTCCCTGAGGTCCGTGGTTGAGCGCCGAAGGCTGAACCCTTTCCGGGCACTCCCTGTCCCGACGCTGGCTGTAGAGCCGTGTGGGAAGACCCAGCCGTAGAAGTCGGGGGAGATGGCCCCCCGGTAGACTACGTCGCAGCGGTCCGGTCTGTAGTCCACGCCGCCAGCCGGCGCTTCGACGATCTCGTGGTAGGCGGAGACGCAGTGCGGCTCCGTCCCGGGCAAAGCGGCTCGGGCCACTGCGGAGCGCGCGCCGTCGGCTCCGACCAGTAGCCTCGCCCTCGCGGTTTGCGATTGACCGGCAGGGTCGCGCCACTGGACTCGGACCTCACCGTTCGGCTGCCGCTCCATGCGCTCGTAGCGACCCGTAACCCGCTCAGCGCCAGCATCCGCAGCTCGACGCCGAAGGAACTCGTCAAACACCTCACGATTCACCATCCCGACGAAGCCTCCGTCGATGGGCATGTCGACGCGATGGTCGGTGGGCGAGATGATGCGGGCGGCCGAAATCCGGGCACACAAAAGCTCGGGAGGGATATCGAAGTCGCGTATGAGCCGAGGCGGTATGGCTCCGCCGCAGGGCTTGATGCGCCCGGCCTTGTCCAAGAGCATGACCGAGTGGCCCGCCTCCACTAGCCGCTGGGCAGCCGTAGCCCCGGCGGGACCCCCGCCCACCACGATGGCGTCGTATCGGTCCTCGCCAGGCTCGGCCTGAACGAGTTCCATCTCTTGCGCCGAGCTCGAGACCTCTCGAGGAGGCAGTCGCCACATCCGACCCGCCCAGGCAGCAGCAAGGACGAAGAGGCAAGCTTCGACTACGAAGACGAGGCCATAGGAGAACTCGGCCGAGCCCTGGATGGCCCGGGTGACGTCGAAGCCTACGGTTCCGAGGAAGGCACCGACGGCCACCGCCACGGATTGGGCCCCGCCCCACAGTCCCATACGAATCCCCTCTCGATCGGAAGCGCCCTCACCCGCCAGGGCCATCATCCAGCCGATGGCGCCCACGGCGAAGACACCATTGCACAGACCAAGAACGAAGACATGAGCGCGCAGCGGCCATTCGGGGGCAGCCTGAGCGCCCAAGGGTAAGGAGGCCAAGGCCAAGCCGGAGGCGACGCAGCCCAGGATGGTCCAGAGTTCGAGCTTTCCGAAACGCCCGCCCACGAAGGCCACGAGCAGCATCCCGGAAAGAGCACCTCCGTTCTGCATGCTCGTGAGGCCTGTGGACTCCCCAGGACTGAAGCCAAAGACGGCCCCAGCAAAGGGCTCGAGGATCAGATCCTGAGTGCTGTAGGCCAGCATCGACAGGAGAATGAAGATGGTGAAGGCGCGAGCGCGAGGCTCTTCCCAGATCTCACGAAAGGCCTGAGTGAAGCTCCCACGCTCATCGTCGGCCTCCTTGTTGGGCGCGCGACCACTTCCCTCCACGCCCCACACGGCGAAGACCGTGACCACGAAAGCCGCGACAGAGACGACGGTCGTGACCCACACAAGTCGGGTCATGGAGAAGGGCTCGAGATTCGCGCTCGCGAAGAGCGTGGTCAGGATGAAGCCGGCGATCATCATGATCCACACCATCGAGGCCGCTGGCGCGCGTCGTGTAGGCGCGACCTCACGGGCCAACATCGCCAAGAGCGTGGTGCCCGCCGCGCCGACGCCCACGCCGATGAGAAGGAAGGCCAAGGTGGCGACCGAGACCCCGAGCCACCAGCTCTGGACCATCAGAGCCGTTCCGCCCGCAGCCATGATGCCTCCGATGGCCAAGACCGCCACGCCGCCGACGATCCACGGCGTCCGCCTTCCCCCGCCGTCGGAGGCGTGCCCCCAGTGGGGACGAGACAGCTGAACGGCGTGATGGAGTCCCACCAGGAGACCAGCCAGCATGGCCGGTGAAGCAAGCTCGACCACCATGACCCGATTGAGGGTCGAGGTCATGAGCACCACGATGGCGCCGAGCGCAGTCTGGACGAGCCCAAGGCGAAAAATTGCGAACCAACTCAAGCCATTCATTTCAGATTCCATTCAAGGTACGGACCGCTTGGGCTCCGACCATCATACCGAGGACGAAGAGCGTCGTCCCCGTCGCGTTGTACCAAGCTGCTCGTTGCTTCGGCCGGGCCGCCCAGCGGCGCATCAGCAGAAGTTGGACCAGCAACAGCCCGCCGACGACGGCAGCGTGAGGCCCCCGATCCCAAGACCATAGGAGGCCGATGGCGACCACTTGGGGCACGGCCATGACGACGCAGGCCAGCCTGACTGCGCCCGCCACGCCGAGCTGAACGGGGATCGAGCGAACGTTCATCTCGCGGTCGCCCTCCACCGCCTTGAAGTCGTTGAGAATCATGATGCCGTGGGCTCCGAGGCTGTAGAGACCGGCTAGGGCGAGTATCGGGACCGGCGGAAGCTGCCCAAGAAGGACACCGGCGCCCGTGAACCAGGGCAAGCCTTCGTAGCAGAGGCCAACCGCCGCGTTACCGAACCAGCCATTTCCTTTCAAACGAAAAGGGGGCGCACTGTAGGCCCAGGCCAAGCAGAGCCCGAGGATGCCGGCGACCAGGATCCAGGGACCGAGAATCGCTGCCAGCACCAAGGCGGCGATGGTGCCCCCGATGGCCAGGCCGAGGCCCCATTGACCGGGGACGCGTCCGGAGGGAATGGGTCGATGCGGCTCGTTGATGGCGTCGACGTGTCGATCGAACCAGTCGTTCACCACTTGGCTGGTCCCGCAGACCAGGGGGCCGGCGAGGACGATGGCGCCCAACACGAGACCGATGTTCTCGAGCACGGGACGACCCGAGGAGACCACGCCACAGGCCAGGGCCCACATGGGCGCGAACCACGTGATGGGCTTGAACAGCTCCAGAACCGCTGCCGGCTGCGGCCAGGCTCGACGCGGTCGAGGAAGCGCTTCACTCGTCATTCGCCGCCTCCATCCAAATCACCAAGACCGTGGCGCCGAAGCTTGGCGTAGAGGCTCTGCCGAGAGAGGCCGAGCACCTGTGCAGCATTGGCTCGATTGTCTCGACTGACTTCGAGAGCTGCCTCGATGCATAGCCGCTCGATGACGTCGGTCGTCTCGCGAACGATCTCCTTGAGCGGAACCCGACCGACCAGGCCGGTCAGCTGCTCGACGCTACGAGGGAGCTTCGGAAGGTCCCGCTCCATCGCCAGGCGGGACGCAACGGGCCGAAGCATGAAGCCGTAGCAGGGCTCGTCTCCGTTCATGGCCGCCACACCCGAGACCTCGACCTCCTCCATGGAGCCAAACTGTCCCCGGATCACCGTGCCAAAGTTACGAACCGAACCGTGCTCCTTCAGTGTCGCCATCAGGATATTCATGTCGGAGCCGCCCTCACGGCCGAGCCAAGTATCGAGGGACTCCCGGCGGACCTGCTCGTCCGTAGCCAGCTGCACCAGATCGAGAAAGGTCTCGTTCAAGGTGAGGACTCGTCGATGCACGTCGACCACGACGAAGGCATCGGGAAGACGCTGCACCACCTCGATGAGCTTGGAGACGACGGCAGCCTGCTCGGGCTTTGGAGGCTCTTCGGTGGAAGCGAGCCGGACCAAGAACAAAGAGACGCTGTCCTGGCGGAACAGGGAGACCGATAGCACCACTTCCTGGTCGCCGCCGGCCAACTTCGCCCGAGCGTCCTCGGCCCAACCAGTGACACGGACGGCGGCCAAGAGCTGCTGGACCGAGGGCCATGCCTCGCCTGCGAACAGACTGGCGAGGGTACGTCCAGCCACGCGCCGGGGCGTGTCCTCCAAGAGCGCCCCCGCAGCCGGGTTGGCCTCGGCGATCTTGAGATTCGACGCATCCACGATGAGCACGGCCTCGGATGCAATCTGGAACAAGAGTCGGTATCGCGTTTCGGCATGGCGGAGCCGAGCGTACTCGCGCTCCATCGACTGTTGGGCTCCGACCAGCTGCTGCTGCAGCTCAGACAGCTCGCTCAGGTCGCGACCCAGGGCGAGGACACGTCCCTCCGTTCCAAAGGGCAGCGCGGTGTACCGAATCGGAAGGTCCTGCCCAGGACCGAGCCGATGATTAATCTCCCGACTTCGGACTTTGGCGCCTTCCTCCGCCTCCTGCAGGAGCGCTCTTACCTTTTCCTTGGAGTCAGGGGCGACGGTGTCTTCAAAGCTGTGACCCACCCAACCTCGTTGCGCGAGGACTGGAGCCCGGGGGGTGCGAGCCATGACGTCCTTGATGAGTCCTTGCTCGTCGACGACGAGAGCCAAATCGGACGCGGCAGCGATCAGCTGGGCCGCGAGCCCGGTGTCCATGGTGCCCAGGGACTCCTCGGGCGAACCGAACATCACCGCGTTCTCGTTCGTGCCCGAGCTGGTCATGTGCCCTTCGAGGTCTCAGTCCCTCAGCAGCGCATGCTGAAGAAACAGGACCGCGCTTCGCGCATCGCTCAAGGCTACGGTGGCCCCGATCTGATACGCCAATTGTGGCCGCTCGTTGAAACAGGATCCCCCAACCATGATGATGATGTCGGGGTTGAGTGAGGCCTTCTTGACCTCGCCGATGACTCTCTGAAGCTCCTCCAAGTGGGCGTCCGAGGACGCCGTGAACCCGATGGCCGAGGTCCACTCGCAGCGAACCCGCTCGACCAAGACTTCGTCCGCCTCGACCCGGGTCGGGGACCAACCTGCGCGTCCGAGACACTCTTCGACCATCTGCAGTCCAAAGGTGTGTTGCTCCCGCGGCGCGAGCGCCAGCAAGACGACGCGACCCCCGGCCGTAAAGTCGAACTCCGAGTCGAAGCGCGCACCCAGCTCGCGGGCGAGTCTCTGGAGCTGCGACAGCCCCAGCGTGACCTCGGCGAAGGAGCAGCGGTCTTCGTGCCAAAGCTGGCCCATTTGCCGAGCTGCTGGGGCCATCAACTCGATGAAGAGCTGCTCGAGGCTCATCCCCTCGGCTCGCAGGGCATGGATGTAGGCTCGCGCGGTGTCTAGGCCGTGGAGCATCATGAGGCGCGCAAGTTCGCTGACATCTTCCTGATCAGGCTCCTGACATGGGGTGTTCTCCGAGGGGGCTTCGCTCTGAATCAGCCCGTGCGCCAGCATGAGGCGCGGGATGATTTCACCCTCGATTGTCCGAACGAGCTGCGCAGACTCGCTTTCCATCAAACGATCGTTCGAATTGCGCCGGATCTCTTCGTTCGAGTGAGTGGTCGATGGGCTCTTGGTAAGCACTGTCATTTATCCCCCTTGGACCGTTTCCAGGCCCCGAGGCCACCGAAGCACGGTCGGACCACGTTCATCAATCCAGCTCCCCTCGCGCATAGCTCTCCCGGCTCCACCTGTAAAGTCTAGTTTACGTCCAGCATGCTTGACACATTGCTGAGTGGTCCTTAGCGTCGTGAAGTGCACGGAGCATCGGCCCAGGGCATGCGGTCGGAAACGCCCAAATCGATGGTAAACCAGGGGGTCAAAAAGGGCTCCGGACCCCTGTATTCCCCAGCGGAGAAACGCCGGCGAGATCGTTCGCGGTGGACCCAGGTACAGGGTTTTCTCGCTGTCTTTCAGTTCGCGATCTTCGCCCTGAGTACGGCCTTGGTCGTTCGCTATTTGATCTGGTCCGAGGGCTGGCTACTCGCCACCGTCTCCGTCGTTTTCAAGACCCTCGTCCTCTACACGATCATGATCACGGGCTCCCTGTGGGAGAAGGACGTCTTCGGTCGTTACCTCTTCGCACCCGCTTTCTTCTGGGAAGACGTGGTGAGCATGGGGGTCCTGGCCCTCCATACCGCCTATCTCTTCGCGGTCTTTTCGGGCGTCCTGGAGCCGCACGCCCAGATGCTCCTCGCCCTGGTGGCCTACGGCGCCTACTTGATCAACGCCGCCCAATTCGTCCTCAAACTCCGGATGGCGCGCCTCCAGTCCAGCGAGGCAAGCGCATGACGGAAGCCGCCGTCGCCCTGCCCGTCCTCAGAGAAAGAGGACAAAGAGAGGTCTTTTGTGGGCTCACCGGCATCGTCTGGCTTCACCGGAAGATCCAAGATGCTTTCTTCCTGATCGTCGGCTCCCGCACCTGTGCCCATCTGATGCAGTCCGCGGCCGGCGTCATGATCTTCGCCGAACCGCGCTTCGCCACCGCGATCATCGAAGAACGCGATCTCGCCGGCCTCGCCGATGCCAACGAAGAATTGGATCGCGTCGTCAAGCGACTGCTCGAACGAAGGCCCGACATCAAGACGCTCTTTCTCGTCGGCTCCTGTCCTTCAGAGGTCATCAAGCTCGACCTCGCCAAGGCGGCGAAACGCCTCAACGATCCCCGTGGTGTTCGCGTCTACAACTACTCGGGCAGCGGGATCGAAACCACGTTCACTCAGGGAGAAGATGCCTGTCTGTCTTCGCTCATTCCTGCACTCCCGCGCCCGGGCGCCATCGACGGTCGGCGACTCATGATCGTGGGTTCGCTGCCGGACGTGGTCGAGGATCAGTTTAATCGAGCCTTCCATGCCCTCGGTATTCCGACCAGCTTCTTGCCGCCTCGCTTCTCCCGCGAATTGCCTCCTCTGCCGGACGGAACCCCTTTCCTGCTCGCTCAGCCCTTCCTGGGCGACACTGCTCGAGCTCTCGAGGATCGGGGTGCAATTCGAATTGCAGCACCCTTCCCGTTCGGCGTCGAAGGCACCTTGGGTTGGCTGAAGGCGGGGGCCCAGGCTTTCGACGTAGCGCCGGCAAGAGTCGAGCGAAGCCTGCAGACTTCTGTTGATCGAGCTCGCTCAGCCTTGGCCAAGATTCGGCCTCAGCTCGAGGGCAAGCGGATCTTCTTTTTTCCGGACTCGCAGCTCGAGATTCCGCTCGCCCGATTCCTTCACCGGGAGCTCGGCATGCAGCTCCTCGAAGTCGGTACGCCCTATCTCCACCGCGAACACCTGACGGAGGAGCTCGAACTGCTCCCGCGAGACGTCAGCCTGAGCGAGGGCCAAGATGTCGAACGTCAGCTCGACCGCTGCCGAGAGGATCGACCTGACCTGACCGTCTGTGGACTCGGCCTCGCCAACCCCCTCGAAGACGAAGGCCTCGCAACCAAGTGGTCGATCGAGCTCGTTTTCACCCCCGTCCACGGCTTCGAACAAGCGGCCGATCTCGCTGCCTTGTTCGCCCGGCCGCTGCTGCGACGAGAAAGGCTGACTGTCTGACATGCAGCTTGCGGTCTGGACCTATGAAGGCCCGCCCCACGTGGGCGCCATGCGGGTCGCTACCGGAATGAAGGGCGTGCACTACGTGCTTCACGCTCCCCAAGGAGACACCTATGCCGACTTGCTCTTCACGATGATCGAGCGCCGACCCGAACGGCCCCCTGTCAGCTACACGACCTTCCAAGCTCGTGACCTCGGCTCTGACACGGCGGAGCTATTCAAGAGCAGCGCGAGGGCGGCCTATGAGCGCTTTCGGCCCGACGCTCTCCTGGTCGGTGCTTCGTGCACGGCCGAGCTCATTCAGGACGACCCGGCAGGAATCGGACGCGCCCTCGGCTTGGACGTACCCGTGGTTCCGCTAGAGCTGCCCTCCTACCAGAAGAAAGAGAACTGGGGCGCGGCCGAAACCTTCCATCGTTTGGTCCGGGCCATGATCCCCCCAGGCAGCGAAGGCGGCAGCAAGACCAAAGCGCCAAGCTGCAACATCCTGGGCCCCACCGCCCTCGGTTTCCGACACCGGGACGACGTGACCGAGATCCGCCGGCTCCTCGAGCTTCTGGGCGTCGAGATCAACGTTGTCGCTCCGATGGGCGCGAGTCCGGCCGACCTGCAGCAGCTATCGGCCGCCCACTTCAACGTCATCCTCTACCCGGAGACCGCCCACCTCGCGGCTCGCCATCTGGAGAGGACCTTGGGCCAGCCTTCGACCAAAGTAGTGCCGCTCGGTCACGGAGCAACCATAGACTTCATCCAGGAGGTGGCGCAGCTGGCAGGCGTCGACCCCAGCCCAGCCTTGGAGGCGCCCGAGGCTCGCTCCCCTTGGTACGCCCGCTCCGTCGACTCCAACTACCTGACCGACAAGCGAGTCTTCATCTTCGGCGATGCAACCCACGCTCTGGCCGCCGCGCGAATCGCGAAAGAGGAGCTCGGCTTCGAGGTCGTGGGCTTGGGTAGTTACGAGCGGACCTTTGCACGGGAGCTCAGGGCGGCGGCCGAAGACCTCGGTTTGACGGCGCTCGTCACCGACGATCACCTCGAGGTCGAGGCCCAAGTCAAAGAACTCCAGCCCGAACTCGTCCTCGGCACCCAGATGGAGCGGCACATCGCCAAGCGGCTGGCCATCCCTTGCGCCGTCATTTCCGCGCCCGTCCACGTC
>JBCCQA010000020.1:0-108618 GCA_039024635.1 Myxococcota bacterium | reverse complement strand
TACGCTTTTGCGATCCCGAGACCGTCGGCGCTCAGGAACTAGTCCTATGGCTTCCAGGCCAGCGCCAGATACTCAACGTCAATCCGAGAGCGGTCGCGAGCTGTAGTCCGATGTCGAACAGCAGTCGAGGCAAACCAGAAGGGATGAGAGGCAACACGCCGAATCCGAAACGACCAGGAGCGCCCCAGTTGATCAGGAACACTGCGAGGTAGAAGGTAGCGAAGGCGGCCGTACCAAGCGGGGTGAACATGCACCGGAGGACAGCGACTACGCGGGAGGATAGGCCCCGGGCGAGCCCGTCCCAATCGAAGAAGAGCGCATAGACCGCGACCAGGCCCGCGAATGCGATGTTTAGCATGCAGCCGTTTGCCACGTGAAAGAGACATGCGATGACCAGGTAGCGCCGCCACCACCGAGGACGGGCAAGAAGGGGGATGAAAGCGAGCTCAAAAACGATCCCGGCGTAGTCGAGTACCTCCCAAAACAATTGAGACTCCAGCTTGACCATCTCGGGGAGGAGCAGATGCTCGCGGTCGTTCACGAAGAAGCCACGCAAGACCCAACCCCGCGTGCCGCTCGTATCGAAGTCGAAGTCGAGCCAAGACAGCGCCTTAGGAAATCCGGCCGTGAAGTAGCCGAAGCTTAGCAGCGCCGCCATGGCGGTGATCGGCCAGGAGCGAGCGGCCCTCGCGACAGGCACCTCCCTTTGGTGGGCGTCGAGGCTGTAGCGCTCTCCCCAGCCAGAGGCAGCCATGCATAGCGGAAGAAGCACCACCAAGATGTCATGGTCGATCTTACCGAGAGCGTAGCGGAAGTTATTCACTGCGAGGAAGGCGATCGTGACAAAGCAAGAGGTCATGCGGGTGCGGTATCCGAACAGCAGAGCGATGAGACTGAAGACCAGGAAGAGATCGAGAGCGCCAAGGAACCAGACGGAAGGGAAGCTATCGAAGGCCAGCGCGAAGCTCGCGGGAGCGGGCGCGTACATCGACTTCGGAAACTTGCTCACCCACACCGCGCTCGGAACGAAGCGGAGCAATACGTAGCCGGCAAAAAAGATCCGGTAGAGGCCCAGGCCCTCGAGCGAAAGTGGGTAGAAGCCGTGGATCCACCGGTCGAGCCGCTGGCTGAGGGCCGGCCGACTAGTCATGACCGTCTCCTGCCAGCGGAATGGACCAGGTCTTCAGTACTTCCGCCTCGAGCTCGGAATCCTGGGGACGGATGGGCCGCCTGACCTGCTCCACGCGGAGCATCCGCACGGGAGTCCCCACCCGGGATTCAACCCGACTTCGAAGCCATCGTATGGAAACGGGATCCGGCTGAGGTCGATCGAGGCCGAATCGACGGGCGAGCACCCACGATCGAACATGCGAGGGCACGTCGGCGAGGATCTCGTGAGGGTCGACCGTCCGAGCGTCGCCGGCCTGAGTCTCCGCCGTCAGTTCGTAGCGCGTGATGGTGGGGACGCGGCCGTGATGAACCTTGGATCTCCCGGCAGGGAGGACCATGGCGGGGTAGTGCTCCCGAAAGGTCAGAGTCAGCGCGAACTGACCGACCAGGAACAGTGCCCCGGCCAAGAAGCCGGCGCGTACCCAACGGCCTTCGCGCGGTCCGACCATCGTGGTGGGTGCTATGCGGGCATCGCGAGGTGCGTCAACAGGGCTCTCGGCGGTCACACATCCCAATCTGCCGGAGGGCCGGCGACACAACACGCATCGACGAGGGAAGTCGAATGGGACGCACGGTCGGACCTCGCGGAGACCAAGAGAACCCTGAACAAACGAGTCCTCTCAGGAAGACACAAAGCACACCTGCGCCGGATGAGAGCGCCACTACCTAGTCGAAGCAGGGTGGCGCCGGCTCAGCCGGCGCCGGGACCCCTCTCAGTGAATCCCGTGCATCATCTTGCGCATCAGCGGCGAGAGGATGGCTATCAGTACGCCGGCGGCGATGGGGAAGACGACCAAGAGCAGAAAGAAGCCCGGAAGGCCCGGGAAGATGAAGCTGAGCTCGGCGACGCCGTCTTCTCCCGGGATGAAGCGGGTGGACAACCGAGCCACCTGGGCGGCCACGAAGTTCGAGGCGGCCAAGGACAGGAACCAGACCCCCATCATGATGGCCTGAAGCCGCTTGGGAGCGAGCTTGGTCACCATCGAAAGCCCGACCGGAGACAGGCAGAGCTCGCCCCAAGTGACGACGATGTAGGCGACGAGCAGCCACTGCGGTCCGGCCAGGCCCCCGCTCTTGGCCTCGAAGGCACCGGCGACCATGGCGAGAAAAGACAGGCCCAGCAGCCACAGGCCCCACGCGAACTTCATGGGGGTCGACGGATTCGCACCCCGCCGATCCAGCCAGACCCAGAGGACCGAGAAGAGGGGCGCGGTCAGCACGATGGTGAGGGCATTAACAGACTGGTACCAGGTCGCGGGAAAGGGATCGCTCAGCATCCCGTAGATGGTCCGGTCGGTGGTCTGTTTGGCGAAGACGTTAAGGGAGGTTCCGGCCTGCTCGAAGGCGGTCCAGAAAAAGATGTTCCCTAGCAGGGCCAGGATGAGAATGACGCCCAGCCGCTGGAAGTCGACCGAGGTCAGCGGACGCTTCTGCTCGTACTCGTCCTCTTCCCAGGCCTTTCGTTCGGCCTCACTGGTCGGTTCCTGGCTGCCGTGGGTGGGTGGAAGACCGATGCCCTCGAGGTAGCGGGGGCGGAGGAACTGGTAGCAGATGAGGCCCAGGACCATGCCGACGGCCGCCGCGCCAAAGCCCCAGTGCCAGCCCACCTTTTCGCCCAGGGTCCCGGCGACCAGAGGCGAGAGGAAGGCGCCAAGGTTGATGCCCATGTAGAAGATAGTGAATCCCGAGTCCCGACGGGGATCATTGCTGGCGTAGAGCTGGCCAACCATGACGCTCACGCAGGGCTTGAAGAAACCGGTGCCGATGACGATGAGGGCGAGCCCCGCCACGAAGGTGATCAGGGCGCCGGGACTGGTCTGCAGCGTCACCGCCTGACCGGCCGTAATCCCGAAGAACTCGGTGAAGGCCAAGGTCACGTGGCCAGCGGCGATGATCCACCCTCCGATCAGCATGGAGCGGTGGGTGCCGAGGAAGCGGTCCGCCAGCCATCCGCCCGCGATCGGCGTCAGGTAAACGGCGAAGGTGTAGTAACCGTAGAGGCTGTAGGCGCTGTCCTTGGTCCAACCGAAGCCTGGGTTGAGCTCATCGGCCGTGCTCTGAATCAGGTACAGGGTCAGCAAAGCCCTCATCCCGTAGTAGGAGAAGCGCTCCCACATCTCGGTGATGAACAGGACCCAGAGGCCGGCTGGGTGGCCCTGCCGGCTGGGCGGATGAGTCGGAGGGAGCTCCTCTTGGGGAAGAGCCACGTTGCCTTCCCGATCTTGCAGCGAGGTCACGACCGCCGGGGAGTGGCCCATGCGACGAAAGCTGGTCAACGGACCGGTTCGTGTGAGCTGGCTTAATGGGGGGGATACGCTTACTGGGCGACGTAGGTCTGGTGCACTTCCCGAACGAAGCGGAGGTTGAGGCCTTGGGCGCGAACGCCTTCCTCACGGAGCCGTCGACGAAGCAGAGGCGGGAGGTCGATGCGCTCCAAGGCGTCGAAGAAAGGCTCGAAGGGGTCGGGGAGATAGCCCACCCGTCCTTCGCCTTCTCTTCGATCCAAGATCAGTCGGGCCAGCTGTCCCGTGGCCCCCACTCCGTTGGGGTCCCGAGAGGCACGAGCAAAATCGTGGGCGAGCAGGAGCAGCGGCTCCTCCTTCTCGACCTGGGCGATACGGTCCGTAATGGCCCGCGTAGCCGACATGAGCGGGGATGGACCTCCGCCGATGCTCTTGAGCTCCGTCTCCAGTCGATCGCTGAAGCGACTGTCGCTGCCCTTCCGAAGAAGGGACAGATCGTGGCCATTCAAGGCCTTGTCCAAGGCCCTGGACATGGACCAAAGCTGGCTCAGAAAGACCGAGTACAGCCCATACTCCGGCGCCGGCACCAAGAGTTGACCGGTCAATCGATCCGCTCTTTCCGTCCAGTCTCTGCCCTCAACCGGGGCCCAATCAATGCGGAAACCGCCCATATCCGCATCCTGGGGGCGGACCGCGGCGACGTAAAGGATGATTCGACAACTCGACCCGGACAAAATCTGGACCGCGAAGATCCATCGTCGTCCGCGCCCGTATTCGCTGTCCTACCCCGTAAAGGATGCGTGAGCGCCGGTGGTTTGACACCGGGAGGGGGGCCCGAGACCAGTCAGCATGGGCGAGGCGGTGCAGCTTCAGGTCGCCGGGGCCGTCAACCAGGACGTCGGCAAGGGCGTGGCGCGCATCAGCCAGAGCGCCCTGGAGCAACTCGGCTTGCGCGGGGGCGAGCTGGTTCAGATCGAAGGCAAGCGGCCGACCGGCGCTATCGCTGTCCCCCCGTATGAGCAGGACTCGGGCCTGGACATCATCCGCTTGGACGGTCTGATTCGACACAACGCAGGGGTAGGCATGGCCGACAAGGTCCTCCTTCGCCCGCTTCAACCCAAGGATGCACGCCGAGTGGTCTTCGGCCCAGCCCAAGAACAAGTCCACCTGCGTGGCTCCGGCGACGCCCTGAAGCGGACCTTCGTCGGTCGCCCCTTCACGGCCGGCGACGTCGCGTCGACCTCCGTGTACGGCTCAATCCCCGGCAAAACGTCATCGTCATCGGCGCCACCAACCGACGTGACTCGCTGGACGAGGCCCTGCGTCGGCCCGGTCGATTCGATCGAGAGCTCACCATCGGCGTGCCCGACACCCTGGGACGCCCGGAGATCCTAGAGATCCACACCCGGGGCATGCCTCTGGGGGAAGGCGTCGATCCGGAGGAGATGGCCCGTCGAACCTTCGGCTTCGTAGGCGCCGACCTGGGGGCCATGGCCCGGGAAGCCGCGCTCGAGGCGCTGCGCCGCAAGCTCCCGGAGATCGACCTAGACGCCGAGGAGATTCCGGCCGAGGTCCTTTAAGGCCTCTTCGTGACGGGCGAGGACTTCCGTCGGGGCTCGAAGCGCGTTCAGCCCAGCGCGCTTCGAGAGATCATGATCGAGAGCCCGAGTCTGAGCTGGTCCGATATCGGGGATTGGAGAAGACGAAGGCGCAGCTTCGGGAGGGCATCGAGCTTCCGCTCAAGCACCCCGAAGCCTTCAGCCGCATGGGCGTTCGCCCGGCTCGAGGCTTCCTGCTCTACGGCCCTCCGGGCACCGGCAAGACCCTCTTGGCCAAAGCGGTAGCCAAGGAGGCCGAGGCCAACTTCATCTCGACCCGCTCCAGCGATCGGTTGAGCAAGTGGTACGGAGAGTCGGAGAAGCAGGTCGCTCGTCTGTTCGAGCGGGCTCGTCAGGTCGCCCCCACCGTCATCTTCATCGACGAGGTTGATGCCCTTGCCCCAGCTCGGGGCGGAAGCATCGGTGAACCGGCGGTGACGGAACGGGTCGTGAACACGATCCTGGCGGAGTTGGACGGCCTGGAGGAGCTCCAGGGGGTCGTGGTCATCGGTGCCACCAACCAGCCTACCCTTCTCGACCGGGCGCTCCTGCGCCCGGGCCGCTTTGACGAGCTCATCTACGTTCCCGTCCCCGACGAGGCCGCCCGCCTGCACATCCTGAAGATCCACACCGAGAAGATGCCGCTGTCCCCCGACGTCGACGTGCTGGCCTGGCCCAACGAACCGAAGGCTACACGGGCGCCGACCTCGAAGACCTGGTCCGACGGGCCGGACTCCTGGCGTTGAAACGGAGCCTGAACGCCCACGAGGTCCCATTGACCACCTTCGAGCGGGCCTTAGAAGAGACGCGGGCTTCGGTCACCCCCGAGGCGAGCGCGCAGTTCGCCCAGATGGAGGGTACCCTGAAGCAGGAGGGTCCGCGCACGAAGCGCATCGGCTTCGACACCTGAGGGCGTCTTCCGTCCGTCATCTATTCGCCCGTCGAGAATAGTCGCGTTAAGCCATCTCGCATGCGGCTTGCCCTGACCTGCCTCATCGCGTTTCTTAGCGGCTGCGCAACAACCCCGGCGCCAACTGCATCAATCCGGTCCCATCACGGGAGCCTGTCCATGGACTGTGAAGAGGACGGAGACTGAGTCTCTGTCCCTTGCTGCCCCACGCCCGATCGGGCGACTCGGGAACCATGCTCGAACTTCTGCTGTGCGCCTGGCTCCCGGCCGAGCTGCCTTCGTCCTTGAACGTGCCCTACGTAATCGTGCTCGGCATCGCCCAGGACGCGGGCGCGCCCCAGGCCGGCGTCCGAGATCCAGAGCGCTGGCGGCCACAGCGCCGAGCGCTCCCCGCAAGCATAGCCATCGTCGACCCCCGCTGCGGCAAGCGATGGATGATCGAAGCGACCCCCGCGTTCCCGGAGCAGCTTCATCGTTTGGACGAGGCCACCGGGCCGGCTTCCACATCAGGATCCGAAGGCCGGCCGCTCGACGGCCTCTTTTTGACCCACGCCCACATGGGGCACTACAGCGGGCTAATCCACTTGGGGCGCGAGGCCATGTCCACCCGGTCCCTCCCCCTGTACGTCATGCCCCGGATGTCGGCCTTCCTGCGCAGCAACGGTCCCTGGAGCCAGCTCGTCGAGCTCGAGCAGGTTAGCCTGCGGACGATGAAGCCCGGGGTTCCAGTCGAGCTCCGAGAAGACCTGTCGGTGACGCCGCTGCTCGTCCCCCACCGCGACGAGTTCTCGGAAACGGTAGGGTTCATCGTGCGCGGTCCACACCGCGGGCTCGCTTTCATTCCCGACGTCGACAAATGGAGTCGTTGGGGGGAACGACCGCCGATCGAGGCCGTCATCCGCTCCGTCGACGTCGCCCTGCTGGACGGAACCTTCTTCGCAGAGGGTGAGCTCCCCCATCGTTCGATGGCCGAGATCCCCCACCCCTTCATCACCGAGTCTTTGAAGCGATTCGGCAGTCTCGACGAGAAGGAGCGGCGGAAGATCAGGTTCATCCATCTCAACCACACCAACCCCGCCCTCGACCCCGAGGGCCCCGCAGCTCGCTCCGTCGTCGCGAGCGGGATGTCCATCGCTCGCTCCGGCGACCGCCACCGGCTGTGATGGATGGGCCCGCGAGGCAGCGCGTAGAGCTGCCGTAGGCGCGCAGTGAGTAGAGCAGAGTCGGGCGAAGCACGAGCTCTGCGGAGCGAACGTAGCAGGGTGGCTCGGGCCCCGCCCGAGCCGGGCCCCCAAGTTCGCAAGACGGAGGCAGCGCGTAGAGCTGCCGGAGGCGCGCAGTGAGCGAAGCGAACGCAGAGGGGTGGCTCGGGCCCCGCCCGAGCCGGGCCCCCAAGTTCGCAACGAAGTGGAGGCCGCGTAGAGGCCGGAACGAAGGCGCAGTGAGTAGAGCAGAGTCGGGCGAAGCACGAGCTCTGCGGAGCGAACGTAGCAGGGTGGCTCGGACCCCGCCCGAGCCGGGCCCCCAAGTTCGCAAGACGGAGGCAGCGCGTAGAGCTGCCGTAGGCGCGCAGTGAGCGAAGCGAACGCAGAGGGGTGGCTCGGGCCCAGCCCGAGCCGGGCCCCAAGTACGTTTCAGCCGTAGAGGTGGGCCTCCAGGAACCACAGGTCCTTGTCGATCACTCTAGAGACCTCGGTGAATAGGTCGGCGGTGTCCTTGTCGCCGGCTTCGTCGGCGGCGTTGATGGCCTTGCGAAGCTTGGCGCCGTAGTCGGCGACGTGCGTGGACAGGGTATCGATGACCGGGTTCTGGGCCTGCAGATCGGCAGGGAACTCGGCGATGCTGGTGTTCTTGCCGATGCTCTGGGTCGTACCCTGGGCCACGCCTCCGAGGATCACGCAGCGCTCCGCGATGGTGTCGCTGTACTCCTCGAAGTGCTCGGCCACCGAGTCCAGAAGCTCATGGAGGGCGATGAAGCTCGGCCCCTTGATGTTCCAGTGGGCCTGCTTGGTCTGGTTGAAGAGGTCCATCGTGTCGGCGAGGCGAGCGTTGAGAAGGTCCACCATGGCCTCGCGCGTGTGCTCGGGTAGGTCGTTGTTTTTTGTCTTGTTCAACTTGCTCATGGCTGAGTTAGAATGAGTCTAAATATGGCGAAATGTCAAGCCATCGCAGAAGGATAGGCTACGCCTCTCAATCCATGGGGAGCATTCCACGCGCCCGATGGTACCCTGCATGTGATGCGGCCCACCGTCATCCTCCGCCACTGCGATGCGTACCACACGCCGGTGATTCGCCGCCTCGTCGCCGAGGGGCTCGCCACCCTGAAGCTGCGGCCGTTCGGCCGAACCCTGGTCAAGCCCAACCTCGTCACGACGGGCCCGATGTTCGAGAACGCATTCACCCGACCCGAGTTCGCCGAAGGCGTTCTGCAGGCGCTTCGAGAACGGGACCAAGGCGACATGAGCGAGCTCGCGGTGGGGGAGCGATGCGGCATCACCGTACCGACCCGTTACGCGTACAAGCACGGAGGCTACTATTCCGTCGCCAAGCGAAACGGGGCCAAGCTCTATCACTTCGACGAGGAGCCCCAGGTCGAAATCCCCCTCACCCATCGCGACCGCTTACGCGACCGCTTGTTCACTCCGAAGCCAGTCGCTCGCGCCGACTTCTTCGTCAACTGCCCCAAGTTCAAAGCGCACCCCTGGACCACGGTGACCTTCAGCATGAAGAACTACATCGGGATCCAGGACGACCGTCACCGGCTGATCGACCACGACCACCTCTTGGATGAAAAGGTCGCCGACCTTCAGTACATCGTGCAGCCCCAGTTCATCGCCGCCGATGCCATCGTGGCCGGAGAGGGCCGAATGCTCACGCCGGTCCCCTTCGATCTGAACCTGGTCATTATGGGCAACAACCAAGTCGCATTCGACGCCGTGTGCTGCCACATCATCGGTGTCGACCCCATGGAGGTGGATCACATCCGCCTCGCCCACGAGCGAGGCTTCGGTCCGACCAAGCTCGACGACATCGACATAGTAGGAGACCTGAACCTAGAGCAGGCCCAGCTGCGGGCCGAGGGCTTCGAGGTCGGCCTCATTCGGGTCGAAGACTACTTCGAGGGCACCAACATCCGGGCCTACGGCGGTCGTCCACCCGGGACCGAGAAGGTCTATTGCTGGGGCGGATGCCCCGGCGCCATGGAGGAGGCGATCGAGATCGTGCGCCTCTTCGACGAGAAGACCGATGAGAAGCTCCCGCCCGTGCACATCGTCTTCGGCCACCATGAAGGTCCCATCGATGCCCAGCCCGGCGAAAAGGTGGTCTTCATCGGCGACTGCACCCAGTACGAAGGCCAAATTGGTGAACAGCTCGTGAAGCTCGACAGCCTCTACAAAGACCGCTCGACCCTCGAGCCCCTGGATGCCAGGTATGAAGACATTTTCGCCAAGATGCTCAAGGTCGGGAGGAACATGTTCATGAACCGGAAGGAGGACGTCATCCGCATCCCCGGCTGTCCGGTCAGCGTTGCCGAACAGATCCTGACCCTGGTCAGCCTGGGCGGTCTAAAGAATCCCTACTTGGACCCCAAACTCTCGTTGAGTTTCACGAGCTGCTACCTGTCCCAGCGGACCCGGACCTTCATCCGCCGACTCACAGGCGAACGGTACAACGAGTCCGGCCCAGCCGAACGCGGCGCCGCCGCCCCCCAGCCAGCGCTGAAGGCCGGATGACGTAGCTCTTTCTCGGTACACCAGGCCCCCGAGCAGGGCCCCCAAGTTCGCAAAGCAGCGGAGACCGCGCAGCGGTCGGAGTCGCACGCAGTGAGCGAAGCGAACGCAGAGGGGTGGGCGCGGCTCCGCCGCGACCGGGCCCCCAAGACTACGCAGCTTTGCTGAGCTCCTTGGATTCGTTGACCAGGCCCTGCAGGATCTTCTTGGCGTCGCCGAAGATCATCATGTTGTTGTCCATCTCGAAGAGGCGGTTCTTGATGCCGGCGTAACCGGGGCTCAAGGAGCGCTTGATCACGAAGACCGTTCGGGACTCGTGCACGTTGAGGATGGGCATCCCGTAGATGGGGCTGGTCTTTTCGTCGAGGGCAGCCGGGTTCACGACATCATTGGCACCGACGATGATCGTCACGTCCGTATTTTTGAAGTCGCCGTTGATCTCGTCCATCTCCACCAGCTGGTCGTAGGGCACGTCGGCCTCGGCCAGCAGCACGTTCATGTGGCCGGGCATCCGTCCGGCCACGGGATGGATGGCGTAGCGAACCTGAGTCCCCCGCTCTTCCAGAATGCTCGCGAGCTCCCGGACGGTGTGCTGGGCCTGGGCGACGGCGAGGCCGTAGCCCGGCACCACGATGACCGACTCTGCGGTCTCGAGCACCATGGCCGCCTCCTCAGGGGAGGTGGACTTCACGTTGGTATACTCCGAATTGTCTCCGGCCGAGGCTTCGTCCATGCCGAAGCCCCCCAGGAGCACGTTCATCAGGGAGCGATTCATGGCCACGCACATGATCTGGGTCAGGATGAGTCCGGCCGAGCCCACCATGGCGCCGGCGATGATGAGGAGCGGGTTGCCAATGACGAAGCCGGCGGCCGACGCCGCCATGCCCGAGTAGGAGTTCAGGAGCGACACCACGACCGGCATGTCCGCGCCGCCGATGGGCAGCACCAACATGATGCCGAGGAAGAGGGAGATACCGGTCAGGACCAGCCCTGCGATCACCGCCTGTTCCCCGGAACCGAAACCGACGAACCAAACACACACGCCCAAGGAGCCCAAGATGAGGAGGGCGTTCATGGCGTGGTGCCCGGGGAAGAGAATGGGGGCGCCCTTCTTCAGTTTCCCCTGCAGTTTGAGAAAGGCGATGATGCTTCCGGTCAGGGTAATGGCACCAATGAAGACCGACAAGCAGACCGTCACCGCCGGCACGCCGCCCAGCACCGACCAGGGCGTACCGCCGGCCTGGGTCTCGACCACGTCGCCCCAGAAGACGGACAGCGCCACCAGGACCGAGGCAGCGCCGCCGAAGCCGTTGAAGAGAGCCACCATCTCGGGCATCGAGGTCATCTCCACCCTCACTGCGGCGATCCCACCAATGAGGCCGCCGACGACGAGGCCGCCCAGGATCCAGCGGTAGTCGATGCTGCCGAGGTCGAGCAGGGTCGAGATCACCGCCACGAGCATGGCCGCCGCCGCGAGGAGGTTACCGTTGGCCGCGGTCTTCACCCGCGTCATCTGCTTCAGACCGTTGATGAAAAGGATGGCCGACAGCAGGTACAGCGCGGGCACGAGGGTCGCTTTTACGTCCATGGCTACTTCTTCTTCTTGAACATGCGGAGCATGCGGTTGGTGACCAGGAAGCCACCGATCACGTTGATGGTGGCGAGCGCCACGGCGAGGCCGCCGAGCACGTTGGACACGTTGGGCGGCGCCGTCTTGGCCGCCGCGATGGCGCCCACCAGAGTGATGCCGCTGATGGCGTTGGCCCCGCTCATCAGGGGGGTATGCAGGGTGGGCGGTACTTTGGTGATGATTTCGAAGCCCACGTAGGTGGCGAGCACGAGGATGAAGAGGGCGACCCAAATGGCCCCGAGTTCCATGGTCATGAGTTGTTCTCCATGAGCGCCTTGACGCGCTCCGCCTTCACTTCGCCGCCATGCACCAACAGCGAGGGTCCGACGACGTCGTCTTCAAGGTCGACGGTCAGCTCTCCGTCTTTGATCATGGGCTTGAGAAGGGCCAGAATGTTGCGGGAGTATAGAAGGCTCGCGTCGTGGGCCATCTCGGAGGCCAGGTTGGTCGCCCCTACGATGGTCACACCCTGGTGGACCACATCCTGGCCGGGCTCGGAGAGCTCGCAGTTCCCGCCTTGCGACACGGCCAGGTCGACGATGACGGCGCCCGGCCGCATCCGCTCCACCATCTCCTTGGGGACCAGCTTTGGAGCAGGTCGCCCGGGGATGAGGGCGGTGGTGATGACCACGTCGGCTTGGGCGACCCGCTCAGACACGATCTCTCGCTGCTTGCGGAGGAACTCTTCTCCCATCTCCTTGGCGTAGCCGCCTTCGCCCGCGCCGCTCTCCTGCATGGGGAGTTCGATGAACTTTCCGCCCAGGGACTCGATCTGCTCCTTCACCTCGGGACGGATGTCCGAGACTTCGACCACCGCGCCCAGACGACGGGCGGTGGCGATGGCCTGGAGCCCGGCCACGCCGGCGCCCATGATGACGACCCGGGCCGGCTGAACCGTACCCGCCGCGGTCATGAGTAGAGGGAAGTATTTGTCGAGCTTGGCCGCCGCAACCAGCACCGCCTTGTAGCCAGCGATGTTGGCCTGAGACGACAGGGCGTCCATGGACTGAGCCCGGGTGATCCGGGGGACCTGCTCCATGGCCAGGGTGCTGATCTTCTGGGCGGCCATCGCCTTTACCGCGTCCAGGCGCCTAAAGGCGTCGCAAAAGGCGACGAACAAGGCGCCTTCGGGCAGGGCTTCGGTCAGCGCAGACGGCACCTCGGGCCCGACGGCGGCCAAGATGCGGGCTTCTTTCAGCGCGGCGGGCAGCTCACTCTCGGCCACGACCTGCGCGCCGGCTGCTTCGTAGGCCGCGTCGGCAAAGTTGGCGCTGGTTCCGGCCCCCGCTTCGATCGTCGTCTCGACGCCCAGGGCGGCGAACTTCTTGACGGTTTCGGGGCTTGCAGCGACCCGGTCTTCACCGTCGCCCCGTTCTCGGGCGATGACCATCCTCATACGTGGAATCTCCGGGGGCGTATAGAGCACCCCGATTCAGAGCTGTCCACACTCGGAGCGGAATCCTTCGGGATCTTCGGGGCAAATCGGGAAGGTCTACGCGGTCAGCCCGCACCACGAAGCGCGCTCGCCCGCCGGGCGGTCCGCCGAAGGGAAAGCAGGTCACCAGCGTCAGGCCGTCGTAGTCCGGCGCGAGCCAGCGCAGGTCCGAGTCCATCACGACCTGGGTGGAGCGAACCCGGTACCGGGCCCGCATCCCCTGCAGCGATTCCGCCTCGAGCATCGCACCCGCCTCGATGGCCTGGAGCCGCGCGAAGTGGGTGTCCTGATGACCGGCTACGACGGCGTTGCCTGGTTCGCCCGGCCAAGCGGTGCCGTCCACATGGCCCGGCCCCCAGGCCAAGCTCTGTCCGGTCGCACCCGAAAGGACTATCAGTGCCGCCCCATCCTCGAAAGACAAGCGGGCCACCGGCGCAAGGTCAGCCCAGGCCCAGGGACGGACCAGGGAACCGGAAACCCGTCCGTCTCTCCAGGCCCGCTCCAAGAGCTGCTGCCCGAGCCAGGCCTTGGCCGGAATGTAAGCCCCCCAGGCCAAGAGGACGCTTCCGACCAGGAGAAAGACTCCGTTCAGGCCTCGCGCCACAGGCGTCCTCCCAAGACCACGCACAGAAGGCCCGCGGCCAGGAGCCACGCAAACCCGCTGCCCCCCCGAGGCAGCTGTCCCGTCGTCGGCGTCGGAACGGTTCGCGCGCGAAGCGGCGCCCCATTCGGTCGGAGCTGCCTTTGCTCCACCGCCACGAAACTCGTGTAGGGGGTGACGATCTCGTGGGTCAGTCCGAGTCGCAAAACCTCAGCCTGGAGCGCTGCCCGCGCGCCGCCCATGGATATTTCATCCAAGAGGCCCTCCGTTCGCCGCCGGGCCCAGAGGCGGTGAAGACCAGGCCCCGGAGCCAAGAGAATTCGCTTCGACCACCCGTCCTCGCTCCGAACCTGAACCGCGTCCACGTCACCCGACAAGCGAGCGACGAGAAGCATCGGGTCCCCGGCGTAGACGTCGGGGACTTGAGCCGGGACCTGATCCGGGTTCGAGACCCCCCAATCTACGCTCAGACTGGTCAGCGCCGGTTTCTCCAGCCTCACCAGGAGCTCGCTCATTCGGGCCTCGACCTCGGCCAGGTCCCCGATGAAGCTGAACCGTCCCCGTCCGAAACGGGCCGCGTCTCGCATGAAAGCAGCGTTGGGCGCAGCGCCGATCCCCACGGTGAACAGTCGAGCCGACCCGAGCTCTCTTCGAATCTGCGCCAGCAGCTCAGGCTCGTTTCCGACGGCGCCATCAGTGATGAAGACGATCTGCTTCAGACGCTCCGCCTCCTTGGGCCCCGAACCCATGGCCAAGCGAAGGGCCGGCGCCATGTGGGTACCGCCGCCGGCGCTGAGCCGGGAAACCCAGTTCTGCGCTTGGTCGACCATCGGTCGACGACCCGAGCGGCAGGTCCCGAACATGGCCTCGGCGTCGGCCGCAAAGCGCACGACGTCGAAGCAGTCCTCGGGCCGAAGTCGGCTCAGCGCGAGCTGCAGGGCGCGTTTCGCCTGCAGGATAGAAGGCCCACCCATCGAGCCCGAAGTATCGATGACGAAGACGATCTCCCGGGCCCTCGCCTGCTGCCGCTCGGGCGCCGGAGGAACGACCATCATGGCGGCGTAGGTCTGCCCCTGAAAGACCTCCCGGAAGCCCATGGCCACACTGGCGTCCGAGACCGCCGGCGCCCAACGAAGGACGAAGTCCTGGGCGCTCGAAGGCTCGACCACCTCCAGACCACGGTCCGTGGCGGCGAGGGCGTGGCTCGCCGTCGTCCAAGCGGGGGGGAGGCCGGGCTCGAAGTCGACTCGAATCCGAGGACCGGCCCCGACCGAACCCAAAGCCCATGACGTGGGCTGCTCCGAAGGCGGGGACGAAGTCGGGTTGAAGCGCGGCGTGACCGGAATGGGGTAGCGGTAGCTGAAAGCACCGTCGGCGAAGAGAAGGAGCTCCCGGATGACCAGCTCCACCTCCACCTCGCCCTGCGGGGGCACGTTGGCCACCTTGGTCCGAAACAGGTTGGCGCGAATCTGCTCGAGAAGGGAGGCCGCTTGGCCGCGAGCCCGGGCGCGAGCATAGACCCGCCGCGCCTCCGACTTCTCCTTGATTTGGCCTTCGATGCGTCGGTCCCCGATGCGGAGCTTCAGCGCCTCCACCGCCCCCGACTCAGGGAGCGGATGGACGTAGCTCGCCTCCAGCCAGACCTCGGTCGGGTTGCGAAAGGTCTGATGCACCCGGGTCTCGGCCACGAATCCCCGAAGCACCACGTCCACTCGAACGTCATGGGCCGCCAGACCCCGAGCGCTGCCGTCCTCTGCCTCGACCACGAGCATGCCCCGGTCCACGGCCTCGGGATCTTCGATTCGCCAAAACTCGGCGACTCCGTCCAGAAAGCCCGGAGGGAGCGCCGTCAAGAGGAGTAGAGAGAGCGCGTGTTCGACCATCGAAGGGGCAACGCACTCGTCCGAGCCCATGCTTCCCCAAAGATCGGGACCGCGTTAGGCGGATCGACGTGAAGCTCGTCGACGTCGCCGAGTTCTACGCTGAGCAGGGCGGCGGCGTCCGCACCTATCTGGACCACAAGTTGGCGGCCGGTACCCGATCCGGCCACGAGATCGTCATCGTCGCACCGGGCAAAGAGAGCCGAGAGGAACCCAGGCAGGGCGGACGCATCGTCTGGGTGGAGAGCCCCCCCGTCCCGGGAGACAATCGCTATCGGCTCTTCGTCCACGAGCGACGGGTGCACGAGGTGCTCGATCGCGAGAAGCCCGACGTCGTGGAAGCCTCCTCCGTGTACGGAGGTGGGTGGTTCGCGGGCCGATGGCTGGGTCCAGCCAAGAAGAGCCTCGTCTTTCACCAGGACCCAGTGGCCGTCTTTGGCCACACCACCTTCGACCGGTGGTTCCGTCCCGCCACGGTCGACTGGGCCTTTGGACCCATCTGGTCTGTGCTCCGCCGTCTGAGCGGCTTGTTCGACACCACGGTCGTGGCCTCGGACTGGCTGGAGAAGCGCCTTCGCGGTCAGGGGATGAGCGCGGCTCGCTCCGTCCCCTTCGGCATCGACGCCGGACCCTTCGCCGAAGCCCAGCCCAACGAAGAGCTTCGACGTCGACTGCTGTGGGAGGCGGGCGTGTCACCCGAAGGCCGACTCTTGGTGGCCGTATCCCGACATCATCCCGAGAAGCGACTCCCGACCCTCATCGAGGCCATGCGTCGGCTGGGCCAAGCCCAGCCCATCGGCCTCGTCATCTACGGCGACGGACCCTCTCGTCGTCGGGTCGACCGCCTTTCGGCCCAAACGGTTGGTGTCCATGTGGCTGGCTACACCCGCGACAGAAGCGAGATGGCCCGCGCCATCGCCAGCGCCGACGCCTTCGTCCACGGCAGCGCGGCCGAGACCTACGGCCTGGTGGTCGCCGAAGCCCTGTGCGCAGGCACGCCGGTGGTCGTGCCCGATTCGGGGGGCGCGGCCGAAATCCCCAGTCCGGCCGTCTCTGAGCGTTACCGAGCCGGCGATCCCGAGGCCTGCGCCGCCGCCATTCGCCGCCTGCTGAGCCGGGACAAGACCGAGCTCGACGCCGCCCTGAACGCGGCCCGAAGCCAGGTCCGAACCCTCGATGACCATTTCAGGGAGCTGTTCGAATACTACGAGAACCTCGGAGCCCCGCCGGTCCGACCCACCTAGGACGAAAGATGCTCGCCTCGGCGGCCGAGATACTGTGGCAAAAGTTATACAGTGTCGTGGTACCGCCACGGTCCGTGACCCCTGGATCGGGCTGAGACGGTCTCGATAGGCCCTTTTGCGACGAATCCTTGAAAAGAACTGGACTCGATTTCATGGGCATCGGACATGCACGCCGCTTGTCGAGAGCACCCATGTTCGAGACCGTGACGCGAGTCCGGGCCCCTGAGCGGCGCCCGTTTCAGCACATCGCCATTCTGAGCGACTACGTGCGCGTTCCGTACGCCACGGGTTCGACCTTTGCCGCCCAGCTTCTGCACCAGGAGTTCCGTCGCCGGGACCACGACGTCACCCTGGTCGGTCCCAGGGACCCCAACGCCCGCCCCAATGAGTTGCCGGCGCGGCACGTTCTCTTGCCCTCCATCCCGATGCGCGCTCAGCCCGGCTTCTTCTTACCGGTTCCGAACCGTCGAAGCCTCCGCCGCCTGGTGGATGCGCAGTTCGACGTCATGATCGGCCAGAGCGGGAGCGACCTGCTCGACGCCGGCGTCTGGCTGCGTGCGACCCAGAACGTCCCATTGCTCACCGTCAACACCACCCTTCTCAGTCGGCTCTACGACACCCTGTTGCCCGAGTCCTGGGCCGGCAACGAAGCCGTGCATCGCCTGTGTGCGAACACCTTGGTTCCCATGGCGGAGCAGTTCTCAGTCCAGATCTACAACCAGAGCGACGGCTTGGTGGTTCTGTCCGAAGGCCTCGAGACCTACTGGCGAAACCTGGGCGTGACGGTGCCGATTCACGTCATCCCGCGCACCATCAATACCCGAGTGCTGGACGCCGACCCGGGTCCTGACCCCTATCCGGCCTGGGCCAAGAAGGGCTTTCGGATCTTGGTCCTTTGCCGTCTGGTCCGCGAGAAGAACATCTCCCGACTCATCGACATCTTCGCCAAGCACGTTGCGCCTCACGTGCCCGAGGCCTCCCTGACCTTGGTCGGCGACGGCGCGGACATGGAGACCTTCCAAGACCGTGCGGCCCGTCTGGGCGTGGGCGATCGAAGCTTCTTCCCCGGTGAGTTCCCGGTGCACGAAGTCCGGAGCTGGTACCACCATGCCGACCTGTTCACGTACGGCTCTCTGTCCGAGACCTACGGACAGGTGATAAGCGAGGCGATGTCCTGCGGCCTGCCCGTCGTGGCCTTCGACGACGAGGCGGGTGTCGCGCAACAGATCCAGCACGGCGTCGACGGCCTGCTCCTCCCCCCTGGACCCGACGTACCGGCCTGCAACGCCCGCTTCGGGTCCGAGGTCGTTTCCCTGCTCCGCGGCCCCACGCGGCGGAACCGGCTGGCCCAGGCTGCCCGAAGCAGCGCCCTGGCTCGAACCGACCGCCAGGCTCACATCGACCGGTACTACCGAGCCTTCGAGCAGGCCCGCCGACACCGCGCACTCAGCAAGCCCGACCTGTCGACCCTGGGGCGATGGAAACCCATCGTACGGTGGACGGCCCTCCATGCCTTCGTGGGAAGCATGGGCCAGGTTCGGCCCCCTTCCGCTCTCAACAAGCACGGTCGGCAGCAGCCGGCATGGACGGAGGCGCCGACCGAAGCCCAGCGGCGATCGGACGGCGAAGCCGCGTGAGCGGAGGAGCCGGCCGGCGCGTTCACTACTACGTGCATGGCCGCGGCCGAGGCCACGCGACCCGATCCGAAGCCATCATCCAAGCCTTGGTCGAGCAAGGCTACGAAGTCACCGCCTTCGGGGGGGAAGACGCCGCCCCCGTCATCGCGCCTGCTGTAGAGCGCTTCGTTCCCGTACCCTCCGTGCCTCACCGTCCCTCCTTGGGGGCCGCTCGTATCTTCGCCGAGCGGGTGGTCCAGTCGGTGCGCACGACCTGGGACGGACGACCCGACTTCATCGTGTCGGACGGGGACCACCCCAGCGTCCTGGCCGGTCGGCTCTGGGGCTGTCCCGTAGTTGCTGTCGGCCACGGCCTCGTCTTCAGCCGGTGTCAGCGTCCGGCCCAGCTCCCTCGGGTCCCCTGGCTTCGAGAAGCGATCAAGGCCCAGGCCTCCAGCTGGCCCGCCACCGACTTCGTACCCGTGAACTTCGTGCCCCTCCCGACTTCGGACGCGAGCACCGTGCTGGCACGACCGATCCTCGACCGCCAAATTCGCCCCTTCCGGGCCGTGGCCGAACCCCGACCCGGAAAGCGGATCTTGATGTACTTCTCCGAGGGCAACGCGGCCGAGATCCTGCCCCTCGTGACCCGGGTCGTCGGACCCGACGACGAGCTTCACTTGTTCAGCCGACGCCCAGCGGAAGAGCACAGGCCAAGGGTCCAGGTTCACGCCCTGAATCGAGAGCAGTTCCTCGACCATCTGAAGCGAGCCGATCTGGTCGTGGCCTCGGCCGGGAGTCAGCTCATCAGCGAGTGCGTAGCGCTGAAGCGTCCCCTCTTCGCGATCTATCGCCCCGAGCACGACGAGCAGCGTCTGAACGTAGCCATGCTCGAGGAGGCGGGCGCCGGAACCGGATGTTCGGTCGACACGCTCAGTGAGGAGGCGCTGGCCGCCTTCCTGCGCGCCCCTCCCGGCGGCACCCAAGCGCTGTGGCGATGGTCGGCTCCGGACGCGGCGCAGGCTGTCCTGCAGGCACTAGAGCGCCACCGAAGCTGCGCTTCCTAGTTAGTTTGGAGCAGGCGGGGGCGGGGACGGGCTCAGAGCTCCGTTTCTCGACTGGGCCAATAGACGCTCGGCTCGACCGACTCGGGCCGAAAGCAGGGTCGACTGAGCCTGCTCGACCTGAGCCCAGGCCCGCTGCACCCGGGCGTCGCCCTCGGGCGAACCGGCCTCGGTTCGGGCGCCGTCCAGCGCATCGGTGGCAAGCTCCAGATACCGTGTTGAGAGCTCGACCCGGGCTTCGGCCCGGGCTCGACCTGCGTCGGCATGGCGGGCGCTTCGGGCTTCAGCCGACTGAGCGTCCTGGAGTCGAAGTCGAAGACCATCGGCTTCGGCCCGAGCCTGCTCGACGCGAGCCTGAGCAACGCCCCCGTCCGTAATGGGCACCCTTAGCTCCACCCCGCCCTGGTACACCGGGATTGGGGTGGCGAACTGTCCGCGGAGTCCGGCCGATGCCTCCACGCCGAGACGCGCGCGCTTGGCGCGCCCTGCGGCCAGGAGCTGGGCTTCCGCCGCCGACAGGCGAGCGGCCAAGATGTCGGCGCGCGAGGGGCCGCCCTTGGCTTCGACGGCCGGAGCCGCCAGCCACGCCAGATCGGGGACGGACCGAGGCGGAAGATCGAAGCCGGCTGCGCCCTCCAGCTGTTGCCGGGCGTCGGCGAGCGCATCTTCGGCATCCAGGCTCTGGAGTTCGGCCGCGAGACCTCGGATCTCGGCCTCCGCCACTTCGGACAGGCTGGCCGAACCGGCGGCTTCTTCCAGGCTCAGAACGGCGACTCGATCCTCGACCCTCGACAGCACCCGCTGCTGGAGCTCGCGTTGGGCGTAGGCCTGGAGCCAGCCCAGGTAGGCGATATCGACGGCTTCAACCAGATTCGCGCGCTCCAGCGCGCTCTCCAATCGAGCCGCACGCAGCTCGGCTTCCGCGGCCCGAATCGAAGCTGCGGTTCGGCCAAAGTCGTGGGCCTTCCAGTCCAGGCCCATGATTGCGCCGTAGCGAAGTTGAGGCGCGAAAGCCTCGGGACCCTCCCGGGCATCGTTGATGGCCGAGACCACGACCCGTTCGCCCTCGACCGACTCGACGGTGAAGAGCTCCCCCCCCGGAGCCGCCGACAGATCCACACTGGCCGCGACCATGGGACGTCGACTGGCCCGGATCTCGGCCAGCCGAGTGCGCGCATAGTTCGGACCCTGGTCCGAACCCGCCTGGGCAAGCGCCCGGGCCCGGACCTCGCTCAGGGTCAAGACCGAAGCTGAGCTCATGAGCTCCGCCGCGATCAAGAGCAGCCCGACGGTGGAGTTCACGCCGCCGCGCCTCCGGCGACGATGACCCCGTCTCGGAGATCGATCCGACGCTGCGCCCAAGCAGCGACCTCATCATCGTGGGTGACCATGATGATGGTCAGTTCGTCTTGCCGATGAAGCTCGTCCAGCAGCTCGAGGACGTCCCGTCCGGTCTTGGTATCGAGGGCACCCGTGGGCTCATCGGCTAGGAGGATCTTGGGCCGTGTGACGCAAGCCCGAGCGATGGCGACCCGCTGCTTCTGCCCACCGGAAAGCTGACTCGGAAGGTGATCGCTTCGTTCGGAGAGTCCAACCCGCTCCAAGACCTCGGTGGCCCTCGAACGACGCTCGCTTCTTGCCACGCCGGCGTAGACGAGGGGCATCATCACGTTCTCGAGAGCCGTCGCATCGGAGAGAAGGTTGAAGCTCTGAAAGATGAACCCAAGGGTCCGAAGACGCATGGCCGCCTGCTCGACCCGGTCCAGGGAGGACACGTCCTTCTCTGCGACCCAGATCCGTCCCCCGCTCGGGCGATCCAGACAGCCGATGAGGTTGAGAAGGGTCGACTTGCCCGAGCCGGAAGGACCACATAGGGCCAGGGTCTCGCCGCGTTTCACGGTGAGATCGATGCCGTGGAGGACGGTCAGCTCGGCGTCGCCCTGGCCGTAAGTCTTGGTCAGGCTCCGCGCCCGTACCGCGTCGGAACGGGGATCAGAACAGGGTTCGGCGCGGGCGCCGGGAGAGGCCTCGGACAGGCTCACCTTCGACCCCCAAGACTCAAACCCCCCTCTTTGGAAGCGGATTCGTTCTCGACGCCGAGCACCACTTCATCGCCGGCCTTCAGTCCACCCTTGACCGCCACCCAGGCCCCGTCACTGAGGCCGCCCACGACGGGCACCGACCGGAGCTCTCCCTCGGCGATCACGAAGACTTCGCTTCGACGCGCCTCCTCTTCGATTTCTACCCCAAGGGGCCGAAATCGGAGGGCGGCTTCGGGCACGACGAGGGCGCCATCGGCTCGGGCCACTTCGAACCAAACGGCGGCGCTCATGCCCGGACGAAGACGGCCCTCCGGATTGTCCGCTTCGACTTCGACCTGATAGGCGACAACCCCCTGTTCTTCGCTGCCAAGGAGGCCGACGTTCCGAACCACCCCCAGGAAACGCTCTTCCGGAAAGGCTGGCACCTCGAAACGGACGCGGCCGCCGGCCTCGACCCGTCCCACGTCGGACTCGCTGACGGTAGCGGCCAAGTGAAGGGTCGCGAGGTCGGCGCTCAGGACCACGATCGGTGGACCTCCGGCCTGGACCCGCTGGCCGGACTCCACGTCGACCCGCAAGACGACCCCGGGGCCGGGCGCACGGAGGGCGGCGCGCGAACCGTCCTGTGCGGCCTCCAGGTGGGCCCGGGCCGCCTCTCGCTCGGCGGTCAAGATCCCGGTGTTCGCCTCGGCGCTGGCGACCTCGGCTCGAACGGCCTCCAGGACTTGGGCCGAGCGCTGACCCTGCTCGAACAAGGCCTGGGTCCGGTCCAGGGAGCGACGAGCCTGGGCAAGCTGGACTTGGACCCGTCGGAGCCGACCTTCCGCGGCGGAGGCCTCGGCTCTGGCCTGGTTCAGGGCCTGGGCCCCCTCCTCGGAGCTCAAGGCCAAGAGCACAGCCCCCGCCTCGACCCGGTCGCCGGGCGCCACCGACAGTTCGGTGACCAGGCCCGAAATCGGCGCTGGTAAGTCTCGCCTCCCCTGGGCCCGGAGCCGACCTGTAGACTCGATGGTCGCCACGAGGTCCCGCTCGACGACCTCGGCCGTCCGATAGCGCGGCGCGGTCCCGGACGAGCAGGCCGCCAGACAGAGGGCCAAAGCGCCCCCTCGTCCGCTGGGGATTCCCATCGTCCGGAGCTTAGACCGGCGCCGAGCAGTGGCAAGCGAGATCTCGGAGCGTGATAGCCTTCGCGTCATGGACCCGTTCCGACTGCTCATCGGCCTGTCCCTCGCCCAAGGGTTCATGGCGTGGGGGCTCGGACGGATCCAGCTGCTGGAGCTTCCGCTCTTTTTGGGACCAGCGCTCGTGGTTTGGATGGGCGCCGTGATCTTGGGTCGCTTGAGCGAGCGAGCCGCCCGCCCCGTGGTGCGGGACCAGGTACGGGCCCTACGCCGCGCCGCGGAAAGGGCTCATGCCCGAACCGAGTCGATGCGCGGCCAGGTCGCCCTCGACCCCAGCGCGGAGGGCCATCTGTCGCCCACCAGAGAACGCTGAACCTCAGCCCTTCGAGCCAAAGGCGATGACCGGAACGTCGACGCTGGTCGTATCCTGATGAGGAAGCGGCCCGGGGTGACCGAAGTACCAACCCTGACCGAAGTCGCAGCCGATCGAACGCACCACCGCGAGCTGGCTTTGGGTCTCGATGCCTTCCGCCACGACCTGCTTTCCCAGGGTCCGACCCAGGGCCACGATAGCCCGCACGATCTCTCTATCCTCTTTCCGAGTCTGGATGTTCTGGACGAAGGACTTGTCGACCTTCAGTCGGTCGACCGGGAACTGGCGAAGATGGCTTAGGGAGCTGAACCCGGTGCCAAAGTCGTCGAGGTCGATGGAAATGCCGGTTCGCTTCAGCTCAGCGAAGGCCTGGAAGGCTCGGGAGGTTTGCTCCAGAAGCACGTCCTCGGTCACCTCTAGGATAAGGCATTCCGGCGGTAGCGCGCTCCGCTCGAGCAGGCTCTCGAGCCAGCCAACCAGGTCCTGCTCGAGCAGCTCCAAAGGCGATAGGTTGACGCTGACGGTCGGGCGCGTGCCGGTTGTCCGGCCGAGTGAAGCGATCTGCGTGCAGGCCTCGCCCAGCGTCCAGCGTCCCAAGTGTCCCAGTATCCCCATCTCTTTGGCGATGGGGATGAAGGTCTCGGGCTTGACCACGCCCCGCCGAGGAGAACGCCAGCGAAGAAGGGCCTCGTAGCCTCGAACCGTCTGGCTTTCCAAGCCCACGATGGGTTGGTAGGCGATGAACATCTCCCCCCGGTCCAGGGCGAAGCGAAGCTCGTTCTCGAGCTCGAAACGCTCCACCAAGGCGCCGTGGGCCGCAGTTTCGGCTCGCTTGCTCCCGCTTCGTTTGGCCTTGGCGCGATACATCGCAATGTCGGCGTCCCGGATCATGTCCTCGGGACGCTGGTAGTTCTGACTGGAGTCCGCGACGCCGATGCTCGCCGAAGCGAAGAGCGACTTTCGCGCGACCTCCAGCGGCTCTTGGAGGGCGGCGTGAATGCGATCCGCCACTCTTTCTGGATCCTCGCTGCCGTGGGTGTCCTCCAGGAGCAGGCAGAATTCGTCTCCGCCCAGCCGGGCGAAGGTGTCGGACGGACGAACCAAAGGCCTGATCCGCCGAACAAAGGTCCGTAGAAACTCGTCGCCGACGGCGTGGCCCATGGTGTCGTTGACCATCTTGAAGCGGTCGAGATCGATGAAGAGCACGGCAAAGCTGCTCTGTCGGCGGCGCTTCTGAATGCAGAATTGGAGGCGGTCGATGAGCAGGGCCCGATTTGGAAGGCCGGTCAGTCGGTCGTGAGTCGCTTCGTGACGAAGCCGGGCCTCGGCCTGCTTGAAGCGAGAGATGTCGCTCATCGAGCCCGCCACTCGGAGCGGCCGGCCCGCGGGGCTGCGCTGGGCTACACCCCGAGTCAGCACCCACAACAGAGCCCCGTCCCGGGTGCGGACGCGGTGTTCGACGTGGATGTGGGGAACGCCGCCATCGAGATGGGACTGAATGGCGCGCTCGACCTCGGGCAGGTCGACGGGGTGAATCCGTCCCATCCAGTCGGCCGGGTGGCTGAACTCGGCGTCCTCTTCGTGCCCGAGCATCGACTTCCAGCGTCGGGATACGAAGAGGCTGCCTTCGACAAGGTCCCATTCCCACAGTCCGTCGTAGGCGCCCTCCATGGCCAAGGCGTAGCGTCGCTCACTCTCCACCAAGCGACGGGCGAGCTCGTGGCGCGAGCGGGCGTGGCGGATGGAGCGGCGGATCAGCTCGCGATCCAGCCGGCCCTTGACTAGGTAGTCCTGCGCGCCCTGCTCCACCGCTCGCACCGCCGTCTCGACGGCGGCGGTGCCGGACATCACGACGACGGGAATGTCGGGATGGAAGCGTTTGAAGGCCAGGAGCGCCTGATGGCCCTGGGCGTCCGGAACGTGGAGGTCCAGGAGAGCAAGGTCGAAGTCACCCTGGCCGGCCAGCAGGAGGGCTTGCTCCAGGGTGGACGCACGCTGGATGGACAGGCCCTCCAGGAGCTCCTGGACGTGGGCCGCGTCAGAGTCTGAGTCCTCGAGGAGGAGGATGTTGCGAGGTGGCGTCAACACCGACATCGGCACTGTCGGCGCATCGGATCCCACCGTCAAATTTCCGTCTTGGTCCCGCCGCTTTCAGGCCCGCTCGGCCTCCCCTCCTCTCTCGGCCAGCGGCAGGGTGAAGAAGAAGGTCGTACCTTGGCCCACCACAGTGTCGAACCACACTTCGCCGCCTGCCCGGGCGACGAGCGTCCGGACCAAGTGGAGCCCCATCCCGGTTCCGCCCGTGTCACCTTTCACGCCGGGCTCGAAGATGGTCCGGCGCAGACTATCCGGAATCCCCGGCCCGTTGTCGCGAACGCTGAAGAGCCCTTCCCCCCGCAGGACCTGGGCTGCGACGTGGACCTCGGGCCCCGTGGCCCCTGGATAACGGAGCGCGTTGCCGAGGAGGTTTTCAAATATGCGCCGCACGACGGAGCGCGACGCGCGAACCGGAGGGAGCACGTCGTGAGTGACCCGTCCACCGCTGTCCTCCAGAAGCGCCTCCAAGTTCCGCAGCGCTTCACTTAACACTTCATTCACATCGGTCGAGCTGGTGGGTGCACCGCCCTGTTCCAGAACGTCCAGGTCGATGGACAGCTGCTCGGCCGATCGCTGGGCCCACTGGATTAGGGCTCGGGCTTCCTGAGGAAGGTCGTCTCGGAAACGACGGTCGCAGCGCTCGAGGAGGAGTCGAATGGTGCGCAAGGGTTCCTTTAGATCATGGACCAGGGCTGCCTTGTCCATTGCCGGCTCCGCAACCAAAGTGGGGCTGGGCGGTCCCGAGGCGGGCGCAGGCGTTCTCTCCACCCGGGTCGGACTGGGCTCTTCTTGATCCCCAGGACCCCGATCGGGCCGGATCTCGGCCAAGGACGAAGACCCGAACTTCGAAGGGGCGCGGGGCACGAAGGACGCCTGGGGGTCGCCCCCGGCGATCATGTCGATGAGAGCACCGAAGGTCTCGAGGCTCTTGGGAACGATCGAGTCGGCCCCGGCACGGGCGGCCGCCACCGCCTCGGGACCGTCGGCGAGAACGAAGATACGGGCTTTGGGGGCCCGCTCCCTGAGGCCTCGAAGCCCCAAGGCCAGGGCGAGCCACGGCGTGCTCGCCGGGTCCCACACCACGGCGGCCCAGCGGGGATCGGCCATCGCGTCACCAAGACCGAGCGGATCGCCCGCTTCTTGGACCCTCAGGCCCGAGCTCCGCAACGCGGCGGCCAGGAGGCGGCGCGATCCCTCGTCGCCGTCCAGCAAGAAGATGCTTCGAGAGGATCCCACCGACTGACGGCCGGAGGCTACCCCACGGAGATCGGCCTTAGGAAGGGTCAGCTTCAGAGCTGAAAGGGATAGATGGCGCCGAGGCCCAAGATTCCGGTCAGCTCGTCCAGCGCGACACGGCAGCCCTCGACGAAGGCAGGATCGGCCAGGTCCCGAGGCGAGAGCACTTCGACGTAGTGGGCTTCGACCCAGGTCTGTAGACGTGCATGGAGCTCAGGACCGAATCGCACCCCGGGCGCGAAAGCTTGGGCCTCGACCTCGGACATGGGAACACGGAGACGAAGGCAAGCCGGTCCCCCACCGCCCTGCATGCTCTGCCGAAGCTCGACGTAGTGCACTTCGTCGAAGCCGCCTGGACCGGCGACGACCGCTTCGAGATGGCGGTGGACCCGCTCATTCTCTTTACACTCCATGGGCGCAATGAGCGCGAGCCTGTCGGACCCTGTCCTCACCAGCTGGCTGTTGAAGATGTATGAGCTCACCGCGTCCGCGACCGGGACGTCCTCTTCGCGAACGACGATGGCCTTCAGTTCGAAGCCACAGGCCTTCGAAACCGCCCGACGGAGACGATCGAGATCCTTGGAGTCTTCGAAGGCCTTCTCGTGGGCAAAAAGGGTCTGCAGGTGACCGACCGCGATGACGTCGTTGTGGAATACGCCTTGGTCGATGACCTCGGGCGACTGCTGAAGGATGAGGCGACCGGAAGGCGTGAGGCCGTGTAGGCGGACGATGGCCTCGCAGGCCTCTTTGGTTTGCCGAGCCGGAAAGACCTTGGGTCGGGGGCCGAAAGGGTTGGCGGCGCTCTCGCCGTAGACGAAGAGCTCGAGACCTGGCACGTCGTGGTCCTTGGCAAAACGGGTGTGGTTGGCGGCCCCCTCGTCCCCGAGCGCGGCCGTTCCCGGCAGCGGCTCATGGTGGGCAAAGCGTTCCTCGTCCGCGAAGATGGCCTTCAGGATTCGGCGGGTGGTGGGCGGCTCAATCGAACGATGGACCTTGTTCTGCAGGTTGGCAGGGGTGAAATGGACCCGGCCGTCTCGGGTGTCGGCGCTGGCCGAGACGGTGGCGGCGTTGGCGGTCCACATCGCGGAGGCCGAGTAGCAGGCGGCTAGTACGAGAGGCGCCTCCGCCGCCAGGGTGGCAAGGAGCCTGCCCTCGCTTCCGGAAAAACCGATACGGCGAGCGAGCCCCAAGTCAGGGCGCATGTGGGGCGGTATGACGGCCTGCGGAACGCCGAGCTCGTGGAGCAAGCGCATCTTGGCCAGACCCTGCAGCGCGGCCTCCTTGGGTCTGGACAGCTGGCCCTCGCTGGCCTGGGACGCGATGTTCCCGAAGGACAGGCCCCCGTAGTTGTGAGAGGGACCCACGAGACCGTCGAAGTTGAACTCCATCGCCATGGGTCCCCGGGTCTAGACCCACGGACCCATCATGGACAAGGCCGCACTAGGTGTCGACGATGGGAGCGTTGGGCAACTCGTCGACGTCGTCGGGACGAGGGGGGAAAGCGGCAGCCAGCTCTTCTCCGATGCCGGCGATGGCCTTTTCGAGCCCCGCCGTCAGGGATCCGCTTCGGACCCCTTCCACGATGCTGCGCACGTGCTGGGTCCAACCGTCCACGCCCATCCGGGCGTGGATTCCGTCGTCGGCCAGGATCTCCACCTTGTGCTCGAGCATGGAGACCAGGATCAGGACCCCGCTTCGGTCCCGGGTCCGGAAGACCGCAGCGTCCAAGAAGGCCTCCTTGGCCCGGCGATGAACAGCCGTCGCTCGCTGCTCCCTGCTCACGACGAAGCGCAACACGGACGGCCAGGCGCTCACCCACCACAATGACAAGGAGGCCGCAGCCGCGATGAGCAGGTCGTATTGACTGGAGAGTGACGGGACCAAAAGGAGGACGGCCTCGGCCAGGCCCGCCCCTGCAAGCACGGCAGCCCAAAGTCTAGGCCCCGCATAGGCATCGCTGGCCGCGACCACCTGGACGACGATCTCGCCCGCCGTCCGTTCTTCCACCGCGGCCACGGCCTCGGACACTCGCTTCTGCTCGCCTTCGCTCAGCATCACCAATCTCCCGAAGCGCCGCCGCCGCCAAAGCCGCCGCCGCCTCCACCGAAGCCGCCCCCTCCGAATCCACCGCCTCCAAAGCCGCCTCCACCGAAGCCGCCGCCGTAGTAGCCGCCCATGAAGGGCCCGCCCCAGCCACCGCCTCCTCCGCCGCTCATCAGCCCCAATACCCCCCCGATCAGGGCACCACCGACCAGGCCCGGAAAACCGAAGGCCTGCAGGCCCATGATGGCCAAGAAGACCGCGGGCAGGAGTCGACGGAAAAGAAAGCCGAGGGCGAGGATGACGAGGAAGATGACGCCGACGGCTGGATTTTGGGGGCCGCGTCGGTCCACGGAGCGTCGGCGAGTTGGGGCCGGGGCCGGGGCCACCGCTTCGCCCTCGGCCGCTCGCATGAGCTGTTCGAAGCCGGCCATGATGCCGATGCCGGCCTGGTTCTGGCGAAAGTACGGCGCCATGACGTCCGAGATCACCCGCTTGGCGATCGCGTCTGGGATAGCCCCCTCTAGACCGTAGCCGACTTCGATCCGGATCTTGCGGTCGGCCTTCGCGATCACCATCAGGAGACCGTCGTCGCGGTCCGCATCGCCCAGCTTCCACTTCTCGGCCAGCCTGATCGAATAGTCTTCGATCGGAAGGCCTTCGAGGCTAGGGATGGTCACCAAAGCGAAAGCATGACCGGTTTGATCACGGTAGGCGCGGAGTCGTCGCTCCAGGGCCGAGGCCTGGGAGGCGGACAGCATCCTCCCCTCGTCGGTGACGGCCCGGCGGAGCTCGGGCAGCGCGGGTTCGGCTTGGCCCAGGCCCAGGCCGAGGGCGAGCAGAGACAGGACGGACGTCAAAACTCGACTTTCGGCGCCTGCTCCGCGTTCTCGACCGTGGCCTCGAATGTGGGACGGGTCGACATGCCCCGAAGCTGGGCACCGATCATGCTCGGGAATCGGAGAACGATCTTGTTGTAAGCAGAGACCGACTCGATGAATCGCCGTCGGGCCACGGCGATCCGGTTCTCTGTGCCTTCGAGCTGAGCATTCAGATCACGAAAGGCCTGGGTCGCCTTGAGCTGTGGATAGCGCTCGACGCTGACCAACAGCCGGGACAGGGCCCCGCCGAGCTGGGACTGGGCCTTCTCGAACTTCGCCAGCGCAGCCGGGTCGTTGATGGTGTCCTTGTCGATCTTCAGACCGGCCACTTGGGAACGCGCCTCGGTGACGGCGGTGAGGGTCTCGGACTCGAAGTCCGCCGCGCCCTTCACGGTCTGGACCAAGTTGGGCACCAGGTCCGCGCGCCGCTGATACTGGTTCTGCACTTCGGCCCATGCCGCCTGCACGTCTTGATCGGCATCGACCACGGCATTGAACCCGCAGCCCACGCAGAGGACGGAGGTGATCGCCAGAGCGCCCAATGTACGCATGGCGCCATCAGAGCCACCGGGTCGCCGGCGTCAAGGGGCGGATTGTTTCCCAAGGGGGGTGTTCGATGGACAGAAGGGCCGATTCGCCAGCAAGAGCTGGAGGATGCGGGCTTGGGGATGGCTCCTCTTGGGGGCGGCGAGCTGCACGACCATTCAGATCGGCGAGCAAGACGCCTTCGACGTCAAACAGACCGTCGACGCCGACTTCTTCCAGACCCGGGGGGCCACAAGGGAGAAGCTGCGGATCCCAGGCGCGGACCCAAAGGTCTCTTTGGACGCCTGGTATGTCCGAAAGCCCGACAGCCGAGGCACGGTGCTGCTTTACGGCGGCAACGGCTACCTGATGGTTACAGCCCACGCTCAGCTCGACGCGCTTTTGAAGCTCCCCGTGGACGTCCTCACCTTCGACTATCGAGGCTACGGTCGAAGCACGGGCAGTCCTTCGGTGGCCGCCCTCGAAGCCGACGCCCTCGCGGTCTACGATCACCTGGTCCAAGAGCTGGCGATTGACCCGGACCAACTCATCCTCCACGGCCACAGTCTTGGATCCTTCGTCGCGATGTTCGTCGAGGAGGAACGCTCCGCCGCCGCCGTGGTCCTCGAGAATCCGGTGTCCAACGTGGACGACCTCGTCGGGGGGTTGGTCCCTTGGCTCTTCGACCCCTTCGTGCGCTTCGAGGTCGACGAAGAGCTCAAGCGCAACGACAACTTGGCCCGAGCCGAACGGACGCGCTCTCCCCTCTTGGTGTTCTCGGGCACCGAAGACCCGATCGCCCCGGACCGGATGGCCAAGGCCATCCACGAGCGGGCCGTGGGCAGCGAATGGGTCTCCATCGAGGGCGGCGGGCACAACGACCTGCCCCGGCACCCGCCCTTCGTCGAGCGCTATCAGGCTCTGCTGAATCGGGCTCTGTGAGCCCTCGACTTCACCAAGGCAGCTCCTCACCCGTCGCATGCCAAAAGCGACCGGCCGCTCGGGCGTCGAGGCCTTGGATGCGCTCGATGAGCTGACGGGCCGACTCGCGGGCCTCCACGTTTCCGCGCTGACCCGTCATGTCGGTCTTCACGAAGCCGGGATGAAACAGGGCGACGGCAACGTCGCAGTGCGCGAGGTCCAAGGCCAAGGAGCGGCCGGCTGCGTTTACCGCCGCCTTGGACATGCGGTAGCCATACATGCCCCCGCTCCCATTGTCGGCGATCGAGCCCATCCGGCTCGTGATGATGGCGACCCGGGCCGGGCGGGCGAAGCGCGCCATCAAGGCCTTTGTCACCATCAGGGGACCGAGAGCGTTGACCTCGAACTGTCGGCGAATCGAGTCGGGGTTCAGGTCGGGCAGACCGTGGCTCTCGAGGATGCCGGCGTTGTTCACCAGGACGTCGATGTGTACGTCGGCCAGGCGGCCCGCCAGGGCTTCGAGGTCGCCGGCCACGCTCACGTCGGCGCTTTCGATACGGCATCCCAAGGCCTCGAGTTCAGAGGAGGCCTTTCGACAAACCGCGATGACCTCGTGGCGCTCGGAAAGCTGGCGCGCCATCTCGAGACCGATGCCTCGGTTGGCACCGGTGATGACCCAGGTACTCATGAGGCGAAGATCCCCCGTCGCGGAGCTTCGGACCAGCAGGAAGCTTCCAATTGCAGGTCGAGCGAACTACTCCCGGACGCTGGATGACGCTCCTCGTGGCCGGGCTTCTTCTGGTCCTGCTCCTCGGGGCGGGACTCCTCTGGCGACGAAGCCGAAAGCCGCTCGTCTGCCCACCTCAGGACCTCACCCAAAGCCTACCTCCGAGCGCATTCACCTTGGTGCCCTCTCCGCCCGGAGACGAGGGCACTCCCAAGAGCCCGAAGCTCGCGGATCAGCCCGAGGACTGGCGCGCAGGCATGGCCGGCTTCGGTCGGCGCTTTCGCGAGCTCGGCATCGATCACATCGTCTTCATTCATGGAACATTCGTCGGGAACGACCCCATCTCGGTCTCGAGCACCCTGAAGACCTTGGCCCCCAGCATCGACTGGTCAGCCCGGGTCGGTCCATTGCTGAAGGGCACGACCAATCTGGTGTTCAAAGACCACGGCAACTTCACGCCCGCCTACGTCCGGCTAGCCGAAGAGGCCCTCCAGGTGCCCGCCCATCTCTTCGTTTGGGGCTCGGAGAATCATCATCTGTCTCGGCTCCGAGGGGCCCTCGCCCTCATCGAAGACCTCCAAAGTAGAGGGCCTCGACGTCCGCTCCTGATCGGTCACAGCCACGGCGGCCAGGTCATCGCCCTCGCCTGCCAGCTGCTCACGGAATGCAGCCACGGCCCAGGTCTGCTGGAGGTGTGCGACGCCAACCCCCCTGGGCTCTCGCTCCCCAGGGGCGGCGTCGACGTCGTCACTTTGGGAACCCCTCCCCGCTATGGCTGGCCCCGCCATCCCGGCGTTCGACCGCTCCACATCGTCAACCACCGAGGGTCCGGGGCCGAGGCCGGGCATTGGAGCGGCGTCCTGACCACCCAAGACGGAGACTATGTCCAGCAGTGGGGCATCGAAGGGAGCGATACACCCAGCCCCTCGGCCCCCGACAGGGCCCTCAATCGTGCTCTGGACCGGCTTCTCGGGCCTGGGCACGACCCAGCCCGGTGGCGAGAGGCTCTGAGCCATCGGCGACGTGTTCATGACGGGGGACACACTTTGCTCGTGGACTATGGGGACCGGGGCCGCGCACCCAATCTATTTCGCACGAACCTAGGGCATGCCACCTACACGCGGCAGCGAGAGATGTTCCGCCTTTTCGCGCTCGTAGAGCCTCGGCTGATGCCGTCTGCGTCCTTGACTCTTCGTGGCCTGCGGCTCACCTTGCCGAGGCCGCACTTCAGCGGACCACCTGCCCCTCGAGTCCTGCATCGATGTCCGAAAGCTTAGTTTCCTACGTCGAAGTCGCCGGAACGAACCGGGGCAGTCGGCGAACTTTGCCAAGCGCTCTCGATGGACACGGCCCCACGAGAGTTTGAACCGAGACGTGAACCGGGCCGTGACGAGAGACCGATAATGGGAAGCAAGCTATTCGTGGGCAATCTGTCCTTCCAAACCTCCGAGGAGGGACTCTCCTCTGCCTTCGCGCAGTTCGGAGAGGTACGGGAGGCGAAGATCATCCTCGACCGAGAAACTCAGCGCCCGCGAGGCTTTGGCTTCGTAACCATGGGCAGTGACGAAGAGGCTCAGGCCGCCATCGAAGGCATGAACGGCACCGAACTCGATGGACGCCCGCTCAGGGTGAACGAAGCCGAGGACCGGCGCGGACCCGGCGGCGGCGGACGCGGCCCAGGCGGGGGCGGACGAGGACCGGGCGGTGGAGGCGGCTTCGGCGACGGAGGCCGCGGTCGCGGCGGCGGCCGACGAGGCGGCTTCGACGACTTCGACGACGGCGGCCGGGGACGACGTCGATTCGACGACGACGGCGGTCGGGGTCGTCGGCGCGGTCGAGACTGACGTCCCCGCTTCGGCCGAGGGCCACCGCCTTCGATAGGGCGCCACGCAGGTCGGTGGCGCCCGCCATTCATCTAGAAGACGCAGAAGACGCAGGCGTCCCGGGCGGTCGCGATACTCCGTTGGCTGACCGACAGATCGGGCACCTCGGCGCAGCTCACCGAGGACGTGGACACCGGACCGGCCAGTTCGGTACAGCTCGACGACTGGAAGGACGCGTACGCCGCTTCGCAGAGCGACGCGTTCGAAGCCGAGATGGAGACAAGGTTTGCGTCGACGCCGTCCCTGCAGTCCCGAAAGCTCTCGCCGGCCCGCAACAGCTCGCACTCCTCTAGCTGCCGACAGTAGTCATCAGCGACGCCGCCGCAGGCCACGGCCCAGGAAAAAAGCAGCAGGAGTCCGGCCCGGGCCATGGCTCGAACTGGCCCACTCGAAGGCCGTCGGCAAGCCTTGTTTCCTTTGCGAGGGTTGCCGATGAGCCGTCCACCCGACCCCGCGGCCCACGCCAAGATGCTCGGCGACCGAGCCCGGAAGAACGAACGGCGGCTTCGTCGTCGCTTGGGAGACACGGAAGCCTACCGCGTCTACGACTGGGACATCCCCGAGGTGCGGGCCGCGGTCGATCGCTTTGGACCCGATCTGGTGCTGCACGGCTACGACCGACGACAGACCGACGAGCTCCCGGACTACTGGCCGAGCTTGGCCGCAGGGGTCCAGGGCGCCCTTGGCGCCCGAGAGGTGTTCATCAAGCGCCGCCGAACCGGCAGCGGGGTGCGCTACGAACGACTGAGTCGGGAGGGCGTGCGTCGACCGGTCCAAGAGGACGGGTTGAGCTTCGAACTCAACCTGAGCGACTACATCGACGTCGGCCTCTTCTTGGACCATCGGCCCCTTCGCCGTTGGTTTCGCGCACACGCCCAAGGCAGGCGCGTCCTCAACCTCTTCGCCTATACCGGCAGCTTCAGCGTGGCCGCAGCGGCAGGGGGCGCGGCCCGGGTGACGACGGTCGATCTATCCGGCCTCTACCTGGACTGGGCGCGACGAAACCTGGAGGCCAACGAGCTGCCCGAAGGTGAGCTGGTCGAAGCCGACGCCCGCACCTGGCTCGACCACCAAGCCCGCGGGCCCTGGGATCTGATCTTCATCGACCCCCCTTCCCGTTCCGCGAGCTGGGGCGGAGACTCGCTGGAGCTCTTAGATGACCATCCCCAGCTCTTGACCTCCGCAGCCCAGCACCTGGCGCCGGGCGGGACGATCCTCTTTTCGACCAACCATCAAGCCTTCGAGTTTCGGGGCGGCAAGGGCTGGGAGGAGATCACGGACTGGACCGTCCCTCCGGACTTCCGGCAGCGACCCCACCGGGCATTCAGGTGGGTCGCCCTCTAGAATGGGGGAGGACGGCCCCGTTCAGGCAGTGGGGCTCGGGCTGGGCGCGAGGGTAGCCGGGGCTTCCTGGGTCGACTCGACTTCCCTCGAGCGGTCCTTGGCGATCAGCATGTAGATGCTGGGCACGATGAACAGCGTGAACAGGGTCCCGATGGCCATGCCCGAGACCAGAACCAAGCCGATGCTGTTGCGCGCCAGCCCACCCGGTCCGCTCACCAACACCAAAGGGAAGTGACCGACCACGGTGGCCACACTGGTCATGAGCACGGGACGAAGCCGGACTTCGGAGGCCTCTTGGACCGCCATCAGCTTGCTCTTGCCTTGGCGCTGAAGCTCGTTAGCGAACTCGACGATCAAGATGCCGTTCTTGGCCACCAGGCCCACCAAGGTCACGAGCCCAACTTGAGAATAGACGTTGAGGGTCGTGGTCCATCCGTCGGTCCAGAAAGGAAGGTTTGGGTTGGGCATCTTCAGGAAGGTGAAGATCAGGGCTCCGAACATCGCCAATGGAACCGAGCCCGCTAGGATGACGAAGGGGTCGCGGAAGCTGTTGAACTGGGCGGCGAGCACCAAGAAGATGAGGACCAAGGCCAAGCCCAAAGCGGGCAGGAAGCGATTGCCTTCCGTTCGGAGCTGCCGCGACTGGCCGGTGTAGTCCAGGCTGTAGCCCGAGGGCAGGATCTCGGCCGACTGCGCCTCCAAGAAGCCCAGAGCCTCGTCGAGGGGTCGAGTCGGGACCCCGCTGATCTTGACGGCGTTGAGCTGCTGGAAGCGGTTGAGCGAACGGGGCTCTACCCCTTCCCGAACCTCGGCCACCGTGCCCAGGCTCAACAGACGTCCACCCGGCCCGCTGACGTAGATGTCCTGAAGCTGCTCGGGGTTCAGCCGTTCGCTACGCTTTACCTGCGGAATGACCTTGTAGCTGCGACCCTCGATGTTGAAGCGGTTCACGAAGTTACCACCCAGGGCAGCCGATACGTCGGCGCCGACCTGCTGCAAGGACAGACCCAGCTCGGCCACACGGTCCTTGTCGATGACGAGCTCCGACTCGGGCTGATCGATCTTCACGTCGATGAGGGGCGGAAAGGCGAACATGCCGCTGTTGGTCGCTCGCTCCTGAAGCTCCTGGGCGAACTGCAGAATCTCTTCGCTCTCGGCCGTGGAGGCGATGACGAACTCGACCGGGAAGTCGCCGCCGCCAGGGAGAGCGGGAGGAAGGACGGGAAAGATGCTGATCCCCGGAACCGAGTTCAATGACTCGGTGACCTCGGGCATCATCTCGAAGACCTTTCGGTCCCTCTGATTCCAGGGGACGAGACCCATCCCGCTGAAGCCGCCGGTGGGCTGGGTGATCTGGAAGGTGAATCCGGTTTCGGGAACCTTCGTGAAGGCCTCGTTGACGGCCTCGATGTTGGGACGCAGCTGCTCCAAGGTGGAGTTGGAGGGCGTGTCCACGATGCCGAAGATGACGCCTTGATCTTCGGTGGGGGCGAGCTCCTTGGGCGACTGATCCAGCAGCACGTAGGTCAGGCCCGAGAGGACGATCCACACCATGTAGACCGCAGGCCGAGCCCGGAGGGTGCCGGCCAGCATGCGCCCGTACAGCCCCCGAATCTTGGCGAAGCCCCGGCCCACCGCTCCGGAAAAGCCGGTGTCCGAACCGTCGGCGGGGAGAAGCCGCGCCGACATGACGGGCGAAAGGGTGACGGCGACGATGCCCGAGACCAAAACGGCACCGGCCAGCGTGAAGGCGAACTCTCGGAAAAGCGCGCCGGTGAGCCCCCCTTGAAGGCCGATGGGCGCGTAAACAGCAGCCAGCGTCACAGTCATGGCAATGACGGGCCCAGCAAGCTCGCGGGCGCCGGTGATGGCCGCTTGACTGGGTGACATCCCCGCTCGAAGGTGCCGCTCCACGTTCTCGACCATGACGATGGCGTCATCGACCACCAACCCCACCGAGAGCACGACGGCCAGAATGGTCAGCAGGTTCACGGTGAATCCGAAGATCTGCATCAGGAAGACGGCGCCGATGATCGACACCGGGATGGCCACCACCGGGACGAGCACCGAGCGAATCGACCCTAGGAATAGGAAGATTATGATGACGACGATGACCAGGGTCTCGGCCAAGGTCGTCATGACCTCCTCCAATGCGCTCTCGATGTACTCTGTCGCATCGTAGGCCATGACCGCCTCCAGCTGAGCCGGCATGTCCTTCTTGGCCTCTTCCAGCTCGGTGCGAACGCGGGCGATCACGTCGAGGGCGTTGGCGTTGGGGAGAGGAAATATGCCCATGAAGACCGCGGTCTTGCCGCTGAACTTGACCTCGACGTCATAGTTCTCGGCCCCCAGCTCCACGTCGGCGACGTCGGCGAGCCGTACGAGAACACCGCCCGATTGCTTGACCACCAGGTTCTCGAACTCGCGGACGCTCCGAAGATCGGTGTTTGCGGTGAGGTTCACCTGGATGAGCGCACCCTTGGTCTTGCCGATGGCGGCCAGGTAGTTGTTCTGGGCGAGGGCGGCCCGAACCTCGACCGGACTCAAGTTGTAGGCTGCCAGCCGATCCGGCTTGAGCCAGACCCGCATGGCAAAGGTCCGAGCGCCGAGGATGTCGGCCCGCTGCACGCCCTCGACCGCGGAGAGCCGAGGCTGAACCTCCCGCACGAGGTAGTCGGTGATCTCGTTCTGGGCCAGGAAGTCGGAGGCAAAGCTGAGGTAGGCCGAGGCGAACTCGCTGTCCGCTGACTCGATGTTGATGATCGGGACCTCAGCTTCGGGCGGAAGGTCCCCCCGCACCTGGTCCACCTTGGAGCTAATCTGGGACAGCGCCTTGGTGGAATCGTAGTTGAGCTGGAGCCGGGCCTTGATCTGGCTGACGCCCTGCGAAGACTGGGACTCGACGTAGTCCACGCCGTCGGCGGCAGCGATGACCCGCTCCAAAGGCGTGGTGATGAAGCCCCGAACCAGCTCCGCGTTGGCGCCCACGTAGACGGTGGTGACGGTGATGGAGGCGTTCTGGGACTCCGGATATTGGCGAACGTTGAGGCTCCGGACGGCCTGAAGGCCCGCGATGATGATCACCAGGTTCACCACGATCGCGATGACCGGGCGCTTGATGAAAATGTCGGTGAACTTCATGGAGGTCTTCGATTCAGGTGTCTTCCGGCTTGGGATCGGTCCGGGCGTCGGGCGCAAGCTCGTTGTTCACGACGACGGGGGCGCCATTGCGAAGCTTGAAGGCTCCGGTGGTGACGATGGTTTGGCCCGCCTCCAAACCGGAGTCGACGGCGATCAGGTCTCCCCGCCGCTGGCCGAGGCGCACGAAGATCTGCTTGGCCACGAGCTGGCCTTGGTTGACCTCGCCCTCCTCCTTCTCCACGACGTAGACGCTGTTGCCGTAGGGCGCATACATGACGGACGTGGCGGGGATGGTGACCACCTTCAGGCTCTCCGAAAGGAGGAGGTCGACGTCCACGAACATGCCGGGTCGAAGCTGCTTGTCCTCGTTGTCGACGAGGGCCCGAAGTCGAACGTTGCGGGTCGAGGGGTCGACCTCGGGGTCGATCGAGTCCAGGACGCCGGTCCAGGAGGCTTCGGGGAAGGCATCCGTGCGAATGGCGACGTCCTGACCTTCGCCGATTCGGGCCAGCTGCCGCTGGGGCAGCGAGAAGTCGACGTAGAGCGGGTCCAGGGACTGGAGCACTACGATGGGGGTTCCAGCGTTGAGGAACTGACCCAGGTTGACCTGGCGTGTGCCCAGCCGACCGGCAAAGGGCGCGCGGATGGTCTTCTTGTTGATGACAGCCATGATGTTGGCCTTGGCCGCCTCGGCCTGGGCGTAGCGGGCTTCGGCCGCGTCCAGCTCTGCCGCCGAGTTTACCTTCTGGGCCCGAAGACCGGCCGCCCGGTCGAGCTCCAGCTTCGCCAGCTTCAGCTCGGCTTCGGCCGAGGCCAGCTGGGCCTGCTCGACCGAGATGTCGAGGCGAACAAGGACCTCGCCCTTCTTGACCTCTTTGCCCGACTCGAAGCCCAGGACCTTGAGGGTGCCCGGGACCTCGGCCATCAGGGTCACGCCCTGGACCGGTACGGTGGTGCCGACCGCCTTCAAAGTGGATCGCCAGGACTGGGTCTCGGCGGTGGCGGTGGTGACCGAGGACGGAGGCAGTATGGCGTTCTCCGCCGCTTGGATGAGCTGAACGATTTGCAGGGCCTTGATGCCGCCGAGGAGCCCCACGACGACGACGAGGCCCAAGACGGCGACGACGAACTTCTTGATCATGGGGCCTTCCGGGGAGCCTCGCCTATGCGAGGCGTCCGGGTCGGTCAAAGCGTTCCGACATGGTCGCCCTTCCCTGGCCAGCCAACGGGCTCCAACGGGACACTATTCCCGATTTCGCCCCGCGAAAGCCCGCCCCTCGGTGAAAGGCCCGCGCATCAACGACGCTTCGAGCGCGCCACTCCCGATCATGGCCATCATCGGCCCGTTCCGCCCTCGGGACCAACAGTCCTCGCCGACCATCACCCAGGCCCGCCCCTCTCCGTTTCGGACTCGAAGTCGTCGGACCGCTTCCTGCCCCCAGTCGTGGCGTTGCTTGGGCGGCAGATTCTTGGCCTCGCTGGCCATGGCCTGGGACGGGCCGATGCGTTCGGCCCGAGGCCGTGCTACGCGGCCCTCCGTGCGGGCCCAGCTCTGGACGACATTCCTACTCCTGTCGGCCTGCGCGGCCGCCCCCCTGCCCCGACCCCAGGCCAATGAGGCCGAACGGCAGGGCTTGGACCTCGACGCGGCCCAGGCCCTGTTCGAGCGAAACATCCGGGCCATCCAGGAGAAGGACCGGGCGGCCTACGTAGCCTGTTACCTACCGAGCGAACTACTGGTCCGTGGGGGTCCCGAAGGGGTCAGCACGGGCTTCGCAGAGTTCGAAGCCGCGGTCGGGACCGAATGGCCGACTCGGCTCGAGGCCACCGACATGAGCGTCCACTGGCTCGGCCCTGGTTTGGTCTACGGCAGCTACGCCTACGAGGTGGAATTCCAGGGTCAACCCGTAGCGCGGGGCCGCAGCGAACGGATCTTCGTCGAGCGGAAAGGCCGCTGGTTCATCGCGGTGACGACGGCCTTTCCTGCGCCTTCAATCGAGTGAAGGATTGCTCGCCCAATCCGCTCTTTGGGCAATATTCTTCGGCAATGTTCGGTAACCGTGGAGCCCTTGCCATCCTCGCGTTCGGCGTTTTGGCGGGCTGTTCCGAAGACGAGATTCCTGACCTGGACCGTGAGTTCCGGGTCCTGGCCTCCGGCTTTCCGGGAGCAGCTCTGGCCGTGGACGGCACGGCGGCTGACGACGTCTGGGTCGTCGGCGCCGCAAGCAGTTCGGTCGGCGTCGGCCCCCTCCTGACCCACTTCGACGGGACCGAATGGACGGACCTGGACTTCGACCCCGCCGTCAACCTGTGGTGGGTGGACGCGGTCTCCCGCGACTTGGTCTTCGCGGCCGGCACCCGGGGCACCATCGTCACCATCCGAAACGCGGAGACCATCGAGCGGATGACGACGCCCGGCGGCGCCAACCACGTGGTCTTCGGAGTCTGGGCCCGCTCAGCTGACGAGGCCTACGCCGTGGGCGAAGCCAAGGCGAACCGTGAAGGCTTCGTCTGGAAGTGGGACGGCCAGAGCTGGCGGGACCTGGTCCTACCCGAGTCTCTGATGACTCCAAGCCTTGGTCACGCCCCGCCTCTGCTCAAAGTCTGGGGCAACGACGAGGGGACCTGGGTGGTCGGCTCCTTCGGTACGGTACTCCGGAGCACCGACGGCGAGACCTTCGAGGTGGTCGAGATCGTGGACCCCGACAGCGAGAGGGGAGATCGTCTACGGGATCGGCTCTTCACCGTCCATGGCTCAGATGAGGAGGTGGCCATCGTCGGCGGCGGCGGGAGCGGCTTCGTCTTCTCTCAGGACGCAGACGGGAACTTCGTGCGGGCCTTGGAGTCACCGCTCCTTCAGGGCGTCTACTTCGGGGCGGAAGGCCGAGTCGTTGCGGTGGGGGAAAGGGGCCTGATCTACGAGCGACAGGGCGGCGAGTGGAGCCGGCGCGAGTCCAACCTCACCGAGACCATCGAATCCCTCCACGCCGTGTGGATCGATCCCGAGGGGGGCACCTGGGCCGTGGGCGGGAACGTGTTGGGTCCGGGACTGGACGAAGGCGTCGTGGTCTTCGCCGGCACCGACGCCGAACAGATTCCCGCCCCCGAGATTCCGCAACCCCCACCGCCCGACTGCCCGGCGGAGCAGGTCCAGCCCGAGCCTGACCGGAGCATCGCTCGACAGTGGATAGAGCACCTCCTGAACGCGGTTCGGCGAGACATCCCTGAGCCCACCGTCCACGCCCGGAACATGTACCACCTGTCGGCGGCCATGTACGACATCTGGGCCGCCTTCGACGACGAGGCGGCGCAGCTCTTCATCGACGAGCGGCCACCGATGCCCGCCGACCTCGACGCCTACCTGGACACCGCCATCAGCTTCGCGGCCTATCGGCTTCTGACCCATCGCTACACCCCGGCCGAAGGGGGCGAGGTCTCGACCGACTGCTTCGACCGCTACATGGACGCCCGGGGCTTCGACATCAGCGACACCTCGGTGGAGGGCGACGGCCCCGTCGCCTTCGGCAACCGGGTGGCGGCGGTCCTCATTGGGGAGGGCCAAAATGACGGCTCCAACGAGGCCGGGGACTACGCGGCACCACCCGGAGACTACGAGTCGCTGAACCCCATCTTGGTCGTGGCACAAGCAGGGGCCGTTCGCTCCTTCGAAGCTGACCAGCTGAACCCCGCCGTATGGCAACGGCTGGAGCTCCCCGAGCAAAGAACCCAAAACGAACTGATCCTAGAGTCGAACCTTCAGGAGTACATCGGACCCCACTGGCGGGACGTCACCCCTTTCGCTCTGGTGCGACCGGGCCCGGGCCAGACCTACTTCGACGGCGGCGAGGGCCCGGGTTTCGGCCCCTCCCTCATCGGTACCATCACCGAACTCATCGAGAAGGAGGCCCTGCTCGATCTGGACCTCGGGATCATGATTGACGTCTCGCCGGGGGGCTACGGCAACAACAGCCTCGGCCTCAATGACGGGACCGGCTACGACACCAACCCGATCACCGGTCAGCCCTACCAGCCAGTGATGGTGAACCAGGCCGACTTCGGTCGGCTGATGGCCGAGTATTGGGCCGACGGCCCCAACTCCGAGACCCCACCCGGCCACTGGAACAGCATCGCCCACTTCGTGACCGACGACCCGAACTTCGAGCCCCTGTTCGAGGGCACCGAGACCCTCGGGCGCCTCGAGTACGACGTGAAGCTGCACCTGGCCTTGAACGGCGCCCTCCACGACGCGGCCATCACCGCCTGGGAGCTCAAGCGAGAGTACGAGACCTCCCGGCCCATCACTCTGATTCGGCACATGGCGGAGTTGGGTCAGTCCACCGAGGCCTCGGCCGTCGACTACGACCCGGCGGGTCTGCCCCTGGTCGACGGCCTCATCGAACGCATCACCCCCGAGTCGGTGGCGCCGGGCGAGCGCCACTTCCACCTTCGGCCCTACGTGGGCGAGATCGCGGTCCGAGGCTGGCTGGGTGAGCCCAGCGACGCCACGTCCGAAGTGGGCGGCATCGACTGGATTCGGGCTTTGGACTGGGTGCCCTACCAGGCCCGAACCTTCGTTTCGCCGGCCTTCCCGGGCTACACCTCGGGGCACAGCACCTTCAGCCGGGCTGCGGCCGAAGTATTGGCCCTCTTCACCGGCAGCCCTTGGTTCCCGAACGGGGTCCAGGAGTTCTTCATTGGCCAGAACGAGTTCTTGAAGTTCGAGGAGGGTCCCTCAGCCGACGTCCGACTCCAATTCGCCAGCTACTACGACGCCGCGGATCAGGCCGGCCAGAGCCGGATCTGGGGCGGCATCCACATCGAAGCCGACGACTTCGTGGGAAGGACGACCGGGAGCGCTGCGGGCATCGGCGCCTTCGAAAGGGCGAAGGCTCTGTTCGAGGGCAACCGCTGAGCGAAAGGGTTCAGGAGTCCTCGGACTTCTTGGGCCAGTGCTTGGCCAAGAAGGCGTCCCGGCCCGAGCCTCTTCGGTAGCGCTCGTAGTGAGCGCTGCTCTTCTTGTAGAAGTCCTGGTGGTAGGCCTCCGCCACCCAGAAGTCCCCTGCCTCCAAGATCGGCACCACGATGGCCTCGTCGCCGAATCGGCCGCTGGCGCCTAGGGCCTTCTTGGACTCTTCGGCTGCCGCGCGCTGCTCGGCGTCGTGGACGAAGATGCCGGGCGCATACTGGGCCCCCCGGTCGACGAACTGACCGCCGTCGTCGGTCGGGTCCATGCTTCGCCAGAAGACCTGAAGGAGCTCTTCGTAGCTGACCTTCTTGGGGTCATAGGTCACCTGGACCGACTCGCGGTGCCCCGTCCGGCCGTAGGCGACCGCCTTGTAGGCCGGAGAAGCCTCTTTCCCACCGGCGTAGCCCGAGATCGCAGACACCACGCCTTTGGTTTTCTCGAAGGGCGGCTCCATGCACCAAAAGCAGCCCCCCGCGAAGGTGGCCACGGCCAGGCCCTCGGCCGGCGGCGGCGCCTTTTGGGTCGGGCCGACCGCTTCGTCAGCCGCCGCCGTACAAGCGAAAAGGGCCGTGGCCAGGGCCAGGATCGAACGTCGCATGCCCCCCAGTACCTCGGAGGAACCCAGGCGTTACAAGCCGTTTGCCCCGTTTCAATCGCTGGACCCGAACGAACCCTTTGGCGATTCTCGAAGACATGCAGCGCTTCATGTTCGCAGGAGCTCTCGTTGCCCTTGCAGCCTGCACCGGCCCCACCGAGACCACCGCCCTTCAGATGAAGGTCGAGGGCATGAGCTGCGAGAGCTGCGCCCAAGCCATCGTGGCCGAGCTCGAACTCATCGAAGGGGTCCGGGCGGCCGAGGTGGACGTCGACAAGGGCCTAGCCTCCATTGTCGTCCCCGCCGCCCAAGCCGAAGCCCTGCGGGCCCCCCTGGAAGAAGCCGTCGACAGCCTGGGCTACGAAGCTTCCTTCGACTGAACTTGGGAACTCAATGGCCGGCGCAGATGCGCGGTTCTCGATCACGAATCATGGCTCAAGCCCAATCCGTCGAGTACCCGAGCACGCGGTCAATCTCCCGAGTGGTGAGCTCGTAGAGCCTCTCCTGTGTATCCAGATCGTTGACTCGAGGGCTTCCAGGAATGCCCCGCCCCTTTGAGTCGATGAGTGTGAACTCCTCCGCCTGGGAGAACCTACCGCTCATGACATCGACTAGTAGCCTTGCATAGTCGTCGGGAGGCGTCATGGGGATCAGTCGCTCCATCAGCCAGACCAGGGGTTTGACGATTGAAGGAAACTGGCCCGTTCGTCGAATCTCCGTATTCACCGATCCTGGATTCAAGATATTGAATTGAGTGTCTGTGCCTCGGAGCTTTCTGTTCATGGTCAGCCCGTAGAAGTCATTGGCGATCTGACCTAGAGCGTGGGCCTTGAAACTGCTGGCCTTGGGGGAAATGGGGAAGGAGCTGAGGAAGTGCCTTCCGGGTCGGAACCCTGCGAATGCAACATGAAGGATAAGCCCGGGACGCCACTCCCGGTCTTGCATCAAGAGCAGCTGGTTGAAGAGCACACGCGAGTAGTAGTTGGTGGCAATGGAGACCTCGAGGCCTTCGGTGGTGTCCAACCGGTTCACACGAATCAAATCCGCGGCGTGGACTACCCCATCTATTCCGCCGAGATGCTCCCTGAGCTGAGGAACGACTTCCGACACCACTCGCAGCAGCGACATGTCGGCAGCCAACCCGCCTCCGTTGCGATGCTGCTCGGCAAACTCGGTCACTTTGTCGGAGCTTCTGCCGATGATGAACACGCGGTTGTGAGGGACGAGCTGCTCCGCCAGAGAGCGACCAATCCCGCTGGTGCCGCCAACGACGACGATGTTTTTTCCCTTCATCTGGGCGCAGACTGTTGGCATGATAACTGTTGTCATGCCAACAGTTTGGATGGAAGGACTTGAGCCTCCGCTTGGGTTACACCCTCGAGAGGAGTCGCACGTCTTGTCCAATCCCAAGGTGAACGGAGTCCCAATCGTGCTCGCGGAGAAGCTCGGGGAGCTCGCCCTGTCTGACGTTGAGCGGGTGGCCGGCGGTCTCCACATCGCGTCCCGGCTCATTAGCGCCGCGACGGCTCGGGCGGTTCGTGGTCAGGAGATCTCCGCTGCCGAGGCCACGTTCATATTGAAGCTCAAGCAAGGTCTTGGCTCGCCGTCGCAGATTGCGACGTGCCTCGGACTCGACCCATCCAATGTGTCCCGCATGATGAGAAATCTTGAAGCGAGGGGGCTCGTTCGGCGTTCTATGGTCGAAGAAAACCGCGCCAGGATTTCGGTCACTCTCACGGACGCGGGTGAAGCTGCGGCAAGCCAAGTAGCCCCCGCGATTCGTCACGCAGAATCAGCAGTCTTAGCAGCCCTAGACGAGGACGAGATCAAGCAGATGCGACGGTGGCTCGAAAGGGTCTGCCTTGGAGTCGAACGCGAGTAGTCCAAATTTTCGCGCTCGATCCAAACTGGAGACGCGAAACAGCGAGCCCGACCTGGCCCCAAAGAACTTGCTACGGCTACCTACGAGCCATGTGTTGCCGCGCGGTTTCCCGAGACACGGTCAGTGCCAGCTGGCTAGTCGCGCTCGTCGCGGGAGGTTTCGCCTGTAGCGAGGCCGCCGACGGGCTTTCGAACGGCGTTGGCCGGCAGGACATGGGACCGGACCTGAGGCCGGTCGATCCGGAGGACATCGGCTCCGAAGACCGAGATCCACCCTCCGACGGCGGCCTCCCCGACCTCGGCCTCCCCGACGGTGGCGAGGATCTCCGCCCACCGCCTTGTTTGGCGCTCTCGATCGGAGGCGTCGCCTACGAAGTAGTGCGGATGGAGCCAACCGTGCAGGTGGCGCTCAAGGTGACGGTGGACGGCGCGGCGGAGACGCCCGACGCGCCGTTTGGCCTCGTGTCGGGGGTCCACAACGAGGTCGGCAGCGTCTTTCGTCGCGAAGAGGCAGAAGATGTCGAGGTGGTCGAGGGGTCCCACACCGTCCGCTTCCGAGGACGGTGTTCGGAGGACGCGCCCTGTGGACGGGTCCAGTCCGCCGTGGTCTTCGAGGCCGGGCAAGCGGCTGAGCTCGACCTGGTGACGGCGCGCTTGGACCTTCAGGCTACCCTGAGCTCGCCGGACGCAAAGGCCACCTGGGTACTGTTCGACGAAGAGAATCAGAGCCTGGGACAGGGCGACTTCCCGGCCCAGCTTCGCGTTCTTGCGGGCCGCTACTTCATCGAGGCTAGGGGTTTGGGCTCCGGAACGCTGTCGACGCGCCTCGGTCCCTTCGAGCTGGGCCGCAACGACGAAGCCCTATCCTTTGACCTCCGACCGTCCACGGTCCGGATTCGACCGATGATGGAGGGCGCGCCTCTGGTTGGAGGCTACCGTATACTCGCTGCCGTTCGAGACGGCCCTATCCGAGCGGCCGCCGAAGGGTCGATGGAGGGCGCCACCTTCGAGCTAGCCCCTGGCTCCTATGACTTCTTCGTGAGTGCGGAGAACATCGGCAACGAAAGCACCTTCCCGCTCATCCGCAAGGTCGAGGTCGGTACCGAACTCCTGACCCTGAACCCGAGCTGGGACGTCCAAGATGTCGAGCTCAGCCTGACCGGCACCGAGGGCGGCGAAGGCGCGCTGTTCTTGCTGACCGGACTCGGTGAGCTCCCCCTGGGACGCCCCCCCTTGTCGCTTCGTCTCCCGGTGGGCCGCTACGACTGGGCATGGGGCGGCTATTGTGAGGTCGAACCGCTCTTGGGCGGCAAGAACTGCGGCCGCTTCATCTTCTCGAACGCCCTCGTCCAGGGCGGACGGCTAACGTTGGACGCCGGGGCCACTCTGGGGCGGTTTCGGGTCCTCGATCCGGCCGGGAACCACGTGCCGGGTGAAGTCGTTCTGAGCCAAGCCGAACAAGGGCGGAGCTTGATCATTCCGGTCGGGGGCCCGCCCGAGACCGGAACGCCCGAGCTGCTCCTGCCTCCGGGCCGTCTGGAAGCCTTCTATGCGCCGACCTTCGGCAGTCCTTTCGGACACGCCATCTCGCTCGGAACGGTCGAGCCCCAACGAGCGCCGGAGACCGAATTCCGCCTAGGCCGAACCACAATCCAAGCCGTGCTCTTCGTCGGTGAGGCGGCGTACCAGGGCACGGAAGGCGGCCTAGCCGCGGTTTCGGTTCGGGAGGGAACACCGTCCTCTCCGCCGGAGGCCTCCATCGGAGTCGGCGGGCGCTTTCAGACCGTGGTCTCGGGGACGTCCGAGGCAGGGGTGGAGCTATGGTACGAACCACCGGTCCGCTGCCGGCCCGGCGTCGCCATCTGCGTGGCCCAGCGGATCCAGCGCTGCGAACCGAACTGAGTCAGGAAGCCTTCTCGCTCAGCTGTGCCACTTCCTGATTGGGTCGGACCCGTCCGAGGTGGCGGCCGAAGCCCCGCATGACGATGAGGTGGGCCACCGCTTGGCTGAAATTGTACACGTACCAGGGCAGACGAGGCTTGAAGTCGTGGATGGCGGCGATGATGGCCTTGCGATTCAGCACCTCCCGAAACTCGAAGCGGCCCGGAATGGGACTCTTGGTGTTGGCCAAGAAGCCCCCCGTGATCCGAAAGAGCTGCCGATCGTCCTCGGAGCGGTCGGGGGCATGGGTCAGCTCGAGGAGGCAGAGAGGAATGAAGCGAAGCCAAAAGCCGATCACGCCTCGCTCACTCACGCGCACGGCGAGAATCGGCCACACGAAGCGAGGGAGCCAGCGCATGTACTCGGCCGCCACCCAGCGGGCGTCCTTGTCGACGGGTCGAGGCATTCGCTGGACCGAGCGAACGGTCTTCATCTCGATGAGCTTGTTCTGATCAGAGGAGCGAATCGTCTGACGCGGATTGGGCAGGACCCGGCCCCGCTCGTCGACCGAGCTGCTTAGCGCCTGGTCGAAGCTCGTCGCGTCCTCCAGCAGCCAACGCTGAAGCCGGTTGTCCTCCGGGATCATGGAGTGTTCCAGGCTCTCGATCAGCGGCCCCACCAAAGCATCCGACGCGCCGGTGATGAGCGAGACCCACCGCCTGGACAGCGCGACCGAAAAGAAAGGAACCGGCACCATCCGAATGGCCTTGTTCAAGACCTTGGCCGTCCGCTCCATCATCTGCTGGTAGGTGATGACGTCGGGGCCGCCAATCTCGAAGCTCTCCCCGAACGTGTCCTCCCGACCCACGCAGTAGCGCACCGCGCGAACCACGTCTTGGATGGCGATGGGCGCCGAGCGCTGCCGAGTCCACTTGGGGAGGATCATGAAAGGAAGGCGTGCGACCAGCTTCACCATCATCGACATCGAAGAGCCCCCGGGCCCGACCACCAGCCCAGCCCGAAGGGCCGTCACCGGACAGGAGCGCGCGGCGAGAGTCCGCTCGACCTCCAAGCGACTCTCCAGATGCCGGGACAGCTTGTCGTCCTTGGGGTGGATGCCGCCCAGGTAGACGATCTGTTTGACGCCCTGTTGCTCGGCCGCGCGAGCGAAGTTGTCGGCCAAGAGCAGATCGAGGTCCATGAAGCTGGCTTGGTCCAGCCGGGCCGACGGCATCATGGAGTGAACGAGATAGATGGCGATGTCGACGTCCTTGAGAGCCCGGGCCGTATTACTCATCGAGAAGAGATCGCAATGGCGCCACACGACGCCGTCGTCGTCTTTCATTGAGGCCCGGGTCGGCGAACGTGTGAGACCGATGACCTCGTGGTCCTCCACTAGAGCGCAGCGTAGAGCCTGGCCCACGAAGCCAGTGGCCCCAGCGATGGCAACGACGGGCTTGCGGGCTTCACTCATGGCCGAAACCTACCGCTGAACCCGTCTCGCCCCCAGGCCAAAGCGGCCCGACAGTCGATGGGGGCGCCTATTCGGTCCCGGCGTCCCAGCCCGTTCGGAGCCGCTCCACCCCAACATAGAGCACGGGGACAACGAAGAGAGCGAAGACGGTCACGAAAAGCACGCCGAAGCCCAGACTCACGGCCATCGGGCTCAGGAAGCGGGCTTGCTCCGAAGTCTCGAAGATCATCGGCATGAGGCCAAAGAAAGTCGTCAGGGAGGTTAAGACGATGGGCCGAAACCGCCGGCGAGCGCCATGGCGAACGGCGGGGAGAATGGCCATGCCCTCGGTCCGGGCATCGTTGACGGCCGCGACCAGAACCAGGCTGTCGTTCACGACGATGCCGGCCAGCGCCACCATGCCGAGGATGCTCACCAGGCTAAGGTCGAAACCCAACAGAAGATGGCCGGCCAGCGCACCCACGACCCCAAAAGGCACGGCGGCTACGACGAGCAGGGGCTGAAAATAACTTCGAGACGCGATGGCGAGGAGGCCAAACATGGCGAGGAGCGTTATCAGAGCTCCGATCTCCAGCGCTGCCAGGGTGAGATCCTGCTTCTCCTTCTCTCGGCCCAAGCTCCAGTCCAGCCCCGTGAAATCGACCTGCAGTCGAGGAAGGATGTCTTCGGAAAGAAGGTCCAGTGCTTCGTCGGCCGTGAGCTTGGCGTCGACCACGTCTGCCGACACCGACATAATCCTCCGCCCGTCACGTCGAAATCGCCGGGAATCCGCGGCTTCCCGCTCGATGCGGACCGCATCGCGCAGCGCCATCATCCCCTCCCCGGGAAGTCGCACCATCATCTGCTCCAGGTCGTGCTCGGAGCCCCGCTCTTCGGCCGGTCGGCGAACGAAGACCTTGAGCTCCGACTGACCACGAATCAGCCGCATGACCTCGGCCCCGTAGAAGTGGTTTCGGAGCTGTCGAGCGAAGTCGGCGTACGTGAGCCCAGCATCTCGCCCCGCCGCCGTGAGCTCGAAGTCGAGTTGACCTCGTCCTTCGCCAAGACCGCCGTCCACGTCCACCAAGCCGTCCACTTCTCGCATGCGCTCGCTCAGGCGCTCAGTCGCCACTTCCAGCGTCGCAGAGTCGGGGTGACTCAGCTCCAGGCCGATTGCGCCCTCGCCCGCGAAACGGGAGCTGTACTGAAAAGCGAGGTTGTCGGTCCCGGGGATTCGGCCGACCTTTTCACGCCAGCGGCGGACGAACTCCTTGGTAGAGATGGGCCGCTCCCCCATCGGCGTCAGGTGAACCTGCACGTTGCCCACGTGTGAGCCCCACTGACTTCCGCTGCCCTTGACCGCGAAACCACGACCTCGGGTCGCCAGGACGCCTCGAATGAGCTCGCCTTCCGAAGCTAGGTCCGCCGCCACTTCGCGAGCGGCCTCCGTCATGCGCCGAAGGGCCTCCGCCGTCTGCTCGTTAGGCGTCCCCACCGGGTACTGCACGCCGGCCGTGGCGATGTCCTTCTCGATCTTGGGAAAGAAGTTGAATCGGAGGTGGCCTCCTTCCAAGACGCCGTAGGCGAGCATGAGGCTCGCGACCGAAATCGCGAGGGTCGTCGTCCAGTTTTTGAGGGCGGCGTCGAGACTGGGCGCGTAGACACGCTCAATGAAGCTCTCCAAGCCTTGGCTAAACCGTCGCTGCCCCTTCTCCAACAGGGCGGGAAGACGGAAGCGACGAGGACTCGACAGGTGCGCCGGAAGCACGAAGAGCGACTCGACCAAGGAGATGAGGAAGATCGGAATGACGACGAAAGGGATGAAGATGAAGAAGCGGCCGTACTCCGAGGGCACGAAGGCGATGGGTAGAAAGGCGATGACGGTGGTGATGACCGAGAAGGTCACCGGGTGGGCCACCTCTCGTGCCCCGGCCAGAGCGGCGGCGGGACGGGACAGGCCATCCTGTCGATGTTTGTGTATCGCTTCACCCACCACGATTGCATCGTCGACGACGATTCCCAGCGCGACGATGAAGCCGAACAGGGAGATCATGTTGATGGAAACACCCATGCCCGGCAGCAGGCAGAGGGCGCCCAGAAAAGAGACCGGAATGCCCAGCGTGACCCAGAATGCGAGGCCCGGCTCCAAGAACAGGCCGAGGAGGAGAAGCATGAGGCCCAGGCCGATCAGGGCATTCCGTCGCAGGAGATCTATGCGGCCGGCGTAGGACTCACTCTTGTCCTCGAAGAGCGAAAGCTCCATGCCTTCCGGGAGGGCCTTTGCAAGCCGGTAGTCGTCGACGGCATCGGCGATGCGCAAGGGCCGCTGATCTCCCACCCGGAACACCGAGATTCGGGCCGCACGCTCACCGTCATAGAAGGTCCCCCAGCTCGAGTCCTGGACGCCGTCCACCACCCGAGCGATGTCGCGAAGGCGTAAGCTGGTCCCGTCGCTGCGGCTCAGGACCACTATGTCTTCGAACTCGAAGCCCCGCTCCTTGCGCTGATCGACGTGGAGGAGGATCTCACCGCTGTCGACCTCCAGCCTTCCACCGGGAATCTCGACCGCGGCACCCCGGATGGCGTCGGCGACGTCCTGGATGCGCAGGCCGTGCCGCCGAAGCACCTCCTCCGCCACCTCGATGTGGATCTGAGGGTCAGGGATCCCGCGGACTTGGACCTTGGAGATGTTGGGCAAAGCGATGAGTTCATCCCGAATCTCCTCGGCCACGCCGCGAAGATCGGTGAGCGAGGCCGGTCCGTGGAGCACGAGTGACGACACGGTCTCGTCCCGACGCATGATGGACACCGAGGGCCGCTCGATGCCGGCGGGGAGGGTCTGCAGACGGTCGATCTCGCTCTTCACGGCGTCGAGGGTCCGGCCCATCTCCGCCCCGTCCTCCAGTTCGGCCCGCATCCAGGTCCATCCGGCCTCGATCGAGGCCGTTACGCTGTCCACTCCGTCGACGCCGAGCAGGGCCTGCTCGATGGGAATAGCCACGCCAACTTCGACCTGCTCCGGAGTAGCCCCCGGGTAGGGCACCCAGACGACGACGCTGTCGAAGTTGACGTCGGGCATGAGCTCTCTTCGTAGGAGCTGAGCCGAGAGCAGCCCCCCGACGATCAGGAGCGCCATCAGGAGGTTCGCGGCCACCGGGTGCCCGGCCATCCAAGCGATGGGTCCCCGCTCAGAGGGGGACATCTTCATCCGCGGGTCCCCGGAGCCGGCGTGGGCGGCGCCACCTCGAGGCTCATTCCGGGTAGCGCCACCCCCATCCTCGAGACGATGACCCGGTCTCCTGTTCGAAGGCCTTCATCGACCACCACCGTGCCGCGATCGCCCCAGGCCACATGAACCGGGCGAACGACGAGCTCATCGGACTCATCGACGACGTAGACCCGCTCCCCGCCTCGAAGCGCCCCCCGAGGCAGCCGCGCACCCTGAACCTTGCGGTCGCTCGAGAAGCGCACGTCGACGAACTCTCCCAGCTTCACGGGGGGATCGACCTGAAGAGGTTCGTCGATTGCTACGATGGCGTCCACCAAGCGTCCGACTTGATCGACCTCGCCTGCGAGCCGCAGCAAGCGACCGTCCAACGTGGAGCTACGAGGCGTCATTGTCCGCTCGATCTCGACCCGTCGCCCGGCAGCTTCGTCCCCGACGAAGGCAGCGTCCCGAAGCGGAATCGGGACCCGAATCCAGAAGCTCTCGGCCCCCGCAAAGCGCGCCACGGGTGCGGCCGGCGTCACCTGCTGTCGGACCTCGACCGTTCGCTCGAGAACCAGAGACTCGAAGGGAACACGGAGCCGGGTTCGTTCGAGATCCAGCTCGGCCCGCTCCAGCGCGGCTTGGGCGCCTGCCAGCCGAGCCTGGGCCGCCCGCAGCTCGGGTTCCCGTCGAGCCAATGCGGGGTCCAGGTCGCTACCGTCCCCTCGGAGTCGTTCGAAACTGCGCTGCGCCGCCCGATTCTGGCCGCGGGCCCGGGCCAGCTCGGCTTCGGCTTGGACCCGCTCGCTACGACGCTGAGCCACCGCCAGCTCGAATTCCCGGGCGTCGAGGCGCAGGAAGACCTCGCCCTTTTCGAGCAATCCGCCGGGCTCGAGCAGGGGATGAATCCAGGCCACCTGGCCCCCCACCGCCATCGAGGCGACGAGGTTTCGGGCCGCGCTGACGGCCCCCGATCCGCGAACGACTTGTCGTTGGGGACCGAGCTCCACCACCTGGATCTGGACGAGGGGCTTCGGCGCGGGAGGGGCCTCGATACTCGGCTTCGGACTGGGGCGAAGCAGCCACCAGGTGCCTAAGCCGGCCGAGACCACGAGGAGAACCGGAATTCCGAGCTGTCGCAGCCACGGGGGCACGGCCCAGAAGTTGACCCTTCGGGGGCCGGGCGTCGAGGAGAAGAGGCCCCCTTGGATGCCCTATTGGGACCTAGTGGGCCACGGAGCGGGGCGGGGGCGTCCGCTCGGAAAATTCAGGCCCCATCAAGCGGGCCAAGCCAGCGGCGAGATCGGCGCCCGTTCGGCCCCGGTCCGTGACCAGGTCGCTGACCCATCGGGCCGGGGTGACGTCGAAGGCCGGGTTTCGCACGCGGGCTCCCTCGGGGGCGATGGCCACGCCTCGGATCTGGCGCACTTCCTCGGGGTTCCGCTCTTCGATCTCGACCGCGCGCCCGTCTTCGAGGCTGGGGTCGAAGGTCGACCAAGGCGCAGCAACGTAGAAGGGCTTTTCGTGGGCGCACATCAGACAGGCGACGCCGCGAGTCCCTATCTTGTTGGCCACGTCTCCGTTCTTGGCCACCCGGTCCGCCCCCACGATGGCGCAGTCGATCTGCTCCTCGTAGAGGAGGTGGGCCACCGCCACGTCGGGCACCAGGGTGACGTCGATGCCGTCCTTCATCAGCTCCCACATCGTCAGTCGAGCGCCCTGAAGTACAGGCCGCGTCTCGTCGGCGAAGACTTGGATTCGCTTTCCTCGGGCGTGGGCTACCCGGATCACGGCTAGCGCCGTTCCGAGCTCGGAGGTAGCGAGGGCGCCCGCGTTGCAGTGGGTCAGGATGCGCGCGCCATCAGGGATGATCTCGGCCCCCAGCTCTCCAATCCGGCGGCAGGAGGCGGCGTCCTCTTCGTCGATCCGGGTCGCTTCGTCGGCCAGCTCGGCCGCACTTCCGCCGACCCGCCATACACGGGCCATCCTATCGAGGGCCCAGAACAGGTTCACGGCGGTGGGGCGAGTCCGGCGGAGCCGTCGGTCGGCTGCTTCCAAGTCCTCACTCTGCTCCGCGGCGAGGACCATGCCGTAGGCAGCGGTGATGCCGATGGCGGGCGCGCCCCGGACGACCAAGCGTTCGATGGCCTGGGCGACGTCTTCTACCGTTCTCGCTTCGACATAGGCTTCGCGATTCGGAAGCTGGGTCTGGTCGAGTAGGGTGATGGTCCCCGAGCGCCACTGGATGGCGCGAAACGACTGGCCAGACATCCCCGCACAGTTCCCCCTCCGGAGCGCGGGTGCAACGAGATCTTTGGCCGACGCAGTGTATCGACTTGGCACGAAATTAGAGGAGTGCTCCCTTTGCCGGCGATGCGCGTAGATCCGCTTGTTTCGGCCCACGAGGCAGAGGGTCGGGCCCGCCGCGCCCTGAGGGAGGTCTGTCGTTTTCTCGACGAACGGGGCCTCATCGTGGCCACCGACGGCAACGTCTCGGTGCGGCTCGACGACGGCGACCTGCTCATCACGCCCGCCGGAAGATGCAAGCGGACGCTGAGCCCCCTCGACATGGTGCGGACCGACCCGGAGGGCAAGCCTCGCGGCGCCAGCCGCCCTTCCTCGGAAATCGGCCTGCACTTGGCCATCTACCGCCATCGGCCCGACGCTCGGGCCATCATCCACGCCCATCCTCCCGTCGCCATCGCCCACACCGTGGCCGGCGTCTCCTTGGCCGATCCCTTGATGCCCGAGGCCCTGGTCGAGCTGGGACGAGTACCGACGCTGCCCCTGGTTCAGCCGGGAACAGAGGCCATGGGTCAGCAGCTCGAACTCCCGGTCCAAGAGCACGATGTAATGATGCTGGAGAGACACGGCTCGGTGACGCTTGGACCGAACCTCAGAGTGGCCCTCACGCGGCTGGAGTTCTTGGAGCAGGCGGCGAAAGTCTCGTTCCATGCCCGACTTCTTGCGGCCGGACCCGTCGAGGCCTTGCCGGAAGGGCTTCAGTCGGCCCTCACTTCCAGTCCGTCAGCGCCTGCTTCATCTGACGCGAATAGAAGTTGAAGGCACCAGAGTCGTCGCCCAAAGCGAGGGCCCGCTTGGTCTGCTTGCGCGCGTCCCGGTCTTTGCCGAGACCGTGCAGGACCCGGGCCTGGATCCAGCGATTGAACCAACCTTCCTTGATTCCGATCGAAGATTCGGCCAGTTCCAAGGCCCGCTGGAGGTCGCCGTCGTTCTCGAGGAGGTAGCGGGCGGAGATCACGTGAGGTCGCCACGCCGAAGCCACGGCGCTCGCGATGTTGGCCTCTACGTGGGCTTCGGTGTCGGCCGCGATGCGCATACTGATCCGAAGACCGTCCCACTCTAGATGAAGAGAGCTTTTGGACGCGTCGGTGTCGGTGAAGACGAAGCGCATGCGCTCCAGAGCCGGACCCTCGCTCGGCTCGACTACGAAGCGGGCGACGTCCTTCTCTTCTGTGTAACCGTTGGTGCCGCCGGCTCCCGCGTTTCGATTGACGATGACGGTCCACGCGTCTTCGTCCGGGATGGTGTAGAGGGCATAGGTCCCGGCCGGCACGGTCTGGCCCTCGATGCTCACGTCCTTGTCGACCGCCAACGTAGTAGCTCGGTTGGCCCCCGTCCGCCAGAGCTCACCGTAAGGCACGAGCTCGCCCCAGACTACGCGACCTCGCTTGGCGGGGGAGCTGTAGTCTACGCTGACGGTCGTGAGTCCGACCGTCTGGGAAACAGAGGCGGCGGGACTGGGCTGAGGCAACTCGGGTTGGGCCAGGACGGAAAGAGACAGGATGCAGGCAATGGTCATGGGCGCGGCCTAGCCCGCCGCGATCCGAGACGCGAGCAGGAAGCGTCTTCCGTATGACTACACTTCCTTGCATCTGCGCTGAGGGCTCGTGCCCCCAAAACGATGGACGTGGGGGCTCGAGCCCTCGGGTCGGCTCACCACGAGGCGAGGATTCTCGACTAGAGACCCGTCCGGCCCTTCAAATGTCCGTCTTCGATCGCGTAGCTTAATGCTGTGCGGAGGCTCTCAATACTGTTGCTCGTCGCCGGCTGTGGCCAAGCAGAGATCGGAGGTGCCCCCGCACCCCCTTCTGCAAGCCCAGTTGCGTCGGGATCAGAGGGCGGCGGCGAAGTCGAAGGCCCCATTCAGGACCCGGGAGAAGGAGTTGGGAACCCGGTCGTCGAGCCCGACCCCATGCCGGACCCGAACCCGGAGCCAGAACCAGTTTGCGAAGCCTTGCCCACCCAACTGACAGCGGCGAGCAAAGTGAAGACCTTCCTCACCGGACTCGCCCTCGATCCGGAGGAAGTGCAGGCCCTCCAAGAGGGCGCCGACCTGGAGGTTCTGGTGGGCCAGTGGCAGGCCCTGCCCCAGGCAGAGCCAAAGCTCTTCCGCTTTCTCGCCACGACGCTGCAACAAGACGAGTTCAGCGGCGACGCCTTGGAGGACCTCTTCGATCAGGGGAACTTTGCGCTCTACCAGAACTATGACGAGATGCTCACCCAGAACCTCCAGGAGAGCTTCAGCCGGACCGCGCTCCACATCGTGCAGCAAGGCCTCCCCTTCGACCGCATCGCCTCCACCCAGACCTTCATGATGACCACGGCCATGATGGAGCTCATGGCCTTTTGGGACGTCTACATCCTCGACGACGCTGGAGACCGGGCCTACCGAGGCCAGCCCGACTTCGAACGGGTCGTCTTCCACGCGGAGCGGAACATCCCGGTCGTGGACAGCTTCAACCCTGAGCATCCCGACTTCATGAACTTCTCCTACCCGGAGCTCAGCCAGGACTGTCCCAACCTGCCTTCGATCGAAGTCTCGAACCGCAACCGCCACATGGCGGCCTTCCGGCACATGTTCGGCCGCCCCAATGGTGCCCGCTGCCTGGGCAAGAACACGACGCCCTGGGTCCGACCCGAAGACTTCTCAGATTGGCGGCTCGTCACCATACGAACCCCCAACGGCGACGAGCCCGTCGATAGCTGGTTGGACCTGCCCTCCATGCGACAAGACACGACGCTAGTCCTCGACACTCCTCGAGTCGGCTTCTTCACCTCGCCCTCCTTCACCGGAACCTGGCTCACCAACGACAGCAACAGCTTCCGGCTCAACCTCAACCAGGCCCTGATCGTCGCCCTCAACGAGAGCTTCGAGGAAGAGGACGTCATCATTCCCGCCTTCGACGATGCTCTCGACGATGCCCACGCCAACCCGAGCACCAGTTGCTACGGCTGCCACTCGCGCCTGGACCCGATGCGCCAGTTCTTCCGCCAGTCCTATTCCACCTTCAACGGCCATCAGACCAATCCAGAGGTCATCGCGACCAATGCCGAGTTCATCTTCGCCGGCATTCGGGAAACGGGCGTCGGGGTGGAAGACCTCGGCCGTATCTTGGCCGCGCATCCCGACCTGCCCGGCGCCTGGGTCCAGAAGCTCTGCACCCACGTGAACGGTCACGCTTGCCCGACCGGCGAAGTCTTTCAGGCGGTCGAAGCCGCTTTCGTCGAGAGCGGCATGGACTTCCTGACCATGCAGAGAGCGCTCCTGGCCTCGCCGCTCGTCACCGGCACCGAGTGCATCGAGGGCGGCACCGGAGCGGAGGTGGGCATCGCTCGCTCTCGTCACCTGTGCAGTATCCTCGCCAACCGCCTCGACTTTCCCCAGGCCTGCGCCTTCAACGGACGGGTTCGAGATCTCGTACCCTCCATTCCTGACGACGCTTTCGCCCGGGCCGCCGTCGAACCGGTGGTCATCACCGAGGACGACATCTTCATTCGTTCGGCCGAAGAGAAGATATGCGAGGAGCTCGCCCGGAATCGGATCGGGCAAGACGGCTTCCCGATCAACGACCCAGAGGCCACGGTACTTCGAATCGTGGAAGGCCTGATGGGACTGTCTTCGAATCACCCTCAGCACGACGCCATGCTGGGGCACGTCCAAAGTCACTTCGAGTCGGCCAAGGCGCAGCTCGACGAAGCGAGCGGCAACGACTTCGCCAACAGACGGGATGCGCTTCGCTCGAGCTTCATACTCGGATGCCTCTCTCCCTTCGTTGTGAGCATGGGGATCTGATCATGGAGCGCAGAGAACTCCTTCGACGAACTCTCTTCGGGGCGGGTACGGTCGGCCTGCGGTCCCTGGCCACAGGACTGCCGGCGTCGATGTTCCTTCGACCGCCTTCGGCGTGGGCGCAGAGCGCGGCCGAGGCCAAGATGCTCATCCTCGTGGCCAGCCAGGCCGGTGACCCGGTGAACGCCAACTGCCCAGGCGCCTACGTCGACGGCATCGTGCACCCGACGGGCGAGGACTTCCTGCCCACCGAGATTCGATTGGGAGACCGAAACCACATCGGTGCCCGAGCCTGGACTCAGCTACCACAGCGCGTCCTAGACCGGACCTGTTTCATCCATCACGGGACCTACACCAACGCCCACGGCAATCACTCCAAGGTCATGACCCTCATGGGCGCGGTCCGACGGAACGAGATGCTGATCTCGGCCTTCGCGAAGCGTCTTCGACCGGCCTTTCAGTCCGTCCAGACCGAGCCGGTCAACGTGGGCGCTCCTCTGCTGTCCTTCGAAGGCCGCCGGCTAGCCCTCCTTCGACCGCAGTCGGTCAAGGCGGCGCTGGCATCCAACGACGACGCGTTGGCTCGACTCCAGTCTCTCCGCGACGCCGAGCTGGACGCTATGTACGCCTCGCTGAAGGTCGACGGAACGCCGCAACAGATCCGGATGATGGACCGCTTCGCTCAGACTCGGTCTGAGGCCCGGAACATCTCCGAAGACCTCTTGGATAGACTGGACGCCATTCAAGGGAACGGTGACGGCGACCAGGTCCGGGCGGCCGCGGTGCTGGCGGCGATGAACGTCTCGCCTGCCTTGGCCCTCAACATTCGCTTCGGACGCGACAACCACAACGACGGGAACCTGGCCGACGAGGTGGAGGAGACTGTTGCCGGCGTCGGTCATCTGGCTAGCCTCCATGCCCAGCTCGAAGAGCTCGGACTGGCCGACAAGGTCGTAGTGGCCACCCTCAACGTCTTTGGTCGAACCCTGTCCAAAAAGGGGACCCAAGGGCGGGACCACAACGCGCACCACCATGTCATGGTCGTTTCTGGTCCCGGCGTGCGCCCGGGCGTCATCGGCGGCATTCAGCCCCGGGGGAACGACTGGGGCTCGACCGGAATCGAGTCCGGAACGGGCGTCGGAACCGACCAGGGCGACATCCCGTACGAGCAGACCTTGGAATCGACCGGCAAGACCCTGGGCCGGCTGTTGGGCCTCCCTGAGGAGGCGCTGAACGAGGACGTCGACGGGGGTAAGGTGATCTCGGCCGCCCTCGCTTGAGAAGACTTGCCTCCCCTGGCGGGGCCGAGGATGGTCCCGGCCATGTTGCGCGCCGCCCTCTTGGGCTTGACCGTCGCCGGCGCGACGCCTGACACCCTGGACGCCGAGCTCCAGAGTCTTCAAGCCCAGGCCGCCAAAGGGACCTCGGCCTACGCGATCGTCGAATCGCTGACGACCAAGGTGGGAGCCCGGCTAGCCGGGACGGAGGCCGAAGCCAGAGCGCGAGCCTGGGCGGTCGAGAAGTTCGACGAGCTCGGCTTCGAAGCCCGGATCGAGCCCGCCACCGTAGAGGGTTGGGAGCGGGGCGTCGAGAAGGCCACGGTAACCCGACCCTATCCTCAGGCGCTCAGCATCACTGCCCTCGGCCTCAGCGTGGCTACGCCCAAGGGCGGACTGGAGGCGCCGGTCCTTCGGGTGCGAAGCCTCGACGACCTGGAGGCCCGAGCGAACGCCGAGGTAAAGGGCAAGATCATATTCATCGATCAGTCGATGGCTCGGACCCAGGATGGCTCGGGCTACGGCGCGGTGGTCCGAATTAGAAGTCGTGGCCCGAGCACGGCGGCCCGAAAGGGTGCCCAGGCCGTCGTCATCCGATCCGTGGGAACCGACCACCATCGATTCCCCCACACGGGCATGCTGCGCTACGCGGAGGACGCGCCGGCAATACCAGCCGCCGCTTTGTCGGTGCCCGACGCCGAGCAGCTGAGCCGGATCCTGGCCCTTTCCGACGACGTACGGCTGCGTCTCGAGCTCCGTCCCCGACGAACCGGAACCCGTCCCACCGGGAACGTCGTGGCCGACCTAAAGGGACGGACCCGCCCTGAAGAGATCGTGCTCATCGGCGCTCACCTGGATTCCTGGGATCTGGGCACGGGCGCGATCGACGACGGCGCAGGGGTGGGTATCGTGATGGCCACCCTCCAGCTCTTGCGGCAGATGCCCCAGCGCCCCGAGCGAACGGTGCGCGTCGTCCTCTTCGGGGCCGAGGAGGTGGGCCTCGTCGGAGCCAAGGCGTACGCGAAGACCCATGCCGACACGTTGGACCAACACGTGCTCGCCGCCGAGTCCGACTTCGGGGCTGGACCGATCTACGCGCTGTCGGCCGATGTCGGCGAAGCGGCCTGGCCCAAGATCGAGGACCTCCACACCCGGGTCCAGCATCTGAAGGTGATCTTGGGCGAGAACGGCATGGGGCCAGGTCCCGACATCTACCCGCTCCGCGGCGAAGGCGTCCCTTCGCTCATCCCCAAGCAGGACGGAACTGACTACTTCGACGTCCACCACACGGCCGACGACACCATCGACCGCATCGACCCCAAGAACCTCGACCAGAACGTCGCCGTTTACGCCACCTTGATCTGGGCCGTAGCCAACACGAATGGAAGCTACCGCCCTCTCGCCCAGGACCGATGAGCAAGGCCCTGCTGCTGCTTCACGGCGCGGCCGCAGCCGCCTTGGCCGGCGCAGCCATTCACAACGCAATGACCTGCTACCGAAGGCTGCGGGGCCAGCAGATCGCGACTCGCCTTTTGCGAAGCTACTCGCTGGTGTCCGCCCTTCTGTGCCTCCTCGTGCTTCTGCTGGGCGCTGTGATCTACCCCGAGTTCCGAACCGAGATCCGGCCTGGCTTCGATCTCGAAATGCCGCAGGCTTCCTTGCTATTCGAGATCAAGGAGCACGTCGCGGTCAGCGCCGCCGCTCTGCTGGTGGCGCAGGCGGGTCTTCGCCGGGGTCCGACCCTCGGGGGTCGGCTTGCGGATTGGCTGGGCGTAACGGCCGTCGGCGGCGTCCTTTTTGCGGGCGTAGTAGGTGGCTGGCTCGTCACCCTCGAAGCGCTGTGAACTGGCGCCTCGGCCTCGTCCTCTTTTGCCTCGTGCACGGACTGCTCTTGATGCGGCCGGACTGGGCCCTCGGCTACGATCCAACGAGGGGCACATGGTTCTGGGGCCTTCAGGAGGACGGCATTCGCATGGGCTGGTACGGCCAGACCGTTGGCGGCCTCCTGGCCTTCGGCATTGGCCTCGTCCTGCCGCTCCGGCCCCCTGACTACGTTGTCCTGGCGGCGGTCGCCCTGAACCTGAGCCTGGCCATCGGTCTCCAAATCGTCCATCCACCCGTTTGAGCTCTTGACGCACCGCGCTATGTCGCTATTCTCGGGCAGATAACACGTCGCGTCATGAGCGAGCGTGGAAGGAGAGATCATGGAAAACGTGAACAAAGAGAATGCACCCGAGGACACCCAGGCCACCCCCATCGAGGTTACCCGAGTCGAGGTCGACCTGCACCGGAAGGACCTGGAGAGCCAGTTCGACAGCTTTCGGCGCAAGACAAAGAGCTACGCCCAGGAGCTGTGGCGAGACGGGCGGGGCATGGCCAAGACCGGAGGTCAGTTCATCAAGGCCTGGATCAGCATCACGACCAAGCAAGCCCGAAATCGGCTCAAGCTCGCGACCTGAGAGCGCCCAGGCTAGAACGAGATGCCGTGGTCCTGGCGCGCGTGACGGCCGAGCTCGAGATCGAAATTCCCGGGCGCTGGAGCGCCCGGGAGCACCCCGCAGTTCTGGAGCAGGCTGAGGCCATGGCCCAGGCCAGCCTCGAAGGCCCCTCGGAGCGCCTAGCCGAAGTCTTCGAGCGCGCCTCGGCCTTTCTCGAAATGTCGGAGCGCGAGCTCAATCGAGTGAAGGCCCACGAATCGGTCTTGCGTTTGCGCACCGAGGTCGGGCGCCAAGAGCCCAGAGCGGCCCGGGCCCTCCTCAAAGGGGTCGCTAGACTCTTGGAGACCCCGGGCAGCCTGGCCGTCCACGTCGCAAGCTCTGGCAAGGCCCATCCCGCCCGAGCCTGGCGCGCCATGGCCGCAGGCCATCCCTTCGACCTCTTTCGCGCCTTCGTCGTGCTCGGTCACCGAGACCGCTATCGGTCGTGGGGCATGAAGAGCTTCGGGCTGCCCGACGTGGTTCTCGAAGGCGACCTGTTCCCGCAGGAAGCTTCGGCCCTGATGCAGAGCCTGCTCATCGAGCAGATCGAATCCCCGGGCGAGCTTTCGCCCGAGTGGCAGCTGGCCGAAGGCATCGGCCCCAAGGTGGATGTTCAGTGGACCATGGCCCAGCCCGCAGACAACCCCTTCGGCCTCCATGTCCTTCAGCCGGTGTGAGAGCTCGAAGCGCTACTTGCTCGGCGCTGCAGAGTCGGCGGGCGGGAAGTCCTGTAGGGCTTTGCGGAGCGCGATCGCGAAGCGATCCGGATCGGGCTCCTTCTTGAGGGCCCCCTGAACGGCCGATCGATAGATGAGCTCTTCGCCCGCGAACACGTCAAAGACGATGCTTCCCTCGTCGACGATGAAGTCGGGCAAAAATGGGTCTCGCTGCAGGACGGCATCCGTCACCTTTCGGGCCCGGCGCCCCACCCCCACGTACATGAGGAGATCGGGCTCAGCGGGAGGAATGGCGGCGCTGTACCCCTTGGTGATGAGGACGTCTCGAACCGTACGACGGGCCAGGTCTCGAAACTGCTCGGGGAGTTCGGCGGACTCGAAGCCGGTCTCGGCGGGGCGGCGGCCACCGAAGCCAATGGTCGTCTTGCCTGCCGTCGAAGCCAGCTGCTGGACTTCGACCTTGGGCCCGCCACAGGCGGCGGAGCTGAGAAGGAGCGCGAGAAAGAGGCGTCGCATGCCGGGGGTCTAGCACTCCGCTCCCCTCAGGTCATGGCCTGCTCATCGGCCTTCGAACTTCGGCCTAGCTTTGTTCGGAATTGCTTCCACCGCAGCCTCGTAATCTTCGGTGTGTTGGGCTAGCGCCTGGGAGCTCACTGCCAACTCCAGCGCGAGTTGCTCGTTCTCTTCCCAGCTCCGATAGGCGGCGCGCAAAGTCAGGCGCACAGCGAGGGAGCGTTCTGATCGGTGAGTCGAGTCGGTCGAAGGCCTTCACGAAGGCGAGGATCATCGCCTCGCCCCGGTCGTTCATGACATCGGGTCGACTCAGGAGAGCCAAGCAGGGGCCCCGTCGATGCGAGCTTCGAGATCCGTCATCGCAGCATCATGGCACAGCCGTCTGCGAACGGGCCGCTTCGACGAGGACCGACGGATAGCCTTCGACCACGGCCGCCCCTTCCAGGAGGCCGCGCTCACGAAGCATACGGTGCATGCGGGGCAGCTGGGCGTGAGGAACCGTCATGGCGAGGTGATGCTCCAGGTGGAAGTTCACTCGGTTGGGGGCGAAGAGAAGCCGCTCCAGGAGGCTTGCTCGAACGGTTCGCGTGTTGTGGAAGGGATCTCGCGTTTGAGGCGTCATCCCGTGTTCGGCAATGCTTCGAACGCGCATTGAAAGGCTGTATGGGCCCAACCAGGCCGCGACCCATAACAGGAAGAGCTCCGAATGGCCCAAGCCGGTGAGCAGGCCCAGCAGGCCGAACTGGGTGGACGCAAAGCCCAACAAGGCTCTACGGGCATCCCGGCTCGAGATGGCTTGTCCGAAGAAGCGGGCGCCCCCCTCGGCCGGCCCGGCACCGGTCCGGAGCTCAGAGGATTGAGCGGCGTCGAGCAGGAGCTTCACGGTCGCAAAGAAGCGCTTCACGCCGGTCACGAACAGAAGGTCCCGCAAGACCTTTCGAGCCAGACTGGCCCGACCCGCCGGGTAGGGCGTCTTGAGCGGCAGATCCGGATCCTCGTCCGTGCCGGCGTGGGCGTGATGCTGCAGGTGATAGGGTCGATAGAGGGGGACCGAAAGAAAAACCCAGTATGCCCCGCCCCAGTCCCCCACTGCGTCGTTGAGGACACGGCTCTTGAAGAGCGTCCGATGGGCGGCCTCGTGCATCACGATGGCCATCCCCAGCTGGCGACCCCCGATGAGGAACAGCGCGGGGATGACCGTCCACCAGCGCGGGAGGAGAGCCACCGCCCCCATAGCCACGGCCACCAAGGCGAAGTTGCTCAACACCATCATCCAGCCGTCTCGGTCTCGGATACGTCGAAGGGACCGAAGCTCCTCTCGACTGAAGGCGCTGCGCCAATCCCTCAAGCCGCTTCTCCCTCGTCGGCGAGCAACTCGCCTAAGAAGCGACGCCAAAGGGTCTGCCCCCGAACGTCATAGGCCCGCAGCGTGTCCTGAAGCTCTCGGCGCTTGCGCACGTCGACCAAAGGGGCGGGAAGCAGGGGATCGAGGACCAGAGCTCGAATGCCCTCCCGACCGGTTAGGAAGGCCTCGCGAAGGGCGTCGGCTGGCCCCATGTGCTCGAGGCGGGCCATGGAGTTATGCAGCCGGGCGGTCAAACGGGCGTAGCCTTCTTCCAGCTGGTCCGGCGCCCAAAGACCCCGGGCCTGATCCTCGCGCTCTCCCAGGGAATCGGTGTGGACCAGCAGGTCATCCGAGCCTACGCCGAGAGCCCGGAGCCTTTCGATCAAGGTCGACCGATCTAGAACCAAATTGCTGGGTCGGACTGAAGTCCCTGGAAGGAGCTCGCGAAAGCCCCACATCCGCAGAGCTCGGGATCGATGCCGCGCCGCACCGGTCGCCGTATGCATCCACCATCCTCCGCTCCAGGTCCTTTGGTCGAGCCAGCGGTCGAGGCGTCGCCATGAAGACACCTTGGCCTCGATGGCGGCCGCGGCTGGACCGAGTCGATAGCGGCCACGTTCGGGAGACTCGACCCGCCCATCTGCCACCAACCGTGTCAGGGCGACCCGAACGCTGTTGTCGGCCATGTCGAAGAGCTCGCCGACCTGAACCAGAGCCCGGACGGGGACCGCACCCCGACTCGGCCAAGCCGACAGGACCTCCAAGACCACGTGGCGTGTGGTCAGGCTCGGCGTATTGACATGCCGCGTCGAGGACACTACTCTTTTGTGACAACCCAAGTGTAGTGCGGTCAAGCCCCGTAATATCTGAGCCGAGAAAAGGGTCCGCTTCTAGCGAAGACTTGCGCGGATTACCGTTTTCTCTCAAGATTTCAAGGTGCGCGGCCGCCAATGAGCAGCGATTCACTCAACATCCTGTTCGTCGACGACGACGCACTGGCCCGGAAAGTGGTTGCACGTCAGCTTGCAGCCTTGGGGCATGAAGTGACTCCACTGGCGAGCGGCGCGGAAGCTCTGGACGCTTTGGCCGAAGAGACCCAGCTGCTCATCTCTGACGTCCGGATGCCGGGCATGGAGGGGCCGGAGCTCGCTCGCCGAGTCCGAGAGAAGCGACCCGACATCCCCATCCTCTTCATCACCGGCTTCGCCGACCACCGCCTGCTCCGGGCGATGGAAGGCCTGAACTGCCATATGCTGCCCAAGCCCTTCGACCGGAAGCAGCTCTCGGCTGCCGTCGACGAGGCCGTTTCCCTGGAAGCCCCCCAGGACTGACGAGTCGACACCCCTGCCGCCTCGTGGCAGCGAAGCGGGATGCGAGAAGTCTTCATCGTGGACGCCGTCCGCACGCCCATCGGTCGTCACCGCGGAGGCCTGGCACCAATCCGGGCCGATGACCTCCTGGCAAGGGCCATCACCGCCTCGGTCGAGCGCTCGGGCCTGGACGTGGAAGGCGTCGACGAAGTGGTGATGGGCTGCGCCAACCAAGCCGGGGAAGACAACCGCAACGTCGCCCGCATGGCCGCCCTGCTGGGCGGACTTCCCGACTCGGTCCCGGGCATCACGGTCAACCGACTCTGCGCCTCGGGACTGTCGGCGGTGAACATGGCGGCCCGGCAGATCGCCTGCGGCGAAGCGGAGCTCGTTTTGGCGGGCGGGGTCGAGAACATGAGCCGAGCCCCTTTGGTCATGGGCAAAGGGACCGAAGCCTACGCGCGGGGCAACCGGACGGTCTACGACACCAGCCTGGGATGGCGGTTTCCCAACCCAAAGATGGAGGCCATGTTCCCCCTCGAAGCCATGGGTGAGACGGCGGAGAACGTCGCCGAGCGTAATCGCGTGGCGCGAGAAGAGCAGGACGCCTTCGCGGCCCGCTCTCACGCTCGGGCCATCGCCGCCGAGAAAGCCGGTCACTTTGGGGCCGAGCGAATCTCGATCGCCGTCCCCCAAAGGAAGGGTGGCGACGTGATCATTGAGGCCGACGAAGGCCCCCGATCTGACTCCACGATCGAGAGGCTCGCCACCCTCCGGGCCGTGTTCCGCAAGGGCGGCTCGGTCACGGCCGGAAACTCCAGCAGCCTCAACGACGGAGCGGCCTGCCTCGTTCTAGCCTCCAAAGAAGGACTGTCTCGCCTGCAGAAGACGCCCATGGCCCGCTGGGTCGGCTCGGCCTCCGCCGGCGTGGACCCCCGCGTCATGGGCTTGGGCCCGGTACCGGCCGTCCGCAAACTGGTCGATCGCACGGGCACGCGGCTGTCAAAGGTCGACGTTTTTGAACTCAACGAGGCATTCGCCGCCCAGTCCATCGGGGTCCTTCGGGATTTGGAGATCGAAGATCGGGCCGACGACGTGAATCCCAACGGGGGCGCCATCGCCCTTGGCCACCCCTTGGGCATGAGCGGAGCCCGCATCCTGACCACCCTCCTCTTCGAACTCGAGCGCCGCCAGGCCAAACAGGGCCTCGCCACCCTCTGTGTCGGCGTTGGCCAAGGCGTCGCCACCCTCATCTCTCGCACCTAAAATCGTGAAGCTCAGCTTCGCCGGGCTCGTTTGCGCGAGCCCGCCTTTAACGGTTCGCCGTGTAGGCCTGGCTGTTGCGCACAAAGCCCCTGACCACAGCCGAGAGCTCGAGCCGAGGCGGCTCGCTGCGCGCTTCGGCCACGGACTTGTTTCGTCGGACGCCCAAACGAGCCCGTTGAAGCTCGGCCAATGTCGGCCTGGAGAACCCAAGCGATTCAGTCGTTCCAGAGGTAGAAGCCTTCTCCGGTCTTCTTGCCGAGCTTGCCGGCTCGGACCTTCTGGCGCAGGAGCGGAGGCGGCGTGAACTGGGGGCCGAGCTCCTTCGTGAGGTGCTCGGCGATGGCGAGTCGGACGTCCAGGCCCACCAGATCGGTCAGCCGAAGGGGACCCATGGGATGGCGATAGCCCAGCTCCATGGCCGCGTCGATGTCGGCCGCGCTCCCCACGCCCATTTCGAGCATTCGGATGGCCTCCATGCCGAGGATGATGCCGAGGCGTGAAGTCGCAAAGCCGGGCACGTCCTTGATGACAATGGGGTGCTTGCCAGCGCTTTCGGCCCAGGCCGTGGCGGTGGCCAGGCTGGCTTCGGTCGTCTGCTCCGCCCTTATCACCTCGAGCAGCTTCATCACCGGGGGTGGATTGAAGAAGTGCATCCCCAGCACGCGACCGGGGTTGGGGGTCGCGGCAGCGATCTCGGTGACCGAAAGCGAGGACGTGTTGGTGCCGTAGATCGCGTCCGGGGCCCGGACGCCCAGCTCGGCCGAGAGCTTCTTCTTGAGGGTCATGCTCTCCGGCACCGCTTCCACGATGAGCTTGGCCCGCTCGACCTCGGGGTCCGAAGTGAAGCTTATCTGGGTTTGGACCGCCTCGGCTGCGGCGGCCTCGAGCTTGCCCTTCTCGACGGCCTTGGCCAGGGAGCGCTCGATGAGGGCCCGGGCTACGTCGAGCTGCTCGGCACTCACGTCCGTGAGCTGAACGCGGGCGCCGGTCTTGGCCGCCACTTCGGCGATTCCGGCACCCATGGTTCCGGCGCCCACCACGAGCACCTCGTCGATCATCATGATTTCTTCTTCGCCTTTCGCTCCAGGAAGCGGGTCATGCGCTCGACCTTGTCCTCGGACTGAAAGGCGACCGCTTGGGCCAGTACGTCCACCGTCTCGAAGCTCGGGTCGCTTCTTCCCGCCGCATTCAGGGCCATCTTGCTGAGCTGAACGGCCAGGGCACCCTGCCGAGCGATACCGGACGCCATCTCGCGGGCCGCCTGGCCGACCTGTTCGTCGGGCACGACCCGATTCACCAAGCCAATGGCCAGCGCCTCCTGGGCGTCGATGCGTCGACCGGTCAGGATCAGCTCCTTGGCCCGGCCCAGACCGATAAGCTTCGGTAGCCGCTGGATGGCCCCTGCCCCCGGCAAGATGCCCAGGCCTACTTCGGGCTGACCGAAGATGGCCCCGGTCCCGGCTACACGAAGATCGCAGCACATGGCCAGCTCACAGCCGCCACCCAGAGCGTAGCCTCGAACGGCCGCCACCGAAGGAAGACGGTGCTCTTCCAGGCGCCGAAATAGGCCGGCGTTGATCCGGTTGAGCGCGTCCTGAACCCCGCGGTTCTTGAGCTCCGAGATGTCGGCCCCAGCCGCGAAGGCCTTCTCGCTGCTGCTCTCCAGCACCAGGGCTCGCAGATCCGTCATGTCGTTCGTGGCGTCCAAGACCTGGTGCATCTCTCGGACCATCGCCGCGTCGATGGCGTTTCGGACCTGAGGTCGATCGAGGGTGATGATCCCCAAGAAACCGTGGTCCGCGGCTTCCTGCCGAGTGAAGCGGAGCGTCTCGTAGCTCATGCGTCTTTCGCAGGCTCGATGGTCTCGACCAAGGTGAGCACGTCGTAGGCGGCCACGACCTCACCATCTTCTCGCACAACCTGGGTGTCCCACATGACTTCACCGTAGCCCTTGTCGATGCGGAGCGATTTCTGCTTGCAGGTGAATTCGACGTGCAGGACGTCGCCTGGATAGACCGGGGTCGTGAAGCGGCAGCGATCCAGACCGTAGTTGGCGAGGACAGGCCCCGGGTCGGGCTGCACGAAGAGGCCGGCCGCCATGGATACGACGAAGTACCCGTGGGCCACCCGGCCGTCGAAGAGCGGATTCGCGGCCGCGGCCTTGTCGTCCATGTGGGCGTAAAAGTGGTCGCCCGAGAGATCGGCGAATCGCTCGATGTCCTCCAGGCTGATCTTGCGGCTGTCCGTGACGACCGAGTCTCCGATGTCCAAGGCCTCGAACTTGAGCCGGAACGGGTGGCCATTGTCGGTCTTGCGTTGGCTTCCATCGACCCAGGTTCCGGTGACCGCGGTCAGCATGTCCGGTGAGCCCTGGATAGCGGTCCGCTGCAGGTAGTGCATCACGCCCCGCATACCGCCCAGCTCTTCACCGCCGCCGGCGCGGCCAGGACCACCGTGGACCAGATGCGGAAGAGGCGAACCATGGCCAGTTGATGTCCTGCCGCAGGCCTCATCCACCACGAGGACCCGGCCGTTGAAGGCGGCCATGCCAAGGACTAAGTCCCGTCCCTCGTCCTTGGACCGGGCGAAGACCGAGGACACCAGGCTTCCGCCCCCCATGCGGACGACGTCGATGGCCTCGTCCAGGCCGTCATAGGGGACGATGCTGCTCACAGGGCCGAAAGCCTCTACGGTGTTCACAGGGGCGTCGGCCCGCTTGCCCGCGCCTCCTTGGACCACGAAAAGCGTCGGCGCCACGAAGGCACCAACCTCGGGACGGGCGTCCACAAGCTCGGGCATGGAGGCTCCGAGAACCATGTCGGCATTGGTCTTCAGGGACTCAATGGCCTTTCTAACCTCATCGGTCTGCCCTCGGGAGGCCAAAGGTCCCATCTTGACTCCTTCGGAGCGCGGGTTGCCGACCGGGACCTTCTGCAGGCGAGCCTGCAGTGCCTTGGCGAAGTCCTCCACCATGGTGCTCGGCACGATGGCCCTCCGAATGGCGGTGCACTTCTGTCCGGCCTTGGTGCACATCTCTCGCGCGACCTCGCGCACGAAGAGATCGAACTCCGGCGTGCCCGGCGCCGACGAAGGCGCGAGAACCGAGGAGTTCAAGGAGTCGGCCTCGGCCGTGAAGTGCACCGAACGCTCCGTGACGCAGGCGTGGCTTCGAAGCTTGGCCGCCGTCCAAGCGGAGCCGGTGAAGCCCACCATGTCCTGACCACTCATGTGGTCCATGATGTCGCCCACGCTGCCGCAGATCAGCTGCAGCGCGCCCTCGGGGAGAATGTCGGCCGCGATGATCTCTCGCACGCAAGCTTCGGCCAAGAAGGCGGTCGGGGTGGCGGGCTTGGTGATGACCGGGACGCCGGCCAGGATGGAGGGGGCCAGCTTCTCGAGCATGCCCCAGACCGGGAAGTTGAAGGCGTTGATGTGCAGCGCGGCCCCCTGCCGCGGCACTTGGATGTGAAAGCCTCGGAAGCTGCCGTCCTTGGCGAAGCTCTCTGGCGGGCCGTCGACCAAGAAGGGCGCGTTCGGCAGCTCGCGTCGCCCCTTGGAGCCATAGGTGAAGAGGACGCCGATGCCGCCGTCGATGTCGATCCAGGAATCGGTCTTGGTGCAACCGGTGGCACTGGAGAGGGCGTAGAGGTCGCCCTTCTTCTCGGTGAGGTGAATGGCGAGGGCCTTCAGCATTAAAGCCCGCTCGTGGAAGGTGTGCTTGCGCAGCTTGGGTCCACCCACGCTCCGCGCGTAGTGGAGGACCTCGCCAAAGTCGTGCTGCAGTCCGGGAAGGGTCGCGACGTCCTCGTCGGTGGTGGCGTCTTTCAGGACCCGAGACTCACCGGTGCCGGTGACCCATCGACCGCCGAGATAGCTCTGAAGCGTGCGCATGCATCGGGTTGAAACGTCATTGAGCGTCGAAGTCCAGAACGACGCGCTCGGTCTTGGGTCGTGACTGACAGGCCAGGACGAACCCCGCCTCGAGCTCCCAGGGCTCGAGGCTGTAGTTGACCGCCATGTCGACTTCGCCCTCCACCACGCGGCAGCGGCAGGTGCAGCACATGCCGCCCACGCAGGAGTAGGGGACCTCCACGCCTTGGCGCGTTGCGGCAGACACCACGTCTTCTTCGGGGAGGACGGTGAGCATCCGGTGGGTGCCGTCCAGGATGGCTTCCACCATCCGGTTCTCGTCTTCGCTGTCCCGACGCGCCTGCGTCTTCTCGGCGCCAGGAGCGGACGTGAAGCGCTCGGCCCGGATGTGCTCGGCGGGGACGCCCAGCTCTACCAGCCCCGCTTCGACCGCGTCGATCATGTCTCCCGGTCCGCAGATGTAGGCCACGTCCAGCGACTCGGGTCGGAAGTAGCCCTGCTGGGCCAGCTCCTTGACCTTGGCGCCGTCGAGCCGCCCCTGAAGGAGCTCGACGTCGGTGGTCTCCCGGCTGAAGAGATGGACCACCCGGAGCCGCTCCATGAACTGGTCCTTCAGGTCGGCCAGCTCCTCCAAAAACATCACCTCGCCGGTCATCTTGTTGCCGTAGAAGAGCGTGAATCGATCGTCGGGGCGCCGGCTCAGGACCGACTTTGCGATGGAGAGAATGGGCGTTATCCCGCTGCCGGCGGCAAAGCCTACGTGGTGGACGCCTTCGGCTTCGGCGACCGACCAGCTGAACTTCCCTTGGGGCGGCATGACCTGCAGCGTGTGCCCCACCGCGATCTGCTCGCAGGCGAAGGTCGAAAAGAGGCCGCCCGGGACCTTCTTGATACCGACCCGGAGTACACCCTCGTCCACCCCCGCGCAGATGGAGTAGGGGCGACGAACGTCTTGCCCGTCGATGTCGGCTCGCAGGGTCAGGTACTGACCGGGTTCGAAACGCCATTCCTCAAGGTCGGGCGCAGCCAAGGAGAGGGATACGGCGTTGGACGTCTCTCGACGAACGTCGACGACCTTAAGCTCTTCGAACTTGCTCATGGAGGCCTCAGTGACACTTGAAGTGGTCGAAAGGTTCCTTGCAAGCGGTGCAGCGATACAGCGCCTTGCAGGGGGTCGAACCATGCTCGCTGATGCGCTCGGTCTCGGTGGAGTCGCACAGGGGGCAGGGGACGACGCGCTCTTCGAAGAGCTGAAGGACCGGAAGGTTGTCGCCAGCAGCCCGGACAGGCGGCGCGATCCCCGCCGCCCTCAGCTTCCTTCGCCCCTCGTCGGTGATCCAGTCGGTTGTCCAGGCGGGCGAACGCACGAAGACGGCCGCGGCCGAGATACCGGCCTCGGTCAGAGCCTGCTCCACGTTTTGATGGATGAACTCGGTGGCCGGGCAGCCGGAGTATGTTGGCGTCAGCTCGACCCGAAGGCCCTCCTGGGTTCGGTGGACCCCTCGCACCATGCCGAGCTCGCCGATCGTGACCATGGGAAGCTCGGGATCAGGGACCAGCTCCGCCACCCGGCGGGCTCGCTCCAGCTCCATGTCCAGCACCGTCGCCAAGGGCTTCACCATGTCATGTTGGGGTAGGTGCGCTGCATGTACTGCAAGTCGGTCAGAAGATGACCGAGGTTCTCGGAGTGAATGCCGCGACGCCCACCGGTTTGGGACCAGTCCTTCTCGGGGAGGGTCAGGGTCGCCTCCTCGAAGGTCTGGGTCATGAGGGCGTCGTACTCGGGCCGAAGCCCCGCGGGGTCGGGGGCGACGCCAGCCTCCATCATGCGCTGGACCAGCTCGTCGACCTCGAAGAGCTCACCTCGGTAGGGCCAAAGCGTATCCACCGCCTCCTGGGTCCGCTCGTGGGACGCCTCGGTCCCGTCGCCCAGACGCAGGACCCACTCCCGAGCGTGCCGTACGTGATAGGTCGACTCCTTGACCGCTTGGCCGGCGGCGGCGGCCAAGGTCTGGTCCATGCTCTCTTGGGCCTCTCTCCAGAAGGGCAGCATGAAGCCGGAGAAAAGGAGCTGCCGAACCACGGCGTGGGCGAAGTCTTCGTTCGGCTGCTCGACCAGCTTCACGTTGAGGTACTCGTGCTCGTAGCGCTTGAAGGCGAGCTCGTCCTCGTTGGTGTCCCCCCGCATCTCGGCCACCCGAGCGAACAAAACGCGAGACTGGCCCAAGAGGTCGAGGGCGACGTTGGCGAAGGACAACTCCTCTTCGAGCGTCGGCGAGCGACCGCACCACTCGGCGACCCGCTGCCCGAGGATCAGATGGTCGTCGGCGATGCGCAGCAGGTAGTCGGCCTCGGCCGTCATCACATGTGCCCCACTTCGTCGGGCACTTCGTAGAAGGTCGGGTGCCGATAGACCTTGGACTCGGAGGGGTCGAAGAGCTCGTCCTTGTCCTGAGGATCCGAGACCACGATGTCCTGAGCCCGAACCACCCAGATGCTGACCCCTTCACTGCGTCGGGTGTAGACGTCCCGGGCGGCCTGAATGGCCATCTCTGCGTCGGGGGCGTGAAGTGAGCCGAAGTGCTTGTGGGCCACGCCGTTGCGGGCCCGGATGAACACTTCCCAAAGCGGCGTGTCGGGAGTGCTCATCTCAGGCCACCCTGCCCTGTGCTCGAGCCGCCTTGGCGTTGCGCTCGGCCCGCTTGGCGGCGTAGGCGGCCGCCGCCTCCCGAACCCAGGCGCCCTCGGCGTGAGCCTTGTTGCGCTGGCGCAGTCGGCGGCGGTTCTCGGGCCCGCGGCCCTTCACCACGTTCCAGAACTCGGTCCAGTCGATGTCGCCAAAGTCGTAGCCCTGCTTGTCTTCGTTCCAGCGAAGCTCGGGGTCCGGCACCTTCAAGTCCAGGTAGTCGGCCTGGGGCACGGTGGCGTCGACGAACTTTTGGCGAAGCTCGTCGTTGGTGAAGCGCTTGATGCGCCACTTCATGGACTGGTCCGTGTTTTGGCTTTCGGAGTCGTGGGGCCCGAACATCATGAGGGAGGGCCACCAAACTCGGTTCAGGGCGTCCTGCGCCATGCGCTTCTGCTCGGGCGAGCCTTTCGCCAGGGTGCACATGATCTCGTAGCCCTGCCGCTGGTGGAAGCTCTCTTCCTTGCAGACCCGGATCATGGCCCGGCTGTAGGGGCCGTAGGAGCAGCGGCAGAGGGGTATCTGGTTCATGATCGCCGCGCCGTCGACGAGCCAACCAATGGCCCCGATGTCGGCCCAAGTCAGGGCCGGGTAGTTGAAGATGGAGCTGTACTTGGCGGTCCCATCGAGGAGCTGGTCCACCAGCTGCTCACGGCTCACCCCCAGGGTCTCGGCCGCGGCGTAGAGGTAGAGACCGTGACCGCCCTCGTCCTGAACCTTGGCCAGGAGCGCGATCTTCCGCCGAAGGGTGGGCGCCCGGCTGATCCAGTTGCCCTCGGGGAGCATGCCCACGATCTCGGAGTGGGCGTGCTGCGCGATCTGCCGAACCAGGGTCTTGCGATAGCCGGCGGGCATGGCGTCGCGAGGCTCGATCTTCTCTTCCGCATCGATCCGTCGCTGAAAGGCCTCCAGGAAAGCCTCGTCCTCGTGGGTCTTGCCGTCGGCCCCAATCAGTCCCTGTCCGTACATATGGAGAGTAAAGGGTTACGAACCCCATAAAATCAAGCGGACTTCGTAACACGAGTCCGTCTTGGTCCGTTTATGAGGGTTATCTCGCCACCTCCTTCTGGCACCCGGGCTCTCCGCGCAAGCGGGCCTCCGTGCCAAGCAATCGGGCGACGCGACCGGCACGAGCTGGACGAAGGGCCAGCCGGGCCAGAGCTGAGCCTCCGAAGAACCCGGCCACAGCTGGTGGTCCGAAGAATCCAGGCAGGTGAGCAGGTCAGAGGCAGGTCACGTTCTCGTGCACGCATCGGCGAGCGGCGCGCTCGCTCACGCCGAGAAGCTCGGCGACACGGTCGAGGGTGAATTGGCGAAGCTGCTCGTCCTCAGGACGAGCCAGTGGGGCTTGAGCCATGCAATCGTTCAGGGGCCGCCTCGTTGTTGATGAAGGCCATTGGCTGCGACTGAGGCCCAGCATCCCCGGGCGTCAGACGACGGACGTTACAGGGCCCCTCAGAGAGAGCTTGAGTCAGGCCAACAGCTCATGGCGGACCCGCACCCGGGGGGATACGCCAGAGCGCGACTGTCCGTCAGTCTGCGCTGCTGTCCGGAGTTGTCCAGAAGCGCCGGCGGCCCACGCCGAGCCGCTTCTCCACGAACGCGAAGACATCATCGGGAACGACCTCGGTCATGCCGGCCCAACAATAACCCGAGGTCGCCCAAGGCCATCGAGGGCTGGCCAACAAGGACGGGTGTCATCAGCCCCCGTGACGAGCCGCTTCTTTCTGAGGACGCTCGGTGTCCTCCTTTCCCCAGCATACCCGGCGCCCGGGATAGGTCAGCCTGGAGAATCCTCGCCTATACGTCGGAGAACTTGGGCTAGCCAAACCAACCCGTAGCCAATGGGCTCCGACTCCCCCTGGGCGATGCGTAACACTTGCCCCACATCCTCGGACAGCTGTCCCACGGTGAACTCCTTAGGCTCCGAATAGGAGTCGTAACGGGCGTCCTTTGGGACCTCCCAGTAGAAGTCGCTATCAATCTTGATTTCAGCATCAACGGACCTTTCTAGATGGTCGAACAGCAAGGCTGCCGCCTTCCGAAGGTCATCAACTCTCACGGCTGTCATTAGAAACCCTCACCGAATATCGCGTCTATTTGGTCTTGGAACGTGTCAATCTCTTTGAGGCGAAGAATCCCCGGCGTGCCCTTCGGGCTTCCGAAGGGCAGGCCTGATGAGATTATCTACTGGCTGCTGGGAGGTGTGGCGCTCAATCCAAGCCATGGAACCTGTGGCAACCCGGTCGTAGCCTCATTGATCCACGTCGGCATAAATTAGGAGAACAAAATTACTATTGTATCCATCTTCATAGCATAGTTGTGCGAGAACCCATGAAAAAGACTCTATGTAGATCCTCTATGGATGCCAACGACATATCGTCGTCGGTTCGCTGTCGACGAAAATATACGATACACACGAGGACGTAGAGCAGGCTTGGCTGCAGGAGAGAAAGGCAGCATGACTACGTGACCCGCCGAAGCGGGGGAACTCCAGGGTGGTCGTCGGTTTGCCGGGGTCGCATCGGGCCAAGTGGGTCCCGCCGGGGGCGCGTATTTCACAATTGAGGAGCCCCTCGGCTACTCGAGCCTCAGTGAGCGTGGTGTACAACGTTCAAGGTTGGACCGAGGTACGGCCAGCGAAGCTACGTTTGAGCTCACTTTTGACTTCAGGTACTTCGGGGTCGAGTTCGGCGCGCTTCCCTAGCCTCTCCGACCGGCCCGATTCTATGCTCGCGGGGTGAACGGCAGTCGCTTGTTGGAGGTTCGGAGCTGATGTTTGGGAAGCCTCGTTTTGAAGACTTCGATCGATCTCGGGCAGCTTGGCGGTGGCGGGGGCAGGCTCGTCCCGACTTTGCCGAGGCTCCCGGACCCGACCAGGAGTCGGTCTGGGACTATCCGCGTCCTCCCAGCCTGGAGCCGGTACGGGCTGCCCTGCGGGTGCAGGTTGGTGAGACCGTCGTGGCCGAGACCCGACGGGGGCTTCGCATCTGCGAGACGGCCAGCGCGCCCACCTACTACTTTCCGCTCGCCGACGTTCGGATGGAGTTGCTCGAAGATCAGGGTCCGAGCTCCTTGTGCGAATGGAAGGGCGTGGCCCACGTTCACCACGTTCGGGTCGAAGGTGCGCTCCTCCGCGGGGCGGCCTGGCGCTACCCCGAGCCCTGGCCGGGTTTCGAGCTGGTGGCCGAGACCATGGCCTTTCATCCCGCCCACGTTCGCTGCTTCATCGGTGACGAAGAGGTCACGGCCCAGCCCGGTGGCCTGTACGGCGGGTGGGTGACCACGAAGCTTGCGGGCCCCATCAAAGGCGGACCGGGCACCGGCGGCTGGTAGCGTCACCTCGCCCGCCGCTAAGGGCCGAGGCCGCCAAAGCGACGGTGGAAGTCCTCGCCGGGCGGCGGAAGAGGACCGTCGGGGGTTCGGTCGCCGGCGTCGAGCCAGGCTTCACTGGCTGAGAGCATGGCGCGGTAGGCCTGCTCAGCGACCTCGTGGGCTTCGGCCCCGGGCCAGCTCTTCGGGAGCAAATCCAAAGGCAGGCGCGGGTCCCGGAGAACCAGCCGACGGTAGTCGTGCACCAGCAGTGTCCGCGCGGCCATGGCGTCCAGGGGCTCGAGCGCCCCGCCCTCTTCGGCCAGCCTTCGAAAGCGCACCACGAAGCGCCGGTAGCGTTCGGCGACCGCGTCCAGATCCCAGGCCTCTCGAACCGCGCTTCGCAAGGCTTCGGATTCGGAGCGGACCGTAGCCTCGAAGACCAGGCCCTCGACCTCGACCTCGCCCTGCCCACCGGGTCGCGCCCAGACCCGGCTGTCCAGGCGACCGAAGCCCGCGCTGCTTAGGGCGCTGACACGGGCGGGCTCGGAGCTGGTCTCGAGGACGAGTGTCCAGCGTCCGTCCCAGGGCGTGGTGATGCGGCCGGCGTAGATTCGTCGGGCGGCGGCCTCGAAGGTGCGGCGCCCAGTCTCGGCCAAACGATAGAAGCTGAGCCGTCCCTCTTTGCGGCGCTCGAGCCAGCCGTCGGCGGTGAGCCGAGACATAGCGGCGCCCAGAGTGCCGGACTCGACGTCGAGTCGGCTCAGCAGCTGCCGGATCACCCCGAGCCAGACCTCGCCCCCCCGAGGCACGACGGCGTCGCCGAAGAGGGTGACGACGATGGACCAGACCCGCAGTCGCCGGGCGTGGAGGTGGGCCAGGAGATCGGCCAGGGGGTCGGTCCCGCTCTTCGCCGGAAGCTCCACGCCTTCATCCAAGCACGGCCGACCCGAAGCGGGAAGAAAGCCGTCTTCAGCTGGGGGCCCTATCCAGAAAGCGGGCCGAAGATCGAAGGTCCAAGATGAGCTCCTGGCCCCGACGTACCAGGACGCCGCCCAGGCCGCGACGCCCCTGGACGTGGCGCAACTCGGCCTGAGCAAGCAGCGCGTCCCCTTCGTGGGCGGGGGCCAAGAACTCGATTTGGGCGTTCTGGACCACCGCCTTCCCGCGGTCGGCGCAGGCGAAGGCAAAGGCGGAGTCGGCGAATGAAAAGAGGAAGCCGCCGTGGCAGATGCCGTGTCCGTTCACCATGAAGTCCTGGACCTTCATCTGGAGCACGGCCAGGTCCCGGTCCGCCCGGACCAAGGTGAAGCCCAAATGCTGGGAGGCTGGATCTTGGGCGAGCAGGGACCGGGCCCGATCTTCGATGCTCACGAGCCGCCCGTGAACTGGGGGGGGCGTTTGTTCATGAAGGCCACGATCCCCTCGGCGTAGTCGGGGTTGCGGCCGGCTTCGTCCTGGAGCGCGCGCTCCAAGTCGAGCTGGGCGTCGAGTCCGTTTTCGCTGGCGGCCCGGAGCGCTCGCTTGGTGAGCTTCAGGCCGTGGGTGGGTCCTTGGGCCAGCCCGTCGACGAGCGACAAGGCGCTCTCGGCCAGGGCTTCATCGTCGACCACCCGCCAGATCAGGCCCCAGGCTTCGGCCTTTTCCGCCGACAAGGGCTCACCGGTCAGGGCCAGGGCCATGGCGCGGGCGGGCCCCAGATGGCGGACCAGCGACCAGGTGCCGCCCGAATCCGGGACCAGGCCGATCTTGGCGAAGGCCTGGATGAATCTGGCCGAACGGGCGGCCAGCACCAGGTCGCAGGCCAAGGCGATGTTGGCTCCGGCGCCGGCTGCCACGCCGTTCACGGCGCAGACCACCGGGACCTCGATGGCCCGCAGCTTTCGAATCATCGGGTTGTAGAAGCGGTCGATGGTGCGCCCCAGCTCGGGTGGGCCGTCCATCCGGGCCGGATCGACCTCGGCCAAGTCCTGCCCCACGCTGAAGGCCCGACCGGTGCCGGTCAGGAGCACGGCGCGGCACTCGGGATCCTGCGCCACCCGGTCCAGGGCTTCTTGAAAAGCGAGGTGCATGGCCTCGTCGAAGGCGTTGAGCTTGTCGGCTCGGTTCAGGGTGATGATCCGGGTGGACCCTTTGGATCGAAGCTCGATGCTCATCGCCCAAAAAGAAGCACCGTGCGCCCTCCTGCGCCAGGGCGGGCGTCTTATGCGATGCGTCATCAGGCCCTCGGGGGCCATGGAATTCCTTTCCTGACCCCTTCGAAAATGGTTCAAACCCACGGCCCGGCCCATGAGCACCCAGAGCCTCCCCAGCCACGTCGATTGGAAGCGCGTCGCCCGCCTCGTGCTCGCGTCCCGGACGATGGACCACATCGAAGAGACCCGGCTCGTCCCGACGAAGCAGGTTCTCTACCAGTTCTCGGCCCGGGGTCACGACCTGGCCCAAACTCTCCTCGGCGTCCACTTGGACCATCCCTTCGACGCCGTGGCCGGCTACTACCGCTCCCGTCCGGCGCTCTTGGCCATGGGCCTGGACTTCGAGGACGCCCTGGCCGGACCGCTCGGCCGCTCCGGCGGCTACTCCGGAGGCCGGGATATCGGGGTGGTGTGCAATCTGCCCCAGCTCGACCGGGTCAAGATGCTCCCCATGGCCGGCGGCGTCGGCTCCCAGTACACGCCGGTCACCGGCTGGGCCCAGTCCGTGACCTACCGCGCCCAGGTCCTCAAAGAGCAGGCGGCCCAGGGGGGCATCGGTGTCGCTCTCGGTGGCGATGGCTCGGTGGCCACCAATGGCTTTTGGTCGGCGCTTACGATGGCCACGACCCAGAAGCTTCCCCTGCTCCTCTTCATCGAAGACAACGGCTTCGGGATCTCGGTGCCCTCGGTTTTCCAGACCCCGGGCGGGAACATCGCCCAAAACCTAGCCAGCTTTGAAGGGCTCCACGTGATCGACGGCGACGGCACCGACCCCTACGAGGCGGCCCGACTCGTCGCCGAGGCGGTCGAGACCACCCGACGATGGGAAGGGCCGGTCCTTTGTCGACTTCGGGTCCCGAGGCTCAACGGCCACTCGGCCCAGGACACCCAGGCCTACAAGTCCGAAGATGTAGTGTCGGAGGAGCAGGCCCGGGATCCGCTCCCGCGTTTGGAGAAGGCTTTGGTGCCCGGGGTCTTCTCGAAGGAGGCGTGGACCAAGCTCCAAACCGAGGTCGAGGCCGAAGTCGAAGGGGCGCTGGAACGGGCTTTGGCTCGACCCGAACCCGGTCCGGACGGGGTGCACCGCTTCGTATTCACCGAGCGGGACGAAGAGGGCCCCGTCCTTCAGAAGGTCGGCGGCCTGCTCCCGGGCGGCCACCGCTTTCCCGAAAGCAGCGAGGTGCCCCGTCCCGAAGGGGCCCGGATCAACATGCTGACCGCCATCCGACGAACGCTGGAGTCGGAGCTCGAGAGCAATCCCAAGATGCTGCTCTTCGGGGAGGACATCGGGCCGAAGGGCGGTGTCCACGGCGCGACCTTCGGACTTCAGGAGAGCTTCGGCTTCGACCGAGTCTTCGACACCAGCCTGTCCGAGGAGGGCATCATCGGGCGGGCGGTAGGCCTGGCCTACGGCGGCTTGATGCCTGTGGCCGAGATCCAATTCCGAAAGTATGCGGACCCGGCCCAGGAGCAGCTCAACGACTGCGGGACCATCCGCTGGCGAACCGAAAACCAGTGGGCAGCGCCGATCGTGGTCCGCATGCCCGGCGGCTTCGCGAAGTGCGGCGACCCCTGGCACAGCCAGTGCGACGAGGCGGCCTTCACCCACGCCGTTGGCTGGCAAGTCGTCTTTCCGAGCAACGCCGAGGACGCGGTGGGCCTGCTCCGGAGCGCGATGCGAAGCAACGACCCCACGATGTTTTTCGAGCATCGGACTCTTCTCGACGCCGCCTCGGCCCGTCGCCCCTACCCCGGCGACGAGTTCGTCCTGCCCTTCGGTCGGGCAGCGCGAATCCGAACCGGTCAGCACCTGACCGTCGTCTGCTGGGGCGCGATGGTGGCTCGGGTCGAAGAGGCGGTCGCCGCTTCGGACGTCGACGCCGAGGTCTGGGACCTTCGAACCCTGGTCCCCTGGGACGAAGAGGCCATCCTGTCCTCGGTCGACCGAACCGGTCGCTGCCTGGTGGTGCACGAAGACGTGATGACGGCAGGTTTCGGCGCGGAAGTGGCGGCCCGAGTGGCCAGCGAGTGCTTCCTGTCCCTGAAGGCGCCCGTGGATCGAATCGCGGTTCGAGACATCCCCCTCCCCTACAACCCCCTTCTCCTGCAGTCCGTCTTGCCTTCGGTGGAAGACCTCACGGTCAAGATGCAGGAGCTTGTCGAGTTCGCGTGACGTGATGAACAAGGACCTCGTCGACATCCTCATCCCCGACGACCAGAAGGAGGGGACCGAGCTCGAGATGGGCGCCTGGCTCAAGAAGCTCGGCGAGCCCGTGGCCAAGGACGAGCCGGTGGCGGAGCTCGTTACCGACAAAGCGGTGGTCGAGATTCCGTCTCCGGCCACCGGCGTCCTCCAAGAGATCTTGATCCAGTCCGAGAGTAGCCTCGACTTCGACGCCGTCCTGGGCCGCATCGCGGTGGGCGACGCGCCGACCCGAGACCTCTCGGCAGAGCCTGTGGCGGCGGTCGAATCTGCCCCCGTGACGGTGCGGGCCCAGAGCCTCCGAACCGACCGGCCCGCCCCTCACCCCTCCGTTCTTCGAAGAGCGGCCCAGCTGGGGATCGAGTTGGACGGGCTCGATGGCAGCGGACGAAATGGTCGCGTTACCGCCGACGACCTACGTATTGCGGTCGGCAAGTCACCGACCGCCCGAGCGAAGGCCCCCAGCGGAACGCCCCGACCCCAGGCGTGGCCCATCGAAGGGCCGAGTCACCGGGTCAAGCACGGTCCGATGCGCAAGAGTATCGCTCGAAACATGGCGGCCAGCGTCCAGGACGCGCCCCACGTCACCGCCGTCTTCTCCTGCGACATGAGCCGGGTCATCGCCCACCGGGCGGAGCACAAGGCGCGCTTCGCAGACGAAGGCGCCAAGCTGACCTTCAGCGCCTACTTTGTGCAGGCGACGGTCGCCGGCATCCGCGAAGTTCCAGAGATCAACAGCCGTTGGCACGACGATGCTCTGGAGATCTTCGAGAGCATCCATGTCGGCGTCGGCACCGCTCTCGAGGACAAAGGCCTGGTGGTCCCCGTGCTGAAGAACGTGCAGGACCTGGACCTCCTGGGCTGCGCCCAGGCCCTGACCCAGCTCACCGAAAAGGCCCGGGCTGGAAAACTCGGCCCGGCCGAGATGAAGGGCAGCACCTTTACCATCTCGAACCATGGCGTGATGGGAAGCCTCATCGCCTCCCCCATCATCATCAACCAACCGGAGTCGGCGATTCTCGGCATCGGTAAGCTAGAGAAGCGAGCGGTGGTGGCCGAAAACGACGAGCTGACGGTTCGGCCGATGATGTACGTGACCCTCACCATCGATCATCGCGTGCTGGACGCCTTCCATACCAACCGATTCCTGAGCTGCTTCGTCGAGACCCTCGAGACCTGGGCTTAGACGCGAGGGTTGTAGCCAAGCTCCCGATGGAGCATGGCGGAACGGCTTAGTTGGTGGGGCACTCCTGAGTGGACTGGGGGAAGAGCTCCACCGTCATCGCGCTTCCGCTGTTGCGGACGGCTTCCAGGTTCTCGCAGAAACTTTCGCAGCGATCGTCGTCGCCCATGAAGGCGCCACAGACCTCGGCCGCGGCGTGACAGAAGGGTGAGCAGATCCAGTCGAAGGGCTCGCCTCCGCGTCGGCGGGCGCACTGCATCGAGTTGTAGACCTGGGCGTGTGGACAGTGAAACTCGGGATTGTCGGCTGCAGGCTGACTTGCGTGGTAGGCCCGACAATCCACGGAGTCTTCGTCGCTCCTAAAGTCGTCGAAGCTCGATTCCTCGGCGTCCATGAAGGAACAGACTAGCTCGCACTCCTCACGTGATCCGTAGATGGCGGTGCGCTCGGTGCAGTTCGTCATCACGAAGCCGCAATAGCTCTCGCAGATAGTGCCGCAGGTGTTTCCGCCCGTCCGCGAGGCCGAATGACACTGGTTCCGATCCATGTTCTCGACGGCGGCTCGGGCGTAGCGCAGCCGACACTCGATGGTGTTCTGGCCGTCTTCGGGCGCACCGTTGGGAATGAGGCCACAGGTGGTCAAACAATCCGCCTCGTTGGCGTAGGCGGCAGCGCAGGGCCCCTGAGCCATGAGATCGCAGTACTCGTTGCAGGCGGTGTCGATGCAGATCTCGGTGTCCAGGAAGGAGGCATTCAGGCAGGCGTCGGCATCGCCCGCCCGGAGGGCGTTGATTCGACAACCGACCGTATTGCCGGAGACGTCATCGAAGGCTCCATCGCGCTGGTCGGCCACGGGCTCGGTCTCGCACTGATCGATACAGAAGGCCTCGTTCTCGAAGGTGCCGGGGCACTGCGCGATGGCGAGCTGACAATAAATGTCACACGGAGAGCCGCACTCGTCCAAGGAGACGTCGAAGGGAACGTCGCCGCACTCGGGGACAGAGGGCGCCTCCAAGCACTGAGGAAGGACGAGCACCAAGAGCAGGGCCAGAACAGACAGGGCCCAAGGCCAGAAGCTTTTCATCAGAACTGCACCGCCAGTCCGTTCACGGTCGGGACCACCCGATGCGAGGTCTGGTTCTTCTTCTTCCCGCCCGCGATGAACCAAACGATCCCCGTCACCAAAGCGGCCCCGCCCACGGCGTAGCTCGCGATGGCCAGCGTTCGGTCACGCTCGAAAGCATCGGCCAGCTCGTTTCGCTGCAGGAAGTTCAGGGGGTCCTCGGCCGCATCACTGTTATTGGCGGCCGAGACGTTGAAGCCTACCCCGGCCGCCAGGGCGGCTACGCCCAAACCCGTCACGATGGTGGGTCCCGCTCGAAGGCGAAAGGGCTCTTTGGTAGGCGCGCCGGCCACCGTGAGGGGCGCGGCTTCGGGGTCTCGATTCAGGGCGATCTGAACCGACTGGGCTTTGCCGGACGCGACCTCGACCAGTCGAATCTCCTCCAGGTAGCCGGGGTGGGTCACCTTGAGGGCATAGGAGCCCGGGGGCACGGCGTCGCTTCGCCAAGGACAGCTCGGTGCGCCTTCGGTCACGCCCTTTATCTCGATGACCGAGCCCGTCGGGTCGCAAGCGACGGACAGGCTCCCGAAGACCTGCTTTCGCAGCTTCTTCAAGGCCTGGAAGGCGCGCTGCTTTCGATGCGATACGTCAGGAAGCTTGTTGTAGGCCTCGTAGGCGTCGATGGCCTCCTGGGTCCGCCCCAGCTCTTCCAGACAACGGGCCATGTTGAAGCGAATGCTCGGCAGAGCGTCGGGATCGACTTCGGCCGCGATCGCCTCCGCCGCCCGGAGTTCCCTCAAGGCGCCCTCGTAGTCGCCGCCCCCGAACAGCTTTGCCGCCGCGTTCACCCGTTCCTGCGCGTCGGCGATGTTCGGCGTCTGGGCGAAGCCGGGCGTCGCCGTCAGGAGGGCGATGACCATCGGGAGGATCTTGCAGAACTTGAACATGATTCAGAACTCGGGGACCTCGAGGGAGTCAGGCTGGGCAGCCTTCTTGGGCTCGACTTTTTTCGGCGTTGCCTTCTTGGGCTCTGGGGCAGAGACAGCCTGACGTACGCGGGATCGAGGGCTCTTTCGGCCCTTCCGCCGCTCGACCTGCTTGGGCTCCGCTCTTGGTTCGGGCTGGGCCTCGGGGCCGGACCTGGCCTCGACTTCGGCCGGCGGAGGCTTGGGCGTCTCGACCGGTGCCGCCTGCGCGGGCGGAGTGGCCTTCGAAGGGACCGCGGGCGACGGTGAGCTCGCTTCGACGGGTAGTCCTTCGACCTCGTGGTCCGCGCCGCGCAAATAGACGAGCCCCCCACCCGCCGTGAGAACGAGGAGGAGAAGCACGAGCCAAACGCCCGACTTGCTCTTGGAGGGGGGCAAGGACTCGGACACCGGCTCGGCCATGGTGTGGCCCGCGCCCACGTCCAGAGCGGCTTCGGGCTGGCTTATCGAAGCCGAAGCCAAAGAGGATCGGCTTCGGGGGGCGCGCTGCTCGGCCGAAGCGAGAAGGCTCGTGTAGGAGGGGCTCGGCGTGAGACCGGCGGGCACGGTGCTCGGGGGAAAAACCGAGCGAAGGGCCACACTCATGGCGGGCGCGTCCTGGTGACGATCGCTCGGCTCCTTGGCGATCGCCTTTCGGACCGCCTCTTCCAGGAGTGGAGGAACCTGGAGCTCGGGATCGAAGGGCGGCGCTTCAGCCGAGCACTGGGCCATGATGGTGTCGATGACCGAACCTCGCTTGAATGGATTCTTGCCGGCCAGCAAGCTGTAGGCCACCACGCCCAAAGAATAGATGTCGCTCCGCGCGTCGAGCTCTCGGTTGGCCCGAGCCTGCTCCGGCGACATGAACTCGGGCGTCCCCACCACGACCCCCTGCTGGGTTTCGACCGTCGCCTCCCGGTGCTCCTGAGTCAGGACCTTGGCGATGCCGAAGTCGAGAAGGCGAACCACTTCGTCGCCATCGGGCCGCTTCACGATCATGATGTTGGCCGGCTTGATGTCGCGGTGGACCATATCCATCGCGTGGGCTTCGGCCAGCCCCTTCAGCAGCTGAAGAAGAACGTAGGTGACCCAGACTGGATCCTGCGGCCCTTCCGCCAGCCGCTTGGACAGCGTCATGCCGTCGACGAACTCGAAGACCGTATAAAGACCGACGTCCGGATCGTCGCCGTAGTCGTAAAGGGTGACCACGACCGGATCCGAGAGCTGGGCCACGACCCGGGCCTCCCGGAAGAAGCGAGCCCGAAGAGCGGGGTCCTTGGCGTGCTGCTTGTGTACGATCTTGACCGCCACCGGTCGACCGACGGGCTCCTGAATGGCGTGGTACACCGTTCCAAAACCTCCGGTCCCCAAGACGCCGATCACGGCGTATTTGTCGCTGACGATCTTCCCCAGAGCTTCGTCGCCGACGTGGGCTTCCAGCACCTTGGCCGGCACCAAGACCATGCTGCATCCCGAACAGCGCGTGCCGGGGCTGGCCTCCTCCTGAACGAGCTCGCACCCGGGGCAGGTCCAGTATTCGCGGGTGGGTGGGTTCATGAAGCCTGCCTGCCGGGAAATATTCGGCGATCTGGTTTGAGGTTACCCGGTCCGGACTCGGGACACAAAGGGGCATTTGGGCCCATGGATGGCCAATGGGCAGTCTCGGCCCGTGCCCCGCAGAACCCGCACCGACGACGCTTCGCAGATCGACCGGGCGGACGATCTCGAGAAACTGGTGCACGACAAGCGAAGCGGATGGCGAGCCAACGCGGCCAAGGGCCGACGTCGAAACCGTCGGTACCAGCGTCGCCTGACCGACGCCCTGACCCGCATCGACCCCGACGCCCTAAAAGAGGAAGGGGACGAGTAGCGTGCTTTTCGCCTTCCAGGCCCGATGGGCTTCCGGAAAGGTATGGGCCAGCTGTCGGTCTTCGCGGAAGGCCTGAAGCACTGCACAGGCCAGACCCAAGGCCATGACGACGAGGGCGATCACGGTGGGCCACATCAACCCGAACCCGAGAATGGCCACCGAGTCGCCCAGGTACATCGGGTGGCGAACGAAAGGGAGCAATCCCCCTTCGGTGACCAAGGTTCGAGGCCGCCCGAGGGCGCCCGCCCGGCGCCGAAGCAGTACGTAGTGACCCAAGTGCACGATGCTCCCCAAGGCCCCCATCAGCGCGCCCGCACCCAGGAGGGGGCGAAGGACCGGTCCTGGGCCGTCCAAGGCCAGGCTGAGAACGGGCTGCAGGACCAAGAACAGCCCCGCCGCCACCTTTCCGGCCCACCAAATCGACATGGGCTCAGCTTAGTCCGAAACCCGGGTGGAGGTCAGGCCTCCACGGGACAGCGTCGCTTGGGCTCGGCCTTCAGCCAGTCCAGGGTCCGAACCGGGCCCGAAGTGACCGCCCCCGGAAAGGCCCCCTGCTCACGATGGGCCTGGAGCAAGGCGTCTTTCTCCTGGAAGCGTTCGTAGGTCCAGCGGGTCAGCTCCTCTTCGTCGGTAGGGAGTTCGGAGACGGGGTAGCGACGCACGTGGATATCGATGCGGCGGGGCTTGCCGGCGAAGCAATCGACGAGGCCGGGCACCCCTTCGGGGTAGGCGATGGTGAGGTCCTGGACCGAGTCGATATGTGCACGCAGGCCCTGCATCGTCGCCACGAAGCCCTTGGTGCGAGGCACCATGACGTGCTCGGTCACGGGCAGGCCTCGGGACTCGGCAAAGGCTCGGGCTGCAGCGTGCTTCTTGGGCGTCTTGCGCGTGCCTTCGAGGAAGGAGACCAAGCAGATCGGGATGTCCTCCTGCTTGAACTTTCCGAACAGCCGCTCGATCTCGCCTTGGTCCTCGGCCCAGTTCCGCTTCAAGAAGATGCAGTCCAGGAACTTCATGCCCCAGCCCGGGCCCGGCACCCACTTCACCACGTCCTTCACGAACCACTTCATGTCGCCGAGCCGGGCCATGCGCCAGCCATGGGCGAGCACGACCAGAACGTCGGCCATGGACTGATGATTGGGCAGCAACACCGCGTTCTCACCGGGTCGAGCCGCATCTCCGGTAAAGCGGAAGACGGTGCCGTTCTGGCGCTCGGCCATCACCACCCAAAGGCCCCAGACCGAGCGGGCGCACCAGCGGTTCATGGTCCGGAAGGCTGGCTTGGAGAAAGGCCGAACGAACACGCTCAGCATCTGGATCGGATTCAGGACGCCGATGAGATAGACGAAGGACAAAGCGCCGGCGCTCAGACCGAGGGGGGCTCGCAACCAAGATGGCACGCGGGGGTCCTAGGACGAACGAGCTCGACTGTCAGCCCGCCCGGCCTCCGCTCACGAGTTCGGTCGCGATCGAAGAGACCTCGCCCAAGAAGCGGTCGACGGTGAAGACAGGGTCGCCGGACAGGATCTCGGTGGCCTCCAGGACCATGAAGCCGCCTTCCCAACTTCCTACCGGGAGGGAAGGCCGAGCTTCGGGTTTGGGCCAGGGGAGCACGTAGAAGTAGGGATCCGAGATGAGCTCGTCGCCGGGGGACAGTCCGATGCCGACCGAGCGGGCCTTTTCGGGATCCGGCTCTTCATCGAGGGTCCAGAGCGCGCCAATGTCAAAGTGGTGAGGCCAGCAACGGAGAGCAGAGGCCGTATCGTGCTGGGCCCGCTCTCGCTCGAGGCGCCGAGCCGCAAAGCCGAACCAGTTGGAAAGCGCTGACCACTGGCCGAGATCGACCTCGAAGCCCGCGCCCTCGGCGACGACGTGGGGGGGCCGGGTCAGGTCGAGGAGCGGAACGGGGAGAGACTTCTTGGCTCCACCTGCCTCGAATAGGGTCACGGCGAGGCGGTCGATGGCGTCCTGAAGGGTCTGAGCGTCCAGCGAGAAGCTGGCCACCACCACGGCGTCCCGGGCTACGAATACCTCGCCCTTCTCCAGCGAAAGGCCCACCCGGAACATGCCGTCGATGGAAGCCGAGACCAGGCCCAGACCGTCCCGCCACCGGAGAGCGGTATGGCCGTAGTCGGGCTCGGGGGTCAGAAGGTGGCTCGCGACCGAAGCGGGGACGTTGGCGGCCCAGTGGGCCGCTAACCGAGCACGAGTCTCGGGGATGACGGAGGGCGTCGTCGTGGCCATGCTTGACTCTGCCTGTGCCACGGCAGGGGAGTCATCGGGTTTCTCGAAGGGTCTTTCTTGCCAGGGGCACCGTTTGGCTTTCCCCCGCTCCCGGGAAGCGGCACCCTCCAGTGGTGGACGGATTGAGCGGTGAGAGGGTCCGGCTCCGCCTATGGCGCCCGGAAGACCGAGAGCCGTGGGCCAAGCTCAACTCCAACACGAACGTGATGCGTCATTTCCCCGGCACGCTCTCCAGGGGCGAGAGCGACGCCCTCGCGGACCGCATCGAAGACCACTTCACAGAGCATGGCTTCGGTTTGTGGGCGCTGGAGGTTCCGGGCGCTTTCGACTTTGGCGGGGTCGTCGGCCTGAAGCAAGTGCCCTTCGAAGCCCACTTCACCCCCGCCATCGAGGTAGGCTGGCGGCTCGGCCCATGGGCCCAGGGCAGCGGCTACTGCACCGAAGCCGCCCGGCTCGCCCTCGATTTCGGCTTCGAAGAACTGGGGTTGGAGGAGATTGTGTCCTTCACGGTGCCGGCCAATCGATCCTCGTGGCGGGTGATGGAAGAGATCGGAATGACGCGAGACCCGAGCGACGACTTCGAGCACCCGAGCCTGCCCATCGGCCACGCGCTACGGCATCACGTGCTCTACCGGATCCACAGCGTCGACTGAGTCTACCTCGGCGCTCGTCTTGGTCGACGCGCCCGGTTCCGGAAGGGCCTCGGAGGCGAGCATCGCTTCCAGAACCGACTGCTCCACCGCCCTGAGCCGACGCTCGCTCCAGCCATCCAGCATCCAGCGGGTCAGGACGCTCGCAAGGGGGACGCCCAAGAGGGCGTAGACCCAGAACGCCATTCCGAGGTGGCGGGTGGCGAAGAACATCAAAGGCAAGGAGACCAAGACCGGAAGGATGAAGATCCACAACGAGATCACGTCTTCGGTGCGCAGCGCCGTTTCCCCGGCCTCGTCCACCACTTCGACCCGCAGTGTGCGGCCGTAGTGACCAAAGCTCTTGTCCGACGATAGGACCAGGCGCTTGTCCTGGACCACGATACTGTCCTCCACCGCTGTCGCAAAGGCCGAGAGGGTCTCCTGCAGTCGCTGAGCCCCGAAGCCTTCGGCCAAACCGTCCGGTAGGGCCAGGGTAGAGCTCCGTCCGAGCCAGCCACGATACTGGCGAGCCTCGAGACGAAGAGCGCTGGCCCGGCCCGCAGCCTTGGCGCCAACCGGACGACGAAGGCGATCGAGCAAGGCCTGACGAAAGCTCCCGAGCCGAGCCTCTGACGCTGAGCGGCCGAAGAAGACGTCGACGAGGGGGGCGCTCAAGAAAAAGCTGAGCTGCATGGCGAGCCCTCCCGCGGCCACGCCCAGGCAAAGCCAAGGGTGGACGCCCAAGAAGAAGCCTGCCGCCGCCGGATAGATGACGAGAAGGCTCGCCAAGGATCCCAACCCGATCCAGTGGCCGCCTCGATTCGATCGGTAGCCGAGACGGACGCGCGCCCCTTCGTCCCCGAAGCGCTCGATGTCGACTCCCAGGTGTTCGCTGGCTCTAAGTAGGCTCGGCTTTCGACCGAAGCTGAGACCCTCCTTGCGATCAAAGGTGGGCCGCATGTCGGGGCCGAAGGAAGCGGCGACGAGGTCGAATATGCCGTTCTGGTCCAGATGGTCGGCTAGCTCCTTGGGGACGAAGAAGGTCTCCTGGACCTCCCCACCTCGCCGACTACGGACGATGGCGTCGACACCCTCGTCGACGACGCCGGGCAAGGATTGGGTGGGCAACAGCTTCATGTCGGGGCACTCAAGCCGCGTAGCGCTGGCCCCGGAAAGGATCATCGGGCCAGTCGGGGTCGACGCCCTCGAAGTAGGCGTCGACCGTGGAGCGCACGTTGATCACGGCGTCCATCTCGGCCAGCAGCGACACGAGCCCAAAGTTGATGCGGTTTAGGAAGACGGTGTCGGGCGGCATGTCGAGCTTGAAGAGGTTCTTGTTGTCGGTAAACATGCGACGAAAGGTCTCTTGCGGTCGGTAATCTTTGAATCGGAAGGGGGCGTCGGCGAGGTAGGGCGTGTACAGGTAGCGGATGAGCTCGTGAAAGGCCTGCTTGTCGTAGGTCCCGGACTCCTTCAAGAAGCCGAGCGCTCGGCCCATGCGGTCGATGCCGTCGCCGTCGTCCTGACACACCACCTGACAAAAGGCGACCCACTGTTCGAGGCGCTCGGGCTCGAATCGGCGGCAGCAACCGTAGTCCAGGAAGACGATTCTCCCGTCCTCTCGAAACAAGTAGTTGCCCGGGTGCGGGTCGCAGTTGAAGAGCCCGTCCATGTAGAAGGCGCCCAAGTAGAAGCGATAAAAGGTCCGGCCGGCGTGTTCCCGCGACTCGGGCGAAGCGTCGGCCAGCCACTCGTAGTAGCCCTTGCCCCGCTCGAATCGTGTAATGAGGACCCGTTCCGAAGACAGATCTTCGAAGACGTCCGGGATGACGATTGAGGGATGGCCTTCGAAGCGTCTCTTGTACGCAAGCTGATAGTTGGCCTCCTTCGCGTAGTCACATTCGTCCAAGAATCGCTGCTCTAGCTCGGCCGTGATGGCCTCGGTATCGGTCGAGAAGGACAGGCCCCGCTGAATGATGTTGAGCACCTTCGCGTTCTTGAGGTCGGCCTTCATGGCCTGCTCCATGCCCGGGTATTGGAGCTTTATGGCAACCTCTGTCCCGTCTCGAAGCCGACCTCGATGGACCTGACCGATGGAAGCAGCCGCGATGGGCTCGGGCTCCACCTCGGCAAAGACCTCGTCCTGGGGCCGTCCCAGGCCAGTCTCCAACACCGGCTGCATCTTGGGCCAGGGCATGGGCTGCACGTCGCGCTGAAGCACGGCCAAGACCCGCTGCGCCTCCGGCGGCAGTCCGTCGTCGAGATAGCTCAGCATCTGGCCGAGCTTCATCGAGATGCCCCGCATTTCGCTGAAGGTCTTCAGCATCTCGGCGGCCAAGGCCTGCCCACTGCTGCTTCCTCCGCCGCCGACCGCCGCCTTGGCTTTCTCGGTGAGCACGGCACGGCCTCCGGACCAGGCCAGCTTGCCGAGCTTGGCCGCCCTACCCAGGCGACCGGTGGACAAGCGCTCCAGCGTTCCCCCCGTTACGCGATCGATGGCTCGCCGCGCGCGCTCGGAGGTGCCTTCCCCCACGACGGGTCGAAGATGTTCGGGCAGCTCGTCGTCGGGCACGTCGCCTACGGTCGACGTGAAAGCGCTTGGACACAAGCGAGAGCGACCCAGGACCGGAAGTTCCCGCCTTGGGATCGGAGCGCGCCGAGCTTCCACGAGCTGCGAGATTGCCCTCGCGCTCTAGTATCCGCTATCGGCCCTCGAATGGAGGTCCTGGCCCTCGACTTCCCCGAGCTTTCGGACCCGGTAGGGCTCTTGACCGATCGGCTGCAGGCCTTGGAGACCGCCGGAGCCATCGACCAGGACGGCGAGCTCTGGGAGGGCGGAGGCCGTGCCTTTGGTCTCTTTCCGGCCACGGCCCCCGAGGCCGATTTCGGGGCCGCTCGGACGGAGCGTTGGATCCTCCGGCCCCACTTTCCCTGGACCTTGGCCTCGGTCGAGCCCGATCTCGAGCTGCGCGCCGAGGGCGCGTTCGGGACCGGTCACCACCCGACCACCGCCATGATGCTGGACGCCCTTCGCGCCTCGAAACCGAAGGGTCGGGTGCTGGACGTGGGTACGGGCACCGGCGTTCTCGCCCTCACTGCCCTACGCCAGGGCGCTTCCCACGCCGTGGCCACCGACATCTCCGACGCGGCGCTGGCTTCGGCCCGGGGGAACGCGGCTCGAAACGGCCTCGCCTCGAGTCTCGCCCTGAGCCGAGACTTGAGTGAAGCGAAGGGCCCCTTCGACCTCATCCTGGCCAACGTCCGCAAGCAGCCCCTGGTGGACATGGCCGCGGAGCTACGGGCCCGACTAGCGCCCAGGGGCCGGCTGCTCGTCTCAGGACTGCGCTTTCACGAAGACCGCGCCCTCTGCCGAGCGCTCGACCTCGAGCCCACCCAAGCTCGGCTTTGCCAGGGCTGGTGGCAACTCGCCTTTGGGGCCACGCCTCAGCGGCAGGCCCCGGCGTAGGCGGCGTCGACTCCGGACTGCTGCGCCTCGCAGAGGTTGCCGTAGGTCTTCCCGTCGCAGCCGCAGACGGGAATGTACACGTCGGGGCAAACTTCGGGTCGGGGCTGACAGCTGCCTTCTGCATCGGCCCAGTCGCACATCTCGCCCACAAATGCGCAGAACTCGTCTTCGCTGCAGGTGCGACCGGACAGGCCGCCGCAGGTCCGGTCCGACGCGCAGGGCCCCATGTAGTCGATGTCGACGCCGGCCGCGTGGGCTTCGCAGTCGTTCCCGTAGGTTTGGCCGTTGCAGCCACACACCGGTAGCCACACGTCGTAACAGCCTTCGGGCCGAGGTCGGCACTGACCCTCTCGACCGGCTGAACCACAAGTTGGTCCCTGGTCCGGGTAGTCGCACCACTCTTCGGTCGGGCACAGCTGGCCGGTCAGTCCACCGCAGGTCCCCGCCGTCTCACAGGGCCCCATGTAGTCCACGTCGACGCCGGCCGCCTGCGCCTCGCAGTCGTTCCCGTAGGTATGACCATCGCAGCCGCACACCGGAAGCCACACGTCGTCACAGACTTCGGGGCGAGGACGGCACTGACCTTCACCGCCCGCTCCACAACTGGGTCCCTGATCCGGGTAGTCACACCAGTCTGCGTCGTCACACTGAACGCCCAGGATTCCGCCGCACGCCCGGCCCGTCGTCTCGCAGGGCCCTTCCGAGGCGACGTCGGTGCCGCCGGCAGCAGCGAAACACTCGTTGCCGTAGGTGTGCCCGTCGCAGCCACACACTGGAGCGTAGTACTCGGGACAGGCATCCGGACGGGGTCGACAGGTGCCACTCCCGTCGGCAGCACCGCAGGCCGGCTCACCGTCTTCGTAGTCGCACCACTCGTCGGCGCCGCAGGACAGACCAGACAGTCCACCGCAGTCTTGGCATTCGCCCTCGTAAGCGATGGCCACGCCGGCCGCACGCGCGGCACAGTCGTTGCCGTAGGTCTGGCCATCGACGCCGCACACCGGGGCATAGACCAGAGGACAGCCGAAGGACCCGCCGTCCCGGGGGCCGACGTCGGCGGGGTTGAGACCACCCCCAGCTCCGCCGGAGGGCCCCCCGCAGGCCGCGAGACCGGCCAGGGCCCAGAGAGGTAGGAAACTCTGTGCGCGCTTCATGGGGTGGATAAACGCAAGCACGATGCCAAACCCACAGCCGTCGCTGAACCGCCCTCCGCGAGCGGCTACGGGACCCAGGATCTCGAACATCTGAGACAGAGCCTCAGTTTGCCAGGGCCCAGCGGACCTGCACCACCACTCGAACGCTCAGGGTGCCAGGGGACACCGGGGTAGAGGATTCCGCCATGGCCCGGAGCTGAACCCCGCTGCTGGGCGTGGGCACCCCTTGGGCGCCAGACAGCTCGATCACCTCCATCGCCGGCCCCATCTTCACACCCAGGGCTTTGGCCAGCTCCTCAGCGCTGGCTCGGGCTGCCGCCACCGCCGCTGCCCGGGCCTCGGACTGGGCGGCGGCTGGATTCGCGAGCTCGAATCGAAGCCCGTCCAGACGACCTCGATCCCCGATGGCCGCCATCCCCCGGTCGATGAACTCACCCACCCTATCGAGCTCCCGCACCCGCACCTCGATTCGCATGTCAGCCCGGTAGCCGACCAGCCGACGGACCCTATCTTCGAAGCGATAGTCCGCGTCGATTCGGATGGAGGTGGTCTTCAGGTCCCGGTCCGGGATGCCGAGGCCCAGGAGCCTCTGCACCAGGGCCGCCATTGCGGTGGCCGCCTCGGTGCGAGCTTGGGCGGCGGAGCGGGCGCGCTCGACGCTCACGCCCATCATGAGCACTGCCAAGTCGGGCTCGGCCTCCCACGTCCCGACGCCGGTCGTTTGAAGGCCGCCGGTCGGGCGATGGCCCTCGGGGTCAGCGGCCCGGGCGTGCTGGCAGGCGGTCGTGGCCAAGACCGCGAAGAGAAAGCTCAGGAGGCGCACCGACCCGGCCTAGCACCCCTGGCGCTCCTTCACGACCATTGGTTCCTCTCCTGGAGCAGGCTCTTCAGGACCCGGGGTCGGTCGGTCACGATGCCCCTGGCCCCGGCGTCGAGGAGCCTTCGCATCTCGAAGGCATCATTGATGGTCCACACGTGGACCGGCAGCCCGAGGGCGTTGGCCTTGGCGATGAAGCGCTGATCGGCCACCGGGAGCAGGCCCTGCCGAACCGGGACCTGGACACACTTCGCGCGGAAGGGTCCGAGCACCCGAGGCACCCCCCAAGACTGGGCCCGAAGCCGCGCAACCTCTCGGGGCCCCATGGACGTACAGACTCCGGGAACGGCCCGACGCAGGTAGGAGAGCCGTGTATTGGAGAAAGAGCCGAAGCACACCCGATCCAGGCCGATACCCATTTCTCGCAGACACTTGGGAAGGAGCGCCGCGGCCTCGTCGCTCTTGGGGTCGATGTTGAAGCGCACGTGGTTCCAGGTGCCGAGGAGCTCGTCCAGCCGAACGATGCGCTCTCCCTTCTTCATGCGGACGCGCGCGAGCCGAGCCCAGTCCATCTCGGCGATGGCCCCACTGTGGTTGGTGACCCTGTCCAGCTCGACGTCATGGAAGGCCACCAGCACCCCGTCGGCGGTGGCATGGCAGTCGGTCTCCAGGTAGCGGTAGCCGAGCTGCACCGCATCCTCGAAGGCCTCCATACTGTTCTCGGTGGCGGCCTCCGCGCCGCCTCGATGGGCAAGCGCTATCGGCCCGTCGGCATCGAGGTAGGGGTGGACGTGCACGGCCCCCAGGTATCGCTCCGCAGTCGATGCGCCAAGGCCCAAATCGCCCAGTCTCGGATCCGAAGTCCATCTTGACTGAGGCGCCCCCTGAAGCGCCAAGTCTCCGGATGTTGAAGTGGGTCGGCGCACTGTTCGGCGCCTTGTTCATCGCTGCCTTCGCCTTCATCTCGACCCGGCCTGATACCTACCGGATCGAGCGAAGCGCCACGGTCGACGCGCCCTGTGAGCTCGTCTTCGGCCTGGTCAACGACTTCGAGAACTGGCCGGAATGGTCTCCCTGGCAGGATCTGGATCCCGAACAGTCCCAGACCTACTCCGGCGCCGAGGCCGGGGCTGGAGCCATCACCGAGTGGTCCGGCAACGAGGACGTCGGGAAGGGACGAATGGAGATCACGGAGAGCGTCGACAACGAACGGATCGGCATCGACCTCGCGTTCATCGAACCGTTCGAGAGCAAGGCCCGGACCCGCTTCGACTTCGTGCCCAACGGGACGACCACCCGGGTGAGTTGGACCATGGAGGGACGCTCCGACATCGTCATGAAAGCAATGAGCCTGGTGATGGACATGGACGCCACCGTCGGAGCCGACTTTGAGAAGGGTCTGGCCCGACTCGACCGGCTGGCCCAGGCCGAGGCCAAGCGACGTCAGGAGGCCGCACAGGCGGCCGCCGTGGCTTCGGCCGAGGCGGCCCAAGAGGCCGAGAAGGCGCAGGAAGAGGCAGAAACGGGGAGCGACGCCCCAGAGGCGTCGGTCGAAACCCCATGAGCCTGGCCTCGAAGCGCGCCCAGCGAACGCGGGGGCTGGGCGGACCCAGCCTTGGTGCAGTAGTTTCGTAGGGTGAAGCGCGCTCTGCTCCTCACCGCAGCCTTCGGCTGTGCGCACCCGAGTGCCGATGGACCCTTGGATTCTTCGCCGACCCTGGCGACGGCCCCGAGCCCGGAACTGCAGGTCGCCTATCCAAGCCGGAACGCGCTCTGGGCGGACCCCGCCCAGCACGACTTCTCCGACAACCCTGGTCTTCTTGACCGAATTCTGGAGAGTCCCCACGGCTACTTTCGCTTCATAAACCGACGTTTCGCCCAAGCCGTCTGTCGACGCTTTCGAGAACACATCGCGTCGATGCCCACCGTGAACCTTCACGGCGACACTCACCTGGAGCAGTACGCGGTGACCAGCGCCTACCAGGGCCTGGTCGATTTCGACGACGCGACGACCGGACCGCCCGTGCTCGATTTGATGCGCATCGGCGTGTCCATCCACCTCACGGCCCGGGAGCGCGGTTGGACCCGACACCGCACCGCCTTCTTCGAATCGGTCCTGGACGGCTACGCAGCCGCGCTCGAACGGCCCGACGCACCGCCGCCGGTGCCCGCGGTGGCGAAGGCCCTCGAGGCCAAAGGCCAGCGCAGCCAGCGAGACTTCTTGGACGGCTCGACCAAGCTCATGGAGCCCTTGGACCCGGTCCAAGAACAAGCCCTGCGAAAGACCCTGGGCCCGGCCATGGCACGATTGGCCAAGCGCCACCCAGGCCACGAACCGGACTTCTTCGCCATCAAGCGGGTCGGCGGCTTCGGACTCGGCATCGGCTCGGCTCTCTCCGAGAAGTACCTGGTCCGCATCGAGGGCGACAGCCAAGCACCGCTGGACGACGTCATCTTGGAGGTGAAAGAGCTCAAAGACCTATCGGAGGTAAACTGCGTCGACGGCCCCGATCGCATCGACCCCATCCGGGTCTTGGCCGTGCGCTCCCGGATCGCCACCGAGGCCGAGCCTTTCTTGGGCCACGCTCGCATGGGCGACCGGGCCTTCTGGATCCACGGTTGGGACCGCGGCTACCGCGAGCTGGACGTCAGCGACGACATGGCCTCGCCGGAGGAGCTGGCCGAATTGCTCTACGCCATCGGTTTTCAGCTGGGCCGTGGCCACCCACAGCAAATCGCCAGCCCCCGTGACGACGAGCTGCGCGAAGACCTCGAAGAATGGGTCCGCGCCCACCGCGGCAAACTGCACCAAGAAGTCGAGCGTTTGGAAGACCAGGTGTACCGAGCCTGGCAGGCCTTCAGCGAACGGGTCACCGAAAGCTGAGGCTCCTCGCTCTAGGGACGACCATCTTATCCGTTCGGGCAGTATCGGACGTATTGTGGATGGTTGAAGTCGATGCGGGAGCAGTTCCGGCACTCGTCCCTCGAGGCCGCCGCGCTGACCGGCTCGGGGGGGAGATTGCAGACGTTCCGGGGGTCGTCACAGTAGCTGTTGCCCCCGGCCCCAAGGCGGAAGTTCTGGGTGCCGAAGTGGCGGCCGCCGTCGCACACGATGTAGCCGACCGCGGCCTCGGTGTAGCGGGCCTCCAAAATGTTGCGACGGTGGCCGGTGCAGGTCGGCTCGTTCATGAAGGCGTACTGCCCTTGGGACGGGTTGAAATTGATGACGATGTTCTCACCTAGACCGTAGGAGAGTCCGGCTGTTCGTGCTCGGTCACTAGGGCTGTCTCCCTCCGGATTCACATGGGCGAAGAAGCCGCGCTCGCACATGTCCTGGGAGTGAGCAACTGCCACCTCCCAGATGTCCTCGTTCCAGACCAAAGGCTGTGCGTTAGCGCTCTCGGTCTCTCGGAACAAGACACGGTCCTCATTGATCATCTGGAACATTTCGCAGGCTAGCCTGCGATAGGGGTCGTTGGCCGCATTTCGACCGGTCAAGCATGCGGCGTCGGCGTTCGGCGGGGGGCGCTCGCAGAACCCGTCCCCGTCGTCGTCGAAACCATCGTCGAGGGGGGTCGGTCGGCCATTGAGGCTGCAGTCATCACAGCCGTCGCCGTCGCCGTCGCGGCAGGCCGTAGGATCCGAGGGGTTGACGTCGCGCTCGTCTCGGACCCCATCTCCGTCGGTGTCTTGGAAGGCCACGCAGTCTTCGAAGACGTAAGTGCAGCGCTCGGTGCAGGTGATGTCCCCCAGAGGTCGGGCGGGGTCCCACTCGACGCATCGGAGGCCGTTGAGCTCGACGCCGTCACACTCTTCCCCCTCGTCCAGAACGCCGTTGCCGCAAGTACGATTCCAGTCCGTGGGGTCGAAGGTGTCGGCCTGGTCCTCAGTGGCGCCACAGGCCCCCACGACCATCGCGAGAAAAATCAGAGGCGTTCGCACGCCGGGAGCATGTCGTCCTCCGGCCTTCTCGTCGATGAAACTTTAGCGCTTCTTTGGTTTCCCTGGGGGCTCCTGAAGCGACCGGTGGAATGGCCTGGCTCTCCCCTCCGACATGGCCTAGCGCGTCATTCGGGATTCCTTTGAGCACCGAACTGCAGCAGACGGCACTGGATGCCGTCCAGCCCCTCAGCGACGCCCGCTTCCTCGAGACCCACGTCGCCTTCGAAACCTCCAGCAGTCAGCAGGGGCAGATCCGGAAATACCTCATGACCCGCCCGCCCCATCCGGGTGGGTCCATCTGGTCCGTCGGCTGTGGCAGCGGCATCCTGGACCTGCCCATCTTGAAGGCCTGGTCTGGCTCCGGCCGCCGCTTCCTCGGCTTGGAGCCCAACGAGCTGCAGTGCGAATCGATGCGCCAGAGTCTGGGCGAACTCGAGCTCGACGGGCGCATGGTGGCCTCCACCCTGGAGGACTTCGAGAGCGAGGAGCGCTTCGACCTCATCTGGCTCGTCCACGCCCACTACTACTTTCAGAACGTCCCCGAGGGCTTGGCCCGGGTGGCCCGCCACCTCCAAACCGAAGGGGAACTCATCCTGGTCTCGGCTCCGCGTGAGGCGCTCAACCGGTTGGCCGACATGTTCTGGGCACCCCAGGACGAGCGCCTTTGGTTCACGGACGCCCTCGAGGCCCACTTCGAGCGTCGAGGCGTCGAGGCCCAAACCCATCGTATCGATGGTCGTCTGGAGGTGGGCCCGTGCTTCGAGGGAACCGCAAGAGGCGATGCCATTCGAGACTTCGTCGTTCAGGCAGATACGCTGGATATGAGCCTAGGACTGCGGGGCCACATCGACGAGGCCCTGCGCGGCATGAGCCGCATCGAGGCCGACGGGCGCATCACGGTACCCCACCCGGCCGACGTCTTCGTACTGGACGCCGAGAACGCCCGCCGGCTCGTGAGCTGACGGGCTCAGCGAGCGAAATCGATCAGAGCCACCCGCTGGGGAAAGCAGAAGGCGGAATCGTCGCCCCGCGCCGTCTGGAGTACCTGGCTCAGGGCGGGGTCGGCCTCCATCTGAGCAAGGCTCACCGTTTCGTCGAAGAGGCAGCGCTGCAAGAAGCCCTCCGCGACCTCCCGACGCTCGGTGCGTCCCACATACTCTATGTCGCTGACCTGAACCTCGACCCCTAGGCGGTCGAAGGCAGCCAAGAGGTCTTCGGCCGTGCTGAAGGGCGTCCCTCGTCCGCCCAAACGACCTTCCAGATAGGCCCGATGAAAGCTCATGTAGAAGCTGTCGGCCCGGGCGTGGGCGATGAAGCCGACGCCCTTCTCGGCGATAGCCCTCACGAAGCGCGCGAGCGCCAAGTCCAACTCGGCCGGAGGAATGGCGTAGAGGGCATGGGTCGCCCACACGACAGGCCACGGCCCCGCCTGGGGCGGGAGGTCCTGCAGGGTACAGACGAAGTCTCTTCCACGTGCGAAGGGAGGCTCCAAGCTGTTGCCCGCCTCCTCGACGGAGAAGGGGCTCGGGTCCAAGAGGTCCACCGTGAGAGTCTGAGGCCCCAGATCTGCGTAGAGCCCGAGGGCCCGAGGAAACTTGCCGCTGCCGCAGGCCACGTCCAGCACGCGGGCGCGGGTCCCCAGCCATCCCGGCCAGTCCCTCGACTCGGCCAGCTCTCGATAGTCCTGGGTCGCGACAGTGTAGAAGGACTCCATCTCCGCCCGCCCCTCTTCGGACCAGTGGGCCATGGATCGCTCGAAGGTATCCACGCGCTTCAGACCTCTCCTCGACGCCACAGCACCGGGTTGAGAGGGCTGTCGATCACGTGGCCCGGCTCGACGCCGGGCATGAACTTCTCGAAGTCGCCCGAAATCATCGTCGGCTCCGAGACCAAGCGCGCGCCGTCGGCGAAGTAGGTCGTCGCCAGGGCGTAGCGGTCGAGCTCGGTGCGGTTCGGGCCCGCCGAGTGAAGCGCATCGGCGTGGTGGAACGTGACGTCACCTAGGTCGTACTCCACAAGCTCGATCGCCACCCCCTCCCGTTCGATGAGCTCGATGATTCCGGCGTCGTAGGCCGTCCCGAACTTGTCGAAGTCGGCGTCCCGGACCCGTAGATGAAGGTCTCGGTCCTGGGAAAAGACGAGGGGCCCCATGGCGGCAGGCGTCGGCTGAAGGGGCATCCACAAAGTGACCACGTCCGCCGAATCGATGGGGTAGTGGTGCGCGTCGTAGTGCCAGGGCGTACGACCGCAGCCGGGACTCTTGCAGAGCGCGTTGTCGTGATAGAGGCGGACCGATTCGACGTCGAGCAACTGCCCCGCCACCGAAGCGAAGCGTCGAGAACGAACGAAGCAGCGGGACCAGGCTTCGTGGGTCCACATCATCTCCAGGCTCGGAAAGCCCATGGCCGGAAGATCGGTCGCGTCGAAGGCGCGAATGAAGGCGCCCCGAAGTCCCAGCGCCGCCTCGGGTGGGCAGAGCTGCCGAAGCTTCACCCAGCCGTGGGTCTCGAACAGGCGCCGGGTCTCGTCGTCGACCGACACATCTTCGGATAGGACCCGCTCAACCTCCGCGAGATTCGGAACGGAGAGCGCTGGAAGCGCGGGGCTCGCAACGACGGCATGGAGCGATTGGGTATTGACCGCCAGGGACATGTACCAATCCCACCACTGGTCGTTTCCACCGCTCCACCGGCCTGCCACGCCCTCCATCTCCGCGTTCTCGCGGCTCAAGAAACGATTCTCTCTCGCCCTCATATTCGCTCTCACCGACACCCATGGCGGACCGCTTGGCAAACTCCGCCCGCCTTTGATCGGGCAGGGGTGTTTCTCGCACTCGGCTTCGCGTCGGCTGTCTCGACTGATAGGGTCCGCGGGTGGACGCCCCCTCGACCACGATCAATCCCCCCGTCTTCATCACCTCGGGCGTCCTTCTCATCGCCTTCCTGGTCTTCGGGATCACGCAAACGGAGTTGGCAGCCGAGATCTTCCCGGCGCTGCTGGCCGGGGTCTCTCGCTACTTCGGATGGCTGTACGTCATCTCGGTCGCGCTCTTCATCGGATTCTGTTTGTACCTTCTCGTCAGCCCCTACGCCGGCATTCGACTCGGCGACGACGACAGCCGCCCTGACTTCTCGACCTTGACTTGGTTCTCGATGCTCTTCAGCGCCGGGATGGGCATCGGGCTCGTGTTCTACGGCGTCGCCGAGCCCATGATGCACTACGCCAGCCCGCCCAGCGGGCCGGGCGCAACAGCGCAGTCGGCAGAGAGCGCCATTCCTCTCACCTTCTTCCACTGGGGAATCCACGCCTGGGCCATCTACGTGCTCATGGCCCTGTCCATCGCGTACTTCGCGTACCGTCGAAAACTGCCCCTCGCCATCCGTTCCTGCTTCTACCCCCTCCTCGGCGAGCGCATCCATGGTTGGCCGGGCCATCTGATCGACATCATCTGCGTGTTCGGAACCCTTTTCGGCCTCGCGACCTCCCTCGGACTGGGCGCCATGCAGGTGAGCGCGGGACTGAACCATCTCTTCGAGGTCCCCCACACCACCCAGACCCAGCTGATCCTCATCGGGATCATCACCCTGTGCGCCACCGCCTCCTTGGTGACCGGCGTGGATAAGGGCATTCGCCGACTCAGCGAACTCAACATGAGCTTGGCCACTCTGCTCATGGTCTTCGTCTTCTTCGCAGGCCCCACGCTCTTCATCATCGACTCGGGGCTCGAGGACATCGGGAATTACGTGAAAATCATCCTGCAGCGAACGCTCCGCAGCGGGAGCTTCAACCAGGCCGAAGCCCAATGGGTTCGCTCTTGGACCGTCTTCTACTGGGGCTGGTGGATCGCATGGTCCCCCTTCGTGGGCATGTTCGTGGCCCGAATCAGCCGCGGTCGGACCATTCGGGAGTTCGTGCTCGGCGTGCTGTTGGCCCCCACTGCCGTCACCGTGATTTGGTTCTCGATCTTTGGCGACACCGCCCTGTGGCTGGAGCGCTTCGGAGGCGGCGGAATTGCCAGCGCTGTGCAAAGCGACGTCTCCACCGCCATCTACGTAATGCTGTCCCAGCTCCCCCTCGCCTCTGTGACCTGCCTCCTCGCGGCGGGGGTGGTTGCGGTCTTCTTCGTCACCTCCTCGGATTCGGCGAGCTTCGTCGTCGACATGCTGACTTCGGGCGGCCACCCCAACCCACCGGTCTGGCAGCGGGTGTTCTGGGCTTCGGCCGAGGGCGCGACGGCGGCGGTACTTCTGTACTTCGGAGGCAAACAGGCCTTGAAGGCCCTTCAGGCGGCGACCATCAGCATCGGCCTACCGGTGTGCATCATGCTCTTGCTGATGATGCTGAGCCTATGGACGGGGCTCCATCGCGATCGGATGAGAGCCGAAGGTGGGCGCGACCCCTGAGCTCGCTCACTGCGCGGCCGCGCGGCGCGGGGTCTCGGCTGGCGTGGCTCGGCGATGCCGTCCCAGGAGCTCGTCGTAGGCGCCCTGGATGATGAATGGCAGCGGCTTTTCGGAAGAGCGGTTGTGGTGAAGATCGCTCCGCACGATCCGCTTGCGAATCTCCTGGGCCCGGCCCTCGTCGAAGGGAACCTGGGCGAAGGCGAGCAATCGACGAAACTCCTCTTCGAAGCCTTCCTCGCTCACGAGCCTGTTGTAGTCGACGAAATGGACCGGGTAGGGATGCGAGTGGCGCCAAAACCAACGTTGCCAGCGGTGCCAAGCATAGAATCCGATGGCGGGGGCGAAGCCGGACTGCTTCGCCATGGAGTGAGCCACCTCCCGGGGGTTGCGAATACAGTACAGGACGCGGTCCACGCTTCGACCCCAGGCGGGAAGCGTGAAGCAGAACCGCGGATCTTTGAGCGTGCAGCCCGCGTACTTGTGCTGAATCGCCTCCATCTCAGCGGCCAACTTCTTTGAGCGGCGAAGGATGTTTTGACTGGTCATGGTGGCCCGGCCGACGAGGAGAACCATCAGGCGCCGAAGACGTTCGAAGCGGCCTTCGGGCCACACCGAGACCGTCCATGGTTCGGCGTCCAGCCAGGAGCCAATGATGAGTCGATGGTTGAGTGAGACGACCTCTGTGTTTTCGAAGTAGCCCAGCTCATTCCACTGGTTGCCCGCGATGAGGAGCTCTTCGTCTCCGAAGTCGCAGCCGATCTGCTGCAGGAGGTTGCAGACCAGAGAAGTCCCGCTCCGGGGCGGGCCGGTGACGACCAGCATCCCGGTGGGCCTACGAAGGCGTGGCCTCGGACACAACGACAAAGCCGAATCGGGGCCAATTTGTCGGCTCCGTCTTCCGCAATCGCCTTGTCCTCGGGGGACGTTTTCGGAGAGACCTGGACCATGCTGCGGCTGGCCGTCCTCCTCCTAGCCCTCGGGGCCTGCACCTCAAACTCCGCCGACCCGCGTCCCAAGGAGAGCGCACCGCCACCTCAGACGCCGAACGCCGACCGGGGCACACGCCCCGAGACACGGGAGCAAGTGGACCCGGACGGCGTCATCCGAAGAGGAGAAGCCCTGACTAGTGCCCGCGCGCTGTCGGTGGCGGAGGTATACGAGAAGGCGGAGTCGCTGGCCGGCCAGCGGGTCAAGGTCCGAGGCCAGGTCGACAAAGCCTGCTCCAAGAAAGGCTGCTGGATGACCCTCCAGGGCGATACACAAGGCCCCCCCATCCGGGTGACCGCTCTTGGCTACGGCTTCTTCGTTCCGAAGGGCTCACCGGGCATGGAGGCCACGGTCGAGGGCGAATTCCGAGTGAAGTCTCTGTCGGTTGAAGAGGCCCAGCACTACGAGAACGATCGGGTCGAGGGCACGGACCAAGAACCGCGCTCGATCACTGCCCCGGTGCTGGAGGGCGCTCTGGTGGCCCAGGGCCTCGAACTACGCTCCAACGAGCCCACGCTTTGAGGCCCTGCGCCGTCGGGTCGGCGAGGGCGGCCGGCCTCCTCCTGCTCATCAGCTCCGGGTGTGCCGAAGAAGCAAACTCGGTCCCCGCGGCCGAGGACACACCGGGCATCGATTTGGGGCCGCCTTCGACCGATCGTCCAGATGGCGGACAGGCTTCGAGGGACTTCGGAGCGGGCCCGGCCGAGACCTTCGACGCCCCCTTCCTGTGGGCCCCACTGCGACTGGACCGCGGTCCCAGCCTGGGGGCCCGGGTGGAGCTTGCGCTGAACGCTCAGCCCCCGGGACCGGTGCAGCTGCGAGAGCTTGGACCCGAAGCCGGACTGGCCCAGGCGGTCGGGGGCGGCAACCAGCACGGGGTCGGCATCGGCTTCGTCGACGTCAACGGCGACGGCTTCGACGACATCTACGTCGCCAACGGACTGGGCTTCGAGCGCTACGCCTCCACCTTGTGGCTCAACCAAGGCGACGGCCGCTTCGCCAACATCACCCAGGCCTCCGGGATCGGTCGGGTCGTCGGTGACATGGACACCTACTCCGTTGCAGCCGCGGACTACGACGCCGACGGCGACCTCGACCTGTATGTGGGCGCCCATCCTCGGGATCTTCTGCTTCAGAACGATGGCGCCGGCCGCTTCGTGGACGTGGCGGAGGCCGTGGGGGCAGGCGGTCCACTTTCGTCCGAGTTCCTGTCCCGACGGGGGGTCAGCAAGATAGCCTCTTGGGGCGACTGGGACGGTGACGGTTGGATGGACGTGGTCGTGGCTTCGTCGGCCTTCGAAAATCTCCCGCGTCGAGCCTACCTGCTCCGAAACCTGGGGGACGGGCGCTTCGAAGACGTATCGGAGGCGGCAGGCGTCTTCGCAGCTCCGACCGGGAACCCATGCGCCGTCATGTGGTCGGACTACGACAACGACGGGGACCAAGACCTTTGGATTTGGAACGACCGCGGCAGCTCGACCGCGAACCGCGTCCTCCTCAGAAACGACGGTGGACGCTTCACCGACGTCACCGTCGAAGCAGGACTAACCCAGGACATCGGCAATCCGATGGGCATCGATGCAGCCGACATCGATCAGAACGGACGGCTCGACTACTTCATCTCCGACATTGGCGGCACGCCGCTCTTCCTCGGCCAAGAAGACGGCAGCTTTCTCGAGGTGAGCCGAGAGGTCGGCGCTTCGGGTGACTACGGTTGGGGCTTGGGCTTCGAAGACTTCGACGCCAACGGCTGGTGGGACATGTTCGTCGCCCAAGAGGACAACCGTGACTACTTGACCTTTACCCATGAGGGCGGCGTGCCCGTCCGCTTCATCCAAGCCGGCTGGCCTCACGTCGAGGTCTTCCGGACCGGGGCTCATAACGTGGCCGTGGCCTTTGCCGACTATGACCGCGATGGTCGGGTCGACGTGGTCACCGCGACGACCGACGGCTCCCGGATCAATTTGTTCCGCAACGAGACCGATTTGGGCGGTCAGCACTGGCTCCACGTCCGTGTCGGCCGCACACCAGGAACGGGCGCTCGGGGCGGCGTCAGCGCCCGAATCGTCGTGAAGACCGGCGACCGCCTCCAGTTCAAGGATATCAACGGAGGTTCGAGCCGAGCCTCTCAAAATGCGACCGGCGTCCGCTTCGGCTTGGGCGCGTGGAACGGCGCCGAGTGGGTGGCAGCACTTTGGCCCGACGGACGACAGCTGGTGGTCCGGGACGTGCCCGGGGACCAGACCCTCGTGTTGGAGTGAGCGCCCTCCCGGTCGCGAAAGAGGGACAAGATTCGTGGCATCATGACGGGGTGCCGGGCCTTTCCCCGAAGTTCAGCGTTGGCGAAGAGATCGCCCACGCCGCGACCCACGGGATCGGCCTCCTCGGCGCCATCTGTGCGACTTGGTGGATGGTGGACGAAGCACTGCTGAGGGGAGACGTCGGCCACGTCGCTGCGGTCACGGTCTTCGGTCTGACGCTCGTTAATCTGTACACGGCCTCCACCTTCTGCCACGCCCTGCCCTCCGGTCCGAGCAAGCGGGCTTTCGAACTGCTGGACTACACCGGCATCTACGCCCTCATCGCTGGAACCTACACCCCCTTTCTCGTGGGGCCCCTCCGCGGACCATTCGGATGGACCTTCTTCTCCATCGTTTGGTCTCTCGCCGTCCTCGGCATTTTGGTTGAGCTCTCCAAGGGGCCCCGGCGCCTAGGGATCTCCATGGCGCTCTATCTGGGCATGGGCTGGATGGGCGTCGCCACCGCCCCTTCTTTGGCCCAGCAGATTCCGATGGAAGGCCTGCTGATGCTCCTGTGGGGCGGACTGGCCTACACCTTCGGGGTTCTGTTCTATCTGTGGCGGGGCTTTCGCTTCCACCACGCCGTTTGGCACCTCTTCGTGCTTGCTGGTTCGGCCCTGCACGTCCATGCCGCCGTACTTTACGCCCTTCCCTGACCGTTTAACCGTTGCCTCGCCCCCGCCTCGTGGCAGGGTGAATGGCATGGGACCGAGGCTCGGGACGGGGCTCCTCCTTGCCTGCACCGCGTGCGTTCAATCCCCGGGAGGGCTACCGGGCCTCACGCCGGTGGACCTCGACGTGCAGCCCCGGCTCGAAGGAAGCCTCGACTTCGGCACCGTCCTCGCCGGCGATTCGGCGACGGCTTCTGTGATGTTGCGGAACGAGGGCCTCGACGAGGCCGTGTTCCGGATCGGCGCCGCGACCCCTAGCCTAGAGGGCGAGGTCCAGCTCAGGCCCTTTGAGGCCAGCGGCGCACTGGTCCCCGGCCAGCCAGTCGAGCTGGTGTTCGAGCTCTCGACAGCGGACCAGACGCCCGAAGGAGAAAGCTCGGGGTTCGTGGAGATCCTCCTCGAGTCCTTGTCCGGACGAGCCCTCGAAGTTCTCGAGGTGGACTGGGGCTATCGCGTCTCTCGCTCCGGCCTCGTGATCGAGCCCAATCCACTGGTCCTCGGCCCGATCGCCTTCGGCGCTACCGTCGAGGGAACGCTCAGCATTCGAAACGCGTCGCCGGTAGTGCAGGACGTCTACAGTCTCGACCGCGAAGGAGGTCAAGCGCGGTTTTCCCTATCGGCCGGCCAGTTCGGCGGCCTGCCTGAAGTCGACGGCCGTGGCGTCTGGGCCCGGCTCCAGCCCGGGACCTCGACCGAGCTTCCGTTTCGCTACACCGCGCCGCTGGAGGGCAGCGAATCCAAGGAAGAAGCGATCTGGCGGATCGGCTTCTGCCCCGATTCATCGTGTCAGGAGCTGGTTCGTTTGGAGGGCATCGGCGCCAACCTCGGCCCGGACCTGGTCGTCACCCCGAGCTCCAACGTCTTCTTTCCGAGAGTGCCCCTGGGTCAGGGTGTGGAGCGCACCGTCATCTTCTTGAATCGAGGCTCAGCGCCGGTGACGGTCACCTCGGTCCAAGTGACCGAGTCCCCCGAGGTGTTTCTGCTCGGGACCTCGTTCCCCATCGAACTCGGACCCGGTGAGAACCTCCAGTTGCCCCTCTTCTTCGAGCCCCAGGCGGAGCGTAGCTACTCGGGGAGCCTTCGGATCGAGAGTGATGACCCCGAGAAGCCCTTGATAGAGCTGACCCTCTTCGGGACGGGTATCGACCTTCCGCCATGCGGTTTCAGCGTCTCGCCGCCTTCGATCGAGTTCCCCCGAACCCCGACCCTGGACGAGGTGATCGAAGTAGTGACGGTCCGCAACACCGAGAGCGTCAACTGCCTGTTGTTCGACGTCGTGATCGAGGAGTTCGAGGGCGTTCCGCCCGGGACCTTCACCCTGCCCGACGCCCCCATTCCTTCGACCATAATCGAACCGGGCGGGGCCTTCGAGATCTCGGTGTCCTTCCGACCCCGAGAAGTCGGCGATTTCGAGGGCCTCCTGCGCATGCGGATCAACAACGAAGATCGCCCCAGCATCGTGGTGCCCATCGAGGGTACGGGTGGCGAAGGCCTCGGGATTCAGTGCAGCAGCGACGTCTCGGTCACAGTCGGGACTGACGTGCGGCTGGGGGTCTTTGAGAACGGCTCATCGGAGATCGTCTCTCGTCGGTGGCGAATCGTGGATGGTCCACCGGGGGGCGCGAACGCCGACGACATCTTCGACCCTGAGCCCCCCACTACGGCCGCTATCGTATTCAAGCCCAAGATCATCGGGACGTATGAACTGGAGGCGACGGTGGTGGACGCAGAAGGGCGGGAGCGTAGCTGCCAGGTCGAAGTCGATGTTCGTCCTCGAGAGTTTCAGGTCACGCTGACCTGGGACGGCGCCGGCGACCTCGACCTCCACGTGATGAGAGATCGAGGAACCGCCTGGTTCGATACGACCGAAGACTGCTTCTTCCAGAACAGGACGCCAAGCTGGGCCTTGCCCGGTCTCGACAGCGACGAAGACGTCGCCAACGGCCCTGAAAACATCCGCGTAGACCAGCCCGTGGTGGGCGAGACCTATCGAGTTGGAGTCCACAACTTCAAGAATGGTGCGGGCCGAACGGCTCGCGTCCAGGTGTACTGCGGCAACCAGAGCACCCCCGACCTCGACATCGATTCTCGCCGACTCAGCGGTGCCGCCTCCGGAACCTGCACCAGCAGCTCGGATTTCTGGCGGGTGGCCGAGGTCGATTTCACCGCCCCGGGTGAGTGTTCCATTCGTACCGTCGACGACTACATCACCGGCCGGCAGGCCTGCATCCCTGGCTTCTGAGTCCGGCTGGACCTGTC
>JBCCQA010000019.1:0-108983 GCA_039024635.1 Myxococcota bacterium | reverse complement strand
ATGCGCATTCAACTGTCTGGTCTTCTGGGTCAGGCCGTCGAAGAGCTGAAGCACTACGCCGAGCACGGCACGCCCCACCCGCGTAAGAAGGCGAGCCGACACCTCGCAACTGAAGCCGGACCTGACGGAATCTAGGTTCCGCACTTGAATCTCAGGTGAGCGAACTCAGGTGCCGAACTCAGCTCAACTGAGGTGCCACCCTTTCGCCTCAACCTCAACTGAGATACTCAACTGACGTGCTCAACTGACGTGCCACGCTTTTTCGCAATCATTGTTGCAAAAATTGTATGAGCTGTTCGCTTGACCTGAGCATCCTATGTGTCGACTGAAGCTCTGTGAGCTTCGGAGTCGCGTCCTTGGAGCACGCGTACGCAATCCACTGGTTGTCTAAGCGTCAGCCCGTGAGGCCCCCGCGGGCGCCCAGGTGCATCGGGTCTCTCCTTCAGCTGATGGAAGGGAACGTCGGGGTCCACGGTCGGAAGCTGAACTCCGGAAACCGTACGCCCCGGTCTCCAGCCCGAAAGGCTCGTGAAGCGACACGGTAGGCCTCCCTGAAGAGTTCGTGCTCCTTCAAGTAGGCCCACCAGTGCTCGAGACAACTCGCGTGACAGATGGGCATATTGGACCGCTTGGGGTGTTCAGGTGCCTCGAAGACGTTCTGGGCCAAGATTCGCCTCAGGCCCAGCACCGGCAGGCCACCGCGCTCACGATGCACCTCGGCTGTCCTTCGCTCAACCTCTGCTCTCAGCCATTCGTTCTCCTCCGGAGTGAGTAGATCCCGGGCGAGCCTCAACTCATGGGACTCTGGCTTGTGGTTGGGGCCCTCACGCCCGAAGGCCAAGTCTTGTTCTTGGCCTGGCCAAACGAGCAGCCCGGGCCAGTCCTGATTGGTGCGGACCAGACCGGCTTCAACCGGATTCATGGCGGCATATGCTACGCAGTCCAGGACTGCGTCTCTATCGATAGCTTTGATGCCCGTGAAGCGACGCTCGAACACCTGCCCTCGGGTTTCGTCGAGCTTGTTCAGGCCCTTAGCCAGTGGCCCCTCGAACCGGCACATGAAGGTGCTGAGCTCCGAGGCATCGTCTCGGAGGACGAGGTGTATATGATTGGACATTTGGGTCGCTGCGACGAGTCTTATCCCGGGACAGGCTTTCAGGGCTTTCGCAAGGAAGAAGCCTAGGGCGTTCGTACGCTCTTGGTCAGGACGCAGTCGGAACTCGGCGCGCGCACAGCGCACGGTAACGGACCACCAGGCGCCCGGCGTCAGTTGTCTCGGCGTTCGCATTGCGGGTGCGCACGCAAGGACCGTGCCTGCCAGATGGGGATGAGGCTTTATGAGTCGAGGAGGCGAGATTCGTGATTCCTCGGCGGTATTCGTTGGAGCCAGCAGTGGAGCCATAGGCGAGGTTCTCCGAGCCGCAACAAACAAAGAAATTTGCAACTCTTCCTGCTTCCATGGGTGGCACTCTATCGGGGGAGGGTACGGATACGGAGCATGGGCGAGAGCTCCCATCGCGCGTTCGCCGCGGTCAAGCCTGGGCATCGGCTGGCTCTGCATCGTCCAAGACCCTCGGAGGTCGTAGTCATGCAGAGGTCGGTCGTTCGCGGAGCTGGTGAGCGGTCATACTCTTCATGACCAGGCCAAGAATGCGAACGCGGAGGCTTCGCGGAAGGAAGGCGAGGGATGCGAGCAGGAACTTGGTCATGAATCCAGGTCGCACGACGTCGCGTCGCCCTAGTGCGTCCAAGGTCTCTTGGGCGACCCGGCCGGGGTCCAGGGCGCGGCCGAGCTTCATGTCCGCCCGCTCTCCAAACTCGGTGGCGACCGGACCGGGAGCGCAGGCCAGGACCTGGACCCCGTGGGGTCGCAGCTCGTGGGCCAGGGCCTCGGCCAAGGACTGCACGTAGGCCTTCGTCGCGGCGTAGTTGGCCGACCTGGGCGTGCCCTGGAAGCTGACCAAAGAGCTGATGAGGATGAGACCGCCTCTGCCCTGCTCTCGAAAACGCCGGCCATACGCGTGACTCATGTGGGCTAGAGCCCGGCAGTTTAAGTCGATCATTCCGAGCTCGCGCTCCAGTCCGCCGTCGACGAACTCGCCCGAGAGCCCGTAGCCCGCCGCCCCTACGAAGAGGCCGACGTCTAGCGCCTCGCTCGTACGAAGGACCCGAAACACTTCCTCGCTTTGGCTCAGGTCCGCGGGGACGGCCTGGGCCTGGACGCCGTAGGCCGCCTCCAGCTCCGTGCCAAAGGCCTCTAAGCGCTCGCGGCGTCGGGCGACCAATAGGAGGCTGAAGCCTCTGGCTGCTAGCTGCTCGGCGCAGGCCCGGCCAATCCCCGAGGAAGCGCCGGTGACGATGGCCCAAGGGCCGTAGTTCTGGGGGCTGAGGGCGAGGGAGCGGCCGAACATGACGTGACAGTGTCTAGCACCCGGCCGTCGTTTGGGCAAGCGGAACTTGACGCTGTCTAGCCATCCCTGCCCCCGGCCGCTCCACGACGCAGGCCCTTCGCTTGACCGCCTTGCGCCCCTCGCCGTTCACACGACGAGTCCCTTCGAACACGGGGCGGAAACGAGAAGATGCATGAAAGGCCTCACCCCCTACCTACAGGTCAATAGCTGCGCCGAAGCCATTCCCTGGTACGTCCAGGTCTTCGGCGCCCGAGAGGTCCGAAAGCGGCTGGTGGCACCCGACGGCACCTGCATGAACGCCGAGATCGAGCTCCAAGGCAGCCGATTGATGCTCGCCGACGAGATGCCGAAGATCGGCTCGGTCAGCCCTGCCGCCCTGGACGCGACCTCGGTCGTACTGAATCTCCACGTGGCCGACGCCGACGTCGTCTTTGCTCGGGCCCTCCAGGCTGGCGCCAAAGAGATCTTTCCTCTCGCAGACCAGTTCTATGGGGACCGCGCGGGCCGGGTCCGAGACCCCTTCGGCCATCAGTGGATCATTGCCACCCACCTTCGAGAGGTCCCGGAAGATGAGATGTTCCGGGCCTTTCACGCCATGTTCGGGGACTGAGCCCTAGACGACTGGCCACCTCGATTCCCTTCGTTCTAGCGTTCGGGGGTGCGCTGCCGTACGGCCTTCGCCCTCCTCTTCTTGCCCGGCGCCGCACTCGCCGTGCCCGGCCCCGACTCGACGGTGGTCGTCGCCAGCTCCTCGGTGGCCGAGAGTCTCCAGCTAGGCCAGGTGTACGCCGAAGCTCGGGGGCTACCGGACAGTCACGTATGCACCGTCCCCGTCGACGACCGCAACACTATCGACTTTGCGGAGTACATTGCCAGCTTCGAAACACCCCTCCTCCGCTGCCTTCAGGAAGGAGGCATCGAAGATCGTATCGAGGCCTTCGTCATCGCCCGAGGCTTGCCCATCCGGGTCGCCGTTCCCTCCGAAGACGGAAATCGCCGGGTCGCGCTCGCGGCGCTGCTCGGCGTCTGGACCTCCCGCATCGTTCGTGGGGAGCGGCTGGCAGGGCAGGCCTTCGGTGTTCAAGCCAACTGCGGCGGGACACCCTGCTACGCCGCCCGCTACGCCAACCCGTACACGAACGGCATCTTCTCCGCCGACTGGAGCCGCACCTCGCGGGGTATCGAGTGGAGGCCCAAACTGGTCACCATGCTTCATGGCCGAAGCTACGAGCAAGCTCAGAAGCTGATCGCCAGCGCCACGACGGCCGAAGCGCGCTCACCCACCGGCCGCTTCGTATTCATGCAGGGCGCGAACGCGCCCAGGGCCGTCTTGGACGCTCAGTATCAAGGCGTCGGCCAGGCGCTGGAGGCCGAAGGCTTGGAAGTCGACATCGTTCCCTTCGACGCCAACCTGACCTTCGCCTTCCCCATCGCTGGGTTCTTCACCGGCACCCAGAGCATCGGGGACACCATCGAAGCCAACGACTATGCGGCCGGCTCTTTGGTGGACAACCTGACCAGCCTCGGCGCCGTACCCAACAACTTCACGGCCGACGGTGAGTCCCAAGTCTCGATCGCCCGCTGGATCGAGCGAGGCGCGGCCGGGGTACATGGCTGCACCGACGAACCGCTCAATAACGTCTTCCCGAATCGGGCATTGATGACCGACTACGCCCAGGGCTTCACTTTGGCCGAGTCCTTCTTCCGAAGGATGCCGTTCGTGTACTGGCGAAACCTCGTCCTCGGCGATCCCATGACCGCCCCGTACGCGACCCGCCCCCAAGTCCGGGCCTCCCTCTTCGAGGACGCTTCCATCAGTGGCGGAACCGAACTCAGCATCGAAGTCGTCGACGAGCGAGCCCTTCAGAGCGTCACGCTCTATCTGGATGGCGTGGAAATCGAACGCGTCGAGGGTGGGGACCGCATCGAGCTTTGTCTGGAAACCGCCCCCGATGGTCCAGCCCAGCTCCTCGCGGTTGCCCAAGTGGCAGCCAGCGCAGACCCGGCCCAGCCCAAAGGCTGGATCGCAGTAGACTTCAGCGGCGACGGCAGCCGCGGCTCTTGTGAGCCTCCGCCGACGGACATGGGCCCGGCTCAAGACGCTGGGGGCATGGACATGGGGCCCCCTGATGCCGGCGCCTCGACCCCTGACTTCGGAACGACGGAGCCCATGGACATGGGGGCTCGTCCCGACGCGGGCTCGACGCCATCGACGCCCATCACCGACCCGGAAAACGAAGCCGGAAGCGGCTGTTCTGCGTCCGGCGCCCAGCCCCTCCTCGTCCTACTGCTCGGCCTCCTTGTCTCGGCGAGTCGTCGACGTCGCTCCGCTTGATTATCGGTTGCGGATGGCGATGGTGTGGCCATGCCCGCCCTCGCCTTCTTGGCCTTCCTTGCCGCCGTCGGCGACCCCCCCATCGGCACGGACCGGCCGGGCAACGGCAACGCGGCGACCGTGGTCCCGGACCTTCGGTTCCAGGTCGAGACCAGCGCCAACCTCCTCATCGACGACGGCGGGGACCAGGTTAGTCTCCCCACCCTGCTCCGCTTTGGCCTAGGCGATCTGGTGGAGCTTCGGCTCGGAAACGGCCTGTTCACCCTGAACCTCGAAGGCGATGAGGACCCCGCTCGAGACCAGGTGGAGGCGACCGACACCCTCCTCGGCATGAAGATTCAGCTGGCCCAGAGTGAAGGCCTCCTTCCCGACGTGGCCGTCATGATGGACTTGTTCCTTCCCACCAGCCCCGGCAACGAAGACCTCCTCCCCGAGTTCCGAGCCGCAACGAGCTGGGGCCTTCCGGCCAGCTTCGCTCTTCTCGTCAACTTGGGTTTCGAAGTCCCCACCGGCGTTCGACCGACCCCACTGGGCAGTAGCGAACAAGGTCCTCGAGAGCGCTTCGTCAGGCTCCTCTACGTAGTCAACCTGGGCTATACCATTCCCGCCCTCCAAGAGCGTCTGACACTCTTCGCCGAAGGATTCGGCCTCGTCTCCACCGACAGCGAGCTCGGTGTCACGACCCACAGATTCTCCACCGGGCTGGCGCTCCTCCTGACGGACGACGTCCAGCTCGACAGCTTCGTTCAAATCGGTCTGGACTCCAGCGCGTCCGACTTTCAGGCCGCCCTAGGCGTCAGCTTTCGGATTTGACCACCGGAATCTGGACTTCGTTTCGGCGCAGGAACCAGAGTGTGAAGGGATCATTGAAGCGGGCCCAGACCGGGTCGCCGTCGACGCTCCACTCACTGGAGGAAGCGATAGCGTCGAGGAGTCGCCGCTCGTGGTCCTCGTATCGGGCGCGACTCCAGGTGCCCGAGTAGCGGAGCACGGCGACCGTTCGCTCCGCCATCCTTCGAAGGTGGATGCGTTCGTCCTTGGGCTTTGGGGCGTCCTCGACCGCGACCCCCAGAGGCAGAACGAAGGCCACGTCGTGGCCGCCCTTCGAAGACGGTCGGCTCAGTTCGGGCCCGCCTTTGCCCAAGACCTGGCCCCGCTGTTCGACCGGGGTCGTCATCGCCATCTTTCGCCCCGTCTCATTGGCGCCGCCGATGTAGCGGACCAGGGGCCGAAAGGCCTCTCGGCCCGCCTTCTCGAAGGAGGCGTCGACGTGGATTTCGGCAATAGTGTAGGCCTGGACTTGCCGGACCTCCCACGCCTCGCCACGCTGGATGACAGAGTACTCGGGCTCTTCGTAGGAGGCCATGGTGCAGCGGGGAAGCAAGAGGGCCAGCAGCAGCAGGCTCGACCTCATCTTCATGCCTTCATGTTCGCCTGAGTGGCCGTCTCGGATGCAGGCTCTCCTCGACCCGCAGCCCCGAAGGCGCCAGACTCCCTTTCCATGCTGCGCGTATACGCCTACTCGAAGTGCGGGACCTGCAAGAAAGCGATCTCCTGGCTGAAGGCCCGGAATCTCGCCCTCGAGGAGATCCCCATCGTCGAACGTCCTCCCACGGCCGAACAGTTGGCCGAGGTGATGAAGAAGAGCGGTCGCCCCCTGAAGAAATTGTTCAACACTTCGGGCCAGAGCTACCGCCAGGGCGGCTGGAAAGAGAAGCTGCCTGGGTTGTCGGAAGCCGAAGCCCTCAAGGCTCTGGCTGCCGACGGCAAGCTCATCAAGCGCCCCATCGTCTTGGGCGAGGCCATGGCCCTGGTCGGCTTCGACCAAGGCTCCTACGAATCCGCCTTCGGTGGCTGAGGGCTCATGTCGACGGCAGAACCGCCGTCGCCTCTATCTCGACCACGGCTTCGTCTTCCACCAAGGCCACGACCTGGACCAGGCTCATGGCGGGATAGTGTCGACCGAGGACCTCTCGGTAGGCCCGGCCTAGTCGGGGCAGACTGTCGAGGTAGGCCCGCTTGCTCGTCACGAACCAGGTCAGCCGAACCAAATGCTCGGGTCGGCCGCCCGCCTCTTCCAAGATGGTCACGATGTTTCGCAGGGCCTGCCGAGCCTGGTCGACGAAGTCGTCGGAGCGGAAGCACTGCTCCGCGTCCCACCCGACCTGGCCCCCGAGGAAGACGGTCCGGCCCTCGGCGACCAGGCCGTAAGCATAGCCGGCCGGCTTGGGCCAGTTCGCAGGGTGAAGGGCCTCATGCATTCTTCGACTCCTGGTGTTGCTGGAGGGCCTGGCGAGCGATGACCACCTTCTGCACTTCGGATGCCCCTTCGTAAATCCGAAGGGCCCGGATCTCCCGGTAGAGGGCCTCGACGGGATGACCGCTCCGTACGCCATCGCCGCCGTGGAGCTGAACCGCCTTGTCGATGACCTCTTGCGCCCGGTCGGTGGCGAAGAGCTTCGCCATTGCCGCTTCTCGAGTGACCCGCTCCGCGCCCGCGTCCTTCGTCCAAGCCGCTCGGTGGACGAGGAGGGCGGCCGCATCCACGTCGAGCGCCATCTCGGCGATCTGGGCCTGCACCATCTGGAGGTCGAACATGGGCGCACCAAAGAGCTCTCGTCGACTGACCCTATCCAGGCTCAGATCCAAGGCCTTGCGGGCGAAGCCCAGCGCTGCCGCCCCCACCGTAGAGCGAAACACGTCCAGCGTGCTCATCGCAATCTTGAAGCCTTGGCCAAGCGCGCCGATCAGCGCCTCCTGGGGTAGTCGAAGATCTTGGAAGCGAAGGCGGGCTAGCGGATGAGGCGCGATGACCTCGAGCCGCTCAGCGATCTCGAGGCCGGGCGTCTCGGCCGGCACAGCGAAACAAGAGAGGCCGCGCGCGCCCGGGCCCCCGGTGCGCGCGAAGACCACGTACAGGTCCGCGATGCCGCCATTCGAGATCCAGGTCTTCTCGCCATTCAGGACGAAGTCATCACCGTGGGCCTCGGCCCGACACTCCATCTGTGCAACATCCGACCCCGAGCGCGGCTCCGACAAGGCGAAGGCGGCAATGCAGCGACCGATTCGCACCTCGGGCAGCCACTGCTCACGCTGGGTAACGGTCCCGAACAACGACACAGCGCCACTGCCCAGGCCCTGCATCGCGAAGGCGAAGTCTGCCAGCCCGTCGTGACGCGCCAGGATCTCTCGCGTCAGGCAGAGGGTGCGGACGTCGAGCGCGGTCCCCTTCGCAGGATCCACTGCCGCATTCCGTAGCCAGCCCCCGTCCCCCAGGCGGCGGACGAGCTCACGGCATGCCTCGTCGACGTCGCCGTGGTCGAGGTCCGAGAGGGCCTCCTCGCACCAGCACTCCAGCGCCCGAGCGTGGTCCCGGTGACTGGCTTCGAAGAAGGGCCAGCTCAGATAGCTTTGATCCATGACGGTCAGTCTCCTTCGAACTCGGGCCGCTCGCCGGCGACAAAAGCTCGATATGCCCGCTCGAAGTCCTTGGTCTGCATGCAGATCGCCTGAGCCTGGGCCTCGGACTCCAGGGCCTGCTCCAGACTCATCGACCACTCCTGCCGCAGCATGGTCTTCGTCATCCCGTGAGCAAAGTTCGGGCCCGAGCTCAGCCGGCGAGCAAAGGTCACCGCCTCGGCCACCAGATCCCTGGGCGCGCACAGTCGGTTGAAGAAGCCCCAGCTGTGCCCCTCTTCCGCCGTCATCGTGCGGCCCGAAAAGAGGAGCTCCGAGGCCCGACCCTGTCCGATGATCCGGGGAAGCAGCGCGCAGGCGCCCATGTCGCAGCCCGCCAGCCCAACCCGGGTGAACAAGAAGGCCGTCTTCGCGCTCGTCGTCCCAAAGCGCAGGTCGCTGGCCATGGCCAAGATGGCCCCGGCGCCGACGCACACGCCGTCCACCGCCGCGATTACGGGCTGTGGGCAGCCGATGATCGCTTTCACCAGATCGCCGGTCATTCGGGTGAAGCGGAGCAGCTCCGGCATGTCCATTCGGACCAAGGGGCCGATGATGTCGTGGACATCACCCCCCGAGCAGAAGTTGCCTTCGTTGGGGGCCAGCACCACGGCCCGGACGTCCTCCGCGTAGACCAGGTCCCGAAAGGTGTCTCGGAGCTCGGCGTAGGACGAGAAAGTCAGTGGATTCTTCCGCTCGGCGCCCCGCAAAGAGACGACGGCCACGTCGTCCTCCATGCGCCAGTCAAAGTGTTCGGGTGCCAGCCCCGCCATGGACTTCATGAGTGGGCCTCTACCTGGGCGAGAAGGCCATCCAGTCGAGTCGACAAGCGCTCGGCCTCTTCGGCCTCGACATCGGCTAAGAGTTCGTCAATCCATCGCTCGTGCTCGGCCGCCATCCGCTCGAAGACGGCCTGACCCTCCTCACTGAGGCTGACGAAAGATGTGCGACGGTCACCGTTTCTGCGGCGGCGATCGATGAGGCCGTCGGCCTCCAGCCGGTCGACGATACCCGTCAGGTTGCCGTTGGACACCATCAGTCGCTCCGAAAGCTCAGAGAGAATCAGGCCTTCCTCGGCCCGGGCCAAGGTCGCCAGCACGTCGAAGCGGGGCAAGGTCGCGCCGTGCTCGACCCGAAGCCGCTCCCGTACCCGGACCTCGATGGCCCGCGTCGCTCTCAGGAGGCGCAGCCAGAGCCTGAGTCGAACTTTGCTCTCGGCGTTCATGCGCGGCCTCCTCCGGGGAGCTCGCCCTTCTCCATCAGCCGGAAGAGCTGGTCCCGCCCGGCCAGATAGGGGTCCGGCCAGCTTCCTGCCTTCACGCCCTGGGATGCCGCCGCCCGAAGGGTCCAGTAGGGGTCGGCCAGGTGAGGCCTGGCCAAGCAGCAGAGATCCGCACGGCCCGCGAGCAGGATGGAGTTCACGTGGTCCGGGCTGTAGATGTTGCCCACTGCCATGGTCGGCATGTCGAGGGTGTTACGGATGCGGTCCGAGAAGGGTGTCTGGAACATCCTGCCGTAAACCGGCTGAGCCTCCGGGCTAGTCTGGCCCGCCGACACATCGACGATATCGACCCCGGCGTCTCGAAAGGCGCGAGCGATCTCCACCGCCTCTTCGGGCCCGATGCCCGCGTCTCCAACCCAGTCGTGGGCCGAGATTCGCACCGACATCGGGCGAGCCCGAGGCCAGACCGCCCGCATGGCCTCAAACACCTCGAGCGGGAATCGGAGTCGGTTCTCCAAGCACCCACCGTACTCGTCCGAACGTCGATTGCTGACCGGCGTGATGAAGGCCGACAGGAGGTAGCCGTGGGCGCAGTGGAGCTCCAGCATGTCGAAGCCGCATCGAGCGGCCCGTTCGGTGGCTTCGACGAACTGCTGCTTCACGCGATCCATGTCGTCCCGGTTCATTGCGCGGGGCCGGGAGTTGCGAGGGGACCAAGCGAGCTCCGAGGGCGCCATCAGCGGCCAGTTGTCCTTGAGCAGGGGTGCATCCATCTCTTCCCAGCCCAGCTGGGTCGAGCCCTTGGGGCCGGAATGCCCGAGCTGTAGAGCAATCCTGGTCTCGGTCTCGGCGTGGACGAAGTCGACGATGCGGCGCCACTTCTGTTGTTGGCCGTCGGTGTACAGACCTGGACAGCCAGGCGTGATTCGACCTTCTGGGGAGACGCAGGTCATCTCGGTGTAGAGAAGCCCAGCGCCTCCCTTGGCGCGCTCGCCGTAGTGAACCAGGTGCCAATCAGTGGGCTCCCCATCGACCGCCTTGTACTGGGCCATCGGGGAGACGACGACCCGGTTGTCCAGGCGCATGTCCCGGAGCTGGAAGGGCGCAAACATGGGCGGAAGCGCTTCATCCGGCGCACCTGCTTCCGCTTGGAACCACTTCTCGGCTTCGCCCAGCCACTCGGCGTCTCGCAGCCGAAGGTTATCGTGACTGATTCGCTGAGAGCGGGTCAGCAGGGAGTAGTTGAACTGCGTGAGGGCCATCGGAAGATAACGCTCCACGTCCTCGAACCACTCCAGCGAGTTGCGGGCCGCCGACTGAAGCCGCAAGACCTCCACCCGACGGGCCTCTTCGTAGCGTGGCAGCGCCGTCTCCAAGGGTTGTTCGTGCACGGCATCGGCCAAGGCGATGGCGCTCTCCATGGCGAGCTTCGTTCCCGAACCGATGGAGAAATGGGCGGTCGCGGCCGAGTCTCCGAGAAGGACCACCTTTCCGTGGTACCAGCGCTCGCACAGTACCCTTGGGAAGCTGAGCCAGGCCGAGCCGCGGATATGGTGGGCGTTGCTGATGAGCGGATGTCCCTCGAGGTGCCGCTCGAAGATCTTCTCGCACAGGGCGTTCGAATCCTCTTTGCTCATCTCTCCAAAACCGAACGCGGCCCAGGTTTCTTCGCTGCACTCGACGATGAAGGTCGCGGTCTCTCGGTCGAACTGATAGGCGTGGGCCCAGACCCAGCCGTGCTTGGTCCGTTCGAAGATGAAGGTGAAGGCATCGTCGAACTTCTGGTGGGTACCCAGCCAAACGAACTTGTTGAGTCGGCGATCCACCTTAGGCCGAAACACCTCGGCAAACTCGTTCCGGACCCGTGAGTTGAGGCCGTCGGCGCCCACAATCAAATCGTAGTTCTCGAGCTCGCGGGTCGAGCCCGCCTCACGCTCGAACTGCATGTCGACGCCGAGCGCCCCGGCCCGCTGCTGCAGGAGCTCGAGCAGCTTCTTCCTGCCGATGCCGCAAAAGCCGTGGCCCGAGGACACGACCCGCTCCTCGCCCCGGACCACCGCGATGTCGTCCCAATAGGCGAAGTGCTGGCGGATGAGCTCGGCGCTGACCGGGTCGTTCTGTTTGAGGTTCTCCAGGGTCTCGTCACTGAGCACCACACCCCACCCGAAGGTGTCGTTGGGCCGATTCCGCTCAATGACCGTGACCTCGTGCTTTGGGTCCCGAAGCTTGAGCGAGATCCCGAGGTATAAGCCGGCGGGTCCTCCCCCCATACAAGCGACGCGCATCCCCTGATTCATCACCCGTCCGACCCAGAAGCTTCAAGCTTAAAACTTCAAGGTTGAAGCTTTTGATTCCCACCGACCTCGCCCATGCCCTAGTCTGCCCCCATGACGCCGGAGGAAGCGCGGGCCAAGCCCGCCGCGCTGGACTGGACCGATCCCTTTCTCATCGAGGAGCAGCTCAACGACGAGGAGCGCTTGATTCGAAACTCGGCCCGGGCCTACGCGCGAGAGGGTCTGGCCAGTCGGGTAGTGGACGCCAACCGGCACGAGGTCTTCCACCGAGAGATCATGACCGAACTCGGCAGCCTCGGCCTGCTGGGCTGCACCATTCCCGAACAGTACGGCGGCGCCGGAGCGAGCTACGTCGCCTACGGACTGGTGGCGAAGGAGGTCGAAGCCATCGACTCCGGCTACCGCTCGGCGATGTCGGTCCAGTCCTCCTTGGTGATGCACCCCATCTTTGCCTACGGCACTGAAGCCCAGCGAGAGAAGTACCTCCCCGCCCTCGCCTCCGGGGAGAGCGTGGGCTGCTTCGGGTTGACCGAGCCCGACCACGGCTCCGATCCCAGCTCCATGGTCACACGGGCCCAAAAGGTCGAGGGTGGCTATCGGCTCTCGGGAGCCAAGAATTGGATCACCAACTCGCCCATCGCCGACGTGTTCGTGGTGTGGGCCAAGTCCGACGCGCACCAGGGCAAGATCAAGGGTTTCGTGCTCGAGAAGGGCATGGAGGGCCTCAGCGCACCCAAGATCGACGGCAAGTTCAGCCTTCGCGCTTCCGCCACCGGCATGATCCAGATGGACGAGGTCTTCGTCCCCGAGGACGGCCTGCTACCCAACGTTCAAGGCCTGGCCGGTCCCTTCGGCTGCCTCAACCGCGCCCGTTACGGCATTTCCTGGGGCGCAATGGGCGCAGCGGAGGCCTGCTTCAGCACGGCTCGCACCTACGTTCTCGATCGAAAGCAGTTCGGTCGACCTCTCGCCGCCAACCAGCTGATTCAGAAGAAGCTCGCCGACATGCGGACCGAGATCAGTCTAGGTCTGCAGGGCTGTCTGCGGTTGGGCCGCCTGTTCGACGAAGGCCGGGCCCCAGCCGAGCTCATCTCCATCATGAAGCGGAACAACTGCGGCAAGGCCTTGGACATCGCCCGCACCGCGAGAGACATGCTGGGCGGCAACGGTATCTCCGACGAGTATCCGGTGATCCGCCACGTCATGAATCTGGAGTCCGTGAACACCTACGAAGGCACTCACGACATCCACGCCCTCATCATCGGCCGTGCCATAACCGACATCCAGGCCTTCTGCTGAGCAATGCTCCGCCTCCACCATCTCAATGACTCTCGCTCCACTCGAATCCTATGGCTCCTGGAAGAGCTGGGTTTGGAGTACGAGCTGGTCGAACATCGCCGAAACCCGCGGACTCAGCTCGCCCCGAAGGTCCTCGCCGAGGCCCATCCTCTGGGGAAGGCCCCCATCCTCGAGCATGACGGCAAGGCCCTGGCCGAGTCCGGCGCCATCGTGGAGTACCTGGTGGAGAACTTCGGGCCAGCCTGGGGAGCGCCGGCCGAAGACCGAGAGGGCTACCGTTTTTGGCTTCACTATGCCGAGGGCTCGGTCATGCCGATTCTGCTCCTCAAGCTGATCATGGACAAGATCAAGAGCCAGAGCCCGTTTCTCGTTCGTCCAGTGGGCGCCGCCATCCGAGGGCTGGTCTACAGGGCCTACCTGGGCGCCCAGCTGAAGCTGCACGCCGACTTCTTGGAGCGGAGCTTGGAGGGTCGAGACTGGCTGCTGGGCGACCGCCCGACCGCGGCCGACGTGATGATGAGCTTTCCCGTCGAAGGGATGGTGGCCCGAGGCGTGAGCGGCGAGCGGCATCCTCGAACCCGGGCCTACTGGTCACGGATGCGGGCCCGTCCCGGCTATCAGCAGGCCATGGTCAAGGGTGGAGAGCCCGCGCTCTGAGCTGATCTCTCAGGATCGAAGCCGCCCCACCGCCGCCTTCACGTCCGTTGCCTCTACCGTGGCCCCGGCGCTCTTGAGCGCCTTCATCGCAATGCCCATGGCGGGTCCGTCCGCCTTCGCGCCCCGAATGGCCTCCGCCACCCTGGCCAAAGCCTGCTCGATTTCGTCCACCGAAAGGGCTCTCGGCAAGAAGCCCTGCAGGACCTCGATCTCCCGCTTCAGCTTGCCGATGGTCGCGGCATCGCTGGTCACGGCCAAGGTCTCTTCGTTAGACTTGACCAATTTGCGGACCATCTTCTGGGCCTCTTCCTCGGACAGCGAACCGCCGGTCCGGGCTTCGGCCGTCTGAATCTCGCCCAGCGCTACCCGGAGCACGTCCTTGGCCACGCCGTCTTTGCTTCGCATGGCGTCCTTCACGCCGGCCTTCAGTTCATCGATCAGCATCTTCGTTCTACCTCGGCGCGCTCCGGGAAGACCCGAAGGTTAGCACCCTCACATGCGGAGTCCTTCCGACCGGGAATTTTCGGAGGACTTTCCATGTCTGCCCAGTGCTTAACATGGCTCTGTTGCGAGGAAAGAACCAACCCATGCGAACGACGATCACTGCCGCCATCTCTGCCGCCTTCGCCTTCTGTGTCGGTCTGGCCTGCCAGGCCGTCGGCCAGGCTGAGCCCGAAGCCAGCCAAGCCGCAGCCCCCAAGGGACCCAGCCCCATGGCCGCCCCCGCGCGCTACGACCTCGCCGCCGCTGGTGGATCGGTCTTCGACCGCCTGCCCGACGTTTCCGAGCGGGCCGTTCTGAGCGTGGTGAACATCCGCTCCACCAAGGCCGCCCCCCAGAGTGAAGGGCCCGAGGGCGTGGATCCCTTCTTCCGACGCTTCTTTCGGGGCATGCCGGCCCCGGAACGCAACCAGCGCAGCCTGGGTTCGGGCGTCATCGTCGATGCCAAGGGCGTCATCCTGACCAACAACCACGTCGTCGAGGATGCGGACGACATCGCGGTGACCCTTTCCGACGAGCGCGAGTACGCGGCGGAAATCGTGGGCACCGACCCCGCCAGCGACCTGGCCGTCATCAAGCTGATTGAGCCTCCTTCCGATCTCGAGGCCCTGCCCTTCGGTGACTCCTCCAGCCTGAGGCTGGGTGAGGCGGTCCTCGCCATCGGCAACCCCTTCGGCGTCGGCCAAACCGTCACCCTCGGCATCGTCTCGGCGAAGGGAAGGACCAACGTCCGCATCGTGGACTACGCCGACTTCATCCAGACGGATGCCGCCATCAATCCCGGCAACAGCGGCGGGGCCCTCGTGAACATGAAGGGGGAGCTCGTCGGCATCAACACCGCCATCCTCAGCCGAAGCGGAGGGTACCAGGGCATCGGCTTCGCCATTCCAAGCAATATGGTCAGCACCCTGATGGACGACCTCCTTGACGACGGCCGGGTCTCCCGGGGCTTTCTCGGCGTGTTCATCCAGGACCTGTCTCCCGCGCTTGCCGAAGCGATGGGCGTCGAGCCCAACACCAAAGGCGTCGTCGTGTCCGACGTGATGGAGGGCGGTCCCGCCGACGATGCTGGCATCCGGGCCGGGGACGTCATCCTGACCGTGGACGGCAAGGTCGTGGACAGCGCAGCTCGACTGCGACTGGTCATCGCGAGCAAGGGAAGTGACAAGGGAGTCAAGATCGCCCTCCTCCGAGACGGTCGCAGCAAGACGGTCCGGGCCCAGCTCAAGGAGAAGGACGCGCCGGCGCCCGTTGCCCAGAAGGACGAGTCGCCAAGCAAGCTCGGCATCCGACTGGAGGACCTGGACGCTCGGGCCCGACAGCAGTTGCGCGTCGACCCGGATGAGCTGGCGTCGGGGGCGGTCGTCGTGGGGCTCGCTCCCGGCGGACCCGCCGCCGAAGCCGGTCTGCGCGTAGGCGATGTCATCGTGGAGGTAAACCGCCGACCCGTGGACTCGGCCGCGGAGGCCATCCAGGCCCTCCAGAGCGAAGGCGACACGCTTCTCCGAGTGTACCGTCGTGGCGGCTACATCTTCGTCGTCATCGATCGCTGATTGTCGCCGAAAGTGATAACTCCCGGGACGTGTCGAGCACCGCGCCCCGGGATTTCATCCGTCAGATCATCGCCGAGGACGTGGCCCAGGGCCGCAACGACGGCCGTGTCGTCACCCGCTTTCCCCCCGAACCCAATGGCTTTCTACATGTGGGCCACGCCAAGCACGTGGTCCTCAACTTCGAGCTGGCCAAGGAGTTCGGGGGACGCTGCCACCTTCGCTTCGACGACACCAATCCACTAAAGGAAGAGCAGCGCTTCGCGGACCAGATGATGAAGGACATCCGCTGGCTCGGCTACGACTGGGGCGAGCACCTCTATCACGCCTCCGACTACTTCCCGAAGCTGTACGAGTTGGCCCAACATGCCATCCGCGAGGGCCTGGCCTACGTGTGCAGTTTGGATGAGGCCTCCATTCGAGAGTGGCGCGGCACCGTGACCTCCCCTGGACGACCGAGTCCAAACCGGGACCGAGACTCCGAAGAGAGCCTTCGGCTCCTAGAGGAGATGCGGAACGGGAAGCACGCAGAGGGTGCCTTCACCCTCCGAGCAAAGATCGACATGGCGAGCCCGAACATGAAGCTGCGCGACCCGCTCATGTACAGAATCCGGAAAGCCCACCACCACAAGACAGCAGATGCGTGGAGCATCTACCCAATGTACGACTACGCCCATCCGGTTTCGGACGCCCTGGAGATGGTTACCCACTCGCTGTGCACGCTGGAGTTCGAGAACAACCGGGCCGTGTACGATTGGTTCGTCGAGAAGCTCCCCCTCCCTTCTCGACCTCGGCAAATCGAGTACGCTCGGCTCAATTTGGCCCACACCCTAATGAGCAAGCGAAAGTTGAAGAGTCTGGTCGACGAAGGCATCGTCGCCGACTGGGACGATCCCCGGATGCCCACCGTAGCTGCTCTCCGGCGTCGAGGCTATACGCCGAGCGCTCTCCGCGGCTTCGCGACCCGCGCGGGCGTATCTCGCGCCGACAACGTGATTGAGTACGCTGCGCTGGAGTACAGCATTCGAGAGGAGTTAAACCGGACGGCTCGACGGGTGATGGCGGTCCTGGATCCCGTCGAGCTGGTCATCACCAACTACCCTGAGGGTCATGGCGAGAGCATCACTGCCGTCAACAACCCGGAGGATGCGGAGGCCGGTACCCGCGAAGTCCCCTTCTCGGGGCGACTATTCATCGAACGGGGCGACTTCATGGAGGACGCCCCCAAGAAGTGGTTTCGCATGGCACCAGGACGGGAGGTTCGGCTCAAGCATGCCTACTTCGTGACCTGCGAGGAGGTCGTAAAGAATGAGGCGGGCGAGGTCATTCAGCTGCGCTGCAGCTACGATCCGGAATCACGAGGAGGCGACTCCCCCGACGGCCGTAGGGTCAAGGGAACACTTCACTGGGTCGACGCAGACCGCGGCATTCCGGCCGACGTTCGCCTGTACGACCAGCTCTTCGAGGCCAACGATCCCGGTGGCTTGGAGGACCTTCTCGCCGACCTCAGACCTGATTCGCTCCAGCTCCGCCAGGCGATTGTGGAGCCCAGTCTGGCCGAGCTCACCCCTGAGACGACGGTTCAGTTCATGCGTTTGGGCTATTTCTCGGTCGACCAGGACAGCACCAAGGATCGCCCTGTCTTCAATCGAACGGTAGGACTCAAAGACTCGTGGTCGAAGGAGAAGAAGAAGAGCTGAGCCCGCTCAGGGAAGGCTCATGCGCTCGATGGACCAACGCCCAGCTTCGTTGCGTCGGAGCTGGAGCTTTACCGAACGCCCAATCCACTTCTTTGCGTCTCCCTGGCGTTGCGTGAGCTCCGGAGTCATCGGATAGGCCACGAAGAGTCGACCGTCGAAGATCGAGCCGTCCATGATCTCATCTTCTCGACTCACTTCGGGGAGGCCTCTTCGTCGGAGGAGGGCCAGCTTGGTCTTGGTCAAGGCTCGCTCCACCAGCACGACCCCGTCCTCGAGCTTGGCCACCTTGGCCACGACCTCCAAGGTCGGCTTTTGCTCCTGTTCCGTTGCGCCCGCCAGGGCGAGCGCCACGGTGGCGCCAATCGTCATTGCCATCATTCCAACTCCCTCCAGAGGAATAAGCCCGGCCGCTTGCGGCGGATGTTGAGCTCGGCCTCCTGCTCACGGCTCAGGTCGCCGTGACTCACGATCACCCCGGTCTCTTTGGGGGTGTACACGAACAGGCCCGCACCGCCTTCGGTCTCTCCCTCCCACTTCTTCCGGTCTTCCTTGTCCAATGTGCCGTCTTGGTTCACGTCGTTGGCGGCCCCGGCCGAGCAGTTGTCGACCGCATACACCCGGTCGATCCCGCTCGCGGAATCGCAAGCGGCAGAAGACGGGATGGGGGTGAAGGTCTTGAAGAAGGCTACGCCCTCCGCGACCAGCGGATCCCGTATCATGCGTTCATAGGGTTCGAGTCGGAGCATCCAGCCCTTCTTGCCCTGACGGTAGACCTCGCGGGGGTCGATCTCGTCGACACTGGTCGCGTCGACCAAGTCCTGAACGCCCAGGGCGTCGACCTCACCGTCGTCCCAGATGACGCCGACGATGTCTCGCCCGTCATTGAGAGAGGAATCATCCAAGAGGTTGAGGTTAGCCGGGTGCTGCACGTCACCCGTCCCGAAGTAGACACCGACGACCTCTTTACCCGGGCATCGACTCTCGACCAGGTCTACCCGAGTGAAGAACTTCCGGAAATCCCAGCCGTATCCGAGCCGGTCGTTGTTGAAGTTGGCGAGTCGGCGCACCCGCCAGGCCTTTCCTTCGTCGGGGCTCCAAGCTTTCCAAATCTGTCCGCACTCGTCGCCCCAGTACAGACCGACGCCTATGGCACCATCCAGAAAAACCGAGACCTCGCTGCTGATGGGACAGATCATGTGCTCGAGATCAGGTGAGCTCGAAGCGTCAACGCATCGAGGGTCGGCAGCGGAGCCACAGTCGGCTGTGAAACGCACAGCGATGGCCTCATCGGCCGCTCCGGCCTGGAAGGCCTGGGGCGCGCTCGCTCCGTTCCAGCGATCGAGTCGAACGGCCACCACCTGAGGCTGATGATCGAGGCCGAGTACGAAACCGGGACTTGGCCCTTCACCTTCGGGCTCCCCGGGGAGCTCACGAGAAGCATGACGGCCGCGCAGCGACTCAACCCGAGCGATTCGAAAGCCCTCTCCCTCTCGGTCCACTCCGTCGGTCACCAAACGCAGGCTCACGCTCTCGTCGTAGACCCAGGGGGTCCAGCTGTTGGCTAGTGCAGTTCCCTCATAGCTACCGATGATCTGCCCTTGGGAATCCTCAACCTGGAGGACGTCGCCTTCCTCCAAGGAGAAGACGTCGAAGTAGAGCCGCATGGCTCGGGTCGAATGATGGCCATCGGCGTAGAACAAGGGGACGGTGGATATGTCCAGGGGTAGGCCGCTCCCGTCGTAGCAGTCTCCGACCGAGGCGCTGCAGGCAGGCGTATGGTAGGCGTTGCAGAAGCCGGTGATGCCCATTCGGCTCTGATCCGAGAGGTTGCCCGGTCCATCACAGGGTACCTCTACCACCGTACCGGGCTGCTCCGTCGGCCGTAGCGTGCGGCTACCCGAGGAGGCCTCCTTGAAGTCCAGATCGGGTACGTGGCCGGTGCCGAAGACGGCGAGCAGCTCGGGCTTTTCGTCGAGTCGGAAACGCCCAACCCAAGGGGGCGAGATTGTGTCGGACAGTTGGCTCAGGATAGTCCCGTTCTCGGCCGCAAGAGGGTAGATCGGGTTGTCCTGGACGCTGAGGTCCCCATCGAAGCGCGACACGTCGAGCAGATAGTGGGCGGAGCCGCCCCGACCAAGGGAGAAGAGCAAGTAGGCTTCCTCGTCAGGATCGATGGCGAAGTCCGAGTCCTTGTCCACGTGAACGAGCTGAGCCCGACCGTCGACGTAGAATCGGTGGCTGTATGCTTGGCCGGGCTGATCGAAGCGGTCGGCCATCAGAGAGTTGGGTACCGTGTTGGGCCGCCAGAGCTCACCCGGAATAAGGGCGACCTCTTCTTCACCATCCGCGGAATCGATGATGTGAAGCATCCCGTCGTTGCCGGTGAAGGCGACGTAGCAGGTGTCTTCGACCGGTTGGCCCTGGTCGTCATCGCACTTTCCATAGCGGAGAAAGACCGGGTTGGCGTGAACCGGGTCGCCGACCGGCCAGGGCGCGACCTCCTCCGGTCGACCGGTGGCACAATCCGCGGCGTAGCCGTAGCCATGGAGAGAATTGATGAGCCGGTGGCGCTGACAGCCGTTGGCGAAGGCGTCGTCTTCGGTCCACTCGTCAGGGTGGAGCGGCACGTAGGCTGCGGTTCCGGGTCGATAGGTCACGATGTTGCGAATCGACCATGGGTCGGCGCTGGGCTCGGCCCCCGGACCCCCGAGCTCGTCGAGTATGATGGCGCCTGCGCCTCCTGCATCCGCAGCCAAGGCGGTGCTCCCGGTCCACTTGTCCTCGGCGTCGGGATTGGTGAGGAGCTTGATGCCATCGGTGGACTTGAGAAGGCACTTGTCGTCGCTGCTGTCGAAGACCCCGCCTTCCTTAATCCTAGGAAGGACGCAGTACTTCTTGACGTTGCCATACCAGGGCCCGGATTGGTTGGGCCGGAAGCTGGTCACATAGGCGTAGTTGTCGGGAAACAGGGAGCCCGATTCGATGGCGATAGGCGCAAAGAACAGAGCACTGCGCGCCTGGAGGGCGGAGATGATCGACTCGAAAGCTCGGCTCAGGCCCTGAACGTCCGAGGCGTAGAAATACTCCCCTCCTCCGTCTTCGGCGATCCTTTGGAGGTTGGTAGGATTGAAAGAGCCCGGAGCGCCGAAGCCCAAGGCATAGGTGGATATCTTCTGATCACCCGGGACGTCGCAGAGCAGGTCAGGATTGCTCCACATGTAGTCGGCGCCTCGCCAGGGTTCGTTTCGCCTTACGTAGCGTGACTCGGCAGGGGGCGTGCACTCCCAGTCGAAGGTCGCGTCACCGCCGTTCGGATTCCCGTCACTCAGAAAGACCAAGTAGTTCGGTTTACAGACCTCCGTGTTGGTGGTGTCGAAGTAGTCGTCGAAGTACTTGCCGTGATCTCGAAGAGCGCGGGACATGTGGGTGCCGCCGGTGGTTGGAACCCGCATGACGCCCGCTTCCAGCGCGGTCAGGTCTGAGTCGAACTCGACGTTTCGACGGGTCCCGCTTCCGAACTCGTAGATCGAGAAATTGATGCGCTCGTGCCATCGGTCGAGCACGCCGTCCTCTGCCGTCGTGCAGCCGACCAGCGCCGCCTTCATCTGCTCGCTCTTGTTGAGTGATGTAGACCCCCCGTTGTGGTTGGCGGCATACCAGTCACACTCAGTCGACAGAGTGCCAGAACGCATCGAGCACGACCGATCGAGAATGAGTCCGACCTGGGGAATCAAGTCCCTCGCCCGCAGGTGGTCGGCCGCATCGGGGTACTGGGCAAACAGCAGCATCATGATCATCGAACTCGCCATGGAATGTACTCAGCGCGCGTGGCGCCCCTCCTGGACCAGGCCCGAGGCCCTAGCCGCAAACTTGTAGATCTCGGCCCGTACGCCGGCCTGATGTCCCCCGGACTTTTTACCGTCCACGACGAGCTCGTACATGATGGCCTGAAGCCGTCCCTGAGAGCTTTCGAGGAGTGGTGCGAGGCGAAGGAGACGGACTTCGGCCTCGTAGTCTCCGCGTCCTTCGCCCGTGAACATGGACTGCTCGGGTGAGGTGATTCTGTTGGCCAAGTTGTCGTCTTCCAGATCGGGAAGCTGGTTTTGCAGACGCTGATCATTGAGCAGCTCCATGAGCCCGCCCTCTGCCAGCTGCCTCGCCTCCCGACTTCGACGCTCCTGTCCTTGAAGAACGAAGTCGAAGCTCACGACGTCCAAAAGCACGGCGGCTGAGATGGCGGCCACACCCAAACTGAGGATGACGACCGGCATGGAGAAGCCAGCCCTCGACGAAGCCCTCATCGGATCTGCATCCTTCCCGCGTTCCGGATCTCGATCGTGGTCCGAAGTGACTCCCGAGGCGTCTTCCCCTGGCTGTCGCAAGGCTCGGGATAACATGAGCCGGGCTCGATGGCCGAACGTAGGGCGACTCTCGACATCGCGCTTCGCTCGGCTCGAGCCACGAGTTCGAGGTCGACCCGCAGAGGTCCGACCTCGTCGATGCTACCCCGACCTGTGACGTCTACCCATCCGCCCGTCACTTCGTCGAAGAGCCAGACTCGTACTTGAAGCGCATCGACCTGATTCCCGACCGTCACGCCGCAGCCTTCGGCGCGCCCCCCACAGACCTGGTCAGCCGAGATCTCCGCTCGCCTCAGCTCGTTGCCCCGAATCGGGTGCTCGGCAACGAAGTAGACGACCTCCCGATAGTCACCGAACAACTCACCTTCCCGGTAGGAAGCCGTGACGGCGTCGCCACCCGTCTCGTAGCCCTGCTCGAATACGAAGTTGAAGGTCTCGCAACCGTCGACGCACTGGGTGCCTTGGCATGCATCCGGCGTCACCGCGCCGAGCCGAGCGGTGTGGGCCGTACGGCCGTTGCGCGTCATCAAGAGCACGAGGTCGTCGGCTTCGAAATCGCCACCGGAACAGACCTGGCCCGAAATGCCTCGGGTGTAGTTGCTGATCGTTCGCACGTCGCCGCGGGCGAATCGAATGCCCAGATCGTCGGTCGAAAGGCCCCCCACCTCGGCCCCGTCGCTGCGGAAACTCGCCCCGCCGATCACCGAGAAGTCGCCTCGAATCAGGCCTGCGAACTGTCCATCGATGGTGTAGCCCACGCCCAAGCCGGCCGAGCGAAGCTCGGCCGCCAGAAGCTCCAGTACGACCCGACTCTCCTGCTGGCTCTCGAGCTTGGAGGTGGTGCTGTCCAGCAATCGCACCTGGTCACCGACGAAACTGACCGCGGTCAGAGCCACGAAGGCGCCGATGGCCAAGCTCACCAGCATCTCCATCAAGGTGAAGCCTTTGGATGATACGGCGCTCACTCAGACCTCTGGCACCAAGAGGCGCTCCAGCTGGACCTGTTGGAAGCGAAGTCCATCCTCGGTCCAGCAGACGCTCACGCGAAGGAACTGAGAGCCCGCCATTTGGTTGAGATCGGGGTGGTCGACGAGAGCGACGTCGACCCGGAAGAGTCCGTCGTCCACGTCCTCCTGTCCTTCGACGAAACCGGAGTCGCGAACCTTCATGGTGCAGTCGAAGCCGCCCACCGGCGCAAGCTCCGGCGACAGCTGACCAATGTCCTTCATGCAGCCATTGGAGGCCGGGCAGCCTGGCGCCTGCTCCACCCCCAAGCCCGCGATGGACTCCAGACGCTGAAGCGCCAGCTGGGTGGCCACGCTCCGGTGCCGGGACTCGCGGATCCCGCTGGACGAGTGGGTGTAGAGCTTGACCAGAGCAGCGACGCCTAGGCCCAACAGGAGGCCCGACACCATCACCTCCATCAGGGAGAAACCCGCTCGCCCTTTCCTCATCTTTGCAATCATGACATCAAAATGCTCAATAATGAAGTATGGGCGGCCGAAGCGTTCGAGAGTTTGAGTCGGCCAAGAAAACGTCGAAAACAGGAAGCAGGGTGCAAGGTCCCAAAAAACCTGAAGATGAGCTGCTGGCGGTCTCCCCACTGTCCCCGCGCGAAGCGTTCGAGGTGTTTCAAAGTGAGATCCAGCAGACCGAAAACCTGGAGCGCTCCAGCGACCTCTCGCCCCGCCCCGGTCAGCAGCAGACGGAGCTCAGCCACCGCGCCATCCCGGTCGACGTAAGGAACGCTCAGGGCCAGCCGGTTGAAGGGACCTTGCTCCGCGCCTCCAAGACCGGACTGGTAGTGCGGACTGAGGAGCCCCTTCCTTTTCGGAGTGTCGTCCTCGCGGAGTGGGTCGCCTTCGGCGGCTACACCATGGCCTTTGCGGGTCACGTGATTCGAACCAGCGACGACGAAATGGCCCTTCGTTTCGAGCTTCAAAGTGAGCACGACGCTACCTTCCTCAGCTCCTTCGTCCAAATGGCCGACTCGGAGGACAGCAGCGCACTTCGTCTCACCATTCGGCAGGTCAAGGACGACGACGCGAGCCTGGACGCGGCCGAACAGACCCGACGACTGGAGCAGGCCTGGGCTCACCTCGAGCCCCGCTTCGGCCAGGATGCCTCCCACCAGACCTTCATCCAGACCTGTCTGCGCATGCAGCGTATCGACTTCGCGCTCGACCGCTATCGAGAGAGCCTGAACCGGCCGGACCATAAGGCGTCCGCCCAGGCCTACCTGGACCAGCTGGGCAAGATCTTGAGCTTCGCCGGCTTCAGCAAGCACGAGCAGACGAGCGCCCAGCCCAAGCGGAAGATGCTCTGGGTGGTCGTGGCCGGCATCTTCTTGGTGCTCACACTCCTCGGCCTGCGCCTAGTCGCAAGCCGGGCCGACGCTCCACCTGCCCCCCTTCGGACGGGCCCCCGTTGACCGAGGCTCTCCCGCGCCGTCTGGTCCCGGGGTGTCCGACATGAAGCGACTGAGGGCCGAGCTGCGGATCCTCTACGAGGCCATCGACATAGAGCTTACGTCGAGCGCGCCCGAGCTGAGTCACCGGGAGCGAAGAGAGCGGGTCCGGTCCGAGCTCTTGTCTCGGGTCGACGATGCCGTTCGCGACGTGGCGGCGGAGTACTAAGCATGAGCACCCAAGTCGTCACCCTGACCTTGAACCCCGCCGTGGATAGGAGCGTGACCGTCGATCGGGTCGTCTCGGAGCACAAGCTTCGCTGCACCGACCCCGCCGTCGACCCCGGAGGCGGGGGCATCAACGTGACTCGGGTCCTCAACCGGCTGGGCACCTCCAGCCAGGCCCTCTGGACTCAGGGCGGCGACATGGGCGCCCTCCTAGGTCGCCTGTTGAGCCGAGAGGGCGTGCCTCACCGTCCCATTCAGATCGCCGACCAAACGAGAGAGAACTTCTCGGTCTTCGAAAGTGGGACCTCCTTGCAATATCGATTCAACCTTCCGGGCCCGACCTTCACGGAGGACTGCGACCGCGAAGTGGTCGAGACCATAGCGGGCCTGGACCCAGCGCCCGCCTTTCTGGTGCTGAGCGGAAGCCTGCCCCTGGGCGTGGAGGACCACTTTTACCGCCGGGTCGTCGAGGCCGCGCCTGAAGGCACCAAGGTGGTGGTCGACACAAGCGGAAAGGCCCTCAAGGCAAGCCTTGAGGGCCCAGTCTTTGCCGCCAAGCCGAACTTGCGCGAGCTCGGATTGCTGGTAGATCGAGAGCTCGAGAGCGACGAGGACATCATCCGAGCCGCCCGCACCCTGGTCGAGGGCGGTTGTGAAGTCCTCCTCGTCTCACTGGGGGCAGGCGGGGCTTTGGTGGTCGGTGAAGAGGGCACGTCCTTCGTTCGGTCGCCTACCGTGCCCATACGCAGCAAGGTCGGCGCCGGTGACTCCATGGTCGGCGGCTTCATCCATGGCCTGAGCTCAGGGCTTTCACTAGCCGACGCCGCGCGGATGGGGGTGGCTTCCGGGGCGGCGACGGTCATGACCGACGGGTCTCAGCTGTGCCGGGCCAAGGACGTCCACCGGCTCTTCAATGAGATCTCAGAAAAGACTTGAGGGAGGGAGCCGACTTCTCTACCACCCGCCGTCTGGAGTTCAGATGGCGGTTCCGCGGAAACGAAAGTCGGCCAGGCGCCGAGGCAACCAGCGATCTCACGACGCGCTGAGTGGTCCCAACTACACGGCTTGCCAGGTATGTGGTGCGCCCAAGATGCCCCACCGAGCGTGCATGGCCTGCGGCACATACAACGACCGGCACATCATGGAAGTCGACGCCGAGTAAGGCCCTCGGGTCGCCCGGTCGGTGGCCCCTTTCCTCACCCCTCCAACATCTTCAAGGGCACCGGGAGCGCGGAAGCTCAGCGCGCCCCCGCGTGCTATCGGGCTGTCATGAAGCTCGTGCTGGTGGACGGGACTGCGATGGCCTACCGGGCATTCTACGCCATCCCGGGCAACTTGAGCACCAAGGCAGGTGTCCCGACCAATGCCACCTTTGGCTTCGCCACCATGTTCCGGAAGCTCTTTGCGGGACGGAATCCCACCCACGGCGCCGTCATCTTCGACCCCCCCGGCAGGACCTTCCGGGACGAGGCCTACCCCGAATACAAAGCCGAGCGGAGCGCCATGCCCGAACTGCTCAGCACCCAGCTTCCTTGGATCCGTCGCCTGGTCGAGGCGTTCAACTTTCGCCACCACACTCTGCCCGGCTACGAAGCCGATGACGTCATCGGCACGCTCACCCGCCAGGCCGTGACCCGCGACATGGAGGTGCTCATCGTCTCGGGCGACAAGGACTTCTCCCAGCTGATCGGTCCCAAAGTTCGGATGCTCGACGCGATGCGCGACATCACCTACGACGAGGCCCTCGTCCGCAAGAAGTGGGGCGTGCCCCCCAAGCAGTTCGTCGACCTCCTCGCCTTGCTGGGCGACAAGATCGACAACATCCCCGGCGTAGCCGGCATCGGGAAGAAAGGTGCGGTGGCGCTCCTCGAGGCCTACGGTGACCTGGAGGGGATCCTGGCTCACTTGGACGGGATGTCGGGACGGCAGCGAAGAGCCTTGGAGGCCGGGGTCGAAAGCGCCCGGATCTCAAAGGACCTGGCGACCATCCGAACCGAACTCGATCTGTCCCTCGGTCTGGACGAACTGCGCCTAGCACCTCCGGAACCCAAGAAGCTGGACGCGCTCTTTCGAAAGCTCGAGTTCTTCTCGCTGTTGGGTGAAGAGGCTCGGCGAGCCGATGAGGTCGAACTCGGGTCCCGAGACTACCGGGTCCTGGATGGGCCGAGCGCCGCCGAGCGTTTGACCAGGGACGATCGACCGACGGCCGTCGAGCCGCTCGTGGGCCCCGAGAACCACGCCCTGGCCGATTGGGTGGGCTGCGCCTTCTCGACTGAGAGCGGTGAGAGATTCTACGTCCCCTTCCCTATTGGCCAAGTACCTGACGGGCTGCGGTCTTGGTTCGAGGACGAGAAGCAAAGGAAGCTCTGCCACGACGCGAAGCAACTCTATCTGCTGGGGCTGGGGCGAGGCCTGACCCTGGGCGGCCTCCGAGGCGACACGAAGCTTGCGTCTTTCCTCGTCGACCCAAACAAGCTGCTGCCTCACCGCCTGGACCAGCTCTCCAAGGAGTTCTTGCAGGAGACGCTTCGACCGATCGAGCGACTGGTGGGAACGGGCCAGTCTCGAGTGCACCCCAGGAGTGTTCCGACCGAGCAGGCCCGAGACCACGCTTGCCATCGAGCCGACTGCGTTCGTCGCTGCTGGGAGGCCCTTCGTCCCCGGCTCCAAGAGATGGGCCAGGTCGACCAGCTGAGGACCCAGGACCTCCCGCTGAGCGAGGTCTTGGCCCGGATGGAGCGCCACGGCATCCTGGTGGATCAGGAGGATCTCGCTCGTATGGGCGACGAGTTCGGACGACGCCTCCGGGAGCTGGAACACCGGATCCACCAGCTCGCTGGGCGAAGCTTCAACATCGCGTCCACCAAACAGCTGAGCACCGTACTGTTCGAGGAGCTCGGCCTCCCGGTGGTGGCGCGAACCAAGACCGGCTACTCGACCAAAGTCGAAGTACTCGAGAAGCTGGCCAAGAACCACGAGATCGCTAGCCTGTTGCTGGAACACCGAAGGCTCAGCAAACTCATCAGCACTTACACGAACGTGCTCCAGGCCGCCGTCCAGCCGGAAACCGGGCGCATCCACGCCAACTTTCAGCAGACGGCGAGCCAAACTGGCCGCCTGATCTCGACCGATCCCGACCTTCAGCGCACGCCCATTAGAACGGCGGAAGGGAAGAGGATTCGTCGAGCCTTCGTGGTCCCCGAGGGGCACCGACTCCTCTCGGCAGACTGGTCCCAAATCGAGCTTCGGATCTTGGCCCACATGAGTCAGGACCCCATCCTCCTCGAGTCCTATCAGAAGGAGGTCGACGTCCATCGTCGCACGGCAGCCGAGCTCTTGGGCAAGTCGCCAGAGGCCATCACGTCCGAGGAGCGAGGCCTGGGCAAGACCATAAACTTTTCCACCATCTATGGTCAGGGCGCCACGGCTCTCTCTCAGATTGCCGGGGTCACGAGGAAAGAGGCCGAAGCCTACATCCGCCGCTACTTCGAAACCTACGCGGGGGTTCGAGACTGGCGGGACAAGTCCATCGAACAGGCCAAGGAGCTCGGCTGGGCCGAGACCCTCTTTGGTCGACGCCGCCTCATCCCGGAGCTGTCGAGCCACTCAGCCATGGACTTCAGCTACGGTGAGCGGGTCGCCGCCAACACGCCCATCCAGGGTTCAGCGGCGGACATTTGCAAGTTGGCGATGCTTCGCATCGATGCCCGATTGCGGGCGGTCCACCCCAAGGCCGTCATGATCATGCAGATCCACGACGAGCTGGTCTTCGAGGTCCCCGAATCCGAGGTCGAGGCCGTGTCGGCCCTCGTGAAGAACGAGATGGAATCCGTGGTCGAGCTCTCCGTGCCCTTGGTGGCCGAAGTCGGCTTCGGCCCCTCTTGGGCCGAAGCGCACTAGGACGCTGGGCGGAGGACCGGCGCGGGACCACGGCCGGTCGCGCTCAGCCAGAGAAGGCTGAGCAGACCGAATACACCGCCAACTGCCAGTCCAGCGACCGTCGAGCCCAGGAAGCTCCCGAGGAAGGCGCTCACCGCCGGGAGGGCAAGGAGCCGCAGCTGCTCGAAGCGCAGCGCCCAAGTTCGGCCCTCGACCAGGGCCGCCACCGACGCCAGGGTCGCTATCATGAGGCCAGCCAGGACGAGCTTGAAGTCCAAGGGCCCGGCCCGAAACACCTTGAGCATCATGGTCAAGGGCACCAGCGGCGCGAACTGCGCCACCACGTAGGCGGCTCGCGAGGGTCCGACGGGAAAGTCGAAGGGCGGCGCATCCAGAGGTTTCGCGGGCGCCCATTCGATGCCCTCCGGCGTCCAGCCAGGCGGCATGAACCAGAGTTTGAGCTTGTCCCAGCCCGGCGCCTGACGGGCGCGGGTCCACAGCTCTTGATACGGTCGAAAGTGCGCTCGAATCGGATCGTAGGAATCGAGAGCGTGGGTGATACCGTAGGTCGGCTCCTCTTCCTCGGGCTGGAAGCTTCCGAATAAGCGGTCCCACACGATGAGCGCACCGGCGTGGTTCCGGTCGATGTACTTGGGATCTCGACCGTGATGCACGCGGTGATGGGAGGGCGTGTTGAGGACCCACTCCAAGGGCCCCAGTCGGCCCACCAAGCGGGTGTGGATCCAAAACTGGTACAGCGTGTTGATAGAGCTCGAAATGGCAAAAGCAAGAGGAGGGATGCCCATCAGGGCCAGGGGCAGATAGAACCAGGCGCTGAAGAAGGGCTGAACAGCCCCCTGCCGGAGTGCGACCGCTAGGTTGTAGTCTTCGCTCTGGTGGTGCACGACGTGAGCAGCCCACATCACCGCGACGCCATGGCTGGTCCGATGGAACCAGTAGTAGGCCAGGTCGACGCCGAGCAACGCGACGACCCACGTCCACACGCTGTTGGTGGACCACTCGGCCAGCCTGAACTGGCCGTACACGGCGAGGTAGCCCGCGAAGAGGATGGTGCGGGCGAAGACCCCGACCAGTTGCTGAAGGACGCCGCAGCCCAAGTCACTCAGCGCATCGCCCGTCCGGTAGACCGAACGTCTCATCAGGCGGGCGGCCAAGAGCTCCACGCCCACCAGGAGGAAGAAGATGGGGATCGCAATGGCGACCGGGGTCCAGTTCGCCTCCATGAGAGAAACTTGCCGCCTCCAGCTCGGGGCATCAACTGGAAGGCGCCGGACGCTTGGCCCTCAGGCTGGCCTCGCGGAGGGCCTGGACGGCCTCCATCTCCTCACGGGCGATGTCGGAAGTCGGCAAGTCGGCCTCTACGGCCAGGGCTACCTGGCCCTTGCCGCCCATCTTCGCCCGATACATGGCGTTGTCGGCCTTTCGGACCAGTGCGGCCGGGTCGTCGGCATGGTCCGGAAACACGGCCACACCTACCGAGGCCCCAACGCAGGCTTCCTGGCTCCGGAACCGGAAGCTCTGCCCGGCCGTCTCGACGAGCCTCTGTCCTACCGCCGCCCCTTCTTCGACGGAGCTGAGGTCTTGACAGACGACGACGAACTCGTCGCCGCCGAGTCGCGCAACAAAGTCCCCATCCCGCACGGCGTCTTGAAATCGGCTCCCGATCTCGCGCAGCAAGGCATCTCCGGCGTCATGGCCGTGCTGGTCGTTTACGCCTTTGAACCCATCCAGGTCGACGAATAGGACCCCCAACTGAGCTTCCTGCGCTCGGGCGAGGTCGAGGAAGCCGGGAAGGTGCTCGTCGAAACTCCACCGATTGGGCAACCCCGTGACGGCGTCGACGTAGGCGTGGTGCTTGGTGCGTTCATCACGCTCTCGGCGGGCAGTGACGTCGCGGAACATGCAAATGAAGTAGGTCCCGTGGCTGGAGTCGGAGGTCGGCATCAGGGCAACTTCGGCCCAAAAGTCGGGCCGTCCAGGCCGACTCATCGGTACTTCGAGCCGGGTCGCCTCTCGGGCTTCGAAGGCGTGTTGGATTCGTTCTCGAAGCTCGGAATCGACGTCTTCGGACAACATGCGGTCGAAGGGTGCGCCCAAGACTTTCTCGGGCCCGATGCCTGTGGTCGAACTGAAGGCGGGGTTCACGAAGCAAACGGGATGCTCCTGATTCCCTTCTCCCAAGGCGCAGATGGCGATGGCGTCGGAAGAGCTTTGGAAGGCGAGCTCGTAGACGCGGAGACGCCGCTCGCTCTCGCGCCGGGCCGTGATGTCCCGGCCGGAGAGTACGAAGTGCAGACCATCGCTTCGGTCGACGTGGACGATCCTGAACTCGAAAGGGAAGCGACGAGCAGACTGGCTTAGTCCTTCCATCTCCAAGGTGACTTCGAAACGGCCACAGCGAATGGCCTGGCTCAGGGTCTCAGCCACCGTTGGACCTAGCTCCGTCATCGTCCGGCCTTTGACTTCATCGGCATCCAGCTCCCACAGCCACTGCGCCTGGCGATTGAGGCGCACGATTCGAAGCTCCTTGTCGAAGATTACGATAGCCTCGGAAAGGGCCTCCAGCACCACGTCCACCTGATCGTGGGCATCGAGGAGCGCTCGTCGGTCATTGTGAATTTGCTGGATCATGGGCCGAAAGACGAGCAGGGCCTCGCCGAACAATGTCGCCAACAAGAGGAGGAGCAGGGCCAGCTGAACGCTGCGAAGGCGTCCCGTCTGCTGATGGGCGGACGCTTCGAAGGCCTGAACTGCGTCGTCGAGGCGTTCGAGGAGAAAGGTATGAGACGCGTGGAGGATTCTGATGACCTCGGAAGAGGTATAACTGGGCCGCTGCGCTTCCAGAACGGCGTGCCCGGCCTCGATGAAGTCCCGACTCCATTGATCCAGCGGCTCCTTCTCCGAGAAGTAGACCGTCGAGGCCAAGCTCGGAAGGCTCGGCAGACCGAGTCTCTGGTCTCCAGTCACGAGGGCTTCGTGACTCTCTTCGAAGAGGAGTAGCGCCTCTCAGCGCGTCACGAGCCCGATTCCGGGTTCGCGTGTCCTTTGCGTCGACGAGGGCTCGAGTGAAGCGACCGATGCGCTGGGAGAGCATCCGCTGCCGTCCCGACATGTTGATGGCGGGCGCCATACGAGCCTGCTCCTGGAGCATCCACTCGGTGAGGCCGTGGGCACCGAGGGCCAGCAGGGCGACGGCAGACAGGGCGAACACGTAGGTCCGGGTCAAAGCCGCGCTCGACAGCGTTCGGACCATGACCAGTAGATCGACCCATCCTTGGCGCCTCCAGAGCCGGCGCGAAATCTCGTCGTGCAGCGCCGAGCGACGTTTCGGAACGATGCACTCCCGTCATGGATTGAAACGGTAGCCGCTGCCCCGAACGGTCAGGATGTGCCGGGGCTGTTCGGGATCTTCGCCGAGCTTCGCTCTGAGCTGCGCCACGAAGTTGTCCACAGTGCGACGACTGCCCGCATGGCGAACACCCCACACCTCCTTGAGGAGCTTTTCACGAGATACGACCGTGCCCGGGCGCTGGAGGAGATAGCTGAGAAGCTCGAACTCGAGATGGGTCAGCTTGACGGGCTCACCGTCTCGCTCCACCGCGCGTCGGGGCAGAGAGACTCGAACATCGGCGAAGCTGATCTCCGCGTCCTCGGGGTGGGAGGCAGCATGGGAGACGCGGCGAAGCACGGCCTCGATACGGGCCATCAGTTCGGCCAAGGCGAAGGGCTTGGTCACGTAGTCGTCGGCGCCCAAGCGAAGCGCCGCGACTTTGTCGTACTCGTTCTCTCGAGCCGAAAGAACGATGACGGGGATGTCGCTCCGCTTCTCCTGTAGCTCTCGTAGGACCTCTAGCCCGTCGACGTTGGGAAGGCCGATGTCCAAGAGCATCATGGTGGGGCGGAGTTCCAAGGCCCTCGTCACAGCCACGGCACCATCGGTGACAATGACGGAGTCGAAGCCCTGCAGCCTCAGATTCAGAGCCAGCCCCTCTGCAATGGCGGCGTCGTCTTCGACGATGAGTATCTGCTCGCTCATGAGGCTCGCCGGAGGCGCAGATGCACTTCGGTTCCCTGACCGACTCGGCTCTTGAGCTCCACTTTACCACGATGGGCCTGAACCACGGCCCGAACGATGGCCAAGCCAAGTCCGCTCCCTGGCTTTCGCTGATTGATGGCGGCCGCACCTCGCTCGAACTCCCGAAAGACCCGCCGACGTTCGCTCCGCGGAATGCCCGGACCGCGATCCTCGACCGTGATCTCTAGCCACTTCGGCCCGAGCGCGCGAGCCCCGAGTGCGATAGGCCCGTCATCCGGCCGGCTGTACTTCCAAGCGTTGGTCACGAGGTTGCTGACCGCCAAGCCCAGAGCGGAGCGATCTCCCTGGACGTGAAGATCCTCGGGTTCGATCTCGACATGCAGCCGAACTGGCGCCTGCAAAGAAGCAGCTTCGAAGGCCGAAGTGACGTCGGAGAACAGCTCCCGCACCGAGACCGAAGCCTGCTGGAGGGCGCGCCGCCCACCCTCGAAACGAGACAGATCGGTCACCCGTCCCACCAAGCCCTCCAGGCGTTCAACTTCTTCGAAGATGAGGCGGAGGCACCGCTGCTGCTCCTCCGGATCTTCGACCCGCCCGTCCTTCAGCGTCTCGATGAACATCCGGATGGAGGTCAGAGGCGTTCGAAGCTCGTGGGAGACCGAAGTCAGGAAGTCGTTCTGAACCCGGGCCAGGGAGGCCCCCCGGCTGACGAAGATGGAAACGAGTATGTAGCCGGTGATGGACGAGGTGCAGAGCGCCAAGAGCAGGATGCCCGCCACGAAGTTGAGGTTGAGGGACTGACTGCCCACCGCGAGCAGGACGATGCCCAAGGCACTCATCAGGATGGTTGGAATCAGGGTCGCCAGCATCAGGGTGAGCTGGGCGCGGCGAAGCTGCACTGTGGCCGGCGATCGGAACCACACGGCTCGAAGCTCCCCAGAGGGGCGAAAGGGTCAACGGGATTATCAGCGGCAGAACGGATTGGGCGGTTCGGAAACGGGGCTCCGTCCTTCGCCGGGGAGGGCAAGCCAATACCGTAACCCCAAGGTAGGACAAGTGTATAAGCGCAGAGTGCGCGTCGTGATCATCGGCAATGGCGTGGCCGGCATGGAGGCCGCGCTCGTCGTGAAGAGCCGTCAGCCCGACTGGGATTTGACGATCGTGTCCGAGGAGTCGGACCACTTTTTTTCTCGAACGGCCTTGATGTGGGTGTTCACGGGCCAGCTGAGCCACCGCTGCATCGAACCCCTGGAGAGGGGCACCTACGAGCGGCTGGGAATCCGTCGGGTGCGCGCCCGGGCCACCGGCATCGACGCCGAAGGACGGCAGGTCGAATTCGCCGGGGGGCTCGATCCTGTCCCTTTCGACCAGCTAATCATCGCTTGCGGCTCACGCCCCCGACCCTTCCCGCTCCAGGGTTCGGACGCAGCCGGGGTCGGTCACTTCGTCACCCACCAGGATCTCTCCTGGCTAGAAAAGGAGATCGTCGGCGGTCCCAGCAAGGGTGGACCACCGCCTCGACCGGAGGCCCACGTCGCCTACTCCATGCCCGACTCACCCTATCTGGAGCGCCCGGTCGCGGCGGCCAAGCGGGGTCGACTGGCCCAGAGTCCAGCCGTGGTGGGCGGCGGACTGATTGGCATCGAAGCGGTGGAGGTCATGGTGAATCGCGGCCTGAAGCCCAAATTCTTCATCCGCGAGGAGTACTTCTGGCCCATCGCGATCGAGCCTAGAGAGTCGACCTGGATCAGCGAGCGCATGCGGGAACACGGCGTCGACGTTCGACTGCACGACGAGATCGACTCTCTGCGCACGGCGGACGGTGTTCTGACTGGGGTCAAGACCAAGAAGGGCGAGGAAATCGACGTCGACTGCCTGGTCGTCGCCATCGGTGTCATGCCGAATACGGATTGGCTGCAGAATGGCCCCATCGAACTCGACCGCCGGGGGGGTATCTTGGTGGGCGAAGATCTCCAAACCAATGTGGAAGGCGTCTACGCCTGCGGAGACTGTGCTTCCGTGGCCTGGTTCGACGGCTCGAAAAGGCCGGAACAGCTCTGGTACACGGGCAGAGACCAAGGCCGCGTGGCCGGACGCCGAGTCTGCGGAGAGCGCGCAACCTACAAGCGTCCCATCTGGTACAATTCGGCCAAGCTGATGGACGTCGAATACACGACGGCGGGCATCGTGAACATGAAGGTCGAGCGAGAGCAAAACTGGTTCTTCGAAGAGACGGGCAAGGTCCGAAGCACGACCCGCATCGTGGTCCAGGACGGCCGGGTCATCGGCTTCAACTTCCTGGGTCGGCGCTGGGACCACGACCTCCTCAACGAGTGGATCGTTCAGCGAAGAACGCTGGAGTGGGTGCTCGACAACCTAGAACAGGCGCGCTTCGACACCGAGTTCGTTCCCCCGCTTCGCATCCCCGAACCGGTCAAGCGCCAGCCACTGGAAGAAACGGCGAAGTCGCCCGTGCCGGGTCCCACCGTTTTCAACTACGCCTGAGCATAGTCATGGATCAGCAGGGACAAAACGGACTCCTCAAGACCTTCCGCCAGGGCTGGCGGAACCGAAGCCCCGTCGGCGTGGCCATCGCGCTGGGCCTGATCGGCTTCTACCTGGTCCTCTATTTCACGCCCCACTTCGAACCCATCGCGAAAGCGATGGGGCTGAAGAACAAGTGGTTCTTGTACGGCTTCCTCTACTGCGTAGCTATGGTGGGGGGCGGCCTTCGCTACCTCTACTATCACGGCAACTCCCGGTACAATCGGCTCCGCATCGCCACAAACATCGGTGTTCAGATAGTGCTCGGTTTCTCGGTGCCCTTCATCATGCACCTGTCAGGCTCCAAGGACTTCTACTTCTCTTATCTGTGGCCCTTGAAGTTCGACTACATGATGCCGGACACCCTGTCGCAGCTGCCCCTCTATCTGTCGGCCTACTGCTTCTTCGGCTCGCTCATCGCCGTCCCCATGCTGGCCGTCTTCCTGGGCAAGCGCTGGTACTGCTCCTGGGTGTGTGGCTGCGGTGGCCTCTCCAACACCTTCGGGGACCCGTGGCGGCACCTGACCGCGACCTCCACCGCGTCCTGGCGCTTCGAGCAGGTCACGGTCCACACTGTGCTCATCCTGGCCGTGTCCACCACGGCCATCGTGTTCGTCGACTTCCTGCTCGGCACCGGACAGACGGGGCTGTCGGCCTACGTTTATCCTCTTCGGTATTGGTACGGACTCGTGGTCACCAGCGTCCTGGCTGGAGTCGTCGGCACCGGCTTCTACCCGCTCTTTGGACCCAGGGTTTGGTGCCGCAATTTCTGCCCCATGGCCGCCATGCTCGGCCTTTTTCAGAAGTTCGGCCGCTTCAGAATCGCGGTGAAGAAGGACATGTGCATCTCCTGTGGCAACTGCTCCACCTACTGCGAGATGGGCATCGACGTCCGCTCTTACGCCCAGAGCAATCAGTCCTTCACCCGCGCCTCCTGCGTGGGCTGCGGCATGTGCGCCCATATGTGTCCCCGAGGCGTGCTCAAGCTCGAGACCGTGTCCAAGACCCAGGACGACAAGGGGCGGCAAGGCCTCGCCGTCGTCGACTTCTAGGACACCAACCGCGCGAAGCAAGGAAGGCGACGCCGAAGCAACCCTGGACGGGAACGGACGGGTAGTTTGGAGAACCGTCGTCAACGTCGGCTACGAGGGCGGCCTCAATCGCTCCGGCCAGATAGGCTTCGGCTACTGCCTGGAAACGGCGAGTCCGGCATCGCGCGAGCCGACCCCAGCCCTTAGCAGGGTTCTCCAGCAAACTTGACCGTCCAGCACCTGTCGAAGTGTCCGCCTGTTCCAACGCCCTTGCCAAATTGTCGGCTTGGTCCCGATGCGAAGAAGGTCGAGCAGCGTCTGCCTCCCTCCACTCCCTCAAGGTCTAGAGCTTCTAGAGCTCGACCCGGTGAGCTGCGCCGATCTCTTGGACAGGGTCGGATCCACGACTTCGAGTTTCATCATTTCAATTGGGGGCGACGACCTTGTCATCCAGACCTCGGATCGTCTCGAACCCATCCAGCTCGACTTCTAGTCGAGGCTCGGCTCACGGAGAGCGATGCCGAGCATAGAGCTGGTCGCGCCACTTCAGGAGATCGCTGTAGCAGCCCGCCATCTCGGTCTCGGTCCAAACCCGTCGAGTGGCGTCGCCGATGGGCATGCTGGGATGGTCCACCGGACGAAGCGCCTGGAGGAAGGTCGCGGCAAGGATGTCGGCGGCCGAGAAGCGCTCGTCCAAGAGATAAGCCCGACCGTCAAGCGCTCCTCGGATTCGTTCCAGCGCCTCGAGCACCCGGTCGCCGCGCGAAGGCCCACGAAGGTCGAAGCCGTACTTCCGGGCGATGAATCGGGCGCCCAGACCGGCGGCCGGTCGGGCCAGCCCAGCCAGAAATCGGGGAACGGCCGAAGCCGCGGCCTCAGTGAGGGCCGCCTGGTCGGCGAGCACCGCCCGAGTAATGCGCCTTCGGGTCTCGTCCATGGCCGGTTCCAGCCCCTCATACCATTCCTCGACCGCGTCCGAGCTCGCTTGCAGTGGGGTTCCCTTCCCCACCTCGTCTGCCCATCGCATGATAGCCAGCGAGCCCACCACCGAGCGCGTTCCGTCCGTGAGCAAGGGGACGCTGGCCTGTTCGCTCGAGCCCGCCCGAGCCCGCAGCGCCCACTCCCCCAGCATCGCCACGTGTTCCCTGTAACGGTGCTCGATACGGTGGTGAGCCAGCGACCAGCGCGCCCGCTCCGTCCAGAAGGAGTAGTGCATGCCGTACAGAGTCACGCTCATGGGAGCAGCCAAGCCCCAAAACCCGGCGTCGAACAACGCCGCAACTGCGCCTAACGCGGGGCGCCGTGTCTCGTCCGGTGCGAAGCCGGTTTCCCGTGCGCCAAGGTCTGCGCAAGTGCTCGCGAGCCTGGTGCCAGGCTGGCACAAGGCAAACACAAGGCTCCTGCCAAACATGCTGGTACGAAGCTTGCTGCCATCACAAGCCGTGATGTTCAAAGGTCGGATTGCGTTTGGAGGCTCTCTCCTTCTCGGGGTGCTGGCCTGTGAGTCTGAGGTGAGTTCCTTCCCCAGCGTCCAGCGCTTGCTGCCCATGGGCGTCGGTTTAGCGGACGGAAGAGTCTTTACGAGCAGCTTCTTCGACCTCGCAACTCGAACGGAGTGCTTCAGTATCGACCCGCTCAGGCTGCGAGCGCTCGACCTACCCGAGCGCGGGCTGTGCGGACCTCGGATTGGTCAGTTGAGTCGCCAGCAAGAACTCGACGCAGTCAGCTGCGGGAACTTCATTCGCGGCCTGGAGTCTGCTGATGCCCCGGAGGTCCTGCTCGCGACCACACGTAGAGACGACGGACTGTGGATGGACGACGATGATCGACTGCTGAGGGCCGGGCCACCCCTGGCCTCGGTACCGGCTCGACTGAGCGCCAATGGGTGGACGTGCGTGGACCGGGACGAAAGCGAAGTCATCTTGACGGCCTATGCAGTCGAGCCCGCGACGCTGCCTCCCGACCTGCCCGAGCTCCGCTCCGAAGTCAGTAGTAGGACCGATGGGCTCGAGGTGGCCGGCTTCGTGCCGGAAGGAGGAGCCTTCGTTCCAAACTCTGCTTACTTGGGCCCAGCGATCTGCACGCTAGCTCTGACCTCGACCGATGGACCGAGATGCCTGCCGTCGGCCATGTTCGAACTCCCGGACGAGGCGCTCGGCTTTGACGAACGCTGCGAGCGTAGACGGACTCGCTTCGGCTCAGGCTTCGAAGGCTTAATAGGCAGCCTCGACGGATTGGATGCTCAACCCTTTCGCCTCTTGCGCTCGCCGTCCTCCATCATCTACGACCGAGTCGATGGAGCATGCATACCCGTTGAGCGAGATGAGCCCGGCCCGTCCAACGCTATGGAGACCTACGAGCTGGAGTTCATCGATGCCCAGGACCTTCCCGCTCTGAGCGTGCGCGGAGAGCGCCTCCTTTCATTTTCCCTTCCCGGCGAAGCCATCGGCCTCACAGGCGTGGCCGGTTCGCTGTACGACCAGCGACTGGGCACCTACTGCGAACCTCTCGACGGTCTTTGTTGGCCCAGCCCTTGGGTTGCCAGGAACCAGGTCCGGGACGGGTTTCGAGACCCAGGGTGCCTAGAGTCGCTCGGCCGAATCACCAGCCCACTCTTCCTGCGGACGTGGGCCTACTCAATGGATCGGCCGGCCTTCGTCTCAATCGACCTCGGAGCCCCCAGCGAAGCCTTCGGCATCCGACCGCTCGAAGGTGCCGCATTCATCGAATCCGGTGACCGCTGCATACCGTACGAAGATCTCCAGCTCGGGCCCGCCTTCGTGCTCGAAGGAGCGATCGACCGAAATGACCTGGCACCCGTCGACCGCGCCTTCCTGACATCGGACGGCTGGGTCCCCGTGCCCTAGTGTGCGGTCATAGAGTTTGATCCGTTCCCCGTCGAGTCATCGGCCGTCCTGGTGGAGCCGCTCCGGAGGGAGTTGGGTGGGCCCCAGGGAACGAGAAGACCGGACCGACAAAACCGGACCGACAAGACAGAAAGGGCAGCCGGAGGCCGCTGAGCTACCAGGGCGGTCGGGGGCCGGCGGGAAGCGACCTGAACTCTATGATCGGCACACTGATTTGTCGGCCCTCTCAGGCTTGGCAGTTGGAGCACCAGTAGAGGCGGCGACCGGCGAGGGTGTCCTTCCGAATCGCTTCCTCACAACGCGGGCAGCGCCCTCGGGCGCGCCCGAAGACGTAGTGACGGTACTTCCAGCGGGGCTGTCCGGCGGCCTTCATCCTCTTGGCCTCGGAGGGGGGCCGAGTGATGCCGCCCAGCTCGTAGGATCGATTGCACATCAGGTAGGTCGACTTGGCGAGGCGACGGAGTTCGGGCGACGAGAGCTCCTTCGGACGTCGGGTAGGCGCGATGCGAGCGTGATGGAGGATCTCACTTCGAAGGTAGTTGCCGAGCCCGGCCACGAACTCCTGCTCCAAAAGCAGCTGGGCAAGGCGTCGACCCGCAAAACGCACATCCTTGAACCGGGCCTCGATGGCTTGGACCGGATCCGAAAGCGGATCGGGTCCCAGCCGAGAGATGAAGGGGTGATGGTCGAGCTCCCCTTCCAGCAGGACCTCGATGGTCGAGGCGCTGAAGAGAAGCGCGCGATGGGTGGAGGTCTGAACTTCGAAACGCAGCTGCCGTCGGGTCCGGACCTCGCCGCCCACCTTGCGGACGTACCAGCGTCCGTAGAGCTGGTTGTGGGTGTAGACGACCCGACCCCCTTCGAAGGTGGTCAGCATGGCCTTTCCACGGGCGCTGACCGACTCAACTCGGCGCCCTGTCAGCGCCTCGGCCGCCTCCGCCAGCTCGGGGAAGGCGAAGAAGACCCGCTCCGCCTTCTGGTCAGCCAGCACCGCGTGCAAACGGTCGGCCTGCCGTCGTACCTCGGGTCCTTCCGGCATGGCGGGCTCAGCGGAGGAGCGCGTCGAGCTCGAAGACCGGCGTCCGCACCTCTCCTTCGTCCTGAAGGCGAAGACCGAGATCGATGCGACAGGCTGCGTTGATCAGTCCCAGGTGGCTAAAGGCCTGAGGGAAGTTGCCGAGGGCCAAGCCGCTGCTGGGTTCGACCTCCTCCGAAAGGAGCCCGAGGTGATTCGCGCACCCCGCATTCTGGTTGAACACGTCGATCGCCTCGTCGATCCGGCCCATCATGGCCAGGGCCTCGGCCAGCCAGAATCCACAGATGACGAACGCGCCCTCTTCCACGCCCTTGGGGTCGACGCCGTCGTCGTAGCGGTAGCGGCGTACGAAGCCTCGCTCCACCAACTCGGACTGGATGCGCTCGACCGTACCGGCGACGACGGGGTGATCGGCGGGGAGGAAATGGTAAAGCGGAAGCAGGAGCAGGCTCGCGTCCATCTCGTCCCCGCCGTAGTGGCTCACCAGGGCCTTCCCGGTCGGGTCCAGACCCTTGCCAAGGACGTCTGCACGGATCTCGTTCGCCACCCGACGCCACCGTTGACGCAAATGCTCGTCACCGAAAAGGGGTGCAATCCGAGCCGCTCGATCCAAGGCCACCCAACTCATGCCCCGAGAGTGAACGTGGTGCCGCATCCCGCCCCGAGGCTCCCAGATCCCGTGATCGGGCTGACTCCAGCCCCGACATACCGCTTCCGTCATACGACCCAGCTGCCGCCAGGTCCCGAGAGTGAGCGAGCCGCCGATGTGCTCATAGATCCACGCGGCGTCCATGACGTAACCTGCGCTGTCGATCTGGACCTGATCATGGGCCCCGTTGCCTTGGCGGACGGGAGCCGAGCCCCGATACCCACGCAGACCCTCGATGGTCCGTTCAGGCGGCACTTCACCTCCGTCGATGGTGGCCATGATGGGAAAGGTGCGGCGAGAGCTCAGCGTCTCTCGAACGAAGTGAAAGAACTCCCTCGCTTCGTCGGGGTAGCCAATGAGGCTCGTGCTTCGGATGGTCATCCCGGCGTCCCGGGCCCAGGCATAGCGATAGTCCCAGTTGCGAGGGCCGCCGATCGCCTCCGGAAGGGAGGTCGTCGGCGCCGCGATGAGCGCGCCCGACGGGCCGTACTGAAGGAGCTTGAGCGTGATCGCCGAGCGCAGAACGAGGTGCCGCCAGGGCCCATCGTACTGAAGCTGATGGGCCCAATTCCGCCACGAGCGACGAGTCGACCGCAAGAGCTCGAAGGGTCGGTAGGCCTCGATCGGCTCGACCCGGGGCGCACCCCAGGACAGCACGACCCAGCGCCGCTCCCCTTTTCGGAGCTTGATACGAGTGTGAAGACCACCTTGCTTGCGCTCTTCGAAGCCATCCCCGCCCGTCGCGATGGCCAGACGCTCGCCGGTCATGCTCACGGCCATGACACCTTGCGCACTGGGCTCGAAACGGTTGCTTCGCTCGCCGAAGCCGAAGCGCGGATCGAAGACGACCTCGAGCTCGACTTCGCCTTCGAGCCCCTCCACCCGTCGGTGGATCTCGTGAATGGAAGCGCGGCTGTCCTGGAGCCACGGCATGTAGTCGGTAAGCCGCACCACTCCGTGGCCGGGGACACTCATGAGCGTCTCGACCACGGCCGTCTCCGGGTCATAGCGCTGCTGACTGTCGAAAGGCCGTTGAACCGGCGAGACCGCGGTCAGTCCTCCCCGCTCAGGGTCGAGGATCTGGGCGAAGACCGGGTCCGCATCCATCCGGGGCCAGCAGAGCCAGTCGATGGCGCCATCGACGCGAACGAGGGCCGTACCCAGGCCATCGCCGATGAGGGCGCGGTCGCCGATGGGGCGTCCGGCTGCGCCCATCAGATCCTCGTCGACGTTGAAGGCCCGGACCGCTCGAGCCTGGCTGCGCAGGTCCATGAAGGAGGCCTAGCCTTGCCGCGTCCATTTGGCCACTCGGCTCATCCGTCCGCAGCGAGACCCTCGCTGGGGAGCGCATAGCCTGGAGGCACGCCTCCCCGAGCCTCCAGGACGCTGAGCTCGGCTTGGCCGAGTTCGAAACGGCTGGCCTCCAAGCGGGCCCGAGCTGAAAAGAGCTGAACGTTGGCGTCGGCTTGCTCCAGTGCGGTGGCGAGCCCGGCCCGAAAGCGCTGCCCCACCTCCCCTGCGTTGACTTCCGCCGCCTGGACTTGGGCCTCGGCCTGGACGACCGCCGCCTCGGCCCGTCGCCGCTCGGCCAAAGCCGAGCGGATGCCGACCTCGACCGCACGCCGGAGCTGCCGCAGCTCAAGCGCTAATTCCTCCAGTCGGGCGCGGGTGCGCCGAGCGTCCGCATGGCGAAGGCCGGCGTCGTAAATCGGCCAAGCGGCGATGAGGCTCAGGTTGTAGTTGAACTCTCGCTCCTGAAAGCCGGCCTCGTTGGTGAACGTGAACTCAGCCTCTCCCCGAAGAGAGGGAACCAAGCGCAGCCAAGGCTCCACAGCCCGACGTCGGGCCGCTTCGAACTCGGTGGCGAGTACCGCGACGTCGGGACGCTGCGTCATCGCCTCGTCCACGAAGCTATCCACGTCTTTAGCTTCGGTGAGCGCGTCCATCTGGGGTGGGTCCAGCTCCTCGAGCAAAGGACGCCCCATCAAGAAGCCCAGCTGCAGCCGGGCTTGAACCACGTCGTTGTCCGCCTCGGTCAGAGCAAGCCGGGCCGAGGCGACCTCGAGCTGAGAGCGACTCACGTCGTTGCTGCTCGTCAGCCCCGCCTCTGCCCGCTTGCGCACTTCGTCGAGTATGGACTCGGCCAGCTCCAGTCGCTCCACCGCCGCAGCCTGCGTGCGCTCTAGACCGACCACCTGTAAGAAGGCGGTCGCCACGTCGAAGGCAAAGTTACGGACCTCGAGCTCGGTCCGATACCCTTCGGCTTCCACATCGTCCTGAGCGGCGCCGATGCTCGGAAGCTGAGATGCTTCGAAGAGCCTCGTCTGCGCCGAGATCCGAGCGTTCAGCGCGTTGTTGGCTCGAATGAGGATGTCCTGGTCACTTCCTTCGGGGGGCGCCCTCAGCCGTCGCCGCGTGTAGCTACCGGTCAAGTCGGCCGAGGGCAGAAGCTCGGCCCAGGCCGCGCGTAGGTCGGCCGCAGCCTGAGCCTGGCGAGCCTGGGCGATGGCGTAGGTCTCGTTTCGCTTCAGGGCCTCGGTCACCGCTTGCTCCAGTCTCAGCGGGGCAGCGGCCAGCAAGAGGCCCAAGACCACGTTCACGCCCGACCCCGGGCGCGCTCCAGCAGCGAGTACAGCGCAGGTACGACGAAGACGGTGAGGAGGGTCGAAAGGGCCAAGCCTCCGAGAACGATGCTTCCCACACCCCGATAGAGCTCGGACCCAGAGCCAGGGAAGAAGACCAGGGGTGACAGACCGGCCAAGGACGTCAGCGTGCTCATGAAGATGGGTCGCAAACGCCCCTCCACTGAGGCTCCGATGGCCTCAGCCAGCGTTGCCCCCGCCTGCAGCCGCACCATGGCGCCTTCGACCACAAGGATCGCGTTGTTCACGACCACTCCGATCAAGATGATGAAGCCCACTGCGGTCAGCAGGTCGAAACCTTGGGGGCTGAGAAAGGCGTCGACGAACTGAAGCCCGAGCACACCACCGGCGGCCGCGAAGGGCACAGTGATCATGACGGCCAAGGGTGCGACGAAGTCTTCGAAAAGCCCGGTCATGAGCAGAAAGCTGATCACGACCGCCAGTAAGAGTACGTACCCTAGTCGGGTCTTGGCCTGCTCGAGGTCCCCGGCCGAGCCGGCGAGCCGAGTGGTGATGCCGAAGGGGACGTTGCCCGACTCTCCTTCTCGCCGAAGAGTCTCACCGATGAGCTGGATGGCCTCTTCCAAGGCCACATCCTCGGGCGGGCTGACGTCGAGGGTGATGGTGCGCCGTCGCTCAACCCGTCGAATCTGGGTAGGCCCCAAGGCTTCGGACACGGTGGCCACGCTGCCCAGGGGCACGACCTGCCCTGTCCCGGTGACGACGGGCGCCGACTCCAGGCCCGAAGCGGTTCGAAGGCCGTACTCGTCGACGCCTCGCGCGGCCAGGACGACGTTCACCTTCGGGTCACCACCGGGACCAAGCTCTCCGATGATGGCACCGTCGACCAGGACGTCGACCGCGGCCCCGATATCCTCGCTGCTCATGCCCAGCCGCACCGCCTGATTCCGCTTGGGCTCCACGTGAAGCTCAGGTGCCCCCGGCTCCAGAGAAGGCCGCGGGCGAACCTGGGCCTCGGGCAGCGCCTTCTTGATGGCGCCTAGGAGCTGACCCGCTACGCTCACTAGTTCAGGTAGATCGCCCCCCTGCACCTCGAGTTCGATGCTTCGGGCGCCGCTGATGCTTCGCCCAAACAGGCTGGCTCGGTTCGCGATCGCGAACATGCCCGGAATCTTCTGGAGAGTCCGCCGATACCAGCTCGCCGCCTCCGCCGTCCGCTCTCCGTCCTCGATGCCGATGCCCGTGAACACCCGGTTGGGCCGCCCGACGTAGAACCAGCGGCGTAGTTCCGGCGTGCCGTCTTCGGTCTCGCGACCGACGTGGGGCAGGACGTCAGCCTGGACCCTTCGTCCGACCGACATCATCTCCTCGACCGCGAGACCGGGCGGCGGCACCAGAACGCCGAAGACGAAAGCCCGGTTGCCGGTCGGGAGGTACTCCATGGGCGGCAACAGGAGTAAGACCACCGTCCCCGTCCCCGCCAGCGCAGCCAAGACGACCCCGAGGGCCCGGCTGCTCCGGGCCACCAGCCAGGCGACCAGCTGCCCAACTCGATCCTGGAACCGTCGGCCGAGCAAGACCAGCCGCGGGACGCGGGAGCTGGTGGGACGGCGCTCTGCCTCGAGGAAGGCGGCGGCAAAGCTCGGGATGACCAAGACCGACACGAGGAGGGAGAAGCCCACCGCGAAGGAGATGGCCACCGCCACGTCTCTCAGGATCTCGCCGACCTCGTCTTGCCAGCGCGCGACGGGAAGGAAGACGACGATGGTGGTGAGGGTCGAGGCAAGAACCGCGCCCCAGACTTCCTTTGTGCCCAAGAGGGCCGCCTTCGCCCCGTCGCTTTCCCTCTGGCGGTGGGTATCGATGTTCTCCAGAACCACGATGGCGTTGTCGACCACCATGCCCACCGCAAAGGCCATTCCGGCCAGGGACACGACGTTGATGGTCCTTCCCAATGCCGCCATGCCCAAGGCCGTGCCAAGGGTACAGACCGGGATAGCAATACTGACCACCAAGGACGCCCGCCAGGATCGCAAGAAGACTAGCAGGACGAGCACGGCCAGCAATCCGCCCACCACGAGATTCTGACGCACCAGCGAAAGGGCCGCTTCGATGTAGTCGACCTGATCGTCGACGACGTCGATGTCCAGGCCACGGGACGCCATTTGCTCGTCCTGAATTCTCTGAACCTCGGCCCGAACCTGTCGGGTGACCGTCAAGACGTTGGACCCCGCCTCCCGGAAGAGCAGGAAGACCAAGGACTGGCGATCGTCGGAGAACACGCGAGCCCGGGCCTTTCGCAAGCCATACTGCACCGTGGCCACGTCACCGAGGCGGATGGGCCCACCCTCTTCCCGGTAGGCCAAGACCAGCTCTTCGAGATCTTCGGGAAGCTCCGGCTCCAGGGGCGTGCGCACCAGAAGCTGGCGCTTCCCCCAGGTCACGTCCCCAGCGGAGAGGTTCCTAAGCTCACTTCGAATCCGGGTTCGAACGTCCTGCAGGCCGAGCCCACGGCTGGCGAGGGCCCTGGGTTCGAACAAAACCCGGACTTCCCGGTCCTGCCCGCCGATGAGGCGAGAGTTGGCCACCCCAGGGATTCGGTCCAGTCGAGGCTGGACGTTCTCGGCCACCCAAGTTCGGTAGGCGCCGGGGTAGCGCCCATCCTGGGCAGTGATGGTGATAACGGCCAGGGGCGGTCCCGTGTCGTCAGCGCTGTCGATGACCGGTTGGTTTGCGGCCTCTGGATAGTCTGGGACCTGGCTCAAGAGATTGGTGGCGCGGACCAAGGACTCCTGAATGGGCGTTCCGACCTCCAGCTCGAGGCGCAGGGTACTTCGATCGGGCTCCGCCGTAGCCTCCATCCGCACCAAGCCACTCAAGGTCTTCAGGGCGTCTTCCTGCTCCTCCAGGATCTCGGCCTCGACCTCGGCCGGCGAAGCGCCTGGCCAGTTCGTACTCACGCTCAGGGTGGGTATGGCGATGTCGGGCGTGAGCTGAATCGGGAGCTGGGTCAGGGCCAGGGTCCCGAGGAGGCAAACGAGCAGTACGCCAGACAGAACGGAGATGGGCCGGCGCACCGCCAGCCCGATGAGACCGCCTCCCTCCACTTCAGTCCTCGATGAGCAGCGGGGCGTCGGGCTTGAGCCGCTCGTTGCCGCGAACCACGACGCGGTCCCCGACCGACAGCCCCTCAGCCTCCACCAGGGCCTCTGTGTGGGTGCGGGCTACGACGCGAATCACCAGGATCTCGGCCTTCCCGTCCCGCACCCGGACCAGCCGCGTTTCGCTGGGGCTTTGCAAGAGAGCATCGCTCGATACCAAGACCGCCGCTTCGGCCTCCACCGGGACCTCGAAGGCGACGTCGATCGCGCTCCCGGGCCGGAGTTGGGCCGCGACCTCGGGCGTCGCGGGGACGAGGCGCACCCGGGCCGTGCGCTCGACGGGGTCGAGGGCGGGAACGATGCCTGCGACCCTCAAGTCACCGGCGGCGGTCTCGGCGCGAAAGCCCACCGCAACTTCCGTGAGAACGAGCTCGGGCAGCTCGACCAGGACGTCGACCGTCTCGATGCTGACCAGCTCCAGCAGCGGATCGCCCGACTCGACCCAGTCGCCCGGGTCCGCCTGCCGAGCGGCGACGACCCCATCGAAGGGCGCCACCACCCGGTGCAGCTCGAGCAGGGTCAGGGCCTCGAGCTGGGCGGCCCGAGTCGAGGCGAGGACAGCTTCGGCGGTATCGACCTGCGACTTGGCCCGGTCGAGATCAATGGGCGGGACGATACCGGGATCCAGGTCATCGATGCGGTCCAGCTCGACTTTGGCCAAGGCCAAGCTACGCTCCGCCCGCTGCACCTCGGCCCGAGCCACGGCCAGACGGGCTCGGGGGAGCCGAGGGTCGACTTCAGCCAGAAGGGCGCCCTTCTTCACCCGGTCCCCGACCTCTACTTCGACGGCGTCGACGGCGCCATTTGCACCCGAGGCAAGGGAGGCTCGTGCATCGGCCGTGACATCGCCCACAACCGTCCACACCTTGGGTAGAACGCCCGCGCGCACCGGCGCCACTTCGACCCGGACGCCAGGAGTGGCCTTTTTCTCACTCTCGAGCGCAGCCGGACTGGGCCGCGAGCACGCAGTCCCTGTCCCGACGAGGAGACCGAGGGCCATGGCGGGCGCGATTCGCATGCTGGGACAAGGTGCCCCGGGGCTCGCGGCTTTCCCATCGATAACGCCGCTTCCGGGAAGGGGGGAACGATCGCACACAAACGGTGAATCCCAACTTGTCAAGCCGGCCCGAATCAGATGTATCGCCGCCCGATAGAGGCCAGTCCGTGATCAAAGATCTGAAGACCATTCGCAACATCGGCATTTCCGCCCACATCGACAGCGGAAAGACGACGCTGACGGAGCGCATCCTGTTCTACACGGGCCGCGTACACGCCATCCACGAGGTGCGCGGCAAGGACGGCGTTGGGGCCAAGATGGACTCCATGGAGCTGGAGCGCGAGCGCGGGATCACCATCGCCTCGGCCGCCACCCACTGCTCTTGGGGCAAGCACCACATCAACATCATCGACACCCCCGGACACGTCGACTTCACGGTCGAGGTCGAGCGGTCCCTGCGCGTGCTCGACGGTGCCATCCTAGTCCTCGACTCCGTGGCTGGCGTGCAGTCCCAGTCCTTCACGGTCGACCGGCAAATGCGACGCTACAACGTTCCGCGCCTTGCCTTCATCAACAAGTGCGACCGGACCGGCGCCGACCCCTTTCGGGCCACCAAGACCCTGATCGACAAGCTGAACCACAACGCCGTGATGATGCAGATCCCGATCGGCTTGGAGGACAAGCACGAGGGCGTGGTCGACCTCATCGAAATGAAAGCGATCTACTTCGACGGTGAGCGGGGCGAAACGGTCCGGACCGACGAGATCCCGGCCGAGCTCGCCGACCAGGCGGCCGAGTACCGTGAGAAGCTCCTCGACTCGGTGTCGATGTTCTCGGACGAACTGATGGAGGCCGTCCTCGAAGACAACGTGGACCCGGAGATGGTCCGAGAGGCCGTTCGGCGAGGCACGCTTTCTCTTCAGCTCACGCCGGTCTTCCTCGGTTCGGCCTACAAGAACAAGGGCGTGCAGAAGCTCCTCGATGCGGTCATCGACTTCCTGCCCACCCCCTTCGACGTCGAGAACACGGCCATCCAGATCGAAAAGGACGGCGAGGAAGGCAAGCAGGTAGTCCTGCCCTCGGATCCCGAGAAGCCCTTCGTTGGTCTGGCTTTCAAACTGGAAGACGGGCGCTACGGTCAGTTGACCTATATGCGGGTCTATCAGGGCACCCTGAAGCGAGACGAGTTCGTCTTCAATCAGCGGACGGGAAAGAAGACCAAGATTGCCCGACTGGTCCGGATGCACGCAGCCGACATGGAGGACATCGACGACACCCAGGCTGGCGATATCGTGGCCATCTTCGGACTCGATTGCGCCTCTGGCGATACCTTCACCGACGGCAGCGTGAAGTTCACGATGACTTCGATGCACGTGCCTGAGCCCGTCATCTCTTTGTCCATCAAGCCCAAGGACGCGAAATCCGAGCAGAACCTTTCCAAGGCCCTGCAGCGCTTCGTGAAAGAGGACCCCACCTTCCGTGCTGGCGTGGACGAAGAGTCCGGGGAGACCGTCATCTCGGGCATGGGTGAGCTTCAGCTCGACGTCTACATCGAGCGCATGAAGCGGGAGTACAACTGCACGGTCGAGACTTCGCCGCCTCAGGTGGCCTACCGCGAGACGCTGACCCAGCCCGCCGACTACGGCTACACCCACAAGAAGCAGACCGGTGGGTCGGGTCAGTTCGGTCGAGTGGTCGGAAAGATCGAGCCGATCCTCGACGGCGAAGACAGCTCCGAGGACTTCATCTTCGAAGACAAGATCGTCGGTGGCGCGATTCCGAGACAGTTCATCCCTTCGGTGGAAAAGGGCTTCAAGTCCCAACTGGAGAAGGGTCGATTGATCGGCGTCCCGGTCGTGAAAGTTAAGATCTCTCTGAACGATGGCCAGTTCCACCCCGTCGACTCTTCGGACGTGGCCTTCCAAGAGGCCGCTCGCGGCGCCTGGCGAGAGACCTACGAGAAGGCCAAGCCGCGGGTCTTGGAGCCAATCATGAAGGTAGAGGTCGAGGGCCCGACCGAGCACGCCGGCAACGTCCTCACGACCATCATGCAGCGTCGTGGCATCGTTCTCGGCTCGACGGAGGAGATGGGCATGACTCGGACCGAGGCCGAAGTGCCGCTGGCCGAGATGTTCGGCTACGCCACCACCCTTCGCTCGGCCACCCAAGGAAAGGCCGAGTTCACGATGGAGTTCGCCAAGTACGCGGTCACCCCGGCCAACGTCGAGGAAGAGCTGATCACCAAGTATCGCGAAAAAGAAGCCGCCAAGAAGTAGAGACGGCGCGTGGTGGCAGCCCGCAGCTTCTCGGGGCGCCTCGGGTTCGATGCCGAGCCCGGGGTCCTCTCCGTCGTCCTGGCCAGAGCCGCGACCGGACGAACCACCTTCCTCGTCCACCTGGGCGCAGAACGACTGATGGCGGAGGGTTCCGTTCTGCACGCTGCAGTCGCCGACCAAGTCGACGACCTACGTCGCTGGTACGAGGCCGCCCTGACCCAAAGAGGCATCCCTGGACCCGACCGAGCCCGCCTTCACCGTCGCCTTCTCATTCAGACCCCGGATCGAATCGCCCCCGAGCTGCTGGAAGGCACGCTGCGGTCGGGCCTGGAGCCCCCCCCTTCGCTGCTGCTGCTTGACGGCTTCGATTGGGCCGGAAACCTGGTCGAGCGGGCCGGAACCCTGGGCGGCCTGATCGGCCTCGCCCGTCCCCTTTCGGCCGAGCTATGGCTGACGGCCACCGTTCACGTGGCCCCCGACGTTCGGCGTCTCGCCGCCCCCGTCGATCGATTTGACCCCCTCATCACCCGGGCCGTTGATCTGGCTCCCCGGGGCGAGAAGCTGGTGCTGCGGCACCTGCGTTCTGAGGGCCAGCCCTTGAACGACGAGATCGACGTCGCCGAGCTGCCCTTGGGAGGTCCCGAGTTCATCGAGCGGGCCAAGCCCCTGCCGGCCGGGGCGTACACGCTGCTGTCAGGCGGCGCCGAAGGGGCCGAGGCCCTGTTCGGGGCCTGCGCCCAAAGCCATGGCGTTCAGGAGCTCAACTTCAGCTTCGCGGGGCGTCGACCAGAGCGCACCCGAGGCCTGGTCGAGCTCTCGGCGGAAGAGCTTCGCCAGGGCGAGGTCGCTAGGGGCTACATCGAGCAGCGTCTAGCCAGGAAGTTCCCGAACACACCGAACTTTCAGGCCCTCATGCAGACTATCTGGCATCAGGTCGCAACGGCAGGAGAGGTCTTCATCGTCGGCCTCCTCCTCCCCGACGGCTCGGTCAATGGTGGCACGGGCTGGGCGGCCGAGTTAGCGAAGCACTTCCATAAGCCAGTTCACGTCTTTGATCAGGGTCGAGGCCATTGGCTGGACTGGACAGGCGACGAGTGGCGGTCTGTCGAGCCACCCCGGATCACCCATGCCCGCTTCACGGGAACGGGAACCCGCTATCTCAATCCCGCCGGCCGAGAGGCGATCGAAGGCCTCTTCACCCGTACCTTCGGCTGAGTGATCGGCCGTGGAACTCAAGGAGCAAGGGCACGAGGTGCTCATGAGCGTCCTCCTGAATGTAGTGTCCGGCGTCCTCGATGCGATGAACCTCGGCATGAGGAAAATCAGCTAGCCACATCTCCTCGAGGATCTCGGGACCGAAGGCGACGTCCCCCATCGGCCAGGCAATGCAAACCGGCCGTTCCCGGAAGACCGGGACCAAGCGCCCATGGACGCCATCCACAAAGTCGCTGACCCGGCCCTCGGGACCGGAGGGGATCTCGCGGGGGAACACCAAGATGGGGGTCCTTGTCGACCAGGAAGGGTGAGGGCTCAGATAGGCTGCTCGCTCCCGAGCTCCGAGTCGTTCTGGATGGCGCAGCCCGGCTCCGAAGAGGAACTGCTTCACGAAGGCGTGCATGCCTTTGACCATGAGCTCGCCCACCCCCGGAGTTCGAAAGAGCTTCAAAGGCAGTGGCAAAGGAACGTTTCCGAGGGGTCGATGGGCAAACGTGTTTAGGATGAACAACTTGGCTACGCGTTCCGGATGTCGGGCGGCCCAAGCGAGCCCTATTGGCCCTCCCCAATCCTGGACGACGAGGGTGGCCTGGTCGAGGTCCAGAGACTCCAGCAAGCCTTCAGCGCGGGCAGCGTGGGCTTCAATGCCGTAGAGCTCCGGACGGTTGGGCTTCTCGGAGCGACCGAACCCCAAATGATCGAAGGCGATGGCCCGATGGCCTGCCGCGGTAAGGGCGGGAATGAAGCGACGGTACAGGTAGCTCCAGGTCGGGTTTCCGTGAACCATGACCACGGGTCGACCCGAGCGAGGCCCCTCGTCGATGAAGTGTAGCCGGCCATGGGGGCTGTCCCAGCACTGGGGCTCGAAGGGCCAAGTTCCGCCAAAGGTCCAGTCGGTCATGATTCGGGTCTGGCGTCTTGGCCCCTGAACGACAATGAACCAATGTGGACGGAAGCTGACCGATAACGGTCAATCAGGGGTGGCATGGACTGGAACGACGCGCGCTTCTTCTTGGCCGTGATGCGGGCGGGCTCACTCTCCGCAGCCGCCAAGGCGCTCCGCTGCAGTCACTCTACCGTTCGCCGACGTCTGCAAAGCCTGGAACAAAACGTGGGGGTCGATCTATTCGTCGCCGCCCACGACGGACTCACGCCGACTGCTCTCGCCACCGAGAGCCTGGCCCGAGCGGAAGCGCTCGAGCAGGCTGCCCTGTCCTTCGAACGTGCGTTGAGTGGCGGATCGACGGAGCTTCAAGGTCGCCTTCGGATCACCACGGTGGACGCTCTCAGCGAGTGGCTCGCGCCGGCCCTCGTCGAGTATGCACGCCTTCATCCTGGCGTTCAGCTGGAGCTCTGCACCGAGAATCGGCTCCTGGACCTGTCCCGGGGGGAGGCCGAAGTCGCGGTCCGCGTCTCCAATAGCCCAAGCCCTTCCCTCTTCGGTCGACGGGTCGGTCGACTGGAGTTCGCGCCCTTTGCTTCAAGAGTCTTGCTGGAACGGTCAGAGGCCCTGGGCGAACGGCTGCCTTGGCTTCTCTACACCGAGGACCAGGGCGCGGTCCTCACCGAACGCTGGTACGCCGAGTTCGAGGATGGGCGCACGCCTTTGCTCCGTGTGAGTAGCGCTGCCGCGCTGCTCGCGCTCGTCCGCGCGGGCGTGGGCGCCGCCCTCCTCCCTGACTTCATGGAAGGAGGCCCTGAATTGGTCCGACTGCGACCGCGGCTGGACGGACTCGGCGTGGACCTTTGGTGTCTCACCCACTTCGATCTTCGGCATACGGCCCGAGTACGTGCCTTCATGGAGGTCTTGGCTTCCACCGCAAGTGGAGCCTTTTCCGAGGGCTGAAGGGTCAGTCTGCCTGTGTGGATGTAGTCACAGGCCCAGAGCCTTCAGGCGAAGGCTCGAGTTCGGCCTGAGCCGCTAGACGCTCCATGACGCCGGGGAGCGCGCGCTCGTACTTCTTCTTGAGCAGAGCGGAGAAGAACCAGCCCATGAATCCTTTGAAGCGAACGGCGTGCTCGAAGCTGACTGGACCCGACGGCTCCACTTGGAGCATTCGACGTCGGACTTGGAGCGCGGCCAGGGGCAGCTTGACCTCATAGATGTAGCCCCGCTCAGGGCGTACTTCGGTGAGAACGAAGCGACTCTCAGGACTGCCTTCGGCCTTCAGTCGGCCCTTGGTCCCGGCCTCGAAAGCGCCGTCCAAGTGGCTGTACTCGAGCTCGGTGTCCCATTGGGGCCACTGCTCGACCTCGGTCCAACGGGCCCAAAGCTGCGCCGGTGCGGCACCACTTCGGTGGGTGTGGTGGAAGCTCGTAGAGCAGGCGCTCGTGACCAGGCCGCACAGGCCAGGAAGAAAGCGGATTTCCTTCATGGTGAACAACGTTCAACTTGAACAATCTGTTGAACACTGTCAATTTATTCCTGGTGGAGGAGGGCGAGAACCAGCGCAGGAAGGTGGGGCAGCATCATGGGGACCTCCGCCGAGCTCTCTTGGATGCGGCTTTGGCGCTGATCGACGGCGGCGAACCCTCGCCTTCCCTACGCCGGGTGGCGCGCGAAGCGGGCGTGTCCGCTGGCGCGCCTTACCACCACTTCGAGGACAAGGCCGCGCTCCTCGCGGCGGTTGCAGCGGACGGCTTCGCTCGCTTGGACGAGGACTTGGCCAGCGCGCGGGGAGCGCCCTCGGCTCGACTCCAGCGCTTGATGAAACGCTACGTGCAATTTGCCCTGGACCACCCCGCCCACTACCGCACCATGTTCGATCCCCAGCTCTCGGATCCCGACGGCCGGCTCGAACACCTTGCCCGGGCCGTCTTTGGCCGGCTCGTCGATGCCGTCGCACGGGTCGACCCCCATGGGTCCGACGCAGAGGCTTGGGCGCGGGCCCGCCAGATCTGGAGCTTGGCGCACGGGGCGATCATCCTGCAGCTCGATGGCCTTCTCCCCCAGCTCGGCGGATCCACGCTGGCTCGAGCTCTGGCCGCCGACCTCGGGCCCGCTGCCCTCCGCCTGGCCCAGACGGAGTGAGGCGGCCCTTATCACTTCGTCGCCCGGGGCATAGGCTTGGTCGGGTGGGATACATCTTGTACGGCGCCTACGGAAGCGGCTCGAGCACGGTAGAGGCCGTTCTCGCCGAGCTCGGCGTGGAGTGGCGTATGCACGTCCTGGACGTGCGCAACGACGAGCACAAGGGCGAGGCCTATTCGGCCGTGAATCCCCACGGCAAGATGCCCAGCCTTCGAACTCCGGCCGGCGAGACGCTCACCGAGTCCGTCGCCATCACCCTCACATTGGCAGAGCGCCACCCAGACGCCGGCATCATGCCGCCCACGGCCAGCCCGGAGCGGGCGCAGGTACTTCGTTGGCTGCTCTTTGCGGCCTCGGAGCTCTACCCCTTGGTCGAGCTCTTCGATCACCCCGAGCGCTTCGTTTCAAACGACAGCGATCAGCTCGAGACTCGAGCCTTGGAGAAATGGCGGGCACGATGGAGTCTGGTCGAACGGTCCCTAGGACCGGGCCCTTACCTCCTCGGGGAGGAGTTTTCCTTGGCGGACGTCCACATCGCCGCCCTCAGTCGGTGGGACTTGGATGCGACCTTCCGAGCTGCCCACCCACGAATTGAGAATCTCGCCCGAAGCGTCGCGCTCAGGCCTGCCATTCGACCCGTGTGGCTAAGAAATTTCCCGAGCTTCGCGCCGAATTGACGCCCTTCCCCCGGGGCCCCCCATTGCCAAGTCCGAAACCGAGGGAGGACCGTGGGCAAATGGCGACGATCCGACCTGTCCCCAGCAGTGCGCGGCTCCGCTATGCGCCATTCGAAGACATCGACAGCTTTCACGCTCTGGTGGTCGACCCCTACATTCGCCGCTACCTCTTCGATGGCGAGTCGATGTCTCGGGGATGGACGGAGACGACTTTGCAGAAGTCTTCCGAACGAGACGCCGAATCGGGACTGGGCCTATGGCGAGTCCGACGACAGAGCGACGGCGAAACGATCGGCTTTTGTGGATTCTTCGTGTTCGGGGAAGAGGTCGGGCCCACGCCTCAACTCATCTTCGCCGTCAAAGAGACCTTCGCGGGCCGGGGCTTCGCGACCGAGATGGGTCGAGCACTGATTCAGCACGCCCGCCGACACGCGGGCCTCGAAGAGATACCGAGCTGCATGGACGAGCCCAACCGAGGATCGCTCAGGGTCCTTCTCAAACTGGGCTTCGACCGGGTGGGAGAAGTGCCGGGCGCTTTCGGAGAGAAGATCTTGATGCGCCTGTCGGAGGAGGCAACGGCGGCCCATCCCCGAACCCGGGTCTACTTGGCGACCTCACTGGACGGCTTCATCTCCGGGCCAGAGCATGACCTCAGCTGGCTACCGGAGGAGGTCGGCGTACCGAGCGGAGACGCCCTGGATTTCGAGAGCTTCGACCAACAGTTCGGCGCCATCCTCATGGGGAGAACGACCTTCGACGTAGCCTCGGGCCTGGACAGCCCATGGCCCCACAGCCGCAAACCCGTCTTGGTCGCTACCAACCGCACGCTGAAAACGGACATCCCCAACGTCCGGGCGGAGCGCGGCGCCATACAAGAGCTGGTCGGACGGGGCCTGGAAGCGGCGGACGGGCGAGATCTGTACCTGGACGGGGGAGCCCTGGTCCGGGCCGGTCTCGACGCGGGCCTGGTGGACGAGTTGGTCCTGACCCTGATCCCCTGCGTTCTGGGGGGAGGCGCCCCGCTGTTCACCGCTTCGACGTTGCGCAGCGACTTCGAGCTCACGGGCAGCGGCCGGCTGGGGGAGAGCTTGGTTCAGGTCCTACTTCGGCCCCGACCCCGGAGCTGAACCTCAGCTGTCGAGGGCAGCCTTGATGACGCCGTCGTCAGGCACCCCACGGTGCTGAACACCGTTGATGTAGAAGGACGGCGTACCGCCCACGCCCGCTTTCTGGCCCATGGCCATGTCGGCTTCGACCCGCGCCTTGGTAGCTGGGTCGGCGACGCAGCCTTCGTACTTCGCCATGTCGAGCCCGATCTCCTTGGCCCATACCGGATACTTGTCTTCGGCGAGGCCCGTCTGGTTGTCGAAGAGCTTGTCGTGCATCTCCCAGAACTTGCCTTGGGCATGGGCACACTCGGCCGCGATGGCCGAAGGCATCGCCTGTTTGTGGAAGCTGAGCGGGAAGTGAAGGAAGTAGACCTTCACGCCCTCGTTGTCGTCCACCAGCGCTTTAGTCGGTCCGGCAGCCCGCGAGCAGTAGGGGCACTCGAAGTCCGAGAACTCCACCACCGTGACCTTGGCATCGGCCGGGCCCTTGAAGGGTCGACCGGCGAGCTCGAACTCAGCCTTGGGGATCTCGGGGGCGGGTAGCGTGACGCTGACCTTGGCCTTCTCCTTGAGCTCGTCGACCGCCTTTCGGACGGCCTCCTGCTGCGCCCGCGACTTCAAGAAGGCCACGATGCGGGGCCGTACCTGCTCCATCGGTTGACGGCCTTTGACCTGCTGGTCGTAGAACTTCTGAATCTCCTCGTCCGTCACGTCGACGTCTTCGGGTGCTAGGCCACGCATGTACGCTTCGGACGTCGTACCTGCCTTCTCGGCTGCCGACTCGACCAGCGCCTCCACGACCTTCTGATCCAGGGCCCGACGCTCTAGCTCGTTCACCTTGGTCAGGTAGTCAGTGCGCATCTTCCGAAGCTCACCCGCCGCGCTCTCGTGGAGCTCTCCATAGGTGATCTCACCACCTTCCCACTTGGCCACGACCTCGCCGGCCGGAAGTCGCATGCCGTCGGCGCTCTCCGCACCTTCAGCCTTGTTTGGCTCGGCGGCGTTGGCGGTGGCGGTGGCCGATCCACCGTCGGTTTGGGCGCAGCCCGTGACGAACAGCCCGAGCAGAATCCAGCGCTTCATGGGCCCGTGGGTCGCACGGACGGCTGGAAGCTTCAACTCGAGAAGGGCAAAGTTCAGGGCTTGCGCCCGACCACCACCTTCGAGACCGAATGGGTCTCGCTCGAGGCGATCTCGAAACCCGCCTCGGCCAGGACGCCCTCCACCGGATCCTTCGTGTAATCCCTATAATAGGGCTCGTGGTAGGTGCTGGCGAAGCCCTCCAGGGCCGCCTTCAGGTCTTCGCTGTCCTGAAGTTGGGCCGAGTCGTTGACCACGAAGCATCCCCTGCTGGGCAGCAAGCGGAAGGCCTCGCGAGCGATGGTGCGGCGGGTTGACCGAGGGACCTCGTGCAAGAGGAAGACCGAAGTCACGCAGTCGAAGGCCTCCTCGCGGAAGGGCGTGGCCTCGGCGTTCTCGGCCACCAATGCGACATGGGGCTGCGTTGCCAGAGTCTCCGCCGCTTCCTTCAGATAGAAGGGGCTCAGATCCAGGCCGGTGATTCGGGCCTGGGGCAAGGCTCGGGACAGCTGCAACAGGAATCGGCCGGTGCCCGAACCGAGATCGAGTATGCGGGGTGAAGACAGGTGCCGGGTCGCCTCGACCACAGGCGGAATACTCATCCGGCGCATGATGTCCGCCGTGCCGACGAAGAGCATCTCGACCTGGAGGTCGTACATCCGAGCCGAGCGTCGGCTGAACCAGCCGTCGGTCTGCCAATGGAAGTTGCGGGTGTAGTACTTGGGGTACTGGGAGAGGTCGACCCCTTCTGGGAGCTCCTTGTAACCCGCCCGGTGCTTGCGGCTCGCGATGCGCGGAAACTCCATGACGTTCTCGGGGAAGCGGCGCAGGTAGGTCAGGTACGGGAACTGGAACAGCAGCTCGCGCGGATAAAAGCCGCGCCGCACGTTCTCCAAGTCTCGGTCGAGGAGAGCCCGAAAGCGCTCCACCAGGGCCTTGCCTGCTTTGGGGTCAGGAGGCCGAATCTCTTCGGGCGTAAAGGCGCGCATCAGACCGCGCAGGGTCACGCCAAGCCCGATGGCCAGCCCGGCGTGGCTCGCTCGATAGCCAGCCTCGCCCAAACGCTCGCTCCAGCTGCTCGCCAGCTCGCTCGCTGCTGTCGTCATCGGAATTGCTTCGTAGCATTGCGTCTCCGCGTACCAAACGAGATCCTGACTTGGTGCAAGGGCGCCGCTTCGGATTGGGTCAGCCCAGCTGGGCTGCCCTCCATGGTTTTACGGGAAGCGGATGTGCGTTCGATAGAGTGCAGCAGTTCTTACCGGGGACACGCTGGCTACCCGACCTGCCGGGGCACGAGGGCCAGCTCATGCCGGAAGGGGTCGATCGTTTCGAAGCGCTGACGGAGTTCGTCGGGTCCAGACTTCGAGCCGAACTCCCCCCTCCGCGACTGCTCTTGGGCTATTCGATGGGCGGGCGACTGGGCGTCGCAGCATGGATGCGCGACCCCGAACTCTTCGTGGGCGCGGTCCTGGTCGGCGTCCATCCAGGAGGACTCAAAGCACCGGCACGAGACCGCCGGGCCAAAGAAGACGCCGAGAGAGCCGAGGAACTTCATCGGGACCCCGTGGGCTTCCTTCGAGCATGGGACCAAAGACCCATGTTCGGCCCGCGTCCCCCCCTGCCGCGGTCGAGGATCGATGGCCCCCAACTCGCCCGTGCCCTCCTCGCCTCCAGCTTGGCCGACATGCCCGACTGCCGAGCCTTTTTGGACCAGGGCGTTGAAGAAGCTCGAGTCTCGCTGCTGGTGGGTGAACACGATGAAGAGTTCAGGCGCCTTTGGGGAAGGATGGCGACCATCGTCGACGGCGCCCATCACGACGTGCTCAGCCAGCGACCCGAGGTCGTGCGCGTTGCGGCCCGGGCTCTTTGGAACCGGCTAGAGGTCAGGATCCTTCAGGATTGACCTTCACCGCGTCGGCGGTACCGGCCTCCTTGTAGGGCGTGCCCATGGGTCCGGCGGGAACCGTGTCCTCTACCGACTCGGGCCAGCCGTCTACCTTCTCCCGAGTGCCGTAGTCCGACAGCGTGAAGGCGAACAGGAAGATGAGGAACATGAAGCCCGAGCCGGCCGAGAGCATCACGATCTTGGAGCTGTACTTCACGTGCATGAAGAACATGATCACCAAGGAGGCCTTCACAATCGCGATCACGATGGCGATCGGCGTGTCGAGCGGCCCGAAGTCCTGAAAGGCCGCCCACACCGTGAGGGCGGTCAGCACCATCAAAGAAGAGAAGATGGCGATGTTCATCCCCAGCGAGCTGACGTGAAACAGCGAAGTCGAGGTGTGCTCTTGGTGTACGTGTCCGTGATCGCCCATGGCCGTCAGCGCCCCAGCAGATAGAGAAAGGGAAAAAGGAAGATCCAAACGATGTCCACGAAGTGCCAATAAAGCCCGAAGTTCTCTACGATGGCGTGCTTGTCCTTGGTCACCTTGTCTTGGAACACCTCGACAAAAACCCAGACCATCAAGCCCGCGCCGATCACCATGTGGAGCGCGTGCATGCCGGTCATCATGTAGTAGAAAATGTAGAACATGTGGGCCTGGTCCACGAAGGGCAACAGGTCAGCGTAGGCGCCATGAGCGCCCCCTCGCAGGAAGTACTTCCCGGGTATGATGCCGTGAGAGAACTTGTCGGTGTACTCGACCGTCTTGATGCCAAGGAAGACGAAGCCAAGGATGCCGGTGGCGGACATCCAAGTCAGGATGGCGCCCTTTTTCCCCAGCTGACCCGCTTTGACGGCGAGGGCCATGGTGAGACTGGAACCGATGAGAACCACGGTGTTCGTCGCGCCCCAGAAGATGGGGAGATGGTTGGCTGCGGTGTCGAAGGCGTCGGTATACCGACCGCGGTAGATCAGAAAAGCGGCGATCAACCCACCGAAGAACATGATCTCTTGGACCAGGAAGGCCCACATTCCCAGGGTGAGGGTGTCCCGCTGCTGATCTAGATCTTCGAAGTGGTGGGCGAGCTGAGGATGATGGTGGTCATGCTCGTCCTCCACGCCGCCAACGTCGTCGGTTCCGATCGCGCTAGACAAGGTCGGCCTCCGACATCGTGATGATACCCTGACGCTGGTCCGGCGCCGGCAGCTCGCTCTCGTAGTTGTAAGGTTCGTGGTCCATTACCGGCGTCTTGTCGAAGTTGAACTGAGTGGGTGGGCTCTGGATCTCCCACTCGAAGCCGGCCGCGCCCCAGGGGTTGGCCACAGCCCTGGGGGAGAAGCGAAGGCTCGTCGCGAAATAGACGACGGGGATGATGTAGCCGGCTCCGAGGATAGAGGCCCCGGCCGTGCTCAGCACGTGAAGGAACTGAAACTCCTCCGGGTAGATGTGGTAGCGCCGGGGCATGCCCAAGTAGCCGAGAACGAACTGAGGCATGAAGGCGAGAAAGAAGCCGACGAATATCAGGCCGGCCGCAAATCGCGCCGTCCGCTGTGGATACATACGCCCGGTAATTTTCGGCCACCAGAAGTGGAGCCCGCCCAGGAAGGCCATCAAGGTCGCGCCGACCATCACGAAGTGAAAGTGCGCGACCACAAAGTAGGTATCGTGGACGTGCAGGTCCAGACCCAGGGTCCCCAGGAAGACGCCGGTGAGGCCGCCGACCAAGAAGAGCCCGATGTACAGGAGCGCGTAGATCATCGGCGCGCTGAACTCGACCGAACCTCGGAACATCGTCGCTACCCAGTTGAAGACCTTGATGGCCGAAGGAACGGCGACGAACATGGTTAGGAAGGAGAAGGCGACCCCCGCGTACACCGACTGTGAACTGGTGAACATGTGGTGCCCCCAGACGATGAAGCCGACGATGGCGATGGCCATCGAAGAGAAGGCGATGAACTTGTAGCCGAAGATGGGCTTGCGGCTGAAGCACGAGATGATTTCGCTCATTATGCCCATGCCCGGAAGCAGCATGATGTAGACGGCGGGGTGGCTGTAGAACCAGAAGAGGTGCTGGAAGAGCACGGGGTCGCCGCCCAGCTTGGGGTCAAATATGCCTACGCCCAGGGTGCGCTCGACCGCCACCAGGAGAATGGTGATGGCTACGACGGGCGTACCGAGCAGCATGATGATGCTAGTCGCGTAGTGGGCCCAGACGAACAGGGGCAGACGAAACCAGGTCATGCCCGGGGCCCGCATCTTGTGGACCGTGACCATGAAGTTCAGGCCGGTGAGGATGGATGCGAATCCGGAGATGAAGACACCCAGCGCAGCCAGCATCACGTTGGAGTTGGCGTAGGTCGACGAGTAGGGCGTGTAGAAGGTCCAGCCGGTATCCACGCCACCGAGGGCGATGGAGGCGGTCGTGAACAGCCCCCCGATCATATAGATGTACCAGCTGAGCAGGTTGATCTTCGGGAAGGCCAGATCCTTGGCACCCACCATGATGGGGAGGAGGAAGTTCCCGAGCGTCGCGGGGATGGACGGAATCAAGAAGAAGAAAGTCATGATGATGCCGTGCATCGAGAAGAGTCGGTTGTAGGTGTCCGACTCCACGAGCCACGGACCCGGCGTCGAGAGCTCGAGCCGCATCAAAGCCGCGAAAATGCCGCCGACGGCGAAGAAAAAGGTTACGCCGAAGAGGTAGAGAATGCCGATTCGCTTGTGGTCGACGGTCAGGAGCCACGACTTCAGGCCGTAGCTCACGTTGAGGTAGTTGGGCTTGGGCGCGTCCTTCGGGCGGGCGGGCGCGGCTGCATCGGTGATGGCAGTCATGATGGGGTCTCCGACAGGCCGCCGGACCGACGTCGCCGATCGCGGAGCCATGAAATGAGCATGAACAAGCCCATCCCGCCGGCCGTGAGGACCGCCAGGGCGCGGAGGACGTTCATGATGGCGAGGCTGTATTTGCCCTCGAGAGGGTTGTAGCGAAAGCAGTACAGGATGACCTTGTCGACCAGGCTCCCGATGCTTCCCGAGGAAGCCTCGACGAGGGCGAGGCGCAGTGCGCGCGGGTCATAGTCGATGCCGTAGAAGTACTTCGAGATCTTCCCGTCCGGCGTGATCACGGTAATGGCGCTCCCGTGGGCGAACTGGTTCGTCTCTTCGTCGTATTCGAAGGCGAAGCCTACGGTGTGGGCCAGCTTGGCGATGCTCTCCTCGGAACCGGTGAGGAAATGCCAGCCACCGGCTGCGCCCTCTCGCCGGTACTTCTCGAGGTAGAGTTGCTTCTTCTCTTCGGCCAGAGCGGGGGTCTCTCGATGGTCGATGCTGACGGCAATCACGTCGAAGTCCCGTCCTACGTCGAGCTCGTCGATCACGTTCAACGCGCGGAGGGTCCCGTTCAGGATCATCGTGCACAGCATCGGACACTCGTAGTAGACAAGGGCCAAGACGGCGGGGCGCTCCCCGTCGAAGTAGTCGCCCAGGCTCACGTCGGCCCCGGTCTCGTCCTTGAAGGCCAGGTCCAGGGGCAGCTGAGCCTCGAGTTTCTGCTCGAGGTCGATCTGATCCAGAAGCTCGTCAGGCCCCTGTTTGAGGGAGCGCTCCTGAGCGTGGGTCAGCTTCGTCGAAGCGACGAAGGCCGCGAGAGCGGCGATGACGAACACAGCACGGTTCATGGCCTCACTCGCCGTCGGGGCTGGGCGTCTCCTCTGTAGGCTCGGGGTCCGGCGTCTTCCATGACGGAAGGCCGTCCGCGAGCACCTTCTCCATGGCCAGCTCGACCGGAACGTGGACCACGCCGGCCGACTCGTCGATCCAGCCGTAGGACTGAAGGAACTCGATCTGGGTCTTCTTGTAGTCGAGCCAGGTCTCATCGGGGTTGGCCTGAAGTCGAGGCCCTCGCGGCACCTGCCGTGCGTACACGGGGGAGGTGGTCGGCCGAACCTGGGTCTCTAAGTCCTCGAAGGTCTGCCAGAACCAAATCGCGGCGGCCAGCCCTACGAACATGAGGGCGACCAGCGAAACTCCGGTGATCAGCACAGGTCGCGGCGCCGCATCTCGGGACTCGTAGCCCCGTTTGACCGCGTCTTGTTCAGTGTTCGTGCTCATGGGCGAGTTTCTCCATCCAACGCGGGTCTCTTTCCACTATCAGGGTCCGCTTCCCGAGATTCCAGTAGAAGAGGACGAACCAGAGTCCGAAAAGGCCCAAAGGTCCCCCGAAGTTGCCTGGCGTGAGGTGCAGCTCCGTGTGGTGCTCGGTGGGCATGACCAGCCAGTAGAGGTCCACCAACCGAACAGCCAGAATGTAGATCGCAATCCCGGCCAGCACCTCCATACGGCGCTTCGTCATCCTCGTGATGAGAAGGAAAAAGGGCAGGACGAACTGTCCGAAGATGAGGAAGATGGCCAAGTACTCATAGCCGCCGTGGATGCGGTGGGCGTACCAGACCGTTTCCTCGGGTAGGTTCGCGTACCAGATGATCACGAACTGGCTGAAGTTGAGGTAGGCCCACAGCGCGATCATTGCGAACTGGAGCTTCCCCAGGTCGTGAATGCGGTCGACCGTCGCCGCCTGGCCCACAACCGTGTTCCTCCGAAGGAACATGAGGATGACGATGCTGAAGGCCATGGCCGTCAGCCCCTGCCCTTCCACGAAGATCAGACCGTAAATGGTCGAGAACCAGTGGGGCTCCAAAGACATGGCCCAGTCAAAGGCCGCGAAGGTCATCGTCAGGAAGTAGAGAACAAGACCGGGCCCGCTATAGTAACTCATCGAGTTGCTGAGCCGACCCTCGCCGGTCTCGTCCTGCTTCTTCGACAGGCCGTTGAGAAGGAGGGCGAGGCCTGCCCAAATGGCGAAGTAGACCACGGCCCGCGCCACCCAGAAGCCAAAGTTCAGGTAGGGCGCCTTGTGAGCGAGAAGATGGTCGTGCGCCACCGCCTCTGCATCCATCCAGTGGTACAGCTCCGGCGCGCCCAGGACGACAGGGATGAAGAGGACCGGCATCACGTAGATGGTCCGGCTCCCGGCCTCCAAGATGCGCTGGATGATGAAACCCCAAGCGCCACCCACCAGATGGTGGATCTGGAGCAGCCCCAAACAGCCCAGGGGGAAGGAAAGCACAAACAAGAAACCGTACAGGTAGGAGCGATAGAAGTCGGTGGAGTCTTGGCTGAAGTCGAACGCCAGCGCCGCGAAGCCGAGTACCGCCACCGCGATGGCCAAGCTCCGCAAGGAGCCGAGAACCCTCGGCATTTCTCGGGGATCACTCATGGTGCTCGCCTCCGTGCTCGCCCGCGCCATGGTCCTCGCCGTGGCCGCCGACTTCATGGCCGTCACCGCCGTGGCCGCCGTGGCTGCTTCCGAGCCGTTCGTCGGCGCCGGGCTCCCCGTAGCCAGGTCGCCCGTAGCCGGGATGGCCGGTGGCTTCGTAGCCGTATCCGTACTCCGAGCCATCCCCGTGACCGGCCTGTGGGCCTTGTCCGATCAAACCGCGCTGTTCGGCGTCGAGGGCCGTGACCGGCATGTCTTGGCTGAGCTGAAGCGCCTTTACATAGGCGCCAATGGCCCAGCGGTCCTCGGGAGGAATGGAGGGTGCATAAGTGTACATGGAGCCGTAGCCGTTGGTGATGACCACGTAGAAGTAGCCGATGGGAGACTGCTTCAGTCGCTCGGCATGAAAGGAGGGCGGGGGCTTGAAGCCACGCTGCACCACCATGCCGTTCCCGTAGCCCGTATAGCCGTGGCATGGGCTGCAGAAGACGTTGTAGCGAGTCCGCCCCCGCTGCAGTAGCTCTTCGTCCAGGGTCATGCCGGCCGGGAGCGTCTCCAACAGCTGACCATCCAGCCCCTGGGCCGTATAGTAGTCGGGGCGCTCCTCCCGCAGCTGGCCGCGAGCCACCGTTCCCTCGACTGGATCGCGAGAGGCTCGACCGTCCTCCCATAGGGTGGAGTACTCGAGCGCCTCAAAACGGGGCGTGTCGTGCATGTCTAGACGACAGCCCGTGGCGAGGAGCCCGACCACGGCGAGTGCGCGGCTAGCTGTCGACATCGGATACCGCATCAGGATTGAGTCCTTCGAGGAACGACCGAGTACTGGTCGCGTCGAATTTGGGGTCCGCCGACTCGATGCACAGGAAGAAGCGGTCCTGCGTCGCGCGGTCGAAGTTGGGCACCGCGAACATCGGATGGTGTGGGCGCGGAAGACCATTCAAGAGAATCATGGACAGGGCCGAGGTCAGGCCGGCGAAGAGGATCGTGCACTCGAAGGTGATCGGGATGAAGGCGGGCCAGGAGTTCAGCGGTTTACCGCCGATGTTCAGTGGGTAGTCGATGACGCTGGTCCAGTACTGAAGTCCAAAGCCGAAGGAGGCTCCGGCCAGCCCCATGATGAACACGATCCAGGGCAGTCGCGTGAAGCGTTGGCCTACCGCATCCTCCATTCCGTGGATGGGGATGGGCGAGAACGTATCCATCTTCGAGTATCCGGCCTCTCGGGCGCTGTTGGCCGCTCGAAGAAGGTCTTTGGCCGAGCGGAACTCGGCCGCCATGCCGTACAGGTCGGGTTGGGTGGCGGGAGCGTGACTCACGACTGAACCTCCGCGGCTGCCTTGGGCCCCTTCGCCTCGTTGTCCGGGACCAGCATTCGAATCTCGAAGATCGCAATGGCCGGCAGAACGCGCAGGAACAGGAAGAGCAGCGTAAAGAACAAACCGAAGGTCCCGAGGTACATCAGCCAGTCCCACATGGTCGGCGTGTAGATGTCCCAGGACGAGGGCAAGAAGTCTCGGTGCAAGGACGTCACGACGATGACGAACCGCTCCAGCCACATGCCGATGTTGACGACGATGGTGAGCACCCAGAGGACGTACACGTTGCTGCGGACGAAGTTGCTCCACAGGAACTGAGGGGTAATGACGTTACAGAGGATCAGGGCCCAGTAGTACAGGGCGTAGGGGCCCGTCATACGGTTCCAGATCATGTACCACTCGAACTCGACGCCGCTGTACCAGGCCACGAAGACCTCGAGGCCATAGCCGTAAGCGACGATGAGCCCAGTCGCGAGCATGACCTTGGCGCAATTCTGAACGTGGCGCTCAGTGATGATGTCGTGCAGACCGTAGTACCACCGGAAGGGCAGCATCAGGGTGAGGACCATCGCAAAGCCGGAGTAGACGGCGCCGGCCACGAAGTAGGGAGGGAACACCGTCGTGTGCCAGCCAGGGATGACGGACATCGCGAAGTCGAAGGAGACGATGGTGTGCACGGACACCACGAGAGGCGTGGCCAACCCGGCCAAGATGAGGGAAGCCACCTCGTAGCGGTGCCAGTGCCGCCCTGAGCCGCGCCAACCCAGGGAGAGGAACCCGTAGAAGAGTTGGACGACGCGGTTCTTGGCCCGGTCGCGAAGTGAGGCCAGGTCTGGAATCAGGCCCACGTACCAGAAGACCACCGAGATGGTGGCGTAGGTCGAGACCGCGAAAACGTCCCACATTAGGGGGGAGCGGAACTGAGGCCACATGGCCATCGTGTTCGGATAGGGAAGCAGCCAGTAGGCCAGCCATGGCCGTCCAGTATGAAGGATGGGGAACAGGCCGGCGCAGGCGACGGCGAAGATCGTCATCGCCTCCGAGAAGCGGGCAATGGCCATCCTCCACTCCTGCTTGAGCAGCAGCAGGATGGCGGAGATCAGGGTTCCCGCATGGCCGATGCCGATCCACCAGACGAAGTTGATGATTGCGAAGCCCCAGCCCACGGGGATGTTGAGGCCCCAGATCCCGGTACCCTCGACGACGAGGTAGGTGATGCTCAGGAAGAGAACCTGGAGCAGCCCAAAGGCGAGAAGCAGACCAACGACCCAGAACTTGTCGATGCTCGGGGTCAGAGGGATGTCGCCGATCTTCCGACCAACGGACTCGTAGGTCTCTTCGGATCCGACGACGGAGGGCGGCGGAACGTAGGTTCCGCCTGGTCCGTCTTTCACGGCATCAGTGCTCATGGGGATCGACCTCCGCGCCGCCGAGCTTGGCGTTCGTGTTCGTCACACGAGCCAGGTAGGTCGTGCGGGGTTTGGTGTTGAGCTCCTTCAAGGGCGAGTAGTTCGTGGGGTGCTTGTAGTTCTTCGCGACCTGACTCTCCGGATCGTTGAGGTCCCCGAACACGATGGCACCACTCGGACACGCGTCCTGGCAGGCCACCTTGACGCTGTCCGTCGGCAGCTTACCGTCCCCGTGGACCTCGGCCTGGATCTTGGCCCGATTGAGCCGCTGCACGCAGTAGGTGCACTTCTCCATCACACCCCGGCTGCGAACCGTCACGTCCGGGTTCTTTTGTCCCTTGAGGCTCTCGGTTTCGTAGTCTGAGTAGAGGCGGAAGTTGAAGCGCCGCACCTTGTAAGGGCAGTTGTTCGAGCAATACCGCGTGCCGACGCAGCGGTTGTAGACCATCTGGTTGAGCCCCTCGGGCCCGTGTACGGTTGCGTTGACCGGGCAGACCGTCTCGCAGGGCGCGTTCTCGCACATAACGCAGGATAGAGGCTGAAAGCTGATGTTCGGATCGTCGAGGCTACCGTCGAAGTAGCGGTCGATCCTCACCCAGTGCATCTCTCGGCCCCGGTAGACCTCGTCCTTGCCCACCACCGAGATGTTGTTCTCAGACTGGCAGGCCACAATGCAGGTGTTGCATCCGGTGCAAGAGGACAGATTGATGGTCATGCCCCACTTGTGGCCCTTGTATTCATAGGGCTCCCACAGCGTGAGCATCTTCACGTGGTCCGCTTTTTTGGCGAAGGCCGGATCTTTCTTGAAGCGTTCCACCGTGCTCGACCGAACGATGGACCGTCCCTCCATGTGAAAGTGGTCTTGCACGCAAGCGATCGGATAGCGGCCCTCCCGCTTTCGGACCTCGACCGGCCCGAAGCTGGAATGCGCCGCCGTACGAAGCTTGAAGGCGTCGAAGCCCGTGTCCCGCGCCACCGTGCCGCCTATCCGGCGACCCAGTCCGTAGTGCAGCGTCACGACTTCGTCCGCCTGTCCGGGGAGGATCCACGCCGCGACTTCGAGCACCCGGCCATCCACCTCGAGCTCCACGAGATCCATCGGCTTCAGGCCGAGGGCGTCGGCCGTGGTAGGACTGACGTAGGCCGCGTTGTCCCAGGTGATCTTGCTCAGAGGCCTCGGGAGCTCCTGCAGCCAGGCATTGTTGGCGTAGCGGCCGTCGAAGACGTTCGGATCCGCGTCGAAGTCGATCTCGAGGCCCTTGCTAGGCTCGGGCACGGTAAACTTACGGGTCTGCAAGCTGGGCTGTCGAGGCGGGCGAGCGGACCCAGCGAGGACGCCGGCATGGAGAGCCTTGTTCCAGACCCCGGCCATTTCCTTCTTCCCGAGCTTGGCCTCGTAGCTGGCGAGGAGGCGCTCATGGTCCCCCACGTTATTCTTTCCCAGGAACAGATCCAATACATCACCGAAGGACTTCGAAGCGTAGAGGGGCTTCATCGTCGGCTGCACGATGCTCACCGTGCCGTCCACGGCCCGGCAGTCGCCCCAGGACTCCAGGTAGTGGTGACGAGGGACGTGCCAGTGGCTCAGTTCCGCCGTCTCGTCGATGTATTCGCCCACGTGGACGCGCAGTCCGACCTTCTCGAAGGCACCTCTGAACGTCGAGTCCGCAGGCGCGTCGAAGAGCGGATTGACGCCGAGCATGAGCAGGATGTCGACCTTCTCGGCGTCCATGTCCTCCGACAGCTGAGCGAGGGAGGCTTGATGGTCTTCGGGACGGTGGAGGACCGGATCGCTCATCTTCACGGTCCGGCCGATGGCCCCCAGTCGATCGTTGATGGCAAAGGCCAAGGCGTGAACCTCGGCTGGCTGGTCGTCGCCGACAATGACCACGCCCCGCGGTCCGGCCTCGCGTAGGTCGTCGACCACGGCCTTCACGAAGTCGCCGTGGCCCTCGTCCTTGGGACCCTGCACGTCGATCCCGAGGGCCTCGGCCACGGCGCCCAGAAGCGCCCCCACCGCCGATGCTCGGATGCGAACGCGATGGTCGGCGACCGCGCCGACCGGGGTCGGCGAGGGCTCGGCCACGTAGATGCGGGCCCACTCGTCGACTCGATCAAAGTCGTTGCGCTGACCCATCAGGTCCTTCTCGTGGCGAATGGCCCCGGGCATGTTGCCGAGGAAGTCGGCGTCGAGAGCGAAAACGGTCTTCGCGTCGCTGAGCTCGTAGCGGGCCTCCAGGACGTCACCGAAGGCCATCTTGGCGCCCGCGTGGGCATTCCAGCGGGAAGCGGCCTCCCACTGATGCCACCGTGCTTCCGGGAAGACAGAGAGGAAGCGCTCGATGTGCTCGGCCAGCAAAGGCGACCCCACGGCCCCCGTCAGAACGCGAAGGCCTTGGCCGCCGCTTCGGGCGAGGGCGGGAAGGAGCTCGGCCACCTCGACCACGAACTGGGACCAAGAGGACGTGTTGCCCCGATCGACGATGTTCTGGGAGCGGTCCGGGTCCCATACCCCGAGCACGCTGGCCTGCACCTGAGGATCGGTCCCTCCCCGACTATCGGGGTGGTCCGGATTTCCGGCGAGGTGGGTCGGCCGATACATGTGGGTCTCGACCAAGACCCCGGTTCCGTAGCCCGCCCGCTCGATCGCGCTGGCGTAGTGGAGCGGCACCCCTGGGAGCAGCTCCTCGGGCTGGCGGACGTAAGCGTAGATTTTCTCTTCCGGCTGCCGGACGCAGGCGCTGGTGAGCCCAGCGAGACCCATGGAGGCGCCCATGATCTTCAAGAAATCTCGACGCTTGACGTCGGAGAGCCTCGCTTCCTCCCAAGCACTCGGGAATTCGGAGCTGGCCCAGGATTCGAATTCTGGGGTCCGCGCCAAATTATCCAGGCTCGTCCAGCGGTCGGGGCCGTCGTCGGCCTCGAGACGAGCGCGCAGCGTGGCGATGTCCAAGTCGGTTCCGCTCATCGGTGACACGTGTAGCAGTGGTCCTGCGTTGCGACGTCGTACTCCTCCACCAGCTCTGGCCCGAGCTCGGCTTGCTCGGCTGGGCTAGGATCCCACGTCATGTTGTAGATCTCGCTCTTGGGGCGAATGAATTTCTCTGGGTTACGGTGGCACTCCAGGCACCAGCTCATATGGAGCGAATTCTCCTGCCACACGAGAGCCATGTTCTGCACTTGGCCATGACAGCTCGTGCAGCCGATTCCATTCTTCAGGTGGATGCTGTGGTTGAAGTAGACGTAGTCCGGGAGGTCATGGACCTTGTTCCAGACCAGCGGCTCGTCCTTCGCATAGCTGTTTCGAACCGGCTCCAGCATGGGCGACTCGGGCCATATTTGGGAGTGACAGGTCATACAGGTGTGGGTGGGCGGAATGCCTGCATAGTGGCCTTCTTCGGCCATCCAGTGGCAGTACCGGCAGTCGATCCCCATCGACTGCACGTGGTGCCGATGGCTGAACGGCACATCCTGGTGGCGGATCAGGTCCTGACGCGTGATGTAACCGCTGGAGTTGATGGCGTAGGCGAGCACGACGATGCTCGCCACCACCAGGACCACCACCGCGATGCTGACGCGAACCAACGCGTTGGCACTTCGCGGGAAGATTTGTGCCATCTGACTTCGTGTTCCTCTCGTCGAAGCAACTTCGACGCGCGGAGACCTAGCCCTTTCCTCTGCCTAGATAAAGAGCCTTTTGGGCCGCCCTTCGAGGCCCAGGATGAGCTTTTCGGGTCGTCTCGGCGGAGCGGAGAGCGGAAGCGTCGAGGCGCTCCCGTCCGACGGTGCTGAAGGGGCCCGAGGTCGCGCGCGCAGAGTGCTTCCAAGTTGCCATCGGTCGAGCCCACCCACGTCAGGCGGACGGGGGTTCGAGGCCGTCGACTTACCCGTGCTTGGACAAAAGCTGCCGTATGCGTCATGTCTTCCGACCTGCGAGATTTTTGCGACGCCACCGTCAACCCTTAGATGAATTCTGGGCGGAGTAGGTGGAAATACGCGGAAAAATTCGTTCTACCTCTTGGCCGCGGGCGAAAGTCTCTGCACAGTCCCTCCGTGGGCGAAGCAAACGAAAGTCTTCTGACGACGCGAGACGCGGCTCGACGCTTGGGTGTCGGACCGTCAACTGTGAAACGCTGGGCAGATGAGGGGCTGCTGGAATGCGTAAGGACGGCAGGAGGCCACCGTCGTTTCTCCCGTTCCCAGGTCGAAGCCCTGCTCCAATCCCATCGTGAGCCGCCGAAGGAGTTCATCGACCACTGGGTCGACCTGCTCCAGAGCGCTTCCGACGAGTACAGCGTCCTATCGGAGCTGTACGCGCTTCGGAGCCGAGAAGGCGCATGGTTTCGCGTAGCGGATCGCCTCAGTCTCGTGCTGGACGCCATCGGGCTCCGCTGGGCCAACGGCACGATGAGCATTGCCGACGAGCACTCAGCGAGCGAGCGCCTATCTCGGGCTCTGATCCGGACCATCGAAACCCTGCCCCCGAGCGCCAACAAGCCCGAGTGCTTACTTTGCCTCCCGGACGGCGAGACCCACACCTTCGGCGTGCTTCTGGCCGAGCTGTGCGCGCGAGAGGCCGGCTGGACGACCCGTTCGATGACGGTCAGCCTTCCCACGGCAGAAATTGTCTCCCTCCTCCACGTCCGAAAGCCTCGAGTGGTGGTCGTGTCCGCCTCCGAGACGAGCCGGACCGAGATCTTGACGGATCTGGTAGAGAAGCTGTGGGCGCCGATCCAGCAATCGGGGTCCTTGCTGATCATGGGCGGCAAGGGCTCATGGCCCGATCCCGTGCCCTACGGTCTGCGGATGCACCACTACGCGCGCTTCCGCCAGGCCCTCGACGTCGCGGCGCCATCCTGAGCGCCCTCGGGCCCCTCTGGGCGGTCAATCGATGGACCTAGTCCACGCTCGGCGATGGAGGGCCAGCGCGACTCCCGCCGCCACGGACGCGTTGAGGCTTTCGACCCCGCCCGTACCGCCCAGACGGAAGACCGCGTCCGACAGCTTCAATCCCTCCTCGGATACGCCTTCCTTCTCGTTGCCCACGATCCAGAGCACACGCTGTGGAACGGCGGCTGCGAACAGATCCTTCTCCGAGCTGCCATCCAGAGCCCAGCACACGTAGCCGGATCGACGAGCGCGACGGAGTACCGGACCCCAGGCATCGACCCGTCGGTGGGCCACGACTTCCGCCCCCCCTTGGGCCACCCGGGCGGCAGCGCCTTGAAGGCGGACCGGCCCGCCCCGGGTCAGAAGCCCAGCTCCGAAGTGAGCACAGCTTCTGCAGACCGCACCCAAGTTGTTGGGGTTCTCGACCCGATCCAAGGCCATCACAGGTCGGCCGTGTGCGAACAGGGCGGAGTCATCCGCTGCTGGCTTGTCCATCACGTCGGCCACCAAGCCCTCGTGATGAGGACTCTTGGCCAAGTCCTGAAGTTCGTCTTCGGGAAGAACACGGTAGCTTCGGCGCGCCCTGGCCATTCGTTTGAGCAGTTCTCCAAGGCCCCGCGCCCGCTCCTTGGTCAGAAAGAGGCGCTCCACGGCCTCGGGCCGACGCTCCAAGACGGCGAGAACGGCATGGTGACCGTGCAGTCGCAAAGGCCTGGGCCGAGGCAAGGACTCACTGCTTCCGACGACGTCGGGACTTGGCCGCGCGAGAGGGGCCCGCACTCTTGGTCGGAGCGACCACGGCAAAGCGAGACTGCCAAGACACTTTGAAGACGGGCCGCGCACCTGAGCCTTGGAGCCGCAAGAAGCGAAGCGCACCCTCGTGCTCGATCATGACGACGGAGTCGAACACGGCAAGGATGCGACCGCTGGATCCAATGGCATCGTCCACGTGGACCTCGTACTCTCCGGGCTCACAGAATCCTAGCTCGGGAAGCACCTGAATCACGGCCGTACCCTCTCCGATTGAGGTCTCCACGACGCTCAACCCGCGGATGGCGATTTCGGTTGGATCGTCCCAACCTCCGGTCTGGACCACGTCGATGTAGGAAGGCCCCTCCCGCACCATGACCAGTCGCCGAGCTCGGCTCAGTTCATTCTCGGCTCGCTGCTCGACGTCCCCGAAGAGCCGGTCGCACTCCGGGTCCACGTGAGCCACCGTCGGGGTGCCTACTGTGTCCAGCAGCCCGGCACCAGGCTCGGTCGCCACCCCGGGAAGCAAGAGCGGAAGGAGAAGGATGCTCGTCGACACCCGGCGCAAATTAGCACGAGCCGGAAGGCACTCCGAAGGGATTCGGAACTCGAAAGCCAGCTTGCAGAAGGGAGAGCATGGGCCAAAAGAAGGTAGTGGTCATGGATGCCTTGCCGCCGTTCAGAGCGGTTGTTAGCGTCCCCGCGGAATGAGGGAATCCGATCAGCCCCGAGCGGAGGGAGACCGCTACGCCATCAGACGGGTTCCCAACAGCATCCGAAGCCAAGACGTCTCCCAGATCGTGCGCGAGGGCCTTTCCCAGAGTCCCAAAGAGCTTCGGCCGATTCTCTTTTACGACGCGAGAGGTTCGGAGTTGTTCGAGCAGATCTGTCGCCTTCCGAGCTACTACGTCACCCGGACCGAAGAACTCATCTTGAAGACCCACGGCCAGGCCATTCTCGACTCTCCGCGCCGACCCCAGCTCCTCTACGAACTCGGAAGCGGAAGCAGCCTGAAGACGGAGCATCTGGTTCGAATCGCCTGGGAGCGGGACGCCTCCGTTCGCTACCTAGCCACCGACATCAGCGAGAGTGCCTTGGTCGGAGCAGCCGAGCGGCTGACCGAACGTATGCCAGGCCTGAGGATGGACCTTTTGGTAGCGTCATACGAAGCGGCCGTGGACATCGTTCACCAAAAGACCCAGCAGCCTCGCTTCGGAATGTTCGTAGGCGGCAACATAGGCAACTTCCCGAGGGGCGACGCCCGCGCCTTCCTCGCATCCATCTCTGCCCAAGCTCATGCCGAGGACCGGCTGATGATAGGTCTCGATCTGGTCAAGGATACCGAGGTCTTGGTGCGAGCCTACGACGATCCCGAAGGCGTAACGGCAGAGTTCAACATCAACGCCCTGCGACATATCAATCGGGTTTTGGGTGCGAACTTCGACCTTGACGCTTTCCGTCATGTCGCCTTGTGGAACGAGGACCTCGAGCGCATCGAAATGCACTTGGAGAGTCGTCGTCGGCAGGCGGTGCACATTCGAGACCTCGACATGCAGCTCAGCTTCGAGGACGGTGAACGCATCCACACCGAGAACAGCCACAAGTATCGACTGGAAGGATTGGAGGACTTCGCGCGTTCGGCGGGCTGGACCCTGGAAGAGCGATGGACCGACCCCGATGTGCTGTTCTGCGTCCTTCGCCTGGCACCCTCGACGGAGCTCGTGCCGTGACCTCCGCCAACGAGCTCCGACGCTCCCGCGTGATGAGCCGCTACCATTCGGTGCGCTCGACCACCTCGGAGCTGACACGAGGGCTCACGGCGGAAGACATGACGACGCAGACTTGCGCCGACGTCAGCCCGACGAAGTGGCACCTCGGCCACACCACATGGTTCTTCGAGACCTTCGTCTTGCGACCCTTCGGGGACGAGAGGGTCCACGACCCCACTTTCCCCTTCCTATTCAACTCCTACTACGAAGCCATGGGTGCTAGGCAGCCGCGAGCTCAGCGAGGCGCACTGTGTCGACCGCCCCTGGAGGAGGTGTGGACCTACCGCCGTTCCATCGACGAACGTGTGTCGAGCCTGATCGAGTCCCTGCCCGAGTCCCAATGGAAGGAGGTCGAGCAGCGCATCGTCATCGGCCTCCATCACGAGATGCAGCATCAAGAGCTGCTCTTGATGGACATCAAACACGTCCTGGGCACGCACCCCTTTCCTCCTCAGGATACGAGGGTGCTCGAAGCCTCGAATCCGGTGGAAGCATGCGGCTACACCCGATTTTCGGGGGGGCTTCACCCCTTCGGCCATCGGGGTGACGCATTCGCGTTCGACAACGAGGGTCCATCTCACCTTCAAAACCTGGTGCCCTTCGAGCTTGCAGACCGGCCCGTGAGCGCAGAAGAGTACCTTCGCTTCGTCGAGGACGATGGCTATGCGCAGTCGGAGCTCTGGCTGAGCGACGGCTGGGCCTGGGTCCAGGACCAAGGCATCAAAGCGCCCCTCTATTGGCGCAAGCTCGATGGTCGGTGGCACGTTTTTCATCTCGAGGGTGAGCGGCCGCTTCTCCCGACCGAACCCGTGATGCACGTCAGCTTCTATGAAGCCGATGCCTACGCTCGTTGGTCGGGTGCCCGACTCCCCACCGAGTACGAATGGGAGCACGCGGCCTCCCAGACCCCGGTCGAGGGCGTGTTCTTGGAGTCCGGGCGTCGCTCCCCGGCCCCGGTCGGTTCCGGGGCCTTGTCGGCCCTGTTTGGCGACCTTTGGGAGCTGACCCAGTCGGCCTACGCGCCCTATCCCGGTTTTCGGGCCCTGCCCGGCGCCTTGGGCGAATACAACGGGAAATTCATGTCCAATCAGGTCGTTCTGCGCGGCGGGAGCTTCGCGACCCCCCAGAGCCACATTCGCGCCACCTACCGCAACTTCTTCTACCCCCATCAGCGCTGGGCCTTTCAGGGCTTTCGACTGGCCAAGGACGTCTGAACAAGGCCGCCTCGACAGCTGCCCGATACCTGTGCTTGTCACATGAACGCCACCCTCGGGGGTGTAGAGGAGCTCTGATGTCGGGACTGGTGATGATCGTAGACGACGAGAGCGATCTCGTCACGACCTTGGAATACAACCTCCAGCGGGAAGGCTACCAGACCCGGTCCGCTCTCTCGGGCCAGGAAGCCATCGACCTGGCCGAGCACACTCCGACCCCCGACATCGTCCTCCTCGACCTGATGTTGCCCGATATGCCGGGCACAGAGGTCTGCCGACGGCTGAAGAATCGGGCCGAAACCCGCCATGTACCGGTGGTCATGCTCACCGCCAAGGGTGAGGAGATCGACCGCGTCGTGGGATTCGAGGTCGGCGCCGACGACTACGTCACCAAGCCCTTCAGCGTCCGGGAGCTCTTGCTGAGACTGCGAGCGGTTTTGCGGCGAACCCAGCCGTCCACCCCGGAGGCCAGTGTCGACGTGGCCTTCGGTCGACTTCGCGTAGACTCGGAGGCCCATCAAGTCTGGCTGGACGGAAACGAGGTTGTGCTGACCGCCCTCGAGTTCAAACTGCTCACGACCCTCCTCCACCGCAAAGGGCGCGTTCAGAGCCGAAAGCAGCTGCTCGACGACGTGTGGGGCATCCAGGCCGACGTCAGCACCCGAACCGTCGACACCCACGTGAAGCGTCTGCGTCAAAAGCTCGGCGCAGCCGGTGAGTACATCGAGACCCTGCGCGGGGTCGGCTATCGATTTCGCCCTCAGGCCGAGTGAGAATGGGCCTCCGCCTCAAGATCTTCCTCCTGGCCATGGGCTTGGTCGGCATTGTCGGTCTGGCCTCCTTCGCCTACGTGGACTCCAGCCTTCTGCGCTGGCACGCCGCTCGGACCGAGAATCACATCGCGGCCCAAGCCCGAACGCTTCGCGAAGCACTGGCCGCACGGCGCAGCCTCGAGAGCGACCACCTCGCTCAGGACGTCCGGGCGCTCGGTCGGGCGGCTGAGCTTCGGCTGTCGATCATTCGAAGGGATGGCGTCGTGGTGGCCGACTCGGAGATTCCATCCGACCGACTCGGGAACCTCGACAACCACGGCGATCGCCCCGAAGTCCAGCAGGCGCAGAACGGTGAGCTCGGCATTAGCCAACGCACCAGCACTACACTCGGCGAGGAACTGATGTACGCGGCCGTCCCCTCCGAGCCCAAGGGCGAGTACATCATTCGGGTCGCGATGCTGGTGGATCTTCTCGAGGACGCCAGGACCCGGCTGCGCTATCTACTTCTCCTCGGAGGCCTGGTCGGACTGGCTGCCGCCCTCTCCTTGAGCCTCCTCGCTTCCTACTTGATGACGGGCGTGCTCGTTCGTCTCGAGGACAGCGCTCGGAAGCTCGCTTCGGTGCCCCCGCGCCCGGTTGACGGGTCGAGACGGCTGGGTTCATTCCAGCGAGTCGCCGAGCAAGCCGAGCGGACGGTCGCTCAACTGGCCCAAGAGAGGGGACGCTTCGAGACGGTGCTCCAGAGCATGAGCGAAGCCCTGCTCGTCCTGGACGGCGACCGGAAGATCACCCTTGTCAACAAGGCCTCCCTCGAGCTTCTGGGCCTAGAAGAGAGCCCCGTCGGTCAAATTCTGGAAGACGCGATCCGCGTGCCTTCATTGAGCGAACTCGCCCATCAGGGCCAAGCCGGCAAGGCATCCATCGAGTTTCCCATCGGGGCCGAGCGTCCGCGACGGGTCCTCGGTCGGGCCCGACCCCTCCGCCTGAGCGCGGGCACCGTGATCGTCATGCACGACGTCACCGACATGCGTCGATTGGAAACTGTACGCAAAGACTTCGTGGCGAACGTCTCCCATGAGCTGCGAACCCCTGTGTCGATCATCCGAGCCAATGCGGAGACTCTGCTCGGAGGCGCCCTCGAAGATCCGGAGCGTGCCCGGGCATTCGTCGAGGCCCTGCACCGGAACTCGGAACGGCTATCCAGAATCATCGCCGACCTGCTGGATCTGTCTCGAGTCGAAGCGGGCCGATTCACCTTCGACCTGACCGAAGTCGACCTTGGATCGGCGGTTCAACGAGCTGTGGAGGCGGTGGAGAGCAAAGCTGAGCAGCGCCGGATCATGGTGGAGGTCGCGACACAGCCCGATTTACGAGCGATGGCCGACGCCAAGGCACTGGATCAGGCCTTGCTCAACCTTCTGGACAACTCCATCAAATACACACCGGAGGGGGGCCACGTCTCCATTCGGGCCGATCGTGACGGGGAGCAACTGAAGGTCGAGGTTCAAGACGATGGCCCCGGCATCAAGCCCGAACATCAGGCGCGGATCTTCGAGCGCTTCTATCGCATCGATCCTGGCCGGTCTCGGGACATGGGCGGCACTGGACTGGGTTTGGCCATCGTGAAGCACTTCATGGAGTCGATGCAGGGTGGCGTCGGTGTCGAAGCTGCCTTCCCGAGAGGCTCGATTTTCTGGATCTCGGTCCCGGCGGCCAAGGGACCGTCCTCGGACGAGCTCACGTCCGAAAGCCCCGCCGAGGCCGCATCGGCCGAGGCCTGAGCGGCCCCAACTTTCTGAACGGGCCACCTTGCGGCGCGGAGCCGCGGGTTCTACGCAGGTCGGCATGCGAATGATGAGCATCCTCTTCTGTGCCATCTTGGCCGGCTCGATGTCGGCCTGCGGAGAAGACGAAGGAACGAACGGAACCTCCGGCAACGGAAGCGGCAACGGAAGTGGCGGCAACGGGAGCGGTGGCATGAGCTCGGCTGACATCGTCGAAAACCTCTGCGATGCGACCTGCAGCTTCGTCGAACGCTGTCTACCCGTCCCTGTGGAAGGCTGCCGCTCCGAGTGTGCTGGCGAGCCCGACGTTTCGGTGGAAGACGCCTCGGCCGCCTGCGCCTCCGCCATCAACGACTATGCAAACTGCCTCGCGAACGTAGATTGCGCGACCCCGACCGGTTGTACGGCCGAGATTCAAGCCGCTACGACTGCGTGCAGCATGTAGGCGCCTACACCTCAGGTGGACCCGGCTTACTTGACGCCGACGATGTAGGCATTCCAGGCCGGGTCACACTCGCCCTTCTCGGTCCGAACGTAGTTCCCGTTGCCCTCCCCCGACTCTTCGTCGGTCTCTTCCCAATACACGAAGGCATCCTCGAAGCCGGCCTCCAGCATCAGCTCTCGAACTTCGGGGATGGACCATAGGCGCCAGTCGTACACGAAGGCATTCGTCATCTCGCTCCGATCCTTGAATCGGAAGTGGATCCGATAAGTGCCGAAGTGGGTGACGGGGTCGAAGGTATGCTGGTCCCAGACGTAGTCGAATCCATCGTACTCGGTCAGCTCCTCCCGATCATCCTCCATGGACTCGTAGCCCCCAAAAAGGTCGCAAATGAGGACCCCCTTCTCATCGAGTGCTGCTCGAGCGACTTCGAAGTATCGGCGCAGCTCTTCTCTAGTCTTGAAGATGCAGTAGGAGAAGTTTTGGGCGGCGACGATGTCGACCTTCCCCGTCGTCGCGGCCAGAACGTCGGCTTCCAGAAGCTCGATGCGCTTCTTTTCGGCCGGCGCTAGAGGCGCCATGTTGTGGGCCCGACCCCAATCCAATGGCTCTGGATCCAGATCCACGCCAATCGCGCGCCGCTCCGAGTGGCTCTTCACCCATTCACAGCAGACGGCGAAGGTGCCGCAGAAATCTTCACGCAGCCGCTTCGCAACCCCTTTGTAGACCTCGCGATACACTCGAGCGAAGAACTCTACGTCCACGTCCGGCGCCTGTACTGCGGCCTGGTACATCTCGTACTTGTCAGCCTTGCTCGCGAGCTTCGGCTTCTTGTTCTTGTGCTTGTCTTTGCGATGCTTGGTCTTGGCCATGCTCAATCCTCTTCGCTGATGCTCGCCGCCGGCCCGAGCTTGGCGGCGATGCGGTTCTTGACCCACTGAGCGTCCCACCACTCCAGCGGCGAGACCGGAATCCCTCGGACCATGGTCGTGAAGTGCAGATGGTCGCCGAGGGCCAAGCCTGTCGCTCCGGTTCGCCCCAGAGTCTGACCCTTCTCCACGCGGTCACCCATGGCCACGTCGATCCGCGACAGGTGGGCGTACAGGCTCATGAGCCCGTAGCCGTGGTCCAGGACGACGGTCTGGCCGTAGATGCCGAAGTACTCAGCCAGCACGACGATCCCTCCGTTGGCCGCCGGTACGGCATCCTTGGCCACCGAGGCCAAATCGAAGCCGAGGTGATCCTGCTGGTCCACCTTCTTGCCCTCGTACAGATAGGTTCGACGGTCGGCGAACCTAGACACGACCTTGGCCGGCATCTGAACGAAGGCCCCGCGCCACAAGAAGGAAGGCTCACTCTTCTGCCCCAGCGCGACGAGCTGCTCCGCCAGCTCGGCGCGCAGATCGGCGTTGATCTGGATGTAGTTGGCCAGGAGCGAGCCTCTGTCCTTCAGACTGGGCGTCCGGGTCATGATTCGGGGGACCACGCGCTCCATGACCGAGTCCGTCACCCGAATCGTATCTCTGGTGAGCGGCTTGGCTTGGAAGGTCCGTATGAAGGCGGCCTCGGCGCGGTTTCCCACCACGTCTTCGGCGAAGACCACGATGCCCTCTGCGTCGCTCTTGTCGTGAGGGACGGCAAAGAGCGCGAACATGTCGGGCGTCCCCTCCAGGGGCTGGCCAGGAAAGGTCAGATTGCCGACCTGAATCCCATGGCGGACGGCCCGGTCTTCGACCTGGTACCGAACCAGCTCGCTACCGCCTTGGGCGACGATGACCGCCTGGGTCGGGACGGACAGTCGCGGCGGGCGGAGCAAGACCGGCCGCTCCACCTCGACGCTGACCTCGGTCCCCGCTTGGAGCCAGGCCCCGGCCGAGCGGAGTTCCGCGCGAAGCCGAACAGGGCCCTCCTGAAGGCCCAGAGCTTGGGCATCCAGCTCGACCGAGCGGACGAAGCCGACGGTGGCACTGCCGACCCTCCACACCGGCACGACCTTGCGCTTCTCTTCGAGCACGACGGTCTTTTGCTCTCCCTGGGCGGCGACCAGCCTCAGAAGCTCCACCCCTCGGGAGCTTGGGCCCACCTGGAGCTCGACCGTGGCCTGGCGACCCAGAGCCGGGCCGAGCTCCAGGGCGAGCTCTGGCGCAGTCCCGGATCGGAGGCCGGTGTAGGCGCCGACGGCGAAGACGAGCAGGATCGGAATGAGCAGCGTCAGCGGACTGCGTCGTCGGCGAGGCGCGCCAAGCTCCACGGGGGCTTGCCATCGCATGCTGGGACGGCGCGCACAATCCGAACCGGTTTGACCCGGAGCTCAGAGCCCCCGAGGGTGCGGGAGTGCGCTTTGCTCTCTTGCTCGCCCTCCTGGCCTCGGCCTGCGCAACCGATATCTGCGCCCGTCGCGACGCCTTCTTCGCCCGAAGCTGCGTAGGAACAGACGTCAGCTACACCCCGGACGCGATGTGCCGAGAGCGGATAGAGCACTGCTCGGTCGAACAGCGCGAGGCCTTCGCAGCCTACGTCCAGTGCCTCGAGACTGCGAACCGATGCTCGATGGAGGTCGTGGCCAGCTGCGCTCGACGCCATCCGGGCGGCGTGAACCTGAGCTGCGCCGACACCGACGGATGACCTCGAAGTCCGGATCGAGTAGCGCCCCTTCATGCGCCGCCTGCTGATCCTCGCCACACCCCTTGTCTTCGCCTGTCCGGCCGAGCGCCCGGACGCCCAGCGTTCGCCTTCCGCCGGCGCCCCCGAGACGGCAGAGCCTCCACCCGAGCCCGAAGCTACGCCCAAACTCGAAGCCAAGGTGGCCCAGTTCGCCCCGGCGAAGCTGAGCGCGTCCGTTGAGACCCTCCCTGAGTCGGAGAGAGAAGCTCTGAAGCTTCTCATCGAGGCTTCTCGACTGCTGGACCCCGTCTTTGATCGGCAGGCCTGGGCCGGCAACCCGGCTCTGGCGGAGGCCCTCGAGGACGAGGCGACGAAGCTGGCCTACTTTCGGATCATGCGCGGCCCTTGGGATCGGCAGGATCACCACGCACCCTTCGCGATCGAAGGCGACCGCCCGCCGGGGGCCGGCTTCTATCCCGAAGACCTCGACGAGGCCGAATTCAAGACCTACGTGACCGAGCATCCCAAGCAGAAAGCCGCCCTGGAGAGCCTCTTCACCCTGGTCCAGCGGGACGGTCGGAGCTTGAAGGCCGTCCCCTATAGCGAAGCCTTCGCCGAGTGGCTGGAGCCTGCGGCCCAGAAGCTCGAGGCCGCCGCTGCTGCGACCCGGAACGACAGCCTGGCTCGCTTCCTGAAACTGCGAGCCGCCGCCTTCCGCTCCGACGACTACTACGAATCGGACAAGGCCTGGATGGACCTGGACTCGAGGGTCGAGGTCACCATCGGCCCCTACGAGACCTATGAAGACAAGCTATTGGGCCTCAAGGCCTCGTACGAGTCCTTCGTGACGGTGAGCGACCCCAAAGCCTCGTCGGCCTTGGCCAAGTACAAGGCCCTCTTGCCCGCGATGGAGCAGAATCTGCCCGTTCCCCACGAAGTGAAGACGAAGCGCGGCGCCGAGAGCCCGATTCGGGTCGTGGACCTGGTCTTTACCTCCGGCGACGCCCGGAAGTCGGTTCAGACCATTGCCTTCAACCTTCCCAACGACGAACGGGTCCGAAAAGAAAAGGGCGCCAAGAAGGTCCTGCTTCGAAACCTCATCCAGACCAAGTTCGAGAAAATCCTCCGCCCCATCGCGGCCAAAGTCTTGGTCGAAGCCCATCAAGGCGAGCTGTCGTCAGAGGCCTTCTTCGACCAGGTTCTGTTCCACGAGCTGAGCCACTCCCTCGGTCCCGCCTTCACCGAGGTCGATGGTGAGAAGATGGAGGTCCGGCTGGCTCTCGGCGCGTCCTATTCGCCCCTCGAGGAGTGCAAGGCCGACGTCATGGGCGCCTACAATGTGCTCTTCATGATCGAACGAGGCGAGCTACCTAAGGACTTCCGGGTTCCCTTCCTAAGCTCATACTTTGCTGGCCTCTTCCGGAGCGTGCGCTTCGGAACCTCGGAAGCCCACGGCAAAGGGGCTGCCGTCCAGCTGAACCGTTACCTGGACGACGGAGCGGTCAGGGTGGTCGAGGGCCGCTTCGCCATCGACCACGACGCCCTCACGAAATCCAATCGAGCCCTCCTGCGGGACATCCTGATGCTGCAGCACGAAGGCGACAAGACGAAGGCGGATGCGCTTCTGGCCGACAAAGGCGTCCTCAGTCCTCCGGTTGAAGCGGCCCTGAAGCGGCTCGATGGCGTACCGGTCGACATCCGTCCCATCTATCCTCTGGCCGGAGAAGGCTGAGCCTGGGTCAACGCTCCGACGCTGCCCGCCATCGATTTCGTCCATCGAAGTCGGGGGACGGACGCGTCGGCCCTGGCCAAGTCAGCTCAGAAGAGCCTCGACGTCCGCCGCATCCAGATCTTTGAGGGTGCGCGCCTCGGCGGTCACGATGGCGTCGGCCAGCTTTCGCTTTTCGGCCTGAAGGGCCACGATCTTCTCTTCAACCGTGTCTTCACCGATGAGGCGCATCGCGACGACGCGGTTCTTCTGACCCATACGGTTGGCCCGGTCCACGGCCTGGGCCTCGACCGCCGGGTTCCACCAAGGATCGAGAATGAAGACGTAGCTGCTCTGGGTCAGGTTCAGCCCGCATCCACCGGCCTTGATGCTGATGAGGAAGGCCTTGCAGTCATCGCACTCGCGGAAGCGATTCACGACCGCGTCTCGGTCCCGGGTGCGGCCGTCGAGCTGGACGAACCCGACCCCCGCTTCCTTCAGGGCCGGGCCGACGATCTCCAGCATGGCGGTGAACTGGCTGAAGATCAGGGTCTTGTGGCCGGCCTTGGCCAGCTGCCGGACCCGCTCGACCAGGAAGTCGAGCTTGGACGAAGGCTCTCCTCGGCGCCCGGGGTCGATGAGCCCGGGATGGCAAGCAGCCTGCCGCAGACGCAGCAAAGCCTCGAGGACCTGGATCCGATTCCCACCCACACCGTCGGCCTCGATTCGTCCCTTGAGCGCCCGACGATAGTGGTCCCGCAGCTCGTCGTAGCGCCTCCGCTCTTCGTCGGAGAGCGGAATGCGAATCGTCTGCTCCGTCTTGCCGGGCAGCTCCGTCAGGACCTGGGCCTTGGTTCGCCGAAGCATGAAGGGCTTCAAACTCCGACGAACGGCCTCCAGCCAGTCGTCGTCGGACTCCCGACCCGGCGCCACAAAGACATCCAGATCTCCCATCATCCCGGGATTCAAGAAGTCGAAGAGGGACCAGAGCTCGTCGAGACCGTTCTCGATGGGCGTCCCGCTGACGGCCAACTTCTGTTGGGTTCGGAGCAAACGAACGGCCTTGGCCGACTGGGAACGAGGGTTCTTGATCGCCTGAGCCTCGTCGAGAACCACGGTGTGGAAGCGAGTGTCCATCAGCTCCAGGATGTCGCTCCGGAGGGTGCCATAGGTCGTGAGGACGAGGTCCACCTCCTGAAGCCGAGACAGCTTCTGCTTTCGATCCGGCCCGCCGTGAACGTGGACCGAGAGCCCCGTGAACTTGGCCGCCTCCGCCGCCCAATTGCCCACCAAACTCTTGGGGACCACGATCAGGCTTGGGCCTTCTGGACGGGCGCCGGGCGGGTGCCGACCCTGGAGCCAGCACAGGACCTGCACGGTCTTGCCCAGACCCATGTCATCGGCCAAGCAGCCTCCGCAGCCGGTGGCTTCGAGCCATCTGAGCCACGCGACCCCTTTGCGCTGATAGTCTCTCAGCTTTCCCGAGAAGCCAGGTGGCTCTTCGATCTTCTGCGGGTCGATCCGCTTCCATGCTCGACGCAATCGTTCGAATTTGATGTCGGCATCGACCTCGCCGTGTCCGGTCAAGAGGGCGTCGAGGACACCGGCCTGGGAGGTACCAAAGCGGAGCGTCTCCATGCGCGGAACGGCGAAACGCGCCAAGGCGACGTAGCGGTCCAGACCTTCGGGCATGAGGCCCCGGGAGCCGTCGGACAGCCGAACGAAGCCGTCGCCCCGCTGGGCCGCCGACAAGAGCTCGGGCCAGGATGCGGTCGCGTCCTCGTCGAAGACCGCGCCTCCTTCTAGATCGAACCAGTCGATACCAGATCGGATCTTGGCCTTGAGTACGCCCCCTGCTCGGACCGTATCGCCATCGGTCTCTACTCCCCAGCCCTCGCCTAGGAGCGTCCGCACCACCTCGGCCACTCGCCTTCGAGGCACCAAGCAACCGCCCTCACCAAGCAGTTCGAGGCCGCGGAGGCGCTCTCGCGCCCGTTGCTCTGCCCCTCGATCCCGTTTCATCAAATGACGGCCGTCGAGCTGAGCAACGTGGGCGCCTCGGTCTTCGGGCCCGACCCGGAAGCCGTCGTAGTCGAAGCGCAACACGCCATGCAGGCCATCCGTTTCTGCGCTCAGCTCCAGCATGGGTCGAGGCGGCACCCGGACCCGGGCCCAGTGGAGCTCGGGCGGGAGTTCTAGCTCGGGGAGATCGGGGATCTGGGCCAGGCGGACGACGAAGCGATCCTCGGCCCCGGCCGGAACTTCGATGGGCCCCGTCCGGCGAAGGCGGACCGCCCAGCCCCCTTCGACCGCGCTCTCAACCCGGCGCAGGTGGCCGTCCTCGAGAAAGAGGCCCGACGACAGGAATAAGCCGGCCTCGAGGACCGACGAGCTCTGCCCGTCTCGATGGAGCCGCCCGCCGAGTCTTTGCCCATCTTCGTCCCGCTCGAAGACCAGGCCCAGCTGGTGAAAGCCGGCCTCGTCCCAACGGATCGGCCCCGTGGGCGTGGAGCCCGGTACGCCGAGGTCGGCAAAGAGTCGGCCGGTACGGCAGAGCTCGGGCAGCACGTGCTCATAGAGCCCCGGCCGGAGAACGCTCCGGGCGAAACGAGGCCGGCACTCCATGCCGACACGCCCCCGCTCCTCCGGGCCCGAGCCCAGAAGCCAGGCCAGGAGACGGCGATCTTGTTCACCTGCCCAGGCCGCGACCGCCCGCTCGTCGAGCTCCAGGCGATGCGGAAGGGGCTCCTTGGGAGTCCGGCCATAAAAGACGAGAACGAGCTGATCCCGAAGGCGGCTCTCTCGAAGGTCGATGCGGTACTCGACGACCATCGAGGCCGGATCCAGCTCCGGTGCTTCTTGCAGACTCGGAGTGCGGTCGAGCTGGTCCAAGGCCCGCTCCCAGGCCTCTACGACCTGGTCTTGGTCTCTCGCTTCGATCCCGGGACTCTAGAAGCATACAGTGACGACATCAAGGCCTGGTGGTTGGTACCTCGGCAACCACCAGATGAGGGACGGATCGTCAGTTCTCGGCGCTGGCGGGCACGCCGCTCGGAGCGCTGCTTGCGGGCGACGACTTGGCTTGGCCGCCGACGCCCAGGAGTCGACCAAGAACGATCACCACCGGGGCCACGCCGGCCGAAAAGAGCGCGCCCATCTTGGCCGCGCCCTGCAGGCTGGGGTCTGTGAAGGCGACGCCGGCCACGAAGAGCGCCACCGTCAATCCGAGGGCCGCCACCATCCCGGCCACGAACAGGCTCGCGAAGTTCATGCCTTCGGGGAGCTTGAAGCCGATGGCGTGGCCCAAAGCCGAGAAGCCGAAGATGCCCACGCTCTTGCCGAGCACGAGTCCACCGAGGACGGCCCAGGTCGCGGGCCCCATGCTGCTGAACTCCACGCCGGCGTTGGCGAGACCAAAGCCGAAAAGACCCAGATCGACCGGAAGCTTGAGGGTGTGCTCGAACCTGTTGAGGGTGTCGGTCTGATGCCCCCCTTCGGACTCCATGAAGAGCCCCTCGTCGGTCACCGCGCTGGGCATGAAGGGGACGACCGGAACCAAAGCCAGAGCCGGGTGCAGGTGGGCCAAGAACAGCCCGAAGAAACTGAGGACGCCCGGTACCAGCACGTAGGGCTGCCAGGCCTTCACCCGCCGCCTCTTGAGGACGAAGGCGGCGGCTATGGCCAAAGCCACCAGGAGCAGGAAGATGGGCCGAACCGGGTTCTCGGGGTCGGGATAGAAGATCGCGATGATGCCTAGGCCGATGCCGTCGTCGGCGACCGCGAGCAGCAGGAGGAAGCTCACCGCAGGGTGGGTGGCGCCGAAGATGATCCGAGCCACGAGCCAGGCGAGCGCGATGTCGGTGGCGGTAGGGATGCCCCAACCGTTGGCAATATCCCAGTGTCCTGTGAGCGCCACATAGCCGAAGTAGGCGCCGATGGGCCCAAGCACACCGCCCAAGGTCCCCAAGAGAGGGTTCACGGCCTTGCTGGGCGGGTTCAGGACCCCGCCCGGAAGAACGGCCTCCGTGATCTCCTTGGCCGCCAATCCGAAGAAGAAGGCCATGAAGATGTCGTTCATGAGGAAGTGGAAGTTGAGGTGGCTGTCGTGGCCGAAGGGGCTGAAGTGAATGAAGTCGTGGTAGGAATGGTGGTCCAAATTGGCCCAAGCCACCGCCGCCACGACGCCGGCGATCAGGGGGAGCGAGAATTCTTGGACGATCTGCAGCGCCCTTGGCTTGGAACCAGACATGGGAGGCCGAAACCTTGTTTCGGCGCGGAAAGTAGGACCCTGAGTGAAGATCTCGCAACTCTAGCCGTCGACTCACCCTGAAACAGTCCGTCCCGGCCTCGGAACGCGTGTTTTTCGCTGGAATCTGACTGCGAATCGGCGTGTTTTCGGGTCGTGGAATTTGCGGTCTACCTGGTCAACGCCGTCTCTTTGCTCGTCCTCGTGGACGTCATCGCGAGCTGGGTCGTCAGCCCTGAACAGTTCCCCCGCAGCCTGACGAGCACACTCACCGAGCCTCTCTATCGGCCCTTTCGGATGATCCTGCCCCCCGAAAAGATGGGCGGGCTCGACCTCTCGCCCATGGCCGTCATTCTCTGCCTACGCATGCTTTTGCCGGCCGTCTTGGGCGCAATCCCCCCTGCCTGACGGCTCCTGCGCCTTGACGACCTTCTTCTTCGACTACATCTCACCCTATTCCTTCATCGCCTGTCGCCTGCTGGAGCGAAGCGGCCAGGGCTGGACCCCAGCGCCCGTGGTCTTGGGCTCGATTTTGTCCCATCGAGGCGTCCAGGGTCCGGGTGAGGAGGACGTCCGCCGCCACGCCGGCCTGGTCGACCTGCTCCTCCTCTGCGCCCACTACGACATCCCGGTCGAAGGTCCAGCCAAGCACCCTTTCAACTCGGTGCCGGCCCTCCGGACCACCCTGGCCGTTCATGAGACCGGCCGGGCCCGGGTCGTGGCGCGCTTCTTCGAAGCCGCTTGGTCCGAAGGCGTCGACCTGGAGTCGACGGCCACCCTTCAGGCCCTTCTCGACGAGCTGAAGATCGAGGTCGATGCCGAAGCAGCGACCTTCGACCGCAGCCTTCGGGCCCAGCTTAAGGCGGACACCCGAACCTTCATCGAGCGGGGCGGCTTCGGGGTGCCCACCGTGGCCGAAGGACAGCTGCTCTTCTTTGGTCACGACCGCCTGGAGCTGGCCCGGGCCTATGCGGAAGGCCGGATCGAGCTCGACGAGGCCAAGCTCGCCCACATGGGGGGCCGCCCCCGGCCACCTCGTCTGACCTGAAACGAGCTCACACCTCGAGCAGCATACGGCTCGGGCTCTCGATCATGTTCTTGATTCGAACCAGGAAGCTCACCGCCTCCCGACCGTCGACGAGGCGGTGGTCGTAGGTCAGGGCCAGGTACATCATCTTGGCCACGACGACCTGGCCGTCCTTGACCACCGGTCGATCCTGAATGGCGTGCATGCCCAGGATGCCGCTCTGGGGCGGGTTGATGATGGGGGTCGACATCAAAGACCCGTAGATACCTCCGTTGCTGATGGTGAACGTGCCTCCCTGAAGCTCCTCCACCTGCAGCCGGTTGGCTTTGGCCCGGGTTCCGAAGTCAGCGATCGTCTTCTCGACTTGGGCAAAGCTCAGTCGCTCCGCGTTGCGAATGACCGGGACCACGAGCCCACGTCCGCCGCCGACGGCCACGCCCACGTCGTAGTAGTCGTTGTAGACGATGGCGTCGCCGTCGATGAAGGCGTTAATCTGCGGGAACTCCTTCAAGGCCTCTACTGCGGCCTTCACGAAGAAGGACATGAAGCCGAGCTTGATGCCGTGCTTGGCGACGAAGGCTTCCTGGTGGGCCTTTCGAAGGGTCATGACCGCCCCCATGTCCACCTCGTTGAATGTGGTGAGGAGCGCGCCTTCGCTTTGGCTTTGGACAAGGCGCTCAGCGATTCGCTTTCGAAGCGAAGTCATGGCGACTCGCTCCTGAGCTCGGGAGCCGCCTTCGGGCTCGGCCTGTCCTTGGCGAAGGTCCGCGAGCACGATCCGACCTCCGGGCCCGCTGCCGCTAAGATTCGTGACGTCGATCTTGTTCTCCCGAATCAGCCGCCGCAGCGAGGGGGAGGCCTGGGGGATGGGACCGTCGGCAGGCTCGGGCGCCGAAGCGGGCGTAGGAGGGAGAGGCGCGGCGGCCGGGGTGGGCGGAGGTCCTGGGATCGGAGTCGCCAGGGGCGCCGGGACTGCCGCAGCAGCCGCCGGCCGATCGCCCTGCTCCATCATGCCGATCACCTCGCCCACTTCCGCCGCATCTCCCGGACCCTTGATGATCTTCTGGATGGTCCCGGCGACAGGCGCGTTCACGTCGACGTTGGCCTTGTCGGTCTCGATGACGGCGATCGTCTCGTCCAGCTCCGCGTAGGCGCCTTCGTCCTTGAGCCACTCCACGATGGTGACTTCGGTGATGGATTCGCCCGCGGAGGGCACTTTCAGCTCAACTGCCATGGTCTTGGATCCTGGGCCGCCGGGAGGCGACCTAGCGGAACGCCTCCTCGAGGATTCGCTCCTGTTCGATGCGATGGGCCTTGTTGGAGCCCGTAGCGGGGCTGGCCGAGGGCGGCCGGGCAACAAGCCTGAGCGGCCGGTCCATCAGCCGCCCCGAGTGTTCGGTCATCATGAAGCCCCAGGCGCCCATGTTCTTAGGCTCTTCCTGAACCCAAACGTACTCGGCGCCATTGGGATACGGCGAAAGCCAAGTCGCGATGGCCTCGGCGCTCAAGGGGTAGAGTTGCTCCATCCGGAGTAGCGCCACGTCGTCGATGCCTTCTCGCTCCCGACGCTCTTCGAGCTCGTAATAGAGCTTGCCCGAGCAGAGGAGGACACGGCGGACCTTGTCGGGCTGAACGCTTTCTCGAACGTCCCCGATCAGCCGCTGGAAGCCCCCCTCGGAGAAGTCACGCCAGGCGCTGACGGCTCGCGGATGCCGGAGCAGGCTCTTCGGAGACATGATCACCAGGGGCTTTCGAATAGGACGGAGTACCTGACGTCGAAGCGCATGGAAAATCTGAGCCGGCGTCGTGAGGTTACAGACCTGGATGTTGTCGTCGGCCGCCGCTACCAAGAAGCGCTCCAGCCGCGCGCTGGAGTGCTCGGGACCCTGGCCTTCGAAACCGTGGGGCAAGAGCATCACCAGGCCCGACAGCCGGTTCCACTTATCCTCGCCGCTGGTGATGAACTGGTCGATGATGACCTGTGCCCCGTTCATGAAGTCGCCGAACTGGGCCTCCCAGATCACCAAGCCCTCGGGATAGTCGAGGCTATAGCCGTACTCGTAGCCCAGAACGCCGGCCTCCGAGAGCGGAGAGTTGTGGACCTCGAAGGTCCCCGGAAACTGAGCGTAGACGTTGAGCTCTTCCCCGCTCTCGCTGTCGTGGAGCACGGAGTGGCGGTGGGAGAAGGTACCGCGCTCCGAGTCTTGACCGGTCAGACGGACGCGAACGCCCTGCGAGAGAAGGGTTGCGTAGGCCAAGGCCTCACCTGCCGCCCAATCGAGCGCCCTGGTTCCCGCCACCATCTCTTCGCGCTGCGTGACGAGTCTTCCGAACTTAGGATGGGGTCTGAAAGAGGCGGGGAAGTTCGTGAGCCTCTGCAGGCTCGCCTTCAGGCTGCTCTCGTCGACCGCGGTCGGCACTTCAGACACCTTGACGTCCTTGCCCCCCCCGAAGGCCTGCCACACGCCCTGCCCGTGCATGAGGTCCGGCTTGCTACTCTGGGGACGCTCCCTGGCTGCCCCCAGCTCATCGTCGAGGCGGCTTCGTCGCTCGATGCTTATACGTTCGGCTTGCTCAGGAGTGATGCTGCCCAAAGCGAAGAGGTTGTCGACGTAGCTCTCGCGCACGGTCTTGCGGGCTCGGATCTCCTTGTAGAGCTTCGGCTGGGTGAAGGCTGGCTCGTCGCCTTCGTTGTGGCCGTGCAGCCGATAGCAATACATATCTATCACCACGTCCTGGCCGAAGACCTCCCGGAATTCCAAAGCCAAGTAGATGGCCTGGGCCACCGCTTCGGGATGCTCGCCATTCACGTGGATGATGGGGATCTGCAGCATCTTGGCCACGTCGGTGGCGTACTGGGTGGAGCGAGACTCCTCGGGATTGGTCGTGAAGCCGATCTGGTTGTTCACGATGACGTGGAGCGTTCCTCCCGTCTGGTAGCCCTTGAGACCACTCATGTTGAGGGTCTCCTGTACGATGCCCTGACCCGCGAAGCTGGCGTCGCCGTGGATGAGAATCCCGAGACCGGCTCGACGACGGACGTCGCCGTAGCGATCCTGCTTGGCCCGAATTCGGCCAAGCACCACCGGGTTCACGAACTCCAGGTGGCTGGGGTTGAAGCTGAGGGATAGGTGAACCGGCTTGCCGGAGGCGGTGGTCCGGTCGTGGGAGTAGCCGAGGTGGTATTTCACATCGCCCCTCCCCAGCTGGGCGTCCGCATTGGCGTCGTCGAACTCGCGGAAGATGTTCCGTGGGCTCTTCTCCAGGATATTGGCGAGCACGTTGAGACGGCCTCGGTGAGCCATCCCGATGACGATCTCACGAACGCCGCGGTCGCCGGCCTGCTCCACCGCCAGGTCGAGAAGAGGAATCAAGGACTCGGCACCCTCCAAGGAGAAGCGCTTGGAGCCAATGAACTTCTTGTGGATGAACTGCTCGAAGATCTCGGCGTCGGTGAGCTTGGTCAGGATCCTCAGCTGCTCCTCCGGCCCCAGCTTTCGCACGTTCTGGGTTGCCTCCATCCGCTCCTGGAGCCAGCTCTTCATGCGCAGGTCGTCGATGTGCATGAACTGAACGCCGACGTCGCGGCAGTAGGTCTTCTTCAGGTGATCGATGATCTCGCGAAGGGTCCGGGCGCTGGGTCCAGGAATAGTGCTGGACGAGAAGACGAGGTCCAGGTCCTTTTCGTCGAAGCCGTAGAAGGAAGGCTCGAGCTCCGAGTAGGCCTCGTTGTTGGCCAGGCCCAGAGGATCCAGGTTGGCCTGCAGATGACCACGGACTCGATAGGCCCGAATCAACTGGTCCACCCGGTCCTGTCGACTGCTCGTCTCCCGAAGCCGACGGGCCATCGTTTCGAGAAGTGACTGGGCCAAAGATGGTCGTCGACGAACCAAGTCCATGACCTGGTCGCCTTCGAGCTCCAGAAGCTCGACCGAACCGTTGGCCACCACGTCGGCCGCTCGAGGCTGAGCATCGAAGAGCGCCATCTCTCCGATGACCTCTCCCCGGCCCAAGCGAACGACCAGGCCGTGGCCGCCTCGTCGAACCTCGATCTCGCCCGAAGCCACGATGAACAGATCGTTGCTGCGCTCTCCTTCCCGAATGATCGTCTCCCCGTCGGAAAAACGGACGGGTTTGGCGAGACCATCCAAAGCCTCGATGTCTGCGTCGTCGATGGACCGAAAGAGCGCCAGCGCTCGCAAGAAACGTTGACGGGCCTTGGCGTTGCTCGGGTCGTAGTCGGGCAGGCCCAACCCCGCCGAGGGCCCCGAAGGTTCGCCGCGCACGAAGTCTCCGAGGATGGGCATCTCTCGATCGGGCTCTTTGGGCAGAGCAGTGGCTTCGGTCCGCGGGTTGAAGATGCTTCGGGTGGGGAAGGAGGGGCCAATCTGGATGGGGTCCCCGTTCGTCATCTCATGCTGCTCGTGGGCCCACTTCTCGAAGTACTTCCGCCAGTCCTCGGCGACCGAGCTGGGATCTTCCAGGTACTGGGCGTACAACTCTTCGACGAAGGCCAGGCTGTGGCTCGGGAGCTCCATGGACGGCCCCTTCTTACGACGAGAAAAAGCACTCGACCACCGCAGTTCCCTCCTCGGGACACGTGGGCTAGGGTCCCGCGCGATGACCTGTCCGAAAGCGGCCCTCGCTGTGGCCCTTGGCTTGGCGGCCTGCAGCAGTCCGGCCCCCGAAAGCGCCGAGAAAGCCCCCAAATCGACCAAGACCGAGGCCGAGCCTACGCCCAAGAAGGAGGCGCCTGCGGCCGACCCCATGGCGGCCCCGAGTGACGTCGCGGCCCCACCCGCCGACGCCAAGAAGACCGAGAGTGGACTGGCCTACAAGGTGCTCGAGAGCGCCGGCTCGGACGACCGCCCGACGGCCAATGATTCGGTGAAGGTCCACTACACGGGCTGGACCACCGACGGGAAGATGTTCGACAGCAGCCGGCAGCGAGGACGCCCAGCCACCTTCCCTCTGAAGCAGGTCATCGCGGGCTGGACTGAGGGTCTCCAGCTGATGGCGCTGGGGGACGCCTACCGATTCTGGATTCCGAAAGAGCTGGCCTACAACGACGCGCCCGGCAAACCGGCCGGTACCCTGGTCTTCGACGTCGAGCTCCTGGACATCAATCGGGCCCCCCCCGTGCCCAAAGACGTGGCCGCGCCGCCGGCCACCGCCACCAAGACCGCCTCGGGTCTAGCCTACACTGTGCTGCAGAACGGCGATGGCAGCGCCAAGCCTGGGCCTACGACGAAGGTCACCGTCCACTACTCGGGCTGGACCACAGACGGAAACATGTTCGACAGCTCGGTGGCTCGAGGTCGTCCGGCCAGCTTTCCCCTCAACCGGGTCATCAAGGGCTGGACGGAGGGTCTCCAGCTCATGAGCAAAGGCGCGAAGTACCGCTTTTGGATCCCTGGAGACCTGGCCTACGGCAACCAGCCCGGCCGACCAAACGGCATGCTGGTCTTCGACGTCGAGCTGCTGAGCTTCGACGCACCGACGAAATAGTTCCTAGGGGAGTTCGGGACGAAGGCGCCGACTCCGCAGGTTGCAGCAGGTATGGAGCGACCGTCGCACATTTTCGCGGCGACGGCCGTCTTGGCCATGGGCGCGGCCATCGTCTGGGGTCGAACCCCGCCCTCGGACAACTCCATCCAAACCCTGTCGGGGAGCGGCGGGGAAGCCGCCCAGGCCTACCGCGCTTTCGCTGACCGCTTCGGCGCCGACGATCTCACGGCGGTCGAGATCGAGAGCGCAGATCCGGCCCGTCTGCTCCAGACCCTGAGCCAGGTGGACGCCCTTCTCCAGGCCGCCGGGCCCGACTTCGTCCTCACCGCTTCGAGGGCCTTCGCGGCCGAAATGAGCCTCCTCTTGGACGAAGACCTGGGCGGGCCCGACGCCTGGGTCCAAGTCCGGCCACGACTCGCCTCCAGCCCCTTGAACCAGGCCTTGGGCCTCCTCGCACCCGACGGGACCCGGGCCCGTGCCTTCGCCCTGTCATCGGCCGAAGCACCGCCCGCCGATCTGGCTGAAGCACTCGGCGCCCTCGACGGGGACGGGGTCGAGGTTCGAACCGCGGGCAGCGCCGTTCTCAACGACGCCCTGGAAGCTCGCAGTCGGCGGATCGCGATGACCGGCCTTCCCATGGTGGCCCTGACCTGCGTGCTCGTCCTCTGGATCGCGCTTCGTAGGCTGGGCCTGGTCCTGATCCTCTTAATCCCCGTCGCCATGGCCGTGCTGGCCGTGGATCGGGTCCATGGTGGACTTGGGGGGTCCAGCAACCTGCTGAGCGTGGCGGCCCGACCGGTGACGATGGCCCTGCTCTTGGCCAGCGCCATCCATCTGGTTCTCGCCTGGCTCGACCTGCGCTTTCAGGGCCGACCCAACGGGCCCGCCACCCGAGAGGCGGTTCGAGAGAAGTGGCCCGCCATTAGCCTCGCCTTGCTCACCACCGCCGTTGGCTTTGGGAGTCTGGTCGTCAGTGACGTGGCCCCCATTCGTCAGTTCGGGGCCCTCACGGCGGCAGGTCTCGGGGTCGGCCTGCCGGTCGTGCTCGCCGTCGTCCCCAGCCTTCTGGGCATCTTGGGCGAGCAGGTCGTGCCTGGAGACCGTCGGCGCTCCCGCTTGGGCCGGGTGGCCCTGCGCCTCGTGCAGAGCGGCGGCCGGCGACCTTGGCCGGTCATCTTCGTATCCGCCGTCCTCACAGCCGTCGGGCTGCTGAGCTTTCGGGGCCTGCCGACCCAAACCCACGCCATCGACTACTTTGGCGCCGACACCCGACTCCGACAGGACCACCAGACCATGGAGGCTAACGGCCTCGGTCTTCAGAGCCTGGAGATCATCATCGACGACCCGAAGCTCACCCTCCTGGACCTCGAGCGTTTGGAGCGCTTCGGGCGCCGGGCTGAGCAAAACGATCTCGTTCTCAATCGGATCGACCTGGCGACCCTCTTCTGTGAGGCCAACCATCGCCTCGGAGGCGGCAACCGCCTGCCCAACCCGCTGCTCTTCGACGAGCTCCTGGCCGAGCCGCCGGCGATGCTCGACGCATTTCGAGATGAACGAGGGTTCAGAACCACGCTGCTCGTCCGGACGGCGTCGTCCGAAGAGCTGCAAACCCTGGTCCACGAAATCGAGGAGAGGGCCAGGACCCACTTCGGCGCGGGGCGGGTGCTGGTGACCGGGAGCCATCGCCTGATCCTCGAGGCTCAGCAGAGCCTCCTGGGTACCCTGCGAGACAGCCTACTCATCACCGCCCTGGTCATGCAGCTCGTGGTGCTGGTGGTCCTCGGAATCAACGGCATCGGATGGATGGCCCTCCTACCGAATGCGCTTCCGGTCGCCTTCACATTCGGCGCCATGCGCCTGCTCTCGATCCCCCTGGACCTGGGAACGAGCATGGTGGCCGCCCTCGCCCTCGGGATCGCCGTCGACGACACCCTCCACTTCGGCTTCGCCTGTCGACGACGACGCTTGGGTGATGCGGCCCGATCCACCGGCCGCGGGATCATATTGTCTTCCGTCACCATCGCCGCCGGCTTTGCGACCCTGACCCTGAGTGACTTCGCACCCACGGTTAGATTCGGGATGCTGACCAGCCTAGCGATGCTCTGGGCGCTGCTGGGGGACCTGGTATTGTTTCCCGCTTTGGTGAGCCGCTTGCCCAATCGGTCCAAAGCGGACGACTTGATCCCCACCACTCCGTTCGTTCCGCCCTCAGGCTCTGGGACGAATCAGCGTTGAGCCCAACCCGTGTGCTTTTCGGGGATTGGGTTTGCGTCGTTCAGCCGATGAGCGCACGACTGTAGACGTGCACGTCCTCGTGACGGGATTCGAGAACTTCGACGGCGTTCCCAGCAATCCGTCGGAGCGATTGGTCGCGGCCTTGCCCGCCAGGATCGCAGGGGTCGAGATCCGCAAAGAGGTCTTGTCCGTGGACGTCGAAACGGTGCAAGCCCAGCTCACACCCCTCTACGCCGAGCGGCCGGCCATCGCCGTCCATCTCGGCGTGGCCGCCCGCCGCAAACAGATTTCCTTGGAGCAGCGGGCCGCCAACTGGATCGCCTTCGACACGCCCGACAACGCCGGGCATCGAGAGTCCGGCCGCCCCATCAAGCATGATGCGCCGGAGCTCATCCAAACTCGGCTTCCCATCGACGCGATAGAGAAGCGACTGTCGGCCCGGGGCATTCCGGTCAACATCTCGCGAAACGCCGGTCGCTTCATCTGCAACCTCGTCATGTTCGATAGCCTTCGTCGACTGCCGACCTCGGTGCAGACCGGCTTCATTCACGTGCCCCCCGACGAAGAGCTAAGCGAAGCCTTGGGTCGGCACTGCTACGTGAGCTTCGCTCAGATGCTGGAAGCCGTGGTCGAAGCCATTGGCGCCACCAGCAACGGCGTCGCTACCGTTTCCTGAAGCCGCAGCTCAGCGGCTGCTCTTGAAGAGGGGCAGGTTGGCCTCGGTGGCCACGTAGATGACGTTGGGGTTCTCGTTGAGGGTCTTGATCCAGAGGTACTGAAGGTAGCTATCGCTCAGCGTGCTCCGCACGATCTCCTGGGCCTTGGCCGCGCCTTCGGCCCGAGCGATTTCGATCTCCGCGTCACGCTTGGCCTGCTCGAGCTCGAAGCGCTTCTGCTCCGCCTTCTGCTCGGCCGTGAGCTTGGCCTCGATGCTCTGCTTGAACTTGTTGGGGAGCTGGACGTCTCTCAGGAGGATGTCGACTACTTCGATGCCGTTCGGCCCCAGACTGTCCTGCAGGCTGGACTTCACTTTGGACGCGATCTGCTTTCGTCCTTGTTCGCTGTAGATGTTCTTGACCTGATAGCCCGACACGACGTCCCGGACCGCGTTCCGGAAGTAGGGAATCAGCAAGACGTCGTCATAGTTCGGGCCGATGGTCTTTCTTATCTTCGGCGCCGCGTTGGACTGGACCGAGAAGAGCATCGAGGTGTCGAGACCCACGATGAGGCCTTCGGAGGAGGGGACCTGGGCTTGCTCTTTGATCTCCTGCAGCTTCACGTTCCAGACCTCGACCTCCCGAACGACGGGAAAGACCAGGGCCAACCCTTGGGGGACCGGCTCGTCGCTGATCGAGCCAAAGCTCTTGGCCACACCGACTTCACCATCCTCGACGACGGTACAGGCGGCGAGAGAGGTCATCCCGAGGACCCACAGAAGATTCCGCATGCCAGGACCATGCTGGGGCTCGCTCGAGGGTGCAACGCCGAAGTTGAATCGACGGGAGGCAAAGGGCCGAAGACAATGCCGAGGTGCGGCTCGCCGTCCTGCCCCTGGTCCTGGTCCTTCTCCTCGGGAGCCCCCTGGCTCACGCCGACTTCATGGAGGGCATGGTCGTCTCCTGCCCGCGGAACGGCGAGATCTGGGGCACCGACACCATGCGGCGGACCGTCCAGGAGCTGAAGGCCCTGGGCGTGGACTGGATTCAAATCCACCCTTACGCGGGCATTCGCCGGGACGGGACGGTGCGCTTTCAGCGAGCCCGCCTGGATGCGGCTGCGGAGCGGGGCCTGGGCATGATTCGGGAAGCCGAGCTGTCGGCCTTCTTGAAGCCCCACCTCGCCTACTGGGGGAGCTTCAGCTGGCGGGGGGCCATCGAGTTCGAGACCGAGGCCCAGTGGACCCGCTTCTTCTCGACCTACACCGCGTGGATGCTCGATCAGGCTCGGATGGCCCAGCGCCAGAAGGTGCCGGTCCTAGTCATCGGCACCGAGCTCGACGGAACGGTCCACCGAGAGTCGGAGTGGCGAGCGCTCATCGGGGCCGTCCGCCAAGTCTACGACGGCTACATCGTCTACGCCGCCAACTGGGACCGGGTGGAGTCGGTGCCCTTTTGGGACTCGGTGGACGGGATCGGCGTGCAGGCTTACTTTCCCCTGGGCGAGGGGAGCCCGAGCCGGGCCGAGCTCGCTGCGGCCTGGGCCGGGCCGCTGGGGCGCTTGAAGGCCCTCTCGGCCCAACATGGCGACAAGCCCGTCGTGTTCGCAGAAATCGGCTATGCCACCCACATGCAGGCCGCGGCTCGCCCCTGGGAGCCCCACGGCCCGGGAGGGGGCGACGCCCAGGCCCTGCGCGAGCGCCTGGTGGAAGTCGCCCTGGACGAGCTACCCAGGCACCCCTTCGTGGCCGGCGCCTTCTGGTGGAAGTGGATCCCGGGCTGGAACGTCTTCCAGCGGGACTACTCGATGCGCACCGAGGCGATGCAGCGCCTCATTCGAGACCGCTGGCGCTGAGACAGTCTAGCCCCAAGGACACTCAGCCCTCGCGCAGGGCATGCTCGGCGTGGAAGAGCCCGCACACCACCAGGCTGTGGGTGATGGCCCCCTGCTGCACCAGCTCCAGAGCCTGGGGCCAGGAGGCCAGGACGAGCCGGCAGGACTCGTGTTCGTCGAACGCCGGGGTGTGGGTTCGGCGGGCGCCGAGGGCGAGATAGGTCAGGGTGCGGTTGGTCTGAAAGGCGGGGTTCGGGTGAACGCTGCCGATGGCCCGCCACTCGTCGGCCGTGTAGCCGGTTTCTTCTTGGAGCTCCCGGCGCGCCGCACCTTCAGGGTCCTCGCCCGGGTCCACCATGCCGCCCGGTATCTCGAGGGTCAGGGCGTCGATCCCGTAACGAAACTGCTCGACCAACACGAGCTCCTGGCGATCGGTCAGCGCCACGATGTTGACCCAGTCAGGGGCCTCGACGCAGACGAAGCGTCCTTCCTTGCCGTCGCTGCTCCGGGCCAAACGGCGCTCGGACACGGAGAAGATTCGGGTCTTCAGGAGCTCCTTTCGGCCCTTCTCCGACCATCGGGGTACGGTCCGCTCCTCCCGTTCGAGCTTCATGCTTCGATCATGGGCCGAGAACCGGCGGCAACCCAATCCGGATAGCTGAGCCCCTTGGCCACCAAGAACTCGGGGTTGAAGATCTTGCTCGCGTAGCGGCTGGCGTAGTCGCAGAGAATGGTCACGATGGTGTGGCCCGGCCCCATCTTCTCGGCGAGCCTGACCGCGCCCGCGATGTTGATCCCGGCCGAAAGGCCGAGGGCCATGCCCTCGGTTTCGATGCAGCCGTAGATCGCGTCCAAGGCTTCTTGATCCGTGACCCGAAAAGCGTCGGAGACCTTCAGATCCGTCAGGTTGGCGGTGATGCGCCCCTGGCCGATGCCCTCGGTGATCGATCTGCCCTCGGAGGCCAGCTCGCCCTTCGTGAAGTAGCTGTACATGGCCGCACCCATGGGGTCGGCGAGGCCAATCCGAACCTTGGGGTTCCGAGCTTCGAGGGCGATCTGCACCCCGCCCAGGGTGCCGCCGCTGCCGATGGCGCAGATGAAGCCGTCCACCTTGCCCTCGGTCTGCGCCCAGATCTCGGGACCGGTGGTCTCGATATGGGCCTGGCGGTTGGCCACGTTGTCGAACTGGTTGGCCCAAATGGCGCCATTCGGTTCGTCCTTGGCCAGTTTCTCGGCCAGGCGGCCCGAGTATTTGATGTAGTTCATGTCGTCCCGGTAGGGCTTGGCCGGTACCTCGATGAGCTCGGCTCCGGCCTGCCGAATGGCGGCCTTCTTTTCTTCCGACTGGGTCTCGGGAATGACGATCAGGGTGCGGTAGCCGAGGGCTCGTCCGACCATGGCCAAGCCAATGCCGGTGTTGCCGGCCGTCCCCTCCACGATGAGCCCGCCCGGGCGCAGGGTTCCGCGTTCGACCGCATCATTGATGATGAAGAGGGCCGCCCTGTCCTTGACCGACTGGCCGGGATTCATGAACTCGGCTTTGCCCAAGATGGTGCAGCCAGTCCGCTCCGACGCGGCCTTCAGCTTGATGAGCGGGGTGCCCCCAATGGCTTCCACGACGGAGTTTCGGACGTCCACCACGGAAGGCTGGAGCGAAGCGCGTCGAGCGGAAAGTCTTTTCCGCCCTCGCCGTGTCGCCCTGTCTTCTGAGCCCCTCCCCTGCTAGGCCCAGGGCGTGCGTCGTCCCTTCCTCGCCCTCCTCCTCGGCTTTCTGCTGCCTTCTTGGGCCCAGGCCGACGAGGGCCAGTGGCTCCCCCGTCAGCTCTCCAGTCTGGACGCCGAACGCCTGAAGCGAATGGGTATGGAGATCCCCGTCGAGCGCCTGAATGGGCCCCGAGGGCTCCTTCGCGCCGCGGTGAACTACTCGGGCTGCTCGGCCGGCTTCGTCTCTGCCGAAGGGCTCGTCGCCACCAACCACCACTGCGCCTATCCGGCCATTCAGGCCCTGGCCACGCCGGAAAACGACGTCCTTCGGGAAGGCTTCCTCGCCCGGACCCGAGCCGAGGAACGCCCGGCCAAAGGCCGCGGCGAGATCGACGTCGTGGTCGAAGAAACCGACGTGACAGAGCTGGTCGCTGAGGCTGCGGGCGCGGCTCAGAACGATGCCGAGCGCGTGGCCCGGGTGCAGGCGCGGCACAACGAGCTGGCCAGCGCCTGCGAAGAGGCCCATCCCGGCCACCGCTGCGAGGCCTTCGCGGACTTCTTCGGCCACCGACACCGGATGGTGCGCACGCTCCACATCCAGGACGTCCGCTTGGTCTACGCACCCCCTTCAGGGGTCGGGGAGTTCGGGGGCGAGATCGACAACTGGCAGTGGCCACGCCACTCGGGCGACTTCAGCCTCCTGCGAGCCTACGTGGGCCCGGACGGAAAGCCGGCGCCCTACGCCGAGGACAACGTCCCCTATCGACCAGAAGTCCACTTCGAGGTCGCCACCGACGGCGTGGCGGAGGGGGACTTCGTGATGACGACCGGCTACCCGGGTCGGACCGATCGCTACTGGCCCTCGGTCGAAGTGCAGCGCTACGTCGACCAGGTCTTCCCGGCCGTCGTGTCCCTGTACGGGGATTGGGTGGAGCTCTTGGAGCGACGAGGCGCCACGTCCAAGGCGCTCGGACTCAAGGTGGCGGCGAGCAAGAAGGGACTCGCCAACCGACTCAAGAACGCCAAAGGCATGCTGGCCGGTCTGGAGCGCATGCGCCTCGTCGACCGAAAGGCGGCCTTCGAGCGTAGCCTCGGAGCGCAGGCTGAGCCCATCCTGAAGGAAGCGGCCGAGCTGACACAGAAGGCTCGGCAGGGCTTCCAGCGCGCCTTCCTCCTCGAGAACCTCAGTAGAGGCCCCAACCTGTTGGCAGTCGCGGTCGACAACGCCCGGGTCGCGCTCGAAGCGCAAAAAGCCCCCGCCGACCGAGACCCCCGTTACGCCGACCGGAACCTCGGCCTGATCTGGAAGAACCAAGGGCGCCGACTTCGGGACTATGCCCAGGCCGTGGAGGCTCCATGGCTCGCCGACACCCTGGTGCGTTTGAAGGCCCAAAAGCTGCTTCCGCCCTTCCTGGGCAATGCGCCCTTGGGCAGCGCAGCCCGAGCCCGCCCGGTAGCGGCCAAGATGCTGAGTCGCAGCAAACTGAACCGTGAAGCCTACGCGCGGCGCTTCTTCGAAGCCAAAGATCCGTCCGCCATTCGGGCGAGCGGGGATGGGCTGGCCAGGCTGGGCCTCTTCCTGGCCCAAAAAACCCTGGAGGCCGAAGCCGAACGCAAGGCCATCGAAGGCGGATGGATGCGAGTGGGCCCGAGCTTCCTGTCCTTCGTCCAGCAGCGCTCGAAGAGCCCCATGTACCCCGACGCCAACGGAAGCCTGCGGGTGAGCGTGGCCCAGGTTCGGGGCTACATCGTGAAGGACGGCCTGCAGGCCATACCGATGACCACCCTGGCTGGCCAGCTTCTCAAGCACCAAGGCGAAGCTCCCTTCGACCTCCCGCCTCGCTTTCGAGCCGCGGCCGAGCGACGACTCCGGTCCAGGTGGGTGGAGAAGGAGCTCGGCGACGTCCCGGTCTGCTTCCTGTCCACCGCCGATACGACGGGCGGCAACAGCGGGAGCCCGGTCCTGGACGGTCAGGGGCGACTGGTCGGCCTCAACTTCGACCGAGTTTGGGAGAACATTGCCGGCGACTTCGCCTATAACATCGCCTGGTCTCGCAACATCTCCCTCGACGTACGCTATCTCCTTTGGACCCTTCAGGAGGTGGAAAAGGCCGACCAATTGCTGGCCGAGATGAACGTCGGGGTCACGACCCGCTGAGGCCCCGTCCGTGCTGCGCCTCCTCCTCGAACTTCTCGTTCAGCTGATCGGCTCGCGGGTCGACCCGAAGGCCGAGGACTTAGACGAGGGAAAGCTGGAGAAGTTGATGGCCCGCCTGGTTCGGGGCCGTCTGAAGCCCGCCGAGGCGCTCCTCGTTCTTCAGGCTCAGATCTTGCGGGGGGACGAGCGAGCGGTGGCGGCGGTTTTGGACCAGCTGACCGCGGTCGGCCGGGTGGACTTGAACATCGCGCGCAGCGCCGCCGCCTTCTTCTTGGACCAACGCCATTATCGAGAGGCCCAACGCTGGGCCCAGATCGTCGCCTACGACTTCGACGACTTTGAGGCCCGTCGACTCCTCGCCATCATCGACGTCCTTTGTGGCGACTACGAAATCGGGCTGAGCCACGCAGCGGAGTACCTCACCCAGACCAAGACCGACGTGGAGCTGGACGGCTTTCGCATGGAGGCCCTACTCCGATCCGGCGCCACCACGGATCTGCTGGAGTTCAGCGAGCGTCGCGGCTTCGACGGACCCACGATCCAGTTCCTACGACACCGGCCTCGTTTCGGCGCCTTCTCTTGGCAGGGCGCGCCGACCCGCAAGGGCGCGCTGGTCGGCGACCACGACGTCGAGCGCTTTCGGAACTTCATGCGGGGTGTCCTACGGAGCCCCGAGCTGGTGCTGTGCCGAGACCTGGCCGAAGTCGACCAACGGCTGAGTGCCGGACACTACGTCGACGACATCTCGCGGCTTCAGCACCCCGACGTCTGGGAGACGCCCGAGAGCTTTCAGGTGCACATGCGCGGGGATTGCGAAGACTTCGCCCTCTGGGCCTGGACCCAGCTCGTTCGGATGGGCCATCGAGCCCGCTTCGTCCTGGGCGGACTCTTCGCGAATCAGTTGAACCACGCCTGGGTCAGCATCCACGGCGGCGACCGCATCCAGGTCCTGGAGTGCACGCCCCGACCCTACAACAATGCCATCACCGCCCGGGCCGCGCTGGAATACCGACCCATGTTCTCGGTCGATCACCGGCTCTACGTCTACCGGCACTGAGCCGTCCGTTTCTCTAGAGTGTGTAGTGGCGGACTTCGCACAGCTCCTTGGTGAGCTGAGGGCGAAAGTCGGGGTGGGCGATGGAGATCAGGGCCTCTCCGCGCTGCCGAAGATTCTTTCCGTGCAGGTTCACAGCTCCGTACTCGGTCACGATCCATTCCACGTGCCCGCGGGTGGTTACTACCCCAGCCCCCTGCTTCAAAGCCGCACTGATTCGGGAAACCTGGCCGCGGGCGGCCGTCGACGGGAGCGCGATGATGGCCTTCCCGCCTGGAGACAGTACTGCGCCCCGAACGAAATCCATCTGGCCCCCGATACCCGAGAAGATCTGAAAACCGATGGAGTCGGCGCAGACCTGACCGCTGAGATCGATCTCGATGGCCGAGTTGATGGCCACCACCTTTGGGTTCTTTCGGATGAGGGCGGTGTCGTTGGTGCGGTCGCAGGGATGAAACTCGACTTCCTGATTGTCGTGCACGAATTCGAAGAGCCGCTGGCTGCCGGCCACGAAGCTGGTCACGCTCCGCCCTGGATGAACCTTCTTCTGTCGGTTCGTGACCGCGCCGCACTCCACGAGGTCGACCAATCGATCCGAGAACATCTCGGTGTGAACGCCGAGCTCGAGCTTGTTCTTCAGCCGAGCCAGCGCAGCGTCGGGAATGGCGCCGATGCCCATCTGGAGGGTCGAGCCATCATCGACTAGGTCGGCGATGATCTCTCCGATCCGAGCCTCGGTTGGGCCCTCTTCACTGTTGGGGGGATGGGCGACGAGTGGACGGTCGGTGCAGGTGAAGGCGGTGATGGCCTCCATCGGCACCACCGAGTGTCCGAGGGTCCTCGGCATCTGGGTATTGATCTCGGCCAGCACCACCTTGGCCGACCCAACGGCGGCCAAGGCCGCATCGACGGAGGTGCCGAGGGTACACTGGCCGTGGGCGTTGGGCGGAGACAGCTGCACGATGGCAACGTCCAGGGGAACGACGCCCTCGGTGAACAGACCCGGGATGTCGGAGAGGAACACAGGAACGAAGTCGGCCCGTGCCTCTGCGATGGGCTTGCGAAGCCCCGGCCCGGTAAAGAGAGAGTTCGAGAAGAAGCGGTCCTTGTTCTCCGGCGCCTCGAAGCCCAACTCACCGGCCAGATGCAGGTGATAGAGCTGCACCCCCTCTAGCTGGGTCTGGGCCGCCATCGCTTTCACCAGCGGCGTCGGCGTGGCGCAGGCACCATGCACGAACACACGCTGCCCGCTTTCGAGGTGGGAGAGCACGTCCTCTGGGCTCTGGGCCCGGCTTCGCCAGTCACGCACGCCAGCGTCCATATCGCCCCCGACACGCCACGTCATCCCGCCTCACCCGAGCACTCACGTCAGCCAGCTCCCAAAGGCCCACGATGCTGGACCAAAGGGGCCGCAACCCCAACTCCAAGGGCCCCTCAGCCGGGCCACGTGATCTGCTCTGACTTTTTCGGTCCACGCAAAACGTGAGAGAGTGCCTCGGGCTCGGCTCAGGAGGCATCATGAAGAAGAGCAAGTTCAGTGAAGAGCAGATGGTTAAGATCCTCCGGGAAGCCGATCGGGCCCCGGTGGCAGAGGTCGCTCGGCGACGCAACATCAGCGAGCAGACGATCTACGTTTGGCGCCGCAAGTTCGAAACGCTGGAGGCTATGGACGCCAAGCGCCTTAAAGGCCTCGAGTCCGAGAACGCCCGCCTCAAGAAGCTGCTGGCAGAGCGCGACCTCGAGATCGAGATCATGAAGGAGATCGCCGCAAAAAAATGGTGAGCGCGTCCGTGCGTCGTCGGCAGGTCGCCTACGCCCAGAAGCGTGGCCTGTCGTGTCGACGTGCGTGCGCGCTTGTTGGCGTCGCGCGCTCTAGCCTCCACTACGCCTCTGTCCGCGACCAAAAAGACAGGCCTTTGGCTGAGCTCCTGCGCAAGTACGCAGCCCGCTACCCGCGCTACGGCTACCGCCGTGTGATGATCTTCGTTCAGCGTGAGGGCATCAAGGTGGGTCGAGATCAGGTCTACCGCGTCTGGCGTCAGGAGGGTCTGCAAGTGCCGCGAAAACGCCGTGGGCGGCGTGTGGCGGCCTCTAGGCCTCGACCGCAGCCTGCGTCAGGTCCGAACGAGGTTTGGGCCTACGATTTTGTCTTTGACGCCTGCGCCAACGGCCAACGCCTCAAGTGCCTTACGGTCGTCGACGAGTGGACGCGGGAGTGTTTGGCCATCGATGCGAACGGCCGGATCCGGTCTGGTCGAGTGATCGAAGTGCTCTCGAAGCTCGTGAGCATGCGGGGTGCCCCGAAGTACATCCGCTCCGACAACGGCCCGGAGTTTGTCTCTGCGGCCGTGCTGAAGTGGATGGCCGAAGCAGCGGTCGAGACGGTCCACATCAAACCGGGGTCGCCGTGGGAGAACGGCACCCTGGAGAGTTTCAATGGATAGCTCAGAGACGAGTGTCTGAGCATGGAGTGGTTTCGAGCACGAGAAGAGGCAGCAGCCGTGATCGAGATCTGGAGGAAGCACTACAATCGAGAACGACGCCACTCGAGTCTAGACTACTTGACCCCCAGGGAATTCAAACGAAGGTACGAAGCGAGCCGAGCTAAGGAGCATCTCTCCAGTAGGGAGTGGTCCGAAGAGTCCAGGCAGGTCAGAGGCCTGCGCACGCACGCAGTCAAGGTAGGGGGTTAAGAGCAAGACGTATGTGACGAGTTTTCTGATTCCCTTCAGATCGGACATCGAGACTTCAGGAAGGTGGCTGGCCAGTAGTTGGAGCCCTTCACAGACGTTGCTGAGCCTGTCCTTGAGGACAGGCTAGGCGTCGAACCCTGCTTGGAATGCCTAAATCAACTCCATTACTTTCGCCTGCGGCAATGCCCAACCAAGCCACCATCGACAGCAATCGAGTCCACACGTTCGTCAGCTGGAGCACGCCCGCCGGCAACCGCCGCTCCGCACCGCTCTACGTCGCAACGGTCACCAACCCCTACCTGGGCCGCGTCCGAGAGCTGAAGGCCAAATCGGCCGACGAGCTAGAACTCAAGGTCAACGAATGCGTGGCGAAGTGGAGGGATCAAGAAAGTCGGAAACGGACTGTTACGGCGCAGAAGGACGCTAAGGAGCGGGCGCGAGCGGAGGCAATTCGTCTGGACGTCGAGGCAAAGAGAGCACTTAACGAGCTCAAGGCACTTCTCAATGACACGCTCGCCGTCGACGACAGAATCAACTGGGAGTCTGAGCATGACACGAGAACGTATCCTGAGTTCTTCTATCCCGAGCCTCCGAAACGACCTTCTCCCGGAGAGCTGAGCCTGCCGCCGGAGCCAGGCTGGGCCTGGCTGTTTCGGGGCCGCCATCGACGCTGGGTTTCTGAGTGTGAGGAGACCCGAACAATCTTCGAAGAAGCCGAATCAAGTGCCAAGCAATCCTGGGAGAAGGCGGTCCAAGAGCACAAAGCCGCTCGAGACAGCGCCTACAAGGACCATCAAGAGAAGCGAGCAGCGTTCCTCGCAGGCCAGAGAGAGTTCAACAACGCTATCTCTGCCCTCAGAGAGCGGTTCGAAGCCAACGAACCGAGAGCAATCATCGAATACTGTTCGAGAGTTCTGGAGAGGTCCTCGTACCCCGAGACCATCTCGGTTCGTCACGACCTTGATTTCGAAGGGGAGAGTGGGACGCTCGTCGTAAACCTCGAGCTTCCGTCGGCCGACGACCTACCCAAGGCATCTGGATACAAATACGTCGTCAAAGGTAACCTCCCTACGCCCGTGGAGCTGAAGGCGAAGGAGCGTGAGCGTCTCCACGCCGAGGTACTCGATCAGGTCGTGGTTCGGACGATGCACGAGGTCTTTGAGAGCTGCTACACCAGTGGAGTTCAGCGGGTGATCGTGAACGGATGGGTCACATCGCTCAACAAAGCGACAGGCCAGGACGAGCGAAGTCAGGTTCGATGCTTGGCATCGGACCGGGGAGCCTTCGAGTCCATCAACCTCAGCCGTGTTGAGCCCGCAGCTTGCGTCAAGATGCTCTCGGAGAACGTGGGAGGTATGAGCGGGGCGGCACGGTGAAGCTTTGTCAGGAGTGCGGGGCGGAACAGCCCAACGAAGCGCGGTTCTGCGCCAGCTGCGGCGCTCAGTTCCCGACCCTCTCGCTCGAAGCACAGGCTGAAGAGCTCGAAGCGAAGGTCGCGCGGCTAAGGTCGGAACTCGCCGCCGTGGAAGACACAGTGGAGCTCCAGTCCTACGGGTTCTATCAGCCTCGCTACGGGCTAGAGACCTCCGAAGAGTATGTTGCTCGCCTCAAGGAGGTCCGAGAGGAGCAGAAGCGTTTGGTGAAGTCCGATCAGGCCGTCGCCACTCCGAAGGACTGGGTAGTGGACGGAAGTCTGGCGAAGGGCAGGAAGATGCTCAAGCACCAGACACAGCTCATGCTTCGCGCTTTCAACGGAGAGGCTGACTCGACGATCGCCAGGACGAAGTTCGACAACGTTGCGAAGCTAGAAGCTCGGATACGGAAAGCCGGCGATTCCATCAACAAGCTCGGCGAAACCAAGCAAATCTCGATCGCTGAAGCCTACCTGGAGGCAAAGCTCTCCGAGCTCCACCTGGTTCACGAGCACCGTGAGAAGCTCTACCAAGAGAGAGAAGAGCAACGGCTTATCCGGGAGCAGATGCGAGAGGAAGAGAAGGCCGAGAGGGAACTCGAGAAGGCTCGCAGAGACGCAGAGAAGGATGAGGCGAAGCACCAGAAAGCCCTTGAGAAGGCCCGGCTGGAGCTCCAGAAGGCTACAGGCGACCAGCTTGGTCAGTTGGAGGGACTTGTTCAGAAGCTGGAGCGGGAACTCCAGGAGGCTCTAGACCGCAAGGCAAAGAGCATCGCGAGGGCACAGCTGACGCGGTCCGGTCACGTCTACGTCCTGTCGAACATTGGGTCCTTCGGAGAGGGCGTCTACAAGATTGGGATGACGCGGCGCTTCGAGCCGTTAGAGCGAGTCGATGAGCTCGGGGACGCTTCGGTGCCGTACCGCTTCGACGTCCATGCGATGATCTACAGCGAGGACGCACCCACCCTCGAGAATCTCCTGCATCAGGAGTTCGATGACCGACGCCTGAACTTGGTCAATCGGCGAAGGGAGTACTTCAGGGTCTCACTTGATGAGATCCGAGTGGCCGTCGCGAAGCACCACAGTGAGGTGACCTTCGTGACGACCCATGCGGCTGAGGAGTACCGGAAGTCGAAAGCGATGAAGACCTCGGGCTAGGCCGGGGGCCTCTTCGGATTGGTGCGCATAAAAGGAGTTATGCTGACTAATATGACGCGGTGCGGCTAGGGGCCTGCTGAAAATCGTAGGTTTAGCTTCTAATGCTGGCCTTCGCTTCCACCTCGCGGTCGCAAGCTGAGCTCCTCGAGCTTTACCGCTCGGCTTCGCAGCCGTCGCTTCGGCGGACGCGCGCTTCCGTACCTCCTGTCACGCAGGAGCCAGCAGCTTCGATATCCTCAGCAGGTTGTAGGCGGCCCCGTACATCATCAAGGCGGACTTCGATCTCATGACGCCCTTGAAGCGTGTCTTGGCCATGCGCCCGACGCCCTTCACCCAGCCATTGATTCCTTCCGCGATCCGCCGACATCTCTGACTCTTCTCGTAGCCTGCCACGCCCGTCGTCCGTCCGTCGATGGCAGCATACTTCCTCATCGCGACGTGCGGTGTGATGCCTCGGTCACGCAAGTCTTCGACGAAAGCCCGAGTGTGGTAACCGGCGTCCGCGGCCAGCGTCCGGTGCCGACGCCCAGGAATGGCACCGTCGATCATCCCCAACGCTGCCTCGCGCTCGGCCGTTCCCGACGCCCCGGTCAGGTCCATGTCGACGATCAGTCCGTTTCGGTTCTCGCTGAGGACGTGGCCGATGAAACAGAGCTTGGCCTCCTTGCCCAGGCCCTTCCGGTAGAGTTTGGCTTCGGGATCGGACTTGGAAGCGTGGGTTTGGTTGCGTCTGCGCTGGCCCCGAAAGCTCTTGCCCTTGCCTCGCCAGCCCTTCTTCTTGCTGGCCGGCGGACGGGGCTCGTCATCGTCGTTGCGCTTCGCGGAGTCCTTCTCTTGGTAGCTGTT
>JBCCQA010000018.1:7500-115325 GCA_039024635.1 Myxococcota bacterium | reverse complement strand
CTGCCTCGGGCGCGCTTGAGCGAACAGCTCATGCCTGCCCGCAATCGACCCTTGGTCCTGTCGCAGGTCGATGGAGTTTCGAGAGAGAGCTTGGGGCTCAAGCCGCGAGAGCTTCGGGTCATGAACGCCGTGAATGGTGCCCGGAGCTTGGCCGAACTCCTGGATGAGCTGGGCTCCAACGACGAGATGACCTTCGCCATCCTTCGTACGGTCTTCTTCGCAACGGAGGCTGGGCTCCTCGTCCTGGGGGACGACCCCCAGCATCGGCAAGAGAAGGCACAGCTCGAACAGCTTCGGAAGCAGCTTGGAGATCTTGAGAAGGCCAATGAATTCGATGTCTTGGGAGTGAGCCCAAAGAGCAAGACGGAGGAGGTCCGAAACGCCTACACGGAGCTTGCCAAGAAATACCACCCCGACGGCCTACGACAGGAGGCCTTGCCTGAGCTGCGTCAGCTTCGTGAGCGGGCCTTTGCTCGGATCGGTGAGGCTTTCGGAGCCCTGGACTCGGAGAGCAAGCGCAAGCGTCGAGCCGAGGAGATCGCACAAGACAGCCCCGACGCCCGAGAAGCCGAGCAGCGCGCCATCAACGCGGCAACGGCCGAGACGCTCTATAAGAAGGCCGAGATCCTCCTTCGCGTCCGGAAGTATGACGAGGCGCTGGAGCACCTGGACCAGGCCTTGCGCCTTCAGCCCGAGGTCCTCGACTACCGGATCCTCCAGCTCCACGCTCGCTACCTCCAAGGTACAGGTCCCGACGGCGTGGAAGGGGCCGCGGAGGCAGCGGACGAGATCAGCCAGCTTCTCGGAACGGCAGAGAGCCTTCTCGGCTTCTTGACCCTGGCTCAGCTCAACAAGGCGATGGGCCGCTCGGAGGACGCGCTCCGCTACTACCGCCGGGTGCTCGATCTGGACGCCAGCAACTCGGAGGCCAAGGCGGAGGTGCGGATCTCCACGCTTCGCAAAGAGAAGACGAAGAGGAACAAGAAAGGCTGGCTCAGCTGAGCGAAGCCTCGGCCTCTTTGGCCTCGACCAGTCGGCCGGCCTCCATCCTCAACTGGCGCGGCATGCGCTGCGCCAACTCCGACCGATGGGTGACCAAGACGACGGTCAGTCCCAGCTCTTTGTTCATTTGGTCCAAGAGCTCGTGGATGCCTTCTGCGCTCCGCTCGTCCAGGTTCCCGGTCGGCTCGTCCGCCAGCAGGAGCGCGGGCTCCATGACCAGCGCCCGGGCGATGGACACGCGCTGCTGCTCGCCGCCCGAAAGCTCGCCGGGTCGGTGATGAAGGCGATGGCGCAGGCCCACCCGATCCAGCATGGCCAAGGCGCGGCTGTCGACTTCGGCCGGCGAGACACGCCGGATCTTGGCCGGCATCCCGACATTCTCCAGGGCCGAGAACTCGGGCAGTAGATGATGAAACTGAAAAACGAAGCCGATGGTCTCGTTGCGGAAGGAGGCCAGAGCGCGGCTGCTCATCTTGGAGAGCTCTCGACCCTGGATCTGCACGCTGCCGCTGCTGGGTCTGTCCAAGGTCCCCACGACGTGGAGGAAGGTGCTCTTGCCGCTCCCTGATGGCCCGATGATCGAAACCCGTTCTCCGGCAACGATGTCCACGTCGACCCCACGAAGAACGTCGATACGCTGACCTTCGAGCACGAAGTGTTTGGCCAGGTCCCGGACCTGAACGAGGGGCTCAGTCGTCACGGAGGCCCTCCACCGGCGTCAGCCGGGCCGCCGTCCAGGCGGGATAGATCGAAGCGAGGTAGGCCATGGTCGAGGCAGCGATGGCCGTGATCAGCACCTCGACCTGACTGACTTCGACCGGGAGTTTCTGGATGTAGAACACGCTCTCGTCCAAGGGGATGCCGTGGGTCTGAAGGAGCTGACAGAGTTGAACGCCGGCAAAGACCCCCAAGAGAGCGCCGCCCACCCCAATCAGCAGCCCTTGGATTACGAAGATCTTCATGATGGACGCGTCGCTCGAGCCCAGTGACTTGAGGATGGCGATCTCTTTTCCGCGTTGGAGGACGATCATGACGAGGGTGGCCACGATCAGAAAGCTGGCCACCATGACGATCATAATGAGCGCGATGAACATGGCGACCTTTTCCAAGAGCAGAGCGGAGAAGAGCTCTCGGTTCATGTCGCGCCAGTCCCGGACGCTGTACGGCTCTCCACCCAGGACGTCCTGAACGGCGGTTGCAATGCGGGAAGTGTCGTCGAGTTCGGTGATCTTGATCTCGACCCCGGTTGCCCGGGGACCGAGACCGAAGAAGGACTGGGCCTGGGCCATCGAGATGTAGGAGAACTTGGCGTCGTACTCGTACATGCCCGAGAAGAACACGCCGGCCACTCGATAGCGTTCGAGCTTTGGGACGGGACCCATCGGGCCCAGTTCGTCGGAGACGGGACTCACGAGCTTCACCACGTCTCCGACGTAGACCCGAAGGATGCGAGACAGCTCCCGTCCGATGATGATGCCGGGCAAGACCCGGCCACACGATTCCCCGGGCTCACGAATCTTCCCGCAGGCCCCGGGAATCTCGTCTGGTCTCAAGAGGTGCTCGATGCGTCCGCTTTGAAGACTTGCTGCCAGCTCAGCGATACTCTGGGCCCGCTCCGGATCGATCCCCTTGACCAGACTACCCGAGAGGCCGTTGTCGGTGGAGATCATGGCGTCGCCGAGTACGAAAGCGGCCCGACTCTGGACCCCAGGAAGCCCCTCCAAACGGGCTTCAACCTCTTCGTACTCACTGAAATCATCGCCGTGCTTGTGGACCACGACGTGGGCATGGGCACCCAAGATCTTCCGCTTCAGATCGCCTTCGAAGCCCCCCATCACCGAAAGAATCACGACCAGGGCCAGGACGCCTAGGAAGACCCCGCCCACCGCGAAGACGGAGATCACGCCGAAGAAGCCGCTCTTGCGGTGGGCTCCAAGGTAGCGAAGGGCGACGCCCAGCTCGTAGCGAAGTCCGGGCTCGAAGTGGCCGTAGCCGTGAAACAGGAAGCCGAGGCTGGCCCCCACCGTACCGGCCGCCGCCAAGACGACGGGCAGTAGGCCAGCGGGAATGATGAGCACCTGTTCCAAGGGCGCGTTGAGGGCGGCTTGGAGACCTTCCGGCCAAATGGCTACGACTAGCTCCCCTGCCACGGAAAGGAGCAGGGTGGCCAGGACGACCTCGGCGAAAGGGAAGCGGCGCAGCCAGACCGCCAGCAACGCACCGGCTAGGACGAAGGCCAACAGGGCCGCCACCAGCACGGCCACGGTGATGGCGCCCTGGTCGAAGAAGGCCAGGCGTGCCCCCTGGATCGAGAGCATGACCGCCGACATCCAGCCGAGGACGGTGGGAAGGACCACGTAGCTCCGAGCTCCCAGGCCTCGGCGGAGCGCCGCTCCGCTCCAAAGCGCGGCGGCGGGAACAATCAGGCTCGCGTCCACGGTAGCGGCCATGCCGAGCGCGCCGTCCAAGCCCGCTAGGACCCCGGCCAGACCCATGACGCCCAGAAATCCGGAGGCGACCAAGACCGCGCCGACTCGAGGTCGAAGCAGGCCACCGACCCCGAGCAAGATCACCAAGGAGGCGCAACCGCCGACCGCCAGGTCCTGCAGGTTGGTGCCTAGGCTCGGAACCGCTAGCAGGGCGAGCTGGAGGCCAAAGACGGCCAATCCACTTTGGAGGCCGGGGCCGAAGGCGCTCACGTCAGCTTTCGAAGGAGCGGAAACAGGATCACGTCTCGAATGGACGGAGCGTTGGTGAGAATCATGGCCAAGCGGTCGATACCGATGCCCTCCCCCGCCGTGGGAGGCATGCCGATTTCGAGCGCGTGGCAATAGTCCTCATCGGCGTCCATGGCGTCCTCGTCGCCCCGTCGCTTTGCCTCGAGCTGATCGTCGAAGCGAGCGCGCTGATCCTCCGGATCGTTGAGTTCGCTGAATCCGTTCGCGAGCTCTCGACCTCCAACGTAGAGCTCGAAGCGATCCGTGAGCTCAGGGTTCGAGTCCTTCTTGCGTGCCAGGGGTGAAACCGCGGTCGGGAAGTCGACCACGAAGGTCGGCTGTACCAGCTCCGCCTCCCAAAGAGCCTCGAAGAGCTCCATCTGAAGCTTTCCGAGAGGTGTCCCCTCCGGAGCCTCGACGTGTAGCTGCTTCAGCTCCGAACCCACGGCCTCTGGATCGGCGATGTCCAAGCCGGGACGCTTGTCGAGGATCCCGTCCAGGACTGGAATGCGAGGATAGGGACCTGCGAGGTCCAAAGTGATGGGTGTCTCGCCCTCGTTCCAACCTCCAAAGGGCAACTGGGTGGAACCGGTGACCCTCTCGGAGACTTCCGACAGCATCTCCTCCGTGAGCCACATCAAATCCTCATAGGTCGCGAAGGCCATGTAGAACTCCAGCATCGTGAACTCCGGGTTGTGGCGAGTGGACAGGCCCTCGTTCCGGAAGCTCCGGCCAATCTCGTACACACGCTCCAACCCGCCCACGATGAGGCGCTTCAGATGAAGCTCCGGCGCGATCCGGCAGAAGAGCGCCATGTCGAGCGCGTTGTGGTGGGTCTTGAAAGGCCGAGCGGCTGCGCCGGTGAGAAGCTCGTGAAGGATCGGTGTCTCGACCTCGAGGAAGCGGCGTTGGTCCAGGAAGTCACGGATGCCTTTGATCATGGCGATTCGCCGTTCGAAGGCCGTGCGTACGTCTCGATTGACGATGAGATCCACATAACGCTGTCGATAGCGCTGTTCTACGTCCTGAAGACCGGCATGTTTGTCGGGCAGCGGATGCATGCTCTTCGTGGCGAGCTCGATCTTCTCGACCTGGATGGTCAGCTCACCTCGGCGCGTGGTGAATCGAGGCCCCTCCACGACGACCAGATCTCCGATGTCCAGCAGCTTGCTGCGAGCAAAAACCTCTTCCCCCACCAGGTCCTTTCGAACCTGGATCTGGATCTTGCCGTCCCGATCCCACAGGTCGGCAAACACCGCCTTTCCCATCCCACGGATCGAGAGCAAACGACCGCCAAGGCGGAAGCGGACGGCCCCCTCCGGAACCTCGCCTGGCGCTTCGCCTCCGGCCCGGACCTCGCTCGAACGATGGGTGACCTCGAGACCGTTCGGATAGGGTCGCCAACCCTGCTCGGCCAACTTGTCGCGCTTCTCACGCCGGACCCGGAGGATCTGCTCCAGGCCACCCACCGGCTCGTCCATGGACGCTGTGGCCTATCGGCCCGACGCGAAACCGTCAACGCTTGCAAGCAGCTTTGGTCGAGGGCAGGAAAGGTCGGTGGCCGAGTTCGTCTACACGATGCAGAACGTCCGCAAGGCCTATCCCGGACGGGAGGTCATCAAGGACCTCACCCTGGCCTTCCTCCCTGGCGCCAAGATCGGGATCCTAGGCGCAAACGGGGCGGGCAAGAGCACCTTGCTCAAGATCATGGCGGGCGTGGACCAAGAGTTCACGGGCGAAGCCCAAGCCGGCAAAGGCGTCCGGGTCGGCTACCTCAGCCAGGAGCCAGAGCTCGATCCGGAGAAGACCGTGAGGCAGAACGTGGAAGAAGGAGTCGCACCGGTACGAGACCTGCTGAAGTCCTTCGAGGAGATCTCGGCTCGATTCGCCGAACCCATGGAAGACGAGGAGATGAACAAGCTCCTCGAAAAGCAAGGCAAGCTGCAGGACGAGATCGACGCGGTGAACGGCTGGGAGTTGGACAACCTGTTGGAGCGCGCCATGGACGCGCTTCGCTGCCCGCCCCCGGACTCCTCAGTGCAGAACCTCTCGGGCGGCGAGCGCCGTCGGGTGGCCTTGTGCCGCATCTTGCTGGAGAAGCCCGAGCTCCTGCTCCTCGACGAGCCAACGAACCACCTCGACGCCGAATCGGTCGCGTGGCTGGAGCACCACTTGGCCGAGTACCCAGGCTGCGTGGTGGCCGTGACCCACGACCGCTACTTTCTCGACAACGTCGCGGGTTGGATTCTGGAGCTGGACCGGGGCGAGGGCATTCCTTGGAAGGGCAACTATTCGTCTTGGCTTGAGCAGAAGAGCAAGCGACTGGAGCAGGAAGAGAAGCAGGCCTCAGCCCGGGCCCGAACCCTCGAACGTGAGCTCGACTGGATCCGCCAGTCCCCCCGTGGCCGTCAGGCCAAGAGCAAGGCGAGGATCAAGAAGTTCGACGAGCTTTCGAGCGCGGATCAGCAGGCCAGGATTCAGGACATCGAGATACCGATACCTCCTGGCCCTCGTCTGGGCGACATGGTGGTCGAGGCCGAGAACCTGGAGAAGGCCTTCGATGACCGCATCCTCATCGACGACTTGAGCTTCAAGCTCCCGCCCGGCGCCATCGTCGGGATAATCGGGGCCAACGGTGCCGGTAAGACGACCCTGTTCCGTATGATGGTCTCCCAGGACCAGCCCGACGGGGGCACGCTTCGACTCGGGGACACGGTCAAGTTCGCCTACGTGGATCAGAATCGCGACGACCTCGATCCAGAGCATCGTGTATGGGAGGAGATCTCCGACGGACAGGAGCAGATCGAGGTTGGCAAGCGGACCATTCCGGCCCGAAGTTACGCCGCTGCCTTTGGATTCAAGGGCAATGATCAACAGAAGCGGGTCGGAAGCCTGAGCGGAGGCGAACGCAACCGTGTTCAGCTGGCCAAACTCCTTCGCGCGGGCGGGAACGTGCTCCTGCTCGACGAGCCCACCAACGACTTGGACGTCGACACGCTGCGGGCCCTCGAGGATGCCATCCTGGGATTCGCCGGTTGTGTCGTCGTCATCAGCCACGATCGGTGGTTTCTGGACCGTATCGCCACCCACATCATCGCTTTCGAGGGCGACAGCAAGGTTACCTTCTTCGAAGGCAACTACGAAGACTACGCCAAGGATCGAAAGAAGAGGTTGGGCACCGACGCCGATGTTCCGAAGCGCATCAAGTATCGCCGTCTGACTGCTCAGCAGTAGGGGCGCCACTCAGGCGCCTGCGGACGTACTTTCGGACCTCCTCCAGGTCGAAGGGCTTTTGGATCGAGCGGTTCTCGTGCCGCACCGAGTCCAGGAAGCCTTGTGCACGAGGCGTGAAGATCCCTCCCGTCATGAAGACGAAGCGTTCCTGTATCCCAGGCAAGTTGGCCTGAGACCACTCGAAGACGTCCATTCCAGTGAGGTCTGGCATCATGAGGTCGCAGAAGATCAGGTCGTAGGCCCCCTGGCACTGAGCCAGCATCTCGATGGCATCCCGTCCGCTACCCGCCACTTGAACATCGTGATCTTTGAGCGCCCTCTTGAGGGCGGCCGCAATCAGCGGTTCGTCGTCGATGACCAGAAGCTGGGCCCGCTGCACTTCAGCGGCATCGTCTGGATGCGGTCTCCAGGAAGGGCTGTGGGCCTCCTGATCTGCCAGCGGGAGGAAAACTTCGAAGCGCGTCCCCTCTCCCAAGCTGCTCGATACTTCGATTCGCCCACCGAAGTCGGTGACGATGCTGTGTGCAATCGACAGACCAAGGCCCGTTCCGATGCCCACCGGCTTGGTGGTGAAGAAGGAGTCGAAGACCCTGCCCAAGAGCTCCGGAGGAATGCCCGGCCCCGAATCCGTCACCTCCAGGCGCACGAAGCCGTCCGCAACCCGGGTCCCGACGCGGATGAAGTTCTGGTCGGCCTGACCCTCGGGCAGGGCGTGGGCAGCGTTTAGCAAGAGGTTCAGGACCACCTGTCCCAGCCGAGCTTCGTTGGCCTGCACCACCGGGTCCTCGCAGAGTTCTTTTTGGAGACGCGCTCGATGCCGAATCTCGGTGAAGGCCATGTTGACCGACTCGTCCACCACTCGGTTGACGTCGATTCGCCGCAGCTCCTCCTGATCCGCCCTGGAAAAGGCGTGGAGGCGCCGAACGATGACTCGGACCCGCTCCGCCCCTTCGTGAGCCTCGTGGAGAGCCTCCTCCATCTCTTCCGTCTTCTCCGGGCCGAGGATCTCTCGATTGGCTCGAACCTCTTCGAGGGCGAAGCCAATGTTGCCTTGCACGTAGGTGAGAGGATTGTTGATCTCGTGGGCCGTTCCTGCGGCCAAGGCACCCACCGACATCATCCGATCCGCCAACAGGAGTTTGGCCTGGCTCCGCTTCTGGCGCGTCATGTCTCGCCCGACCAGACCCAGGGTGCCGTCGCCGAGATCGACGCGATTGACCTGAAGAAGGGTGGCTCGGCCTCTTCCGTTCAGGATGCGGTACTCGGCGACGTCTTCGGAGTCCTCGCCGGCGAGCCACTGCTTCATGCTGGCTCGGTCCTCCTCCGGGACCTGGTCGAAGAGGGAGCGACCGACCAGCGCCTCTGGAGAGGCGCCGAGCCACTTTGCCCAAGCCGGATTCACATAGGCGTAGCTGCTGCCCCGGAGAAGGACCATGCCGTCCACGCTCCTCTCGACCAGACGAGCCAGGGCGTCGACCAAGTCTTCGTCCACGCCCGTCACCGGCCGGCAGCCTACACGCCTCCGGGGCATCGCGCATGTCATCGCGCCCTCTTCCCGGCTATGTAGAAGTGGGCGGTGGAAAGATTCGGGCGATACCTACTCCTGCGTCCTCTGGCCTCCGGGGGCATGGGCGAGGTTCTGGTCGCTGAGCAGACCGGACTATCGGGCTTCGGCAAGCGCGTGGCTCTAAAGCGCATCCGCCCTGAGCTGGCCGCCGACCCGAGCTACGTCCGTCTGTTCCTGAACGAAGCGCGAACGGCGTCCTTGGTGAACCATCCCAACGTGGTCCACGTCTTCGACGTCGGCCAGGTGGATGGCGCGCTCTATCTGGTGATGGAGTACGTGGAAGGCGTCGACCTGAAGCGCTTCGTACGCCGAGCTCAGCTCGGCGGCGCGCCCTTGGCCGTGCACGAGGTCTTGGCGGTCGCCCTCCAGGTCTTGTCGGCACTCGGAGCCGCCCACCGAGGAGAACTGACCGGCGGCGCTCCCATTGTCCACCGGGACATCAGTCCAGAGAACCTGCTCGTGACACGGGGCGGACCGGTGAAGGTCTTGGACTTCGGCCTCGCAAAGTGGTGGCCAGAAGAGCGCTCGGTCTCGGCGATGGAGGGTCCTTTGATCTTCGGAAAGCTCCGCTACATGCCGCCCGAACAACTGCGAGGCGGCTTGATCGACGGACGAGCCGACCTCTTCGCCCTGTCGGTCGTGATCTACGAGGCCCTGACAGGGGTGCTCCCCTTTGGCCGAGGATCGGCCAATCAGCTTCTGAGCCGGATCCTGGCCCGTGGGCCGGTCGCCATCTCCGAGCTCCGAGACGACGTCCCCGCCTCGGTGGACGCGCTGCTCCGAAAAGGACTGGCCGTCGAACCGAACGAGCGTTGGAACGACGCTGAGGCCATGCGGCGGGCAGTGGTCCCCATCCTTCAGGAGCTCGGGGTGGTGCTGCCCTTAGAGCAGCTCCGCGCCCGTCTCCAGCGACGGACGGAGACATCGGCCAGCCACCTGCCGTCTTCCGAGCAGGCGCCGGCCGAGATCTCCCTCCCCGTCGCCCCCCGCTGCGGAAAGTGTGGCGCGCCCAGTCGGGCCTGGGTCGTGGACGACCTCATCCTCGACCAATGCACCGCCTGCTTCGGGACCTGGGTCGATCGGGTGGAGCTGGAGCGCATCCTCGGCGAGGGGCGAATCTTCAGAAGCGAAGGGGAAGGAGCGGCCTCGCCCGACATGGACGCTGTCGTGGGCGCCTGTCCGGTGCACCGAGTGGGCTTGGAACGGCTCAACGTCCCAGGAACTGAGCTGGCCTTCGAGGTCTGTCCCATCTGCGGCGGAATGTGGTTCGACAAGGACGAGCTGGCCCTACTCAGCCGAGGGGACGTCGTCTCGTGGCTGGAGCGAGAGCTCGCCGCCTTGGCCGACTCACATGGGCCGCCGATTCGTTAGTGCTCGGCTGATGGTGGCCGGATCCGCGTACTCGAGTTCGCCGCCCATAGGGAGGCCGGAGGCGATACGGCTGATGCCGAGGCCCTCTCGGGCCAGGAGACGCTGCAGATAGAGGGCCGTGGCCTCGCCTTCGACGCTGGGGTGGGTCGCGAGAATGAGCTCTTCCACAGGGGCATCGACCCCCCCCAGTCGATCGACCAGCTCCTTGATCTTGAGGTCGTCGGGCCCGACCCCGTCCAGGGGCGCGATCGTTCCGTGCAGGACATGGTAGCGGCCGTCGAATTCGGCCGTGGCTTCGATGGCCTGAAGGTCCTGAACACTCTGAACGACGCACAGGACCCTTCCATTGCGGCGGGCGTCCCTACAAATGCTGCACGCCTCCTCCTCCGTCAGGTTCATGCAGCGTCGGCAAAGTCCCAGACGTTCGGTGGCATCCACCACGGCCGAGGCCAGCTCTCGGGCGTAATCGCTCCCCTGACGAAGAACATAGAAGGCAAGTCGAGTCGCGGATTTGCGGCCGACTCCGGGCAGCCTTCCCAGGGCATCGACCAACCGCTCGAAGGCGTCCGGCCCGCCGGTCACAGCATGCCCGGCGGGAGGCCCATTCCGCCGGCGAGCTTGCTCATCTCTTCGTTGCTCATCTCGCGGCTTCGCTCGAGAGCCTGGTTCACCGCCGCTGTGACGAGGTCCTGCAGCATCTCGAGATCCTCCGGATCCACGACCTCCTTCTCGATCTCCAAAGAAACCAGCTGCTGCGCGCCATTGGCCACCGCCTTGACCATGCCGCCGCCGGCCGTGCCTTCGACGGTCTTTTGGGCGAGCTCCGCCTGCATCTTCTCGACCTTGGCCTGCATGCGCTTCGCCTGGCGCATCATCTCCTGCATGTTCATGGCTCTTCCTCTCGTACCCGGACCTCTTCGATGGAGCCACCCAACTCGCTCGCCGCGGTCTGTACGGCCGCGTTCTCTCGGGCCGCTTTGCGCCTGGCTTCCGCCCGGACGCGCTTGGCGGCTTCGTCTTCGTCGGCCAAGGTCCCTGGCCCCGAGACTTGGTCGGGCGCCCGTTTCATCACGAGCTCGGGTTCTCCCCGCAGAAACCCGTTGAGTTCCGCTTGGAGAAAGCGCCGGGTCTCAGGCTTTCCCAAGTTCTGAAGGTCGAAGGCGGTTCGACACAGCAGAATGACCGAGGTCTCGGTGAACTGCTCGACCTCGACCTGCGCCAAGTTCGCGGCCAGAGCGGGCTTGGCCGCTCGAACCTGTTCGACGAAGCCTCGGAAGTCCGCGCCGCTCGCACTGGGACGGGGCTCGCGCACGGAAGACTGGTCTTCGCGAAGCCTGGCTCCAGACTTCCGTGAAGGAGCGGTTCGTTCCTGCGCCCTTGAGCCAGACGGCTCGGCCCCGGTGCCCGACCCACGAGGGCGCCCCGCTTCGGTGCCTGACGCACGCCGAACCGAGGCCAAAGACGTGGGGCGCGCCTTCGGCTCGACCCGAGGCCTCGGGTCCGCAAGCCTCGGCCCGTCACTCCCCGGGACCGCTCGGCTGGGTGAGAGTCGACCCTCCAGGTCATCCAAGCGGTCGAGAAGTTGGTCCAAGTCCACCCGGGCCGGGCTCTCGGCCAAGGACGCCAAGCCCACCTCGAGCAGAAAGCGAGGGTGGCCCGTCAGGGAAAGGTCTTCCACCAGCTTCGAGACCCGATGGAAGAGCCGCTCAAGATCGACCGGGTCCGCCTCGGCCGCCCGGGCCTGAAGACGAGCGACCTCGTCCTGAGGACGCTCCAAAGCCGAGCTGGGGTCCACCAGCCAGCGCGCGGCCAGCAGGTCCCGAAGCTCCTCCGCGATGGCCTCCCCGAAGCGACTAAGGTCCAGACCTCGATCGTGGACCTGTCCGACGCGTTCGAAGACTCGGGCCGGCGCACGCTCGAGGAGTGCTTCGACCACGTCCTCGACGGCGGCGGCGTCGACCACGCCCAAAGCCTCTCTGACCACAGGACCGTCCAGTCCCCGCGAACCGGCGAAGGCCAGGACTTGCTCCATCAAACTCTGGGCGTCCCGCATGGATCCGTCAGCCTCCCGCGCCAGGACCCGGAGTGCCGAAGGGTCGTGATCCAAGGATTCGGATTCCAGGATCTTGGAGAGGCGCTCGACGATGGCTTGGGAGGGAATGCGCCGAAAGTCGTGTCGCTGGACACGGGACAGAATGGTGGTGGGCACCTTGTGGACTTCGGTGGTAGCGAGGACGAACTTCACATGCGGCGGTGGCTCTTCCAGCGTCTTCAGGAGCGCGTTGAATGCCCCTGTCGAGAGCATATGGACCTCGTCGATGACGTACACCTTGAAGCGGGCCGAGCTAGGAAGGTAGCGGACGTTGTCGATGATCTCTCGAACGTTGTCGACGCCGGTATGAGAGGCGGCATCGATCTCGAAGACGTCCGTGGACCGCCCCTCCCCGATCTCTGCGCATTGAGCGCATCGCCCGCAGGGTCGCGGGGTCGGTCCGTCCTGCTCGGTGCAGTTCAGGGCTCGGGCCAAGATGCGCGCGGCAGACGTCTTGCCGACGCCCCGGGGCCCCGTGAACAAGAAGGCGTGGGCGATGCGCCCGGCTTCGATGGCGTTGGTCAGGGTGCGGGTGACGTGAGATTGACCAAGGACGTCCTCGAAGAGCCTCGGGCGCCACTTCCGGGCGAGGACGACATAGCTCACGCTTCGGTTCCTGGTTTGAAAAAGTGATCGCCAGGCACCCTACAACACACCCGCAAACTCCTACCGTTGCTTCCTTCCGGACCTGGCGGGGTTCAGAGCCGCGCGTTGCGTAGGACCCGGCGACCGGGGCGGGACGATAGGCGCAAGCCAACGGCCCGCGCAAGCTCGAACGAGTCCAGTTGCCAGCCGCCGCTTCCTCCATTATGCCCGCCCGCTCTGGAGAGGTGGCCGAGTGGCTTAAGGTGCGCGACTGGAAATCGCGTGTGCCCGAAAGGGTACCGAGGGTTCGAATCCCTCTCTCTCCGTAGCCTCATCGTCGACGAACCCGAAAGAATTCCCTGAGCAGCGCCGCGCAACGGTCGGCTTCCAGGTCGGGCACGACCTCGAATCGGTGATTCAAGCGAGGGTCCTCACCCAGGGTGTAAAGGCTCACCAGGGCGCCCGCCTTGGGGTCCCGAGCGCCAAACACCACCCGCTCGACCCGAGCGGCCAAGAGGGCCCCCGCGCACATCGGACAAGGTTCGAGCGTCACGTAAAGGGTGCAGTCCGACAGACGCCATCGTCCCAGAGCCAAGGAGGCCCGGCGGAGCGCCATCAGTTCGGCATGCCCGGACGGGTCCCAGCTGCGCTCGCGATCGTTGCGCCCTCGCGCCACCACCATGTCCTTCCGGACGATGACCGCCCCTACCGGAACTTCACCCTCCTTGCCCGCCTTCTCGGCTTCGGCGATGGCCAAGGCCATGAAGCCTGGGTTCACCACGCCAGGAGCTCGCGGGCCTCCGATATGATCCGCGAGGCATCGGGTCGCAGCGCGTTCTCGAGGGCCGGCGCCGCGGGGACGGGAACGTCGGGGAAGCAGACCCGTCGAACTGGAGCGTCGAGATGCTCGAAGACGAGCTCGTTCAGGCTCGCGGCCACTTCCGCTGCCACGCCGCCGAAGCGGCTCGCTTCCGAGACCACCAGGCCCCGGTGGGTCTTGCCCACCGAACGGGCCACCGTTTCCCAGTCCCAGGGCACCAAACTCCTGAGGTCCAGGACTTCGGCTTCGATGCCCTCTTCCGCCAGGCCTGTCGCCGCCTCCATGCATAGACCGACGCCGTTTCCGTAGCTGACGAGGCTGAGGTCCCGTCCTGGCCGCCGCACCGCGGCCCGTCCGATGGGCGCACCCTCCCCCCCAATCTCGCCCCTGCTGCGCCGGTACAGGTACTTCTGTTCTAGGTACAACACCGGGTCCGGATCGCGGATGGCCTGAATGAGGAGGCCATAGGCGTCCTCCACCGTGGTCGGCGCCACGATCTTGAGTCCCGGTGCTTGGCCGAACCAGCCCTCTGGATTCTTGGAGTGAAAAGGACCGGCGCCAAGACCGCCTCCTGCAGGCAGGCGGACCACCATGGGGACCGACACGCCCAGCCGGTAGTGGAAGGTCGCGGCGTTGTTCACCAGTTGAGAGAAGCCGCAGCTGACGAAGTCGGCAAACTGCATCTCAGCCACCGGCCGACGCCCCCGAATGGCGGCACCGATGCTCGTTCCGATGATCAAGGACTCGGCGATGGGCGTGTCCACCACCCGTTGGGGACCGAAGCGCTCGAGCAGTCCCTTCGTCGCCTTGAAGGCGCCCCCGAAGTGACCGATGTCCTCACCGATCAGAAAGACGCGCTCGTCTCTGCTCATCTCGTCATGGAGCGCCCGCCGGATGGCGTCGACGTAGCTCGTCACGGGAGCTCCCAATCCCCTTCGGGGACGGTCCACGCTGGGTCCCAGCGACGAAAGACGCCCTCCTGCGCCGCGCTGGCCTGGGCCTCCGGCTCGGCCTGGGCGGCCTCGAAGGCCGCATCGACCTCGGCCTTCACCTCGGCTTCCGTCGCCGCCAGTTCGTCCGCTTCGAAGCGCGCGGCGAGATGGGCTTTGAGTCGCTCCAAGGGGTCCCAGCGCGACCAGGCTTCGACCAGAGGCGGCGGGACATAGGCGAAGTCGTCGTGCTCCGAGTGCCCCCGCATGCGCATAGTACGGGACTCAATGAGGCTAGGGCCTGCGCCCTCTCTTCCCCGCTCCAGGGCTTCGCGGACCGCATGGTGGACGGCGTAGGGATCAGTTCCGTCCACCCAGCGTCCCGGCATCCCGTAGCCAGAAGCACGATCCGACAGTGATTCGCAGGCATATTGAAGCGTGGTCGGCGTGGAATAGGCGTACTGATTGTTCTCGATCAGGAAGATGACGGCCAACCGCTGGATGGCCGCGAAGTTCATCGACTCGTGGACGTCGCCCAAGGAGCTGGCGCCGTCGCCGATGGTAGTGAGTACGACCCTGTCTCGCCCCTGCTGCTTCTCGGCCAGGGCGATTCCGCAAGCCACAGGCATCATGTGTCCCAGGTGGCTGATCATGCCGACGACGTTGCTGCCCTCTCGACCCAAGTGGAGCCCGCTGTCCCGACCACGGGTCTGGGCGCTATCTCGCTTCAGGTACTGACGAGCGATCTCGAGAGGACCGTGCCCGCGAACGAGGTGGGCCCCCAGGTCGCGGTGAGTCGGGACCAACACGTCGCCCGACTCGAGAGCCAGGGCCGCAGCAACGCTCGTCCCCTCGTTCCCGATGCCGGTGTAGCAGCCTCCGGTGATGACGCCCTGGCGGTACAGCTCCACCGTTCGCTTCTCCATGGCCCGGGCCATGCACATCCAGCGATGGAGGGTCCGATCGTCCAGTCCGGTCGAGCTCGCGAGCGGCGGAACTTCGGTCGGAGGTGGAGGCGGATGGGTCACGCTCACTTTCGAGGTCATGACCCCTTCCCGAAAATGGGGTCAAGGAGCCGGAAGGCGTGCTAACCCAACGAGGTGCAGCTGACCCTGCCCCGGCTCGGTGAGAGCATCGTCGAAGGGACCGTCGTGGCTTGGCGCGTGGGGGTCGGGCAGTCGGTGCAGCGAGGCCAGACCTTGGTCGAGATCGAGACGGACAAGGCTACCAACGAGGTTCCGAGTCCGGTCGATGGCCTGCTGGAGGAAGTGCTGGTCGAAGCCGGCCAAACCGTCCCCGTGGGCACGCCCCTGGCCACCCTCCGCCCTTCGACCTCCTCGTCGCCGAGCCAAGAAGGCCAAAAGCTCGTTGAGTCCATCGAGGCCACTGGTGCCCAGTCGGTTCCCCGACTGGCCCCCCGGCCTCACGGCCGCAGAAGCTCGCCTGCCGTCCGCCGTCGCGCGCGCCGGGCGGGGATCGACTTGGAGACAGTCCGAGGGACCGGTCCGCAAGGCCGAGTCTCCCTCGAGGATCTGGAGCTTCGGGGCCCCTCGGGCTCGGTTCCCTCCGCCTCGCAGCCGTGGCCCTCGGTGATCCCCGCTCCGGACGACGAGGTGCGGCCGCTGGGCCCCCGGCGCCTGGCCATCGGGCGCAACTTGCGAACGAGCCTCGAGACGGCGGTTCACGTCTTCGCGGTCACCGAAATCGACCTGGGACGGGTGGAGCGAGACCGGAAGGACCGGGGACTAGGCCTTCTGCCCTACGTCTGCCGGGCCGTGGTCGAAGGGCTCCGCGCCTGTCCGGATCTCAACACCACCCTTCAGGGCGAACAGCTCATCCGACGGCGCCGGATCAACCTGGGTATCGCGACGGATACCGACGCCGGTCTCTTGGTGCCGGTCCTCCACGATGCCGACGCGCTCTCCGTGGAAGGGCTCCAGGCCAGAATCGCGAAGCTAGCCGAAAAGGCTCGCAGCGGGCGACTCCGACCCGAAGAGCAAGCCGAAGGGACCTTCACGATCAGCAACCCGGGGCGCCTGGGTAACCTCTTCGGCGTGTCGATCATTCGCCCGCCGGAGGTGGCCATTCTGAGGTTGGGCGCCGCGGTCAAGCGACCACTGGTGGTCCAGGAGGACGGCGAAGATCGGATCGTCATCCGGCCGGTGATGGCGGCAGCGTTGACCTACGACCATCGAGTTGTCGACGGCGCCATGGGCAATCGCTTCTTGGATGGGGTGCGGAAGCGCCTTGAGGCCAACCAGGGCTGAAAACGTCGGCGGCTGCCCTTTTGTCGAGGGCGTTTCCTCCCTATGGTCCAAGGCAGTGAGCAAGCAGGCTGTCAAACTGGCTGGAGAGCTGTTGGATCGCTTCTTCCGAGACGCCGAGGGCCGTACCAATCGCCAGCTCGACGTCTACTTCACACTTCAGGACTTGGACCTCAGTCGGGACCGGGCCGAACCCGCCTTGGATGAGCTGGTTCGCCGGGGTCTGCTCAACACCTTTGGTCCCGACATTGCCTTCCTGACCGAGGCTGGCGTGGCGGCTGCGGTGAACGAGCAGCCCATCGACAGCATCGGAAAGGTCGAGCGACCCTTCGGCGGAGCGGCGTCCGACCCTGAACCAGGGTCCGCGGCGAACGCCCCTGAAGCGGAGACCACCGAAGCCGATTCGGTGGCCGCCGAGGGCCCTCGGATCGTCCACATTGGCCTAGAGGGCAACGAGTACACCGTGCCTCTGGAATGGGTTTGCTCGGTCGGCCGGGCCGAAGCCAACGATATCGTCGTCAACGACAAGCGAGCTTCCAAGCGCCACGCAGAGATCCGCTTCGAAAATTACGGATATACCCTATACGACCTCGACTCGGCCAATGGAACCCTCCTCAACGGCGAATACGTGGTCGATCCCATCGTTCTGAAGCCTGACGACGAAGTCGTCATCGGGCGGACCCTCCTGTTGTACCAGGCCCAGCTTCCGGTCCCCGAGCCCACGGGACCCAAGCCCGCTGTCTCAGCGCAACCCTCCATCGAGACACCTTCCATGGACCTGGAGGCCACCGAGATCCCCCCCGTGGGCGATGAAGGCCAGCCGGTCGTGCCCGAAGCCCTGCTGGAAGCCCCGGTGCCGGCCACCACCGAGCCCTCCCCGCCAGCGCCCGATTTCCCTCGGGCCGAGCCCGATCTCGAGCCCGAGATCATGCCGGAGCCCGAGATCGAACCAGCCCCCGAACTCGAGTCGGCGCCGGATCTCGAGGCCGAACCGGAGCTGTTGGACCCTTCGGCGCTGGAGCCGCTCGAGCCCGAGGAGGAGATGGATCCGACGCCGCCTTCGGCCGAGATCCCCCGCTTCCCCCCGGATGAAGCCATCGCGGGAGAGACCTCCTGGGTGCCTGAGCCCGTCTTGCCGGGTGCGGAAGAGCCCCTGGAGGACGATGAGGAGGCGGCCGCCACCATCATGACCACCCGGGAGGCCATCTTTGGTGAAGTCGGTCCCCCAGCGCCCGAGGCTTCGGCCACCGAGTCGTCGGGCGACCAGGAGACGCTGCCACCGGGCCGGGTCGCCCCACCCCCTGAAATCCTGGCCCGGGTCGAGCGGGAGCCCGCTCTGTTCGCCTTCCTCCGCATGCTCCGAGCGCGGGTGGAGGAGGCCGAGCTTTCGGATCGAGGGTCGGTCTTGGCCGCCGTCGACCTCCTATGCAGAGACCCCGAGGTGCGCGAGCTGATCCGCGCCATCGAAGACGAGAACGCTTGAGCCAATCCGGTTGCAAGTTGGGACGGGTTCATCTAAGGAGGCGGGCCAATGTCGCGTTATACCGGACCGCGTCTGCGCATCGCGCGGCGCCTTGGCGGCGCCGAGCTGCCGGGACTCTTTGTCTCGAAGGAGCTTCGTCGCCCCTACCCGCCGGGCCAGCACGGACCCACCCAGCGCATCAAGCTCTCGGACTATGCGATTCGGCTGCGCGAAAAGCAGAAGCTCCGGCACCACTACGGCGTCGGTGAAAAGCAGTTCCGTCGGTACATGGTCCGGGCCAAGCGGACCAAGGGCAACACGGGAACCAATCTGATCGTGATGCTGGAGAGCCGACTGGACAACGTAATATTCCGGCTCGGATTCACCCGGACCATCCGTGCGGCGCGGCAGCTCGTGAACCACGGCCACATCGAGGTGAACGGTCAGCCGACCGACATCCCTTCCTTCCAGGTGAGCACGGGCGACGTCGTTCAGGTGCGGGACAGCAGCAAGATGCGAGAGAAGGTGGCGGCCGAGGTCGCTGGCCCCGTCATTCTGGCTTTGCCGCCCTACTTGGAGCGGGACCCGAGCGGCCTCCGAGGTACGGTGAAGTCGGCCCCCGAAAAAGGCGATTGCCCCTTCGCCATCAACGAATCCCTGGTCGTCGAGCTGTACGCCCTCAGTCTGTAATCGTCGGGGCTCGCCCCAGGGCCTCGACTTCCCACGCCAGCACCACGCCCCCTCCCAGTCGGTCCCAACTGCTTCCGGGCCCGAATCGCTGGGTTTCGAAGCCCAGCCGCCCTCCAATTCTCAGGGCACCGACCCGGGCGCTCAACTCGACCTCGGCCTCGGCGGCCAGGCCGTCTTCGCCCGACTGTTCGGCCAGGCCCTCCAGTTCCGCCAGGTAGCCGAGCGCGACGGCGCCGGCCCATCGAAGCCGACCGCCATACTCGAAGCACGCCCCCCCGCCCCAGCGGAAGGAGCGGGGCGCGAGGAGGCCTGACGAATCGTCGAAACGCGTTTGGCTCCACGCTGCCCAGAAGAAGGGACTCAGGCCCGCGTACGAGGACAGACCCAGTCGCGTCCCCAACCGGCCCCGCAGGGTCTGGTGCCGGACCACGGGTCCCATCGGGACCGCTTGATCCAGGCTTCGCAGCCAGCGCGCCTCGAAGAAGAGTCCATCGAGCCACGACGGCTCTGCGCCCGCCAGGGGACGGACCAGGAGGCGCAGCGGGAACGCGGCGGCGGAGTACGACGGCAGGAAGCGGCCGGCACCCGGGCCATCGACGTTCAGGTCTTCGCTGTGCCACTGGACCCCCAGCTCAAGTTCGACGGCGGGTCCTGGAGGCAGGGCCGAAAGAAGCAAAAGGCCGAGGCCCATCACGCCAGTGACCCCAGGAGCCCGCCTTCATGCACGGGATCGGCTGCCTCCGAATCGAGATACCCTTCGGCATCGGCTTGGGCCATCTGCACCAGCCCGACCCAAGCATCGAAAACGTCTTCGGAGTCTAGAGCGCGCTGGGACTGCGCCAAAGGCGGCGACGGCAGTTGAGCGAGGGCCACCGCCCTGTCGGCCCGCTTCGACTTCCGAAGACGAGTCTGGGGCAGCAGGGCCCGAAGCTGGGCCGAGGGATAGATCTCCCCCACAACGACGGCGCCTGGACGCAAGAGCGCGGTCAGGGGACCATCGAAGGGCCACAGCCTCACATGCTCGGGTCCTCGACGCAGGTACTCCCAAAGCTGGACACAGCTCGAGCCGACGCAACCAGGAATGCCCGAAAGGATGAACGGGCTCTTGCCGCCCAGCGCGTCGTCGATGCCTCGGGTGAGCCGACCACGCCTGCGGTAGGCCGTGAGGCCCCCGGGCCCGGGCGGCACCCTGAAGAAAGGCCTCTCGAGGCTCCACGTGTCCGGGGTGGAGCTGCATCGGCGCTCGATGGGGACCTGGCTGCTCTCGAGCCAGGCTCGGAAACCGGCGCCGTGGCCCCGGGGTACACCGACGCCGACATCGATGCCGACGAGAGAGGGAAGCTCTGGGCAGCGCATCCACTCGACCAAGGCCTCGAAGGACGTCGGCTTCTCGAAGAGGACGGGTTCCGATTCCGGGTCCATCCGCCAAGCAGCTCGACCTTGGGGTCGGGCCGACCAGTCGGCGGCCCCCAGACGCAGCTTCACGCTTTGGAGAGGAAGTCGGCGGGGGGAAGGCCACTTCCCGCTCTGGAGATGCCCATCAGCTCCAGCATGGCCGAGAAGCCTTCCTTCTCCGAGATACCGGGTCGGGTCGGGTCGATGGCGTTGCTGGCGGTGGGCTCGAAGCCGATGAGACGCCCCTGGCTTCGCTCGATGTCCCCGAAGATACGACCCCCGCGAATGAGGGGGGAGACCGCGATTTGGACCCCCGGGAAGTCGTGGGCCGTGCCGAAGTTGCCCCCCGGACCGTAGCGCACCTGCACCCGGCCGAACTCGCTGGGCATGTATAGAACGGTCCGGTCCCAAAGACTTTCCCCCTGGTCCCCGTATGGGGTGGACTTGAGAAGACCGATCAAGCCGTCCGCAACCTCGAGCAAGCGGGACCAGTGGAAGTCTTGGCTCGGCCGATGGATGTTGTGGGCGGCGTCGAAGACCGAGTTGAAAATGACGATCTCGCCGTCCGGACCTCGTAGACCTTGGGCGGGAGGCGCGATGGTGACGACCGAGGATGCCCGATGCTTCACCAACAGGAAGGCCAGAGCGGCCTGAGCTTCGGTGGGGTCCTGCTCGAGCTTGGGGAAGGCGGCCTCGAGGGCGGCCAGGTCGGCGCTTGGATCGATGCCGTACTCCGTGAGGGGCCAACTCTCCGATTCGCCGACCACGCTCAGCTTGCTGATCAGGCTCTGGGCTTCGAAGTCGAGGGCTCGAGACCTAGCTTCCAGCCAGGTCTCGAGGCGGCGGCTGTTTCGATGACGCCGGTTGAAGTCGCGCCCGGCCTCGACCTGGGTCCGGAAGCGTCGAGACCAACTCACCTCCTGAGGGGTCCAGGTCGGTCGAAGACCCTCGTACGCGTGAGTGCCCAGGGCGAACAGCCTGGGGTCCGTGATGCCGATGGGCCTAGCGTAGGCCGGAATCGACGGGTCGGTGCCCGGGACGGCGAAGCCCGAGCCGGCCATGTTGACGTTTGGTAGGGCGAGGCCCCGCCCTCGCTCAGCGGCCACGGCCTCCATCAGCGTACGTCCGGCCCAAGCCGCGTCACCGTTCAGACAGCGCGTCTGGGCGTTCAGGTGGTTCACGCTGGACGCCCGCTGGGTCCAAACCGTGGTCTCGCTGGCGTGACGGCGGAGGAACTCGGCTTGGAAGCTCGGATAGCCTGAGGCCCCTTCCGTCCCGGGTGCCATGCTGACCGCCCGGAAAGGTCCGATCTCTTCGATGAACTCGTCCGGGAAGCAGTTGAGTTCAGCCGGACTTGCCGCCTCCGAGACCCTCACGGCCATGAAGGCGTCCTGGATGGAATAGCCGCCGAGGCCGCAGAGGATGATCAGAAAGCGCTCGTTCCCCTCCGTCTCCGCGAGAGCTTGGCGACGACGGGTACCTGCGACCCCGGCTGCGGCGGCCATCGCAACCGCACCCTTCAAGAACTGCCTTCTTCCCTTCTTCATGGCCATCACTCGAAGCCTCAATAAAAGGCGAACTCCGTGGAGCTCAGGACGCCGGCGCAGATCGCTTGGAACCAAGTCATCGCTGGGTCCAAGCGGTTGACGGCCGAAATCTCGTCGTAGATCTGGACCGCCGCCTCGAGCTCGACCGAGTTGGCCTCCCGGAGAAGGCCGCCCCGGAAGAGCCGATGCACGGCTTCCATCGCCCCGGTGCTTCGGGGGTCTAGGCCCCCGTCCACTAGCTCGGCCGCCACCAGGAACGCTCGGTTGTCGGGCGGCATCTCTACCTCCAGCTGGGCCCGCTGGGCGCAGGCCGATAGCACGACGCGCTCGAAGGCTACCGGCGTGGTGGGTCCGGGGACCGAGTCGCCCCAGTAGATGTTGGCCCCTATGGCTTTGGCCCCGCCCAGGACGACGCGATGAGCGTCGTCGGTGCAGCTGTAGCGCCCGAGCTCGACGCACACCGAAGCCGCCGGAAGGTCCAGGATTCTTCCCAGCTCTTCCCGCAGTTGATCGAAGCGCTTGAACTGTAGGGGCCGAGACGCAGCCGGTGGCAGGGGCCCAAGGTCGGGCGGGGGCGGGCCCAAGTCCGGGGGCCGGATGCCCATGTCGGTGTCCTCGACGATCCCCATGTCGACGATGGACTGTGGGTGGCCCCGTTCGACCGGGCCCATCTCTCGGCTCGGTACCGGCCGGGCGTTGGGCAGTTCGTTTCGCCCCGATGCCGGCCGGCTCTCCGAGGTGCAGCCGGACGAGCCGAGCACGAGCAGAGCCACCAGGCCCCAGGGGGCATCAAGGCGTGCCGTAGGCATCCTGGTCCACCATGTCGTGAAGCATCGACTCCACGCGATAGCCGTGGGTCAGCATTAAGTTGACCCAGAGTTCATCGAAGGACGCTCGGTCTCCCGCGTCCGGGAGCCGGCCGTGAATCATCCGCCAGTAGTCCTGCACCAGCTTCTTGGCGAAGTACTCGGAGTTCGCGGCCACCTGGGCCCATTCGGCCAAGTGATTCACCGGTTGGCCGAATATGAAGCCCTGTTCGGGCATGGCTTCGACGCCAGGAATCTCGGCTGCGAAATGAACGTCCAGTCGGTCCGGCTGGTATGCGCCCGGAACCCCGGTTCGGCCTTGCCAGCGGCTGAAGGGATAGGCCAGCGGGTCGATTGTCGAGTGACAGAAGGCGCAGTCGGCGTCGGCCACCCCGGCCCTATCGTAGTCTCGGGGCTCCTCGGGCACTGGATAAAGACCCTCGAGCCGAGCCAGGTCGAGGCCCAGATGCTCCCTATAGGCCCAAGCGGCCGCGGTCCGGGGAAGAGCGCTGAACATGATCCCGTCCTGCAGGAAAGAAATCGTGGTCATCATCCCGGCCCGGCGGCTTGGAGGCGCAAGCTGGTGCTCTCCGATCGCCCCCTCGGGCAGGCGCCAGTAGTCGAAGACGCCGTCGATGGTATCGGGGAGGACGATGTAGTCGGCGATCAAGACGTCTCGCACGTCGCGACTGTCGGTGTTGGCATAGACCCAAAGACCGTAGTCGTAGAGGACGAGGCCTTCCCCCGCCGAAGGGCGAACGCGAGCATTGCCCAACCGCCAGACGCGTCCGCCCGGACCCCGCCAAAAGTCGGTATCGAGACAGGCGTCGAGACCCTCGTGAAGCCGCTGGACCTGCTGCGGTGGGGCCAGCTCCACGAAGTCCTGAAGCTCTTCGTAGCCCGGCTGTACGCCACAGAAATCCAGATTCATCCGCCGAAAGGCGTAGGCGGCGTCGTAGCGGCAGTCCTCTTGAGGCACCTCGGGCCCGCAGCGTTCGGGCATTGGAAAGCTCGAACGGTCTCCCGGCTCCGTCCCCGAGAGGAGTTCGTCCAGGTTCCAGGCGCCGTCTCCGTCCGAGTCCAGCTCCTCCACCATGCCCAGTATGGCTGGAAGCCAACGATGAAAACTCTCCTCCGGGTCGACCCCGGGATCTCGAAATGCGTCGAGGCGCTGCGCGATGTCTTGTCCGAAGGGGTTGTGGGCGGGGGGGACACTTTGATGGCAGAGCACACACTCGGCGGTGGCGGCGATGCAGGTCAGGTACTCCGGCCGAGCCGCGCAGAGTGCCTCGGGCGCGGTCGGACGAGCCTGGGCCCAGGCTCCCCCCAGGCTGGTCAGGCTCAGGAGACTCAAGAACGAGAAACCCCGCACTGCCGCCCAGTCGTAGCGGATGATGGCCCCGAATCTCCAGCCCTTTTGACGTCTCGGTGGGGCCCGCGTTGACACGCTGCGGCGCCCTCCCCTCCTCTGACCGCTGTGGAATGGCAGGGATCCCGTGAGCGCGCGGCCTGCGGGGTAGGGTTCGTCGCGAGCACGACCCAGGAAGCCGACCGCGACGTGGTCGACCAGGCTCTCCTCGGGCTGTGTAGGGTCGAGCACCGCGGGGGCCGCCTGGCCGATCGCAAGACCGGAGACGGCGCCGGCCTCATGACCGAGATCCCCTTTGCCCTCTTGGGGGTGGAGCCGGGCTCCTGCGCCGTCGCCACCTGGTTCTCGATGCTGCCGCCCAGCAGCGAAGGCGGCGCCTTCGAGGTGCTCAACCAGGCCTTGGCGGCGCGGGGACTCTCGGTGGCCCACCGCCGGGCGGTCCCGGTGAACACCGGAGTGCTGGGCCGCCAGGCCCGTGAGCTTCTTCCCCGGATTCACCAGCTCTTCATCGAGAAGCCCAAGTTCTGCCGGACCGAGTCCTCCTTCGGAACCCTGCTCCACCTGGCCCGCCAGGCGGCGCGGACGGCCCTCAGCCGTTCGGGCTTCGAGGATGCTCTGGTGCCGGTCTCGGTCTCCACCCGAACCATCGTCTACAAGGCCCTCACGCAGAGCCAGGACCTGGCGGACTTCTACCCCGACCTCCAATCCCCGGACTATGTGAGCCGCTTCGCCCTGTTTCATCGCCGCTTCAGCACCAACACCCGGACTTCCTGGGACAAGGTGCAGCCTTTTCGAATGGTGGCGCACAACGGCGAGATCAACACCATCGAGGCCAACCGCGCATGGTCTTACTCGCGGGAGCAGGCCTTGGGCCTGCCAAAGAACGAGTTGATGACCCGTTCCGGGATCTCGGACTCGGGATACCTCAACGAGATGGTGGAGGCCTTGCGGTACCGCTCCAGCATCCCCCATTTGTCGGAGATCCTGGCCATCATGATTCCGCCGGCATCGGCCCAGAGCAACGCCTTCTACAAGTTCTGGAGTCGGGCGGTGGAGCCCTGGGACGGACCGGCCTTCGTGGCCTTCAGCGACGGGGAACTGGTGGGGGCTCGCCTCGACCGCAACGGCTTCCGACCGGGGCGCTGGCTGCAAACGCGAAGCCGCTTCTACCTCGCGAGCGAGGCTGGACTCTTCGACGTCGAAGAAGCCGACATCCTGCGCAAGGGCGCGCTCCACGGGGGTCGGGGCGTGCACGTCAAGCTGGCCACCGGGGAGGTCCACTTTCGGGACCCCAGCGAGTCTCGCGAGAACTACAACGCGAGCTTCGACCCCCGGCTGGAGAAGCTCGGCCAAGCCGAACCCACCCCTGATCGAGACGTCCTGGACGGCCTGGCTTTGTTTGGGGTGAGCAAGGAAGAGATCGACGAGGTTCTCGTTCCCATGGCCCTGGACGGCAAAGAGCCCATCGGGTCGATGGGCGACACCGCCCGACTGGCCGTCATGTCGGACCAGCCACGGTCCTTTTTCGATTTCTTCTTCCAAAACTTCGCTCAGGTCACCAACCCACCGCTCGACCATCTTCGAGAGCGCTTGGTGACCGATCTGTCCTGCCACTTGGGGCGGAGACCGAACGTCTTCGAGCCCAAGACCCTCATCCCCCTCACGCCAGGGCTGGAGCTGAGCTCGCCCGTCTTGACCCCGAGGCAAATGGCCGCCTTGCGCGAGGCCCCGGTGACCAGTGCTCACGAGCGCTCCTTCGAGACCGTCGAGGTCGACATGACTTTTCCCCGCGTCAAGGGCCCGAAGGGCCTGGCCTACGCTCTAGAGCAGCTCTCCGAAAAGGTCCTGGCCGCGATTCGCGGCGGTTGCTCGATTCTGATCCTCAGCGACCGCAGGGCCAAGTACGAGCGGCCGCCCATTCCGAGCTTGCTCGCCCTTCAGTCCGCCAGCCGCGTACTGACCGACCACGGGCATCGTCTCGACGCTTCCTTGGTCGTGGAAGCAGCCGACGTTCGGAGCACCCACCACTTGGCGGCCTTGGTCGGCTTTGGCGCCGGCGCGGTCGCTCCCCATCTTGCTTTTGCCGTGGCCGAGCGCATGGAGCATCGCCGCTTGAAGGACACGGACCGCAACGAGACGGTGGCTCGAATTCGGACCGCCTTCGACGCGGGCTTGCTCAAGATCATGAGCAAGATGGGTATCTCCACCGTCCAGGGCTACAAGAACTCAAAGCTGTTCACCGCCGTAGGTCTGGGGCGCAAGCTCCTCGAAGACTTGTTCCCCGGATTGAGCGCCGCCGTGGGAGGCTTCGAACTCGAGGACGTCGCCCAGCGGATCTTGGAGGTCTCTGAACGCGAGCGAACTCTCGGGCCCCAGGTTCTGATCGACGCCTACCTTCTGCGGGAACAACGCAAGGGCGAGAAGGGGGAGGCCCACAGTATGACGGCTGAGCTCTCCAAGCGAGTCCATGCTTTTTGCGCCGATCGAAGCGATGGCTTCGAAGCCTGGTCCGAGTATGAAGCCTATCTCGCCACGTGTGAGGCTCGGGGCCCGACCACCTTGCGGGACCTTTGGAAGCTCCGCGAAGACCGCCCCATCCCCGTAGAGGACGTTCAGCCCGGTCTGGAGATCACTCGGCGCTTCGGCTCGGGGGCGATGTCCTTCGGAGCCATCAGCGCAGAGTCGCAGCGCGACCTGATCAAGGGCATGGCCGCCATTGGTGGGCGAAGCGCCAGTGGGGAAGGGGGCGAAAATCCCTTTTACGAAATCGACGGCACCACGGCCACGGTCAAGCAGGTGGCCTCGGGTCGATTTGGCGTCACCGCCGAGTACCTGATGATGGGCGAAGAGATCGAAATCAAAGTCGCCCAGGGCGCCAAGCCCGGCGAAGGAGGCCAGCTCATGGGGTTGAAGGTAGACGCCGCCATCGCCAAGGCCCGGCACGCCTCGGAAGGGGTCGACCTCATCTCCCCGCCTCCCCTTCACGACATCTACAGCATCGAAGATCTTCGGCAGCTGATCTACGAGCTGAAGCAGCTGAAACCCGGCGTTCAGGTCACGGTGAAGCTCGTGTCGGGTGCCCACGTCGGTACCATCGCCACTGGCGTGGTCAAGGCGGGGGCCGACGTCGTCCAAGTCTCGGGCGGGGACGGAGGAACCGGCGCAGCCTCTCTGAGTTCGATGCGGCACGCCGGACTCCCCTGGGAGATCGGACTGGCCTCGGCTCACCAGGCTCTGCTCGCCGAGGGCCTTCGAAGCCACTGCATCCTGCGGGTCGACGGAGGGCTCCGCCACGGCCAGGACATCGTCAAGGCCGCTTGCCTGGGGGCCGAAGAGTTCGGCTTCGGGAAGCTGATTCTGATCGCCGAAGGCTGCATCATGGCCCGGGTGTGTCAGAAGAACACCTGTCCTCGGGGGATCGCGACCCACGATCCCAAGTTCAAGAAGAAGTACCGCGGCAGTCCCGATGACGTGGCCACCCTCATGCGCTATCTGGCCGAGGACGTTCGGCGAAGCTTGGCCCGCATGGGCTTCGTCCATCTCGAAGACGTCGTCGGTCGGGGTGAACTGCTGGAGCGGGGCGAGGCGATGCCTCAGGTGGACCTGGGCGCCCTCGCTCGCCCGGCGCCCCACAGGGGCTTCATGGGCCCCGCCCTCGATGAGCGGGCCAGCCGCGCCAACGCACGACTACTCGAGGACCTTGGCCCCGCCATTCGAGGCGAAGCCGAAGTCGAGGTAGAGACCAAAATCCGGAGCACGGACCGCGCCACCCTCGCCACGGCAGCCGGAGCCATGGCCCTGACCTTGGCCCAACATCGACGAGGCGGACCGGCGCCACGAAGCGCTCGCGTTCGCTTCCGGGGCAGTGCCGGTCAGGGCTTTTGCGCTTTTCTGACCGCAGGCCTGGAGGTCGAGCTGTGGGGTGAGGCCAACGACTCGGTGGCCAAGTCGATGTCGGGGGGGCGGCTCGTGATTCGCCCGCCCGCCAACGCACCCTACGCTGCAGCCGAGAACACGATCCTTGGAAACGGCTGCCTCTACGGCGCCACCGGCGGCGAGCTCTTCGCTGACGGCCTGGCCGGGGACCGCTTCGCCGTCCGAAACAGTGGAGCGACGGCGGTCATCGAAGGGGTGGGACTGCACGCCTGCGAGTACATGACCGGCGGGACGGTCGTCATTTTGGGCGGAGTCTCCTACAACGTGGGGGCCGGCATGACCGGAGGGGAGCTCTTCTTGCGGGCCGAGTGTCTCCCCCTGGTGAACACCGAGTACATCGTGGCCCGTGATCTCTCGACCGAGGACCAAGCTCGTCTCGTCCATCTCGTCCGGCGCCATGCTGAGCTCACGGGAAGCGCGAGCGCGGCCCGACTCTTGGAGAACGAAGACTGGACGTCATTTCGGCGCTTCATTCCCCGGGCCCTGTCCGTCCGCCCGCCAGCCTTGGCCCGAGTCTGAGCCCACTCAGGGCGCGGGCACTTCGACCGCGCCGGCAGGCCGACGAAAGAGCGTGTCCGGCACGGTCTTCATGAGTTCGAAGCCTTCCAGCCGGGCGCGGCCGAGAGGCTCGCCAAACACGCCTTTCTCTTCCGACCACAGCCAGAAACTCCAGTGGCTCGGTAGCTTCACACCTTCGACGTCCGCGTACCGTTCGTAGGCAATCGCGTGGGGCTCGGCTTCTGCCTGAGCTTGGCTTCGACCGCCAAAGGTCACGATGTAGGCCAGCCCGAGAAGAGCATGGCTCTCGGGGTCCGCGTAGACCACATACCAATCGTCAGGTGCGTCCCCCACACCTTGTCCGAAGCTCAGCTTCGCCGCCGACAGCTCGGCCCCATCTTTCCATGGCCGCTTACCCACCTCGGCCCAGCGAGCCCCTGGATCCTTGAGTTTGAAGGCGGCGAGCATGAAGTAGCTCCAGGTGAGGGCGTCGAAGCGTGCACCCTGGGCGGACGCATCAGCCGGGCTGAGCCAAGCCGTTTGGCCGTCGAAGACGATGATCTTGCCCGAATCGAACTCGATCCTCGTTCGACCCCCGTCGCTGCTCGCGAAAAGAAGGCCGTGCACGCGAGGCTTGCCGCCGAAGTCGAGCTCGATTCTCGTTCGAATGGCGGGGTGGGCCCGGAGCTCGTCGGCACCATGGGCGTCCTCGATTTGATCGATGGCGGGCGGACTGGAAAGGCTCATCAAGAGGATCGTGGTCAGCATGGCTGGGCCATCGGCAATCCTGCGCGTGCTTTCAAGAACCGAAGGGTACCGCTTCGAATCAGATTGCCATTTCGCGCGCCCGAGGGCGGCTGAGACGGGTGATTTCCTGGCTCCTAGGCCTCGTGCTCTTCGCAGAAGCGGACCCTTGGGACCGATGGGTCGAAAGCGTTCGGTGGCGTGCCCGGATCGTCTTCGTGCTCAGCGACGATCCCGCGTTCATCCGCGCCCAGCGACAGCGCTGGAATGGTGCGGAGGCGGGCTTCGAAGAACGACACCTACAGGCTATTTTCATCGGGCCCAAAGGCGCAGGACTGGACGACGCACCTTTGCCGCGGGCGGTCATCAAAGCCCACGTCGAGCAAGGCGTAACGCTGATGGGAAAGGACGGCGACTTCAAGGCAAAGAGCCCTCGTCCCGTGGCCATCGAATGGCTTTTCGAGCGCATCGACGCCATGCCCATGCGCCGTCGTGAAATGAGGAAGCCCTCCGCTCCCTGAGCCTGCTAGAAACCGGGGGTGCGCTTCCTCTTCGACTTCATTTCTCCCTACGCCTACCTTGCCTGGCCGCGCACCAAGGCCATCGCCCGGGAGCGAGACCTGCCGCTCGAGGCGATCCCCATACTCTTCGCTGCTCTCTTGGATCATCACGGTCAGCTGGGCCCAGCCGAGATACCTGCCAAACGCCTGCACACCATGAAGCACGTCACCCGACTGGCCGCGGACGCGGGTTTGGAGCTGCGCATGCCGCCCGCCCATCCCTTCAATCCTCTGCTTCCGCTCCGGATCGCCACCGCCGTGGAAGCATCCAAACGTCATCGGGTCGTCGACGCTCTGTTCGAAGCGACCTGGGCCAAAGCGGTGCCCATGTGGGAGCCCGAAGCGATAGCGCGCTTCCTGGACGGCAAAGGCTTAAACGGCCGAGAACTGGTGGCCAATGGCCGGAGCAGCCACGCCAAGGCGGAACTACGCTCGGCCACCGAGCTCGCTCTCGACAAAGACGTCTTCGGTGTTCCAACCGTGCTCGTGGAGGGCGAGCTGTTCTGGGGGTACGACAGTCTCCTTCATGTGCCCGCTCTACTTGACGGCGCGGACCCGGTGACGCCCAGCCTCAGCACCGATCTGGCTCGGATGCCGGCTCAAGCAAGCCGACGAAACCGACGCTGAGCCGGGCCTGGCCTCTGGGCCGGGTGGGGCCCTTGGCCTGGACCCAGTGTCGGGCTCAGGATGCTCCACATGCGCCGTGCCCTTCTGCCCCTGGCTTTCGTCCTCGCCTGTTCGGAGGCCGAGGATCCCGATCCCGGTCCATCGGGAAGCCAAGACATGGCACAGCCAGGCCCCGACCAAGGCCAACCCCTTCCGGATCAAGGCCCGTCCGACGGCGGCGCGTCGGACGCCGGAATCATCCCAGACATGTTGACCGAGGACATGAGCGCGGACGGGGGCGCAGACCTTGGGCCGGACGCCGGCCCCGATGGTGGACCGGACATGGGCGAGGACATGGGCCCGCCGCCCTGCTCCGATCTACCGGCGCCCGGTACCGTCTTGCACGTCGACGCTTCAGCCGCTCCAGGGGGCAACGGAACGAGCTGGGCCACCGCCTTCCTTTCGCCTCAGGACGCCCTCGCCGTTGCAATCCCGGGTCAGGAAGTATGGATCGCGGCCGGTCTGTACGCCCCGGTGCTCCCCGCCGACCCGATGAACGTCACGAGCCAGGAGCGCGGGAGGAGCTTCGATCTCGTAGGCGGCGTATCTTTGATCGGCGGCTTCGCGGGCGACGAGCTTCGAGCCTGCGATCGCCCAAGCTCAGGACCCGATACCATCCTGAGCGGGGACCTCTTGGGCGACGACGTCGATGACGACGCCGACGGCCGGAGCGACCAAGGGACGAGCGAGAACAGTCGGCACGTACTTCGCTTCCTGTCCGGCACTCAGCCCGCGGCTTTGGTTGACCTCGTGATTGTCGGCGGTCTGGCCGACGGTGGACAGGACGACGCTTACGGAGGTGGGCTCCTGTGTCGAGAAGCGGAGATCCTGGGCCAGGCCCTGGTGTTTCGAGACAACCAGAGCCCTGGCTTCTTCGGAGGCGGAGCGGGGATGGCGGCCTTCGGATGCCAGCTCACGTTGGAGGAGGTCCGCTTCCAGGACAACGTGAGCGGAGCAACGGGCGGGGGCCTGTGGGTGGACGAAGCCAGCGCCAACGTGCCTTCGCTGCTCATCGGTCGGTCGCTGATCTTCGAAGAGAACCTCGCCGTGGGCGCCGGTGGGGGCGCCGAGCTTCGAAACGGTACCTCGGCGCGCTTATCGAACCTTCGCTTCGAAGCGAATGAAGTCACCCGCTCGGGCGGAGGTACCGGAAGCGGTGGGGGCCTCTCCGTCGACGGGGCCGACGTTCGACTTGGCCTAGCCGAGTTCAAAACCAACCTGGCCGCCGTCAACGGAGGAGGCCTGAACCAGCGCAACGGCCGCTTCTTTGGGAGCCACATCGCTTTCGACGGCAACCAAGCCGAGGGAGATGGGGGCGGTATGGCCGTCGCTAGCCCCGGCAACTCGGAGACGAGCCTGCAGTACGTCGCCTTCCTCGAAAACGGGGCTCGTGCGGGCGGCGCACTCCACGCTCGGGATCCCGTTCGTCTCGGTCACGGGACGGTGGTCGGGAACACAGCCAGCAGCGTCGGCGGCGCCTTTCACACCTTCGACGGTGAGGGGCCGATTCGCATCCACAACAGCATCATCTGGGCCAACAGCGCGGTCGCTGGGGCGAACGCCATCAGCGGACGAGGCATCGTCGTCGCCCGCTCCATCCTTCAAGACTCGGCCGGTGGAAGCCCGTGGGTCGGCCACGTCAACGGGCGAGGCCGGGACGGCGGCGGCGTCTTGGACTTCGCCCCGGCCTTCTTGAACGACGGTATGCCCCGAGGCGTCGACGGTCGCTTGGGCACCGCCGACGACGGCCTGCAGCTCGTACCCGGCGCACCCGGCATCGACCTGGCGCCGAGCGACGACGTGTACGACGGGGACCTGGACGGCGTTCGCAGAGAGCCCCCCGCCGACATCGGGGACCTGGACGAGGACGGAGACTTCAACGAGGCCCTGACCATCGACTTGGCCGGGGGGCCTCGCCTGGTGGCCGGAGCCTCGGACATGGGTGCCTACGAGGAGCAAACCTCCGTCGCTTCCGGTCGCACGCTCCACGTGGACGCCGACGCGAGCGGCGCCGAGGACGGAAGCTCCTGGACCGACGCCTTCACCGAGCTTCGCGACGCCCTGGCCATGGCGCAAGCGGGAGACGAGGTCTGGGTGGCGGACGGCACCTACCGGCCGGGGACGGACCGCAGCTCGAGCTTCGTCCTCGTGCCCGGGGTTCCGGTTCTCGGAGGCTTCAACGGCACCGAGACCATGGCAAGCCAGAGGAATCCCGCCGTAAACACGGCGATCCTCAGCGGAGAGATCGGCGCCGCCGGCCCGAGCGACAACGCCCGCCACGTGGTCACCGGGAGCGGCGTCGGAGGCGCCGCCCCCATGGCGGGCTTCACCATCGAATCCGGCAACGACGACCTCTCAGGGGCGGCCGGAATCGGAGGCGGCATCCTTGTCGTGACCGGGAGTCCGCGCTTCCAGGATCTGATCATCCGCAGCAACCAAGCGGGCCAAGGAGGCGGGCTGTACGCGTCGGAGGCCGCGGACGTCTCTCTCCGTTCGGTGGTATTCCGCGAGAACGGCGCCCAGAGTCAGGGGGGCGGGATCTTCGTTGTGGACGATGCCCGCGCCGAGGTGGTGCAAAGCGTCCTCTCGGACAACGAAGCCCCCATCGGTGGGGGCGCCATCTTCGGAGACCGAAGGGCGCGGGTGCTGGTCTCCCACAGCTTCTTCGTCGACAACAGCGCCATCGGCTCGCCGAGCTCGCCCGGCCCCTGCGGGGGCGCCCTTCAGATCACCGGCGCCGGAGAGGCGGTGGTTCTCGACTCGGTCTTCGTCGCCAACGAAGCCGCGCTCGGCGGAGGGCTGTGCGCCTTCAGCGGCGCCACCCTTCGCGTGGCGGACTCCACCCTGACGGCGAACGTGGCTGCCATCGGCGGGGCCTTCTCGGTTTGGAATACTTCCGAGGCTTTCGTGAGCAACAGCATCGCCTGGGACAATGCGTTGAACATGGAACGCGCCAATCCGAGGGGCCCCGAAATCGCGCTGTCCACCAGCGCCGGCGGCGGGGGCGCCCTGACGTGGCAGGGCGGGATCCTGGCCGGCGGAGGCGCGGGACCAGAGAGCAGCGAGTGTGCCCAGTGCACGCTCACGGTCAGCGGCGTCGTCGACCTCGACCCGCTGTTTTCCAGCCCCGCCGTGCCGGCGGGAACGGACGGTCTCTTCGGCACCCTGGATGACGGCCTGGTCCCTGCCGCCGGTAGTCCCGCCATCGACGCCGGAACGCGGAACGACGAGGCCGACGTGGACGGCGATCTCGACCTCACGGAAGCCGTCCCCGACCTGGCCGACATCGACCAGGATGGAGATCGCGACGAGGCCATCCCGGTGGACGCCGCCCTTCGGGCGCGAAGCCAAGGCCCCCAGAGCGACGTCGGCGCCTACGAGGCCACGCCCTGATTGAGCGCACCCGCCAGGGCCGCCACCGCCTCATTGTAGGGGGTCGGAAGGCCGTGACGGCGTCCCAAGCGGACCACCGCCCCGTTCCGGGCGTCAGTTTCCAGGACCCGTCCCGCCCGGCGGTCTTGGAGCATCGAGCCCAAGGCCTCGGGGTCCGATTCGAGGAAGGCCGCGATGATCTCGTCTTCGGTCTCTTCGGGAAGGGCCGTTCCTTCGGCCTCGGCGACCTGTAGGGCCTCTTTGACGACGGCTCGAGCCAGGGCTTCGATGGCCGGCTCTCGAAAGACGCCCGCGGGTCGGTCGGTCAAAGCGGGAATGGCCCCGCTGATCACGTTGACCGCAAGCTTTCGCCACATGACGGCGTCGAAGTCGGCGCGGCGTTCGACACCGGACAGAATCTCGGTGGGCCTCAGGCCAGCTTGGGCGCGGGCAGCGCCTGGGCCGACGGGGAGGCGAAGGGTCCCGGTTCGCTTCGCCACAACCTCCCCTGGTCGGACCCGCTGAGCCGGCACGTCGATAATCCCCGGGACAGGCGTCGCTCCTACGGGCACGAAGGGTGCGACCAAGCGTCCGTGCTCGACGCCGTTCTGGACGATCAGCACCACGGTGTCGGGACCGACGAGGGCCCGGAGCCAGTCGGCCGCGGACGCCGTTTGATGGCACTTCGTCGCGACGACGACCAGCTCCACCGGGCCTAAGGAGACGGGAGAAGTCGCGAGCTCGAAGCCGTCGTAGATCCGAAGGCCGTTCGGGCCCGTGACGCGCAGACGTTCGAAAGCCGTGCGAACGCAGAGGAGTGGGCGCTGACCCGCCTCAATGAGAGAAGCGGCAAGAAGGCTCCCGATGGCGCCCACGCCGATGACGGCACTGGAGTCCGGCACCGATGGTTCCTCTTCAGGTGGAGCAGGCCCGCCCATGAATGGGATGCACCACGGCCGGCCGCTCGGGTCACCCATGAGCCTGAAGGAAGGTCTGGTCTGGGATTCGAGGGGGTCGCACCCGGAAGGAGTCGAACCTACGACCTCCGGATTCGTAGTCCGGCGCTCTATCCAGCTGAGCTACGGGTGCGTGGGCGCTGGGTCATTCCACGGGCAAAGAGGGCTGTCAAAGAGTCTTTTGGGATTGGGCCTCGATCTGGGCACGCGCCGCCTTGAGCTCCTCCAGCTCTTTTCTCGCGCTGACGTCGCCCGTCTGGAGTCGCAGCTTCTGGAGCCGACCCTCCAAGGACTGGCCCTGCAGCTCTTTGTTCAAGTCGGCCTCGGCGGCCAAGGTGTCGATGTGGTGGCGCACGTTCTCCAAGGCCTTGACCTCGGCGTCGACGGAGATGCCTTCGAGCTGCTCTTGCACCTGGATCCGGGCCTGGGCGCTTTCCATCTTGGCGAGCATTCGATCCTTCTCCGCTCGGAGCTTGTCGATCTCGGCTTGCACCCCGAGCAGCGAGGCCTTCGCGTCGTCAGCGTCCTGCTTGGCCTGCTCGAGATCCGCATTGAGCTCGCCGACCTCAGCCTCCAGGGCATTCTTCTTGTTGATGAGAACCAGGGCCAGGTCGTCCTCGCCCTGCTCGACGGCGGTGCCGAGGTCGCCCCGGACCTGGGCCAGCTCGGTCACCTTGGCCTTCAGTCGGCCGTCAATGTCCTCCCGCCGCCGAATGATCGAGGCGGTGGCCTTCTTGAGCGTCGAATACTTCTCGATCATGGCGTTGATCGAATTCTCGTAAGCAATCTCGGGGTGGTTCTTCTCCAGGTCCCCGATCCAGAGCGACAGGAAGCCGGACCACATGTTCGAGAGTCGGGAAAAGAAGCCTACCCGGGCCATGAGACTGAGCTAAGCACGGCCCGGGGGTGGGTCAAGCCAAGCCATTCGACAGGGCCCCGGAACCGCTGCTAGCGTCCGGCTCGGCACATGAACATCACGTGTCCGTCTTGCGCCTCCCGGTATTCCGTCGACGACAGTCGAGTTCCGGCCAAGGGCGTCACGATTCGCTGCCCGTCCTGTGGGCACAAGTTCGTCGTCAAGCCCGAGCAAGACGCACCGGTCTCGCTGCCGCCGAGTAGCCCGCCCAAGCAGCCCGCAACCGACGCGGCGGTGCCGCTACCGGGCGCAGGCGAGGCACCTAGAGAGCCTCGAGCCCTCGCTCCCGACCCGTTCAGCATTCCCCTCCCCGGCTCGGCAGCAGCGGCTTCGCCGCCGCCTGAGCCCGGCCTGGACGAGCTCTCCTTCCCGAGCGTGGAGTCGGCTGAGCCCCCACCCCGGTCCGCCGAGGACGCTTTGGATCTCGGGCTCGAGGACACCCCTCCTCCGCGCGTCGCCAAAACGCCCTCACGGCCGGCCTTCGAGCCCCCGGACGATCTTCCCGGCCTGCCCGGGCAGGCCGGCCCCCCCTCGGCCGAACCCTCACTTCCCGACCTTCCGGGGCTGCCCCAGGCCGAGCTTCCCGACCTGCCGGGCCTACCGGACGGCCCCCCGGACCTTCCGGGCCTTCCTGAGGCTCCGGGAGCGGGTTCACCCGCCGACTTACCGGGGCTCCCGGCGGCAGGCGGCCCAACGCCGAGTGAGGAGATCCTCGGTTTCATCGATGAGCAAGCGGCCCAGGTGGATGGAGGGCCTGCGGGTGATGGAGGCGAGTTCCGCGTTCGTCACCGAAACGGTCGGGTCGAAGGCCCCTTCGGCCGCGAGCGCATCAAGGCCATGATCCGAGCCGGGCAGCTCAAGGGGGGCGAGGACCTGTCGCCCGACGGGGTCAGCTGGCGGGCCATGACCAGCGTCCCCGAATTCAACGAGGCCCTGAACCAGGCTGCCGGCAGCACGGGCTACGGCGAGGTCGACCTCGGAGGGGGCCGAGACGGCGTCGCTCCTGTGGGCCTGGACCTGCCGAGCCCCTCTGGCCTCCCGAGCCCCCGAGGCGACGAGCTGAGCGCCGGGCTCAGCGGCGACTTCTCAGGTCTGAGTCTCGAAACCGGCCCCCTCGATGCCGGCGCCCAAGCCGCGGCCCTGGACGAAGTCGACGCAATGATGGACGAGCTGGGGGGACCGAGCCAGGCGCTTCCGCGCGACGACGGCCCGCCCTTCGACGACCCCTTGGGTGCGCCTCTTGGGAGTGGCCTCGGGCGAGGGACAGACACCGGCCCGACCAACACCCAGGACGCCGCTCGGGAAGTGCTGGAGGTCGGCGAGATCCCCGAGCTGCCCCCGATCTGGAAGACCTACCGGAAGCAAATCATCGCCTTTGGTTCGGTCGCAGCGGTGGTCTTGCTCGGGGTCTATACCCAGCTCTTCACGCCCTACGGGGCCTTCGGCATCCAGGGCGTCGTCGACTGGGCCCTCACCGAACCCCCGCCTCCCCCTCCGCCAGCGCCGAAGCCACCGCCGCCCAAGAAGGTCGAAGCGAAGGCCCTAGCCACCCTTCTGCAAGAAGGGGGCTATGAAAGCCTGCGGGGCGTCATCGCCAGCACCGCCAAGGCCCAGGTCACACCCGAGTCCAAGAGGATGGCGGCCAAGGCCGCCGTCTACGGTGCCCTGCGCTACCCGAATTCGACCGACTTCGGCTCGAAGGCCGCTCGGCTCTCGGTGGCCCAACTCGGCGAAGAAGAAAGCCTGGACGCCACGCTGGCTCGAGCCGGCCTGGCCATCCTGGATGAAAAGACCGAGGAGGCCCTCGGCCTTCTCCCCTCCGAAGGCGGGGATTCGGTCGAAACTCACTGGCTTCGCGGCTTGGCCTTCGAGCGCTCCTCTCGACCGGCCGAAGCGGCCGAGGCCTTCGACCAGGCCCTGATGACGAACGCCGGCTTCGCTCCAGCGGCGGCGGGTCTGGGCCGGGTCGCGCTTGCCCGAGGCGACCAGGAAGCTGCGGCGCCTTGGCTGCTTCGGAGCCACGCTTTGGCTCCGAAGCAGGGTCCGGCGGGTCTCCTAGCTGCCCAGACCCTAGACGAGCTCGAGCGCCGAGGCGAGGCCCTGAGAGTTCGACACGCGCTGGCCCGAAGCGTGGACGGCATCGCGCCCAATCGAAGGGCGACGCTCTTGGCCCGGGTCGCTGCGGACTACGAAGCCCAAGGCCGAATCTCCGAGGTGGCCGAGCTTGCCATCGAGGCCGCCCGTCTGGCTCCCGCCGACGTGAGAGTCGGCGCACTGGCGGCGTCGGCCGAGCTGAGCAGCGGCCAAGCCCCCGCCGCCCTCACGAGAATGGACGGCCACCTCCAGCGTAACCCCACGGACGTTCAAGGACTCATCGCCCGGGGCCGAGCCCACATGGGCGTCGAAGAGGTGGCCAAGGCTTTCCTCGACCTCGAAGCGGCGAGAAAGGCGTCCCCTCGCTCGTCCGAGATTCCGCTCTGGGAGGGACGCTTCAACGCCCTCCTCGGCAAGATGTCCGATGCACGAGATGCCCTCCGGCTTTCGCTGCGCCGGGCCCCCAAGGCCGTCGGGGCGCGGGTGAGCTTGGGCCGCTTGGAGCTGGAGCAAGGCGACGTCGAACAAGCCTTCGAACTGGCGCGCGCTGCCGTTCAGCTGGAGCCTCAAAACCCCGAGGTTCGACTCCTGCTCGGGGACTGCCTGGCCGAGCGGGGACAGCTCGAAAAGGCCCTGGAATCCTATGCGACAGCGGGTCGTGAAGATCCAACGCTGCTCGGCGCCCGTTTGGGCCAAGCGAGGATGCTCCGGGCGCAGGCCGAGCGAACGAGCACCCCGGCCGAGAGCCCGGCTCTCGGGGCGGCCTTTGGTCACTACATTCAGGCGTGGGAGCAAGCGCCGGAAGATCCCAAGGTGCTGTTCGAACTCGGTCGGGCCCTGGAGCTGGAGGGTCAGCTGGGCAACGCCCTCAATCTGTACCAGCGGGCGGCGTCCTTGGACGCGGACGACGTTCGACCCCACCTTCGCATGACGGCCGCCTACATGGAGCAAGCGTCGCCTGACATCGAGGCAGCTCAGGCCTCATTGAAACAGGCGCAATCCATCGAGCGTTCGAAGGGCCTGAACGAACCCGAGGTCCGGTTCTGGGAGGCTCGCGTCGCGCTCGCCACCGATCAGACCAACGAAGCGGTCAACAGCATGCGAGAAGCGGTGGAAGCGGAGCCAAAGAACAGCGTCTATCACTATTGGCTCGGCCAGAGTCTAGAGAAGAACAACTCTCTGTACGAGGCCGTCGCCGCCTATGAAGAGGCGGTCCAGCTGAACAGCCGCTTCGCCGCCGCGCAGCGAGCCCTCGGATGGACGGCACTGGAACAGCATCGCTTTCAGGTGGCTCGGCGCTGGTTCAACGCATACCGCAAGAACGAGCCGACCGACGGCTCCATCTACTTGGACATCGGCACCAGCTTCACTCGACAAAACAAGGACGGACCCGCCCTGAAAGCCTTCCGAAAGGCCCTCGAGTACGACCCCGACGACACCTCGGCCCTAGTTCAGGTCGGGAACATCCTCTCCAGGCGGGGCCAAGAAGCACGGGCCCGTCAGATGTATGCCAAAGCGGTCGAGCTCGCGCCCAACGAGCCCGAAGCCGTTTGCCTCCTCGGCATCAGTCAGGCGACGCGTCGAGTACTGCCCGAGACCAAACGCCTCTTGGAGCGCTGTAAAGCCATGGAGAACGCCCCCCAGGACCTTCGTGAAACCGCGCAGGACATCCTCCTCACCCCACGCTGAACGCCCTGCGCTGAGGTCGAGAGAGCTTGCGGTCCTTTCGCCAATTCCGTATGACGCCAGGCCCACACGCCGATGTAGCTCAGTTGGTAGAGCAACGGTTTCGTAAACCGTAGGTCGCAAGTTCAAGTCTTGTCGTCGGCTAATCTCGAAGCTTGCTCGGCCCTATCGAGTCCGCTACTCCAAGACCTCGTGCGACCCCTGATAATCGCGGAGGCCGCCAATCCAGAATGGTCGAGCGTTCCCTTGGTGGGATGGAGTCAGGCCGAGGCGCTGCTTCGGCAGACCGACGGTCACTTGGTCACGCAGATCCGGAACGCCGAGGCCATACGCCGGACGGGGCTCGACCCCGAGCGCGTCACCTTCATCGACTCCGAGCGTATCGCGGCCCCAGCCTATCGGCTGGCGGAGCGGCTCGCGGGCGGAGACGGCAAGGCGTGGACCGTCATCACCGCCATCCAGTCTTTGTCCTATCCCTACTTCGAATGGCTGGTGGAGCGTCGCTTTGGCCCCCGCATGGCCCAAGGGGCCTTCGATTTGGTTCATCGCGTCACACCGTTGAGTCCGACGGCACCCAGCCGCCTCGCCAAGCGCTGCCATCAGCTCGGCTTGCCTTTCGTCCTCGGGCCCCTCAACGGCGGGACGCCTTGGCCTAAGGAGTATCCTGAGCTCATCGCCCAGGAACGGGAGTGGCTGACCCGTGTTCGTCGGCTCTACGAATGGCTGCCCAGCGCCCGAAGCACCCGCGCCCATGCAACCGCCGTGATTCTCGCATCCCGCGCCGCCTTCGAACGAGAGTCCCCCGCCTTTGCCGACCGCTACTTCTACATGCCCGAGAACGGCATCGACCTTTCGCGCTTTCCTTTGGCCGAGCCTCGGTCCTCTCGCCTTCCTCTCCGCTTCGTATTCGTCGGCCGCCTGGTGCCTTACAAAGGGCTGGACATCGCCTTGGAAGCTCTGAAGCCAGCGCTCAGGGCCGGCGAAGCCAGCTTCGAAGTCGTAGGCGATGGACCCGAGAGATCGAGAGTCGAAGCTCGAGCCGCCGAGCTAGACCTGGGGTCGCAGGTTCGCTTTCACGGGTGGGTCGCTCACCGGGAGGTCTCCAAGCTTGTGGGTCAGGCCGACGTTTTTCTCTTCCCGAGCCTTCGCGAGTTCGGAGGCGGCGTCGTTCTCGAGGCCATGGCTGTCGGCGCCGTCCCTATGATCGTGGACTACGGCGGGCCGGGTGAGCTCGTGGACGCCTCGACCGGCGTGAAGGTCCCGATGCAGCCCCGAGCCTCCTTGATCGACGCGTTGCAAAGAGAGATCGGACGGCTCCTCGACACACCGGAGCGCTTGGAAGCGATGCGGATCGAAGGCGTGGAACGAATTCGCAACCTCCACGCTTGGGATAAGAAGGCCGAACGCATCGTGGAGCTCTACCGTTGGGTACTCGGCAACGGACCCAAGCCCAGTTGGACGCGTCCCCCCGTGGCCCCTCCGAGCGGCGTCCAAGGCGAGGACGACTCGACAAGCACTCCCTTCCGGGCCTAGTCCAAGCTGTGGGCCGCCTTTGCTGCATCGCCCTGATCCTGCTCGGCTCCTGTATGCCTATCGATGGAAGGGTCAGCCTGGGCGGATCCCTCCTCGAAGCCGAGGACTGTGACTTCGAGCTTCGCGGCGGCCGGGCCATCGTCGACTTCGAGCTGGCCCGGGGCGATAGGCTTCGGCTCGTCGAGGTCGACGCGGACCGCTTCCTCGTCCTGTTCGTCGACGCGAGAGGTCGACCCGTCGAGGAGTATGGTGATTGTGCTTTCGGGACCATCGACGAGCGTCGGGCCGACCAAGACAGGCGGACGGTGGACGTCGAGGTCGATTTCGACTGTCGGAGTCGCGTTCCCGAACTGGAGGGACGGTGGAGAGCCCGAACGTGCGACGCTTGACCGTTCTTTTCCTAGGCCTGAGCGCCTGCGAGCCGGAGCTCACCCGCCAGGACCTCATATCGGCGCCCTGCGGGCCCGACGCGGCCTTTGCGTCGGCCGTTGGTTGCGCTCGCTGCGAGCAGGTCTTGGTCCCCACGGTGGGAACCGCGGTCGACCTGGCTTTGCGGATCCAGCCGGCCGCGACGCCGTTCGTGGTCGAACAGGTCGGCTACTTCGTCGAAGGCGACGTGGAGGGATGTGACGCCGGCCGGCCCCATACGCTCCGCCTGCATCGCACCTCGGGGCTGCCGCCCAACCAACCCGAAGACGGACTGGTCTTCGAGGCCTTTCAGACTCGCCTTCCCTACCGCTTCATCCGCCCCGTCGTCGTGACGGTCGACCCCCCCATTCAACTGGAGTCTGCAGACAGCCTCTACCTGGTCCTGGACCTCGCCGAAGAGACGGGGCCCGGTCTCTGTCTGCGTGCCTGCGAGACGGCGCTGGTCGACACAGACTTCGTCTCCACGCTGAGCGAGTTCGGAGCCTGGCTCGACGGGGTCGAAGATTCGAACCTAACCATCAACGTGCAGGCCTTCGCCCGAGGTCGGAGCCCGTGACGGGTCCTCGAATCGGTGCCGCTATCCTGCTTCTTCTGCTGGCTGTCGGCGCCTGGAAAGCCCCGCCTGCGCCCGACACCGGGCAGTTGGTCTGGGACCTCATTCGCTTCCGAGGGCCCGACCCTTGGGTCGACGCCGCCTTCCAACTCATGGGTGTATGGCCGATGCTCTATGCTCGCATCCTGCTGGCGGGCACCGGACGGACCTGGCTTCCAAAGCTCTTGGCCCTGGCCGGCTTCTTTATCGGGGCCTTTGCCCTCATGCCCGCCATCATGACGCGACGCTTCGGGGCCTCGACCAAAGACGATCCTTCGTGGGTTCGCTTCTTCTGCCGCTCACCTTGGGTGGGCGCGATCGTCGCGCTGTCGGGCTTCGGTCTCCTGAGCTACGGCTTTTGGTTCGGCGATCCGAGAAGCGCCCTCACGGCCTGGCGTGAGCACGGCTTCGTGTGGATCTTCGGTCTGGATTTCTGCGCCCTCAGCCTCGGATTCTTGCTCTTGCTGCTCGGCGAGCGACAAGCGGCCGAGAACCCGGCCGTCTAGTGTGTGGGCCCACTAGGCGACTTCGAACTCTTCGACGTCGAAGTCCATCATAGGCGCTTTGCCGGCCCGGACCTGGGCCGCGAAGAACTCGCGCTCAGGAAGAACGACATCGAAGAAGAAGCGAGCCGTCTTCAGCTTGGTCTCGGCCATGGGTCCGCCCTTCCTCACGGCGTGCGTCGCTTGGCGGAGCCAGCTGAACGCCATGGCCGTCATGGCGAAGAGGTTCAAGTAGGACGAAGCCACCGCGCCAGCCACCTCGGCGTCGGCCATCGCTGACTGGGCCAACTCCATCGTGACCTCGTTGAGCTGCTTCGAGGCCGCCTTCAGCTCCGCCATGAAAGGCTCAAGCCGTTCATCGCCTGAGGCCGCGCGGATGGCTGCCGTCACCTCGCCCGCAAAGACCTGCATCAGACGGCCCCCGTGGAGGGGTAGCTTGCGGCCAACCAGGTCTAGGGCCTGGATATGGTTCGTGCCCTCGTAGATGAGGCCGATCCGGACGTCTCGGAGGTACTGCTCGATGGACCAGTCGGTCGTGTAGCCCGAGCCCCCGCAGACCTGAAGCGCTTCGCTGACGTTCTCGAAGCCTCGCTCGGTGAAGTAGCTCTTGATGACCGGCGTCAGCAAAGAGATGAGGTCGTCAGCCTTTTGTCGCTCGTCCTCGTTGGGATGGGCAATGCTCTTGTCCAGCTGGATGGAGGCATAGATACCGAGGCCTCTCATCCCTTCAGTCGTGGCCTTGACGTTCATGAGCATGCGCCGGACGTCGGGATGGACGAGGATGTTGTCGGCGGCGGCGTTGGCGTCTCGCTTCGCCGGATCCAGGGCCCGGCTCTGGCGTCGGTCCTTCGCGAACTCCAGGGCCGTCTGGTAGGCGATCTCGCCTAGAGCCACGCCCTCCAAGCCTACGAAGAGCCTGGCCCGGTTCATCATCACGAACATGGAGCGCATGCCTTTGTGAGGCTCGCCCACTAGGAAGCCCTTCGCGCCCTCCATCTCCATCACGCAGGTCGGCGAGGCCTTGATTCCCATTTTGTGCTCTAGACCGACGCACTTGATGTTGTTCGGCTGACCATCGACGAGCTTCGGCACCAGGAACACGCTGATCCCCTTGATTCCGGGCGGGGCGTCGGGAAGCCGGGCCAATACGAAGTGCACGATGTTCTCGGTCATGTCGTGCTCGCCAAAGGTGATCCAGATCTTGGTCCCGGACAGTCGGTAATGGTCGCCTTCGGGTTCGGCTTTGGTCCGGATGAGCCCGAGGTCAGTGCCGCACTGAGGCTCAGTCAAGCACATGGTGCCCGACCACTCACCGCTGACGAACTTGGGCAGATAGAAGTCCTTCTGGGCCTGGCTGCCGTGGGCCTCGATGGCCTCGATGAGGCCAAAGGTCAGGCCGGGGCACATGGAGAAGCTCTTGTTGCAGGCGGTCATCATCTCCGAGACCAGAGCAGAGAGCGTGGCGGGTGCACCCCCGCCGCCGTGCTCCTCCGGTCCCGGCAGAGATACGTAGCCATTTTGAACAGTGGCTTCGTAGGCGGCTTTGAAGCCGTCCGGGGTGGTGACGCGCCCGGTCTCCGGGTCCCAATCTAGACCCTTCTCGTCGCCGAGGCGATTCAGCGGAAGCAAGGTCTCGCGCATGAAGGTGCCGGATTGCTCCAGGAGGACGCCGGCTGTCTCGACGTCATAGGCCGAGAAGCGCTCGATGGCGGCGACTTCGTCGTAGCCAAAGGCCTCCAGGTGGAAGCGCATGTCTGAGACGGGGGCTTTGTAGATTTGCATGGCTCTCTCCTGACTCGTTATGGTCGTTGAATGACGAGTCAATCGAGGCTAACGCGCCGCGCCAGCGATCTGCAATGGGCCTAGAAACGAATTTCGACCGCGAGCGCCCGGTCGTCTGCGCTCGCGTTTACCCTCCCTTTTTCTGTGATGTCGAGCCGGTCCTTGCCTCGATACAGGCCTGAATAGAGCCCGAGCTTGGGAGGTCCGTAGTCCGACGGCACGCGAAGGGTGAAAGGGTCCCGGATGATCTCGCCCGCCTGCCAAACACCGGTCGGGTAGCGCCCTTCCGCCGGCCAATGGTCGCCGTGGATCCTCCGCGCGTCCCCCTCCAGCGCATCTCCATGGATGAAGACCTTCATGTCGCGGGCAAAGGGCCGGAGCACCCGCCAAAAGTACTCGACCCGGATGGCTTGGCCCGGACGAGGCTCGGGCGGATCGATTCGCGTGCCCACCAGCTCGATGGCACCCTCGAAGATCGTGCCTACCGGCGCCACGTCTTGGGGCAGCTCGGAAAGGATGAAGGACTCGTTCAGGCCGCTCCTGTCGAAGCCCTCCCGACGTTCCTTGACCGACTGCGGGTTCGGCAAACAGCCGACGCTCAGGAGTGCGACGATTCCCCAGGCCTTCACAGCTGCAGCGCCGTCAAGTCGGGCATCAAGATGATCTCCAGGCGTCGATTCTGCTGACGGCCCTCAGGTGTCTCGTTGGAGGCGATGGGATCGTGCTCGCCGTAGCCGGCTGCAGCCAGCTGCTCCGAAGGCACCCCTTCGTCGATCATCAGCTGCACGACGGCGTTGGCCCGGGCCGTCGAGAGGTACCAGTTGTTCTTGAAGCGCGCGCCTCGCCGAAGGGGGACATTGTCCGTGTGGCCGGCCACCAGGTACTCCCGGTTTCCGCCGACCTCGAGAAGCACCCGGGCCACCTCTCGGAGGGCCTCGGTACCGCCCTTCTTCAAATTGGGGGAACCGGAAGGAAACAGGATCTCGTCGGGGAGCTTCAACATCATCCGACCATCCCTTCGGACCACCGAGAGCTGTCCTGCGTCGATCATGGCTTGGAACTTCTCCGTCAGCGCTTTGAACTGGGCCTTCTCTGCCTCTGCCCGAGCGCGAAGCTTACGGAGCTGCTCCACCTCGACCGTGGTCGCGGCCAGTTTGGTCTTGGTCGATGCGAGCTGCGTCGCCCGCTGACCCAACTCTTCACGGACCTGGGCTAAATCTCCGCCCATCTCCTGCACCTTGGACTCCAGGCCCGCGATGACCTGATTCTGCCGGGTGATCTCGGCCTGGGCTCTATCCAGCTGAGCGTTCCAGCCCTGGAGCTGAGCGTCCAACTTCTGCTGGACCTCCTGGGTAGAAGCCCCGCAGGCAGTGGTGAAGAGCAAGATGGTCGCAAGCCTTCTCATGCCGCCTGTGTGACCGACCCCGAAGCTGCTGACAAGGCCTGCCGCTCGGCTCAGGGACGGGGCCGAAGCAGTCGCTCCAAGACCTGGTCGGCATCGAAACTGGGTCCGACCATGCCGTCCAAACTTCGGATTCCGGTCTGATCGAGCCGAAGCTGGGCGGCCAAGAGCCGATCGTGAAGGTGAAGGCTCATCTCGACCGGTGTTTGGGCCTCTCCCCAAGTCCCCTTGCGGATGAGCCCGCCGCCCGGTGAGCGCAGCAACCAGCCCATCCTAGTCAGCTCCATTTCGAATCCCCAAGCGACGGTCTGGAAGCGAGGAGACGCATCGAGTCTCGACGCCACTTCCCGCAGCTCCGGCCGAGCCGCCACCATCACGGGAAGCCGGACGTCCAGGCGTCGGTACAGAGAGGGGTCCGTGGACAGCACCTGGACATGGGCCCGGCGGGCTTGAGCCCACTGGCCAGCCGCTTCGGCCGCCTGGGCCCTTCGCAAGGAGGCCCGTGCCCGCATGAGGGCCAGGCCGACCGGAAGGCTCGTCTCCGCCTCCGCGGCCCACTGTCCGGCCAGGCCCCATTCCCCTCGAAGGGCGTGGGCTTCGGCCCGGAAAAGCGCGAACACGGGGGCTGCCAGCTTTGGGTCCAGCGTTTCTTCTGCCTCGGATTGGCTGAGGGCCCGCAGCGCTACACCCGGTCCGACGATGTCCACCGCATCGAAGTCCAACCACTCGGGACCCTCGACGGAACCTGGGACCTCGGGCCGAAAGGTCGTGAAGAGCCGCTCGGGTCGGTTCAGCACGTTCCGCGCCACCCGGCTGGCCCGCCAAGCGCCCCAACGCAGTGACAAAGCCGTCGCCCGCGCTTCGAAGCCCGACCGAGACCAACCTCGGATGGCCGCTTCCTCTTCTTGGGCCGCGGCCAGGGCGAGCTTGGCCGCCCGGTCAATGATCGCGGCACCGCCCAGGGACTGATCGGAAGCGGCGGACGAGGTCCCCTTGCGGTCCGGCCGCTGCAAGGCGCGGTCGGTCCGACGCTCCGCCTCCCACAAGCGACCGGCCACAATCAGGACGGTAGCGAGGATGAGCTCGGTCTCCGCGTCGTCCTGCTGGGCATACTGAGCTCCAGGGCGTCGGCGCCGATAAGGTCCGACCTCGGCCAGGGATGCGATGGCCTCGACGATCCGGGCCTGTCGAAGATACAGGCTCGTCAGCCTGCCGTAGGGACTAACGGAACCCTCGGGGGGGCGACGAGCTGCCTCCAGATACAGGCGCTCGGCTTCGTCGAACCGCATCAGCTCTTCCGCCGCCGCGCCCGCGTTCGTCATCTCCACCGCGCCGTCCGACTCGTCGTGCTCCCAGGGGAGCGCGGAAGCCCGACAGGCCGCATAGGCCGCTTCACGATTTCGCTGCTCGCTCTCGATGGCGCACAGGGCCGTGCGGCCCACCGACTGGAGAAAGTCTCGTTCACTTTCTATGCCGGCCCTCGCCACCGCCCGGGCTTCTTCGAAACGCTCCAGCTTCATCAGAGGCCAAGCCTTGAGCGGCGCGTAGTCGATTCCGGTACGGTCCCTCAGTTCGTCGACAGCCCTGATCTTGCCGTCGTGGTCATCCATTTCGCCGTGAACATGGATTCGCTCCAGAAGGATCAGTCGCAGCAGCGGCTGGAGCTCCGGACCTGGTAGCCTCCCATGTCTCTCTGTGAACAGGGCCTCGGCCCGCTGTAGATGGTAGCGGGCCTTCGGAAGGTTCCCCTCGCCCAGGTGCAAGGACATGCCCATCAAGTAGTGCGCCCGAACCGATTCTTCTTGCTGGGCCAAGGCGCGGTCCGCCAGTCGCCGCAAGGACGCAAAGCTCCCTTCCTCGAGCCTGCAGTAGCCTGCTTGCTCCAGCGTGGATCCGCCGAAGAACTCGGCACCGGCGCAGTCGACGGCCAAGGAAGGCTCGCCCCTGGCCCAGTCGCTCCCCGGTACCGACGGATCTCGCCCTTCGAGGTCGAGAGGCTGCCCGAGCAAGAGGACGAGGATGAGGCTCAAGAAGCCTCCATCAGTGTCCGTCGAGCCAGCCTCTCCAGCGCTGGCGCCAGGGCGTCGTTCAGGACCTCTTCGAGCTGCACACCGCCCGCCGTCTCCATGCGATGCCCAAAGACGTAGGGGAGGAGCAGCTCGAGATCCTCGCTTTGAACATGGCTACGGCCCTGCATCAGCGCACGGGCCTTGAGAGCGGGAACGGCCAGGACCAGGCTTCGGGTCGAAACGCCCTGAAGGGTTCTTTCGTCGCTTCGCAGGCGTTGTGCGCAATCGACGAGAGCCTCGTGAATCGCTTCGTGCACGAACACCTTGTCGGCTCGCTCTCGCAACGTGATCACGCTGCTCCGAGGTACGGGGTCGACCGTGGGTCCGCGGCGCCGCTCTTCGATGCTCCGCAAGACCTCCATCTCCGACGCCGGATCGAGATGGGTCATCCGAATCTTGAAGAGAAAGCGATCGAGCTGGGCCACAGGCAGGGGATAGGTCCCGGCCAGGTCGAGCGGGTTCTGAGTGGCCATGACGAAGAAGACCTCGTCCAGGGGCCGAGTAGCGTCGTCCACCGTCACCTGCTTCTCCGCCATCGCTTCCAACAAGGCGGCCTGAACCTTGGGCGACGTTCGGTTGATCTCGTCGGCCAACAACACGTGGGCGAAAATCGGGCCCGGTCGAAAATGGAAGGTCGACTCTTCTCGCGAGAAGACGCTGGTCCCCGTCACATCCGAAGGAAGCAGGTCGGGGGTGAACTGAATCCTCCGGAACCCACGTATGTCCTTGGGAGACGGCTGGTCGTCGACGATGGCTTCGCCGAGCGCCTTAGCCAGGGTCGTCTTCCCGGAGCCCGGGAAGTCCTCCAGAAGCACGTGGCCGTCGGCCACCAGGGCCACCAGCACGAGGTCGATCACCGCATCTCGACCGATGACCGCCGACCGAAGTCGCGCCCGCAAGCGCGCGAATATGTCTTCGGCTTCGCCGATTTCCCACTCGTTCAGACTCATCTCACCTTCATCCAACACCAGATCTCCAAGAGACCCATCCAGCGCCGCCAAGTGGGGGCCGCTTCCCTAGCTTCGACCCATACGTCCTGCGCCGTTCGCTGCAGTCTGGGGCCGGAACTCCGAGGTGGGCCTTGCTCCGAGAGCGCAGCAGCCAGGAAACGTCGGGTGAGCGGCGCCAAGGAGGGCACCTCCGACTCCAGCCGCCGCGCGAAAGCCTCCCAGGATTCGCCGCGTCTTCGCCGATGTCCCATGCAAGCCAGATTGTCGAGGACCGCGCGGTAGGTCAGCCCGAGCTCCCTGTCGGCCCGGGCCCATCGAGGCGCCCACTGACGAACGAGCCGAACGCCCAGAACCGCGACGAAGAGCGCCAAGAACAGGAGCAATAGGCCACGAGGGATCCAGACCATCCATGCCCAGGATGGGCCGGTCCGAGCCCGCTCGAAACGACCCTCCTCCCGGGCCATCTCTCCGAGCAGCTGCTGCAGGTCGACCGGAGGCGGCTCCCTGGGCTCGACCTCGCTTTCTTCTGGAACGACCTCGATCGGCACCCACCCTACGCCTCTCAGACGAATCTCAGCCCAGGCGTGGGCGTCGGTACCCGATATGAGCAGAGCCGACCCCTGCCCCCGACGCCGGGCCGGGACCGCGTAGCCCGTACTCACGCGAGCCGGAATTCCCAGTGACCGGGCCAGCAGCGCGACGGCGTGGGCGTTGTGGACGCAGTAGCCGATCCGGCGACCGCCGCCGTCGGGAAACAGGAAGGCCGCCGTCGGATCGTCCTCGCCGTCGTAGCGCTTGCGAAAGGAGTAAGTGGTGGTCTCTTCCAAGTGGGCACGCAGCATGAGCACCTTGGCGTACGGATCTTCCTGAAACTCCGGGCGGAGCTCGGCCACCAGTTCAGCCGCGAGCTCCACGTAGCGGGGGTCGTCCGGCGCCTCCGTGAAAACCTGCCAGGTGTCGGCATCCCAGTCCGCCCCGCCCATCTTTCGATCGAAGAAGGCGTCGGCCGAGCTGGTGAGGTGTTCGGATAGGACGTGGACCATGCGGCTGAATCGGACCGGAGATGGGTTCGGTCGGGCCGTGAATTCAATGGGGTCGGTCAGCCCGATGGGCCGCGCCAGGTCGGCCAGATAGGCAACGTCGGTGGCCACCATCGTCCGAAGCTCCGCGCCATCGTTCTTGTCGAGAACGACGCTGCCCTCGGTCGGGAATCTGAGTGCAGCGCCCTCTTCCCCGTAAGGACCGCCTTCCACCAGGCGCACGCCGTTGAAGCGTGAGAAGGCCCCCGACCGAAAGTAGTAGTAGCCTTCGAGGGGCTGAACGTCGCGATGAAAGACGACCACCGCGACCGAGCGCTGATTGCGAGGCGAGGTGTAGTCCTCTGGCTGAGGTTCGGTGTCACCGCCGCCACCTCCTTCTCTGGCCTGACCGCCCTGCCTTTTCTCCGCCGGTCCGGGACCGGTCGGCTCCAAGAGCTCAGCCACCGAGGAATGCCTCGAAACCCCAAAGGCCAGGACCACGAAGAGAAGCGCAAGAGCGAGGGCCGCCGAGCCCTGAGCCTTCGATCCTGTGCGCAGCCAAGCGCCGAGGACCAAGAGACCTGCCAAGGCACCGACCCCCGCGAAGGCGATCACCGGATCGACGCCGCGGGTATAGAACCAGTCGGACAGCTCCAGAGGACGGGCGATCATCCCGTCCCGGTGGGACAACAAGGTCGAAGCGACCGCCGACGTAATGATGGCGGCCTGGGCCAAAGCACCCAGGCCCGACAACCAACGCTTCGAAGCTCCGACCCAGGCCTCGAGGAAGGTCGCGGCGCCGAGGCCGAAACCAAAAAGAGCCAGGACATCGGCCCCCTGCATGACCGCCGTGGGCCCGAACAAGGCGGAAGTCCAAGACCAGCGACCGAGGAGTTCAGCGCTGGCCACTCCGAGCAAGAGGGCCGCGAGCCCCATGATGGCAACCCAGTGACTGCGAATGGGGCGGCTTGCTCGGGCCAGCGGGATGGCGAGAAGCCCCCCGAGGGAGGCCGCGATGACACCATGAAGCGGAACCCAGGACGAAGCGAAGAGCGCCCAGCTGAGGGCCAAGAACACCCCACGAAAGAAGGAGCCTCTCTTCACGCCGCCCTCCGACCCGTTCGTCGATTCAGAAAGGCCAGCGGACGGCCCGCAAGAGCGCTCTGGATCCGATTCCGGTCTTCGGGTGGGGCCAAGACCCGGGGCGAGTCCTCAGGCTCGTAGAACCAGGCGGCCCTTTGGGTCTGCGGTCCATCACTCACGACCCAGACGACGGCACTGGTGCGCAAGGCGAGACTCCGTAGGGCGTCCGTCCATACCCCGAGCGTCGGAGGCGCGAGGACGATCAAACGCGCGTCCCCAAGCTTCGACAAGAAGTGGCCCAATCCCTGGCCAGGCGTCCGATCGGTATCGGCTGAGGACTCCAAGGCCGACAGGGCTTCCAGTTCGTCCTCCAGCGGACCAGGATGCGCATCGCAGCCGAACGCCCAGTCGCGCCCGAGTCGGCCCCTTCGTATCAAGTCCGCCGCGACCCCCGCCCCCGCTTCATCGTCGGGTGCGTTGACGAGGTACAGTGCCCATCGCACTTGGGGGTCCCCAGCTGCCTCGGGCGTCCGCACCATGAGCTCGCCGGTACGGGCGAAGACCTTCCACAAGAGCCATCGAGGCGGGTCGCCGGGCGAGTAGGCCCGCATGTCCACCCGATCGCCCAAAGGCCGACCCGAAGGTTGGGACACGGCCTCTCCCGCGCTGAGCGCCAGAAGATCCGGAAGCTCGAGGCCGGGACCGGACCAAGGCGTCACCCGGATTTCACGACGCTCGCGGTGTCGAAAGCTCACCCGGGCCAAGCCGAAGACGGACTCCACAGAGAAAAGACGTTCCACGGAAGACCAGCGGCCCCGACGGCGTCCCGAAAGGCGTTCCAGGCGGTCGCCATCCCGGTCCCTCCACTTGCTTCGAACCCGGTCATCCGTCCAGACGGCCTCGATTCGAACGCCGAGCCAGTGACCAAAGCGCGGCATCCGAAGGCCCTCCGCCTCGCCCCTCTCCGCCTGCATGTGAATCGGCGTGGGCGGTGTAGACCGGTCGTGGAGCCAGCGGCGGGTCCGCCAAGCAGCCCAAGACACCACGATCGAGCTCTGAAGGACCGCCAGGCTGATGGCGGCGAGGGCCACACGAGCCACGTGGTCCTCTCTAGGCCATGCGTAAAAGCGGAAGATGAGAAGGCTACCGAGCAGGGCGCCCAGCCCAAGGAGGCTGAGCGGGGTCCAGGCCAAGGCCCGAACGACAAAGGCTCGGAGGCGCGACAGCACCCTCCGAGCCTAAGCGACCCGGTCCGACGGGCCTAGCCGGAGCCGACGGTCTGTGACGCTACTTGATCTTCTTCTCGACGAACTTCACGTGCTTCCGAATCTTGGGGTCGTACTTCTTGAGCTCGAGCTTCTGGGTCATCGTTCGCCGATTCTTGTCGGTCACGTAGAAGGTGCCGGTGCCTGCTGTGGACTCCAGCTTGATGAGCTCTCGGCCGGTCTTCGCCATGGTCGAGCGGAACTACGGCCAGACCACGAAGAAATCAAGCCTGGAGCGCCCTTAGGAGGCGGGCGACGGGTTTGTGTCTCGGCTTCCGGAGCTGTCCGACGCACACCCCTTTCTCGGTCCTGTCCGAGGCCCAGAGAATCCCGCCCGTCCACTCACTGGCCAGGGCCAGCTGGGCCGCCCGTTCGCTCACGCCTCGCGTCACCAGGAATCGCCGACCCAGGATCCGGGCATTGAGCTCACACGAGAGGGGCTGCACCCCCGCGAAGAGATGCTCCAAGGCCCCCGGCCAGGCCGGCAAAGCCCCTGCGTCCAGCACCACGTCCAGTTCGGCACTCAAGGCCAGACTGAGGGCAGCACCCGCCAGCCCCTGAAGCCCGACCTGGCTTCCCAGGACCCGCTCCCCGCGGGGTCCCGGTGGGCCTGGATGGTCGCTCTTCTCCAGCCACTGCCGCGTCTGCGAGGCGGTGCGCACCTGGCGGTGGAAGGCCTCGACCAAGACGTCGGAGCCCAAGGGTCGGGTCAGCCACAGCTTCTGACCCGCACGGGGGAGCGATAGCGCCTTGGGGCGAGCCTTGGCCTCCACGGCCAGCGTGAGCAGCAGTGGACCTTCCTCTGTGACCCCGAAGTCCAGTTCGAGGCCGAAGCGACCCAACACGTCTTCAAGGCCCCGACGGATCCCGTTTATCCATCCCTGACGCCCATCCCGCGGGCAGCGCAGACCGACCGCGACGCCGACCGGCACCCTTTGCTGGGCACGGGCCGCTTCGATGCATCGAACGGCAGCCAGGCGGCCGTAGGTCTCGAGTTGTTCGACCATGGGCGGGAGCGTCAGGAGGATCGGGGTCCGCTCGATCCCGCGAGGAAGGAGGACAGGCTTGGCGAAGGGAGCGCTGAGGCTTCGCCACTGAAAGGCCAGAGGGAGTCGAAGCCGACTCATCGCGTCTCCAGCCAGGCCCGGATAACGGCCTCGGTTCGGGGGGCCCAGACCAACCTCGGGTCTCGGGCCAATCGCTCGAGGTCTTTGGGCTCGTCCACGTCCCAGCCGAGGGTCAGCTCTTCCCACTGCGCGCCGGCCTGCCGACCTCGGTCCCGGGTGGTCTCCATGACCTGAGGCGTAGACCAAGGGATGTCCTCCAGGACCCAGGGCGCGGGGCTTGGAAAGCCTAGGACATCGTAGCCGCCGTCTTCGGTCGGTCCGAAGACCACCCGTCCTCGGTCCAGTGCCGCGAAGGCCTCGTCCACACGGTGTTCGAGCATGGTGGGCGCATCTGAGCCCACGATGACGACGTGGGGGACCCCTGCTGCCAGCCGAGCCCGCTCCATTCGGGCACCCAAGTCCCCTTCCCCTTGGTCGACCACCCGAAAGGCGGAAGCCGAGGCTGGCGCTTCCCCCGGTCCTGCCCAGGCAAGAATGGGCTCGGCCGATTTCCGACGGGCCCAGCGCTTGGCACGGAGGAGGACGTCGTCGAGAAAGGCCGCATAGAGCTGGGCCGCCATCTCGGGCGACACGGCTGGCTGAAGGCGCGTCTTCACCCTGCCCGGGATCGGCGCCTTCGCCATCACGACGAGGGCACGCATTCAGCGAGACGGGCCGAAGATCCGGTCGAGGAGCGAGCGCCTGGCCTGTTCCACCTCAGCCGGGTCCGAAGGGGGCGCTGTCTCCTCGGCTTCGTTGGGGCTGGGCCAGTGAGAGAGGACCTCGTCGGAGGACTTGGGCGCCGGCTCGGGTACGGTCGAGTCCTCGCCTTCGGCTCCGGCCAGGGGACCGACCCCCGGACGCTTTCGGGACCTACGCGCCTGCCGCTCTGCCTTCATCTTGGCCAACATCTCTGGAGAAGGCTTGCCGGTGAAGGTCGTATCGCCCTTGGCTTCCAGAGCTGGCGGTCCTTCATCCTCGTCCTTGGTCTCGGCCTCAGAGGCTGCGCTGCTTCGACTGGTGGCCTTCTTCTTTCGCTTCTTCTTGGGCTTGCTCTCGGTCTCTCGCTCCACCGAGCCCGTGTCCGCCTTGGCCTTCCGTGTTCGCTTGCGCTTGCGGCGTCGTTCTTCGCGAGCCGGCAGCTTGTCGGTGATCTCGGCCAGCATCTCTCCCTTGGACAAGAAGTGAACGTCGTCCTGACTCCGGTCCATGTCGGGACGAGCCATGACCAGAATGCGGCATCGATACTCGCGCTCCAGGGCCAAAAGATCTCCCCTTCGAAAGTTGTTGAGATACTCGGCCGTGGTGCGGTGGGTCGTGACCCTGACCTCGCCCACGCCACCCTGAGCGAGCCGGGTCTCGATGCGGCGCACGAGGGACAAAGAGTGGGACTCGGGGGTTCGAATCCAGCCGACGCCCTCGCAAACCGGGCAGCGCTCTTGGAAGGCCTTTCGCATGCCCTGGCGGATCCGCTGACGGGTGAGCATGCATATGCCTTTGGAGTTGATGCGGGCGATCTTGTAGCGCGCCTTGTCTCCCTTGGCCGCGTCGGCGAGCACGCTTTCAACATCTCGTTTGTGCTGGCTGAGCTCCATGTCGATGAAGTCTATGACCACGATGCCGCCCAAGTCTCGCAGCTTGAGCTGGCGGGCCACCTCGTCCGCCGCTTCGCAATTGGTCTTGAAGACCGTCTCCTCGTGGTTGCCCTCCGAGGTGTTCCGACCGGAGTTGACGTCGATGGCGACCAGGGCCTCGGTCTGATCGATGATGATGGACCCTCCGCTTGGAAGCTTCACCTGACGACCAAAGGTGGCCTCGATCTGCTCCTCGACACGATAGTAGGCGAAGATGGGAATAGGGTTCTGGTATAGGTGCAGCCGCTCCCTATACATGGGCATGACCTGCTCGAAGTAGGCGACCGAGGTCTCGTACTCCTCGCGGTTGTCTATCCACACCTCGTCGATCTCGTCGGTGAAGTAGTCTCTCAAGGTTCGAGCGACCAGGTCGGGCTCGGCATGTAGGATCGAGGGTGCCCGAGCCTTCTCGGCCGCACTCTTCACCTTTTCGTACTGCGCGACGACAGCGTCGAGATCTCGCTGGATGGCGGGGCGCGTCTGACCCAAACCCGCCGTCCGAACGATGAAGCCACAGTTCTCGGGCTTCTTGATCTTGGACGCCATGGTCCGGATCCGCTTGCGGGTCTTCTCGTCTTCGATCTTGCGCGAGATGCCGGAGGCATCGCTTCCGGGCATGAGCACGCTGTACCGGCCGGGCAGCGACAGGTAGGTGCTTAGGGTCGCGCCCTTTTCTCCCACAGCGTCCTTCGACACCTGGACCACGACCTCTTGCCCCCGCTTGAGGACGTCGTTGATGCGAGGGCTACGGTCCTCATTCCACTTGCGGTTGTAGGCCGAGGTCGAGACCTCGGAGAAAGGCAAGAATCCTTGCTTGTGGGCGCCGATGTCTACGAAGGCGGCTTCGAGCGATCCTTCGACGTTGTGTACGACGCCCTTGTAAACGTTCCCTTTCAGCGTGCCGCCTTCAGCGGCCTCGATATCCAGTTCCACCAGTTCGCCGTCTTCGACGATGGCGATGCGCAGCTCGTTTGGAGCCGACGCGTTGATCAGCATTCGAATGGTCATGTTCCACCAGTGTGGGGAGGCACTCTCGGCCCGAAGAGCGCACCATCGGGGTGGGCTTCGGGGACTCGAGCCTGGTCTCGGGGCAGCGTCGCTTCGCGCCCCAGGCTTCAGGCTGAACGCGTTGGGTCCGGTGGTCGTGCATTCCGGTATCGTGCGCGCTCATCATGGCTCCGCCGTACGCTTTGCGCACGGGCAAGGGCTCCGGTGTGCGAAACGATCCCTAGGGGAGTCCCGAATACCGTAAGCCGCGATGTTCTTGACAAGGCTACACCGGGAGCACCCCACACGCCAGCACAATAACCGACGCTTGACCGGGCCCGTTTCGGTCCCTAACGCCGTCCTGCAAGATGAATGCGGCTCTGGTTGAAGGACTCGCCTTCGACGACGTCTTGCTCCTCCCCGGCTACTCCGAGACCTTGCCTCGTGAGGTCGGCATCCGGACGAACTTCTCCCGGAACATCGAGCTGAACATCCCGGTCGTGGCGGCGGCCATGGACACGGTCACGGAGGCCAAGCTGGCCATCGCCTTGGCCCAGCTGGGCGGAATCGGCGTGGTCCACAAGAACATGAGTGTGGAAGCGCAGGCGTCCGAAGTGCGAAAGGTGAAGCGCTTCGAAGCCGGCATCATCAACGACCCCATCGTCGTTCCGCCCAGCGATCCGGTTTCGGCCGCCCTCGCCCTGCGAGAGGAGCACGGCTTTTCTTCTTTTCCTGTCGTCGAGAACGGCCGTCTGAAAGGCATCCTGACAGGACGAGACATGCGGGCCGCTAGCCCCAGCGACCCTGTTTCACGTTGGATGACGGCGGACCCCGTCACCGTCCCCCCCAACACCTCCCCGGAAGAGGCTCGTCGGACCATGCATGGCCACCGCAAAGAGACCCTTCCCATCGTGGACGCCGAAGGCAGGCTTCACGGTCTGATGACCTTGAAGGACGTCGAGAAGAGCGCGCGCCACCCGAACGCGGTGGCTGATGGACATGGTCGGCTTCGGGTGGCGGCCGCCGTGGGGGTAGGCCCGGACCGGGAAGCCAGGGTGGATGCCCTGGTCGCCGCCGAGGTCGACGCGATCGTCGTCGACACGGCCCATGGACACAGCAAGGGCGTCCTGGACGCCGTTCGCGCTACCAAGAAGGCCCATCCATCCGTCGACGTGGTGGCTGGGAACGTCGGGACGGCCGACGGTACGAAGGCGCTAATTGACGCAGGCGCGGATGCGGTCAAGGTCGGCATCGGCCCAGGCTCCATCTGCACGACCCGCATCGTCGCCGGCGTGGGCGTTCCCCAAATCTCGGCCATCCTGGATTGTGCGGGGGCAGCCCGCTCGGCGGGCGTGCCCCTCATCGGAGATGGGGGCATCAAATACTCGGGCGACGTGGTCAAAGCCCTCGCCGCCGGCGCCACCACCATCATGGTGGGCTCTCTTTTGGCCGGCGTCGCCGAGTCGCCGGGCGAGGTCGTGCTGTATGAGGGCCGGGCCTTCAAGGCCTACCGAGGAATGGGCTCTCTGGGCGCGATGCAGCAAGGCTCCTCGGACCGCTATGCCCAAAGCGGCGTCGAGGCGCGAAAGCTCGTTCCGGAAGGCATCGAGGGTAGAGTACCCTTCAAAGGACCTCTCGAAGAGACGGTGTGGCAGTTGGTCGGTGGTCTCCGGGCGGGCATGGGCTACGTCGGCGCAAAGGACCTCCCAGACTTGGTCGAGAAGGCCAAGTTCGTGCGAATCAGCGCAGCGGGCTTGCGGGAGTCTCACGTTCACGATGTGGTCGTGACCAAAGAGTCTCCGAACTATACTCGCTGAAACCAGCGACCCTCGAAGGCTATCCGCGCCGGCCCACTCAAGAAGACCCGGGCCCTGTCGCCCTCGGCGCTGACCTCGGCCTGCAAGGCACCCCCAGGCAGCCGAAGCTCGAGCCGAGCTTCGCTCGCTCCCCTTCGTCTGAGAATCTCGGCTGCTGCGGCAGCCGCGCCCGTTCCACAGGCCAAGGTGCGGCCGGCGCCCCGCTCGTGGACGACCCCCCGCCAAAGCTCGTTCTCCTCCCGCCAAAACCCGACGTTCACACCTTCCGGAAAGGATGGGTGACGGCTCCACGATTCGCCGTACTTGTCCGCAGCTTCGTCTGGGTCACTTTGGGGGAAGACCAAGAGATGAGGGTTGCCCGCCGACCAGCCCGCGCCCGGGCCGTGCTCAGGGAGCTCAATCGATGGATGGGTTAGCACGAGCTCGCCCATGTCGGTTCGAATCGCGCCATCGCGACGGACCTCGCCGACCCGCAAGCCCGCTTGAGTCTCGACCTCGACCCGCGCGCCCGGCTCGCCCAGGAGCGCCACCACGCACCTTAGGCCGTTCCCGCACATCTCGGGCCGGCTGCCGTCGCAGTTGATGACCTCCATGCGAACGTCGCCCCGGGTCGAAGCCGAGAGCAGGAGAACTCCATCGGCGCCGATGCCCCTCCGCCGATCGCACAAGGCCTGCGCGGTGCGCGTTTCGAGGGTCCAGGCCTCCCGCTCCGGCGTCCCGAGAACGACGAAATCGTTGCCGAGCCCTTCGACTTTCGTGAAATCCCAGCGCTTTGAAGGCTCAGCCACGTGAATTTTCCCGTCCGATCACACGCTTTTCCTCGAAATTCCCCGCGTAGTAGAGATGGTGCATGGGCGGGACCTTCGGCGTCCGTCGCCCTCCCCCCCTTTGGGGCCCGGGCGCCGAGGGGCTCCGCTCTGAGGTATGTTTACCACGTGGCGGCCTCCAGCCTCCGACTATGCGCCGTCGACGACGATGCAACCCTCCTGAAGCTGCTGGAGCGTTTCGTCGACGGCCTGGGCGGCGTCGAGCTGCGCTGCTTCCAGAATCCCGAAGCAGCTCTGCGCCATGTCCGGGAGCACGCCATCGATGTCCTGCTCGTCGATCTGAACATGCCCGAGATGTCGGGGCGTGAGGTCTTGCGGCGTTCGGTTTCCCACGTGCCCGAGCTTCCCGTCGTCATCATGACCTCCGACGCCGAAGTCGAAACCGCCGTCGAGCTCATGCGCCTCGGGGCCCGAGACTACCTTACAAAGCCGCTCAAACGCCCACTCTTCGTCCAGCGCGTAGTTCGACTAGGGGAAGAACACCAGCTTCGAAGAGAGCTCGACCGGCTTCGGGCCCCGGTCGGAATCCGGGAGCTCATCGGGCATAGCGCCGTTCTTCAGGACGTTCGCCGTCGGATTCAGAAGCTGGCCAACGGGAGTGGACCGGTTTGGCTGTGCGGACCGGCCGGGGCAGGCCTGGATCGGGTGGGCCTTGCCCTTCACCAAAGCGCAGCCCGTCGCGATGGTCCATTCGTAGCGCGCGCCCTCAGCGGCGGCGGGCCCGAGCGGGAGGCCACCATCTTCGGGCGCCGACTGGGCGCCTTCGCACACGAAAGTGAACGGCTTCCCGGCCTCCTCGAGCAGGCTCGAGGCGGCACGCTCATGCTGGACTGGGCAGCGGCGCCCGACCAAGGCCTTCACCGTCGGATCCTTCGATTCATCGAGGAGCACGGCCGGGGCCCTCGCCTCGTCCACACCGTCGAAAGCGGAAGCAGCTTGCCCGACTGGCTCCCTTCCGGCGCCGACGTCATCAAACTGCCGGCCCTTCGCGAACGTCCCTCGGACATCGGATTTCTGGCCCGCCACATTGTCGAGCGCCTGAACCGGCGCTTCCTTAAGGCCTGCTATTTGACCCGGGCCAGCATCGAGCTGCTAGAGGCCCAGCTTTGGCCACGGAATCTCGAAGAGTTGACCCAGGTCTTGGAGACCGCGGTCCTGGCTAGCGCCGGCCCGATCACGCAGCAGCAACTTCGACCCGGCTCGGTCGCGCCCGCCGCCGACAAGGCGCCCGGGGCCTACAAAGCCGAGAAGGCAGAAATCCTCGACGCGTTCGAGAAGGACTATCTGCATCGACTCCTCGTGCATGAAGCCGGCCACCTCAGCCGAGCCGCAGTTCGAGCGGGCATCGATCGGAAAAACCTGTGGCAGCTCCTAAAGAAGCACGGGGTCGAGGCGAGTGCTTTCAAACCAGAGTCGTCCTCGTCGGCTAGCTCCCAGCCCAGGAATCGGCGAAAGGTGGACCATGGCTGAGACAAGGCTTCGCGTCGTCCTCGTCACGACACCCCCCGAAGCCGGGCCCAGCATCGCGCGGACCTTGGTCGAAGAGCGGCTCGTGGCCTGCGTGAACATGACGCCGGTTCGGAGCGTCTATCGCTGGGAAGGAGCCGTGGAGGAAGAGGCGGAGCAGCTCCTAATCATGAAGACGAGCGCAGACCGCCTCCCGGCCTTGGAGACGCGGCTCGTGGCCCTCCACCCCTACGACTGCCCCGAGTTCATCGCCCTCGACGTTTCGAACGGCGCCGAGGCCTATCTACGCTGGGTCGCCGCGGAGGTCCGACCGTGCGCCGAATGACCGTGGCCTCCACCGATCGGGAACTGACCCGATTTGTGGCCGAGACCATCACGGAGCGCAGCCTCGACGGCTTCGTCCCTCGGCCCGAGGACCCCTGGTCCATCGGGAGAGCCCACTCCAGTCTCGAGGCTCTGGTTCTGCTGACTGGAGTGTCCCATCCTCCCGACCTGCTGCTCGTGGACACCCAAATGGGGGACATGATGGAGCTTCTGGACCGTCTTCAGGGGGAAACCGGCCAGATGCCCTTGGTGGCGGTCATCACCGAGCGAGGTCGAGACCTCACGCTTCGAAGGCGCATCGTCCAGCGCTACGGGGTCGCCGGCTTTCTGGAGCACCCCCTACGGAAGGACGGACTCCATGGACTCATGGCCCGGCTCGACCGACGGCGAAGGGTGTTGGTGGTCGGGCCCAAGGACCCGGACAGCGAAGCCCGGGTTCGCGCCCTGACCGACGCCGGTCACCAAGTCGAGCACAAGGGCAGTGCCGAGGACGGCTGGGCTGGGCTGGATGCCTTCAAGCCCGACCTCCTGGTGGGAAGCCTCCGGTCCAACGGCGGCCAACTGTGCGTAGAGTGCAAGTCCTCGGACAAGTGGTCCGACCTTCCTGCCCTCCTCTACGGCCGATTCGACGAGCTTCCGGCCCGGCCTTTGAGCGAGAATGCGCACCGCGCTGATGACTTCATTTCGACCGAGGAGTCCTTGGCCCGGTTCACCCTCCGGGTCGCCGCGCTGATTGGCTCGGGCCAAGTTCTCCGGCGAGACGATGGTCGCCCGTTGGCGCGCAGCTCGTCCCGAACCACGTCCACAATGCCCAAGGCGGCGGCCGCCAGTTCGCCTCAGCTCGCACCGACCCCGGCCACCCGAAGCCCTTCCCGGCGGTTGACCCGGCGGGTCCCGATCACGGTGACGGTGGATCTGATAGACGAGGAGCGAAGGCTTAGTTCAGAGACCCTGGACATCTCGGAGGGAGGAATCTTCGTGGCGGCCGAGACCCCACCTCCGATCGGCTCCAAGGTGAAGGTCGAGTTCACGGTGCCGGGGCATGGCCCCGTCCGGGCAGTGGCCAAAGTAGCTTGGACCAGTGGAACCGGCATGGGTCTGCGCTTCAAGGTGATCGAAGGCCCTGATCTGGAGGCGGTGGTGGACTACGTGAATCGCGTCGCCCGAGTCCTCTACACGACGTCTTGAGTTCACCCAGCTTTTCAGTGGCGTCGACGGACGGGGCTTCCTAGGTTTCGGCCATGTACGCAGCACGTGAACAGCTCCGCGGCGAGCTCGACGCCATCGAGGAGGCCGGCCTCCTGAAGCGGGAGCGGATCATCAAGACTCCCCAGGACGCGGCCATCGAAGCCGAACCCGGGGGTCAGGTCCTGAACTTCTGCGCCAACAACTACCTGGGTCTGGCCAACCACCCCGAGGTCATCGCGGCCGCCCACAAAGCCTTGGACGAGTTTGGCTTCGGCCTCGCCTCGGTGCGCTTCATCTGCGGAACGCAGACCATCCACAAGGAGCTCGAGGAGGCCATCGCTACCTTCCACGGGACGGAGGACACCATCCTGTACTCGAGCTGCTTCGACGCGAACGGCGGGCTCTTCGAGACGATCCTCGGGCCTGAAGACGCAGTCATCAGCGACGCCCTGAACCACGCCTCGATCATCGACGGCATCCGACTCTGTAAGGCGGAGCGGCATCGCTTTGACCACGGAGACATGGCGATGCTGGAGGACAAGCTGAAGGCCACGCAGGACCGTCGCACACGGCTCATCGCAACCGACGGAGTCTTCTCGATGGATGGAGACTACGCCAAGCTGGACGCCATCTGTGATCTCGCGGACCGCTATGGGGCCATGGTGATGATCGACGACTGCCATGCGACCGGCTTCGTGGGCGCGACGGGTCGAGGTACCCCCGAACACTTTGGTGTGCAGGGGCGCGTCGACATCATCACTTCGACCCTTGGTAAGGCGTTGGGCGGCGCCTCGGGCGGCTTTACGACCGGTCGAAAGGAGATCATCGATCTGCTTCGTCAGCGGTCGAGGCCCTACCTGTTCAGCAACACGCTGGCGCCTGCCATCGCTGGAGCCTCGTTGGCCGTCCTCGACATGCTCAGCAAGTCAACCGAGCGCCGAGATAAACTCGAGGCCAACACCCGTCGCTTCAAGAAGGCAGTCGTCGAGGCCGGCTTCGAGACCAAAGGACAGGACCACGCCATCATCCCCATCATGATCGGAGACGCCCGAAAGGCCTCGCAGATGGCGGACGACCTGCTGGCGGAAGGGATATATGTGGTGGGCTTCAGCTACCCGGTCGTCCCCAAGGGCCAGGCCAGGATCCGCACTCAGATGTCGGCCGCGCACGACGAGGCCGATCTGGACAAGGCCATCGCCGCGTTTGCCAAGGTGGGCCAGGCCCACGAGGTCATCCGGTGACCCGAAAGACCTCCTCGTAGGTCGTCATGCCCTGGGCAAGCTTGCGGATGGCGCTCTGACGCAAGGGCGTCATCCCATCCAGTTCCGCCGACTTCCCGATTTCCTTGCTGTCGGCTTGCTCGTTGATCAGTCTCCGGATCTTTGGGGAAACGGGCATCATTTCGAAGACGCCGGTGCGTCCGAACAGCCCCGTACCACGACAGCGAACGCATCCCTCGCCCCGCTTGACCGGCAGCTGCCGTTGCTCGCCCGGCTCGACCGGGATGCCCAGCGCCCCGATCTGCTCTTCGGTCAAGAACTCTTCCCGAGCGCATTCGTGGCAGACCTTGCGGACCAAGCGCTGGGCAAGAATGCCCTGAAGAACGCTGCCGAGGAGGAAGGGCTCGACCCCGAGATCGATCAGCCGCGAGATGGAGGCCGATGTATCATTGGTGTGAAGGGTCGAGAAGACGAGGTGCCCTGTCAAGGCAGCCTGCACCGTCATCTGGGCCGTCTCCTTGTCCCTAATCTCTCCCACCATCACGACATCGGGGTCTTGTCTGAGAATCGTGCGCAGCGCACGAGCGAAGGTGACGTCAATCTTGCTCTGGACGGCCACTTGGTTCAGCGGCTCGAATACCATCTCGATGGGATCTTCGACGGTCACGATGTTCACTCCCGGTCGCGCCAGGTACTTGAGAGTCGAATAGAGGGTCGTAGTCTTTCCGCTCCCGGTCGGGCCGGTGACCAAGACGAGTCCGTGGGGACGCGTTATCCAGCCCTCGTACAGCTCTCGCTCTTTGCGGGTGAAGCCAAGATCCGCGATCTCGGCCAACAGGACCTGAGGATCGAAGATCCGAATCACGACCTTCTCGCCGAATGCGACCGGCAGCGAGGAGACGCGGAGCTCGATCTCTCGGTCACCGCGCTGCGTCTTGATACGGCCGTCCTGAGGCCGCCGCTTCTCGGCGATGTCCATCCGGGCAAGGATCTTCACTCGAGCCACGAAGGCAGGATGAACGCCGGCCGGTATCTCCCCGATGTCGTGTAGAATGCCGTCGATCCTGAGCCGAAGTCGGGAGGACTCGCGCTTGGGCTCGATGTGGATGTCGCTAGCCCGATTGTCGAAGGCGGAGTTCAGCAGATATTCCACCGCGGCTACGATCTGCTGGTCGGCGGGATCAATCTCCTCGGAACTGCGGACACGCGTCAGCTGCTCCAGGTTGCCGAGGTTGGCGCCCTTGGCCTCGGCCGCAGCCGAGGAGACTGCCTTGTGAAAGCCGTAGACCTGGGTGATGACGTTGACGATGTCCTTCTTGGCGCTGACGACCGGATGAACCTCACGGCCGGTGGCTCGCGCGAACTCTTCTAGGGCTGCCTGGTCGAAGGGATCGGCGATGGCGATGGTCAGCCGCTCGCCCTTCTGTTCCAGAGGAAGCAGGAGATGCCGCCGAGCAAAGCCCTTCGGGAGCGCCCGGGTGATGAGCCCCATGTCGAGCTCGAGCGGGTCTATCTTCTTGTACGGAAGGCTTGAGGCCTGGGCGAGCAGCTGCGCCAAAACGTCCTCGTCGATGTTCCGGTCCGGGGCTTGGGGATGAGGGAGTTTCGCCTCCACCACCAGTTCAGTGGCGAAGACCTCGGATTGCCGGCCGTCCTTGAGACCCTGGGGCCCGTACTTGTTCCGCACCCAGCGGGCCCGCAGGCTGTCCTCTCTGGAGATGAGGTCGGCCTTGCTCGGCTCGTCCAGAGCGCCCGCCCGCGTGAGAAGCTCAAGCAAGTGCTCGAAGCTCAGCCCCGTGTGAACCTGCTGCATGGGCCGCAGGCTACAGCGGACACGCCGTCAGCGCACGTCTAGGGCCTCGATGCCCCCGAGCCGACCGCCTAGAGCCCGTCCGATCCCGGCCGCCACGCCCGATTCCAGCCGGGCGCCGAGGTACTCCAAGAGCTTGGGACCTGGCTCTTTCGGGTACACCAAAGCCGGCTCTTCCGTCTCTCGGGCGGGAGCGGTGGAAGAGGTCTCGGCCCCCTCGGCCCGGTCCCGCACCATGGCGGCCGCCCTTCGCGCGGCGGCGTACAGCCCTCCCAGCTCGTCCACCAAGCCCTCTTCCAGCGCCCGCCGGCCGCTCATCACTTGTCCGTCGGCGAGCTTCAGGACCTGGTCCCGAGTCAAACCCCGGCGCTCGATGGTGAGGCTCACGAACTGGTCATACAGATCATCCACCAGACCCTGGAGGACCTCCCGGTCTCGTTCCGTCAGCTCTCGCAGCGGGTTACCGAGATCCTTGACCGGACCAGACTTGAAGGTCCGGAGCCTGAAGTCGACCCGATCCGCAATGCCCCGCAAGTCGGGGAGCTGGCTGATGACGCCAATGGAGCCGGTGATGCTCCCCGATTCCGCCAGCACCCAGTCCGCGCCGAGGGATATCCAAAAGCCCCCGGAAGCGGCGACCGTTCCCATGGAGGCCACGACCGGCATGCTCTCCGAGGCGAAGCGCAGAGCGCGGTAGACCTGCTGGGAAGGCGCCACCGAACCGCCAGGGGAATCGATGCGGACCACCAGCGCCTCGATGTCGTCCCTCTTGGCGAAGTCCCGAATCCGGCGCACCGACTCGTCCATGTCGCTTATGGGCCCTAGGATTTCGATGACGCCAACCCGAGGGCCTTCGCCCCCGAGGACCTTCTCCCCCCCGACCTTGTCCAGGGGAAGTCGGGCACAGGTCACGCACGAGGCCCCGAGAAGGAGGCCGAGCCCGAGGGCTACGCCCAGGAACACGAAGGAGGGGCCGCTGCGAGGGGCAGGTGCATGGGCCGGCGCAGGCGCTAAAGGACCATCCGTCATGGCTATCGGCTTAGTCCTGGGCCGGAGCCGACGCAAGACGTCGCCGGCGGTCGACCGCTGACCCGCCTCCATGCTTCGCTCCCCCCATGCTGGACATCCTCCTCGTCCTTTGTCTGGGCGCCCAGACCCCATCCCAGGCTTCCGAGCCGGCGGCAGCCGAACCCCCCGCCCCAGAGACCGAAGGCGAGGACGGCGCGGAAGAGGATGCGGCCGCGCTGGCTGCACGGGGTCAGGCCGCCATCGAGCAAAAGGACTGGCCGGCCGCCATCACGGCCTTCACCCGCGCGAGGGCACTGACCCCGGAAGATCCGAGCGTGGTCTACCGTCAGGCCTTCGCCCTTCGAAAGGCGGAACGCCTGAGCGAAGCCGTCGAAGCCTACCGAGCTCATCTCACCCTCAAACCCGACAACGCCGACGCTTGGTATGCCCTGGCCGCGATCCTGGAGAAGCTGCAGATGGCGCCTGAGGCCGCAGAAGCCTATCGACGCTACGCCGAAGCCGAGCGCCGACCCAAGTACGCCAGTTACGCCGCGGGGGCCCTGGAGAAGGCCGAAGCCCTCGATCCCCAGTCCGCGTCCCCGTCTCCGTATCCAACGCCAACCGAATCCGACGCTCCCGCCACGGCCTCACCGATTGCCTCTTCCGGTGGCCGTCTAGGCCCGGCGCTGGAGGCGCTTCGAGCTCGAGACTTCAAGGCCGCCCTGCGACTGGTGCCCGAGTCCGACAAGTCCCCTCGGGCCCAGGCCGCCCGGGCCGGCGCTCTCCTCGGACTAGGACGAGCCGCGGAATCCGAAGCGGCTTGGCGCGAGGCCCTGGCCGGCCTCCGAGGCCCCGCAGCTGCCACCGCACGCTTCGGCTTAGCCGAGGCGCTTCGGGCCCGAGGCGAGCTCAAGGAAGCCAAGAGTCTCTACGCTCAGCTGATAGAAGACCCATCGACGCCCCCGGCGCTGGTCGAACTGGCCCGTGAGCGACGCTGAGAGGTCTCAGGACCTCACAGGGGACGCTCGTCCCGCCCGCCCTGGGCATCAAAGACCCGAACCCGCACCGCACCGACGGGCATCGGTAGCTCCAGATCGTCGGCGTCGGCCAGCGAGGAACTCAAGAGTTCCCCGTCCCCGTCGAGGAAGCCGAGGGTCAACGGCGGACGCCCGGATCCAACCCTTCGAAGTTCCACCCGAACGCGCGCGTCGTTCACTTGCACGACTTCGATGAGGGCCACCGGCTCCACGAGTCGGTGAGAAGCGTTCGTCTTGACCTCCAAACGCTGTTCGATCCCCGAGGTCCAAGTCACGGTGAGCTCGGCTCGCTCGGCCGGACCTGCCCCGAAGTGAAGCCTGGGCTCAGAGGCCGAGGCGTAGCCGCCGTGAGGCTGGTGCTCACCCCGGATAGAGAAGGTCCCGAAGTCAGCCAAGACTTGGGCGCCGAAGCCGTCACCACTGGACGTTCGACCCAAGAAGCCGAGCTCCAGCCAGCCGCCCTTCCGCGGACTGTCGTTGCGAAAGAGCTCCGGCCCCTGAACCATGTTCACGACCAGGACGTCCACGTCTCCGTCGCGGTCGTAGTCGAAGAAGACCACGCCCTTTGAGCGAGCGTCCGATCCAATGCCGCTGCTCGCCGCAACGTCGACGAAGCGGTCGCCCACGCGATGGAACATGGTGTTCTCGCTTTGCCGGGGGTTCTCGTCCATGGGCGTACTCGGAACCCAGCCCGCCGACGCGAAGAGATCCGGCCAACCGTCGAGGTCGAAGTCTCGAAACCCGGCGCCCCAGCCTGCCGACTTGAGCCTGGTAAAACAGGCGTCCTGGGCGGCCTGCACCCCGAGTTGCGCGCCCACGTCGTCGAATCGGCCCCCAAGGTTACGGAGTAGAGGATGGGCCCCGATGTTGGTGTGGTAGTAGTCCAAGTCCCCATCGCGATCGAAGTCTCCGGCGGCAATGGTCATGCAATAGAACGCGAGATCCGTTCCGAGCTCAGGGGCGACGTCCTGGTAGAGCAGGCCTCCGTTGTCGTCGAAGCCTCCTCGAAGCCATCGATTGGGTTGCACGAACTGGCCAAAGTCGTTGCACTCGATGATGTCTTGAACCCCGTCGCCGTCGAAATCGGTGAAGGCGATGGCATAGGTCGTTCCGGGCGCGACGCTCCTGAGGCCGACCTCTTCGCTCACGTCGACGAATCGCCGAGCACCCTCGTTGAGAAACAAGGTGTTCACCTGCGGGTCGTGGAAGGGAAAGCTGCTCGGAGGCGTGATGTAGTTGGCGACCAGGACGTCGAGGTCCCCGTCCGCGTCGGCATCGCCCAGGGCCGCGCCGACCGCCCATTTCGGAGCGTCGGCGATGGACCTGGCGTCCACTGAAAATCGTCCGTCCTCGTTCCAGAATATGAGGTTCGCCCCCTCGCCCACCATCACCAGCTCGGGATCACCGTCATCGTCCAAGTCGCCGGCTGCCAAGCCCTGAATCATGAGCAGGACCTCAAAATCGACCTCGAGCCCCCAGTCCTCGCTTTGGTCTCGAAAGCCGCTCCCCTCTTCGTTGATGAAGAGCTTGGGCTGGGTCGCCTCCTGAAAGACAACGACGTCCATCCAGCCGTCGCCATCGAAGTCGGCCACCGCCGCCCCCGCACCTTCGACGTCGAATACCGGGTTGGGTGCAAAGCGGAGTCCCAGTGATTCGCTTACTTCGGTGAAGCACAGACCCTCGGAGCAGCGAGGCCCCCTGTCGGCCGGAGATCCGGGCTCGCAAACGCCGTCGCGACAAACGTCGTCCTCGGTGCATATGTTCTCGTCGCTGCACGGCGTTTCATCGGGGGCGAAGACCGGGACGCACCGGGACAGCTCCGGCCTACAGACATTGGCGATCATGCAGTTGGTGAGAGGACACTCGAAGGGCTCCCCACCTACACACGCGCCACCCTGGCAGGACTCTCCGTTCGTGCAGCCATCTCCGTCGGAGCAGAGCGTTCCGTCCTGGGCCTCGACCTCTACGCAAGCTCCCGTCGCAGGTTCGCAGCTTGCTACTCGGCAGCTTTCGCTAGCTCGGCAGACCTTGGCAGCCCCGGCGACGCACAGTCCCTCTTCGCAGCGGTCCCCTTCGGTACAGAGGTCACCATCCTCGCAGGGTCCAGAAAGGGCCTCCTCCACACACGTTCCGCCGCGGCACACCGAGCGTCGGCAGGCTTCTCTCGGTCCGCAAGCCCCCCCGTCCTCACAGGCGGGCGCGGGGCCGGCGTCCGCTCCAGGCAGCCCCGCCTGGTCAGGCGACGCGGAGCAGCTCGCGGCCAGGAGCCCGAGGCTCAGGGCGAGACGGTGAAGGGATGTATCCACTGGTCGAAGGCTCCAAAGTCCTCGACCTCGATGAACAGGCGCATCGGCCCAGAGGCGCCGGCCGGGATTGAGACCGAGAAGCTGGCGCGCCCGCTGGCCGAGGCCAAGAGGGCCAAGGTCTGCTCCAGGTGCGCGACCACGGTTCCGTCGGCCTGTTGAAGGTCCACCGTGACTCGAGCGCTGGTGGCGATACCCGCCTGCTCGGTGAAGTCTACCGTCACCGCCATGTCTTGACCGGGAGGCGCTGTGGTCGGCGCGGTGTAGCCATCGAGGCTGATCCGGGACTCGACGATCCGCACGAGCGCGCCCTCGTCCACCTCGACCCATCGCTGCTCCAGGCCCGAGGGCCACTCCACCCGGATGTCCGCCTCGGGTTGGCTTCCGAGCCCGAAGTGGGCCTCTGGGGTACAAGGACTGAGGTAGGACGGTGTGCTTCCCATCTCTCGAAGCTGCGAGCCGTCGATGGTCTCGACCGTGACCTTGGCGCCGACGCCATCCCGATTGGAGACACGTCCGTCGAGAGCCACGATGAGCCAGCCATGGGAGTTGGCCAAGTCGTTTCGGAGCAGCTCAACTCCGGTCTCCATGTTGGCCACCAAGAGATCGACATCGCCGTCGCGGTCGAAGTCCGCCGCCACAGCCCCGCGCGAGAGGTCATCGGTGGCGATGCGGGCACTGCGAGACGCGTCGAGGAAGGCGGCCCCCGGCGTCACCCCTTCCTGATTGAGGAGGAGCTTGTTCTCACTCTCGAGGGCGTTGTCGATGGCTCGAGCGGCCACGATGTAGCCGTTGGCCACGAAGAGGTCGGGCCATCCGTCATTGTCGAAGTCTTCGAAGAAGGTGCCCCACCCGGCCGCTTTGAGACGGGGCACGCAGTCGTCCTGCTGAAGCTTGACGCCTCTCGGGCCGGCCACGTCAACGAAGCCCGCGGCCCCTCGGTTCTCCAAGAGCTCATGGCGGCCGATGCTGGTGTGGTAGTAGTCGAGGTCTCCGTCCCGGTCATAGTCGCCGATGGCGATGCCCATGCAGAAGAGCGTGGCATTGAGACCCTTCTGGGCGCTGACTTCGGTGAAGTTCCCGCTGCCGTCGTTCTCGTACACCCGGTTGGGGACGACGGTCTGCCCAAAGTCGTTGCAGTCCATCAGATCCATGTCTCCATCGCCGTCGAAGTCAGTGATGGCCGTGACGAGGGTCGTTCCCGCCGTCGTGCCATGGCCCCCGATGCCGAGGTTGGCCGCCACCTCGGTGAAGGTCCCGTCTCTTTCATTGTGAAAGAGACGGTTGTTCCGGCCGATGTGATTCGGGTAGCGGCTGCCTGGGCCAAAGATGTAGCCCCCTACGTAGAGGTCGAGCCACCCGTCTCCGTCGTAGTCGCCAAAGCTCGCGCCCGCCGTCCACACGCTGTAGTCAACGCCGGCCGCCGCGGTCACGTTGGTGAAGCGGGCGCTGCCGTCGTTCCTGAGGAGGAAGTTGGGGCCGTCGCTGGAGAAGTAAAGGTCGAGGTCCCCGTCGTTGTCGTAGTCGCCCATGGCCAACCCTTGAACGGTCGCGGTCGAAGTGTTGACCGCCGTAAAGTCGGCGAAGGCTGTACGGTCGGTGAAGTGGCCATTGCCGTCGTTGCGGTAGAACTTCGGCCCTTCGATTTCGGACACCAATAGGAGGTCAAGGTCGTCGTCTCCATCAAGATCTCCGATGGCGGCCACGGAGGCGTGGTTGTGCTTGGGACGCCCTCCGTTGTTCCCGAAGCTGATGCCGGCCTGGACGGTCACGTCGGTGAAGCAGACGCCGTCGTCGCATCGCGGCTCGCTGAACGGGGCCTTGACCCCGTTTCGGCAGTCGTTGTTGTCACAGAACTCACCCGCCGTACATAGGTTGCCGTCGTCGCAGAACGTCCCCTGGACGAGGTACTCGGGTTCACAAGCGCCGGTTCCGGGGTTGCACTCGTTCCCCTGCATGCATGGGAGGAGCGCGCACTCCACGTCCACCAGCGACTGACACACCCCGGTCGAGCATTCGGTCATCACAGTGCAGAGGTCTTCATCTTCGCACGCGGTGCCGTCGGGAAGTGCCTGCTCCACGCAGCCTACTTCGGGGTCGCAGAAGGCCTCGAAGCAAGTCGGTGGCTGGGGACAGCTGAAGATGTCGCCGACGCATTCACCCGCCTCGCACCGGTCGGATAGTGTGCACAGAGAGTCGTCGTCGCAGCGGGTTCCATCCTCGGCCACATCATAGACGCAGCCCACGACCGGGTCACAGCCCCGCAGCTCTTCGCAGCTGGCCCCAGCGGGACAAGTGTTCGGAACGCCGACGCACGCGCCGTCGCGGCAGCTTCCGTTGAAGACACAAGCGTTGTCGCAAGGGGTACCATCCGCCTCAGGCTCTCCGACGCACTCTCCCGTGGCAGGGTCGCAGCTTCCGACGACGCAAGTGGCGCTGCCATCACAGTTGAGGGCGTCTCGTCCCGCGCACACGCCTGCCATGCAGACGTCCGTTCGGGTGCACAGGTCGCCGTCGTCGCAGGGTGTCTCGTCTGGCGCCGTCGCGAGAGTGCAGGCGCCATCGACGCAGGTCCCGACCCGACAACCGTCCAGATCGTCTGGGCACTCCAGAACCGCGCCTACGCATCGGCCGCCAGCGCAGGCGTCGTCCATGGTGCACGGGTCGCCGTCGTCGCAGGCTGCGCCGTCGCCCAGGCTGGAACAGTCCAAGGGTCCGGCGTCGGTCATGACGGTCGGGCCCAGGTCCGGATTCCCTGGGCTAGGGGAACTCGGGGCGCCGCAGGCGAACACGAAGCCCGCCAGCATCAGCAGGCCTGTTCTCTTCATCGGTTGAAGGGGGCTTAACAAAGTCGTACCTGGCTGGGGAAGTCCCCCCGCCTGTACTCCACTCTAGCCCGATTTGGTTCAGGTTCCGGCCTTGATACTGCGGATTCCTCAGGCTTTCGTCAGGCGTGCGTTTGTCCGAGCTGCGAGAGAGACTCTTGGATCGAGACGAGCCCCTTACGGAGGACCTCAAGCGCATGCTCCAGGCCGATCCCCGCGTGGGCGCCCGAAGGCTCCTCCAGACGAAGGAGCGTCGTCAGCGCCAACGGGCGGCGCGAGAGGCGCGCCAGTCGGCCTTACGCGACTTCGATCGAGTGCAGGCTCGAGGCCAAGTCTTGGCCGGGGTCGACGAAGCCGGCATGAGCCCCTGGGCCGGTCCCATCGTCGCCGCCGCCGTCATCCTGCCCCCCGACGCCGGTCTATCCGGGGTGGACGATTCCAAGACGCTGCAAGAGAAGCAGCGCGAGGCCCTAGCCGAGGAGGTGAAGGACGTGGCCTTGGCCTGGTCGGTGGCCGGTTCCAGCCCCGAGGACATCGGGCGCCTCAACGTCCATCACGCCGGCCTCTTGGCCATGCGGCGGGCCGTGGCCGGACTTCGGCCAAGAGCCCAACGGCTCATCGTCGATGCGCGCCGCGTTCCCGGATTCGCCGGACCCCAGTCCGCAGTCGTGAAGGCCGACGCCAAGAGCCTCTCCGTCGCTGCCGCTTCCATCCTGGCCAAAACGACGCGCGATCGCCTGATGCGGCGTCTGGACGAAATGCACCCGAGCTATGGCTTCCGCCAGCACAAGGGCTACGGTGTGGAGGCCCATCGTCGAGCCTTGCTCCATGAGGGCCCCTGCCCTCACCACCGTCTCTGCTTCGACGCGCTCCGTGATCTTCTGTCCGACTCCGGAGCCTAAGCGGTCGAGCCGGGTCGCTGGAGGAGGTCGGCCTCGGCGAGGACGTAGAGCAAAGCGGCCGCCATCCGAGCATTCTGGGGTTCGGCCTTCATCCCGTCGCCCAGACTGCGCGCACGGAAAATGCGGTGAAGCAGCTGAGCCTGGGCCTGGGTCAGACGCAGATCCACCAGCCCCGCCCTTAGGTGATCAGTGGGCTGAGGCGGGTGGGCAAGAAAAGGCGCGAGCTGGACCCGAAGATGCTCCTCGGGAAGCACCCGGTAGGCCAGCTCCTTGGTCACACCCAAAACGGACTCGGCGAAGGGCCGCGTCGCACTGGGCAGGTTCTGGTCGTCGAACATGAAACGTCCGGCGTTCCATTGCAGCAGCCGCCCCATTCTTTGCTTCATGAGAGCGTTTCGCCACTGGCTGAGGTCGACGCCAACTTCTGCCGAGATGATGGCTTCCAGCGCCCGTCCCTCCTGCAGGCACTGATAGACCGCCGCATCCACTCGATCTCGGGGAAGGAGCCCCTTCTCACTCAGGAGCTCCGGAATCTGAAGCGAGGGATCCGAGCTGTAGACGAAGCTGGGGCGTCCATTCACCAAGTGGACCTCCAAGCGTTCGTCGTGACCGAAAGACTCCCTCCAGAACACCAGCCGTCCCGAACTCCGCTGGCGTCCGGCATGGGCGAGGACCCGGATCGGACCCGTCCTCTCGAGCTGCCCCTGCAGCCTCGAGGTGGGCGCTCCGTCGGTCGTGGCCAGCGAAGCCATCATGGCGTCGAGCAAGCTCTCTTGCCCAATCCAGCGAACGAATTCGTGGGCGCTCACCCAGCTCTCTCTGTCCGCCGATACGAGCAAGCGGTCGGCAATCTGCAGCTCGGCGCATTTCTGCATGACCAGCCAGAGGTCGCTGCGCTTCATCGGCCCGAGCAACTCGCCCCTGGGGTCACGAGCGAAGAACGGCTGGGGGCCTTCATAGGGTTCGTAGGTGATGCCGAAGTGGGTGTACATGTAGGCCGCTCGTTCGGCGACGGCCGCAGAAAGGCGACGAGTGTCGAGCCCCTCGATTCTGAGGTCCTTGGAACCCGAAAGGTCCGAGGTCGCCTCCATGGCCGCTTCCTCCACCGCCAAGTTCACCAGCGCCTCGATGGAGGCCTCCGGGGCGGGCGGACTCGGAGCCGCCGCCGCCTCCTCCTCGAAGGGCTCGATGGCCTCCAGAGGCAGGGCCTCGGGCGGAGTTCTCGGCCCCATGGGCTCGGGATTGAACAGACCGTCGACCCGGGCGGGGGTCGGTCTACGGGGACCCGGCCGACCGGCCCTTTCCAAGATGGCCCGACACCGGGCGCCCAAGGTCCGCCCGTCCGGAATCCGGTCCGCGAGTTCCTTGGCCATGCAGTCGTGAATCAAGGCCTGCACCTCGGGCATCGCTTCACTCAATGGCGGCGGCGGCTTGGAGACATGCATCATGAGGATGCGCGCGGAAGTCTCCCCAGTAAAAGGGGGGCGACCTTCGATGAGTTGGTAGGCCATCACTCCGCTCGCATAGATGTCGGCCCGCCCGTCCAAGGGGTCGCCCACGGCTTGCTCGGGAGCCATGTAGATGGGCGTCCCGGCGGCCTTCCATTTCGGGTCTTGCGTGGCCTCTGGGTCGAGGTGGTCGGTCGAGAATTTGGCCAGCCCGAAGTCGCAGATCTTGGCCGTTTCGTTTCCATCGGCACTGACCGACACGAGGATGTTGGACGGTTTGACGTCGCGGTGGACCACATCCGCGTCATGGGCAGCCTGGAGCGCGTCACCGACTTGGAGCCAGATACGAAGCACCCGGTCCCAGGCCAGGCGTCCCTCCTGGCGTAGGAGCAGGGACAGCGGATGGCCGGAGACGTGCTCCATCACGAGATAGAGGAAGCCCCGGGCATCCTCCCCGAAGTCCAGCACTCGGACGGTGTTCGGGTGGTCGAGGCGAGCCGCCGTCTGGGCCTCTCGTCGGAAGCGGCGAATCAGGATGGCATCCCGGGTTTCGAGGTTCCGCAGGACCTTGAGGGCCACCGGTCGACCCAAGTCGACGTGGACGGCTCGGTAGACCTCGCCCATCGCGCCCCGACCGAGCATACGCTCGACCTGGTACTTGCCCGCGACACGGGAGCCGTCCTCGAGGGCCGGCCGGGCGGAGTGGGGCTCCATCCTCACTAGGGGGAGAATCCACGGAATCGTGTGTCAAGGCTAGGCCCGGCCCGGCTTCAGGCGACAAGGCTCCGGGTAGCGGGAAACGAGATTCGAACTCGCGACTTCAACCTTGGCAAGGTTGCACTCTACCACTGAGTTATTCCCGCGTCGGGCGCACGGGTCTGCCTGAGCCGCAGAAGCCTGTCAAGCAGCTCTCGTCCCCCGATAAACCACCCGGAGATAGGCCCCCGCCGATATCCAGGCGAGGGCAGTTGCGACCCAAATGACGAGGGTTCCCAGGAGCGCGAAGTCGAGTTGAATCGGTCCCACATCGAAGCTCTCGCGGAGAATCAGAGCCCCCAAGGCCACCATTTGGGCCACAGTCTTCACTTTGCCGAGCGGTCCCGCGGCAACCTCCAGACCTTGACCCATGGCCAGAACCCGCAGGGTGGTCACCGCCAACTCCCGGCTGAGCAGAGCAAAGACAATCCAAGAGGAGACCCGCCCCAGGTCCTGGAGCGCCACGAGCGCGCCCAGGAGGAGGAGCTTGTCGGCCAGAGGATCCACGAACTTCCCGAACTGGGTGATCTGGTTCCAGCGACGAGCAAGCACGCCGTCGAAGAAGTCGGTCACCGCAGCCAGGATGAAGAGGAACAGGGCCCACAGGTCCTCGCCCGACTGGAGCAGGAGCATCACGATCGGGACCGCCAACACCCGGCCGAGGGTCAGGCTATTGGGCAGGTTCACTCTCGGCCTCTCCAGGGGGCGACCACGATCCAGCCCGGCCCAGTGCATATTCGCATCCCGCTCGGCTGCGGTCCGCCGAGAACGCCGGGCGCACAGGCCAACACCGCCGTGTCCATGACCGACAGAGTCTCCTCGGCCTCGAGTTCGAGCATGAGCGGCTCGGCCGGAGCGTCGAGGAGGACGTCGCCCGAGCCTCGAAGGATCACGAAGGGGCCTGGCCGCGGACTCGGCTCCAAACGAAGTTCGCCCACGAAGCCACGAAGGGCTTTAGCGCGGATCCGGGCATCGCGCAGTCCTTGCAGCGAGAAAGCACGGCTCGGCGTCGACAGCAGCAAGAGGCTCGAAGGGAGAGCACCAACGAAGGGCCCCTGACCTGGCCCGAAGCTGGCGCCACCCGCCAGCGCCGCCACGACGTCTTCCCTCCGGACGAAGGCCTTCCCGGACCCATCCACCCGCAGCCGGGCCCGGGCCCCTGGTCCGGCCACGAAGCCGGTCGGACCATCTTGGGCCAGCGACTCGATGCCACCGGGGGTCGCATGGGCCACGTCGCCCTTGGGCACGATCTCGGCGGCCGCCTGTCCGGCCGCGTCGAGCTCGACGCTCCCAGTGACCTGCTGGAATCGACTGTCTTCGGCCGGCTCGGGCGCAGGCAGAATGGATGAGCCCTCGGCAAAGCGCCGCTCGACCCGAGCCGCGAAGTCAGCGGCGCCCCCCCGAAGGAAGTGTTCACGAGCAAGCCCCAGATCCCCCCGACGAAAATGGACCAGGCCCAAGTAGCAGTGGGCGCGTCGATGCTCGGGCGCCAGGCTGATGGCGGCCTGAAGACTCTCCCTCGACAGGTCGAGCTGCCCCTGACGAAGGAGAACCAAACCCAAGTTCACCCGCAAGGACACGGCTTTGGGAAAGCGGCCGATAAGGTGCTGGTAGATCCGGCGCGCAGCCTGGAGCAGGTTCAGCTTGAAGTACGTCAAGCCCAGGAGGTTCAGGACCTGGGGATCGCCGCGTCGCTGGGTGGAGATCTCCTCCAGGAGCTTCCTCGCCTCCCGCAGTTGGCCCCCCTCCAGCAAGCGACTGGCCTTCTGGATTCGAGGATCTGGCGAAACCGGTCGCGGTACCATCAACGCCTCTGGGCGTAGTGCTTGTACACCTGAAGAACACGTCGGACGTAAGCCTTTGTCTCACGAATGTTGGGTATTCGGCCCAGCCGTCGCACTCGGTCCGGACCGCAGTTGTAGGCCGCCGCGGTCAAGGCCAGGTCGCCGTCGAACTGATTGGCCAGCTGACGCAGGTAGCGTGCCCCGCCGAAGACGTTCTGCTCCGGGTCGAATACGTCCCGCACTTCGAGGAACTCGGCGGTCGCGTCCATCAGCTGCATCAGCCCTTTGGCCTGCGCGGGAGAGATGGCCCTGGGGTTGAAGTTGGACTCGACCTTCGCCACCGCCTTCACAAAGGCAAAAGGCAGATCGTAGTGATGTGCTGCCCGAGCGATGATGACGTCGTAGCGCGCCACGTCCACGGGGTAGGCCACGGTGTCGCTCGATCCTGGAAGGTCGATGACGATGGGTGGCTGACCCCCGAAACCCTCGATGTCGTCGCCTCGATAAGGCCGAGCGCCTGCATCGCCGGGGACGTTGGTGAAGTGAAGCCGCCCCTGAGCGTCGACGAAACTGTACAGCTCGGCCTGCGCGATCGCCGGCCCGAGGATCCACACCAGGACGATGATGAACGCGCTTCGCAAGCCGGGCGAGACTATCAGGCAGGCTGATGGAGGCAAGTCGGGAGCCCTTTCGGTTGGCCCCTCAGGCGCCATCGAGTACCTCTCACGGATGCGGATGGAATGCGATGCGTTGGTAGTCGGGAGTGGCATTAGCGCGCTGGCTTACGCCTTGCCCATCGCGGAAGCCGGTCGGCGGGTCGTCATCGTCACGAAGCGGGAAGCCGACGAGGCCAACACGCGATACGCCCAGGGCGGCATCGCGGCCGTATTGAGTCCCGAAGACTCCGTCGAGTCCCATGTCCAAGACACTCTGAAAGCCGGCGCGGGGCTTTGCCATCCGGAGGTGGTCTCGACCATCGTGCAAGAGAGCCGCGCCGCCATCGACCGCCTGATCGGCTACGGCGTTCAGTTCGACCGGAGGGACGGAGACTCCGCCTATGATCTGACCCGAGAAGGGGGGCACAGCCAGCGTCGGGTCCTCCACGCGGGCGACATCACCGGGACGGAAGTCATGCGCGGTATGCTCAGTGCGCTCGAACAGCTCCCCAACGTGACCATCCTCGAGCAACACTGCGCGGTCGACCTTCTGACCGAGCGCCGCCTGGATGCACTCCGGGTCGGCCCGGCCCATCGGGCTCCCAGAACGAGCAATCGCTGCCTCGGCGCCTACGTCCTTGATGTATCCACGGGCCAGGTCATCACCGTGCTCGCGAAGGCGGTCATGCTCGGCGCAGGTGGAGCCTCCAAGGTCTACCTGTACACCTCCAACCCGGACGTCGCGACCGGTGACGGCGTGGCGATGGCGTGGAGGGCCGGGGCAGAAGTGGCCAACATGGAGTTCATTCAGTTCCACCCCACCTGCCTGTTCCATCCCAAGGCCAAGTCTTTCCTGATCTCAGAAGCGCTCCGAGGCGAGGGCGGGCGCCTCGTTCGCGAGGACGGCAGCCGCTTCATGCCCAACTACGATCCCCAGGCCGAGTTGGCGCCTCGAGACATCGTAGCCCGCGCCATTGATTCGGAGCTGAAGCGTACGGGCAACGACTGCGTCTTCCTGGACATGACCCATCTGGATGCGGGCTTCCTGGAAAAGCGTTTCCCCAACATTCACGAAACCTGCCTCGGCTTCGGAGTCGACATGCGCAAGGAGCCCATCCCAGTCGTTCCTGCCGCCCACTACGTGTGCGGAGGGGTGCGATGCAACGTCGACGGCGAAACGAGCATCCCGGGACTCTTCGTGGCCGGCGAGGTCGCCTGCTCAGGCATGCACGGGGCCAACCGCTTGGCCTCAAACAGCCTACTCGAGGGCGCCGTGCTCGGCCACCGAGCCGCGGCGGCGAGCAAGGCCTTCTTCGACGCGCCGCTGGATGCTGAAGGCCTGGTCGATTGGCAACCGGGCCGGGCCGTGCCCTCGGACGAGCTCGTCGTCATCACCCAGTGCTGGGACGAGATACGGCGACTGATGTGGAACTACGTTGGCATCGTCCGCTCGGACCGCCGGCTGCTTCGCGCTCGCAACCGACTCCAGCTCATTTCGGAGGAGATCCGCGAGTACTACTGGAATGCGACGGTCTCTCGGGACTTGGTGGAGCTGCGGAACATCTCTAGCGTGGCCGAACTCATCGTCGACTGCGCCCTTCGCCGGAAGGAGAGCCGGGGACTGCATTTCACTCTGGACTATCCGGAGCTCTCCTCTGGGCATCCGCAAGACACCATCCTCCGGCGAGCCGACCTGATCTGATCCTCAGGCTGGAGGCATCGCCACCGGAAAATCCGAACGCCGAAAGGCCGAACGCAAGGTCAGGGAAGCGGCTTCGATGTTCTCTTTCCCGCCCTCTTCTCGATCGACCAAACCCAGAACCTGGCGGACGACGAAGCCCGCCTCTCGACAGCGTCGAACCGCCTCCAACGCCGAAGCGCCCGTGGTTACCACGTCCTCCAGCACCACCAACTCACATCCCGCCGGAAGTCCCTCGACGCCCTCGAGGTGGCGCCGCGTGCCGTGACCTTTGGCCTCTTTGCGGACGATGAAGGCCGGGCGCGGACGCCCTCGAAGCTGCGAGACCAAACTCACCGCCGTCGCGATGGGGTCGGCTCCCAAGGTCAAACCACCCACGGCCGCGATCGGCGCCTCGAGTTCGGCGACCATGCCTTCCAGCACCAGTCCGGTGAGCAGGGCGCCTTCCGGGTGGAGCGTGACCTGTTTGCAGTCCACGTAGAAGTTGCTCTCGCGACCGCTGGCCAGAGTGACCTTCTTGACCGCGAAGGCACGCTCCGTCAGCAGCGCCAGCAGCCGGTCTTTGGCGGCGTGAAGTTCAGGGAGCATCATGAGCGTTTCTTGACCACCACCACCCGAGGGCCCTCCGAGCCGGGGACGGCGCTGAGTTTGGGCCGCGGCGCCTCGGTCTGGGACTCGGCTTCTTCGGGGATGGCGCCGGCATCGATCTCGCCCACCCGCAGATCGGCGTCGGCCCGGGCGCCGAGCTCCGCGCTCAAGACCGGGGTGACAAGGGCCCCTCGGACTTGGGCGCTGGCGCCGAGCCAGACCCTCTCCGCGCCGTCGATCCGGCCAAGCACGATGCCCTGGACTCGAACTTCTCGGCCGCTTACGTCGCCTACGACGACGGCGCCTTCCTCGATCACCACCAGCTCACCATCGACACGCCCGTCGATTCGGCCTCGAATACGCACGGGCTCTCGGGCATGAACACGGCCCCGGACCCGCGTCCGGCGTTCGATGGTCGAACCCTCACCGTCCCGCATCACTCGATCCCGGTCTCGATGTGGCCCTTGAATCGCGCGCCGTCGGCTAGCACTACCCGCGGTGCACGAACGTCGCCCTCCATTTGGCCTTCGGCGGCGAGCTCCACGCGAGCCCGAGCGTTCGCGTTGCCTTGAACCCGGCCCGAGACCCGGAGGCTATCCGCTTCGACGGAGGCTTCGACCTGACCGCCCTTCTCCACCAGGACCTCTTTGCCCTGAACCCGTGCGCCCCGTACCGTTCCAGCGATCACGAGCTCGTCCTCGCCTTCCACATCGCCTTCTACGGTGAGGCTGGGTCCGATGAACGTCTTACTCATGCGCTTTCCACTCCACTGGGCAGATCCAGCTTCATACGCAGGCGCCCCCCCCAGCGCGCCCCTTCCTCCACCTGAAACTCTTCCACGACGGCCTCCCCCGCCATGAATCCTCCGGCGCCCAGGATGAGCCGCTGGGCGTGGACCGAACCACGGCAACAGCCCTCCAGACGAACACTCTTGGCGTGCACTTCGGCGTCGACTTGGGCTTCGGAGTTGACCTCGAAGGCATCATCGATCTCCACCCGACCCTCCAGCTGACCGCTCACCTTCACGGCCCCGGTACCCTTCAAGGTCCCGCGAACGACGGTCTTCGCCCCAATGCTCCCTTCCGGCTCGGCCACAAGCCAGGCCTATCCGCGGCCCTGACCTCGCGCAAGCGACCCAGTTTTTGGCGCCCCTAGGCAATCGCGACCTTGCGGATGTCCGTCACATGGGTCAGAGGGCTGGATGCGGTGTGACGGAGCCGCGACGAAGCGATGAGAATCACGGCAGGTCCCCTGCGGAGCCTAGGGTTGTTCACCCTGTGCGCGGCCGCAGCAGCATGTTCAGACGACGACGATCTCCGAATTTCCCCTAGTTCGGTCCCCAATGCGACCATCGGACAGCTGTACCAGGTCCAGTTCGACCTGGAGGGGGACGTCGGGGGCACGCCCACTTGGAGCGTCCTGGGTGCGCTCCCCACCGGGTTGGGTCAGCTCGTTGGACCGGAAGGCACCGTCCAGACCGACGGGACCGTCCGCAACCGAAGCGTGGGCATTTCCGGCACTCCTGAAGAACCTGGCGTCTTCACCTTCGTACTGGAGGCCCGCGGGAGCGATGACGTCGTTCGAGGGAGCTACACCCTTCGGGTCATCGCCCCCCTCGACCCTCTCCGCATTACCACGGGCTCCCCGCTGCCTGGTGGCCGGATCGGCACCCCGTACGAGGCCGCCATCGGTGCTCGAGGCGGCACCGAAACAAGCTATGGCTGGCGCATTCTCAACGACTCCCTTCCCGCTGGCCTGGAGATCGCCCCCTCGGGCACCCTTTCCACCCGCATCAGCGGCACCCCGAGTGTCTCGGGCGAGTTTAGCGTTGGCATCGAGGTCCAGGACAGCGGCGCCAACGTTGCCACTGCAACCCTGGCCCTCGTCATCCAGGACGGTACGCTTCCGTTGGAAATCACCACCACCCGGCTCGCCGGCGGCTCTCGGGGCACACCTTACGACGAGACCGTGACCGCCATCGGCGGCACGGGCGAGGCCTACACATGGAGCTTCAATGGCCTGCCCGCCGGCCTGAGGCTCGAAAGCGGAACCCCAAGCGCGCACATCGTCGGCACACCCACCGAGGTCGTGGCAACCGGCGTAGAGTTCCGCGTGCAGGACTCCGAGGGCAACGTGGCCACCCGAGCCCTCACCCTCTCCATATCGCCCCCCGAGCCGCTCATCGTCCTGACTTCGAGCACCGCGCCGGGAAGGGTCGGTGAAGTCTACGAATCGGGGCTTCGTGCCTTCGGCGGCGTACCCCCCTACACTTGGGACGCACCTCAAGGCCTTCCCCAGGGCCTCGCCATCACGGGGCCAGCGATCACAGGCACCCCGCTGGTGTCCGAAGAAACACAGATCGTCGTCGAGGTCGAAGACTCCCTGGGAACGACCAGCCAGCGGGAAATCGGCTTGGCCATCGAAAGCGCACTGCTCGAGATCACGACCAGCTCCCTTCCCGACGGCGCAACGGCCCTTCCTTACGCGGCGACCCTCCAGGCGACGGGCGGTGTCGAACCGTTCACGTGGTCCATCGACGCGGGCGCACTTCCTGACGGCCTGATGCTGTCGGACTCAGGTCTCATCGCCGGTACGCCCCGGCAGTTTGGGCTCTTTCCGGTACGGTACCGCGTGACGGACGACGACGGTGAGTTCGTGACTCGGGAACTGATCCTCACCATCGACCCACCGGTGACTCCGTTGGCCGTCACGACCTCCACCTTGCCCGCCGCCATGACCGACGAAGGCTACCTGGCCCAGATCGTGGCGAGCGGTGGCACCACCTTCGGCTACACGTGGACCATTTCCGGCGGTAGTCTACCCGACGGTCTTCAGATCCAGAATCAAGGAACCCCGTCGACGCTGCTCCTGGGCTTTCCAACCCAAACCGGGACCTTCAACTTCACGGTCACAGTCACGGACAGCGGCGCTCAGACCGCTTCCAGAGCCTTCAGCCTCACAGTGATCTCGGGCGGTGGCTGAGGCTCAGGCCTCTCCCGTTCGCTCAAAGAGGTCCAAGACCGATGCGTCTTGGGTCGCCGGACGCGCCCGGGTCTTCGCCCAGTCTCTGAGTGCTTTGATTTTTTCCTCGTAGGTTGCGTACAGGGGCACGGTCTGCTGGAGGCCGATATCCAGATCCTCGTCGCTCAGTTCCCGCTTGGCCGCGAAGGCCCTGTACAGCCCGGCAACGACGACCTGCTCCAGCTCGGCCCCCGATAGGTGTTCGGCCCGGCGTGCCAAGCCCTCCAGGCCGGCGTAGTCCTCGGGCCGTCGGCCACGTCGCTCCAGGTGGATTTGGAGGATCTGGAGCCGCTCCTTGGGGTTGGGCAGGTCCACGAAGAAGACTTCGTCGAAGCGCCCCCTTCGGAGGAGCTCCGGAGGAAGGCCTCGCACCTCGTTGGCAGTGGCCACTACGAAGACTTCGCTCGTCTTCTCGGCCAGCCAGGTCAGAAAGGAACCGAAGACCCGGCTGCCGCTGTCGTCGGCATCGACCTGAGCAAAACCCTTCTCGATTTCGTCGACCCAGAGAACGACGGGAGCCAAGCTCTCGGAGACTTTGATGCCCTGACGAATGGCGGCTTCGGGCGGGCTCGCGCCGGAGAAGACCGCCGAAAGGTCGAGGCGCAGGAGAGGGAACTTCCAGAGCTCGGCCACGGCCTTGGCGGAGAGGCTCTTGCCACAGCCCTGAACGCCCAAAAGCAGGAGGCCCTTAGGGGCCGGCAGCCCGAAGGCCCGGGCATCAGGCCCGAAGGCTCGGCTTCGTTCGCCCAGCCAACGCTTCAAGGCGTCGAGGCCACCCACATCTCCTAGGCTCGGTCCGAGTTCATGGAACTCCAGGCTGTCGGTGGTGCGGAGGGCGTTCTTCTTCTCTTCTACCACCAGGCCGAGATCCGAGGTCTCTAACCCTTTTCGTTGAACGAGCACCTTTCGGAAAATCCGACGGGCCTCCTTCGCCGTCAGTCCCAGAGCGGCCCGAACGGCCGCATCCCCGGCCGACACCTCCAAACCCTCCTGGGCCGCCACCTGGCTCAAGACCTGGTTCATCTCCTCGGTCTTGGGCAGAGGCAGATCGATGACGGCGACGTCCTTCTCGAGTTCGGCTGGGAGGGCGAGGACGGGCGCCACCACGACCAGCGTTTGTTGCCGGGCCACGAAGCCCTCAAAACGATCGCGCAAGCGACGGCTCACCCGGGGGTCGTTCAGGCGCTGGTGAAGGTCGAGCATGAGGACCAAGGCCGGCTCATCCTCGGCATCGAGTCGCTGAATCGCCTCTTCGGCGTCCAGCTCACCCTCTTCTTCGTCGAAGCCCCGAGAAGCCGTCCACCGAATGACCTTCTGCTTCGTTCCAGTCGCTGCCCTTCGAACAATGGCCTCCGCCCGCTCCTCTTCGTGTGAGACGACGTAGATGATGGGATAGCCAGCTCGGGTGAGGAGCGCGAGTTGACGAGCAAGTGGGTCGAGGAGGCTCACGGGCTACTCGACTCGAAGGCCGCGCTCGACCTTGAGCTCGAAGGTCTTCAACCGGTCACGGCCCTCTTCCAGAAAGTTCAGCAGGCTCCCTGAGTAGTCGTCCCTGTCGAAGATCTGCGGGTCGCTGGCCCGCATCAGGTCGCGAAGTCGTTCCCCCATTCCCAGCACCTGGGTACCCAGCTCTCCCAATGGCACCGACTTGGGCTCGAGGAGGAAGCTCTCGGGCTCGTAGGGGTCGCCGACGAAAAACGAGACCATGGCGTCGTTGCCGGCTGGCTCCAGCAGAAGACCATGCTCACTCTCAGCCAAGAGCACCGTCTCAGCTTCTCCCTCGATGACGTAGGGGAGCGCTTTGACCGTGTTGGTCACCAAGGAAAATAGAGGGTCCGGACGGAGGGAGAGCACGGGCTCGCCTTTTTCGCGGACCGTGATGGCGCCGTACACGTCGGGCCAGTCGAGGCGCTGCCCGATGTTCTCGAGCGCTATGGCAGCCCGGCTTTCAATGGCTTCCGCGCCGTCGTCGGGGTCGCCCAGATAAACGACGAAGTCGACTTCCAGCTCCGCGCCCATGAGGAACAGAGGTACCACAGGCGCCCATGGGAGTCATTGGAGCTGCCCGCTGAGCGCCTGCCCTACGGCCTCAAGACGCGCTCTGAGTCCGGCCAACAAGTTCGGGCGACGCACAAACACAACGACGTAGAAATCCTCGGGCAGAGCATGAACGAGGACATCGAGCTCACGGTAGCGAACGGCTACGATCTGCACTTCACCCGCCGCGCCTCGCTTGGCGATGCGCTGCATCAAGCGCAGCGGGCCACATGTCTCGGCGCTGCCCAGACGAAGCAAGAACTCGGGCGCCGGGACGTCCGCCGACAAAGCAGAGGGCATGTGGCGGACCGCCTGTTCCTCCGCACCCACTGGGAGCTCGGCCGGTCCGCGGCTCGTCGCCACCATCTCGCCTTCGTCGTCGCACAAGACCGCTCCGACCACCTCTGGGTTCTCGCAAAGGGATGCCAAGAGCGCTTCGAACTCATTCAGTTCGTTGCCGACCACATCAAGCCTCCGTCTCGAGCCCAGCCCTTCAACTGGTCTGCGGCCCCTCGGAGTGCACCGCCGTCCAAGAGCACGACGCGGTCGAAGCTGCGAGCACGAGGCGATATGGCGCTCAACAGGACCTCGGCGAAGTCGAGGTCCATGGCGTCTTCCTGCTCGTCCAGGGATGGCGGGGTGCTCGGTGGGGCCACGGCAAAGCTCCGAGCGTTTGCATCAGACAGAATGCCGAGGATCTCCTCCAGCTTCATACGAACCTGAGGCTCACGTACCGCCGACGGCTTTCCGAGACCGAACATGAAGAGACGTTGCGCACCCAAACGTCCGACCGTGGGCGTCAGCAGAGGACGACCGTCGAAGCTCCCCGCCTGAATCAAGCGAGCTATCGTGCCGCACATCCGCCAATCGACGTTGCCCGACACGTGTCGAGGCTGGGTCCTGCTTTCGAAAACCGGCAGGGCGAGGGCATCGACGTCGAGGGCGTCGAGACCAGCCGGCGAACCCGGATGTATGCGAACCTCACATGGCATCGACGCCCGCCTTGGCGACTCGATCCAGGACCCCGTTTACGAAAGCCCGGGCTTCGGCTGCGCCGAATTCCTTGGCGAGCTCGATGGCCTCGTTCAGGACCACTCGAGGGGGTATCTCTCGCTCGAAACCCAGCTCGTAGGTGCCGAGCCGGAGAAGGTTCCGGTCCACCAGTGCCATCCGCTCCATCCGCCATTTGCGGGAGGCGTCGGCAATCCGAGCGTCTATTGCGTCTTTGTGCAGCTCTACGCCTCGAACGAGCCGCTCCGCGTAGCCTCGGGCCGTCTCGTCGAGGGCCACCCGGTAGCCGTCCTTTCCCAACGACCAGGGCGGGGGAGGATCGAGGTCCCGGTCTTGGAAGCCGGACCAGAAACGGGCCAAAGCCCAGTCTGCGCGCTGACCGGTGATATCCATGCCGTAGAGCATCATCAAGGCGCACTCGCGGGCCTGACGTCGAGGGGTCACGTCAGCTTTCCGCGAAGCCGACACATGCTCAGGACGGCCTCCGCCGCCTCGGCCCCTTTGTTACCCATTTTGCTTCCCGCCCGCTCCAAGGCTTGTTCGAGGGTGTCCGTGGTCAAGACGCCAAAGCCCACGGGAAGACCGTGCGTCTCCTGCACCCGCGCGGCAGCGCCGGCCGCATGGCCTGCGACGTAGTCGAAGTGAGGAGTCGAGCCCCGGATCACGCAGCCAAGGGCTACCATCCCATCGAAGCGACCGCTTTGTGCCATCCACTGGAGGGCCAGGGGCAGCTCCCAGGCTCCAGGAACCCAATGAACCTCGATGGCGTCGCCGGGTACGCCCCGCTCCTCCAAGTGCATGCGGGCTCCTTGGAGCAAGGGCTCCGTCACCAGTCGATTAAAGGACGAGACTACGATCCCAACTCTCGGCGTCATGAGGCGCTCCCACTAGGTTGGTAGGGCACGCGGTCGAGGAGTTCTAGACCGAATCCTTCCAGACCCACGATTCGAAAATCACGATTCGTGATCAGGCGAAAGCGGCGAACGCCAAGGGTCTTGAGGATTTGAGCCCCGGTCCCGAATTCTCGAAGGTCGAGACGGCCGCCGACCTTATCGTAGGTCGAGGGGGGACCCGCGGCATCAAGTCCCGCCAGCTTCTCGGCCATGGTCGACGACCCTCCCCGACGACACAGATAGACGAAGACCCCCGCCGAAGCTTCCGCCATGGCCGCCATGGCCCCTCGCAGCTCTGCGCCCCCACCGGCCAGACTCAGACCCACCAGGTCGGCCGGCAGGTCCAGGGACTGGACTCGAACCATGCAGGGCGCATCGGCCTGGACGGTCCCCTTCACGAAGGCGAGGTGCTCTTGGCCATCCACACGGCTGGAGAGGACCACGGCTCGGACTAGGCCGAGGCCCTCCATGTCGACCTGACGTTCAGCCACGACCTCGACCAGGGTTTCGTGAGTCGAACGGTAGGCGATCATCTCGGCGATCGTGACGATCCGAAGCCCGTGCTTTTGGCCAAAGGCCTCCAGGTCCGGCCTGCGGGCCATGCTCCCGTCATCGTTCATGATCTCGCAGATCACGCCACAAGGCTGCAGACCCGCCAGCCTGGCCAGGTCGACCGACCCTTCGGTTTGCCCCGTTCGAACCAGGACACCGCCGTCCCGAGCCCTGATCGGAAAGACGTGACCCGGGGTCACCAAGTCCGCCGGCTGGGCTCGAGGTGAAACCGCAGTCCGGATGGTGTGGGCACGGTCCGCCGCGCTGATCCCGGTGGACACGCCCTCCCGAGCTTCGATGGAGACTGTGAAGCCAGTTTCGAAGGCCGAGGTGTTTCTTTCGACCATCATCCGCAGGTCGAGCTCGCGGGTTTTGTCCTCCGTCAGTGTCAGGCAGATCAGCCCACGCCCATGGACGGCCATGAAGTTGATGGCCTCAGGTGTCACCAGGTCGGCCGCCATGCACAGATCGCCCTCGTTTTCTCGGTCCTCGTCATCAACCAGGATCACCATCTTACCGTCCGCGACGTCGCGAATGGCGCCCTGCACGTTCTCGAAGCTCACGAGGGCCCCAAATCAGCCTCGCCGGCCCCGGGCAAGCCGACGCCAGGAAACAGGGCGTCCACGTAGCGCGCCACGAGGTCCACCTCGATGTTCACCGGATCCCCCAGCGCAAGATCGGACAAGCTCGTCTCTTTCCAAGTGTGGGGAATGATGGAAACACTAAAGCCCGAAGCACCTCGACCGGTCACCGTGAGCGATATCCCGTCCACCGCCACCGATCCTCGTGGAATGACGAGGCGCAGGAGCTCCGCTTCCAGTTCGAACTCGAGGTCCCACGCGTTGTCTCGGGCATCGGCCCGGCTGAGTCGAGCAACGCCGTCGACATGACCCTGGACCAAATGGCCCCCGAGGCGGGTCGTGGGCAAAACCGAGCGCTCGAGATTCAGTCGGCGGCCTGGAGCCCACGAACCGGCCGTTGTTCGGGCCAGAGTCTCGGGCCCGATGTCGACTTGGACCCTCCCCTCTTCGACCACGACCGCGGTCAGGCAGACCCCGCTGTGAGCGATCGAGTCCCCAAGTTTCAGGTCCGAGAAGGGCATCTCGGTCTCCAAACGGACGCCTCCTCGAGGTCCAGGCGCCTGAGCAAGGACGCGCCCCGTCGCCTCCACGAGTCCGGTAAACATCCGTGAAGCGATGAAGTCGGAGCCGATGAGGGTCAAGCCGATACGCGCCCGCTGACGAAGAGATCGGTTCCCAAGGCCTCGATTCGAAGCTCTTCGAGCCGGGGTGCGTCGACGAGGCGCGGCTGGCCCAGACCCTGAACGGCGCCCAGGGCCTCTCGTCCCCCGATGATCCGAGGCGCAATGAACCAGTGGACGTAGTCCACCAAGCCCTCGTCGAACAAGGCGCCGTGAAGGGTGCCCCCACCCTCGACGAGTAGGCTCCGGCACCCTTGGGCTCGAAGAAGCGCCAGCACGGAGGCCAGTGCGAGCCGGCCTCTTGGGTCCGAAGGCACCTCCATAACGTCGGCCCCCGCTGAGCGCATGCGCTCCCGCCATGCCTCAGGCGCCGCGGGGCCCACGAACAAGGTCACGGTACCGCCCGTCGTCCGGAGCAAGCGTGCTTCGGTCGGCGTTCGTCCCCGGCTATCCAGGACGATGCGGCGGGGCTCGCGGCCCGGGCACCGCGCAGTCAAGAGCGGGTCATCCGCTAGGACCGTTCCTACGCCGACCATGATCCCATCGACTCGACTGCGAATCCGTCGACCCCGTTTTCGGGCAAGCTCGCTCGTCACCCATCGTGCGTCGCCACCTCGCGTTGCGATGCGTCCGTCCAGGGAGGAGGCCACCTTGCACCAGGTCCAGGGACGCTCCCTGGGCGTTTCCTCGAGCAGGGGTCGGAACAATTCGGCCCAGTGCCGTCCGCCCTCTTCGAGCTGCCCGTGCAAGCCTGATTGTCGCTCGCGGAGCGCCCGGGCGAAGAGTCTCAGCCACGGCGCTCGGGCTCGAAAGCCTTGCGGCCCAGGCCCCATGACGTTGGTCGTCAGGAGCCCGATCCAGCAGCTCGGCGCATTCGACGCTCTTCGAGGATCTGGTTCAGTTCCCGGGCGAACTCCGCCAGGTCTCGAAAGTTCCGGAAGATGGAGGCGTAGCGGATGTAGGCAACATCGTCGAGTTCGGCCAGTCGGAGGAGGACCTCTTCACCAATCACGTGGGAGTCGACCTCTTTCTCCCCCGTTTCCTGAAGCTGCTTCTCGATCTCGTCGACGATGTGCTCGACCTCGCCCGATGGGATGCGTCGCTTTTCGCAGGCTGCCATGATCCCCTCGATGACCTTGTTCCGGTCAAAGGGCTCACGCCGACCATCGCTCTTCACCACCATGGGCAGGATTTCTTCGATGCGCTCGTAGGTCGTGAACCGCTTCCCACAGTCGTTGCACTCACGGCGCCGTCGGATCACTTGGACATCTTTCGACAGGCGGCTGTCGATGACCTTGTTCTCCGAACTGGCGCAAAAGGGGCAGCGCACGATCCCGTCGATCGTTACCCGTGGAACATGGGAAACGCAACGCACAGCGTTTCGCGGCGGCGGTGACCCCAATATGCAGGGTCATTCAGGGTTAGACCCTAATGCCGGGATAGAGCGGGAAGGACTGGGTGAAGGCGTGGATGTCCTTGCGCACCCGTTCCAATAGCTCGGGGTCGTCGGCGCCCTCCAGGGCCCGGTCGATGAAGCCGACGACCTGCTCCATCTCCCCCTCCTTCATGCCTCGGGTGGTCAGGGCCGGGGTTCCGAGGCGAACGCCCGAGGTCACGAAGGGTGACTCGGGATCCCCTGGCACCATGTTCTTGTTGACGGTGATATCGGCCACACCGAGCGCATCCTCCGCCTTCTTTCCCGTCAAACCCTTGGATCTGAGGTCGAGCATCAGGAGATGGTTGTCCGTGCCCCCGCTGACCAAGTCGTAGCCCAGGCGGATAAAGGCTTCCCCCATGGCCTTGGCATTGTCGATGACCTGCTGGGCGTAGGCCTTGAAGCCTTCCGATGCCGCTTCTTTGAAAGCGACCGCCTTTCCGGCGATCACGTGCATGAGCGGCCCACCCTGCATACCGGGAAACACACGCGAGTTCACGGACTTGGCGTGGGTCTTCTTCATCATGATGAGCCCCCCTCGGGGTCCCCTCAGCGTCTTGTGGGTGGTGGTGGTGACGAAGTCGGCGTGGGGCACGGGTGAGGGATGCAAACCGGCCGCCACCAGCCCGGCGATGTGGGCGATGTCGGTCATGAAAAAGGCCCCGGCATCGGCCGCCATGCTCGCCAGCCGCTCGAAGTCGATGGTCCGGGGGTAGGACGAGGCCCCCGCGATCAAGAGCTTTGGTTTGCGGGTTTGCAGCAGTGAGTGGACTCGGTCGTAGTCGAGAAGATGCGTCTCCGGGTTAACGCCATAATGGTGCGCCTGATAGAGGCGGCCCGAGAAGTTCACCGGCGCCCCATGAGTAAGGTGTCCCCCTTCGGCCAGATTCATGGCCACGAAACTGTCTCCCGGCTCGAGGATGGAAAAGAACACGGCCATGTTCGCCGAGGCGCCGCTGTGGGGCTGCACATTGGCCGCATCCGCGCCGAACAACGCCTTGGCCCGACTGATGGCCAGGCGCTCGGCCGCATCGACATGGACGCACCCTCCGTAGTACCGTTTGCCCGGCAAACCCTCAGCGTACTTGTTCGTCAGCGGAGAACCCACGACCTCCAGCACCGCCTGGCTCGTGAAGTTCTCGCTCGCGATGAGTTCCAGGCCATCCCTCTGGCGGTGGGTCTCCCGCGTCACCACGTCGAAAATCTCGGGGTCGGTCTCCCTCAGGGCATCGAACATGGCCCGGAGGCTGCGCGTCTTGCTGCGTCTAAGCAAGCCAAGCCAGACGGAGATCAACCCCGGCGCAGGAGCCAGCCCGGGGCCAGCCCGGCCTCGATTAGGCCTTGGACCCTGCGGCAGTCGGGCTCGCTCCTGGACTCCAGGACGACCTCGACCGCGTGGTCCTCGTCATCGAACTTCGGATAGGAGCCAATGCTGACGCTCGGCTCTGCTGCATCCACGTCCCGAAGTAGCGCGGCGACCTGGTGTTCGGGCACAGTCAGATAGAGCCGAGCCACGTGGCGCGGTCGGCCATGGAGAAAAGGCGCGAGCGCGTTCACTTTGCTGCGCACGAAGCGCGGCACCCCAGGAAACATGAAGACGTTCTGGACCCGGATTAGGGGGTAGCCCGAATCGTCGGCCAGTTCCGCCCCTTCGGGAAGCTGCAGCATCCGATCCCAGGCCGGATCGGGTTCGATCCCATGTCGGCTTCGGAGCAGTTCTTCCAGTCCGGCGTGTCGGGCCACCCCAATGCCCAGGCCTCGGGCCACCGCCTCGAAGGTCACATCGTCATGGGTGGCGCCGACCCCGCCGGTCGTGAGGACGGCATCAAAGCTCAAGGAAGACCTTGCGACCTCCTCGGCGATCAGGTGCAGGGTGTCGGGAAGGACCACCAGTCGCTCGAGGTCTGCCCCGTAGTCGGCCAGCCACTCGGCGAAGAAAGGGCCGTTCTGGTCCTTGACTCGGCCCGTGAGGATCTCGTTGCCGATGATGAGGAGGGCGACTTTGGAGATCATGGCGCCCCTCGGGGAGGCGAGAAGTCGTAGCCTACGAGTTCCTGCACCGTTTGCGGGATACGTCGACCTTGGACCCGGGCCACGGTCCGGATGCGCGCCAGACCCACGCCTCGGATCCACAGCCACTCGGCCTCAAGCTCCATCGAATCGTCTCGCCGCAGCCTAGCCTCGACGACCAGACAATCCCGAAAGCGGCCCGCAGGAACGGCGCAGGGTTGGCCCACGGACTTGATCTCGTAGTGTTCGACCGCGCTTGCGCTCAGCACGCTTCGCCACCGAGTGCCAGCCACCAACGGCCTACGAATAAGGTATCGGTCTTCGTCGCGCAGACCGTCCGAGGCGAGCCTCAGGCGGGCCCCCCGGTCGTCCAAGAACCAACCTTCTCGCCGCTCCGTCGTCTCGACCCGCAGTTTGCCTTGCTGGCCGGGATAGCGGACAGCGTACTCCCGAACACGACCCACGCCCAAGGCCGCGTAGTCCGCCAGCCCGTCGTCCTGGAGGTCTGTTTCTGCCGTAGGGCTCGGCGCCGAGGCGCAGCGCATCACCAAGAGCAGCAAAGGTGCGACCCACCTCATTCGCTGGGAGAGTCCTCGGTCCTCGAGATTTCGTCCAGCGCCAGCCGTGCTCGTCGGCGCACGTCAGGGTTGGGATGGCCCTGTGCCACCGTGAACAGGAACCCCTCAGCCTGTCGGCCGCCGAGCTGGGAGAGCCCGAAGAGCACGGGAGGCCAGACAAGGGGATTGCGACGATTCGTGGCCTCGATGAGGGCGGGGGCGGCCCGAACGTCACCAATGGCCACCAATGCCGTGATGAGACCCAGCGCCTCTTCGTCGGTCGTGGATTCCGATTCGAGCCGCCTCGCCATGGGGACCACCGCGTCCGGAAGCCGGCGCCGACCCGCTTCCTCGGACGCCGCCCAGCGTAGACCTTGCTCCTCGGACTCCAGACTTTGGATGACGGCTCCATCGGAACCGCGCCGCATGGCCCATCGGGATGAAAATGCCTCGAGGGCCGGCTCCAGGAGCGCACCCGGAGCGGGTCCCGAAGCGCTTGCGCTCAACTGGAGATCCTGGGTTTCGCGCTCCAAAGGCTTGAAACCCAGTCGCAGAACAAACTCCTCCTGGGCCTCTTCCTCGACGACTCTCAGTTGTCGCTCGAAGCTGGCGAGCAGTTGAACCGGTCGTCCGCTCGATCCGACTCCGGGCAAGGCCGCAACTCGTGAACGAAGAGCTTTCTTCAGACCGTACTCATCCACGCCTTGGGGCAGGTCGAACACCTGAACTGGTCCGTCCAAGCGAACCCGCGGACCCGAAGACCAACAACCCGTCGAGACGAGCAGCATGACCAGGACCCAAGTCCGCATCATATCCCGAGGAGCAGTCGTGTGCCGAAGCTGGGCGATAGCCCGGCATCGTTGATCTTCTGGCGCTGCGCGTCGACGTCATAGTCGACGCGGACGAACTCGAAGCTTTCGCTCACGCTGTCGTAGATGCCTGCACAGGCCCGAGGATCGTAGTCTCGGGGCTGACCCACCGAACCCACGGTGATCACGTAGCGGTAGCCGTCTCGAAGCTTGAACTTCGTGGACACCACGTCTTCCGCATCTTCCTCCGAGACGGCGAAGGCCTTGGTGAGATGGGAGTGGCCAATGAACGTGACCTTGGCCGCATCATAGGAACGGACCATGTCTCGGGCCTGATCCGTCGTGAAGATGTAGTCGTAGTCTTCGGGCCTAAGGGGTGAGCCGTGGCTTATTTCGAGCTCCTCTTCTCGGTGAGTGTAGGGCAGCTTGCCAAGCCACTGCATGTTCTCGGGCGAGAGTCGCTCGCGGCACCAATCCAGCGCGTCTCGGGCCGCGTCGTAGTAGTAATCGTAGTCCATGCGGCCCGCAACCGCGGCGTCGTGATTGCCGAGCAAGGTGACGTCGGCACGCTCCCGTACGAGAGTGCAGCAGTCGTCAGGATCCGCTCCGTAGCCCACGATGTCGCCCAAACAGAACCAGCGGTCGATGGGTCCCATTGCCTCTAGTCGAGACAGCATGGCGGTCAGGGCTTCGAGGTTGCCGTGAACGTCGGAGAAGAGGGCGCAGCGCATCCGAGAAGCGGACCCTAGGCGAGCTCCCCGGCCTGGAGCAATGAGGCTTCTGCAGTTCCGTCGCCTGAGCTGCTATTCTCCCGGGATGAGCTCCGGGAAGGACGGCTGGGCCGACGTGATCGGCGAACAGACGGACCCCGACCTCGGTAAGCTGCAGGAGCAAGGCGAGGCGCCGACCCTCTCGGAGACCGCGACGCCGCTCACACTCCCTGCCCCCCAGCCCGCGCCGACGGAGGCGGCTCCGCCCCCGGCTCCCGGCCAGTTCTCGGTCGAGGACATGGTGGACAAGCTGCAGGCCGGGAAAGTGCCTCCTAGTACGGGGCCATCCTTTTGGGCCGAGTGGCGGGAGGTCATCCTGACCGGCGTCCTTGGGGGCGCGGCCCTGGTCGGCCTGGCCCTTTTTCCCTGGGGAAACGCAGAGCCTGAAGTGGAGTCGATAGCGATTGAGAAACCTGCGGGGGCCCAGCCCGCGCCCAAGGCGGATCAGACGCCGAAGTCTCGAGCCGAGCGAAGGCCCTTACGGGCCCCTCAGCCCCCGGCTACCCCAGCCAAGACGCGCCCTGCCCCGGCTCCCGTGGTCTCTGTAGTGAGCACGCCGCCCGGCGCGATGGTCCAGATCGACGGCGTGGTCTACGGAAGGACGCCGCTCATTCTTCCTGCACCCGCGGGTCGTCGGAGTTTGGACGTCGTCCTCATGCTGAACGACCACAAGAACTTCGAACAGGTGATCGAGGCCTCCGAGGCCGGTCACTTCAGCCTGAACGTGAAGCTTCAGCCTCGTCGCTGAGCTCAGCCCTCTTCGTCTTCGTCCTTCTTCTCTTCCTCGGGGATGATCTCGTCTTCCGAGGCTTCGACGACATCCGCGTTCCACACGTCACCCTCGGCCAGCTTCCAAGCTTCGGGAATCCCGAGCTTCTCCCACGCGAAGGCGATCTCGTGCCGGGCACCGCCTTTTCGAGCCGAGAAGCCATAGCTGAAGTCCACAGTCTCCGCCTCCCTTGGCATGGCCGGGAAGCGTATAGCAGCCAGAGATACGTAGGGCGGGAAGGCGTCGATGTAGTCCGAAGGTGACTGGAGAATGATGTAGGGCGTAGCCGTACCCTCCGCTCGTCCCAGCACGTACTCCATGTTGTCTGGATCCAGACCTTGGCGACGGGCCTCTCGGCGAAGGGTCTTGCTCGGCGCAGCTCCCGTCGTCCAGTAGCGGAGGCTGAGCTGGCCCCAGCCGATCCGGGTGCTGTCCTCGACGCCCCACAAGAACGCTCGCGCCTCGAGGAGAGGGTTTCCGTCGTCATCGGTGACGCGCGCCACCTCGTAGACGTCCATCCGTATGTCAGCCCCTTCGTCTACCGCCTCGAGCTCGGTCTCCCAAGAGCCCGCCAGGAGCGTGTCGTAGGCGTTTTTCACCATACCGAAGCCCTCCATCATGGACTTTTTCTGGGCCTCGCTGATCTCGCCCTCTTCGAAACGCCGCTCCACTTCGGTCCGGTAGCCGTCGACGTTCCGCCAATCTTCGTGGCCTTCGTAGACGTCTTGGACCTGGGATTCGAAATCCTTGAGAGCCTCCCGGATGCGGCGATTGTAGTCCTTGGCCTCCTCCGTGACGATGGAGGCCGCCTTGTCGGAAAAGGAGCGTCGGGCGTCACGAACGCCGACTTCGATGGCCTCCCGGGCCTGCTGCTCTGCGTAGACGCCGTACAGGTAGTAGCCGCCGCCCGCCGCCAAGAGGAGCACAATCAATAGGGTTCGACCCATGGGGGAGCGGGTTAGCCGTTTTGACCGGGCTGAGCAATGTCCGAGTGTCCCAGCTCACCCACCACGACTCGAAGGAGCTGCATCAGGCTTTCTCGGGTCTTGTGAGCCCCCTCTGTGACCTCAGCATGACTCAAAGGTCCCTCGCCTATGCCCGCGGCCAGGTTGGTCAGACAAGACACGCCCAGAACACGCAGGCCCAAGTGCCGAGCCGCCGTCGCTTCGAGGACGGTCGACATGCCCACCGCATCGGCGCCGGCTGCGCGTAGAAAGCGCACCATGGCCGGCGTCTCGTACTCGGGGCCCAGCACCCCCGCATAGACCCCCTCGGGGCAGGCCAGGCGATGCACGAGTCGACGCCGGAGTTCGCCGTCGTACACCTCGCTCATGTCCGGAAACCGAGGGCCCCACTGGGCCTCGTTGGGGCCCTCGAGAGGACTCCGGCCCGTGAAGTTGAGGTGGTCGGCGATCAGCATCAGCCGCTCCTGGCCAAGCTCAGCGCCGAGTGAGCCGGCAGAATTCGTCAGGATAAGGGTACGGCATCCCCAAGCCCCAACCGCTCGAACCGGGCGCACGACATCGGCCGGGGTGTGGCCTTCGTACATGTGCACCCGACCCTCGAGACAGGCCACGTGCGTCCCTTCGATACTTCGCAGCGTCAGGCGTCCATCGTGGCCAGGAACCGTGGGCGGCAAGAATCCAGGAATCTCTTGAAAAGAGAGGCTCCTCTCGATGGGAACGTCGAGGGCGGACGCGAGACCCGAACCGAGCACCAAGGCGAGCTCCGGAGCCTCGGCCCAAGCTGCAAGAGCGCTGCTGGCAGCTTCGACCCGGTCGAGTTCGCTCATGGTGCCTCCAAGATGACCGGAACGGCCTCGACCGGCGCCTCGCTCCATCGGGCGGCCGCGCGCAATCGAGCTTCGGCCGCGTCGAAGCGCGTCTCGTCTCGTCCGAAGAGGCGAGCCCAAACCTCGCCCGCCGAAACCTCCTCACCCGGCGACACTTCGAAGTCTATCCCGGCCAGGCCATCGATGACGTCCTCGGGTCTTCGGCGTCCCGCGCCGAGCTGCATGGCCGCCAAACCCACTTCATGCCCGTCGCATCCGGCAAAGAAGCCAGAAGCCGGCGCACGTAGGAGGCGCTCCGGAAGTCCCTCCCGCCAGCGGGGCCTTTCCAAGCGGTCGAGCTGGCCCCCTTGGGCCACGACGCATCGACAAAGCCGCTCGAAGGCAGCGCCGCTATGAAGCACCTCGTCGACGTCGACCGAGGTCTCGGGAGGCAGCATAGCCAGGGTCAAGCGACGCGTCAGGGTCTCGAAGTCAGAACGGCTGGCTTCGCCCTTGAGCAAGGCCAGAGCTTCGTCCAATTCGTTGGCGTTGCCCACCGAGCGACCAAGGGGACCGTCCATGCTGCTATAGAAGACCTGCGTCTCGCAGCCGAGTCGGCCCGCCACGCTGCGCAGACTCTCGCCCAAGGCCCGCGCATCGGCCATGGTCTTCATGAAGGCGCCCGCGCCCACTTTGACATCGAGGACGAGGGCGTCGAGGCCTTCAGCCAGCTTCTTGGACAGAATCGAAGCGGTGATGAGTGGGATGGACTCCACCGTCCCCGTCACGTCTCGCAGCGCGTAGAGCTTTCTGTCGGCCGGCGCCACTTCGGCCGACTGACCGGCCAGAACCAGACCGTGGGCGTGGACGATGGCTTCGAAGCGCCTCGCGTCCATGCGGGAAGAGAAGCCCGGGATGGCGTCGAGCTTGTCCAAGGTCCCCCCGGTATGCCCGAGACCTCGTCCCGAAATCATGGGAACGCGTACGCCGCAGGCCGCGGCCCAAGGCGCCAGAGCGAGGCTGACCTTGTCGCCAACCCCGCCCGTGGAGTGCTTGTCGGCGGTCCATCCGCCCTCCCAGCTGAAGCTCTTTCCGGAATCCCGCATCGCAAGGGTGAGGGCCAGGGTCTCTTCTGGCGCCAGCCCCCGGAACACCACGGCCATCGCCCACGCGGCCATCTGGGCGTCCGTGACCTCTCCGTCCGTGAAGGCTCGAATCCAATCCCGGATGGCCTTGGGTCCCACCGAAGTCCCGTCTCGGACCTTCTCGATGAATCGAGGCGCCCACATGCTCGATGAGAAGACGTCAGCCCTGCAGGGCTGTCAAAGCAGGAGCTCCGGACCGCGACTGGTCCCCAGCCGATCGGCCCCCGCAGCAACCAAAGCCTGCGCGTCCGCTCGGCTGCGAATCCCGCCCGAGGCCTTGATCCCCATCGAGGGGCCCACCACGGAACGGAGCTCGGCCACATCCTCGACCTCGGCTCGACCCCGGCCAAAGCCAGTGCAGGTCTTCACAAAGGCCGCGCCGGCTCGGACAGCCAGCTTCGCGCCGCACGTCCATTGAGCCCGCCCGACGAGCCCTGTCTCCAGGATGACTTTCACCGGCTTGCCCAGCTCGACGAGGCGCTCGACGTCTTCCTGGACCGCATCGTTGGCACCCTCCACGAGGCGCGCCAGGTCAGCGACCATGTCCAGTTCGTCGGCGCCGTCCTCGATGGCCAGCTTGGCCTCCAAAGCCCGCACCTCGGGGCGAACGCCGGCCAAAGGAAAGCCAACGACACTCACCAAGAGACCAGGCCACCAAGGTCGGACCCGGCTCACCCATCGGGAAGGGACGCACACGCCCAGGAGCTCAGCCTGTTCGGCCTCCTCCACCAGCCGGAGGTAGGCCGCGGGTGGCGCATCTGGAGCCAAGAGTGTGTGTTCGATGCGCTGAGCCAGCGAGGGGTGCATGCGGCAGTCCGCCCTCAGTAGGAGCTCCGAGCCAAGAGGAAGGGCACGACCACTTCTTCCGCCTCCCCCTCGAAGGGCGGAAAGCGCCAGTCACGGATCTTGTCGGCGATACACTTGCCTATTCGGCTGCTCCGGAACTGAGGTGTGTCTATAGATGTCTTACTGACCTGTCCGCTGGGCTCGACGCGGACCCGAACCTCGAGTTTTCCGCCGAGGCCGCCCTGGCCCTTGAGACTCCGCTCGTAGCAGATCTTTACCGACTGCTTCCGGGCGTTGACCGTCCTTTGGATGGCCTCGTCGCTGAGCGTACGGGTTGCGACGACCGGAACCTCCGGTCCGCCTGAGCTAGGAAGGTCCGAGTCGCCCACCGAGCTCGCTTTTACGCCGCCTCCGGTAGTGACGTCGCCGATCTCGAAACTGGCGCCCTCCAAGCCTCGACCGCCCCTGGGACCGCCTTGGCCCTCTCCATCCTCGATGTACTCACCGGCGAAGTCGAAGCCATCCTCGCCCCCCGGTGGTCCCCCCTGGGGGCGGCCTCCGCTGCGGGACCGTCGCGACTTGGGCTTTGGCTTCTTTTCCTCGCCCAGGAACTTGAGGGCATTGGGGTCGTCGCCCTCGCCGCTCAATAGGGCCACGCCATCCTCGTCGCCGGCGAAGGGATTTCCAAAGCCTGGAATATGGATCTCGATGACGCCGGTTGCTGCCCCCGTCACGAGACCTCCCAAGAGCAGGAATAGCGCCGCGCCCAAGATCAAGCCGAGGCGGTTCAGGTTCTTGATGCCCCGCACGCCGGCCGCATTGACGAAGAAGCGGGTCGACTCTTTTTGCACGAGCTCAGCCTCCGTTGCCCGAGGCACGTTGGCGAACAGGTCTTCGGCGTCGGACAGCTCGTCCAGCTCTTGGGCTGAAGCAGACGGAGCCTGGCCGGCGGCCAGTGGGTCGGCGCCAGCGGAAGCCGTAGTGCCGTCGCCGAACAAGGTGGAGGCGCTGGCCGTGGTCGGCAGCTCGGAGGCGGCAATACCGGCCATGGGCGCGACTTCAGGCTCGGCCGTGGTCTTGTCGAGCTCTAGTCCCAGCGAACGGTCTGCGGGCGGCGGCGGAGGGGGAGAAGTGCTGCTCTCAGCCAGTCGACGCAGCTGTTCGACGTCCCTGATCCGACGCCAGTGCTCCATCCCCTCGTGCCAGACGTAGTGCCGGCCTTGGAGCGCGCCGCTCCGAACCTGGTTGGCCACGTGGTCGTAGCTAAAGGGGCCCTGCTGTTGACCATCGACGGCGGTGAACCATTCGAAGGCCGTCGGCGGTCGTTCGCTGTCGATGGGGACGTCTTGGGTACCAGACTCCAGGGCCTGACTGAAGGCCTGAGACAAGGCGCCCGACCCGCTCTTGATGCGCGGGTTGAAGGGCGTCGAACGCGGCTCCTCCGCCACCGGGGCTACGATGGTCCCCTCCCCTCCGTCTCGACTCAGCGACTCGCGGACGATGATCTTGGCACCACACTTCTTGCAGCGGATGGTCAGGATCTTCCCTCGGACCTTCTCGTCCGAGATTTGGTACTTGGTGCGGCAGCTTCCGCAGAGAAACTTCATCCCGCCCTCACAAGAGGTCGATCAAGTGGGCCTTGATCGTCTTTCGAACCGGCTCGCTCGGGCTCTTCTCGAGAGCGCGCGTCCACATCTCGACCGCCTTGGCCTTGAAGCCCTGACGCTCGTAGAGCACGGCCAGATTCTTGAGCGCATTGAACTGCTGCGGCACGAGCTCAACCACCCGTTCGAACTCGCTGATCGCTTCGTACACCCGTCCCATTCGGTGAAGGGTCGTGCCGTAAGCGAAGTGCGCTCGGGCATCGAATGGGTCCTCTCGCACCGCAGTGGCACCGTACTCCAAGGCCTCTTTCGCCTGTCCCGCCGCCAAGTGCTCCATGCACGCCCGCACCGCCGACTGAACGCGGCGCCGTACTTCGACGTCCGCCGGCGTACTGGTTTTGCTGGTCGACTGACCGAGGAGTTCCTGGACCTTCTTGACCAGCTCGACGATCCGGAAGGGCTTCGTCATGTACTCGTCGGCGCCGTAGATGCGCTTGACGTCCTGGATGAAATTCCAACCAGTGTAGATGGCCGAGATCATCATCACCGGCGTGTCCTTGTAGCGATCCGACTGCTTGATCTGCTGGCAAAGCTCGAAGCCGTGAATCTCCGGCAGCATGGCATCGAGCAGAATCACATCGGGTTGGGCGCCCCGCAGAACGTCCAGGGCCTCCCGACCCCGTGTCGCCCGAAGCACCTCCATGCCCTTGTGACTTAGCGCCTTCTCGATGATGTCCAAGATCTCGGGCTCGTCATCGACGGCCAGCACCTGCGGTTTTCCGCTCGACGGTCGGATCTTGGGCGCGGGCGCTTCGGGAAAGGACTCCAGGCCATCCTGAGGCAGTTGGGCCGCGATGGCGGGCTCTTCAACCGGCGTGAGAACCTCGAGCTGGGGCCCCTCGTGGGTGGCCTTCTCCCCTCGCCAGGTCGAGCTTCCGGCGGCTCGAGCCTCGTAAGTGGCCGCGATGACGCGGTCGATCGTGGCCCTGGGCACCACGAAGGGCAGCGCCCCGTAGCCCGAAGCAAAGGAGACCTCATCCAGAAGGGCCCGGTCGTCGGGTCGGGCCATAGCCAGCCGGAGCCGCCCCCCAAAAAGCCCCAAAGGGAGCACGCGATGAGAACGAGCGATCTCGGCCGGGACGAGGCTCAAGGGCTCGAGGTCCAGAACGCAGCGGTCCAAAGAGACCGCCGGGACCCCGAACTGCTCGCCAAGAGCCCGTGCGCCGTCGTCGGGGTCCAGTTCCAAGACCTCGATGCAGGTCGAAACCAGGGGCTGGAGCGTCCGACCCTGAGCAGCGACCGCGCGGTCGAGCTGAGCCTGACCAAGGCCGTAGTTCCGAGTCAAAATCTCGCCGATGCGGGTATGGTCGGAGGGGGTCACCAGCGTTCTCCCAATGCCCGGCGGAGCCTACCCCGCCTCGGGGTTGCTCGAAAGACCGGGGGATTCACAGCTCTACTCGGCCGTCAGCGGCGAAATTCGAGGCCTGCTACCGAATCAGGAGCGGCCCACCCGAATGGGGTAGAACACGTTGCGAATCTCACCTTCGAAGGCCGGCCACCGAACCGAGCTCATGACCGAGGACAGACAAGGCTGGAGGGGCGCCCGGCGAAGGAAACGGTCGGCGAGGGAGAAGTCTTTCACCCGACCGTCGTTGGCGATCGTGAAGCGAAGCCGGATTTCGTTTCCCACGCTGTCGGGCGCACGCTGAATCTGGCGAGCGATGCAGCGCTTGAACTGAGGGAAGAGGCTGCCCATCCTGGCCATTATCGCGGCCTCGCTGGGGGCGCCGCCCGAGGGTAGTGCAGGCCGAGCGCCCCGCTTGCGTCGGCCGCCTCGACTGCGTCGCTTCTTGCTCTCCGGTGCAGGGGTCTCGATGGGAAGGGCTTGGAGCGGTGGCTCGATGGTTACGGAGGCCATGAGAGCCTCTAACTCCTGCTGGAGCTTGCGTTCGGCGTCTTCGCGAAGGCGTTCGGCGCGGCTCTCTGCCCAGGCCGTTCGTCCCAACTGGACTCCCCAGGCCCCCAAGACCGCGATCACCAATGCTGCCATCGCCCAGCCCAGACGACGCCGGAGCCGCAGGCTGGCTTCGGCCTTCTGCCGACGCTCTCGCTCCACCACCTCCCTGCGCGCCGCCTCGACCTTCTCTTTGTGAGCCAGAAACATCTCGTACCGCTCGACAGGCCGGAATTCCTTTCCGTCGGGCGCGACCAAGGTCGCGAAGCCAAGCTCACCCGCGTACAGCATCCGCAGGAGCTCCTTCGCCGGGACGGGACCGAATACCTGGTCCCCGCGTTGGTAGAGCCAAGGCGCGTCCAGGCTCGACGCTCTGCCGCGTCCGTTCACCGCGCCCACCATGCTATGTCTCGAAGGCGGCGTCGAGATGTGCCCCAAGCTCCCCCTCCGTACCTTTCGTTTCGAGCTCGCCTACGACGGGAGCCAGTTCTCCGGATGGGCTCGCCAACCCGGAAAGAGAACCGTGCAAGGGGTGCTGGAGGCCGCTCTCGACCAAGCTCTTCCCGAGATGAGACGAATCGTCGTGGGTGGACGGACCGACCGGGGTGTCCATGCCACCGGTCAGGTCTTCTCGTTCACAGCCCGCACCGATTGTCCTCCCGACTACTTGGCCCAACTGATCGAAGCCGAAGCCCCGGGAGAGATCGTCGTCCATAGAGCGGGGCTCGCCCCTCGGTGGTTTCATGCTCAGTACTCGGCGGTGGCGCGAAGCTACGTCTATCTACATCCCCAACTTCGCACCCGTCGCAGCGTGGCCCTGGCCGCCCGCGCCCACGACATGCTGCAAGAGCTCGTGGGTCACACGGACTTTCATGCCTTTGCCCGGGACACGCCCAAGAACAAGTCGACCGTCCGACACCTCATCAAGGCGACAGCTCGACCTGAAGGTCGAGCCATCCGTTTCGACTTCACGGCCTCGGGCTTTCTTCGTCGTCAGGTGCGCGTACTCGTAGCCAGTGCTCTTCGTGAGGCGGCCGCGGAATCGCCGACCGATGCGCTGCTGCGCCTGGCTTTGGCCCGTGCACGAGCTGAAACCGCCGCACCTGCCGAGCCCGGTCATCTCTGTTTGAGTCGCGTTCACTACGGTCCCAGTCCTCAGGGTTGATGGACGGGGTCGATTCTACCCCCCAGCGGGTCCGCTGGTCCCGGCCGAAGTCGGGATTCCAGGCCTCTCCTCTTCGGCCCGGCTCTTGCGAAGAACCTGGCCCCATGCAGTCGATCTATGAATTGGGGCCGTCCAAGTGCTCCGAGTCTCTCGAGCGTCGAGCCCGACGAATTCACCGGCTGGCCGCGATTTCGAGCCCTCCGCCATGGGAACGCCAGCCGAGCGTCCAAGAGCTCTCCGAGGAGCTTGCGGCCCTCGAGCAGGCCGTTCTCGGAGCCGACGCTTCGACCCGAGTCGAGCCGCGAAGGACTCGAGCCGCCCTGGAATTGCTGCGTCTCTTCGGACGACGTTTGGCCAAGCGGCTTCCCGACACGCCAGCGGACCGTACCGAGCTCAACCTCCGCCTGCGAATGGAGCATCGCTGGTGCTACGCAGCGGCGGGAACGACTCGGTCAGACTTCGATCGTGCAACGGGCCGCACGGGCGCTAGGTGAGCGTCGTCGCACCAGCCTGCACCTCGATGAGAACACTGGTGATGTTGTCCTTACCACCTCGTTCGTTGGCGAGATCGGTGAGCTTTTGACAACCCGCTTGCAGGTCACCGGCAGCGACCAAAGGACCGAGCTCAGCCGTGTCGAGGTAGCCGTGCAGGCCGTCCGAACACAGCAGGTAGCGATCGTTGGGCTGCACAGGAACGATGTAGGTGTCGACCTGAACGTAGTCCCGAGGACCGACGGCCCGCGTGATCACGTTGCCGCGAGGGGAGACACGCGCCTGCTCGGGAGTAATGAGGCCGGCCTTCAGCTGGAGCTGAACCAGCGTGTGGTCCTCCGTCACCTGCCAAGAGCGGCCGCCGCGGACGAGGTAGGCTCGACTATCCCCGACCGAACCGATCACGGCGACGTTGTGGACGACCACCATGACCGTGATGGTCGTGCCCATGCCTTTGCGGTCAGGGTCCTGCTCGGCGATGGCAAAGACCATGTAGGTCGCGGCCTGAATTGCAGACTCGACCTGGCGACGGAGCCTGCGTAGCCCTTCCTCGGTGGGCCGGCTTCGGTAGGCCTCTAGCAGCTCCTTGCCGCTGCGGACCATGGCGTGGACCGCTTCGACCGCCTCCCACGATGCGACTTCTCCCGCAGCGTGGCCCCCCATGCCGTCGGCAACGACGTACAGCTGCAGTTCGTCCGCCCTGAAATAGGCGTCCTCGTTGTGGTCCCGTTTCATTCCAACGTGGGACAGGGCGGCGGATACGGTGCGCACGGGGCCGTCGATCAGCCTAGTCCCAGCCGAGGCGGCTGGAAAGAGCGGGGCCCGAAATCAGCCGGACGAGTCGCCCACGTCGTCGATTTTGGCCACTCGGGCCTCATGACGTCCGCCCTCGAACTCGGCATCCATGAAGGCCTCGGTGATGACCAGGGCCAGAGTCTCGGCCGTCAGTCGCTCCCCGAGGCAGAGCACGTTGGCGTCGTTGTGAGCTCGAGCAAGGCGGGCCTGGGTCTCCAGCGCAGCCACCACGGCTCGAACGCCACGAAACCGATTGGCGGTCATGCTCATGCCTATACCTGAGCCACATACCAAGACCGCACGATCGACTTGGCCCGCGGCCACCATCCGGGCGCCGCGCGCGCCAAAGTCTGGATAGTCGACGCGACCGTCCTGGTCGGGCCCGAGATCCTGCACCTCGTGTCCTAGAGTTCGAAGATGATCCCTGACCGAGTCCTTGAGACGACGTCCGGCGTGGTCGGAAGCGACCGCGATCTTCACGTTCGGAGCTTGCTCACGACCACCGTCGCGTTCGTTCCCCCGAAGCCGAAGGAGTTGCTGATGGCGACGTCGACATCGTGCTTTTGCGGCTCCTTTGGAACCAGGTTGAGGTCGCAACCCTCGTCCGGGTTGTCGAGGTTCAGGGTCGGGGGGGCAATGCCCGTTTCAATGGCCCTGACGGTCAGGATGGTCTCGACCGCGCCCGCGGCACCCAGCATGTGTCCGTGAGCCGACTTGGTGGATGAGACTGGAATCTTCAGCGCCTGGTCCCCAAGGACCGCCTTGATGGACTGAATCTCTTTGGGATCGCCCACGGGCGTCGAGGTGGCATGGGCGTTGACGTAGCTGACTTCGGATGGGTCCACGCCCCCGTCTTCGAGCGCCATCTTCATGCTGCGAACGGGGCCTTCACCGACTTGCGTAATGTGAGAGGCGTCGGCCGAAGCGCCGTAGCCCAGAACCTCGGCTCGGATGCTGGCCCCTCGATTTAGCGCATGCTCAAGGGTCTCCAGAACGAGTACGCCCGCGCCCTCCCCCATCACGAAGCCGTCCCTGTCCTTGTCCCAAGGTCGACTGGCGCGCTCGGGTTCATCATTGCGGGTCGAAAGGGCCTTCATCGCGTTGAAGCCCCCAATGCCGAGGGGCGTGATGGTGGCTTCTGCACCACCTGTCACCACGACGTCACAAACGCCGCGCCGGATGGTCTCAGCGGCCTCCCCTAGGGCATGAGCACTGGTCGAACAGGCGCTCACCGGGGACCAGTTGGGTCCTTTGGCCCCAATCCGTATCGACACCTGCCCCGGAGCGAGGTTCACGATGAGGGCCGGAATGAAGAAAGGCGTGATCTTGCGGGGGCCACGCTCGTTCACGACCTTGGCGTTGGCCTCGATCGTGGCCAATCCGCCCAGTCCCGCCCCGATGATCACGCCAACCCGTTCCGCCTCTTCGGACCCGATCGTGTATTCGGCGTTCTTCATCGCCATGTCAGCCGCGGCGATGGCGAACTGGATGAACCTGTCGTTTCGACGGACGTCCTTCGGGTCCATGAAGTTCTTCGGGTCGAAGTCGGTGGCTTCCCCCGCCATCTTCGTGTCGAAGTCGCTGCAATCGAATTGGGTGATGGGCCCGATGCCGCTACGACCCGAAAGGATCGACTGCCAGGTCGAGTCGGTACCGCTCCCGCAGGGCGTCACCATTCCGTAGCCGGTGACGACGATGCGAGGCCGTCCCTTGGAGTCAGTCAAACGCGTCATGATCGGACTCTCGATGTGGAGTTGGTCCGGCGGTCCCCGGCCGGGTCAAGCCGGTTTGTGCTGGTTGATGTACTTGGTCGCGTCGCCGACCGTCTTGATGTTCTCAGCTTCCTCGTCCGGGATCTCGATCTCGAACTCTTCTTCCATGGCCATCACGAGCTCGACGATGTCGAGAGAGTCCGCCCCCAAGTCGTCGATGAACGACGCTTCGGGCTTAACCTCGTCTTCGGAGATGCCGAGTTGCTCGACGATGATCGCCTTCACTTTGTCTTCGATGGACGCCATTTCGCTGTGCCTCTCCCGGGAGTGACCCTAGTCGGGCTCTCACGGCGGGCGGGTGGTAACTCGGATCATTTCCAGGAATCAACCAGGAAAGCAGCAGATTCGGGACCTTGACTCACTGCATTGTGACGGTGCCGGTCGTGGTCGTCGAGGTATCGGCCGGAGGCTCGGCGACCGACTTGGGGACCCCTTCCCGAAGGACCCGAAGAACGCGACGCAAATGGGCGGCGCGGGCGTCTGCGTCGACATGTCGAGAGCCCCGCCCGGAAGCCGCGTGAGCGAACTGTTCGATGGCTTCCTCGAGACTCTTCTCGGTGGCGCCCACCATTTGTCGTCCCCGAACGTAGGACGCCTCCCGCTCGATGCCCTGCAACTCTAGTTGCTGTTGAGAAGAGACACCCGGAATGGCCTTCATCTGCTCCAAGTACTTGGGCAGCAACTCGATCGTCCGAGCGTTGTCGACCTCGAGGCTGAACTCGGCCGCATCGACCAAGAGGCGAAACAAGGCTTGGTCCAGCTCGACCCGATCGTCGAACACGGTCACCCCCCTACCGAGCTTCATTCCGCCAGGTAAAGGAAAGCTGCGGTAGGCCTTTCGGATGGTCGGATCCAATGGGACGAAAGCCTCCCTTCCGAAGGGCAACATGCGCCCCTTGGCCACCGACACCTCGGCCGGACCCACTTCGAGGAACAGTCGACGAGCGTTGAGCCAGGATGCGGCGTAGAGTCCGACACCCACCATGGCAAGAACCACCAGGGCCAGGAGCAAGCGCTTCAGACGTCGTTTCACGTCAGTTCCTCCAGAACCGCGATGTGGGGCAGTTCTCGGTGTCTACCCCCGTGATCCATGCCGTAGCCCACCACAAAGTGATCCTCGATGGTGAAGCCGACGTAGTCGACGGGAACTTGAACTCGGCGGCGTGCCGGCTTCGAGAGAAGCGTGGCCACCTGGAGCGAAGCGGGCTGCCGCGTTTTCAGATTGTCGAGCAGGTAAGCCATGGTGAGACCCGTATCTACGATGTCCTCCACCACCAGCACGGGGCGTTGGGCGATCGGAAACGTGAGATCTTTCGTGATCTCGACGACACCCGACGATTCGGTCTCGGCCCCGTAGCTGGAAAGACCTAGGAAGGCGCACTGAACAGGTACGTCGATGGCGCGCACGAGGTCCGCCATGAACACGAAGCATCCGGTTAAGACACCTACCACCACGAGCTCCTCCCCCTGATGGGCCCGTGAGATCTCCTTGCCGAGAGCGCTCACCCTTTCGCGGATGGCATTCGCGTCGATGAGAACTTCCACGAGATGGACACATCCTCCCCGGCCATCGAGAAGCAAGATTAGCGGGATCCCGGAAAGCATCCGAGTCCGAGGCTGGTTATGATAACGGCATGAGCGAGTCCTCGGTCTACATGTTGGTGTACGGCATGGCTGTGGCGCCCCTCGGGATGGGCATGCTCTCGCTGCAGCTTCGCCGATGGACGGCCCGCCTGCCACTCAGCCGTGCTCGCCAAGCGGTCCAAGACCTGTGTCGCCTTCAGGGATGGGGTCGTCCTGAGCAGGAGCAGGCCGGTACCCATGCCCGCGGCCTCCTGGGAAAGACGCCCGTCCACCTTCACATTGGGCCCGACCCCGGCGGCGAGGATGGAGGGCTTTCCGTATGGGTACGTCTCCGAATCCCGCGGACCGAAGACCCATGGCCCAGCAAGGCTCTCTTGGTCGATCTCTCGCGCGGACTCGTT
>JBCCQA010000017.1:0-116028 GCA_039024635.1 Myxococcota bacterium | reverse complement strand
GGTGCGCTTCCACAGGAACATGAGTGATGGCGCGATGCCAAACCTCCGGGCCGTCTCCGAGATCGAACCCCCGGGACGCTCTGCCTCCCCCAAGAGAGCCAGCTTCTGCTCAACCGTGAAACGTCTCCGTCGTCCCTTCTCCAAAGGCTCGATTGTCAATCTAACTCTCATTCCAGATACCTCCGTCGAGGTGTCCGGTCGAAACGGGGGCTACATCCGAAGCTCCTGATGAGTTAAGGTATGTAGTTCACCGCAAGGGGTTACGAGGGGGTCCCTGGTGTTTAACCACCCAAGAAGCCTTCAAGATGGGATCTACTGAACTCGTATGACGCCTACCTTCACACCTCCGATGTTGAACGTCGGAGGAGGACCGCTCAGGCACGAGTACGAACTCCCGAGACGAGCGCACAGGCCAAACTCGAGCTGGTTGGAAGGCACGGACCTGAATACGCAGCTCGCTGACACTGAGCTTTGATCGTCGACCCCTGATGATTGGAAGCAAAAATCCGTTTCGGCCTCGCTGCCCTCGACGTCGCGACAGACCACAATCTCGCCCGATGGTTCTCGATAGCACGGACTGATCTCGCCCTCGAGTTGACTGGCTTGGTCAGAGCTCCAGACTTGAGCGGAGACCGATACGAGGATGTCGTTCAGTTCAGAGTCGACGGTTGAGCCTGGCGTGGAGTCGTAGGCTCCGCCCAGGCCAGAGTCGACGAAGACATAGCCTGTAGATGAGATACTCCCCACCAGCACGTCTGAACCAGAATGGGCGGCGACTGGTAAGTCGCGCTCAGCGACCGGAAAGAAGTAGCCGTGAACATCGATAGCCAAGTCCACGTTGCTCGTGCCGCATGTTTCGCCTGAAGGACAGTCACTATTGACCACGCACGCTTGAACGGTAGTCGAGCAAAGACCGTTGCTCATGTGAATAGCGTCAAATTCTCCTGCATTAAGTTTGACTATGATTCCGTTCGCAATAGTCCCGAATGTTATTGACTGGCCATTGGAAGATAGCGGGAACGTCCGGCTTTGAGTAAAGTTGACTACGTTGCGGGTCAAGCCTCCTGACGGACCCGCCATTATACGTCCCGGATCGTCAGGCGTGATCGCAGAGAACTGGAGCATAGCAGCGACAGGTGTACCGGAGGCACTGGCAGGGAGAGCACAGCCCAGCCCTCCTTGGGGCGATAGCTGCGCAAGGGTCCCGAACGTCCGAAAGGTTCGAGTTGAGTTATGCGCCATTTCCGCAACCGAACCATTTCTAGTATCTGCTATTCGACAGGGGTCTACAGGTGTATAGACCAGGTCTGCTTCGGCGTCGCCTAGCTCAGCTAGAGAGATTCTGCTGTGCGCAGAGGAGCATGCAAGGCTGGCGCAGATTGTGGTTATTATTCTACTTTTTGATGTAAGCATGGAAAGAGAGTGCGTGATGTATCTCGGGCCTGTCAAGACCCCTCCGCGTCTTGGCTCGTAGATAGCTGTGGCACCGCAGGAAATACGGAACCGAAGCGCTTTGACGAAGCGGAGACAGACTGATTAGACGGCATGACTGTGTCAGAACCCCTACAGGGCGCCTCCAGCGCTCCTTTCCTGACTCAGCTTCGGTCCTTCGGCGGCATCTACTGGATCGCCAACTGGATGGAGCTGGTCGAACGCTTTGCCTACTACGGGGTCCGCGTCGTCTTGCCAGTCTTCATGGTGCTCGCCATCGAAGATGGGGGGCCGCAGCTGGACCACGTTCAGAAAGGCACCATCTACGCGGTCTGGGCCATTCTTCAGTCCTTCGTCCCCATCCTTTCCGGGGGCTTCGCCGACCAATACGGCTTCAAGCTCAACATCGCCCTTTCCACCGCACTGAAGATCATCGGCTACCTCGTGATGGGCTGGTGCATTCCCATCGCGGAGCTGATGGCGGGAAGCTCGCTGGCCGAAGCCCGCGCGGCGGGCCTGGACCGGGTGTTCGAGGTCTTCTTCGTAGGAGCCATGTTCCTGGCCGTGGGGACGGCGATCTTCAAACCCGGTGTTCAGGGAATGATCGGCCAGGAGATGCCCAAGCAGTCGGCGTCCTTGGGCTGGGCACTCTTTTATCAGGTGGTGAACATCGGAGGTTTCTTGGGCCCCTTCGTGGCCGGCTATCTTCGTGTGTTGGACTGGCAATACGTCTTCCTCGTCTGCGCAGTGGCCATCGCTCTCAACTTCATTCCTCTCTTCTTCTTCAAGGAGCCCGAGCGATCGGCGGCTAAGAGCCCAGAAGATCCGCTCACGCTCCTCTATCGCAGCATCCAGGGTTTGTTGGAGCCGAGGCTGTTCTTCTTCACCATCACCTTCGCCGGCTTCTGGCTGATGTTCTATCAGCTCTTCGACATCCTCCCGAACTTCATCGACGACTGGGTCGACTCCCGAGGCTTGGCTTCAGCCCTTCAAGGTCTATTCGGTCAGGCGGCCGTGCCCACCCTGGAGGGAGGCAACCTGACCCAGGAGTGGATGATCAACTTCAACGCCCTCCTCATCAGCTTCGCCGCCTTCTTGATCGGATACCTGACCGGCTTCCTTCGTTCTCTTCAGGCCATCATCGTCGGTATCGCTATCAGCGCGGCTGCCATCTACGGCCTCGGTCTCTCGATGAGCGGATGGTGGACCTTGGGCGCCATCGGGCTCTTCTCCTTGGGGGAGATGACGGCCAGTCCCACCAAACTTCGCTACGTCTCGGGTATCGCGCCGCCCGGCAAGCAGGGTCAGTACTTGGGCTACGCCAACTTCACGACCGGCATCGGCTGGTCGGTCGGGAGTATCGTGGCCGGGAGCCTCTACCAGGAAGGAGGCGACAAGATCGTTCTTGCCCGCCGCTATCTCGTCGAAGAGCTGGGGATGGCCTCCGAGGCCGTCGCCGAGATTCGACGGGGCGAGGTTCTGGAGACCTTGCAGACCAAGCTGGGCATCGATGCTTTCGAGCTGCGGTCCCTCCTTTGGGAAGCCTACGAACCCTACTCGATGTGGTTGGTCTTCACCGCCATCGGCGTGGCGAGCATGCTCGCCATCGTGGTCTATGACTGGGTCCTGCGGCGGGCCGACGCTCGTCCTGACCACTCCTTCAATCGCCACGGAAACCGATGGGTGCTCGCGGCGCTCTTCCCCATCGTGGCCCTCTTCATCGCGGCGACGGTGGCCGAATTCAGTCTCGGCCTACTTCTCAACACGATCTTCTTTGGGCTGATGCTTGTCGTGGCCTTGCTGAGCGGACCGCACAAGAGCAACGGTAGGGTCTCTACGCCCTAGGTGTGGACGCAGGCTCGACGCTCCCACTCCTGCCTCTCCGAGAGACAAAGGAGACCCTCCGTAGCTTTCGTTGGCGCAGCCCTCTGCCCCGTCGACGAAAGACGGGCCGAGGACGGGTCCAAACACAGCCCAAGCCGTCGATGGGACTGGTGGATGCGGCGTGCACGACGGACAGAAGCCTTCTCCATCACCCGCGACGTAGTCGCTCCGGGGACCCGGCTGGCGGGTAGGGTCTACGGGCCCATCCGCGTTCTGCGCTGTCTGACCGAAAGCGAGCTTCTGGAAGACCACCTGGGCGAGATCCACGTCCGGGACGAGCGACGACTTCTTTGGCTTCGAGTGCCCACCCGTCGAGGGATCGAGCAGCCCGAAGTGCGGGCTCAGCTCGATCGCGAAGCGGAGCTCCATCAAAGCCTTCAGCATCCCTACATCTTGCGCGGCCTGGGACGCCCCCGCATCGATGACCGTCCCGCTCTTGCCCTGGAGTACGTCGACGGGCGAACGCTCCACCGAGCCCTGAGCATCCAGCAAACCTCGGGGGCACCGATGCCCTTGCCGACCGCCTTGACCATCGGCGCCCACATCTTGGAGGGCCTCGCCTTCGCCCACGCCAAAGACAGGGTCCACGGCGCCTTGGTTCCCCGAACCATCCTCATCGGCTGGCAAGGGGAGACCAAGCTGTCCCACTGGGGAAGCGGGGCTTGTCATCTGCAGGACGCCTTGTCTGAACAGTTGCCTTATCTGGCCCCCGAGCTGGCCCGGGGCGAAACGCCCACACCCCGAAGCGACGTCTTCGCCGCCACGGCGATCATCATCCAGATGATGAGCGGGACCTCCTTCTTCGCACGGGTCCGACCTCGGGCGACCTTGGAGGCGCTGATGAACGCGGACCGCGCCCAGCTCGACCAAGTCATGCCCTACCGCATCCCGGCCCTCTTGGACGCGATGCGGACGGCGCTCGCTCCCGACCCGAAAGCGCGCGCCATCGAGGCCGAAGCTCTTCACAAGCTGATGGTGCGCTCGATGGCCCGGGCAGGCCTTCAGCCCAACGTCGAAGCAGCAGCGCAGTACATGAGCGACACCTTCCCCAACGCGGCGCCCATCCTTCGGCGACCCGCGCCACGGGTCGAGGGTCGGGAGCGACCCCTTCATCGCCGAGAGACCTTGCCTCGCTTGAACGAGAACGCGGTGCAGGACTTCGTGCAGGACGTTGTCAGTGCCTCCCGCCCCAGCAGCCAGCGTACCACGACGCCCGACACCATCCGAGCAGCCACGGGCGACATGCCCGGGCTGGCCACGGAAAAGAAGGGTTGGCGTCGCCTCTTTCATCGCTGAGATCCATGCGCCCATGGCTTGAGCTTTCGAAGTCACTCCTGGCATGCTTGCGGGGCTTGCGCTCGCTCGGTCCGTCATGGCGCGTCCTCACGACGCTCGTCCTCTCTCTGGGTCTCGTGGCCCCGGGCCTGAACCTCTGCGCTTGCGACTTCTCGTCCGCTTGGGCCGACGACTGCTGCGCAGAGTTCCAGGACGACGATCAGTCCTTCGACCATCTCCAGTATTCCGATGGACCGTGCTGCTGCTGTTCGATCGAGCCAGACCAGGGCCATCAAAGCGGTCCAAGCCCAGCTTCTGCGGAATCAACGAACTCTTCCAGACCATGGCCCGCCCATCCGCGCCGAGTGCTCGGTTCCTTCGATCAGTCGGCGGCGCTGGTCCTCTTGCCCCGACCTACAGGCGGACCTGACCCATCACCGCCTAACGCCTTGATCGTCCGTCGGACGACGGTGCTCCTGATTTGAACTCCGTATCAGCCTAGCTTTGACCGAACGCGTCCTTGGAAGACGCAGGCTTGGCGCGCTCTCGAGCGCCTTTGCGGAGACGACAAATGAAGAACACGAGCCCGGCGCTCGCACTCATCCTGACCTGGGTGAGCCCTGCCTGCGCCCACCACGAGCGGGTTGCCCGCCCAGCAGAGCTCGAAGGCCGACCCCTTCAGGGCGACACAGCCTTCGAGGGGGACGCAACGCTCACAGGACTGATCGAGGGCGAGCTGAGCGTCTTCGTAGGCCGTGCCTTGGCGCATGCACCCGAGCTCAGAGCAGCCCATGCTCGGTGGAGGGCTTCCGTGGCCGCCGCCAGCGCGGCGGGGAGGCTCCCAGATCCCACCCTGAGCTACGCCGGCTTCGTGCGAGCGGTCGAGACCCGCGTGGGCCCTCAGCGGCACCGCATCTCCTTGCGACAGGCCTTCCCTTGGCCGGGTCGGCTAGGCGCGGGGCGGGAGGCAATGAGCGCTCGGGCAGCTGCGGAGGCCGAGGTCTTTCGAGCCCGCGTTCTGAAGCTCGTCTTGGAAGTCACCGAATCCTACTGGCGGCTATGGACGCTGGAGCGAATGCACGACATCCGTCTCGAGCACGAACGGCTCCTGGAGGGTCTCGCTGAGACCGTCAAAGCCAGGGTCGAAACGGGGGAGAAGTCCATCGCGGACCTCCTCCAAGTCCAGCTGCGTCTTCAGAGGCTTCAAGACCACCGAAGCGATCACAAGTCTCAGCTTCGCCAGGGCGCCGCCCGCCTTGCTGCCTCCATGGGTCTCGAGCCTGGACTCCAAATTCGGACTTCACCGACCCCCCCTCGGACGGGGGCTGTCCTACCGACCCGCACGGCCATGGTGGCCGAACTCCGCCATCATCCCGAGGTCGCCCGCTGGGCTGAGCTGGCGGCGGCAAAGCAGGCGGATGGGCGGGTCGTCCGCCGGACCGGCTGGCCCGACTTCGTGGTGGGCGCGGACTATATCGTCACCGGCGCGGCTCGAGGCCCGGACGTCCCGGACGACGGCAAGGACCCCCTCGCGCTCTCGATCGGACTGAGCCTCCCGGTATGGCGCGGCGCCCTTGCTCGGGAGGCCGAGGCCGCTGAGGCGCGAGCGGCTGCGGCCCAAGCCGAGGGTCATCGGGCCTGGCTCGATGCCCTCGCGCAACTGGAGTCGACCTTGGCCAAACTCGAAGCCGCTCGGGAACGGATCCGGCGCTATGAGCGTACGCTCCTCCCCCAAGCCGAGGCGCTCGAGTCCTCGGTCCGAGCGGCCTACGAAGTCCAACGAGCCGGGGTCGCCAGCGTGCTGCTCGCCCTGGAGGATGCCCTCGAACTCAAGTTGGCTTTGGCCGAGGTTCGAGGACGCTACGCCGTCGCCTGGGCCGAGCTCGATCGCCTCCAGGCTGGGCCCCTGGCTCGTCGGGAGGGCTTACGGTGAGTCGGATGAACCGAGCGAGCCTCTGGCTTGCCTCTTTGCTGATGGCCTTCGGGCTCGGATGGTGTGGGTCGCCAGTCGCGCCGCCTTCAGGCGACTCGACCTCCGAGACCGGACACGAAGTTCCAGAAGCTTGGACCTGTTCGATGCACCCCCAGATTCGAAAGGGTGGACCTTCAGACTGTCCTATCTGCGGCATGGCCCTGGTACCCGCCCACGCCGAAATGGACGAAGAGAGCACGGGGCTTCCGACCGAGCTCCGCTTGAGCCACGAAGCCATGCAGCTCGCTCGAATCCAAACCCTGCACGTCAGCGCCCGTCCCGTTCCTGCGCGTCGTCGATTGCAGGGCCGCCTCGAGGGGGACGAGTCTAGCCTTCGGACCGTCACAGCCCGAATTGCGGGGCGGGTCGATCGCCTGTTCGTCGCCACCACGGGCGCCGAGATTGTGAGAGGCCAGCGGCTCGCGCTTCTGTATAGCCCGGAGGTCTACGCCGCCGCTCAGGATCTGCAGATCGCCAAGACCCGGCTGAAGGCGGTGGAAGATGAAGCGCCTCCAACCCGAGCTGCCGCTGAAGCAGCCCTCTCCGCCTCCCGACGAAGACTTACCCTGCTTGGACTGACCGAAACGGACATCGATCGGATGACATCCGGAAAGAGCCCGACCACCGAGGTGGCTATCCGGGCTCCGACCAGCGGGACCGTACTGAAGCGGCTCGTCACCGAGGGTCAGTACGTGGCCACCGGGGACCCTCTCTTCCATGTCGCGGACCTAGGCAAGCTGTGGGTTCAGCTCGAAGCGGACGAAGCAGAGCTTGGTCGACTCGACCTGGGAGACGAAGTCGAGATCCAAGTCCCCGCCCTTCACGGCACGAAGCTCGAGAGTCGAGTCAGCTTCGTCGACCCCATCGTGGACCCTCGAACCCGCGTCGCCCGAGTCCGGATCGAGGTCGAGAATCAGACGGGCGTCTTGCGTCCTGGGATGTACGTCGAGGCCCTCATCAAGAGCTCGCTCGGCTCGGACGAGCAGATCGTTGTTCCCGAAAGCGCGGTCCTGTTCACGGGTCGACGTTCTTTGGTCTACGTCGAGTCGGATACGAACTCAGGCCCGAGCTACTTGCCAAGGGAAGTGGAGCTCGGCCCTGCGCTAGAAGGAGCCTGGGTCATTCGCTCGGGCTTGGTGGAGGGAGAGCACGTCGTGGTCGAAGGCGCCTTCGTTCTCGACGCCGATCTTCAGATTCGAGGTGGACCCTCGGCGATGACCCGTGAATCGCCGAAGGTCGAACTGACCCCGGGGCCGAGTCCTTGAAGCGGCCTCTGACCGTCGCTCTGATGCGAGGGCTCATCGAACGGCCTCCGGTCGTTTGGATCGGGATCCTCGGACTAGTCGTCGCCGGCCTGGTCGTGTCGCCCTTCTCTTGCGGACCCTTCCCCACGGACCCGGTTTCGACGGATGCTCTCCCGAATCTCGGGGACAACCAGCAGATCGTCTTTGCAGAGTGGCCGGGTCGCTCGCCCAGCGACGTCGAAGATCAGGTCAGCTACCCGCTGACGACGGCCCTCCTCGGCACGGCCGGGGTCGAGTCGGTGCGCAGCACGTCGATGTTCGGATTTGCGGTGCTGTTCGTCGTCTTCGAGGAGGGCCGCGAGTTTCACGACAGCCGCTCCCACATCCTCGAGAAGCTGGCTTCGCTTCCCCCTCGCCTGCTTCCGCCCGAGGTGTCGCCTCGCCTGGGCCCTGACGCGACTCCGCTGGGGCAGGTCTTCGGGTACACACTAGTCGGACAGACACCTTCCGGGGAGTCGGTGGGCGGCTGGTCGCTCCATGAGCTGAGAACCCTTCAAGACTTCACGATTCGATACGCGCTTCAGTCCGTGCCCGGCGTCACTGAAGTGGCCTCAATCGGAGGGCACGTGCGCGAGCTTCAGGTCGACGTGGATCCCGATGCCTTGGCTTCGGCCCAGGTCAGTCTGGAGGAGGTAGCAGCCGCGGTCCGCATGTCCAGCTCTGACGTCGGGCTACGAACCACGGAGATCAACAAGGTCGAGTACCTGCTAAGGAGCGAAGGCACAGCGAAGTCGCTCGAAGACGTGCGATCGACGGTCGTTGCCGTGCGAGACGGTGTGCCTCTTCGAATCGGCGACCTCGCCCACGTCCGCATGGGTCCGGCGCCGCGTCGCGGCGCGCTCGATGACTCGGGCGCCGAGACGGTGGGGGGCATCGTCGTGGCTCGCCATGGTGCGAACCCCGTCGAAACCATCCGGAAGCTCCGAGCCCGTATGGCAGAGCTCGAGCAGAGCCTGCCGAGCAAGACGCTCGAGGATGGTCGCCAGTCCCAGATCCGAATCATGCCCTTCTATGACCGCACCGAGCTCATCGAGGAGACGCTGGGCACTCTATCCGAAGCGCTGACACAGCAGCTCCTCGTGACGATGATCGTGGTGCTCGTCCTGCTTCGTAGCCTAGGCGCTTCAATCCTCATCTCGGTCCTCCTCCCCCTGGGGATTTCGGCCGCCTTCGTCTCGATGAAGCTCTTCGATGTGCATGCGCACATCATGGCATTGGCGGGGATCGCCATTGCCATCGGCACCATGGTGGACATGGGCATCGTTCTCATCGAGAACATCAGCGTCCGACTGAAGAACTCGTCACTTGGGACCCCCAGCACCGAGGTCGTGGCAAAGGCAGCAGCCGAAGTCGCGCCGGCGATCTTGACCTCGACACTGACGACGGTCGTTGGCTTTCTTCCCGTCTTCGCTCTCCAAGCCGAGGAGGGGAGAATGTTCCGTCCCCTCGCCTTCACCAAGACCTTTGCCATGCTGGCCGCCCTTGGGCTCGCCCTGCTTTGCCTTCCAACCCTGGCTCGATTCGTTCTGGCCCCTTCATCCCGTTTCTCCGCGAAAGCGCGCACTCGCAAATGGCTCGAGAGCGTCCTCGTCCTGGGCCTGGGATTCGTCTTGAGTTTGATTTGGATGCCTCTTGGGCGCGGTGCATCGTGGTGGGCCAACCAGCTCTGCGTCGCAAGCCTCCTGGTCTTGGTCCTGGGGGGGATACGGCTGTTCATGGGCGTCTATCCGCGCATGTTGGACTTGTGCCTTCGTCGCCCTCGAACGTTCGCACTCGCACCGATGCTCGTTCTCTTGGGGGGCCTCTTCACGTGGCTGGGCGCCCCAAGGCTGCTGAGCTGGCTCCCGGAGACCTTTCGCCAGACCCGGGGAGTGCAGGCGCTCTTCGAAGGATTCCCAGGGCTGGATGGCGAGTACATGCCGCCCTTCGACGAAGGGAGCTTTTTGGTGATGCCGTCGACCATGCCCCACGCCTCTTTCGGTGAATCGCTGCGGCTACTTCAACTCATGGATGCCCGCATCGCTCAGATCCCTGAAGTCGACAAAGTGATCGGGAAGATGGGTCGCGCCGACACGGCCTTGGATCCGGCCCCCATCTCGATGTTCGAGACCCTCGTTACCCTGCACCCCGAGTACGAACAGGACGATGCGGGCCGCTGGCGGCGCCGATGGCGGGAGCACATACGCAGCTCCGAGGACCTCTGGAGAGAGGTCGAGCACGCAGCCCGTCTGCCCGGCTTGACGGGTGCCCCCTTCCTGCAGCCGATCGAGACGCGCCAGATCATGCTTCGGAGCGGCATGCGCTCGCCGCTCGGGCTCAAGCTTCAGGGTCCAAGTCTGGATGTCCTCGCCGGTCTGAGCAGGGAACTCGAAACGGTGCTGCGAGAGGTCCCGACCGTCGATCCCTCGAGCGTGATCGTCGACCGAATCGTCGCCAAACCCTACCTCGAAGTCGACTTCGACCGCGAAGCCTTGGCTCGGCACGGGCTCAGCGTCGGCCGAGCCCATGCCTTTCTCGAAAAGGCGGTCGGAGGCATGGTCTTGGGCCGAACCCGAGAGGGCCGCAAACACTTGGACATTCGGATTCGTCATTTGCAGGAAGACCGGGACTCTCTGCTAGCGCTTCGCCGGCTTCCTGTAGACACCCCGCTGGGAAGCCAGGTCCCCCTGGAGTCACTGGCCGAGCTTCGTTACGCACTTGGCCCCCAGTCCATTCGCTCAGAAGATGGCTTTCTTACCAGCTACCTGACTTTTTCTGGCCAATCCGACGTAGCGGAATCGAAGCTCGTCGACCAAGTGCACACGGCCATCGAGGTCGCTCGACGAGAGGGACGACTCCGCCCGCCCGCCGGAGGCCGATGGAGTTTCGCAGGCAGCTTCGAAGCCCGGGCCCAGACCGAAGAACGATTGGCCCTTCTTCTGCCCGCGACCCTTCTCGTTGTTTTCCTGCTCCTCTACCTACAGTTTCGCAGCACGGCCGTCGCCCTATTGATTTTCACCGGAGTGGGCGTGGCGCTATCGGGTGCCTTCATCCTTCTTGGCCTCTATGGCCACGAAGGCTTCTTGGACTTTGGACCCCTCCGGACGCTGTTTGGCGTCGAGACCATCAACCTGTCGGTCGCGGTCTGGGTAGGGATCATCGCCCTGGTGGGGATCGCAAGCGACGACGGGGTGTTGATGGTGACCTACCTGGAGCAGAGTTTCGCCCAGGACCCTCCCCGGGACGCTACACTTCGGCGGGCCCGAATCATCGAAGCTGCTCGACGAAGGCTCCGCCCCTGCTTGATGACGACCGCGACGACCTTCATCGCCTTGCTTCCGGTGGTGAGCGCCACGGGACGGGGCGCAGACCTGATGCGTCCCATGGCCGTTCCCATCTTGGGCGGCATGATGGTCGAACTCTTGACGCTCTTCGTGGTGCCGGTCCTCTACGCAGCCCTAGCCGCCCACCGTTCTCGGTCCAGAGAGTAGGGTCGAGGGTCGGCGAACACCTCAGTCATAGACGCGAGCAGGGAGCTCGAACCAGAACTCCTCCCCGCCCAGGTCACTGGGCTGATGCCCAATGCGACCACCCCAGCGCTCCACCGTGATCTTGCAATAGAAGAGTCCCAACCCCCAGCGGCCGCCACGGCTTCCCTTGCTTCCTCGCTCGAAGACGTCCAGGTCGCCGGACACTCCGGAGCCCGAGTCGTGCACCGAGAGGCGGAGCAGGCCCGCTTGGGGTTCGGAGAAGCGGATCTGGACCTCCCCCGCCGAGGGACTGTGGCGAGCAGCATTGTCGAGGAGGTTTTGAAGGACTCTCAACATACGGCCTGAGTCCCCGGCTACCCGTGTGGGGAGCGCGGTCTCCGTACAGACGAAGCGAACGCTCGGCCATCGGAGCTCCACGACGGGGAAGATGGCGGATACCGCATCGAGCAAGTCCACGTCCTCCAGGGGCGCCGCCTCCGACGAGGGCTGGAAGATCTGCTCGATCTCACGGACCATGCCCACCTGACGCTCGGTCTCCTGGACCGCCAGCTGTAAGAGCTCAGCGTCTTCTCCCTTGGACGGGGCGCTCTCTTGCAGGAGGACCAGAGCCGATCCCACCGCGTGGAGCGGCCCCTGGAGGTCGTGTACGACGCAGTGGACGAGCACGTCCCGTTCTTCGAGAAGGCGCAACAGCGCCTCCTGCTCTAGTTGAAGCTCTCGCCCACTCTGCAAGAAGCCTAAGCCCGGGGCATGACCGTCCCGATGACGGGCCAGGACCAGAACTCGGCTGGCAAGACCACTCTTCATCAACTTGGCCTGAAGGAGGGGCCCATCGGCTTCGTAGAAGGGCACCGAGTCCAAGCCCTCCAGACTAGGGCGCCCATCCATCTCCTCCAGCAAAGTGGCGAGGAAATCCGATTCCCCGCGAAGGTCGACTACTCCTCCAACCTGGATGGCGGTCCCGAAGCGATCTCGGACCCATTGACGCTCGGGCCCCAGCCACGTGAAGCCTCCACCAACCACCTGCTCTTTGAAGACGGTCATATCCGAGCCGACCAAGGCCAACTCGAATTCCCGCTTGAAGCGTTCGAGCTCGAGTTCGAGCTCCAAGCGCTCCTGTTGAAAGCGCTGCTCTAGCCGCGGCCCTTCGATTCGCTCGACCGCGGTGAGCACCCGACCGCTCCTCGTGGGAACGACGACCAAATCGAAGACGACACCGTCGAGCAGAGACAGCGTGGGCAGGTGGAGGCCCTCTAGAGGCAGGTCGAGGATGCCGGGAAACTCGTCGGAAATCAGCGAGCCCTCTTGGGGCCGACGTCCCCACAGCGCTTCGAAGTCACCACTCAGACGAAGAATGCGCCCTTCTTCATCGGTCTCCAACCAGGCCGCCCGGGCTCCTGTCTGGTCACTCATGGAACGCGAACCCGGAAGCGTACAGAGGGCGAGGACGCTTCGTCCTCAACAGGGGACGCGGCCATCGGTGCGAAGCGAAGGTGCCGCCAAGCACCCGTCCGAATGAACGAGAGGACGTGGGCCGCCCGCTCGACCCGGAGCCGCTGGTTCAGGTTTTCGGGGCCACTTGGATCCGCCCGCCCGATGACCTCGACTTGAGTGGGGGTCGTCAGACCTCGATCGAGCCGCTTGAGAAGTGCGATGGCCTCGAGCAGGGGCTGATCCCCCCTGGTCTCGCTTTCGGAAATGGCAAAGGGGATCGAGACGGCCTCCAAGGCCTTCACGAGAGCATCCACGTCAGCTCCCCCATCGGAACCCGCGCCCTCAGGAGTCCCTTCGAGCCCAGTGCGGTCGATGGCCTCCAAGCCGACCCACGCCGGATGAAGCCATGAAAGGCGCAGCTGATCCTTTGGTGCCACCCGTCCCTTCAACTGGGCCGTGCCCGTCTCGTCGACCGATACGATCAGATCCTCAGAGGCCGCGAAGGCCGCCGCCAAGCGCCGTTCTACCTGCTCAGGGGAAGACAGGAGTACTGGCGTCCAACGCTCCTGGGGCGGATCACCGAGCCATCCGTCGGCTGCTCCCGAATCTCGCCACACGTCCGATGGGGCGGGTGCATTGGGATCTCTGAGGCCTTCAAGCTCGGACTGGAGCCAACGATTCTCGTGACCGGTGACGATCAGTCCCGGTGCCTCGGCCAGGGCGTCGAGGTAGCGATCGAGCAGGACGCCTCGATAGACGCGGTAGCCCACTAGGCCCACAGCCGAGAGAAAGAGGAGAATGAGCAGGCTCGCGGCCAGCATCTTCGTCCATCGACGAGTACCGGGCTGCCGTGCCTCGAAGAGGAGGCAGGCCTCGAGCTTGGGCCGAGCCGCCTCGAATGGAGTCGTATCACCTCTGAAGTCCTCGACTTCGCCACTATAGGAGCGAGCGATAGCATCCAGGGTCTCGGCCAGCTGGTCCGTGAGACGGGGACGCACGACGCCTTCAACCTGAAGCGCCATGAGGAGCGCACCGTTTTGCTGCACGAGGAAGGCGTGGGGGCCAGACTGGATGAGGTCGGAAGCGTCGATGTCGGAGCTCTCCACCGAAGTCATGAAGCTCCGGAATGCGGTCAGCATTCCAGACACAAGGTCATCGTCGATCTCGTTCTCCTCGGCCGAAGCTGCGCACAGAAGAGCGCCGGTAGGCTCGTGAATGAGAAGGACGCGCTTCACCCGATAAAGGAGGGAGTGATAAAGAGCGACCTCACCCAAGGAACGCCCGGTGGTCCAAGCTTCCCATCTCCAGCGCAGGCTCTTGAGGGTGAGCGCGTTCTCCAGCAGCTTGGCCAGACCCTCGACCGCGCCGGACATGAGCACGCGAACGTAGGAGCGGATGAAGGGACCGAGCGAGGGGGCGAGGATGCGACCCAGCTCATCGGGCGCGTCTCTGGCTACCAAGGCTAGTGTTTGCTTGGTGACTGGGCGCAGGTCATGAGCCAGGGCCCGAAGCTCGGCCGGGCTCAGCGAATTGAGGAGCTTGGAAAGGTCTTGCTCGATGCGGACGCGGCGCTCGGTCGGATCCCCGACCGCCTGCTGAACCGTCCGCAGTGACTTGAGCTCGGCTTCGAAGAGAAGGCGACGAAGCTCACGAATACTGGGCTCCCGTTTTGAAGGAGAGAGACTAGTCATCCGGGCCCTTGCTCCCCGCACCGACCAGCGCCTCGCTGGCGTCGGCGAAGAGCTGGGCGAGGCGGAGGCGATCGGCCTTGGAGCTCTTGAGCTCATCCATCCGCTGGTTGCTTCGATCACGCAGACTCGCTAGCCCGTCGTTCAGTCGCTGCTCGGCTTCGCGCTTGGCATCTCGCAGCTCCCCTTCGAAGCGGCTACCCAGCTCTTCGATCTTGCGTTCGGTCTCCCGGATCCTTCGGTCGGATTCTCGTCGGTCTTCTGCTGCCCGGTTCTCGACGTCTTGAGCCAGCTTCTCTTGCGCCTCTCGTTGAAGGTCCAGACTGTTTCGGAGGGCAGACAAACCGTCCTGGAGGTTTCGCTCAAGCTGTTCGATGCGTTCGCTCAACTGCTGTCGGGTCGATTCCAAGGTACGGAAGAGCGTCTCTTCGAGGCTGTTGAGCCGGCTCTCGAAGTCCTCGGCTTGGGCACCGAACAGGATGTCCCGAATGCGCTCTATCTTGTCTTCACCTCGGGAATCGCCATCGTGCTGGTGCATGCCAACAGGCTAGACCGGCGGGATCCGATCCTTCAACGACCCCGTTTCAGCATCGACCGCGTCAGTTCGTCGAAGGAACCCTCGACGCCCTCCCCCGTCTTGGCACTGACCCGATGGACCGCCTCGGCCCCGATGGTGTCGACGACGGTTTCGACTTCGGGTCGCCAGTCGTCGCGGAGGTCGAGCTTGTTAAGGAGGACGATCTGGACGGCCTCTGGGGCGGCGCGCCGCGCCCGCTCGGAGAGCTCCGTTGCCACCTGGACGGTGTCCGGCCGGGTGGGATCCACCACGAGCGCAATTCCTGCGGCACCTCGCAAGTAGAGGCTATCGACCGATTGGAAGCGATCCTCGCCGTGAATGTCCCAAACAGCCAGTCGGACCGAGGCCCCGTCGACCTCCAGAGCCCGCTTCTCGATTCGGACACCGATGGTGGTCAGATAGCGGTCCGAGAAGACGTCGGACACGAAGCGCCGCGCCAAACTCGACTTGCCCACGGCGAACGCGCCGACGAGGCAGACCTTGAATACCCACATCGGGCGGTCAGAACACCACACTTTTGGGCCCCGATCGAACCCCCCAATCCGCCCCTTCCGCCCATTCCCCCCGACGCCACCTGAACACGCAAGTCAAGTTGCGGATTACCTCGCCTTTTCGGACGGGGGAGAGAAAATCGTCGATTGCCGCGGAGCGACGGATGGAAAATGGGTGGCCCCGTGGGGCGAGCAACGGAAGCGGTGTGGGTGACGAGTGAATCCGGCGCGCGAGGCGGCAAAGGCCCTCCGCTCCGATTCGTGAAGGGGGCGCCGGCTAAGGGGCCCCTGGTGAAGGTGGAGCTAGAGAGGCGCCGCCAGCGAGTGTGGGGCGTTGGAAGCTCTTTCACCGAGGCGTCGGCCTTCGTGCTGGCTCACCTTCCGCCCGTCCAGCGACGGGCGTTGATGGAGCGGGCCTTCGGAGAACAGGGCGCCAACTTCGCCCTCGCCCGGACGATGATTGGCGCCTCGGACTTCTCGGTCCGTGGAAGGTACAGCTACGCCCAGAAGCCCGAACCCAAGCTGGCCGACTTCAGTGTGGCCGTAGACGAGGAAGGCTTCGCGAGGAAAGAGCATCCCAAGATCGCGGACGAGTCCTACGACCTCTTGCCCATGATCAAGGAGGCCCTGGGCATCAAGCGAGGGCAGCAGGATTCATCCCTGAACATCGTAGCCTCGGCCTGGACTGCGCCCCCTTGGATGAAGGACATCCAAGACTGGTACACCCGTCCTTCCAAAGCCAATAAGTGGCAGGGTTCGGGTGGCCGGCTCCTACCAGAGCACGAAGCCAGCTACGCCGACTACCTCGTCAAGTATCTCGACGCCTATGCGGCTCGGGGCGTGAAGGTGTGGGCGCTGACGCCGGTCAACGAACCCAACGGGAACAATGGCCATTGGGAGAGTATGCACTTTACGCCCGCGTCCCAGCGAGACTTCATCAAGCGTCACCTGGGCCCGAGGCTCAAAGCCAGCGCCCACCCCGAGACCAAGATCCTGATCTACGACCAGAACCGAGATGAGATGCGTCGATGGACCGACGTCATCCTTGGTGACGTCGAGGCCGCCCGCCACGTGTTCGGGACCGCCGTCCACTGGTACTCGAGCACGGTCGATGTGTACGAACACGACTTCGAAGCCGTCCACGCCCACTACCCCCACTCCCAGATCATCCACACCGAGGGCTGCATCGACGACCTCGGAAAGCCCGCTCCAAAAGGCGTCAGCGACCCCAAGCGCTTTCAGGAGAAGGGATGGTTCGCCAACGATGCGTTTTGGTGGAACGAGAACGCCACCGACTGGGCCTACACCGCAAGCTGGGCCCCGCATCCAGAGCGTCACCCCATCTACACCCCCGTCCATCGCTACGCGCGCGACATCATCGTCGGCACGAACCACTGGCTGTCGGGCTGGATCGACTGGAACCTGGTCCTCGACCGAAATGGAGGACCCAACCACGTCGGAAACTTCTGCGGCGCACCGATCATGATCGACGTCGACAGCGGACAGATCCACTACACGCCGGTCTTCCACGTGCTGAGTCAGTTCAGCCGGACCATTCGGCCCGGCGACCAAGCCCTTCTGACACGAACTGAGCTCGGGCAGCTGGGGTCCGACGTACTCCACGCCTGCGCCACGGTGAACCCGAAGGGCCTCCTCAGCGTCCAGCTCCTGAACACCACCAAGAGGCCAATCGAACTCCAGCTTCAGGTGGGCGAGGAGCTGGCCATCCTCGAGCTCCCGGCCAACGCTCTCCAAACGGTTCAGCTGCGGCTCCCCTAGCGGAAAGCCTTCTGGATCGGACCCGGAAACCTTCGAAAGTCGTCCGGACCGAGGCCAACCGATTTGACCTCCAGGGGCAATCTCCGGGGTATCCTGGGGCGCAGCCCCTGGCTCTAGAAGGTATGAAACGGCAGGATCCCCAGCTCCTTCGACTCATCGAAGTCTTCGACGCCAAGGCCCGAAGATGGGCCCGAAGGAAGGTCCCGTCCCATGCCGTGGACGACGTCATTCAGGAGGTGTGGCTCGACGTCTTCCGCAAGCTGCCTATGCTCCGGGATCCTGATGCCTTCTCTGGCTGGTTGGCCGCCATCGTACGCACCCACTGCCTACGCCACCTGCGCAAGGAGGCTCGTTCAGAGGCCTCGGCCGACCTCGAGCCCCCGAGCGAGCCCGAATCCCCGGGTGCAGTGGACCACGAGCTTCTATGGCGTAAGCTGTCTTGGCTGCCCGAGTCGGAGCGTATGGCCCTGGTGGAGTTCGACCTTCGTCAGCGGTCCCAGCGAGAGGTCGCTGAGCGCATGGGCATCTCCTTGCCTCTGTTGAAGAAGCGACTTCGGCTTGGACGAAAGCGGCTCGCCGCGCGCCTGAACGAAGTGGAGCCGTCGAGGGGCGCCGGCTCAGCCGGTCACTCGAGCTTCTTTCAGGCGGTGGCTTCGGGCCAGCTGCCGGAGGTCGCTCGGATGCTGGACGTCCATCCTGAATGGATCGACCTCGAAGAAGACTGGTCCCGTGAATGGGCCCTCGAGCAGGACCATCCCCTTGCCCACGCCCGGACCGCCTTGGTCTTGGCCGCATCCGGGGGCGACACCGAGATGGTCGAGCTTCTTCTTGCCCGGGGTGCGGATCCAAACCGGGCCTGTCGTTGCGCCCAGGGCGACACAGCGCTCTTCGCAGCCGCGCTTCGAGGCCACATGGGGGTGGTGGAGATGCTCTTGAAGGCTGGCGCCGACCCAGAGACCCTGAGCCAGGCCGGATGGAGCCATGAGGATGCCGCTCTTGCTCGACGAGAGGCGAGAGGCGCGGCGCCAAGGCCCGAAGACGAGACGGGTATCTGGGCCGTGGACCTGTTGGCGCCCGTGCCCACGGAGGGCCTAATTCGAATCCGAGGCTCAGCCGAGACCGGGCTCATGTTCTTGGTGGCCGAGCTCTCCTGGCGTCTCGGCCGAAAGGCACCGGTCTACTGGGCCAGCACGCGGCCCGATCGGCCGCTGTGGGGCGACCTTGCAAGTTTTAGAGCCGAGACCCGCTTGGACGGCCTCGTGACCTTCGACCTTCCATCCTCCACTGACGGAACCGTCTTCCTGTTCGTGCACAGTGATGATGCGGCAAGGATCGACCGAGATTTGGACCTGCTCCGGGTCCGAGCTCGCCGTTGCTTCGTGATTGAGCCCTGGAACATCGTCACGGCCCGACCGCCCTCATCCACAAGCAACCCGCTACTCGGAGCATTCGACGCCGTCATCACGACTTGCTCAGCCCGCGCCCGTCTCGGAATCTATCCGGCCATCGACCCGAGGTGCAGTCGGGCTGCGGCTTCGAACCCGAGCTGGGCCGAAGTCGAAGCCAAGCTCCGAGACGCCGACGCCGACGCCCCCATTTCCTTCGCGCTCGCCCAGGACTTCGAGACGGCGCGCCATCTCACAGGGCGCCCTGGGGACCTTCGGTCAGTCTCCGAGTGGATCGAAGCCCAAGCCGGGCATTGAACAAACCCACGGCCCCAAAGTACCTGCAAGGGCCCGTTGCCGGCCCAATCTCGGCATGACGGCCTGGCCACCGTGAAGCTCGCCCTCCTCTTGTGCGGTCCGAAGTCCTACAGCACGCGGCGACTGGTCGAAGCGGCCCGAGGGGCGGACGTACCGAGGTCGTCGAACTCGACGAAGACTGCACCCAAATGGACATTGCGGGGGCGGTCGTGGATTACATGGCTGCCCGCGTGGACTTCCCGGACCTGGACATCCGTCAGCGGTTGACGGTGAGGCCTTGACTCTCTACCGCGGCAGCACGGTGATTCCGAATCCCAAACTACGACCGCTCCCACGCCTCCCGAATCCGACCAATGAACCTCGAGCTTTCCGTTCCGGCACTTCCGACGACGAGACTGAGAGGATCGTCCGGTTCGCCCGCAGATGCTTCGTGGGGAGCGGCCTTGGGCTCCCCCGCTCATGTCGACCCAACCTACACGCCATGCTCAATTTTACTGAATTGTATACACGGGCCCGATCGCTAGCCTCGGAGACATGAAGATCGAAGTGCGTTCCTCCAACAAAGCCATCGACCACATGACGGCGCAGGTCGTCCTCAACCAGACCGCGAGGGGACTACACGACTTCTCCCATCGACTGGGTCGGGTCGTGGTCGGGCTCCGACGCCTCGAAGAGGCTCGCTCCGGACGGAGCATCCAGTGTGTCATTCAGCTCCATCAGGAGAAGGGACCGATCATCCTGGTGAAAGAGCTGGAAAAGGATCCCATCCGTGCCGTCTCGACCGCCATCGCAAAGTGTCAGGCCCTCATAGCCAGGCGCCGCCGTCGAGCCGCTCCCGAAACAGTCGTGCAGCCTCTCGTGGGGGCTGGGCCCCACCTTCAAGCGCTCTGAGCCGTCCGCGAGCCGGTCTCCAAGCGGCCAAGCAAGGAGTCCAAGTCGACGTGGAGCGCGCCCGCGAACAGGAGCACGCTCAGCATGCCGTAAGGATGGCGTTCGCGAAATCGACCTCTTGGACGACGGCACGGGCTACGCTCGCGAGACCCAGACTCGGCACCAGGGCGTCGACTCCCAACATGACCAGGGAAGCCGACAAACCCGAGACGAGGAGGCCTATCGTGAAGGGTAGCCGGAGGACGTGGTGGTTGAAGAGGCCAAAGGCGGCGGCAAGCCCAAAGAGAACGGCGATGGCGCCGAGGACGTACACTCTGCAAGCAGAGCTAACACAGCGTAGAGCCGCCCGCTCTCAGGACGCGAGGGCGTTTCAGGAGGCGGCGCGTACGGCAGACTGGGCTGAGCGCTCGTTGCCGGTGGCGAGGAGAGTGATCTCGTCGATGTGGCGCTGCTCGGAGTCGATGTGGTCCTCGAGCATGTTCCGCATCGCCACGTCGCCCTCGTCCACCGCCTCCAAGGCAGTGGCATAAAGGCTGATGGCTCGATGCTCCAAAGTTAGAACCATCTGCACCATCTCATCCGCGGTTTGGGCGGGTGCGACCGGTCCGACCGCGCACGCCGGCAACTCGCCCAAAGCCACGACCTTCTGGCCGAATAGCTTCGCGTGCTCTCGGGCCTCATTGCCCAATGACTTGAAGAGCGGCGCGAGGGAAACGCGCCACAAACCGGTCACGGTCGTTTCGTAGAGGAAGCAGTGCATGGCGAGAGTGTGCTCGAGCGCGACGGCTTCGTTGAGGCGGGTGGCCAGTGCTTTCTCCGACATGGCTCCTACTTAAGATCGGAGGGGCGGGATGACTGAACGAAAAACAACAAGTAATTGCAGATACTTATGGTTATGATTCTCATTCTCAACAACGTAGCGCGCCCGAGCGTTTCGGGACCCGACGTTTCTCTAAAGGCTTCACGAGCACCCCTTTCGACACCATCCGCGCAAGGGCGTGGAGGCTCTTTGGGCTGTCCACTTCTTTGAACCATTCGACCTGTCCACCAAGTTTGACCCCGACGACGGGCCCCTTACAGATCTTCTGGCACTTGACCGAGACCGGATGGGTCTTCGGACCGGCCGCGCGGAGGACGGCTTCGATGCATTCGGATTTCTTGCGGCAGTGCTTGCCGGTGCAGACGTACACCTTCATGAGGACGGCCGGAGCCTGACCCGTGGAGGTACTTCATTCGGGCGGCAAAATCGAGCCTTCCCTCGGATCATCGACGCGCAGCGATCGCCCATGCTCGACGAGGACTTCCTTGAGCACCATGGCGGCTCGCGTCCGGTGGAGGTCGCCCCGGTACAGAAGACTGATCATGTCGGGATAAGCGGGGAGCTTGCGATGGAGCTTTCTAAGCTTGCCGGGTCCTTCGGTATGGGCGACCCGCCGAGGCAGGAGCCCCACGCCCACGCCGCGGCCAATCAGGGAACGCACCATATGGAGGTCCCCGCAATCGATGAAGCGAGCCGGCATCACCTCGTCGGACTCGAAACGAGCGATCAAGTCCTGGACCTGGACCATCCGTCGCGCGCCGACCAGGGGTCCCCTTCGGATTCGGGCCAAAGCGTCCATGGTCGTTTTCGGCTCTGGCTCCTCGGCCGACACGTAGACTTCGACCCCGTCTCGGAAGAGCTTCACGATCACCAAGTCGTCGTGGGGCTGAGGATTGACGCATATCCCGAAGTCGAGGCGCCGATCGATGACTCGCTGACGAACCAAGTCCGAAGACCCATTCCAAATCGACACCTCGATCTGGGGATGGGCCTCGATGAAGGTGCGAATCAGCTCCGGCATGAAGTAGGCCCCCAAAGACTCGTTGCAGCCCACCTCGAAGCTCCCCACCGTTCCCGACTCGAGCCCCTCTAGCCGTGCGCGCATGCGCTCAAGGGTCTGAAGCGCCTCTCGGGCCTCTTCCAACACCACTTGCCCGGAAGAGGTGAGACTGACGCCGCGGGCATCTCGGTGGAGCAGCGTCCCACCTAGCTCTTCTTCCAGGTTCTTGATGGCGACGCTGAGCGTGGGCTGCCGAATGTCCAGGACCCGAGCGGCGCCCGATATGCTGCCGTGCTCGGCCACGGCCAAGAAGTAGCGAAGCTGGGTGAGGTCCACGGCTACGCCCCTTGTATGCGCAGAACGTACTCGACGACCACTGCCCCCGTGTCGGGTAGCGGGAGGCGGCTGCCTCGGACATGACGAACGGCACAGCTCCGCCCGCCGGGGATCTGGCTATCGTCCACGTCCAGCGACTGCACCCGACCGTTGAACCCGAGTCGGAGCCGGACCCTGACCTCGCCCGCCCTACCCCTTTCGAGGGCCCTCGGTCGCAGACACGCCTCGAGCCGCTTCAGGCTCCGTTCCAAGGCGCGCTGATAGCGGGTCAGACCCATCCCCCCCGAAACTGTCAGCGACTCGATGCTGAGCTTCGGGTCGAAGACCGGGGCCGGATCCTTCGAGGACGCCTCCTCGAGAGGAGCAGGTCTCGGGTCCTCCAGGGTCTGGTCCTCGATCTGAGAGGGGGGTTCGGGGTCAGCTTCCAAGGCCTGTGCATCGACCGAGAGATCAGGCGTGTTTCGGTGCTGGACCTGCGAACGGTCTTCCGCGTTGGGAACCGCTTCGATCCTGGGCGACCTCGCCCTACGGGTGCTTCGAACCGGCCTCGACGGCTGATCTGGTCCCACGGCCACGGATTGCGCCGCACGCCCTGGCGTTTGGACGGGCTCAGGATCCTCATGAATCGGGCGGCTCGAAGAAAGCGCCCCACCGGCATCGAAAGGCGCGGAAGGGTCCCTTGCCGCGATGGAGGCCTCGCGCTCGTACGCAGACCGAGTGACGGGTTCGGTGGAAGGACCCAGGGGCCAGAGCCACCCTAGGCCCAACAGGACCCCGAGGGCCGAGAGCCCCGCCACCGCCAGGGACCAACGACGAGGCGCGGCCCTTTGGACCGAGTCTTTGTCGTGGTCGGGCGGGCCCGCGGCTTGGGACGGGACCGAGGAGCCCTGGGGGTCTCGGATGGCGTCCAAGGCTTGGATGACGACCGACATCGAGGGGGGCCGATCGTCGGGCGCCTTCTTCAGACAGGACGCGACGAGGTCGGTCAGAGCCAAGGACTGCCCGGTGAGCGAAGGCGGCGGCTCCATGATGTGATTCATGAGCATCCCAACCGTCGTCTCAGCCTGGAAGAGTGGGCGCCCTTCCAGTAGGCGAAACATGATCACGCCCAGAGAATAGACATCGGCGCGGGCATCGGCCGGGACGCCTCGGGCCTGCTCGGGAGACATGTAGCTCGGCGTTCCGAAGACGGCTCCGCTCTGCGTCATCGAGCCGTCGCCACTCACGATTCTGGCCAGTCCAAAGTCACAGACCTTCACGCGCTCTCCTTCTGGCCGCTCCGTGAGCATGATGTTGGACGGCTTGAGGTCACGGTGGACGACACCCGCGTCGTGGGCGGCCTGTAGCGAAGCTGCCACGTCCCGAGCGATGGAAAGAACCCGTTCCCGTGGGAGCGGACCCTCCAACATGGCCGCTTGGAGGTCCCGGCCAGTCAGAAGCTCCATGACGAGGTAGAGATCGCCGTTTTCCGATTGTCCGAAGTCGAACACGCGGACCGCGTTGGGATGGTCGATCTTCATCGCGACTCGGGCCTCGGCCCGAAATCGCTCGACCAGTTCCGTCTGCGTGTGTCGTAGCTCTGCGTGAAGGACTTTGACCGCTACTTCGGTGTCGAGCTCCAGATGTCGAGCCCGATAGACGGCCCCCATGGCTCCCGAACCGAGGTGCTCATCGAGTCGATAGCGCCCGTTGAACGTCTTCCCTTCCACTGACCTCGGCCTCAGAAGTTGGCGGTCATTCCTGCATGGAGCGCGATTTCATCCTGGAAGTCCGAGAAGTCCCAGAACTCGGCCGACAGCTTGAGGCGCAAGGATGGATGGAAGACCACATTGACGCCCGGAGTGTAGCGCAAGATCGCGCTGTCCCGGCTGAGAGGGCTCGTCACGAGAACGTTTCCCCGCTGGCGCAGCCCATCGAGGCGGAAGAAGGCCTCCAGCCATCGCGAGAAGGGATACTCAAGCTCGGCGTAGAAGCCCTCCTTGATGAAGAAGTCGTCGTCGATCTCGAAGCGAAAACGCGACTCGGGATTGGGGCCTATGGTGAACTCGGTTCTACGCGTCACGGCCTCCGCTCTCAGGGCCAGGGCGTAGACTCGAAGATAGAGATCGGTGCCGAGGATCAGATAGTCGTTGAAACGGTCGGGATCCCACCGTCCCCAGATTGTACTTCCACCGACGGTTGCGCTGATGAAGTCCGTGAAGTTGATGGTTAGCGCGAGCCGACCTCCCAGCGCCGGCTCGCTGTTGTTGTCGATGTAGTAGAGAGCCGGAGAACGGGAGAGGACGAAGTCCACGTCGAAGCCTCCCTCCGGACCCCGCAGACCTTGAACGAGGTGGGCAGCCCAGTCGATCTGAACGTCGTCACCGAACCACTGGGTGCCGTAGACCTCGACGCCATTGTCGGCGTAGGGGATGGGGAGGATGCTGTTGTTGAACTCGGTGCGGCGGAGCATTCTCCCCATGTCGTACATGAGCGGTTTGGTGTTGGCGCGGTGGTTGGCCGGGTCATGCCGGAGCCAGAAGTCTCCGAAGCGTGGGGTGAAACGCCCGACCCGGAAGTTGAGCTGGTCCACCACTCTCAGGTCTAGGTAGGCCATCGCCACCTCGAATCCATGGCAACCATAGCAGACCTTGACGTTGGCCGAAGTTCGCTCTCCGAAGTCGACGGCCAGCTTCAAGGCGAGCTCGGTGGTGAAGCCATCCAAGGCGATGTCGCGACCTCGCTCGTTGCTCGGAATGGCCAAGTAGTCGAGCTGTATGGAGCCAGCGAAATTGCGCTCGATCTCGAAGGCCGTGGCTGAAGGTTCCGCGTAGGCCAGCACGACGGCCAAGATGAGCAAGACGGCGATGAGCGCTCTCAAGGCTCGGGCTCCAACTTCTCCGGCGGAGCGTCATCGGGACCGAGGCTCTTCAGGAGGTCCCGCCGGAGGCCCCCCGACCAGCGCCCCTCCTCGACCTGAAGGGAGTAGTAGTCGAGGAACAAGAGGATACGATCTGCGTCCCGATACGAGATCCCCGAGCCCGGCATCTTGCGCATGCGGCGCACGTAGACCCGCCAGTGATGACCGTCCGTGATTCCCGAGTTTAGAGGTCGAGCCAAGGTGTGGCAGCGGGAACATCGCTGCGCGAAGAGTCGATATGCATCCTGGACCTCCGTGGGCATGGCTTCCACTTGGGCCTGCTTCAAACCGCTGCGTCGCCCCGGCGTGCTGGCGCTGCAAGAGAAGAAAATGAGCAGCAAGGCGAGGATCCAGCCAGCGGGGGGCCACTTCCGTACTCGCCTAGTCATCGTTCGCGCCTTCGGCGATCCAGTCCGCAACCAGACGGCGGGCGGCAGGTGAGAGAAAGGGAGGTCCATCGAAGGGCATCCGAGCACCAAAGGGCGGCGCTGATCCCGTCTTCTGCCAAAGGATGCTGGCGCAGGGTGAACCGGGGACCACGATGCTTCCTCCGCTGTTTGCGCCCCCCTGCAGCAAGTCCTCGTAGGAAGAGAGATCGAGCCCGGTGAGGGTGAAGCCGATGGGGTCCGGTTCGTTCGGGAGGTGACAACCGCAGCCAGGGTCATCGCGTTCTCCCAGAATGAGAGGCATCACGTCCTCCCGAAAAGAGACGTCCCGATCGGGGTTCGAATCCTCGTCACGACATCGAGCGTTGACGAGGTCACCGACCTGGGGATCGAGGCCGCCGCAACCGCAGACGACGGGCACGAGCATGAGGACGGCGATCCTCACAGCTCACCCGGCTCTCGCTGGAGGGGGCAGGCCAATAGGCCCGGGATCTGCTCGGTCCCCACCACGAGAGGGCTGGAGTCCAGGCCAACATGCTCGGCCAACTCCGGCGTCCCGTCGTCGAAGGACTCGTAGTCGGCCCGTGTACGCACACGGCGCTCGGTCCAGGCAGCTGTGTAGTCGAGGTCCTCAGGACCGAACTCGAAAATGTCGTTGGTGCTCACTTGGCGCCCATCGCCGTCGAGGTCGAACTGCTCTCGATCCTCGGAGAGAAGGAAGGGCTGATTGACCCTCTGCAGCCGATTCAAAGTGCCGACCGGTATGCTCCTGAGATTCGTGTCGAGCTCTTGTTCGAGAGAGAAACGCACCCAAAACGCGATGCGCTTTCGGTACCATACCCTGGTCGGCGAACGTACTTGCTCAGGATCGCTGGGCACGAACTGCACGAGGGTGTCGGCCGTGACCACGGGCGCATTGATGATTCGGCGGGTTTCGATGGGTGTTTCGACCAAACCGCGCCTCAGCGCTTCGTCAATGCCTGCCCGGGACCAGATGGGTTCATCGTCGTAGTCATCCGTGACCGGAACACGAACCAGGCGCCACCAAGGCCCATAGCCCGTCTGCCCGGGGATGGTGTCCACGATGGGTAGACCCAAGGGCTGCCCGTCACGCTCGAGGAGAAAGAAGGGGGGCACGGCCTCGGACATCGGTCCAGGAACGTCCCAGAACCAAACCACCCGCCCCTTGGCAAAGCCCCGAAGGTAAGGAAGCCGGTCGGGGAAGAGTGCGACCTCTTCACGAAAAGCGGGGTCTTCCTCCAACAGAGGCGCGTCGTCCGGGCCTTCGACGCCTCTCACGCCAAAAACGAACTCCACCTCACTCTCGTCTACCAAGGGGTCGAGACAGGCCCACGTCGAGGCAGCGAGCGCGATGGCGGGCCCGAGCCTCACGTTCTCGTTCCTACTCCCTTTCTCGAGCGAAGGGCGAGCCCCAGCACGCCCCCGAGCAAAGCAAGACCAGCGCCTGAGCCAAGCGGACCTCCTCCTCGGCAGCCCCCTTGGCCGTTCCCGAGCCCTTCGTCTCCCCTCGCTTCGAGGAGGGGCGTGCTTGCGGGATCTCCAGGATCCGATAGCTGGCCCTGAAAGTCCCTCGGACGGGGATCGCCCAGGCGCCAAACCCCTCGCGGATCGCCAAGCTCTTCTCCATTCGTGAAGCCGTCATCATCCGAGTCGAGGTCGACCAAGCTCGACCAATTCACCTGGCCCGTCACCAAAGAGGCCTGTACGGCCTGGCCGAATAGGTTTCGAGGTCCCCCACCGGCTTCGCTCAAGTGGCAGGTTCCACATCCGTTGGGCGCGTTTGGGACCTGGTTCGGATAGGTGGGTAGGGCCCAAGCCTCCGAGGTGACAGTAACGAAGAGGGCACAAAGGATCAGCTCTTTCATGTCTCCATCCTAGGCCCGAGCCTCCCGCGACGACGCATAGGCCAAAGCGATGGCTGCCATCGAAGTGAGCGATGCCTCATAGGTATAGTCGGAGTCTATGAGAGCCATGGCCCGGAAGAAGGCTTCATTCCATTGATGAGAAGAGCACTCGCCGTCGAGTCTATCCTCAGGAGCGGATGAACCGCACCCCACAACGCAATGGAGACTGCATGAAAACGAAAGCCATCTTTCTTAGTCTGATTTGCCTCGGCGCCTCGGCCTGCGGCGAAGATGAACCCACCACCAACGGAAACGCGACGAGCCCTGATCCGGACCCGGATCCGGACCCGGATCCGGATCCCGACCCGGTTGCGCGACCGAACGTCGTCATCAGCGAGCTCGGCCACGCCGGGGATGCATCAGAGGACTTCGTGGAGCTGGAGAACCTTGGTCAAAGCACGGTAGACGTTTCGGGCTGGTTCTTCTGCTTCGGCGTCGGTGACTACGCCCCTCTGAGCTCGGCCACCATCGTCGGCGATGACGATTTGATCATGGATCCGGGCGAGGTCCTGGTCCTCGACGTGGAACGTGACCTCGCTGACGCGGCAGGCCTAGGCCTCTACTTGGACAATTCTGGCTTCGCCAACCCGGACCGGCTGGTGGACTACCTCCGATGGGGTGACGGCGAGGGTAGTGGAGACCGAGCCGACGTCGCAGTGGCGGCAGGGCTCTGGACCGAAGCCGGGGCCGGCTTCGATTTCGTTCCCGCCGCCAGTCCCGGGCTCACGCTGACCTACGTAGGTGGCACCGAGCCGCTCTCGACCTCCAGCGACTTCGAGTCACGGTTGCCCAGCCCGGGCCAGTCTTCGGACGAGCCACCCAGCTCGGCCCGCCGGGTGGTGATGAACGAGGTCTTCCATCGCGGCGACCGCTTCGTCGACTACATCGAACTCCGCAACCTAGGCGACCGTACCGTCGATGCGAGCGGCTTCGTCCTTTGTCCACGCATCGGCGAGTACATCCCACTGTCGAACTTCGACGTCTTGGGTGCTGGTGATCTCATTCTCGAGCCAGACGCCCTGCTGGTCCTGCGAGTGCCCGAGGGCCTGGAAGATCAGGGCGCTTTGGCCCTGTACTGGCGCGGCGGAAGCTTCGGCGACCCCGACACCATGGCCGACTACCTCCAGTATGGAGCGGCGACGATCGAAAATGTCCGCCTCGATGAGGCGGTCCAGGCCGGCCTCTGGACGGCCGGCGACTTCGTCCCCTCCGCAGAGGGAGAAGCTGAGTCCCTATCTCTACTCCGCGGCGAGGAGAACCTGCTCAGCAGCCCGAGCGACTACGAGAGCCAGGCCCTCTCATTCGGCTTCCCAAACCCCGCTGCCGACTTGTCCGGCATCGCGGCCCTGTCGCCGGACGTGGAGGTCCCTCCGGTCCAGGTCGACAGCCAAGCGGAAGGCCGGGTCGTCTTTGCTGTCTGGAACGGCCTCTTCGCCATCGCCGGAAGTTTCGAAGGTCTGAGCGGCCCGCTCTTCGAGCCCGCACCGCCTTTTGGCCCCGGTCACGTCCACCGCGGACTCCGACAGGCGACCCAGAGCTTCGAGGAAGCAACAGGCCCCATCGCCTATCCGCTGACCATCCCGTCCCAGGGTCCAGAAGACCGGGCGAGCGTGCTCTACGGGCGCTTCAATCTGGTGGAGGACAGCGAGCTCGCTCCCGAGTCGACGCCGGAAGACTTCGTGCAGGCCCTGCAAGAAGCTCAGTTCTACGTGAACATCCACACCGAAACCAATCGGCCGGGCGAGCTTCGAGCGCAGATCGACCTCGGCGACCGACTGATCGGCCCCGGCCTGGCGCGGGACGTTGCTCTGAGCGAGGTCAGCTACCTCGGCGGACAGGGCCAAGATTTCGTCGAGCTGGTCAACCTGGGCCCCGGCACGGTTGACGTATCGAGCTGGCAGTTCTGCTTCGCGGTGGGCGCCTACGACGCGCTGTCCTCGGCGACCATCATCGGCGGGGGTGATCTGGTCTTGGAACCCGGTGAGGTCCTGACCCTGGAGTCTCCTCGAGACATTGCCGACGTCGCGGGCTTGGGCCTGTACGACCGGGGGGGCGCCTTTGCCAATCCAGATACCATTGTCGACTACGTACGCTGGGGGTCGAGCGACGGAGCGGGCGACAGAGCCGACGTTGCCGTCGCGGCCGGGATCTGGTCCGAGACCGCACCGGGCGTTTTCGACTTCGCCCCTCAGGCTACGGGCGGGGACTCGCTGCAGCTGGTCGGGGGCGTCACCGGCGTCGACTCGAGCTCCGCCGACTACGTGAACGGCGCGCCGAGCCCAGGAAGCTGAGCAATGGCCTTCCGGCTTCGGGCCCGACCCGAGCCGGAAGGTCCTCTCCCAAGCTCAAGCAGAGCATCGGCGTTCTTCCCAGGGACGAACGGGGCAAGCCCGGCTCGGACCACTGAGCCCGAGCCGAGCGCACCCTCTCGGCCGTCAGGGGCCGACCCACACTCGGCCGTCAGCGGCCGACCGACAGACTAGATGCAGATGCCTCGGGTACAGGTTCGGCCGAGCTGGCTCTGTATGCAGTCCTGGTCAGTCTGGCACTGAGGCGGCTGACCGCAGGTGCCGTCGGTCCGGCAGACCTCACCCGGAGCACAGTCGGCATTGCTTCGGCACTGGGGCACCGTCACGCAGACGTAGTTGGGAGAACACTCTTCACCCGCGGCACACTCGGCGTCGCTCGTGCATTCACCCACGATGCACATCCCGGGTCCGAGGGCGTTGCGCAGGCAGACTTCGTTCATCGCGCAGTCGCCGTTGGTGGTGCAGCCGGTCCGAACGGGGACGCAGGTCTGAGCGGTAGAGCACTCTTCACCCTGTGGGCAGTCGGCATCAGTTCGACACTCCGGCGCAAGCTCGCACGTGTAGTTGGGCGAACACTCTTCGTCCTGGGCGCAGTCGGCGTCAGCCGTGCACTCTCCGACGACACACGCCCCTCCGGTCGCGGTTTGCGCGCAGACCTCGTTGGCGGCGCAGTCGGCGTTGACGGTGCAACCCGTCTGGCTGGGAACGCAGCTTCGGTTGGGGGAGCACTCCTCGCCCTGGGGACAATCAGCATCGCTCGTACACTGGCCCGAGGGCTGCCGACCCGGCTGAAAGCGGGTAAAGTGGTCGATCTCGAAGCTCACGGAGCCCGCTGAAACCTGGACCGAGGCCCCAGACAGCAGCTCTTGGGTGCCATCGGCGCTGATCACTCGAACCACGGCCTCACCGTCTGACAGGCTCTGGCTCAGCGGCATCGTGATCCGGACGGGCACCGCGAATTGCTGACCATCGGGCCCGAAGTCGGCGGCGGGTCCGATCCAGTCGATATTCTGTTCGACCGGCAGGTTCACGCTAGGCGTCACGCCTAGGGTGACCTCCTCGTCCAACGCCCCTGCCGGGACCTCGAGACTCAGTCCGTCCAGGGCCGAGCCGTCGTCCACGTCGAATCCACCACCGTCAGAACCGACGCTGGCCGAGGCCAAGAAGCGGGAGCCGAGCTGCATGGAACTATCTCCCCCGCAAGCTACGGCGCCGAGGACGGCCAGTGAAGCGAGTGCTGTCTTGTTGCTGTTCATCATTTCAAACCCTCCTTCTGGGTGGCGGTGAATGACTCGGAGCCCCCTTCGCCTTCACTCTTTTTTTCCTCACCCAGAATCTGACGGGCCGATCGAGCCTGGGACGAACCGGGATGGCGCTCCAGGAAAGCCTCCAGGACCCGTCGAGCCGCCTCCTCCTGTCCCGCTCGAGCCAAGCAGAGCCCGCGCAAGAAGCCGGCTCGCTCGGCGAAGCGGGGCGCACGACCTGCCCCTTCGTAGGCGACGGCGGCGCGTTCGTACTCACCAAGGGTTCGAAGGACTTCACCCTCCAGGAAGCTCACCTCCGGCTGAGCCCTCGACGCAGGATAAGCTCGTACATACTCCTGAAGGACCTCCTGCGCCTGATCAGCCAGACCATCCTGGAGATGTATGCGCGCAAGGTCGCGCCAAGCCAGCTCCGTCAACTCGCCACTCGGCCATCGGGTCAGGTGCGCCCGGAGCCTGGCCAAGGCTTCGTCCCGTCGCCCCGCCGCCCTCAGGCGCTGGGCGGCCCGAAAGGCGGCAATCTCGTCGAGCGGCGGCCCAGCCTCGGCAACCCGGTCGAACAGGGCCAGCGCCCTCTCCAAGTCGCTCGCGGCTTTGGCTCGGGACAGGGTCTCGGCCGAGCTTTCGGGAGGCGATGGAGGTGGTTCCGGGGACGGCGCCTCGATCTCTTGGGCCTCGACCCGCCGGGGGCGACGAGGTCTGGGTGGAACGGGCTCGTCGACGACCGGCGCGTCGGACGCGGACCCTGGAACGAGCGCGTCGGTCACGGGCTCTTCGACTAAGGCCTTCGCCGGCGCGCGCTCGTCGAAGACTTCTCCCGCCCGAAGGACGGCGGTCTTGGAAGGACCTCTGAGTCCCACCTGACCCTCCACCACGGTCACGCGCACGCGACCGTCTTCGAATCGCTCGACCCGGAAGCGACTGGTGAGGGCGGTGAGAGACCAAGGCTCGGCTCGAACTTCGAGGGGGAGTTCGGACGATTCGGCCCTGGCCCAAACTTCGACCTGTCCCCGGAGCAAGGACCACTGCTCGAGAGCGGAGCCTCGAAGCCGTCCCGCCGACTCCAATCGGAGACGATCTTCGCCTTGGCTCTCGAGCTCGACCATACCGTCGATGGAGGTCCGAACCTCCAGCGGAGGACGTAGGCTTCGTCCCACTTCCAGCGCCTGGTCTCCGGACCAGGCCGGCCCCTCCACCGCTCGCACTCTGACCCCAGGCGGCCCATCCGCTCGCATCAAGAGCAGCACCAACACGAGCGCGGACATCAGGGGTACGACCGCCCACGGCCAGCGGGCGTCCCGATTGGGCTCGGGCGACTGAAGACGACGCCAGACCCGCTCGGTGCTGGCGACGTCGGCCTCGGCCCTGGCCTGATGAGCTTTCAGGAGCTCCGCCACGCCGGGTGGCGCCTCCTCCTCGGTCCAACGCTTCACGCCCCGTCCTCCAGGACGCCGAGTCGACGGCCAATGCGCAAGAAGTCCTGACGCCCGTGGCGGAGCCGACTCCAAACGGTATTGACGGGACAGCCGACGTGCTCGGCGATCTCTTCTCCCGACAAACCCTCTAGCTCGAAGAGCGCGAAGACCTCCCGCTTCTTCGGGCTCATCCGCTCCAAGATGGCGTCCACGGCCCGGGCGTCACTGGCGGCAGAGGAAATAGCTTCAGGACTCTCTGCCGACCCGAATCCCATGCGCTCCGACCAGCTCTGCAGGACGCGCCGGCGCCGCCGCTTTCGGTGGTGGTGAGCGGATACGTTGGCCGTGATTCGGTAGAGCCAGGTCGTGAACCGTCCGCCTTGAAAGTGCTCTAGCTTCGCCATCACGACCATGAAGACCTCGTGCACTACGTCCTCGACCTCGTCGCTTGGCGTTCCCAAACGCCGGGCGACACGATGAACGAAGGGCTGGTGGGCCTCATAGAGAGACCGCCAGGCGGACCGGTCCGCGGCCCGACAGCGCCGGACCAAAGCGAGTTCAGGGTCTGCCTCGGCCGATTCGGTGGCGTCGGCGACCAGCTCCATGCGTCCTGGGCTCCCCATGAGCCTCGGACGTGAATGTCGAAAGGAGCCGAGCACCTTCAAAGAATCTCGAGGAATGTTCGGAGACCCAGCTGGGCCGACCAGGGCGGAAGACCGAGCTCGAGCCCCGCAGACTCGATGCCCAGACTGAGCCGACGGCTGCGAACGGTTCCTCGCACCAACAGTTCGACCCCTGGCGCCCGACCCAGGCCCAAAGAAAGCACCCCCTCGCCCCGGGCCAGCCACGCCGAACCGGGCGCCTCTTGAAAAACGCCTACGCCATCGGCCCGCGCCCAGACGTGCTCCGCTCCTCCGCCCAGGTGGGCACAGAGCCGGGTGGGCCCGACCATGCGGCATCCGCGAGCAAAGACCAGAAGATGAAGACTGCTGAGCCGCCCCCGCCCCAAGACCTCACCCGCTCCGACGACGTCGGCCCCGTCCGGTGCCATCAGCCCCAGCTCGAGGCGACCACTCCAGGGTCCCCGTCCAAGGGCGCCGTCCACCTGGCCACCGACTCGACCCAGGCCCTCGCCGCCGAGCTCCCAAAGAACCCCTGCGCCCAGCTCGGCTTTCCAGGATAGACCCCGGTCTGGCGTAGCCTCCTTGGCGGGGCCCGACAGGACCGGGGTGGAGAGGGCAGGAAGCTCGCCCAAGGGCTGAATTCGCTCCGGGGCCAGTCGACGGCGAACGTGGATGTCGACGACCTCGGCCACGAGCAGGCAGTCGCTCTCCTGAATGCGACCCGACCAAAGGACTCGTCCGGCATCCCACACTTCAATCCGAAGTCCAGAGCCCACCGACTGCACTTCGAGCCGGCCGTCCTGGCCCAAACGAGCCTGAACCGCCTCAAAGTCCTCGCTGGAGCAAGGATGGGGGTCGGTGGCGGCGAGGACCCAACTCAAGGTTGCGATCGAAGCCAGCATGCTGACCTCATACGGCGCAGCAAGCCGTCTTGGACCGCGGAAGTGTATCCTGCCGGCCAGCAGACGCCCAAATGGGCCGCCTAGAACAATCGCAAGCTCGGAGGCGCAGCATCTGGGCGATCCGCGAAAGGACAGGCCTTGAGCTAAGCGATATGAATGCAGTACCCCGACGGAGCATTGAAGTGGGTCTGGCGCACGGGCTTGGCCGTGGTCCTCATCGTGTTGGGTGTGCCCTCTTTTCTCGTCGCGGCGACCTGGACGGCAAGTGGCCAGAAAGCAGAAGGCCAGCGACTTGAGCGGATCAAGCGCTCTCCCCAATGGAAGGGCGACCGCTTCGACAACGAACTGGCCCGGGTGGACGGCGGGCTCGACCAGATGCTGTCTCGCTTCCTGGAAGACAACCCGGGCCGCTCGCCTGCAGCCCCCATCGAAATCGAGCGACGCCGCCGCGAGGACTTCTCAGTGCCTCCCCCGAGCGGTCTTCGGGTGACCTGGCTGGGCCACTCGACCTTCATCATCGAGATAGACGGGTCCCGCGTCCTCATCGATCCGGTTTGGGGTGAGCGAGCCTCGCCTCTCAGCTGGGCCGGTCCGAAGCGGTTTCACGAGCCGCCTCTTCCCCTGAATGAGCTCCCGCCCATCGATGCCGTCGTCATCTCTCACGACCACTACGACCACCTGGATCATCCCACCATCTCCCAAATGCAGCGCTTCGACACCCGCTGGCTGGTACCTCTCGGCGTCGGCGCCCACCTGGAATACTGGGGCATCGACCCTTCCCGTATCGAGGAGCTGGACTGGTGGGAGTCCAGAGAGCTTGGTCCCCTGACCATCACCTGCGCCCCAGCTCGACACTTTTCTGGGCGGTCCTTGACCTCCATGAACGCGACCCTGTGGTCGGGTTGGGCCCTGGCTGGGCCCGAGCATCGCGTGTTCTACAGCGGGGACACCGCTCTGCATCCAGCCTTCGAAGACATCTCGGAGCAGCTTGGTCCCTTCGACCTCTCCATCATCGAAACGGGGGCCTACAGCCCGATGTGGTCCGACGTACATCTGGGTCCCGAGCAAGCGCTGATCGCCCACGCCATGCTGGAGGCGAAGCTGCTCCTGCCCGCCCACTGGGGGACCTTCGACCTGGCGCTCCACCCTTGGGTGGAGCCCATTCAGCGCATCCGTCGAGCGGCCCTCGAAAGTGGAGCGAAGATCGTAGCGCCCCGACCGGGTGGACAGGTGGAGATCGACGAAGACGTCCTCGCCATGGGATGGGTGGACGAGTGGTGGGACTCGGCCCAAGGCTGGGCCACGGTCGAAGAGAGGCCGGCCTGGTCGACGGGGGTGGATGAACTCCTTGAACGCTCTGTCCTCTACCGCTGAAGGCCGCGGTCTACTCCCTTCGCCAGCAAGGTGGCGGCTTTTGTTCGCACCGCTTGAACGAGACCTGGCCCCATAGCCGGGGGGCTTTGATGAGCCGCGCTCTCGGGGAGAGGCTGCCCCTTCCCTCCTTTGCAGCTGGGCTACACGAAGCCCAAGTCTCGGATGAGCCTAGTGCCCGTCAGGCTCTCTCTTCTAGGGCCGGTCGAAGAAGGGATGAATCGGGCATGGGCACGATGCCCCTCTTCTAGCGTCCGGATCTCCGAGGCCAGGCCGTGATCACGGCCGCCCCACCCAGAGGCGAGTCTTGGATGGAGAGCTGGCCGCCGTGTCGCTCGAGAATGCGCCGAACGATAGCCAAGCCCAGGCCCGCGCCGCCCGTCTTGCGCGGCCGGTCGGGTTCGAGGCGGACGAAGGGTGCCGTGACCCTCTCTCGGAGCTCGGGTGGAATTCCAGCACCATCGTCGTGGACGGAGATGAGGGTGTTTTGGGTATCCGAACGGAGCTCCACTCGAACCCGGCTGGCGGCATGGCGGACCGCGTTCCTGAGGAGATTCTCGATGGCCCGCTGAAGACCACGAGGATCGGCTTCCATGATCGTGTCGTCGTCAGCCTTCAGCTCCAAGGACACTCCGTCGTCCGGGCTCGCCTCCAGACGCGCCAGCTCGGCGAGGTCGTCCAGGACCGGCCGGACGTCGAAACGCTTCAAGACGAGGGCTCCATCATCAGCCTGCACGTAGCCCAGAAGCTCTCCGACCAGCTCGTCGAGAACGTCCAGCTCCCAGGTCATGCCGGCGATGTGGTGGGCTGCTTCCAAGTCCGTCGATGAGGCGACCAGCTCGAGGCGAAAGCGAAGGCGAGAAAGCGGAGAGCCCAATTCATGGGACACCGCCTGAATGAGCTCGTCCCGGCTTCTAACGAGTCGCTCGATCCTCTCCGCCATGGCGTTGAACCGAGTCGCCAGCTCGTTGGTCGGGCCTGAGACGCGGGCACTCAGCTCGCCTTGGGCCAAGGCATGGCTGGCGCGTTCCACTCGACTTAGCTGCCGCTCCACCAAGAGCGCGACCCCGCTCGCCACCAGCGGCAGCCCGATGGCCATGAGCAGGATGCCGATGGGAAAGGCGCCCGGCGGGACGCTCGGGTTGACGGGCCCAAAGATGAGAACCTCAGAACCGTCTTGGAAGGCGAAGATCGAAACAGCCTTGGACAGGGACTTCTTCAGGTGAACCGAGCCTCCCGGTTCCGGCACTGGATCGCCGGTCCGCAGCGCCTCCGCTCGGGGCAGGATCCGGAGATCCGTGTCGAATTCGTGGGCGAGAGCGGCCATGAGCTCCGGTCGCTCCGGCGCGGCGACCCCGTCCAAGAGCCGAAATACGGCCGGTGCGCCCCGGGCCCGGGCCTGCTCTCCAGTCCAGGGCAGTTGGCGCGCGTAGAGAACGACGCTCCCTGCCCCCAGAACCCAGCTCAGAAGTACGGTGGTGACCACCAGTCGAATGAAGGACGGTCTCATCGTTGTGTGAGCAGGTAGCCCAGGCCTCGAACCGATTTGAGCCGAGAGGGATCGAAGCCCGCACGCTCTAGCTTGCGTCGGATGCGGCTGACGTGGACATCCATGCCCCGATCGATTCCATCGTACTCCGTTCTCAGGACGCGCTGATAGAGCTCCTCTCGCCCGACGACCGTGCCCGCCTCCACGAGCAGAATACGCAAGATCTCGAACTCGGTATGGGTCAAGCCGACCGGCTCGTCGCCGAGCTGAACGCTGCGAGCGGCCACATCCAGGCGAAGCTCGCCCAGCTCGATGGACGCATGGGCCTTGGTGAGATCCGACCCGCCCAGGCGTCTCAGTTGAGCGCGAATGCGGGCGAGCAGCACGCGAGGCTCGATGGGCTTGATCACGAAATCGTCGGCGCCCAGTTCGAGGCCGGCGATGTGATCGGCTTCGCTCTGACTCGCCGTGAGCATCACGATGGCGCCTCGGTAGGCCGAGCGGACGCGACGACAAACGTCCAGGCCGCTGTCGCCGGGAAGCATCAGGTCGAGCAGGACCAAGTCGGGCCTTTCAGCGAGAATGCGCTCCGCGCCTGCTGGACCCGTGTTGGCGTGAGACAAGCGGAATCCGTGGGTGCTGAGGTACTCGGTTAGGAGGTCGGCGAGGCCGAGGTCGTCTTCGACCAAGAGTATGTGCCCGCCATGGCCCGCCTCCACGATGGCCAGCCTTGCCCTCTCCGTCTCCGTGGGCAAGGACCGCAACACTTCGCAGCAAATTCGTCGGCAACTCTCTTCCTCGCTCGTGGTTGAAAGGGAGACGATGAACAAGCGTCGATCGAAAGGAGACGAGACGATGGCGAAAAAGGCGAGGTGGATCCTGGGCCTTGGGCTCTGCTTGGTGACCGCGTCGGCTGGTGCGGCCGACGCCCAGCGGTTCTCCGGAACCTGGGAGTACGCAGGTAGCGAGGAGGAGGCGAAGACGCGGCGAGCCGCCGTAGACAAGGCCACGGCCTCGATGAACCGAATGATGCGTGGGAAGGCCCGCAGTCGACTTGGGAATCAAGCCGTTCCCGAACACACGATGAAGCTGAGCGTCGAAGGCAAGGAGGTCGTGCTCGTACGAGGAGAAAAGAGCGTCTCGCTCGTCCTGGGCGGCGAACCGGTGCGGGTCAGCGAGAAGGGCCGGAACGGCCTGCTCTCGATTCGGCGGGAAAAGGACGCGCTGATCTTGGTGAGCGAAGGCGACCAGGGCCAACGAACCACCACCTTCCGACTGAGCGAGTCGGGCGAGGAGCTCACGCTTCATGTCCGAATGACGGGAAGACGACTGTCCGCGCCCCTCGTCTTCGAGGCACCCTACCGACGTCTTGGCGCCTGAGCCGACCGGGGCGAAGAGGCTCTCCGCACCATCATCTTGATTCGCGCAAACCGCCCAATTTCACCGCCTCGACTCGTTCCGCGAGGCCACCAAAGCCGATCACTCCGCTTGGCGACCTGTCATTGACTTTGCGAATCATTCTCATAAAGTCCCACCCGCACGAGAACGGAGCAACCCATGCGGACCGCCATCATCTTCGGAAGCAGCACAGGCCAAACGGAAATCGCGGCCAAAACACTCAAGAAGCACCTCGACCCACTGGTGGAGGTCTGTGTCGACGTCTCGAACATCGGACCCGGCGAGATCATGAATTATGACGTGATCATCATCGGTGTCTCGACCTGGGACATCGGCCAGATCCAGTACGATTGGGAGACACGCATCTTCCAGCTGGAAGACAAGGAATGGTCCAACAAGCACGTGGCCTTCTTTGGAACCGGCGACGCAATCGGCTATGATGACACCTTCGTCGACGCCTTCGGACTGATTTGGGAAAAGTTGGAGCCGCGCGGTGCGAACCTGCTCGGCCTCTGGCCGACAGAAGACTACACCTTCTCCGACTCCGCTTCGCTCACGGAAGACAGGAAGTCCTTCATCGGGCTGCCCTTAGACGACGACAACGAGCCCGAGAAGACCAACGAGCGCATTCGCGCATGGGCGGAGAAACTTCAGGGCGAACTGAGGTCCATCGGGAATTCGCCCCAGGTAGAGAAGCCCGCCTCGCCCTAAGCTTGCCTCACCCACGGCAGTGGCAAGCCATCTACCATGACCCATCTCAGCGGCATCCCCGAGACCATGCTGTGGACCCTCCACAATCGGGCCAGCGAAGCTATGCATCCCCGCGGCGTCATTCGCGACCCAAAGTGCATCGAGATATACGAGGCGATTTCCTACGACTATGAGGCCTCCTTTGGCCCGCCAGAGCCCTCCCACGGCGTGCGCTCGCAGGTCTTCGACACGCGGGTCCAAGCTTTCATCGATGCGAATCCCGATGCGGTCATCGTCAATCTCGGGGAAGGTCTGGAGACCCAGCGCTTTCGGGTCCGGGATCGAGAAGACACGCTATGGATGGCCATCGACGTGCCGGAGGCCATCGAGGTGAGGGAGCGCTTCATCGAAGCCGATGGGCGCCACCTCCACCTCGCCAAGAGTGCCCTGGACCGGAGCTGGTTCGACGAGCTTCCTAGCGGCCGGCCGATCTTCGTCACTGCGCAAGGCCTCTTCATGTACTTCGAAGAGCAGGACGTGGCGGCGCTGGTGAGAGACCTCGCGAAGCGATGGCCAGGCGTCGCCTTGATGTTCGACCACATTCCCCGCTGGCTGTCTCGGCGTACGACGTCCAAGACGGGATGGCAGAAGACCAAGCACTACACGACGCCCCCCATGCCGTGGGGGGTCGATAGGCCCGAGCTTCAGCCGCTCCTTCGAAGCTGGGCTGGCACGGTCTCGGACTACGAGTCCCTGCCTTTTAGCTTTCCGCGTGGGTTTCAACGCCTGGTCTTCGGCGCATTCATGGCGATTCCCGGGCTGCGCGACCGAGCGCCTGGAATAGCGTTCTGCCGCCTCGGAACCAGCTGAGTCTGGGTCCGAATCAACGGGCCTTGGGTCTACGGTTGAGCAAGAAGACCGGAATCAGCCCGATGAGAACGATCGTGAGCGCCGCCGACGACGCTTCGGCGAGACGCTCATCAGCCGCCAGGCGGTAGACCCGTGTAGCGAGAGTTTCGAAGTTGAAAGGTCGAAGAAGCAAGGTGGCCGGCAGCTCCCGCATCGTATCCACGAAGACGAGGAGCATCGCCGTCCAGACGGCGCTGCCCATCAGAGGCATCTGAATGCGGCGCAGGACTTTGCTCGGGGTCGCGCCCAAGCTTCGCGCAGCATGGCCGTAGGCCGGAGGGATCCGCTCGAGAGCACTGCTCGTCGTGTTGAAAGCGACGGTGAGGAAGCGGGTTAGGTAGGCATAGACCAAGACGAAGACGGTGCCGGTGAGGATGAGCCCCGTCCGCATGCCAAACTGCGCCTCGAGACCGCCGGCCAGCCATCGATCCAGGGCCAAGACTGGGGGAAGCAATCCCACGGCCAGCAGCGTCCCGGGCAGGGCGTAGCCGAGTGTGGAGACCTGAATCGCAATGATGGTGGTCCAGTGGGTGCCGTGGGAGCGGGCAAAGCTCAGGATCAGGGCCGCAAGCACCGTGACCACGCAGGCGCAGACCGCCACCCAAACGCTATTACCGGCGAAGCCCAGGAACTCGGACCCGAGGAGCGGATCCCCCTCGGTGACGGCCATCTTGGCGAGCATGGCGATGGGCAGCACACAGCCGAAGAGCACCGGTGCTCCACAGGTCGCCATGGCCACGAGCGCTTTCCACCCACGAAGTGGCGCCGGCTGAAAGCTGCCTTCGACGTCCAGACCTTGGGCTTGCCCCCCGCTCCGCGTCCACTTTTCGAGGACCACCAAGACCACGACGAACACGAAGAGCACGGCAGCTAGCTTCATTGCCGCCAGCCTCTCGCCGCTGGCGAACCATATACGGAAGATCGCTGTAGAAAAGGTCGGGACTCCGAAGTACTCGACCACGCCAAAGTCTGCCAAGGTCTCCATCAGGACCAAGGAAACACCGCCCGCGATCGAAGCCCGAGCAGAAGGAAGGGCCACCCGGAAGAAGGCGCGCCTCGGGCGGGCGCCCAGCGTTCGGGCCGCGTCGAATAGGCGCATGGAGCGCTGAAGAAAGGCGACCCGAGCCAGCAGATACACGTAGGGATACAGGGAGAGGCTCATCACGAAGGCCGCGCCGGGGAGAGATCGGATCTCGGGGAGGGCGGCGTCCGGTCCGAGCTCGAAGAAGGCGCGCAGACCCGTTTGAATTGGCCCCGAGTAGTCCAGCAGGTCCGTGTAGACATAAGCCATGATGTAGGCCGGCATGGCCAGGGGCAGGGCCAGAGTGGCGGCCAAGAAGCGGTGGCCAGGAAAAGACGTAGCCGTGGTCAGCCACGCCGTGCTCACGCCGATGATCAGGCAATAAAGCGCGACCTGAACCATGAGCCATAAAGTGTTGACCACCACCTCGGGGAGAACGACCGTACGGATGTGTTGCCATTCCGTATCGCCAGGCGTCCCCAGCGATGCGAGGACGGCCATGATGGGCACGGCGACGGCGCTACAAACCACGAGGCTGGCGACTCGGCCCGCTATGCGGGCTCCAGCTCCACCTGTCGCACGACGGGTTGAGGCCCCGAGCGAAGGAAGCGAGCCCTCGTCGACGGGAACGGAAGCGGAGCCTGTGTCACTGCGTTTCGACGACATCTCTCACGCCTACGGCTTGGTCTCGGTCCTTTCGGACTTGGACTTGGAGGTCAAGAAAGGGGAGATCACGTGCCTCCTCGGACCTTCAGGTGGCGGCAAGAGCACCCTCCTTCGGCTCGCAGCGGGGCTGGAACCACTTCAGTCGGGCCGCATCGAAATTGACGAACGACAGGTCGCCATCCCGGGGCGCTGCGTTCCACCCGAAGAGCGACCGGTGGGGATGATGTTTCAGGACCACGCCCTGTTTCCCCACATGAGCGTAGCCGAGAACGTGGCATTCGGACTGGATGGATGGCCTAGAGCCCAGCGGGAGGCGCACGTTGTGACGCTGCTCGACATGGTCGGCTGTCGAGACTTGGCCGGGCGCCTTCCCCACCAGCTGTCAGGGGGCCAACAGCAAAGAGTAGCCCTCATCCGCTCGCTAGCCCCCGGACCGAGCGTCATGTTGATGGACGAGCCCTACGCCAGCGTCGACATCTCGCTGCGAAGAGCGCTCCGTGAGGCAGCCCGACGCACGCTCAAGAGTGCCCAGGCCACGACGCTCATGGTGACCCACGATCCTTCGGAAGCCATGGAGATGGCCGACTGCATCGCCGTCCTGGATGGAGGACGCATCGTGCAGGTGGACGGGCCCGAGCGGCTCTATCACGAGCCCGCCTCGGCCACGGTCGCGGCCCTGTTCGGCGAGGCGCATCGCCTGAGAGCAACGCGAACGAGGGAAGGCCTTCAAAGCGACTTTGGACTGATCGCAGACTGCGCTCCCAGCTCGGGGACAGAGGATGTGTACGACGTGGTTGTGCGTCCTGACGGCCTCCTCATGGACCCGGATCCGGAAGGCGAAGCGCGGATCGCGGAAATCCGCTTCCTGGGTGAAAAGTGGCTCGCCTTCCTCACCCCGACGTCGGAGGACCTGGTCACGGTGCCCCTTCGGATCTCGATCGGTGAGCCCCAATCTTGGCACGTGAACGATCGGGTGGCTCTGCGTCGTGGTCGCGGCGGGCTCTTCGTCTTCGATGCTTCGAGCGGAAAGAGGTCGCTTCTCGAAGTTCCGAGCGGAGCCAAGGAGCCAGCATGAGCAGACGCAACAGTCTACTCGTCTTCTTTCTGTCCTCTGTCTTCGTCGCGGCGACGAATCACGGGGGCGCCGCTCGAGCGGCCGAAGCCGTCAACGTCTATAGCGCACGGCACTACGACACCGACCTCGCCCTCTACCAGTCCTTCACCAAAGCAACCGGCATTCGAGTGAACCTCATCGAGGCGTCGAGCGACACCTTGATCGAGCGCATCGTCAACGAGGGCAGCTACAGCCCCGCCGACGTCCTCATCACCGTCGACGCAGGCCGCCTCTACCGAGCCGAGCAACGAGGCGTCTTCTCACCCGTCCACTCGACGATCCTGGAGGAACGCATCCCTGCCCACCTTCGTCACCCCCAAGGGCTCTGGTTCGGGCTGTCGAAGCGAGCCCGCGTTATCATCTTCAACCGAGCCCGCGGCCGGCCGGAGGGCCTCCAAAGCTACGCCGATCTGGCGGATCCTCGATTCAGGGCTCAGATCTGCGTTCGCTCGTCTTCCAACATCTACAACATCTCTTTGCTGGCCTCGATGGTGGGACACGAAGGCCAGGAAGCGGCCGAAGCCTGGGCGAAGGGTGTGGTGGCCAATCTCCGGAAGAGGCCAAGCGGAAACGACACGTCGAACATCAAGGCCGTCGCCGCCGGACAATGTCGAATCTCCATCGTCAACTCCTACTACATCGCACGCTTCATCGAGGCCGGCGGGACGGAAGCCGAGAAGCTGGGCATCATTCATCCCAACCAAGACTCCACCGGGACCCACGTCAACATCAGCGGAGCCGGCGTGCTGACCCATGCACCGAACCGGAAGAACGCCATCCGCTTCCTGGAGTACTTGACCGAGGCACGCTCCCAGTCGCTCTTCGTGGCCGGCAACAACGAGTACCCTGTGGTCGCCTCAGCCGCCATGACCGAAGTCCTGAAAAAGTTCGGAAGCTTCAAAGAAGACGACATCAGCGCAAGCTTGCTCGGGAAGCACCAATCGTCGGCGGTGCGTATCTTCGACCGCGCTGGCTGGCGATAGCTCCGTCGAGGCAGGGCTCAATCGGCCCAGAGTCGAAGGAGGCTGTTTCGGGCGCGAAGCAGCGTCAGACGAGTCTCGCGACTCTCATCGCTTTGGGGCAGCTGCCGGAGCACGCGCAGCAGATCGAAGAGAACGGCCCGCTGCTCTTCGGCCCGAACTCGGCTCTGTACCCAACCCACCGCGGCCAGTCGGACGCCTCGCTCTACCGGAGCCACGTGGTGCAGACTGTGAGATGGATAAAGGTACAGCGAGCCTGGGGGAAGCTTCACCGCCTCGTCGCCGTCGTGGCGTTGCACGACGAGCTCACCCCCTTCATAGCCGTCGGGGTCCGAGAGAAAGAGCGTGAAGGAGAGGTCGGTCCGGACTCCTGCGATGAAAGCATCGTCAACGTGAGGACCATAGCGCATGCCGGGCGTGTATCTGCTGAAGGCGAGGCGGGAGAGCCTCGCGGGAAGGGCCGCCGCCTGAAAGTCGGCATTCGCGTCGAGCGCCCGCTCGACCATCTGTTTGGCTCGCCGAACGACGCCCTCGCTGGGTCGGGCCTGAAGGTTGCTCTTGACCGCCCTGGCGGAGCCGGCAGCCGTTTTGGCGCCGTCCTCGTACAGCGCCTCGTCGGCCAGCGCCTCGGTTAAGGCCTCCACGGTTGGAAGGTCCAGTACGTCTTCGATAAAGTAGGCCATCCGTCTTCTTCGGTTGAGAATGAGTTTCAACTAGGTTCGTCTTCGCGCCAACGGGCAGGGACCCAAATTCGTCGAAGAAGGTCACATATGAAAAAGCGCAAGAAAGTTTGGGTAAGTCTCAAGAACCTCAGCATCGCGGGTGCATCCGGTCTGGCCAGCTGCACAGCCGGCGAGGGGGGCGCCGCACGGGCGCCCGTCGCCGACGAAGCCAAGGACAAGGCCTCCAAGGAGGGTGAGGGCGAAGCTGAGGCCGAGGTGGCGATGGAGACGACGGGCGGCGCCAAGGGCGAGGGCAAGGCCGCCATGGGTTCCGAGGGAGAAGGAGAAGGAGAAGGCGCTGCCGATCTGGCCACGGACAACCTCGCCTACCTGACCCAGCTCGGCCTCATTCGTGGCCACCTCCACGTCGGCTACGAGTTGTTCAAGGCGGGACACGCCGAAGCAGCCAAGACCCACATGAAGCATCCGGAGCATGAGCTCTACGCCGACCTGGTCCCCGCCTTCCAGGCCCGGAAAGCCAGCGGATTCTCGAAGGAGCTTCAGGCCCTCGCGGTCGGCGTCGAGGAAGGCAAGCCAGCCAAAGAGGTGGAGGCGGCGTATGACGGTCTGACCGCCGCCATCACCAAGAACGAGAAGGCGGCCGAAACGGGCGCGCCCAAGGAGCGCCTAGAGTTGGCGGCGGCCTTGGTCCGAGTAGCGGGCGAAGAGTACGCCATCGCCGTGGTCGATGGAAAGATGAAGAACGCTCACGAGTATCAGGATGCGCTGGGCTTCACCACGGTCGCGCGCGGGATCGTGTCCGAACTTCCTGACGGCGAAGCCAAGTCGAAGGCGTCCGAGATGCTCGACGAGGTACTGGGTAAGATGTGGCCCGGCCTCGTGCCGCCCGACGAGCTGAAGACGGCGGCCGACGAGCTCTACGGCACCGCGGCCCGCATCGACCTCCTGGCGGCAAGGCTGTAGGAAGCAAGCGGCTCGCTACGAAGGTGGTAAGCCGGAGTCTTCAGCCATGGACCCGAAGGTTCTCCAGCCCGTGGACGAGGCCGTGCGGGCCGCCGCCAAGAGGCTTCTGAGAGAGGCTCGCCACGGCGCGCTCGCACTCCTGCGGGTTGAAGACCAGGCCCCCAGCGTTGCCCGAGTCGGCTTGAGCACCGACCTGGGGGGCGGACCCGTCTTCCCGATGTCGACCCTCTCCGGCCGCGTTCAGGCCATGGCCAAGGACGCACGGATCTCGATGCTGATCGGCGAGCCTGGTCGTGGGGACCCGCTGGCCCATCCCCGGATCACACTGCACGGAACCGCACAGCAGATGAAGAACGAGGACCGAGCGCGGGTGCGCGCCCGTTATTTGGCCAAGCACCCCAAGGCGAAGCTCTATATCGACTTCGGCGACCGCGTCACGCTCCTGCAAGAAGGCCGGGTCTTCGCTTCGGGAAGCCCTAGCAAGGTCCTGCAGGATGAGGTGCTGTCCGCAGTCTATGGCTGCAAGATCCGGGTCAACCGTCCGCCCGAAGACGACAAGCCCTTCGTCTTGCCTCACGCTGCTTGCGCCTCTTGAGCCCGGAGGGTGGCGGAAGTGCTGCGATTCGCTTAGGAGCAAGACCTTGCTTTATTCGCCGACCTTCGATCCGGTTCGAACCCTGCCCGCGTACACCACCTAAGGGGCGTCTGGATCATGACTGACCCCTTCTTCACCGCAGACCTGTGTGATGCCTTTTCCGAAGAGGTGCAGGTGGCTACGCCTCTGTTTCGTTCGTTCGGAGGACGGGACCGTGCCTGCGGCCCCATTCAGACCGTCCGGGCCTATGGCGACAACAGCCTGGTGCGAGAGGCTTTGAGCGAATCGGGCGACGGCGCGGTCCTGGTGGTCGACGGCGGCGGCGCCCTTCAGTGGGCCATGTTCGGCGACGCTCTAGCGACGCTGGCCCACGACAACGGGTGGTCCGCGGTGATCGTCCACGGCTGCATCCGGGACGCAGAGCAGATTCGCGGGATCGACCTCGGCGTTTGGGCCTTGGCAACCCACCCCATGAAGACGGTCAAGCGAGGCCAAGGTCTGCGACAGGTGCCGGTACGATTCGCCGACGTGGCCTTCCAACCTGGACACTTCGCTTACGCCGACCGTGATGGGATCCTGGTGGCCGCGCGGAAGCTTCCGAACGCCTTCGCCCCAGTCCTCCACCCCTGAGCTCAGGCATTTCGAGGTCCTCTTTTCCTTCGACCCAAGATGGAAGGTCACCGCGGCCATGGAGTGCGTGCCGAAGGAGATGGCGCGCTTCATTCATCGCCATCCCGAGGGCCCGTCTCGCCTCTTCATGGACGGCATGGCGCGAAGCCCGTCCGTAGCCTGGCACATCGGCCCCGCGCGTCGACCGAAGCCGACGCCGAAGCCAGTTTACGGTCGAAGTCACCAGCTTCCAGCCACTCGGCTTTCCTTGGCACCGCCAGGCCGTCTTCTTCGTCTCTCCCGAGCCCAGACCGTTCTAGCGTCGCTTGAGACCATGCATGACCACGTCCACGACGAAATCCAAGAAGACGGCATCGACCTTCTCCGCTTCCACGTGGCTGAGGTGCCGCGCGTAGTGCGGCTGAAAGCTCGACCAGCCGTTCATCAAGATCTCCACAAGAACGAGAAGGCAGGCAGGATCGAAGGCACGTAGCTCCCCGTTCTCTTGAGCCCTGCGTATCCTCCGCACGAGCTCGGCGTTGGTTTCGGCTTCGCCTGGCCATTCATGCTCCGGCTGCTCCAGTGCGAGGTGGGTGCCCAGCTTTCGAACGCGAGGGTGGGCACGGGCCCAGCTGACGTTGGTGTGCAAGCCAGCCCGAAGCAGAGCCTCCATCTCCACTTCGCCGAGCTGGCGAAGGAGCTCGATGCCCGGAAAAGTCGAGACCGCGTGGGCCATGATGGCCTGGTGGAGGTCCTCGCGGGTCGGAAAGTAGTGCTGCAGCGCGCCCAAGGAGACCCCGGCCGTTCGCGCGACCTCTCTCAGGCTGGGCGCCTGCAGGCCGCGCTCCGAAAACAGGGTCAAAGCGGCCTCCAGGACTCGTTTTCGTGTGCTTGCTTCAGTGTCCGGTGCGCCCGCGCCACTCACCCCGCCCGTCATAGCTGGCTTCATCCCAGGACGCCCCCTATTCCCTACTCCTCTCCAAGTCATTTGACTTAAGTCAATTGACTTGGGAGGAATGTAGGTGTGAATTCATCAGGACAGGCACCCTCGTCCGCGGGGACCCCGAGCCGACACGACTTCGTTTGCTTTGGCAGGGGCGAGCCCATCGACCTGTCCGCTTCCCTGGTGCTTGCCATTGAGCATCGTCGATCCTCGCGGGGAGCCCGGCCGTGAAGGTGCGCTCGCCGGACCCCTTCTCCGTGCTCGACGACCCGAAGGTGGTCGAGGTCCTGCGACGGCTGCACCAGGAAGCGTCGCGACAGCTACCAAGACTGCTAGCTCACTACCTTCCGAGTCTGCCTGGACTATGGCTCGGAAAGCCGATCGAGTTTCGAGACGAGGACGCCAGCGGCTTCTACGCCGACAAGTTCATCGCCCTCGAACCCGCCCAAGGAGCCTTCTGCTACCAGACCGTACGGGCCATCCAAGCCCGACGCGTCGTCGAGTTCGGCTCTTCCTTCGGCGTATCCACCATCTGGTTGGCGGCCGCGCTTCGAGATGGCGGAAGTGAAGGCCAGGTCATCGGGACCGAGCTCGTCCCGTCCAAGGCGGAACGGGCCATGGCCTACCTGGCCGAGGCAGGACTGGACGACTACGTCGACATGCGGGTTGGGGACGCTCGCTCCACGCTCGAGGCGCTCGAGGGACCCGTCGACTTCTTGCTGAACGACGGATTTCCCGGGCTGGCGCTGGAGATCGTCCACCTTCTTCGCCCCGCGCTTCGGCTGGGCTCCATCGTCCTGACCGACAACGTCGGCACCTTCCCGGCCAACTACCGTGCGTACGTGAACCACATGCGGGACCCATCGAACGGCTTCGCCTCCACCCTTCTCCCCTTCAAGTCGGGCACCGAATACTCGGTCCTCGTCCGATGAGGGCTCGCCTAGAGAAGAGGGGGTGCGCCCCCAACTCGCGAAGAAGCGCGCATGGCGGCTTCGGGCGGCGAGCGTTCTGGACGTCCACGAACACCCCGGATACGGCGCTCTTGTTGGATGACGATAGAGGCGCTTCCGTCTCGCTGGGCGCTTAGGGCGCGCAAGGCGACGGGGGTTCTGGAACGGGGGGGCCCGGCCTTCGCGCGCCGAAGCGTGATGAAGGCCCGAGCCAAGAAAGACCCGATAGTCACGATGATCGAATCACTTACCGAAATCATGGTCCAGTCTGGCGCCGCCTGGGTGCTGTGGCTCCTCATTGCCCTGAGCGTCCTCTGCGTGGCTGTCGCTTTGGAGAGAGTCTGGGTCCTTCGAAGCGCAGAAGAGGACATGGGGGCGGTCTTGCCAGCCCTTCGCACCCTGCTTCGAGAGCAAGACCTGTCTGGCGCAGAGGACTTGCTCAATGGTCGAGGCTCGGTGGCCGCGCGCATCGTCGCCGCCGGGCTCGCCGAAGCGGAGGGTGGCCCTGCAGCAGCCAAGGAGGCCCTAGCCGCCGCCAGCGGACTCGAGCGCCGACGCCTTGAGAAGCGCCTCATCATCCTGGGGACGGTCGGCAACAACGCCCCTTTCGTGGGGCTGTTGGGTACGGTGATCGGCGTCGTCGGCGCATTCGATGAGCTCGGCAAGCCCGCCGCGATGAGCGACGCGATGAAGGCTGCCACCTCTCTCGCACCTGAACGGGTCATGAGCACGATTGCCGAGGCCCTGGTGGCGACCGCGGTCGGGCTCATCGTCGCCATACCCGCCGTGGCGAGCTACAACTACTTCCAGAACCGCATCAACGGGATCCTCGACGACGGTGAGACCTTGGGCCACCTGCTCCTCTCCCACCTCGAGGGACGTCCGTCGGCCGGGGACTGAGGCATGGCGGGCTCATCACATCGGCGCGGTGTCCCCATCACCGGCATCAACGTCACGCCCCTAGTCGATATCGTGCTGGTGCTGCTCATCATCTTCATGGTCACGGCCAAGCTGGTCGTCTCCAACGCGATCCCCATGGACCTGCCCAAGGCCGCGACCGGTGGCGAGGTCCAGCAGGTCTTCAGCGTGAGCCTGGCCGCGGACGGCAGCACCTTGGTCGATGGCGAAACGGTCGAGGACGTCCAGGCCATCTTTAAAAGTGCGAAGGCCGCGCTCGAACGCTCGGCCGAGGTGCGGGCCGTCGTCCAGGCCGATGGAGAAGTCCCGCACCGAAGGGTCATGGCGGCGGTCGACGCCCTACGTCAGGCCGGTTTGGCCCGGATCGCCTTTGGCGTGGACCCTGCCCCGCCAATAGAGGGTGGCGGTGAGTGAGGTCCACCGCTGCGGGCTCTTCGATCGCCCACCGCCCAAGTCCTCCAAGCCGCTGGCGGTGTCGCTGGCGATCGCCTTGTTCTGCCATACCGTCGCGGGCTGGGCCGCCGTGAACCTCGATGCTGGGTCCGAACGGGAGTCGCGGGTCTCGATGAAGGTCAGCGAACTCATCGAGATCGAAACGCCGGAGCCGAAGCCAGAGCCAAAGGCCGAGGCGGAGGCCGAGCCCCCTCCCCCACCCAAACCCACGACTCCGCCCAAAGCCGTGAAGGCCCCGCCGCCGCCTCCGAAGCCCGCCTCCGAAACCCCGCCTCCCGAAGCGGCTCCGCCCCCCGCCGCGGCCCAAGCGGGCAAGGTCATGACCTCCGAAGAGGAGATCGTGGACTTCGGGGACGCCTTCGTCGTGGGGACGGCCAAGAGCTACGCTGGCGGGGTGACCGAAGCAGGCGGGACCTCGGAGAAGGCGGTTCGAGACACGCGGGCACGAGCCGGCGGCGTTGAAGGCGGCACCGGCAGCACCCTGGGCGCCGATCTGTCCCGGCCCCCTCGACTGGCCGGAGGCTCCCGCTGGGACTGTCCTCTACCCCCCGACGCTCGGGCGGCCGGGGTGACCAAAGCGGCCGTGATTTTGGAGGTCGAAGTCGACGAAAGGGGCCGCATGCTCCGGGTCCGGATCAAAGAAGAGCCAGGCTTTGGCTTCGGACGCGAGGCGCGACGCTGCGCGGCGGGAAAGAACTGGGAGCCCGGTCTCGACGTCAACGGCCGGCCCACTCGAATGCGTCAAATGGTCCGGGTCACCTGGTGACGAGGAGCGTCTTCAGTCGTGGCGCGCACCGACCCCTCAGACCGAACGGCAGTGAGCTGATCTCCTGAGGTTATGAAGAAGGTCCCCGAATGAGCTTTCTCGGGCTCCCATCTGGGCATGATCTCAACCAGTTGTTATTGGCCCGCCATGGCGACCGCAAGACTCTCCTATTCGGAAGGAGGCGTTGATTTCGAGGGACATCTCCAGCTTCCAGGGGGCGACGATCCCCGACCGTTGGTCATCGTTGCCCATGCTTGGTTCGGACAGACCGATTTCGAACGAGAACAAGCTCACCGCCTAACGGGCTTAGGCTATGCCGGGTTTGCGCTCGACGTGTACGGCAAGGGTATCCTAGGCGAGACGCCGGAGGAGTGTAGGGCCCTCATGGAGCCGCTCGTCCAAGACCGACCCGCACTGATGAGGCGAGTCCGCGCGGGCCTGGATGCCGTCAAGGCGCACCCTAGGGTCGATCAGTCCAGGGTGGCTGCAATCGGATACTGTTTCGGAGGCCTCACAGTCCTCGACATGGCTAGAGAAGGCCTCGAGCTTCAGGGCGTCTGCAGTATTCACGGCCTGCTAAGCCCCCGACCAACCATGAACCAGGAAATCAAAGCCAAAGTCTTGGCCCTTCACGGCTACGAGGATCGGATGGCACCGCCGGAAGCCATGCTGACTTTTGCCGAAGAGATGACAAATGCCGGGGCCGATTGGCAGATACACGCTTTCGGCCACACACAGCACGCGTTCACTTTGCCCAGCGCCAACAGTCCGGAACTCGGTGTCCAGTACTCAAAAGTGGCGTCAAAGCGGGCCTATCAAACCATGGATGCGTTCTTGGCCGAGGTGTTGACCTGACTCGACCGGAAACGAGCAGGCGTCGTGTTGGTCCACCTCGAAAAAGCTCTACGAAAGGAGCGAAGGTCAGAGTACCCTAAATGGATCGCAATCTCTTCGTAGGTCAGCGCGGGGTCCGAAAGCAGCTTGATTGACATCTCGCTTCGAACAGCTTCGATGGCGGTGCCCAGACTGAGGCCGACGCTGGACATCAAGCGCTGGGCGGTCCGAAGACTCATGTGGGCACGGGCCACTGCCGCATCGACCGAGAACTCACCATGAACGGCATTGGCCGCGATCGCCTGGCAAAGCTGGATGAGCCGAGAGTGATTTGGGTCTCCGGCCACCAGCTGGCGGACCTGGGCTTCGTGGAGAGACTCTCGAAACACTTCGAACGCCAGAGCATCGGCGTTGACCGGAACTACATCCAAGGCCTCTGGATAGAAAACGAGCGCGTCGCAAGCCTGCCCCATCCGAATCGGAGCCTCAAAGCTCGCGGCATAGTCTGAGCGGACGTCTTTTCGACCGTAACGCAGATCGACCCGCTTGATGCTTCCGCGAAGTCCCAAGTATTCAACAAAGACACGTTTGAGGACCAACATGGACACTTCACCCAACAGCCCATTGTCGAGAAGGCGGGATGGATGCCATGTCCGAAGGCGAACTTCACCGTCCGATTCCTCGAGGTCCATCTCCAAACGACCCGCGATTAGGGCGGTATTCTCGACGAACAAGCGAAAGCCATCCCTTACGCTGCTCGCCACCCGCATGCCGTCAACAAAGCTTGCAAGGTGCGTCGTTGGAATGGTCCGCTCTGCATCGAGATGGATGATGCCTGGATTGTCCTTGATCAACTGAGCCAAGATAGAATTGGGCAAGTGGTCGGGGACTCTGTCCCCCTTTGGAAGCACGACGTCAGCCAGGTCCATCCCCGTAATCCGCTGCAGGCTCCCCTCCGACATGCCCCGCGACAACGCAAAGGCAGACATTCCTGCCAGGGCTTCGGAGGTCATGGTGGCCCGGCGCCCGAGCGCTTGGCGAACAAGGCTGTGGCTTAGCGAGCGCTCAGAGCCAAGCCCGAGGGCCGTGCTCTGTAGCTCAAACGGCTTTGCCACGGTGTCAGCGTGGCGGAAACGACTCGACGGCGCAGCCTCGAACGTTCGTTTGAATGGGACCGGTTGTGCCAATAACGTCGACTCGCGACCTATGTCGGCTAGTAACTAGGGTAAGTTACCCAGGTCTTATGCAGGCGGGGGCAAGCTGGTCCTGCTCACGTACTGACGTCAGGAGACGGACCTGAGCGCCCTCCCCCCCCCAAGCTTCATCAAGCTTCACTTGGTGCCCATAGAATCCTCGTCTGCCTCGACACGCGACGGGTGCTGTGAAGTCTAGCCAGCGCCTCAGCGATTCTCCTTGCGGTAGGCCATCGGTGTTCGACCACACCACTTCTTGAAGGCCCGCCGAAAAGCGCGGTCGTCTGAGTAGCCCAAAGCTACGGCGACGTCCATCGTCGACAGCTGAGGTTGTCGAAGGAGGCGCGCTCCCTGCTCCATGCGGACATTGGCGACCAAGCTGGATAGGGCCACGTCGTGTTCCGCCGCAACTCTCTGGGCGGTCCGAAGGCTCATGTGGGCTTTGCGCGCGCCCGCGACGGCACGGAACTCTCCCTTCTGGGCGTTCTCCGAAACGGCGGCGCAAAGCCGCGAGAAACGATCATCTCGAGCGCCAAACTGGGTGCTCTTGCGGTCCAGAAAGGCCTTCTTGACGTGGGCGAAGACCTCGGCGTTTCCGAGCCGGGTCGTCTGCAGCAGGGACTCCAGGTCGAAGCAGAGTGCGGTCTCAGGCGCGTTGAACTGCATCTCGGTGTCGAAGGTCGCCTGGTAGCCCTCGAGCCGCCCGTGGGGCCGATTCCGAAGCTGGACTCTCTTGAGGGGAACGAGCTGCTCCAGGGAGGCCCTGATCGAGCGATAGAAGATGCCGGCGCCGACCTCCGAGGTTCGGCCATCGTCGAGCTCCTCACTCGGATGCGAGAACACCAGACGAACCTCGGATTCGGCGTAGTGCAAAGACATGTCCAGGCGATCGGAGATGGCCGGGGCCGCATCGACCAGGAACTCCAAGATCTCCGAGAGTGTCGAGGCGAAGGGAAGAGCTTCGGCCACGGGGAGCGTCGTTAGAGCGGCGGTCCGGGCCTTTTCCAGCGGACACAGGTCCGGCCGCTCCTTCGAGATGAGTTGCCAGAGCCGAGCCGTCGTGTCGTCGGGCTTTCGCGCGAAAGTGTCCATCAGGCGGGCTAGGTCCAAGCCCGAGGCCCTCTGCAGGTCTAGGATCGGAATGCCGAGGTCGATCGCGAAGGCGGCGGTTGATGCGGCGATGATCCCAGACTCCGAATGGCCGGCGTGCATCGAGGGCCCTTCGCCCAGAGGATCCTCCCGCCAGTCCTGCGCCGCAGCCGCCATCGAGGGAGAAATTCGCGCAGTGGCGTTCGAGGTGTCGAGGACTTGACGACGCCGGGATGCGCCTCGATGTGGCGCAAAATGTCCCCCGGAGGGTGAGATGCTAAGGGTGAATCCGAAGCACAAGCCCGATGTAGCGCCGGGCTAGACGACCTGTCGGAGGGGGCCTTCAGGCTGCCAGCGCGCAGCGGACCACTCGGGATGGGCGGCCCGCAGTCGCCCCGGGGTGCGGCCGAAGTTCCGTCGAAAGCTGCGGATGAAGTGGCTCTGATCGCAGAACAGGAGGATGGTGGTTGGCTGCGACAGGCCTCGACCTTCCTGGATGAGGCGGTAGGAGGTGTCGAGACGCATGTCCCGATGGAAGTTGGACGGCGAGCGCCCCAGCTCCGACGTAAAGCGCCGACAAAGATGAAATTTGCTCAAGCCGACTTTGGCCGAGAGCTCATCGAGCACGACCTTCCGGTGCAGATTGCTGACGATGAAGGCCATGGCTCGCCGAACTGCAGGATGGATGACGGCCCGCAAGATCTCCGAGAAGGGCGAAGGGGCGGCGTAGTCTTCGGAGAAGCTGCGGAGGATCCGCCCCTCGCTGGCGACTATGGCGTGGGGTGTTCCTGGGCGGACGATGACGGCGCCGGGCTCCTCGAAGCGCAGTCGGCCCTGGGCGCAGTCAATCTCCAAGCGGCCGTCCGCGATCTCCAATATCTCGAACCGGTGGTGAACGTGGCTCTTCTCGGGCTGATGGATGCGAAGCCGCTCGGGAAGAGGTCGACGGGCGAAGCGTCTGCGCGCGTCTTCGAGGGTCGCAGCTTCGATGCAGCTTCGGTTCATCACGCGAGGAAATTCGCGAACGGCACCAGTGCTGTCGAGGACCAACGGATGCCAATCGTGGCCGGGTTTGGCGCGTGATGTCCGTTTGGGACCCCATCAGGACCGCCTCGGAGAGGGGACGGCCCGCAGGGGCCGAGCAGGGGGGCTTAAGACGGATCGGGTCTAGGGCCGATGTGCGTATGGAAGCCCCCGCTGCCCTCAGGACCCGTCCGAACCGAATGAACCGGATGGCCGAGCTCGCCCAGCTTCTCCGACAGGGGCGTGGGTAGGAAGGACGACAGGACACGAACCAGCTCGCCCGGTCGAAGCTTGCGAGCTCGACGAAACACCGGCCCAAGAGGCACTTGGCCGGCGTCGAGCATGGCGTCGACATCGAAGACCTCCACGACCGCGCCCGTCTTCACCCAGGAGGGCGGGGCCAAGAACGATGCGGCGCCTTCGAGCCTAGGACCCGATGGAAGCGCGTCGACCGGGCTGAGACCCGACGCCCGTCGCAGACTGAGGACGAGGTCTCGCACAGAAATCCCGACGATGCCGGCGGCCCTCTCGATGGTCGCGACCTTTGCGACCGTCCCGCGCAGCACTGGGTTCCTGAGCCTCGCAAAAACTGGCGCGGTCTCGATGAGCACCGTTTCCAGCTCGGGGTAGGCCTCGAGCAGATCGGCAATCTTCGTAAGGGGCGTGATGTCCGGTCGGGTCGGCTCATGATCAGTCATAGGCGAGCAGCCTCCGCTCCCCGCTGAGCTGACGCTGATGGGTCAGATCCTGGGTCACCTCCAAGGTGCCCTGGTAGGTGCCGTCTTCGTCCCGCACCGCAAAATAGCGAATGTGCACGAATCGCTCGTGCAGCTGGATCCAAAACTCGTCCTCGCCCCACATGACGGTCGAGGGGCCCGTGATCCCGTGACGTTCGAGAACGGGAAAGAGCAGGTTCTCTTTACAGGGCGTAGTGCTTTTCTACGTCCATCAAGCCGCTGAAGGCTCTACGAGCCGGCCCCAAGGCTTCGTCGGTCACGAGCTCCTCGCCGGGGCCCTCGAAGACTGCGGCGAGAGCAATTTGCAAGGCCTCGACCTGCTCGGTGAGAGCAAGGTTTTCACGCCGAAAGACGTCGACGGGGTGGCCAGGCTGAATGTCGGCGTGAGGCCGCTCGACCAGAAGATCACCCACGACTTCCGAGTGCAGATCGCAGGTCATCATGAGCTCGTGTACCGGAAGACCTTCGGCCAGGAGCTCCTGCTCCATGGCCGCCACTTCACCCGCGTCGGCGCTCCGGATGACAGCCTTGAAGGCCTCCCTCACGTCCTCGACCCCTTGGCCCTCGTAAAGACCTCGGATGATCCGTTTCATCTCCCGAATCCGATGGGCGCGGTTGTCGATGAGCTCACTCATGAAGTCTGCAGAACCCGTCGGTGCCGTGCGGATGAGAAGACCAGCACCAGCGCCCACCATACAAGGGTCGCCGTCCCGCCGAGAGCAGCGATGGTCCACGTCCAAGGAGATGCTACGAAGGCCTGAAGGACGAGGGCGACGGACATCGTGCCCCAGCTGGCGTGGCCCAAGCACCATAGCCACCCAGGCGGGGACCAATGGAGCCACAGGGGCGCGAGAGAGCCAAGAACCGGCCCGAGGATCAAAAAGTGAATGGCGCCCAGGGCGACAGGGCGAAGGTTGGGGAGCAGTCCCACGGCCATCGCCCCTAGGCCGAGGCCCACGAGCGCCCAAGTCCCGCGGACGTGCAGCTCCATACGCGGGGACAAGACCGGTGCGGCCATCAGGCCCGCGTAGGCCAGCAAGCCGACTCGGGTCAGGGGGAAGGGGGCCACGCCGAGATAGAGTGAGCCTAGGCTTCCACCGACGAGGAAGAGGGGCCAAGGACCGGCCGAGACGCGGCGGGCGGCCAGCGTCGACGGAATGATCACGACCAGTAGCAAACCTGAAAGGAAGGTCGACACGAATCCGTGGGCCAGCTCGGGGTCGCTGCGCAGGTACAGGGCAATGGGCGGCACGCAGGCCAGAGAGGCCACGAGGCCAAAGGGCACCGTGCCGAGCGGGTCTTGGAGGTCTTGAAGTCGCCCGAGGAGGGGCCGGGTGCTCCAAAGCCAAAAGGCGGCCACGGCGGTGCTGCCGACGATGGCGATGGGCCCGTAACCGCTCCGGACGAAGCCGATGCATGCGAGAGCCGTACATAGAGCGTAGGCCATGAGGGCACGCCGGCCCGGTGCAGGGGCCCCCGCCGCCCGCCACCCCATCCACGCGAGCGGGAAGAGCAGTCCAAAGTAGCCGAGATGCGAGTGGGCATGACGAAGATGGCCGAACCGGATCGGAAGGGCCATCGACCCTGCCAGGACCCATCGCAGCCAAACGCCCACGATCATCGTGCCCAGCAGCGCTGGAGCGAGGACGGTGCCCCAGCGCGGAGCCCGCCGGGCCAAGCCGATGGAACCCGTCGTCAATCTCTGGGCTCCGGTTTTCGAACGACGAGGGCAGCGAACTCGGCCGGAAGCGTCTCGGCGCTCCACTCGGTCATGCGCATGTAGATCCTGAGATCCGTCATCCCGGTCCCTGTTTCAGCCTTAGTCCAAGGGGCCGCTGGCCGAGAAGCGTCACATCCCTGCACCAGGCCGAACGGAGGGACACACCGCCTGCCCGCCCGTCCGAACGGTAATCGTTGCACGCGCGTTCGGTCCGTGAGTCCCTAGCTCGTGGCCGTGGACGTGCTGGTGCTCTTCGAGCACCCGGAATGGCAAAAACCCCTGTTCTCGGCCCTGGAACGAGGGGGCCTATCCTACGATGCCTTGGACCTGAGCCAGGGGGCCTTCGACCCTCGGGAACTGCCCGACGCCCGCTTGGTGTTCAACCAAGCCAGCCCCAGCGCCTACGTGCGCGGTCACGACCGAGCCGTTCCCTTCGCGGCGACGCTCCTGCGCACCTATGAAGCCGCGGGCGTTCCGGTCGTGAACGGTCACCAGGCCTTCTCGCTGGAGCTTTCGAAGTCGGCACAGATAGCCCTGATGACCCGCCTGGGCGTGGCCGCTCCGCGGACGCTGGTGTTCGACGAGGTGGGCGCCCTCATCCAGCGACTGCAGTCCGAGTCTTTCCCCTTCCCTGCCTTGCTCAAGCCCGACCAGGGGGGGAGCGGCGCTCGGATGGTCGAGGTCGACGGCATCGACGCACTCGAGGAGGCGGTTGAGGACCCGGCGCTCTGGACGCCGGACCCGGTGCTCCTCCTCCAGGAGAAACTCGACTACGATCCCGCCCAGGGCATCGTTCGCCTAGAGCTCTTGGGGGGGCAGCTGCTCTACGCCATGCGGGTCGTCAGCCACGGCGCCTTCAACCTCTGCCCGGCCGAGGTCTGTAACCCCAGCGACGGAGAAGCGGGCGCCTGCAGCATCACCCAGGGCCCCAAGGTCGAATTCTACCCCTATCCCGAGGTTCCCCAAGGGGCGGTTCGGGACGCCCTGAGCCTCGCCGAGGCCGGGGGACTGGACGTAGCGGGTATCGAGTACGCCGAGGTCGACGGCCGGCCGGTGTTCTACGACATGAACGCGAACTCGAATCTGCGCCCGGCCATCGCTCAGTCCTTCGGCTTCGACCCCTTCGACCGCGTCGTGGCCTACCTCGAAGCGCGCATCACCGAAAGCGCTCGCCCCCGTCAGGTGGTCTGAGTCCCTCTCCGCCGTCCTACTTCAAGGCAGGCCGGCGTCCTGGGTCGAGAAGACCACGACATCCTGAAGCCAGCGAGGGGTGGGCCCACCTTCCGCCGACTTGATGCGATGCAGAGCCCGGCTGGGTGACTGGCCGCTCTCCACTGCGTCCGTCAATTCACGAAAGAGCTCGGCGCCCTCGTTCACCGGTATCGGACCCAGTGCTGCCACGACGTGCTGCGCACCGGCCCATGCGAAAGCCTGGGGCAAGGCCACATTCTGCACGCCCGGTGCGCCTACCCGCGCGCTCTGACAAACGGCCAGGAAAACGGCGGCATCTCCTCGAAGCCTCTTCTGAAGGAGCTCAGACGCGTCCAGTCGATAGTCTCCGCCCGGATCGGGTGAGAGGGCGATGCTGGTCCGGTCCATGCCCGAGCCGTCGTCTACGCCGTGGGCAAAGACCTCGATCACCGACGCCTCGGGCAACTTGACGAGAGCGGAGCTTGGCGTCGCACTCACCCCCGACAGAACGACCGCCCGCTCTCCGCCTGGCGTCACGAAGGGAGGCAAGGCCGCCAGGCGGGCGTTCAAAGGAGGGGCCGGATTGACGATGGACAGCCGAAGGCCTCGCATCCCAACCTTCTTTGGGGGCTGGCCCCGAAGAGCCAGGATGCTCCAGGCCAGCCTAAAGGCGTCCGGCGGGAGGTCGAGCGCATCGGATAGTGGAACGACGCGAAGCTCTTCGCAGCCTTCGAGCGCGGTCCCGACCTCTTTCCAGGTCTCGAACAGCTTGGGCACGAGCTTTCGTCCCATGGCCACCTTCACCGACAGACTCGGATCCACGAACACCAAGCAGGGCTCGAGTTCGATGCGAAGAGCCGCGGCCGCCATCGATGCGCCCCGGGTCGGCTCGTTCTCTTGGAGCGCATTCACCAGCAACACACGCGCCGTTTCCAGTCGGGCTTCTCGATCGAGCTGTCGGTCCACTCCCTCGGGAAAGGACAGAATCGCCTTCAAGACCTCGTCAGGGTCGCTTTCACCTCCCTGTAGGCCGAATAGCTTCTCCTCGAGTTCGAAGCCCGCCCGCTCGGCGACCGACAGGCCGGACTCCGTCATCCGCTGCCTTAGGGCCTCTGTCCACCACGCCCTCAGCTCCGGCGACGAGGGCTTGGGCGCGCGCCTCCTCACTTCGGACAGAAGCTCGAAGCTCAAAGGCTGCTCACAGCCCTCTGATGCGGCCTGCTGCAGGACTTCGAACATCCCGGACAAGTCTCCTTGAAAGACGGCGGTACTTGCGATGGCGTCGCGAGCGACCATCTTCGTAGCGCAAGAGTCCGAGCGCTCGATCGCCTCTTGTGCGAAGTCCCTGGTTTCTGGGAAGCGTCCGTCGGCCAGGCTTACCTTGGCCTGCAGCTGCAGATACAGCCTAAGACGAGTTAGAGACATCCGACTCGAGTCATCGGCGAGCCGCTGAACGAGCTCCCGGGCCAGGTCCAGTCGACGTAGTCGGAGGGCGTAGTAGGCCACCCACAAACCGAGGTCAGCTCTCCGAAAAAGCGACTGTGCTCGGTCGACGATCGCGAAGTACTCGTCCCAGTGATTCTCGAGCTCTCCATCGAAAAAGTCCCGCTTCAGCGCGACCTTCCAGCCCAGGACCTCGAGCCAACGGTCTTCACGTTCCCGGGTGTAGCGAGCCACCGCATCGGGCAAGGGAGCCGCCTGACGAGAACGAACCAGGGCACCAAGGGCCATGCTGTAGGCGCCAAGAGCCTCGGCCTTCTTCGAGAGGGCCATGAGAGCCTCGGCCGAAGATGATTCGAAGCTCGCGCGATAGCGCTCCGCGAGCAGGAGGTAATCCGGCTTCCGCAGGAGCATCAGGGTGGCGTCCCGTTCTCGACGAAGGGTCTCGACTTGCTCGGGGGGCAGCAGGTCGATGCTGACCTCCAGGCCTTCGACTTCGAGAGGCGTTCGTGCGGCGCGAAGCGCATCGTAGAGGTAGAGCCGAAGGAGTCCAGGAAGACTCCGACCCAAGGCCGGAGGAAAAGGTGTCCCATCGACGATGAGCGCTCGTCCGGCCAGGCGCGCCCGCTCATGGGCTACGCGAGACGCTTCGACGCCATCCTCCAACCAGCGGGCCCTGGACCGAGCCTGGCGAGCGTACTCTGCGTCTGCTTCGGTCGCGGCGGCCTTCTCGAAGCTTTGGGCTGCTACGGCCTCCAGACTGAGCGCTTCTTGCACCACGGCCAAGTTCCAGATGTTGAGAGCGCGCTCGTCTCTTGCCTCGGCGAGCGCCCGACGGTGGGCCTTCCCTCGTTGCCCAGTGGCCATGAGCGCTCTCAAGGCCAGAACGGGCTCGGAAGCCGTATCGAGCCAGGCGGCTTCAGGCTGAGGCCGAGCCGGCGACGGCAGAGGCTCCGTCCCGAAGCCGAGTCCGAGGGCGAGTCGTCCGTCCAAGCCTGCATCGGGCGGTGGGGCCGACGCCAAACGCAGCACCACGAAGAGAGCAGCAGTGACGAAGACCAGACTGGCCGCCGCGAAGACATGCCAGGGCCGGAGACCACCCCTTCCCCCGATGGCGCCCCCCGAGCGATCAGATCTATACGCCTCGAGCACCGCTAGATCGGAGAGGAGCGATTGAAGCTCCTCGCTGCTGGCGACTCTCTCCGCGAAGCGCCGTTCCGCAGTAGGGGACAGCTCACCGCGCAGGTAGAGACCAAGCAGCCGATGCTCTTCGTCAGAGATCAATCCGGGGCCCCCCATCGAAACAGTCGACCGAGTCCAGCAAAGCAACCAAGCCTACCCGTCCTCCTTCGTTTCCTAGCCCCGAGGACAGACTTTGAACACTCCTGAGGGGCCCCTCATGAGCTTTCTTGGGTCGTGTTCTCGGTTTTAGGAGGGACCACTTGCGCAGCTGAGGTCGACGACGCATGCAGCTAGCATGGGTTCCCTTCTGCTCCTGGCGCTGCTGAGCTGTGGAGCGGGGACCTGCGTCGTGGCAAGCCTGGTCTTGTGGCGCCGGGATCGAGGGCGCCTTCAGCAACTCCGTCGAGCCGAGCAGCACGATTGGAACAACCGAGCCCTGTCTCTCCTCTTGGACGTGGCCTCCCTGCAAACGCGCCTTTCCCGATTGGGCGACGTCGATCCTGAGCTGGCCGAACTGGCGAGCAACATTCGCGTTGGCGGTCAGACTCTCATCCGAGGCACGTCCCGACTGGACAAGGTTCTCAGCCGTCAAGTGGACCGACTGCACTGCGACCCCGAATGCCCCGGCTGCCGCAACGTGGGGTCGGAAGCGGTCGTCCTCCTGACGAACCTCACCGCGAACGCCCACGAAGCCAAGGTCAGAGCCTGCCAGGGCGCCGTGGTGGCGAAGTGCGATCGTCAGACGCTCACCATTACAAATCCGCTTCCCGACAGCCGGCCCTTGCGGAGCCCTGGCCTTGGCCTGTCCCAAGTCGAACAGCTGGCCCGAAGACTTGAATGGCAGATCCAGTCTGGGCCCCAGAGCACCACCAAGCGGTGGCTGGCCGTGATCGACATGAACGACTGAAGCATCGCCCCACCTCCAGTGGGCCTCCGCTCGAAAACCACCGCTTCCTCTGCGCGTCCGCACTCACGGACTGCAGCACGTCGGAACCCAATCCAACATCCGAGTCCATACCCATTCGCGACTATCGGTGACGTCAAGTGTCCGGTCCGCTCGTTCGGACGGTCCAGACTCATGGAGAGGTTCATGGTCGAAGCTCCGCGCTCTGGCGTACGCTTGACCTCGCCTTCGAGCGAACGAGATCGTGCCAGGGTGAACTTACGAGCCATACGCAGCGGCCGTGGAAAGACGGGCGCAGTTCTACTTGCAGTCCACATCCTCGCCTCGTCCCCAAAGGCTCACGCCAGCCCCGTTCGAGAGGCTTATCACCAGGTCTTGCCGGACTACGCGAACTATCTGGTGCACATCGACGCGCTGGACGATATCCTCTGGAGCTCGACGTCTTTTTCGGAGCTGGAAGTTTGGCAGATGCTGCTCCACAGTGCGCTGGCGGCGCAGTGCCAGCAGCTGGAGGCGATTGCTCAGAAGGAGCTCGTTCGCCTCGGAATGACGGGTCCCGAAATCGATGCTCTGTACCGACTGGATGATGGGGCGCTCGACCCGAAGCAGAGAGCGACGATGGTCTACGTCCAGAGGTCGGCCGTCCTACCGACCAGAGTCAACGCCAACGACGTCGACACGTTGCGCCGCTACTACAGCCACCAGGAAGTGGCCGAGCTGGCCACGCTCAACGCCTACTTCAACATGTTCTTGGTTCTGTACGGAACGGGGTTCGTGGACCAGGACAGCACACTCGCTCATCCAGGCTTAGAGCCGAATCTAGAAGCCCTGCAGCAGACCAAAGACGAGGACTCGGCTTCTTGGTCAGACCGACACTACTTCGAGTCAGCCGCTCTCGTTCTGGACCTCTCCATGCCCATGCTGCTTCTCGACACCGTCATGCTCGAGGAGCCCCATTCCTTTGGCCTAGATGAAGTCTGGGAGATGTTCGTGATCGCACAGAAGGCCGCTGACTGTAAGCACTGCGTCACGCACGGCGCCTTCGGCATGCACTTGGAGTACGCCTCTCCAGAGCGAATCGTTGCCGCCTACGACTACGACGGGAGCACGGAAGTCGATGCCCGTCGGAAGGCGCGATTCAATTTCCTGCAGGCTGCAGTGCCCATTCCGTCCCGGGTCACGCAGGGGCACCGGGAGGCGCTAACCCGAAACTACAGCCGCGAAGAGGTGCAGCACCTCATCGGCATCGCATCCGTCATCGGGGTGCTCTCGACCTACATGCAGGTCACCGCCGTCATCACGGATGAGGAGAGTAAGAACTTCGCTGAGAAAATCCTGGGGCCGCGGGGCTTCGTCCTCGGTCGGCACGTGGGTCCTCCGGAAGAGCAGCGAGCCATGCACCCAACGACGATGCGTCGACTTCGTCCAGCCGAAGACGGACTCGGTCGGACAAAGCTGTTCTACGGAAACTCTCTATATGCGGCCAGTCTCGGGGCCAAGTATCCGCTCGTACCTGGGCCCCTTCTACATGCGATGCTCGAACTGTGCCTGCTCAGCTTGCTCATCGTCGGCCATCTGGTCCTGCAGCGCCGAAGTAGAGAAAGAGGACCTACCAGACTCCGGTACTTGCAGTTGGCCATGCAGGGCTTGCTGTCTCTAGTGTTCATTGCAGCTGGTGTTGCAAACCTGAGCGGTGGGATGAGCAACGCCTTGCAGATCCTGGGCTTTCCTCCCTACCTGACCACGATCCTTGGCGTCGCCTATCTGCTTGCGGTCATCGCCATCCATCAACCTTGGATCCCCTTTCTTCAGGAGTGGGCCTGGAGCGGACTGTTCATCAGTCTCATCGGCGCCACTGCTTCTCACATGCACACCGGAATGGCCGACGCGGCACCCGCCTTCATCCTTCAGCTCTTGCTCATCGGCACGTACTTGTTGCGACCCCACGTCGACCAAAGCAGGTCCGTCGTGCTTCGACCGGGCGCTACGTAGGCAGCTCAGTTCGGGAAACAGGCTGGAGCCGAGACGACAACCGCTTGGTCCTCGCCAGGGTCATGAAGACTGCAAGGCGGATTCGGGCCTCGAACGGCTTCCCGATTCAGCCTCAGCCGTCGTCGCTGCGGACCCGTCGAATTCGCCCCTCGGCCGGCGACGTGTCGAAGTCCGGAGCGGTTCGTGCGCTCGCCGCCAAAGGAACACTCGGCAGCGTCTCCTTGAGCTTTCCCACATGCGCCTTCGTGAAATCCTCCGACCATGGAACCGTTGCCCCTGGTGCGATCTCCTCAAAAGACATGGGGTCCAGAAGATCGACACCCGCTTCGACCGCTGCTGCCGCCATGGCCAGACCGTCTTCGGTTGCCCAACCCCCAGGATGAAAGTCCTCCATGTACATCCTCCGTTCGACCCAGACGGGCCCCTGTCATGAAAGGGGTTCCATGGGTTTGGATGCTTGTCGTGTAGGTCATGGCCAGACAGTAGCCAGTTCCTCAGACCTCATCTACGACACCCAGAGCACTTCATTCATGACAAAGTGTGGCGAGTCGAGCAGCCTGCTCCCGAGGACCGCCTGCACAATATCGAGCTCTTCGCGGCCGCGGCCGAGGCGGGCAGCTTTGCGCGAGCGGCTCGGCGGGAGGGCTGCCCACCTTCGGCGGTCAGCAAAGCCGTATCCCCACTTGAAGAGAGGCTGGGCGTGGCCCTGTTTGCCCGGACCACCAGATCCATCACGTTGACCGACGACGGCGCTGCCTTCTTCGAGCGCGCGCGCCGGCCTGGCCGAAATCACGGCTGCAGAAGCATTCCTACGGGACCGGGGCTCGACCCCACGGGGTCGACTTCGGGTCTCGGCACCTGTCGTATTCGCCCACCGCTTGATTGCACCCCGACTCGGTGAGTTTCGACGCAGGTATCCGGAGATCGATCTCGTGTTGGTATCCACCGACGGCCTCAGCGATCTCGTCGAAGGCGGTTTCGACGTCCTCGTTCGCACCGGGCGCCTCGACGATCGATCTCTGATCTCACGCAATCTGATGGACACGCGAATGGTCACCGCTGCAGCCCCGGGGCTCCTAGCCGAAGTCGAGACTCCGAATGCACCCGAAGCGCTCACTGAGCTTCCTTGCGTTCGCTACATGTTTCCGGACCGACAACGAGTCTTCGCCCTTCCCTTGGAAAGGGACGGCACTGGCGGAGGACCCATAACCGCCCTCTACCTTCCTACTCGCCACCTCTCTCCAACGGTTCGTTCCTTCGTGGACTTCTTCAGCACCGACAGTGACGCGTAGCTCACAAGTTTCAAAGACTCGGCAAGCTGGAAGAGAGATACTCCCCGGCCCCCGCGAAGGCGTGCCTCTAACGGAGCCCCGAAGTATCCAGATGAGGCTTCCTATGGGAAGATGCCAGGCGGTGACCGAACGGGAGACACGATTGGCTGATGCTCTCGAAGCCGCCCAGGTCGGGGCCTGGCTGTTCGACGTCGACACGGGTCAGCTGACCTGGGAGCCGACGATGTTCCGGATCTTCGATATGGCGCCCAAGTCGGCTCTTAGCTTGGATGACTTCCTGGAGAAGGTCCATCCGGGGGATCGGCCGAGCGTTCAGTCGGCCATCGCCGATACGCTGGCCGGGGGTCGCTACGAAAAGACCTACCGGATAGCAGCATCCGAAGGCATTCGCTGGATCCATGCCCGGGCGGAAAGACTCCGAGGCCCTCGACATCAAAGGCTCATCACTGGGATAACCATCGATGTCACCGCGCGCATGGAGGCGGAAGTTGAGCGCGAACGCTTGATGTCAGTCCTCGAAGAGTCGAAGGCCCGTTCGGCTCTGAGTGAAAGGCGCGCCGACCTGATCCAGCTCGTGTCAGGCGTGCTGCACGAGCTCAACTCTCCTTTGGGCAGCTTGGTTAGTTCGACCAAGACTCTCGAGATTGCCGTTGGCCGAATCTCCGCCGAGCTTCCGACAGAGATGGCTCGAGAGTGCCGGGTCATTCAGCAGTCCTTGTCGAGCCTATCCCAAGCCTCGGAGCGACTGGAGAGCAGCCTTTCCACCCTACGGCGTTTCTCGAGACCCGATCGAGCCGAGTGGGAGAGAGTCGAGGTCACCGAATGCATCGAGACCGTCTTGGCCATCCTTCCCCCTCGACCGGGCATCGAGGTCCGCTTTCAACCAGCCGACTTCGACGATCGGGTCCGATGTCGACCAGTCGAGATCCAACAGGCCCTCCTCACTCTGTTCACGAACGCGCTAGATGCGGTGGAGCGCAACCAGGGAAGCGGTGTCGACATCCGCTTGGAGTCGGCTCGAGACTCAGTCGCCATCGTGGTGAGGGACGACGGAGACGGCATTGCTCCCGAGGCCATAGAAGCGCTCTTTCATCCCACGATCGTGGAAAAAGCGGGAGCGAAACGCCTTCGACTGGGCCTTCCCATCGCGGCTCGCATCGCCGAAGACCATGGAGGTTCGCTGAAACTGAACAGTCTAGGTCAGGGCCAAGGGGTGACCGCATGCTTGTCCATTCGTCGTGAGGTGCCGTAGTCTTTAGTCAGGAGTACTGCCAAACTCTTGCTCGTTCTACCCTCGGAGGAGCATCGAGTATCCCAATCACGCCAGGCGTAGGGACTGCGAGTTCGCGATAACCTGCTAGGGGTCACTCCGAAGACTCCATCGAAAGAGCGGATGAAGTGGCTCTGATCCAAAAAGGCGAGCTTCTGCGCAATTCGATCCCCGCTTGACCCAACGAGACTCGACGGTGGCCCTCTTCGAGCCGGATATCGCTGTGAAATCCGCCAGGGGGTACATCCATCTCGTCCTTGAACCTGGGCAGACGTAATACTTGCTCAGACCACTAGTGCTCGCGTGCTCGGCCAAGCCCATTCGCTTCTCGAGGCTGCCAGCCAAGACGGCTGCCTCCGCTTGCAGGCGAGCATGTCGAGTGCGCCGCAAGAGCTCATAGCCCCAGCGGACATGGGTGCTTCATCGGGTGTTGAGACCAAGCTCTCGCCGTAGAGACTAGACGTGCTAGTAACCCCAAGCATGGCAACCTTCTCGCCGAAAGAAGACCAGTCCACGGCATCTGTGAAGCCTTCGAACAACCGTGCTCTGGATACCTCGCAGAACGTGTCGAGTTCCCGGACGAAACAGGAGCGTTCGCGGGCTCCCACCATCTTTCTGGCCTCGTGGCGTTGCCAGGCGGACCTGGGACGAACGTCCGACGAGCAAGATCTCCTTCCTGGAGTGAATGTGGAGTCGCTCCAATCGATGATTGGTCAGTGCTTCCACGATTGGTCGGCCATGGACTGCGGCGTCCCGACCTACGGGTGACTCGTAGGCTATGGGGATCGACATGAGATGAGGCTACGTCTGAAGACTCGAGTCGCCTTCAGATGCCGGCCATTCGATGGCTCATTGCTGCTTTTGAAAGCTGCCTCCCTCGAAGCAGTATTCCTGAAACGCGGATCAGAGCCTGGACAATCGCGGAGGCATGGCCATTATTCTGGCAGGGTCGTATCAAGTGGACGACGCACTCGAAAATCCTCCAGTGGTCCCCTTCTGGCAGCATGTTCGACGGGCGGGTGAAGATGTCGCGAGGGTGCTCGTTGCTTCAGCCGGCACCACCGGTACGACAATCGGCCGGGCCCATGTCCGAAGGGCCCTTCCGGACCCTGCGTCAGACTACTTGGTAGTCGGCGCATTTCTGGACAGCGGAGACCCTCTAGGCCCCAGAGAGGCGTGCCAGGTCGACTATGGCGCTGGCGTCTTCGAGCTTCCGAGACTCGTGGGCGCCATGACCCTTTCTCCGGCAGATACGTATGCCCACTTTCAGGCGGAATCTCCTCCCCTGATCGGCCTGGCGGTTTTGCCCGAAGCCCTGGTATCGAGCGTTCGAGAAGAGCTGACGGGCGACTCTTCGACCGACTTGGGGCCCCTCCACGCATCCGCCTTCATGGATCCGTGGGCGTTCTTGCTCCTACGGCGTCTTCTTCACGAGTCGCTGCATGGGGCTCCTTGTGGAGCTCTGTACCAGGACCATCTGGTCCACTCCCTGGTGAGGTGTCTGCTGCGTCGCTCCGGGTGCAGGACGAGCTTTCCTAACCGATCCCGAGGCCTCCGCCCCAGGGCTCTGGGACGGCTTTTCGACTACATGCAAGCGCACCTAAGTCGACCGATCGGTCTTGACGATTTGGCCGCCGCTGCAGGGATAGGACGATTCGAGCTCGCTAGGAGCTTCAAAGCGACGATGGGCCAAGCTCCGTGGAGTTACTTTCTGTCTCTTCGAGTTGAACGGGCTGCAGAGCTGTTGATTCGGCTCAAGGACCAGGCTTCGCTTCCCTTCGTTGCCGCAGAGTGCGGCTTCTATGACCAGAGCCATCTCACAAGGCACTTCAAGCGGACCATCGGCATCACGCCCGGAGCGTTTCTTCGCAACCTGCAGCCCTAAAGCAAGTGTACTTGCTCTTGGCTCTGCGGAACGAGCAGCCCTGTGCACGTGACAGCTCTAGACGAGTATCCCACCCATGTCTCAACGGCTTACACGGTTGGCTAAGGCCTGTTGACGATGGCAGCCTGCCACTGACCCGGTGCGACACCAACGTGCTTTCGAAAGAGCTGCGTCATATGGCTCTGAGATGCGAAACCAGCCGAGTACGCCACATCGACCAATGGGATCGAGCTGTCCTTCAGAAGAGCTTTGGCCCGTTCTACGCGCTGTTCGATGATGAACCGATGAGGCGACAGGCCTGTGCCCGCCTTGAATGCTCTTGAAAAGTGACTTGGCGAGAAGCGAGCGATGGAAGCCAGCCCTCGGACAGTCAGGCGAGAACCGAGGTTCTTCGAGATGTAGAGGGTGACTCTCTCCAAGACTTCGGGCGCTAGAGGTCGTACGGAGCTCGGAGACCTTGCTCGAGACCGAAGAAGCAGTGAGCTAAGAATCGTCAAACACATACCGTCAACGGCTGCCGGCCACTCAAACTGGCGACCAGGATCCATAGCATCCTCAAGCAGCCCCGCGGTAAGGGCCGCTAGAGGGTCACGAAGAGCTCTCGATGGTCCCAAAGCGGGCGTCGAGCGGAAACGCCCCTGAATGCGTATCAACCGGCTTGGTTGGTCGAAGCACCAAATCGTGCTCGAGCCTACTGCGCTGAAATAGAGAGCGCCCTTCCTTAGATGGACCCGATGGTCATGCTTTGACTCTTCAATTCTTGCTGAGCCCTTCAATAGAACGGCTACGACTTGCGTGGGCGCTGCTACTTGCCAGACGTCGCCCGCTTTGAAGTCTCGGCAACTGACATCGACAGGTTGCAGGCGCGACTGTGGTGGCGCAGTCCCAGGTTGAGCCTCCTCGCTGGAAACCGGGCCGATCGACTCCATGTCTCGTAGTATCGTCGGCCGAGCTGAGACTTGCGCTTACGAAAGCGATGTATAATCTTGCGCCTGCCGGACGGTTCGAACGAATCGCCGTGCGTTGGCGCGAGCACGTGGCCTCTGCTGGAAGTTGGTCCAAGACCGCTTCGCCAACCTGGGACCCAAGATCCTCGGTGTCCGGGAAATCCTGCTCGCTCAGTTCCACCTACTGACCCAGACGCTGAGAGGTCTCGGTGCCGCCTCCGCTGGATCGACCCGACAGACTTCGAACAGTCGGCCAGATCACTTGATGAACCTCGAATACCCTTGGACGGGGCCTGTCGTCGGGCCGGACGGTCTTGAAGTGCCAGGACGCGGCTTTTTTCTCTTCCACGTCTGAACAAGCCACTGGTGGCGCACGAAGACACAATAATTGAACTCGATTGCGAAAGGCTCGCGGTGTGCCGCCGTGATTTCCGTCATTTTCGATGAGCTTGGCGACCCGCCCTCTCACCCGCATATGAAGTCCTTTGAAGTTGCGACATCGCTATTCATCCTGGGCGCAGGGGCAAGCCTCGTCCTCGCGCAGGACATCTCAAACCAATCGAGTTCGCCCGCCTGGACAGTAGCGGTCGTAGCCGATGGCCCTTCGCCAATCGTCGACGACATGACTAGAGCGCTCGTGTCCGAACTCGAAGCCTTGGACGCTCGCTTTCAAGTTGAGAGTGAGATGGGGGCTTGGACCGCGAAGTCCGTCGAGCAGGCCCTGCAGCGCGCCCTTGGCCATTCGCCGAATGTCCTCCTGGCATTGGGGCCTGTAGCCTCCGAGCGCGCCTCCCGGCTCCCGAGTCCACACGTAGTCTCCGCGTTGACGCTCGCGCCAAGCGATGTCGAAGGGGCAGTCACCTTGGCTTCGCTGGCGGAGCTATCAAGGGACGTACCTCTGTTCATTGAGGTGTCCGGCAGGAGTCAGATCCGCCGACTCGGTGTGGCGGTCGACACATACGCCCTTGGTGCTTTAGTCGGATGGCAGCCCTTCCTGTCCAAGGCTCAGGAGGACCTTGGTCTCACTCTGGTCCCGGTCGCGGTGGATCCCAACGCGAACACCGGACCGCTGAACGATCTGGATGGTTTGATCTGGAGTCTCGTCCTACGCCCGACCGACCTAGACCGTACACAAGCCTTCCAAGCCGCTGCAGCGGCCGGTGTGCCGACCATGGACGCAGTTCTCTACGCAGGCGTTGAGCAAGGTGCCCTGCTCACCGCGCTGCCCCAAGACATCACCCGTCTGCGAGCCCGTCGAGTAGCACTCGAGATCCAGGCGATCGTTCAGGAAGAGGAACTGCGCGGATTCGCCCCAATACCGCAGCAGCTCGCCATCAACGTTGACGTAGCAAGAGAACTAGGAACGTCGATTCCCTTCGAGATTCTCAGCGAAGCCACGACACTGGAATCTCAGGAGGACGCGGACGATCCCGTGGTTCGCTTGGGTGAAGCCTCATCCCAAGCCATCGCAAGCAATCCGGGCCTCGAAGCCGCGCGGCAGGAGCTCGAGGCCAACCGTCAGGGCGTCCTTCGGTCCCGAGGGTCCCTGCTTCCGGCCCTGTCCGCTTCCCTATCGGCGGACTGGATCGACGAAGATCGGGGAGCCGGGCCCTTCCCTCCCGCCGAAAGACAGCTCTCTTGGGCGGGCCAAGCTCGCCAATCGGTCTTCTCGGCCGACGCATGGCGCATCTTCAAGACCGAGCAGCAGCAGCAACAGGCCCGAGAGGCGGAGTTCGAAGCGGCAAGCCTAGACGTCCAAGCACGGGCCGCTGTCCTCTTCTTGGAGGTCCTACGAGCCGTCGCAGCTGAAAACATCCAACGAGAGAACTTGGGCCGCCTCCGACTCAATCTTTCTTTGGCCCGGGTCCGAAAGCGCATCGGCGCCGCCAGCCGGGACGAGGTTTCTCGCTTCGAGGTCGAGGTCGCCCAAGGCAAGCGGGCAGTCATCGAAGCTGTTGCGAACCGTAACCAGGCCGAGATCGCCTTCAACATCTTCGTCAACGAGAAGCCCGAGAGATCTTTTCGACCGGCCTCCGAGCAAGAAGAGAGCCTCCTCGGGCTAGATCGTCGCCTTCAAAGTCGCCTAGACGACCCCGTCACCTTCAAAGTGTTTCGCGAGTTTGCCGAAAGAGAGGCCATTCGCTTCTCACCGGAGATGAAAGCCATTGAGTGGAGCGTGAAAGCCGCCGAACGGGACGTCAAGGGTCGGATCCAGTCCCTCATTATCCCTCGCTTCGACCTCAACGCTTCGATGACTCACCGGTTTGCTGCGGACGGGGAAGGCTCGGCATCGGCACCGGACGGCGTGGGGTTCGTCATACCTGACCAGTACGATTGGGCCCTTGGAGCTACGGCCGAGCTCCCTCTTTTCGAAGGACTCTCTCGCTACGTCGCCATTGACCAGAGTAAAGCCCGAGTTGCGAGTGCGGTGGCCGCCCAGCGCGAGGTCGAGCTCAGCGTGGCAGGCCGGGTTCGTTCCGCCCTACACGCCGCGGGCGCTTCTCGGCCTGGCGTTCGTCTAAGCGCCGAAGCTGCTCGAGCGGCCGAAGATACCCTCGACCTGGTTCGGGACGCCTACAGAACTGGTCAGGTCGATATCATCCGCCTCGTCGACGCCCAGATCCAGTACCTCACAACGAGGCTAGATGCGACCGACGCGCGCTACGATTTCCTGATCGACTTTGTCGAGGTGGAGCGGGCCCTTTCACATTTTTCGTTCGGACCTGAGCCTTACTCGAACGAGCAGTTCTTTGAGAGCCTTCGCGCATTCGAGGCCGACAGAGGATTGGAGACCCAACCATGAAGACTCATCAACTCGCCGCACTGCCGGGCATACTGCTTGCGTGCTCATCGGGCTCCGGCCCGGGCCAAATGCCACCTCCCCCGGCGGAAACCGGGCCCGTACCAGCAGAGGAGATCGTGAACGGTTCGGAATACGTGGCCACAGTACGGTCCAGGGACTCAGCCGACATCCGTCCCCAGGTCACAGGTCGGATCACACAAATCCGGGTCCGGTCGGGCCAACGTGTAGATGCCGGACAAGTTCTGATGCGTATCGACCAGTCCCGACAGCGGGCGGCGGTCAACCAGGCCATGGCGGCGACGGCGGAAGCCAACGCATCCCTCCAGAGAGCGCGGGCCGACTTGGCGGGTCTACGGGCCGAGCGCCAGGCCCAGGCGACGGACGTCAACTACAACCGCAAGCAGCGAGATCGAATTCGAGAGCTCTTCGCAGCCGACAACGCAAGTAGAGAAGAGTTCGACCGGGCCACTGCTACTCTCGGATCCTCGGAAGCACGTCTTCAGGCTATCGACGCTCAGATCCAAGCCCAAGAGGCTGCGATCCGGGGCATACGCTCTTCCGTTCAGCGTTCCAGTTCACAGGTCGATGAAGGCGAAGCCGAACTGGACTACTATAACGTTGCGGCCGGCATCGAAGGTACGTTGGGCGATATACCGGTCCGTGTCGGCGACCTCGTCGATCCCTCAACTCTCTTGACGACCATCGAGGGCGCCACGACCCGCGAGCTCCTGATCCAGGTCCCCGTCGAACAACTCCCTCGCCTTCGACCTGGGTTGGAAGTCGAAGCGCGAAGCTCCAAGAACGAACTGCTTGACACCCTGATCATCGACTTCATTTCACCCTCCGTCGATCCAATCACCCAAACAATCCTCGTCAAAGCCAACATCCCCGAAGAGGACAACGTTGTCGTCGGCCAGTTCGTACGCGCGGTCGTCATCTGGGATCGAACCACAGGACCTGCAATCCCTGCCACAGCCGTACTCCGGCTCAACACTCAGCCGTTCATCTTCAAGGTCAAAGACGGTCAGCCCCCGACGGTAGCGCAAGTCCCGGTTAGGCTCGGACCTCTCCAGGACGGTAGGTACCTCGTCGAGGATGGCGTTGCGGTCGGTGACAAGATTGTGCTCAAAGGCATTCAGCGCCTCGCCGATGGCCGGCCCATCACGCCACTTCCTGCCGAAACACAATCGCAGGGATCAGAGTCGTCACCTACCGACAAGTCGGCAGAGGACGCCGAAGTCGGCGGTGGCAACTGAGGTCCTAGCGTGTACGCCTTCTTTATCCGTCGCCCGGTCTTCGCCTCTGTCGTCGCCATCGTTATCACCCTGGCCGGAGCGGCGACATCTCGGACTCTCCCGATTGAGTGGTATCCGGATCTAGCTCTTCCACAAGTCGTCGTCACCAGTGTCTACACCGGAGCGACGAGTGAGACCGTCGAATCAACGGTCACGTCGGTCTTGGAAGAGGCCATCAATGGTGTCGAGGGCATGCGCTACGTCGAGTCGACGAGCTCAAACGATGGCGTCTCCACCATCACTGTCACCTTCGAACGCTCCCGAGACTTGGACATCGCGTCGGTGGACGTTCAGAACAGGGTCGCCTCTGTTCAAGGAAGACTCCCTCCAGAGGTCCGAGCCATCGGCGTGGACGTTCGTCGAGCAACCCAGGCCATCATCCTTGGCATCGGAATGTACGCTGAGAACGACGAGTATGACTCCGTCTTTATCTCCAACTATGTCGATCGCTACATCCGAGACGAACTCAGGCGAATCAAGGGCGTTGGCGAGGCTCGGATCTTTGGAGAACGAAAGTATGCCATGCGCATCTGGGTGGACCCAATCCGCCTTGCCGCCAACCAACTCAGCGCAAACGAGATCGTCCGGGCCTTGGAGGAACAGAACATCCAAGTCGCAGCCGGCCAAATCGGCCAGCCTCCCGTCCCTGACACCACGATCCTCCAGGTCGCTCTGAGCGTGAACGGTCGTTTCGATTCAGCGGAAGAGTTCGAGAAGCTGGTGCTTCGCTCAGACGAAGCAGGAGGCCTGGTTCGGCTCGAGGATGTTGGGCGTGCCGAGCTTGGGGCTGAAAGCTACAGTTCGGCCTTGCGCTTCAACCGCCGAGAGGCTGTGGGGCTAGGAATCTTCCAGCTTCCAAACTCGAACGCACTGGAGATCGAGCAAGCGGTGAAGAAGAGGCTGGAAGAGCTCAGCGTCCAGTTTCCGCCGGGTCTCGAGTACGTCATCGCCTTCAACCCGACGGAGATCGTGAGCGAGAGCATCGAGGAGGTTCTCTACACGCTGGTTGGTACGATCCTACTCGTCATACTCGTGATCTTCGCCTTCCTTCAGCGATGGCAGTCGACACTGATTCCCGCCGTCACCATCCCTGTTTCGCTAGTCGGGACGTTCATCTTCGTTGGCGCCTTCGGCTTCTCGATCAATACACTCACTCTTTTCGGCCTAACCCTGGCCACAGGACTCGTTGTCGACGACGCCATCGTTGTGATCGAGAACATTGAGCGGCACGCACGGGAGCAAGGACTGAAGAAGAGAGCGGCCGCTCTGTCGGGCACGTCCGAAGTGTTCGGAGCGGTCATCGCTACATCCCTTGTTCTGATCGCAGTCTTCGCGCCCGTTGCCTTCTTTCCTGGAACGACGGGGGTCATGTACCAGCAGTTCGCGCTGACCATTGCCTTCTCCATTGCATTGTCTTCCTTGACCGCTCTGACGCTCGCGCCGGCCCTTGCGGGCCTCCTATTGGACGTTCAGCCTCCTCCGCAGCGGGGGCCGTTCGCGCTCTTCAACCGGATCCTGGACGCCGGTACGCGCCGATTCGAGATCGTGCTCAAAGCCGTTCTTCGCCGTGGGAAGAGCATCGCAATCCTCATTTTCCTGGGGCTGGTCGGCCTGACCTATGGCCTGAATACCCTTCTTCCAGCCAGCTTCGTCCCGGCCGAAGACCAGGGCTACTTCATCACCGTCATCCAAGCGCCTCCCGGTACTTCTCTCGACGAGACAAGCCGGATCATGGCGAAAGTCGAAGACATCCTTCAAGCAGACGAGGATGTGGCTAATACGTTCGCCATTCTGGGCTTCTCATTCGAAGGCACAGCCTCGAATCGAGCCACGATCTTCTCGACCTTTACTCCCCGCGAAGAACGCCCTGGTCCCGAGCACGAGGCGAAGGCGGTCGTGCAAAGAGTCTTCGGACCCATGATGATGGTTCCAGACGCCATCGTCCTTCCCTTCGAGCCTCCCCCGATTCGAGGTGTAGGTAACTTGGGTGGTTTCACGTTTGAGCTCCAAGACAGGGCCGGGATAGGTGCGACAGCCCTGGACGAAGCGGCGCAGGAACTGATTGGAGCTGCAGGAGAGCAGAGTCAGATTGGGCTTGTCTTCACGACCTACAGCTCCGGTGACCCTCAGCTCCACATCCAGCTGGATCGGGAGCGCTCCCGATCTCTGGGGGTCTCCGTGGACGAGGCCTTCGGGGCCATCCAGGTCATGTTGGGCTCGGCCTACGTCAACGACTTCGATCTCGCCCAGCGGTCCTACCGAGTATACGCCCAAGCTGAGCCCGTATACCGCGACGAGCCGGATAGCCTCCAGACCCTGTATGTCCGCTCCAGTTCTGGACGCATGATCCCACTCGAGGCTCTTGTCACTACGGAGGAGAGAGCCGCCCCGCAGATCATCAAGCACTTCAACTTGTTCCGGTCGGCCACTCTGACTGGGAGTCCTGCCCCAGGCTTCTCTTCTGGCGACTCCATTGAGGCCATGAGCGGTGTGGCCTCCGACCTTCCCTTGGGCTTCGACTACTCGTGGTCGGGGCTCGCGTTGGAAGAGGTCCAATCAGGAAACCAGACCACGATCCTGTTCTTATTCGGCCTTATCTTGGTCTACCTAGTCCTTTCGGCCCAGTACGAGAGCTACGTCCTCCCCGTCATCATCCTGACCTCGGTCCCCATGGCCCTGCTCGGAGCCCTGGGGGCTCAGTGGCTGCGCGGACTTCAGAACGATGTCTTTTGCCAGGTTGGACTCTTGATGCTCATTGGGCTGGCCAGCAAGAACGCCATTCTGATTGTCGAATTCGCCCAGCAAGAGCGACGAGAGAAGGGGCTGGATCCGCTGTCGGCCGCCGTATCGGCGGCGTCCATCCGCCTTCGGCCGATTCTGATGACCTCCTTTGCGTTCATACTTGGTGTGCTACCCTTGGTCCTGGCGGACGGCGCATCCAAGTTCAGTCGGCAATCCTTGGGAACGGCTGTCTTTGGCGGCATGCTACTCTCCACACTCGTCAACATGGTCTTCGTCCCGCTGTTCTATGTCTTGGTCGCTCGCTTCGCTCCTCCTCCAGAGCTTGACCCAAGAGAAAGCTAGACACCATGGAGTCTCTGGCCCCCGACTTGTCCCAGATGCGACGTACGCCGCTCCACGACAGCCACGTGGAGGCTCTGCGCACCGTTGGTAGGGAGATCGTCTTCGAGGAAGGAGAGGTCGTCATAAGGCCTGGCGACCCAATCGACACTTTTCACTACGTGCTCGAAGGAGACCTCCGACTCGTGGACGACTCTACCCTCGAGCCCTACCTCTCGATCGGCTTGGGGCCCAAACAGTTCACGGGAGAGATCTCTTTTCTTCAGGGGGGGGTCCAGCGATTCACGATGCGGGCTTTCGCCATGACGCGAGTTCTTGCCGTAGCCAGAGACGACCTGCTCCGACTCATGGCTCGCATACCGGAGATGAGCGACATCATAATGACCGTGTTCGCGGCACGGCGACGTCGACAGCTCGAGGAGGGCGACTCTGCGCTTACGATCGTTGGCGCCCGAATTGACCGCAGAATAGCCCACATCGCCAATTTCGCTGAGCGCAACAAGATACCCTTTCGAGAGCTTCAGGTCGACACGCCTGAAGCCGAAGAGCTCGCAAAGCGTTGCGGCACTAAGGCCGGGCCTATGGTGACCTTTGGTAAGGACCAGCTCCTGAACGAACCAACGCCCTCATCGCTGGCTCGACTCCTCGGTCTGGATCGGAGCGCTCAGGACGGAAGCCGGTATGAGCTCATAATCGTCGGTGCCGGTCCGGCCGGCGTTGCAGCTGCCGTCTATGCTGGCGCCGAAGGTCTCAAGGCCTTGGTCATTGATGAACTCGCGGTCGGCGGGCAGGCGGGAACCTCGTCTCGAATCGAGAACTACTTGGGTTTCCCGACCGGAATCTCAGGCTCGGACCTAGTTTGGCGAGGCGAGATTCAGGCCCTGAAGTTCGGTACACAGTTCGCCGTTCCTCGCACCGTTCGATCCATAGAGAAGGGCCTTGGTGCATTCTCACTTGAACTGGGGGACGGAACCGGGGACCGGGCGACGGTTCATGGAAGAGCCATTCTCATCGCTACTGGAGTCCAATACCGACGACTACCATTGGACCGGCTGCAAGACTTCGAAGGAGCCGGCATCTACTACGCCGCTACCCGAAGCGAAGGACGGGTTTGCGAGGGTCGAACCGTGGTCATCATTGGCGGTGGCAACTCGGCAGGTCAGGCAGCGATGTACCTGTGCCGCGTAGCCAAGCACGTCCACTTGGTAGTCCGAGGAGTCAGCCTCTCCCAATCTATGTCGGACTACCTTTCGACAAGGCTCGAAGATGAGCAAGGAATTACAATCCACTTCGAAACCGAGGTTAGTGACCTGTGGGGTGACGACAGGCTGGAACGCGTCACCATCGAGCATCGCGACGGCCGTACGCAGCGCCTCGATGATTGTGCCCTGTTCATCATGATCGGCGCCGCGCCCAACACCGGTTGGCTCGGCGACTTGGTCGAGTTGGACGACCGAGGCTTCGTGCTCACGGGTACTGGGGCCGGAAAGAAGAGCGAGTTCGAGACGTCGACATCTGGAGTCTATGCCGTTGGCGACGTTCGAGCCGGCTCGGTCAAACGGGTGGCTTCGGCAGTGGGCGAGGGATCCGTCGTCATCTCGACCATCTGGAAAGCAGTCCGACTAGACGACTCCTGAGCCTACCGACTGAGGTCCACTGTCGCCTCCGTTGGCCCGGCCCCGCACAATCAAGACTCACCCCAGCGAGACTCAAGATGAGCAGGCCTCCACCATTCGCCGAAACCTCCGACCGACTTCCGAGCCAGCTTCCTCCTCTGACAGACCCTCGACGATGACCGATCCCACCTCAGCCACAAAATCGCGTGTCTCCTGTAGGTCCTGGTTCGTCAGGAGCCTCGTTTGACCGAGGAGCTCGGAGAGTTCCATCGCCATCTCACTTACACGGATCCAGAGTTCATATTCCACGCCCTCTCTCCAAGCAAGAATCTCGAGTAGTTGCCACGTCAATTTATGAAAAAAATATATCTTTAGCCATCTATTTTCTTGCAATTTTATTCGATGCCAAGAAACCTCCGAGCAGCCATAAGCCCTCGTCTGATATGAGATTTCACAGTCCCAATCGGGATAGAAGTGGAGGCAGAAATCTCGCCATGCGACATGCCAGCGACTACAGACATAACTATGATCCTCCGCCGCACTGGTGAGAGAACAGCCAACGCACGCCGAGCTAGGATTAGATTCGATGGATGTTCGCAGTGCGACCAAGCCCCGAGGACAGCCTGAGCTCTGTCAGACGAGTCGTACTGTGGGCGACACTCTCGCTTTCGAAGACGATCAATCAAGCGTCGTCGAGTGACGACACCGACATAGGTCGCTCCCGAGCCTTTCTCTGATGAATAGGTCCAACTAGACTTCCAAAGCTCGAGGTAGACGTCTTGGACGAAGTCCTCGGCGTCGGTCCGGCTAGAACAGCCTCGAAGTGCAAGAGCCCATACCATTGAACCATATGTCTCAATACACTCTTTGAAGGCGGTCATGTCTCCGTCCGCCATGCGTTCGAAGATTCGTGAACCTGAGCATTTCTGCGCGTTGAGCGCATAGGAAGGCGTCCTTGCCACCCCAACTTTCTAGTGCGGATTCGATGGCCCTCGATTGCACGTAGTTAGCGTATCTTCGAGGTGTACATTCTTGCGCTCTCTACGACTCTGCAGAAGGCAGATGTGAACTCGCGAGACTTGATGCCTGCACGTGATCGGAATCTGTCGACTGCTTGTTCTATGGCTCGGGGATTCGCTAGTGTTTTTCACTTCTCCTCGGTCGATCGGTCAGGATGCATCCAATCCACGCACCGGCCCGAAAGGCCAATATGAAGGGCGCGCGGAGAAGCGCCTGTCCATCTCGAGAAGGAAGAAACAACATGCAAGACACCAGACAGAACGACGACAACACAAACCGGCCCACCAGCCACCCAACCCGGTCTCGATGGGTTGCAGAGAAGTCTAATAATACTCTCGCGGCCTTCGCGATCTCGCTGTTCCTCGCCGCGGTACCGTCGGCCGCACTCGCGAAGGATGTGGGAGGTCGGTTTGGCTTCGGCGGCTCAATCAACGCTGGGTCCGGGACGGTGCCAGCGTCGGACAACTCCATTTTTCCATTGGCGACCGTCGACGCCCTGTATTGGCTCACCCCGCGTATCGGTCTCGAAGGGCGAATCGGCTACCAGATCCAGGCTCCGGATGGCGGCGACACTGCGGTTCGATTTCGAGGTGGGTTCGGCGCACTGTTCAACATCGCACGCTGGGAGCAGGCCAATCTACAAGTGGGCCTTCGTCTCCTCGGTGATGTAGCTTCGAGTGGGGCTGAGAACGTCGACCCCAACATCAATCTCGGCTTCGAAGTCCCACTCCGCGGCGAGTACTTTTTCAGCGACCACTTCGCCGTCAATGCCCAGGTCGGTCTCGGGGTGGACGTCGCGTTGGAGAACAACTCGGTCGGCCGCTCGACGGTGGTTGGCGCTGGCACGACGAGCTCTGGTGCATTTGGGGGCTTTGGCTTCATCTTCTACCTCTAGGTTGGAGCCTTTCGGAACGAGCCGAGCTGTCTCGGCGTCCCCCCCGCCGAGACAGCTCCATCGAACTGAGGAAAGCGTCGCTTGGAAAACGCCTTAGGTGGGCGTAGGTCACCTTAGCCGTGGCATCCTGCCCTACCAACGCATGCGGTGTTGCCGGTGCCCTACGTCCGGTGTAGCCGCGGGTACGCCGAGGCTTCGGTTTTGCCGCACTCGGCGAGGAGCGATCGTGTTGAGTCATCATTCCCATCGAACTTCGGGGGCCCTGACCCTTCGCCTCATTGGTTTCTTCTTCATCGGCATCAGCGCGTGCGCCGCCGGTTTGTCCTCCCGCGCGGGCGCCGGCGAAGATGAGGACGCCAAGCCTTGGTCCAGCCAGACTTTCGGCGGACTCAAGCTTCGCTCCATCGGGCCCGCTCTCATGTCGGGACGCATCGCCGACATCGCCGTCCGGCCCGATGACCCCAACACCTGGTACGTGGGGGTCGGTTCGGGCGGCGTATGGAAGACCGTGAATGCCGGCACCACCTGGCGCCCGATCTTCGACGGGCGTGGCGCCTACTCGGTCGGTGACATCGCCATCGATCCCAGTAACCCCCATACGGTCTGGGTGGGGACGGGAGAGAACGTGGGCGGCCGACACGTCGCCTACGGCGACGGCCTTCATCGCTCGGGGGATGGAGGCCACAGCTGGACACACATGGGCCTGAAGGCCTCCGAACACATCGGCAAGATCATCATTCACCCGAGCGACTCGAACACGCTTTGGGTCGCGGCCGAGGGACCCTTGTGGTCCAAGGGTGGAGACCGAGGCGTGTACAAGAGCACTGACGGAGGCCGGACGTGGAAGAACGTCCTCCGGGTGGGCGAGTGGACTGGGGCCACTGACCTGGAGATCGACCCCCGAGATCCGGACCTACTGTATGCAGCAACCTGGCAGCGACAACGAACCGTGGCCGCCTACATGGGCGGCGGCCCAGAGTCGGGCATCTATCGCTCAGTCGATGGGGGCGAGACCTGGGAGCGGCTGAAGAAGGGCCTACCGAAAGGCAACATGGGCAAGATCGGCCTCGCCATCTCTCCCATGAAGCCTGACGTTCTCTACGCGGCGATCGAAGAAAACCGACGAAAGGGCGGGGTCTATCGCTCCACTGACCGGGGAAGCTCTTGGACCCGTCGTTCCGACACCGTCTCTCGCGCCACCGGGCCCCACTACTACCAAGAGCTCGAAGCCAGCCCTCACGTGTTCGATCGGATCTACCTCGTCGACGTGCGCTTTCAGATTTCGGACGACGGCGGGAAGAGCTTCAAGAATATGTCGGAGAAGTTCAAGCATTCGGACAACCACTCTTTGAACTTCCGCAAGGACGATCCAGACTACCTCCTCGCCGGCACGGACGGAGGAATCTACGAGTCCTTCGACCACGGCGAGACCTGGCGTTTCTTCGCCAACCTGCCCGTCACCCAGTTCTACAAGGTGGCGGTCGACGATGCCGAGCCCTTCTATAACGTCTACGGAGGCACGCAGGACAACAACACTCAGGGCGCCCCGTCCCGAACCGACAGCTCGAACGGCATTCGGAACGCGGACTGGTTCATCACCTTGGGTGGAGACGGCCATCAACCGGCGACCGAGCCCGGCAACCCGGACATCATGTACTCCGAGTGGCAGGGCGGAAACCTGGTCAGGGTCGACCGTCGGACGGGGGAGATCGTTCACATCCAGCCTCAGCCCGACGCGGACGACCCACCTGAACGCTTCAACTGGGACGCGCCCATTTTGGTCAGCCCCCATGACCCGAAGCGGCTCTACTTCGCGTCCCAGCGGGTGTGGCGCTCGGAGGACAGAGGCAATTCTTGGACCGCCATCTCCGGCGACCTGACCCGAAGCATCCAGCGGCTCGGCGAGCCCATGATGGAGCGACTGTGGAGCTGGGACTCGCCTTGGGACATGTACGCGATGTCCACTTTCGGCACCGTCACCTCGCTGGCCGAATCTCCCCAGCAGGACGGTTTGATTTACGCCGGCACCGACGACGGACTTCTCCAGGTGACCGAAGACGGTGGCGGAAGTTGGCGGAGGATCCCGGTGTCTTCGCTGCCCGGCGTCCCCGAGCAGGCCTTCATCAACGACATCAAGGCCGATTTGTTCGACGTCGACACCGTCTACGTCGCTCTTGACGATCACAAGAACGGCGACTTTCAGCCCTACCTCGTAAAGAGCACGGACCGAGGACGGAGTTGGCGCAGCATCGTAGGGAATCTACCCGATCGACACCTCGTGTGGCGGATGGTCCAGGACCATGTGAAGCCTGGCTTGCTCTTTGCCGGGACCGAGTTCGGCGTCTTTTTTACCGTCGACGGCGGAAAGAACTGGCTAAAGCTCGGAGGCAAGAAGGCCCCGACGATCTCTTTCCGCGACTTGGCCATTCAGCGGCGGGAGAATGATCTGGTGGGCGCTACCTTTGGACGTGGTTTCTGGATCCTGGACGACTACTCGGCCCTGCGAGAGGTGAGCGCCGAGCTGATGGCAGGGACCCCGGCCAAGCTGTTCTCGGTTCGAAAGGCGCACTGGTACCTGCCGAGAGGGACTCTAGGGCGCAAGGAAAAGGCCTACCAAGGCCACAACTACTACGTGGCGCCCAACCCGCCCTTTGGGGCTGTCTTCACCTACTACCTTCGTGAGCCGCTGCGCTCATTGGCCAAAGCCCGGCAGGCCCGAGAGAAGAAGCTCATCAAGGCCGGCAAGGATACGCCCTTCGAAGGCTTCGAAGCGGTGGAGCGAGAACGTCGACAAAGGGATCCCGAGATCATCCTCTTGGTGAGAGACGGGGCGGGTAGCACCGTGCGTCGCGTCCGCGGCGAGACCAAGGCGGGAATGCATCGAGTGGCGTGGGACCTGCGCCATCCGGCGCCGGACGCCGTGGACGTCAAAGAGCCATCCTACTACGGTGAGCAGGACGACCCAGTCGGCCCACTGGCTGCTCCAGGTCGCTACAGCGTCACCCTGCTCGAGAAGATCGACGGCGCTGCCAAGGTGCTGGACGGCCCGGTGGAGTTCGACGTGGTTCAGCTACGAAAAGGTAGCCTGCAGGGCGCATCGCCCGAGGAGGCGATGGCCTTTCAGCGGCGGGTGGCCGAGCTTCAACGGGGCGTGAGCGCTTTTGCTCGCAGTACCAAGCGGCTCGGCAAGCGATTCTCTTTCTTGGCCAAGGCCCTCGAGCACACGCCTTCGGCCCCCGACGCGCTGGATCAGGAGTATCGACGCCTGCGACTGGAGCTAGACACCATGGTCGTCCAAGTGCTCGGGTCCCCCGCTTATCAGGAAGGCGGTGAGCGTCCCCGGCATACCATCGCGATGCGGCTCGACAACCTCCGAGCCGGCACATCGTATTCAACCTACGGGCCGACCCAGACCCACCGTGCGCAAGTAGAGATCGCCGAGACCGCGTTCGCTGCGCTGCGTGCCCAGCTCAACGCCTTCCTGAGCGACAAGCTTCCCGCCTTCGAACGACGCCTCCGAGATGCAGGCGGTCCATGGACCCCGGGCCAGCTCATTCCCGAGCCCTAGAAGGCGCGGTGACCTTCGGACATCGCCCCGATCCGAATCACCGGAACAACACGGCGCCACATCCAGACTTAGCGAGCGTCATAAGGGCCACTACTAGACGACAGTGAGGCAGCGCTTCTTCAGTTCACCGACGTCCACATCCACTGTCTTGAGCTGAACAATTCGCGAGCGCGTGATCAGCTTCCCGCGCTCAATCAGAAGGCGCCCATCGACGGGATGGAGAATATCGTCGGTCGCTCGTTTTCCCACGAAGGACTCTACGTCCATGGCTGCTTCAATAAAGCGACCGTCCGGGCGTCGAACACGAACAGGTCCACGGACCTTTGCCTGGCAAGCAAGACGGCTGGCATTCGTCCGGCCACGAAGGGCAGCCAAAGATGCTCGCTCTCGAGGCGTTTGCGGCGAGAGCGCATCAGCTTCGGCATCTACGAACACGTGGCAGGTCGCGCAAAGCCCCTTCCCGCCGCAGGCCATCAGAGGCGGCTTACCGCCTTGAAGGAGGGCATCGATGATCCTCTTGTTTGTCTTCACACAAACGGGCTGACCAAGACCCTCAATGGTGACGTCTTTCATCCTCCAACACTAAGGACGGACAACTAAGATGATTGCAAGCAGACTCGACCGCACCGCTTCTCAATCTAAACTGAAGGTAGCATCCATTAAGCTGAAGGAAGCTCCCCTGCCCTCTACGCCTACACTTGACGACAAGAGGCTGGTCGATTTCGGTCAAAAAAGTGACACCCACACCTTGCAATCCGCCCAAGCCTGCCTACAGTCGCAGCACGATGGTTTCAGAAATGCACGTCTCAGAGAGCTCTGCGCAAGGAAGACTCGTCCTGCACAACCGTTTCAGCGCACGCCGGTTCTTTGCGCCAAGCGCTTCGGGAACGAAGTTGCTGAATACTTTCGGCAGCCGACTGATGCTAGCCACCGAAGACTTCGTTGTTTCATTTCAAGCGGCGCTCGAAACCGAGCTTGGAGATGCCGCGGGCGAAGTCATGTATCAGTGCGGGTTTAAATGGGGCGAAAAAGACATTGATGATTTCATGGGCCGATTCGAAACCCAGTTCGGATATCAGCCAGATGGCGCAGCCCTCGGGTTCCTCCTCGAGTCATGGTGGTGGCCGCTGCAGGCCTCGGGGTGGGGCGTGTGGAAGTACGACCTGAGCCACCGGTCCGAAGGACTTATCTTCGTCGACCTCTATGACTCCGCCGTGGCGAAGAGCATCGGAAACGTCGGTGAAGTCGTCTGTCACTACTATGCCGGAATGTTCGCCGCCGTGTTCGGTCGACTCGCCAAGAGAGAGCTCAGCGCCATTGAGATCCAGTGCTATTCAATGGGCGAGGGATTCTGCAAGTTCCTAGTTGGCTCATCAAAGCGGATCAACGCAGCTCAGTTCTGGGTTCAAGAAGGTGCTTCAGCGAATGAGATCATGGAGCGTTTGTAGTGTCTGCGCTAGCGATGCCTTGGCCTCAAACCGAAGTGCGCCAGTGGTTCGGTGACCTGGCTCAAGCGAGCGCTTCGGCCGAGTCGTTCGAAGCGGAGAGCTGGCGTTCATATCGAGTCGAGGAGTTCTTCGCCGTAGGACTCAGGCGTCAGAATCAAAGTGTAAGGCCATCCAAGTCGTGTGGCGAATCCATCGAAACCATAGCCATCTTTGGCGATTTCAACTGGGAGTGAGAAGAGATGAACGGACAAATTGAGAACATGCTGCAGTCAGCCGAGGGACGCTACCTGACCTCTAAGGAGACAGCGTCGTTGACGCAGTACAGCGACGGCCTTCCCGGTCGGCTCAAAGCCAGCGCGGAAGTCGAACAACGTGAAGGTTTGATCGTCGACGAGGTACTGGAAAGTGTCCTCTCCAGATACTCAGACATTTCCCAGAGGTACAAGGAAGGGGAGAGGAAGGCGCAGAGAGACCTCAGCCTTGTTCTTCGATACTGCGTGCTCGCCATGGTGAAGGACGATCGGCTCTTCCTTAGGGACAACCTTCTCCTTTGGCTAAAGACGATTCTCGAAGGAATCGGTCTGTCGCAGGAATTCGTGAAGGATTCCTACTCGAGTCTGCTCACGACCTGTGAAAAGCAGCTCTCGGCAGAAGCCTTTGGCCTCCTGGAACCATACCTCAAGGATTGTGTCGAGGTCTTGGGGGAGCGGGAGCGCGCAGCATGACGCGTGTGGACCTCAATCACTTCTCGCGATCATCCTATCTTCGATTCGAAGCCGCTCGCGGTGTTCTCAGAAGCGCTGGAAATACGCGTCTAATCGCAGTTGATTCTTCATGGCTAATCGGATTCGTCTCTGCCCTGCGCTTTGAACTCGGCGATGCCTCAGCATCTGTGCTCAGACAGTGCGGCGTACGATACGGCAGTCGTCTTGCTCGACGGTTCGAGGACGAGCTCGGCACTGCCGACTCGGTTGGAATCAGAGAGCGAACCATGGCAGAGCTGGACGCACTCATACGGGACCTTTGGAAAGGAAGCGGACTAGGAGAACTCGTGTTCCGATGGGAACACGCATCCTCCGGCTTTTTCGAAGTCCAACTCTCAGACGGAATTGGCGAAGCCTATGCTTCCGAGATGAGTGACCTCGATCCTCTCGCCGAAGGCATGCTAGAGGGCTTTCTCGGGCAGTTTGCCGTCGGAGGGCTTGGGTGTTTGCAGACCGCTCCTGGATGCGGGAAGGGCAAGTTCATCTGCGGCTCGGAGCAAGTGCTAGAGGGCGTTCGCCGTTCGAGGGAAGCAAGCCGCTCTCACGCCGAGATCCTCGCGGAGCTCCTCAACTAGAAATGGACCGATACGCACACTTCGAGCGTAGCCTGGGCAGCGGCGCGCAAGGAACAGTCGTAGCTGCCAGGAGGGGTTGGAACGAAGACCCCGTCGCCGTCAAGATGTGCACAGGACCAAAGTGGTGGAGCGAGGTCAATGCTCTGCTTGCCTTGGATGGAGACGGAACCCCACGGGTCCTCGACGTGGGCTTCGACCAGTCTTCGCAATGCTGGTACTTCGCAATGCCAATCGCGTCGGACGGATCATTGAGGCGCGTCCTTCTCCAAAGGCGGCTCGCGGACTCGGACCTTGATTCACTTGTCCGGGGCATTGCATTGGCGCTTGGTCGCATTCACCAATGGGGTTGGCTTCATCGAGATGTGAAGCCCGAGAACATCCTTGTTTTTCGAAGAGATGTGGGGCTCGACTGGCGGCTCGCCGATCTCGGATCAGCCGCTTCAAGCGAGTACACATCCGTGCATCGTCGGTTCGAGGGCTCACTCGAGTACCTGGCACCAGAACGGCTGTGGCACTGCGGCCTCCGTCAGTCCGACGCCTACTCGCTGGGTGTGGTAGGATTAGAAGCGCGCAACGGCTCCTTCCCCCTGCCCTCCGAGCGTAGCAGGTTCGCACGACACCATCGTTGGTCTTCGGGACTCGACGGTTTGCTCGCTTGCCTTCTCAGTGGAGCCCCGAGCCGTCGTCTCCCAGATCTAGACTGGGTGGCTTCGATGCTCGATGCTGAGGACTTCTCGTTCGGCGCGGATTGGGCTTGGTTCATGCATCGAGACGGCGTCCAATGGCTGGGCGCAGACCAAGCTAGCTGGAGGCTCTCCGCTCAACCACTTCGTTTGTTGGATGTATGCAGAGATGAGGTCGTCATAAGCGAGCGTCGACGGGTTCGGCGTCTTGGCTCATGCCACAGAGAAACGCTACGAGCCGACGACAGGAACCTGCGCTACCTCGCTGTTTCTCCCGATCGAAGCGCTATTGTCGCGACCCACGGAGCAGAGATTGGCTGGGTTCAAAGCTGCTCTGTACAGAACTTTGAAGGCTCCTCGCCAATACACGAGTTTACGAGCCTCCTCGACCTTCCGCTGCGCTCGAGCTGGCTCTCTGCTCGAGAGCTTCTTTTATGGGAACCACTTGGAACCAGGCACGTAGCCATGAGGCTCCATGAAGGCGGCCGCGTCGAGACGGCCGTGCGGGAGACTCGACTCCCTTTGTTCGCTGTCGAATTCGGCCAACTAGTTCTCGATGGGGGAGAGTTCAGCGAAGTCGTTTCTGTCGTTCGATGGCTCGCCGGTGCGGATGGCTTCCCAAGGGTCCTGCCCATCCCTCCAGATGGAATCGAGCTCAGAGCCGACGCAAACGGTGAGCTCGAGATACTCAGCTTCCCGGCCGTTCCTATTGGAGACCAAGAGCTATGAGCTCCGGTTCGATCATAGAGTGTGTCAACTGGATGCACGATCTCATGGATGCCAAGCGCCCTGATCCGGCAGAGCTTGTTCGCGAGCTTGGCCACGAGGGTCCGGACACCGAATCGGTGGCGAGCCAGGCATCCTCACCTTCGGCGGAGGTGGAGAAGCTTGCTGTATTCGACACGTTCAAGTGGGATGGACCATGAGCACGATAGTCATAGCCCATGTAGGGGCGCCAGCTGCAGTCGGAACTGTAGCCTTTGCCCTTTCTCGCGTAGCTCGAGATACCGGCAAGCGGGTTCGGCTGCTTGATTTGTGCTCGCAAAGCGGCCTCACGCATCTAATGGCTGCAAGCTCCATCAAGGATGATCCCCTGCGGAGTCAGTACCAATCGGAACCGGACCTGTCCTACGAGAGCGGAAGCCTCGAGTTCATGGCACAAGACGATCGTGAGGTGCGGATCGTCCCCTGTGATGATCTTGGAAAGCTCAGGGCTATTGCATCATCACCTCAAGCTTCAATTCTAGTACTGATCTCCATGCTGCACCTGGAGTCTTTCATCAAAATGGCACCCCGCCTGGCTGAGCTCTACGAACACCACCCGGAACTAGTGAGGCTTGGCTTCATGCTCGTAGACGCGAATCATGAGGACCCGACCTTCGACGCGATGCGACTCTTCATTGAGTCGCTTCTTGCATGTGAACCGATCGGCGCTTTGTCGGAAAGCACGTCACAAAAGACCCTCCAGACTGCTTGCGTCGAGGTCTATCAGAGATGGCAAGGACTTTGCTCATTTCAAGAAACCCAGGCTTCGAAGTACGGCGTTCCGGTGGTGCCGCCTCCTTCGCTGACCGTTTCTCCTCCTATTCCGGTAGTCCCTCAACCAGTGCATCGACCTTCTATGAAGGGTCTCCGCGTCGATGTTCAGTGGGAGACGGCGACACGAGAGCAGATGCGAGTGAATCATGTCATCAGTGACTCCCCGGTTTCGCCTCAGTCTCTGACTGTGGAGGCGACAGAAGTACCAATTGAGCCGCGTAGGAATCGGCATGCGGTGGTTCTCGGGCTAGCAAGTGCTGCGCTAGCCATCGCGGGCATCCTATTCGCATTCGGAGTCTGAGAAATGAAATCTGATGTTGTCTATCGGATGCTCAAAGCCCACCTCTCTGACAACGAAGGAGGTCATCCTGAGCTCTCTAAGACGATCGAGCTAGCCTGCCAGAAGTACGTAGACGATCCCGACCGCTCCATTACTGAAAGCGGCATCTTTGACTCTGCAACGTGCAATCGTCTCAAGGCGGTAGCACGAGGCTACCTCAAAGACTCAGTCGGCGATATCTTGGCCCACAGCGGCGCTCTGCAGCTCGCGCCACCCAAGCCCGTTGAGTCCGATGCTAGAGGGGAACCAAGAGATACCGAGAGCCCGAGCATTGAGAAGTTGATGGCCGCTCTGCAGATCAAGGAACAGACCATCATCGAGCTTCGAGCGGAGATGCTGAGTCAGAAGCGAGCCCTCGAAGCGCTCTCGACCGAGTCGGGCAGCAACGACCTTCGAGAGGCCAGTCGACGCCTGAAAGAGGCTCTCTGGGCGGAGGTGCGAAATCGCCGAGCAGCCGTAGCGGCCGTGCGGCATCTGCAGCGCTCCTTAGCCGGTCTCCAGACCTCGAATGTAGCTCCTGTATCCGACCTATTCGCGGCAGGGACTTCCGACCTGGTTGCTGATCTCGACGGAGTCTTCTCAAAGCTAGACTCGAACATTACTAAGGAGGATCAACTGAATGAAACAGCCATTCCTGACAGCTAGTCTTCGAGACTCAACCGATGACGCTCACCGAAGCATCGAGGGCACTCGATTTGCCCGGCGGCTTCTCGCAAGTGAAGTCTCACTGGACGAGTTTAGCCACTACATGGCTCAGCTTCTGCCGGTATACGATGCCATGGAGAGCGTTCTATCAAGCGGCTTATTCGGCCCGTTCAGCGATTGGCGTCTCCATCGAGCATCCCGACTTCGGCAAGACCTCAAAGGCAGGCGATTGAAGATTGGTGAGGCCTCCCTGGAGTACGCGACAGCTATCGAATCGGCCGCAGAGCGCAGCCCTCTCTTCGTTCTTGGCCACGCCTACGTCCGCTACTTCGGAGATGTGACCGGGGGCGCGGTCATTCTACGGCGAGCGCAGGCCGGCTGGTCTGAAAAGAAGACCTGGAGCTTCTTCGACTTCGGGGAGATAGGAAGCTCGAAGAAGATCCGCGGTAGGCTTTCGGACTGGTTAAATCGGCCGGAGCTGGAGAGTGTCGAAGACAAGCTTATTCGTGAGGCAAACAAGTCGTTTGTTCACAGCCGTTCGATTTTTGAGGAGCTTGAAGCCCATGGTAAATCAGCAGGTCCCCGAGTCGCTCTGGCCGCGAGCTCCTAGAAGGCGGGACTCCTCCGGAGCAGGGCTACCAAGACAGCTTTCTCGCCGGTTTGACGTCAAGAGGGTTATCGGTTGTGGCGGTTCTTCAGACGCGATCGAGGCCTTTGATCGGGTCTCCGGAAGACCCGTTGTTCTTAAGATCCAGCTACCCGTGGAACAAGGGAGCTCAATCTCGGGTACCTTCAGGTTCGAAAGAGAAGTAGAGGCGCTGAGCTCCATAGAGCACCCTCACGTCGTGCAGCTCCTGGACGAACTTGACCTGGTAGACGGTCGAAAGGTTCTTGTGCTTGAGCGACTAGCGGAGCTCACACTGGAGGATGTTCTTCTCAGGATGGGTAGTCTTGCCATCCAGGATCTCGTCACGATCGGTCTTCAACTCCTGTCCGCGTGCACCGCGGTTCATCAGAGCGGGTGGGTTCATCGCGACATCAAGCCGGCCAATATCTCCATTCGTATGGTGCCCCGGCTCAAGGTCGTCCTGTTCGACTTCGGCCTGGCTCTGGGAGTTCGCGGTCGGGACAGCGTTGTCCACTCAGAACGAGCCACTCGGACAGGTTGGGTTCTTGGTACGCCAGCGTATATGCCGCCGGAACAGATCGCGGGCAGCGGAGCCACGCCTCAATCGGATCTCTACGCAGTTTGCGTCCTCCTCTACGAGGCCGCCACCGGCGTCATGCCCTTTGGAGGTCAAGGTAGTGAACTTCTCGTTGGCCATATGAACGGAGTCTGCTCCTCACTCGAAGCCGCTCATCCGGGTCGTCCTTGTCTGGCTGATCTCTCGACGTTCATACTTCGAGGTCTCGCAAAGAACCCAAGGGACAGGTTCCGAGACTGCGCCGAAGCCCGGGACGAGTTGCTTGCACTGAAGAAAGTACATGGCTCTCGTTGGGCGAGGGAAGAAATGCTCCGTTTGGATGAGCTGGCGGACCTTGGCTAGCGAGAGTTCGGATCCATGTCGTCTGTCAAACATACGGTAGAACTGCGAAGAGGCTCTGGTCGAACAACCTTCCTTGACGTTGGGCCCGAGTCGCGATTGCTCGACGCCCTTCAGTCCCACGGAAGCAGAATGCTGGCGGCCTGCGGAGGAAACGGTCTGTGTGCTACCTGCCACGTTCGCTTGTCAGGTCCAGCAACCTCAGTCTCTCCGAAGACCAAGCGAGAGGAGCTAACCCTAGCCACTTTGGCGCATGTTTCGTCAGATTCTCGACTCGCGTGTCAAGTCGTCGTTTTTGGACCGGACGTCGTTGTCGGCTTAAAGGAAGGGGAGTTCATCGACAAGGTCCTGGATATTGAGCCACTGGTCGGGAAGCGCACCACTCGCGATATTCTACATCCAGTGACAGGAGGGATCCTTGTCGAGAAAGGAAGACTCATTACACGAACAAGACTCCGCCAGTTGGAAGAGGCAGAGCGAAAGGGCGAACTGAAGCCTCGACCTATCAAGAAGGCGAAGTCCCGGGCCCAGCGTTGGTCGACTATGATATCGGACGCGGATACGAACTACGCGGTGGTTTCTTCCTCAAAGACCGCTGCTGGCAATAGGCTTTCTGGCGAGAGGATGCAGGCTGATTTTTCCCTAGAAGCGAATCGTTCAAGGGAAGAGTCCACCTTACGTCGTTTTGGCCCAGGTGAGCGGATAGGTCGCTTTACGCTCCAGGAGCTAATGCGCGAGACCGCCGCCTCTGTGACCTTTCGCTCTTTCCACGAGTCGCTGGCGATGACGGTAGCGGTGAAGATCTTCAAGGGAATTGATGAGACCCCGTCTCGGTGCTTGGAGGAGATGAGACGACTAGCGTCGCTTGATCATCCCAACATCGTTCGTGTCCTGGATGCCGACAGCAAGCCTTCCATGCTCGTTTTCGAGCACGTCGCTATCCTATCGCTTGCCGAGCTGGTCGAAGCGAGTGGTCCGCTGCCGGTGCGTCGTGCTCTCGAACTCGCCCTGGATGTGGCAAACGGCCTAGCTGCCGCCTGTGAGAAGGGTGTCATCCATCGAGCTCTGTGTCCTCACACCGTGATGGTTCGGAAAGACGGGCGCAGCCAGGTGACGGATTTCGCGTTGGGCTCTATCTCCACGTCCGCTGATGCCAACGACGCTGGCTATCAGGCACCCGAGACAACGTCGGCCCCTCAGAGATCGAATGAGCGCTCGGACATGTACTCACTCGGCGCAACCCTGCTCTACGCGCTGACAGGTAAGGCACCCGAAGACGCTTGGACTTTGGTGATCTCAAGTCCAGGACTCGAGAGATCCCAGCGTAGCCACACGACGCCCGTCCTTCCCTCCGCGATGAAGCAATTCATACGAAGGCTAATGGAGGCGTCTCAGAGCGACCGCTTTGAGAGCTGGAGTCAGGTGACGACGACCGCACGAGCCGCTCTCGCGGACCTCCTCGAGCGAGCTCAGCCCATCATTGATTCATCTGAAGCCTCCGTGGAAGCTAGTGATCGCTGGTCGGTCGCGTCCGTCGAGGGAAGAGAAAGCTCTGCATGTAGGCTTCCGACCAGTGACTCCCAAATACTTTGGTCATGAACGGTCGCGAGGGTTCGTTATCTAGAAAACGTGACCGCATGGCCCGATACAGGTCACTTCGGTCGGCAGAGCGGCCGTCAGAGGGTCCCGAGAGCCAACGTATGCTCCCACGCATGAACTGATGGAAGACAGAAAAACCTTCTTCAAGAGCCTCCGTCGTGCCTGTCCGGCTCCATATGGCCTCTGGGGTGATGAACCCCTCGGACCAGCTCGGCCGCTGCTTCACTTGTGTGAGGTGTTGTAGCGCCAGCTTCCACTCCGAGAGATCGGTCGTTGCGGGGCCTCTCCCGCTACTACCAGCGTAGAGAGCATCCAAGACCAACAGGAACAGCTTTCCTTTCACCTCAATGAGCTCAGCCTGACACATAGGTGCATCAAGATCAGGCCGGGGGAAAGCAGCCCAGTTGGCCACCCGGAAGCCTGCTCCCGTCCGAATGACTGTGAGTCGAGCCCACTGGATCTGCTTTGAGCTCCAAGCCCAAGAACGAAGCTCCGCCTTCTTCCCCGAGTTGTCTCGATTGACGGAGGACGAGTCCAGTTCTTCAGGTTGGAGCCCTAGAGCCTCGATGTACTCGTCGAATGCTCTGCGACCAAGAGCAAAGTCTCTCATAGCCAAACTGGAATCTAGGTGTTTTCTTGGGTGGCGTCGAGTCTTGTGACTGAGGAAGCGGTGCGTTACGACCGTCCAAGAAGGGGCTATGGAACTGGCCCTTGATCTTAAGGCCCCTCGGCCGAAAGAAGGGCTAGAGAGCGAAGAGTAGATTTCAAGCTCATGCACTTCCGGCAAGTTGTAGGACTGGGGCTCAGCGCCGGAGGACAGACTCGATGGCCTTCAGAAGAGCCTTGGACTCGAAGGGCTTCTTTACGAAGGCTACGTTCTCCTTCGCGCCGACATGACGGTACACCCCACTGAAGCCCGACATGAACACGAAAGGAAGCTCCGAAGACACGGAACTCAAAGGCGCCGCGTCGATGAGGTCCGTACCCAGCATGTCTGGGAGCATCACGTCACATACGACGACATCGAACTTGGTTTGTTGCCCGAGGACCTCTTTGCCGCTCCCAACGGGCTCCACAACCAGGCCGAACCTCTGCAGGACTCTGCTGACGGTGTTTCGAGTCCCAGGCTCATCGTCGACCACAAGAACTCTGACACCTTCCAGCAGCTCTTTGTGAGGCAGCGAAGCGTTGTTGTGAGCGCTATCGGAAGAGGGAAGCCATATTCGGACCTCGGTTCCAGAGCCCGGAGCAGATTCCGTTGAGATCGTTCCCCCATGGCGTCGAACAATCGTGCCCACCATCGCCATCCCTAGTCCCGTTCCTTTCTCGCCCTTGGTCGTGAAGAAGGGCTCGAACATACGATTCTGTACATCCGGTGGCATGCCGATTCCGTCGTCGCGTACCGTGAGCTCCGCCCCCTCCTCCTTGCCCCGCGCCAAGGGCCGAAGGCCGAGCTCGAGCGTTCCCCCCGACGGCATGGCATCCAAGGCGTTGATGACTAGGTTGAGAAGCGCCTGCTGCACTTGACTTCGCACTCCACTTCGACAGACTCCGGGTTAGCGAGAGCTTCCTCGAAGGCGGCCCGATCGGGTTTTAGAATCCGCTCTTGAAGAGTGGCCCAGTCCGCGGGAACGTCGGGAGACAAACCGGCTAGGCTTCTGAATTTCGAACTCCAGAACAGCCGTTGCTCGAACTTACAGAAGTCCCATAAGCCATCCTCCGAACCAAAAGCGGCCCTTTCGTATCTTCGTTCGATGTCGGACAAACTGCCTATCGTTTCTTGGAGTCTATGCATTGTTCGCGCAAGTTTTTTGAACAGAGGAGTAAATACAAATGCCAGCTCGAGCGCAACGATGAGAATCGTGAGAAGCGCGATGGTGAGCTCTAAGATTCTGCTCTTCGCGACACGACTCTCAGCGAGCTCCGAATAGGCAAAAACGAGCTCGTTCATCTTCGGTAGGTAGGAGGCCTCGTGGGCCAGCACCTCTGCCTGGAGCGAAGAGGCGGCTCGTGTTGCGAGCATGGCCATGAGTACCGATTCCAGTCTCAGTTTCGCGGAATCCAAAGCCTCTAGGTCTACCTCGGACGATGCTACGACGAACTCTGCAAGTTCGCCTCGCATCAAGGCATCGTGAGTTCCCTGCCACTCTGCCAGGTCCTTCTTGAATGAAACTTCGTCCTGCACCGCCCCTGGCAGGACCGCTTGCTTGGCCAACTTCTGGGAGAGCATCCTCTGACGGCCTGCCAAGTTAATGATTTTGGCTGCTTGAAGCTGACTTCCGAAAGCGGCCTGAACGACAATCTGTCCAAGGACTGTGAGGGCGGCAACCAGCGTCAATGCGCCTATGTAGGCCGATCGAATGCGCTTCAGCCCACCTTCGACCTCCTGAGGCTCGTCGTGCATAATGTCACTACCCGCAGAACCGGCGCACAGGGTCTAGCTCTTTGTCGCCCGACTACGATCTGAAGTGTACACCTCTTGAATAGCTTGTGAACCGGAGGTCATCAAAGTCTGTAGCTTCTGTGTCCGTTCGTTAGAAGCTTAGCTCACTCAACAGATCGCCGATTCTAGCGGACGTGTGAATCAGCCTGCTGGAGACCTCCTCGATACTAGAAGCCTTCGAAGAAGTGTCTTCTGCAGCAGTACCAAAGCTGCGAGCCTTCTCCGAGATCTCGGTAGCTGCCTCTGCGGTCGAGCGAATGGAGGCTTCCACTTCTTGAGCGACTGGCCCCTGTGAAGCTACGGATGTAGACATGCGTTGAGATAGGGAAGCGACTGTCCCGATCGCGCTCAGCACTTCACCAACACACTCCATGACGGTCGAGGTCTCGTCCTGAACTTCACCGAGATCCGTGTCGATGACATGCGAGGCTGAGGAGGAAGCCGTTGCGAGATGCTTTACTTCATCGGCGACCACACGGAAGCCAGCGCCCGACTCTCCAGCTCTGGCCGCTTCTATTCGCGCATTCAGCGCGAGGAGTCGCGTCCTACTTGCCACATCGTCGATGGTCGCAACGTTGCGATCAATCGCCTGCGCCCTTTCATGGAGGCGACTCATCGCGGTATGGGCCCCCTCACACAGCATCTGAGTATCTGCAACGCAGCCCCTGCTCTCAGAAGCATCCGACTCTACTCTCGACACGACGTCGGCTAGGCCACGCAGGGCTTCGCTCGTACCAACGGCTCTTTCGCGAATCGCCGAAGCGGCCGCAACCAGCTCGGTCATGGCCTGTGATTGCCCCGCAGCGGTATCTGTAAGGTCTTTGGCAATCGTGCCAAGCTCTGCAACCATGCCCTGGACGTCGGTGGCTACAACTCGCAGCTCGCGATCGATTCGAGCTCGGACCGCCCTTTGATGCATCTGCGCTTGCTTCTCGGCTTCGGCGAAGTGCTCGGCGTAGGCAGCCACCACGCTCTCCGCCGCCTGATGAAGCTTGTCGGAAGCCTCAAGAACTCCGACCACTTCTTGGCGACGCTGCGTCTCTGAAGAGGCTAGCGTCTCGACTACTGCTTTGGAGAGGTTTTCGACCTGGGCGCGAGCCTCTCGGGCGCTAGCCCTGGTGGCCTCATTGGGGGCTGGCGGCAACCCAAGAGTCGGTCCGTCTGGGTCGGGCGTCGTTGGCGCCGGGCCTCCGGCTTCCAAAGCGGAGAACACATCTCGCATACTCTGAATGAGGGCGCCTTTCTTCTTCCGTAGGCCAAAGAACTCAGCCATCAGGTCGTTCACCACCCGGTGACAGTTTGAAGGTTGGCGCGCAGCGATACTCAAGATTGTCGAATGCGCGACATCGAGCGGTTCAGCCGCCGAAGTCGGGCCTTCATCCTCGTTCGCGTCCGAAGAAAACAAGACATCGTCGCTGAGGGGCCCCTGCATAGTCCCTGTCCTCTATCGTGCGCCATAAGGGGCCCTTTAGCGCACTCCCCACGACGTAGCCCGCATCTCTTGACGCACCGGGACGCTGACACCAAGTCATCGATGGCTAGAAGTTCGCATGTGCGAGGCCCGAAGCCGATTGGGGACGAAAGAGCGTCAATCACCATGTCCGCGGCCGGTGGCATGCATGCCTCTTCCTGACACGTTGGGTTCCGGCTCGGTCACCAGGAACAACTATGCCTGGAAGCATCAGCAAGCAGCGACGGGCTACGTGGAGGCGAGAGGTACCTACCAGGCGCCCGTCCTAGCGTTCGCCGAGAGCCTCTCCGTGCCGCTCCAGGACTTGCGCCGTCGCCCTGAGCTCCCCATCTTCGTCAAGCACCGATTCAATGATGGCGTGCCCACAACCAGGCAATGACAGCGCTTGACCGACCGCTAGGGTTCGGCCGTCCGGTACCGGAATCGAGAGCTGGACTGGGCCCGTATAGCCGACGACGTGGAGGCTTGCGTAGCGCATCAGAGCAGCGGCTCCGCGCCATCCGCGAGCGCTTCTACCTGAATTGAGCCATCCGAGCCCTCGCGGACGGATCGGACGATGGTCCGACCGTGCTCCGTGCTCAGGACGTCGCCAACCTCATAGGTCTCGCCATCGCCAAGATACAGTTCTCGAACGTCAATGCCGTTGGGCCACTCGATACGGATGATGACTCGTTGTCTCATAACAGTACGTCCGGTCGCTCACGGGACCTCCCGTCCTCTGGGCGGCCTGATGGAATCCAGTTCCGTGAGCGCCGGACAGTATTGATATCGACCTAGGATATCGTCCTTGGCGAGACGCATCTTTGGGCTAGGGAAGGGAACCTGTCCTTCAGGCCAATGCCTCGGACAGAACAGGCCTCTGGCATCCAGAATCGCATCACAAACCTTGCTGGCTTGTGTTCCATTTTGATTCGGGTGGTAGTCTTGGCGCCGCTCTAACTACCCAGCCAAGGCTGTGGGACCGCTCGAATGAAGCTAGTGCAACGACCTCTCTGAACCTACCCCGTTCCCGTCTGCGTCCAGGTATAGCTCACCCGCCGGAGCTCTCTTCCGACTGCGTCATCTGGACGACGGCCTCCCAAGAACTCCCGTCTTCCCTTTCGCGAGAATCCAGGGACCAACCCAGAGCCTTTGCCCCGGCTTTCGCGCTACCAAGGCCCAAGCCTGCTCGGCCCTTCCGCGCTTTCCGGGAGGGCGTGGGGTTCTCGATGGTGAGGGTCTCTCTGTCGCATCTTGCAACGACCTCACCCCCCTGCGACTTGGCCTTAGCTTCGCGTGCGTTGGCGGTGAGGTTCGTCAGCAGTACGACAGCTTGCTGATCGACTTGTCGACAGCCCGGACACTTGGACGAGCAATGCAGACGGTCAACTTGATGAATGAGCAGCTTGTCGAGTCGTGAGGAGCCCTTTACCAGGACCAGGCTCTGGTCCTCGATCTCCCTCGCCAGTTCAAGAATGGCCGGATCCAAGGTTGGTAGTCTCGAGAGCCGGAGCCTGAGTGACGCAACTTCGAGAAGCAGGGGAAGGCTCCGGTTGTTCCAGTCGTGTCGTTCCACTTCGAGCCGATGGCGGATCAGCGCTTCCTCCCGTCTCCAGAGGATATAGGCCCCGATACCTGAGGAGATTGAGCCGGCAAGCCATAGCGAGATCACCTCGAAAGGCCCCACCCGTGCTACATGACGGTGTTGCGCAGTTCGCGCAAGGGTCCCTTCAGGGTTCTGGGAGGTGGCTCGGAGCCGGAGAAGGGCCCTTCAAGGGCGCCGCGGCGTCCCCTACCTAGCCTCTGGGACAGCCTTCCTAGCCCGCCCAAGACTCCTTCTTGATTTAGTCGGCACGATGAAGTCTCACCGTTCAGTTGGCGCACGATGGGGACAAAGAGCTCGTAGCTCGTTTCCTCCGAGGGGAACTCTCGGACGAGGAAGAGAAGACCTTGCGTCGCCGCGTCGCCGACGAGCCGGAGCTGCAGGTGCTTCTCTCAGACTTTGCCGTCTTGGAGGCCCACCTTTCTAGCCGGGCTCAGTCACAGAACGAGTCGGCGGTCCATGGTGCTCTGGCTTGGCCCCGACCCTGGCACCTCATGGCGGCCCTGAGCGTCCTATTCGCAATCGGAGCTCTAGTTTCCAGTATCCATACTCGATACGACAACGAGCCGCTGGGGGCTCGACCAGCTGAGCGCCTCCCGCTCGGAGCAAGTTTATCCCTGGATTGGAGAGAGCCCGTGAGCTCCGGGCCACAGACGCCGGCGATCTGGCTTTCCGAGGACGTCAATGCAGGTGAGGAGTCTCTCCAAGCTCTGTTGAACCGCGGGGCGCGGCAGAAGGTCCACCGGGTGGCTTTGACGCAGGCTAAGAACGAGACTCCGCTTGAGCTTTGGAACCTCGCTGTCGTTCAGGAGGCATTGGCGCTCAGAGCCCTCGCGGCCGAGTCTTTCCGGAAAGTCGCAATCGCCGAAAGTGATCCCGTCATCGCGCAGGAGGCCCAAGGGCGAGCAGAGATCCTCCAAGGCGCGCTAGACCAGGAAGGTCAGATGTTCAAAGAGGCTCGGCAAGCGGGTCAGGAGCTCATTCTGAACCAAACGCCCTTTCCTGCTGAGCTAGCGAAGAGGTTCCCGGGAGAGCTGCGCCTCTACCTGTACGATGCCGTCCGTTCGGCCCGAAGCCCTTACGAACTCGGGCTTCTCGACCCCTCGATAGCTTTGCTACCGTCCGAGCAAGCAGCGGTGCTGCGGGGGGAACAGAAAACCACGCTTCGCCTACTGGACAGCGCGCCCTACGTTGCCCTTGCCGTACGCTATCGAACGAGCCTAGCTGAGCCTTCGAGAGAAGGGCTCCTGGAGCTATCGTCCGAAGCCGAGGGCCTGAATGCGCACAGCATGGCCATAGGTGCTCTGGTTCGGTCTCGTCGACCATTGACTGCTTCCGCAACGGTCGAACAGCACGCGAGAGACCGGGGAGACACATGGCTAGAGGTTCTCGCGGCCAAGCTCCGCATGAAGCGAGCCTTCCTGGATGGCGAACTTGAAGCGCACTGGGACGAGTTCCTGGACGTTGCCCACAAAGCCAAACCTCTGTACCGACGCGCGGGCTTTGCCCTTTGGCTCGCCCACTACGCAGATGAGCTCCGTAGGCTGGATCTGTCTCGACAACTGATCAGAGATATCTCTGCCAGGTCCAATCAACTGTCATGGACCCGTGCCCGATTCTATTTCCAGCTGGAGGCCAGACTTGCACTGGCCGATGGAAGACTCGCGGAAGCGCGCGACTTCGCAACAGAGGCGATTCTGAGGAGCGACTCATGTGGAACCAAAGCTAGTCCACGCGATGTACTGGCAACCATCGCCGCGCTTCAGGGCGATCACAATGAACTGCTTCGTATCGTTAGGTCGTCGGACAGCTGCCCAAAGGTCTGGAGCCTTCGGATGCTATCGGAAGTGCGAAAGCTGACGCCTCGCCCTCCTCCTGAAGACCTAAGGGCGTGGTGGTATACTGCGATTGAAGACCGGCTCAACGAAGCCGCCTTGTCTGAGATGGACCGAAGTGCCTTCGAGTTGGAGCGACAGCTCTTTCGTCTCGGGCTGGATGCCGGGACGACACAAGAAACGCTGGAGCGACTGCGGTCGATTCCCGAAGGCAGAGACCAAGAGTATGCACGAGAGTCCAGGTTGGAGACCGCTCGCGTGATTGCGCTAGAGAGTCTCCGAGCCAAGTCCCCCGCGGAGGCCGCAGCTGGAGCTGCAGCCGCGCTCGGACTCGACCTGAGGGACTGTCTCGTTTTCTCAGACGCAAGCCTCCCAATCATGCTGGTTCATCGCGGCTCCTCGAGCAAAGTCGTCGACACTTGGGACGTCGTCGAAGCTTCTTTGGCGGGCTGTGATGAAGTGGGGCTTGTTCCCCTCTCGGACGGGCTCCGACTTCCTGACTCGTCGTTCAAGCTGCCTTGGAGCATTCTCTCCCCACGCCGAGCTTCGGTTGTTGATGCAACTGGGTCCGGGATCAACCTTTCGGTCGTTGACCCTACCCCCCCAATCAATGCGCGGCTTGCACCTTTGCCGCCCTACCCGGCAGAGCGTGGTCGCGGGACGGCTGTACTGAGTGGCGTGGCTGCCACTCCGAGCGAAGTCCTCAGCCGACTACCGGAATCGGCTACAGTTCTAGTGTTCGCCCATGGCGTTGACGATGGAGCCGGTCAGGAGCGTACCAGCATCGCTCTGGCTCCAGACCGAAACGGAGACTACCGCCTGGATGCGTCGGAGATCATGTCGAAGACGATGCGAAGTGACGCATCCGTCTTTCTCGCGGTCTGCCAAAGCGCCCGTACGGAAGTCGATGGCGTTCGAAAGGCGACGTTGCCCCAGGCTTTCGCTTGGGCCGGGGCTCGGACAGTCGTAGCAGCCCTGGGCCCCATCCCGGTCGACGAAGGTTCGAAGCTCTTTCGCGAGCTTTCGACAGAACTCGCTCAAGGCACGTCGCCCAGTCTTGCACTTCATCAAGCAAAGCAAGCGAAGAACGGTCAGGTTCCGACTTGGCTGGAGGACATGGTAGTGTTCACCACGGAAGGAAGAGGGAATTGAACGCATCGGACATCTACACTGGAACCGTCGACCCAGACCCTGGGGGCGACGATGGCCTGGTCTACACCGTCCTGGATGACCCGGGATCGGTTGGACCTGGAACGGGGATCGAGAACTTCGAGCCCGGAGTCAGCGTGCTGCCTTCAGGGCATGGGCTTTCCGTGCCGGACAGCGCCACTTCGGTCACCCTGGCCTTTGGCGTTCGGAAGAGGCTCGGCACGACTGCGGCCGCCCAAGCAAAGTTCATCGTCCGAGTTGATGGAACCGAAATCAAGTCAGTCACGACGAGTGGGGCCACAGACTCGGTGGAGGGTCTTCCAACCGGAACGGGGCGATTTCTGACTGTCGAACCCGAGACGGTAGCTGGCACGCCCGTCGTCTTCTCGGCAGTCTACGTGTGAGCGCGACCCTCGACCTGGCGACACCACACTCAGTCGCCACGCGACATCATCACGGTCAACACGAGGTGGCTCTCGCCGGCAAGACCGTTCCAAGCTTGGAGCTTCTTGGGACAGGTCAGCTGGTAGCTACGCTTGTCTCGGCAGGCTGACGGAGCCGTCGTACGGTGTGCCTCCCCAATAGACTGACCTCCGCGGCGGCGAACTCTTCATCGAACACATCGACCGTGTCCTCGAGGACGATGTGGACGCAGGTCGCAGGCTCGGACCCACGCGGCATTCCATGAATCGCCCAATGTTGACCCCGACGCAAGTAGTCCTCGGCAGAGTCGAAAGGTGGCTCAACGTCGATTCGGCGAACGGCCTCAAGGGCCTTGTTCGCGTTCTCGATGTCTGGTCGTACGCCTAGGTAGAGCTCGCCCGTTCCGCCGTCGTCGGAGTTGACGACGATGTAGACGACGCGCTCCTGATTGAAAGCACGAACGATGTCGATGTGGTCCCGCGGAATTCCCATCGAGCGAACCTGAGCCAGAACGCGACGAGATAATTCTCAGATCGTCACGGACTTCGTTCTGCCGGCCAGAAGCAGACGTCAGATCCTTCTCGATGAAGTTCGTCGCCGCCTGTCCCTCTTCGAGGGGCATGGTCTCGACCCGTCATGTTGTTCGCATACGGAAAGCCGATGAGGAGACGCTTGACTCCCTAGCTCATCGTCGAACCCTTGGTATCATGCGTCGGGTCGCGGCCCGTGTCCTCTTCATCCCTTCACTGAGCCTCGCCGACGAGGCACTCCATCGCGTAGTTTCGCTGTCGTTGACCTGACTGGCGGAACGCACGACCATCTAAATCGAGACCAATCTCATCCTCGGACCAGGGCGCTCATGTCCGGGAGTCCGCTTCCCGATGTGTCTACGTCCAGAGCCCCGAGTAGAGTCGCATAAGCGTGAACTTCGGAGTAGTGACTCTGCGAGTCCGGTCCATACGTCTCGATCCGGGCTGGGTCGACGCCTCCGACGACTTGATTGCCTCGCAGCAAGGGAGACATCATCAGAACCCCGTTGTTGAGGGCGTGACCCGATGTGAACTCCAGGGCGTTGGGAGGACGGCCCCTTTGACGCCCGAACTCCGTGGCAAAATACATGACAGTTCGATCCCACATCGACTCCTGGCCCTCGGAGTCGAGCGGCTCAGCCTTCAGAAGATCGATCAAACGATCCGCAAGCAAGAGGACCCGATCCCACATCCAGAGCTGGCCCGAGAAGTGGTCCGTATGGGAATAGTCGAAGCTCAAGGACAGCTGCCGCAAGAAATCCTGATCATTGGGCGAACCAACCGTAATCCCGGTCGCGTTAGGCCCAAGCGTCACCGAGGATGAGAAACGGTTCTTGAGGAGGAGAAAGGCCATGGCCGCCTGGGCCTCCACCGGATCCTCCTCCATCGTGGGGAAGACCTCTCGAAGGCGACTGGCCTCTGGGGCTGCGCCCAGGACGGTCCCTCCCAGGAGGAGCTTCCGCGTCACCTCTGCACTCTCGAGATCAGCCTGACGGGTCTGACGCGTCCTAAGCCATCTTTCTCTCTCTCGGCTGTTGGCAAAGGTCCTCGCGAAGGATGTCTCAGGCTCGAGAAGCTCATCCCGAATCGACCTAGCTCTTCGAATCAGGTCCCTACTCAAGGGGAGTCCTTCGCTGCCTAGCGCTATCGGCCAACTCAGAGGGTCGGGGACGATCTCACCCACAAAGCGTGGATCCAAACGGACATCTCTTCCCCGTCGCACGAAGCCGGACCCGGTGGTCAGGAGGACGTTGGGAAGCACCCGGCTCGCACCGTACCGGACGGCCATCTCTTCCTGGATGGACCGACCCCGAAAAGCACCTGCGCCCGTCACAGATCGAGCCTGGCCGGTGTCGTGATTCACGCTGCTGACCGTTTGGGTAAGGACGAGCATGTCTCGGTGGTGCTTCTGCACGAACGGATAGAGGTCGACGGCCTTCTCGATCTCCTGTCCAAAGTTGACGCTTCCGCGCCAGGCGGTAGCCCGGAACGGAGTACCGGGCACTGGTCGTACGAGCGCGTAGCGGTTGCCGCTGGGTACAACTCCAGGATGCTGATCGAAGGCCACGAGCCGGCTTGGATCGCCGCCAGCGGCGGCGCACTCCTGTCGACTGACGGCCAAGAAACTATCGGTGATAGAGGCCCCACCGTGGGCGGTGAGAACGACCAGAAACCGCTCGTCTCCGACAGGCTGCGCTCGGAGACGCCCGAGATGAGCTGACCCCAGGGCCAAGCCCGCCGAATAGCCTAGAAGTCTACGTCTCGACATTCTCGAAGTCATGGTGGTCTCCTAGTAGAGGAAGCTCTCAGTCAGGGTTGCGAAGATGAAGCAGACCGCGGTGGACCATTGAGCCTCATCGCTCTCGCCCTGCAGCTCCTCGTACAGCGCTTCCAGCTTCTCCTGCTCTAGCTCAGTCGCATCCCTCCGCAGGAGGCGACGGGCCCAGCTGTCTATGGCCTCTCGTCTTTGAAACGGATCGTCCGTCGGAGGCCCTCCTTGGTTCCGGACATGGCGATCGCACGAGAGAATCGCGATTCGATCTAGAGCCACCGCCCCTGTAACCAGCCCATTGATGGGGGACTGAACCCGGAGGAACCGCGGTTCGACCTCCTGGAGCGAGATCCCATGGACGTCGAGGCAGTCCAGCTCCCCCAGCTCGCGACACAGCGTCTGGGCTGGGAGATCCAGGGCAGCTGCCAGGCTGTTCACGTAGCGCCGCCCACTCTTTGACTTTAGCTCCGAGACGAGTGCTGTCTGATCGCCAGGCTGAGCCGCATCGACCGGCCCTAGGTCCGCTTCATCACCGGGTACTGAGCGCCCGGTCCCTCCCGACTGACTCAAGTCAGCCTCGGCCGAACAGCCTACTGCAAGGACGACCGCGACCACGGCTGTGAGTCGCCCCTTGATCCAGCTTGGCCGACTATCGCGGAACACCATAGGCCTCCGTAACAACCAAAGCCTCGAGCATCAGCTCGACGCGGTACCGATGTTCGTTCATAAAGGACCTCCAGAGCCGGTTGAACTCGCCCAAGCGGTCCGGGGTCGGCTCTCCACCGATGAAATGCCGCCAATAGTCCAGAACGAGATTCCGGGCGAAGGCATCACTATCGGCGGCCGCTCGGGCCCATTCGACCAGGGTGTAGCCGGACACACCAAAGAGCGCTCCGGTCTCTGGAACATCGAGCAGCCCTTGGCCGCCATCGTAGCCCACGAAGTACTCCATTCGATTTTCCGCGTAGTGTCCCGAAGGCGGGGGACGCGGCCGGGCGTCGCCGAAGACCCTCGTCTCTCCGGCGCCAGCGTATCGGCTGAACATGTAGGCCAGTGGATCCAAGGTCCGGTGGCAGACAGCGCAGTCCGCGGCATCGACTCCCTTGTCGTCGTAGTCGACCAGATGTAGAAGCTGGCCCTCCTCGTCCTCGGGGTCGAAGAGTCCCTCGGGCACCGAGAGATCGAAGCCCAGGTAAGCGCGGTACGCCTGCGCCGCCGTCACCCGAGGTATGGACTGGCCCATCGTGTTGGAGGCGTTAAACCAGGTCGTAGTCAGCATGCCCGCCCGGGTGCTGGGGTCCGGAGCCCGTGGACCGGTCGGCGTGAGGGCTCGGTAGACGGGAGGCGTTCGATCGTCCCGCTCGACGGCGTAGGAAGCCGTCAACAGCTCCCGGGCATCACGGTCTCCGGTCTGAGTGTAAACGAAGAGGTTGAGATCAGGTTCGAAGGCCCCCTCGACGCGGCTAAAAGGAACGCGTGGCCTGACTTTGGGAAACGCGATCTTCCACAGCTCTCCGTCAACTCCCACCCAGAAGTCCGAGCTCAGGCAGCTTCGCAGCTTGTTGACCACCTCGCTCGGCGTTGAGATGCTTTCGAGTTCGCCCGAGGCCACCTCCTCTCCGCACACGTCGAGACTGACCCTTCGATAGGCGAAGCGTGGATCATATACTCCAGCTTGCCTGGGCACCGACCGACTGGCCGGATCTCCAGGCTCGCTACCGGCTTCGATCTCGGCGAGATTCGGCAGGCCGTCACCATCGCTGTCTAGGAGCTCGACCTCGGAGAGCGCCACAGGAAGCCGAACAGCATAGTCCTCGGCGTCCACGGTGGGACTCAGGATCTCGCTCAGATCGATCCCGTAGGGGTTGAGCGTAGGGGGACTCAGGTGACACGTGGCGCAGCTCGTGGTGCCGGCGCCACACGTCGGCGAGTCCGGATAGAACTCGCAGAACAGGTTAGGGCCCGACGGAAGGGCCGCTGCTGGCGACGCGAGGAGCCAGAGAAGCAGAGCCCAGGCCAGTGACCAAGGCCAGTCAGGAGACCTTCGTACCCGAGAGACAACGGCCATACCCCCTCCAACCGGCACCTACTCGAGGAGTTGCGCGGCGTGCTTCAAAAAGGTGTATCAATGGCTCTCGCGGCCTCCGTTAGGTGAACCGGACGGTGCCGACACGCAGTCGAGACCTCGGATTCACAGCGTCCTGCACGCGCCAACGTTCTCTTCCAGGTGTGCGCTCGAGGTCGTCCCAGGTATGACGACGACGTTTGGTGAGCGCTGCAGCAACCAGCGTAGAGCGTCTTTGGGCTCGAGCTTGGCGCCGGGTCTCATGGGGCTCGCGCCGAGCGGACCATACGGAATGAAGGCGATGCCTTTCTCCGCCGTGTAGTCGACGAGCTCGCCATCACCGGACTCGTTCATGTTGAAGCGGTTTTGGACGCTCGCGATATCAGCGATCCTCAATGCACGGTCGAGCTGCTCGCGGGTGACGTTGGAGAGTCCGATTTCTTTGATCCGGCCATCGGCTTTGGCCTCGGCGAGCGCGGCAACCGACACCTCAATCGGCGTGTTTGGATCCACCCGGTGAAGCTGGAACAGGTCAATCTGGTTCCGCCGTAGATTGGTCAGAGCCTTATCTATTTGACGATGCAGTGTATCGCGGGAGCCATCGACAACGATTCGACCTGGCTCCGGCTTATCGACGCCGCCTTTCGTGGCGATGGTTACGTTGAGGCCCTCGAGCGCCTCCCCGACGATCCGGTCAGCCGCTTGCGGGCCATAGGCCCAGGCGCTGTCGTAGAAGTCGACGCCCAGATCTGCAGCCCGGCGCAACAAGGCCAGCCCCCCCTCCCAGTCCGCGTAGGGTCCAAAGTTTCCGGGTTGGCCGGTCAGCCGCATGGCGCCGTAGCCCAAGCGGTTCACGGTGAGGCCGTCGCCAATGATGAAAGTGCGAGCAATGTTGGTCGTTGGGGTCATTCCATTCTCCTTCGGTGATGGGCGGGTGAGGCCGCCGACAGAGAGAAGGTGTTGGATCTGACTTTTTTCCGGTAGACGGATGTCACATTTCATAGATATTCGTATAACGAATGGCCAAGAGCCTGGACCGTCTGACCCTGCTGTCGACCTTTGTTCGAATCGCCGAACGGGGGTCAATAAGCGCCGCAGCCCGAGACCTGGGTATGGCCCAGGCCCAGCCAGTCGTCAGCTCGCAGAACTAGAACAGCGGCTGGGCGTCCAGCTGATTCAGCGGACGACGCATCACCTCGCCCTGACCGAGGCAGGACGAGGCGCGCTGGCCGAAGCCCGGGCTCTCATCATCGGATGGGACGCTTTGGAGGAACAGTATCGAGAGGATGAGGTTGAACTGTCTGGTGGGCTCAAGATCGTCGCACCGGTCGCCTTGGGCCAGATTTACCTCGTCGAGGCTGGACTCGAGTTTCAGAGGTCGAATCCATTGGCCAGCTTCACATGGTTGCTCGACAACTCACCGATCAAGTTCGCGGAGATCGGATGCGACCTATGAATCAAGATCGGGAGGCCCTCAGACGAGACATTGGTGCTTAAGGAACTCGCAAACGTGGAGCGCCTAGTCGTGGCTGCCCCGAGCCTCCTGGGCTCGAAGAAGAACGTCTCTCCTGGAGATCTTGCAGAGGTACCCTGCGCCGCGCTCGGCCCCTTTGAGGCTGGCGCCATTCCTCTGACCCATGTAGCCGGCGACACGCTCCAGCTGAACGCGCGCGTCAGCGTCGCCACCAACAACATCTTCTGCGCGCACAAGGCCGCCTTGATGGGTATCGGCTTCGCTGTCATGCCCAGATGGTTCGTCGACGGGGACCTCGCTGACGGAAGCCTGGTCGACGTGCTACCCGACTGGCGCGCCCCTTCGCTGACGATCACAGCCTCCTATCTGCCGGCGCGACGACAAACCCGACGGCTCCGGGCAGTCCTGAAACACCTGCATCACACGGTCTGCGCCATTCCGGGGCTCGAAGCCACACCGTGAACGGACCATGCCGGGACCCACCGTTGAGTCGCACGGAGACTGACGATAGGTTGACCCACTCGGTGACCTGCCGGTCAGAGTTCATCTCGTGAGTGATCCACCCCTCCGGCCTCCCGTCGAGCCCATGCTGGCTAAACTGACCGAGGCCATTCCTGCGTCGGGCACATTCATCTTCGAGCCCAAGTGGGATGGATTTCGGGCCCTCGTCTTCAAGGAGGGGTCGGACATCTACATCCAAAGCCGGACCAAGAAGCCGCTGGCTCGCTTTTTTCCCGAGCTGCTGGAGCCGATGGTTAGCCAGCTCCCATCCCAAGTCGTGCTCGACGGCGAGATCGTTCTCCACCGCGAAGGTCGCCTAGACTTCGAAGCCCTGCAGATGCGCCTGCATCCGGCTCGGTCGCGTGTCGACCGGCTCGCTTCGGAAACGCCGGTTGCCTTCGTCGCGTTCGACCTGCTGTCCCATCGTGGTCAGGATCTTCGCACCAAACCAACGCGGGACCGCCGGGCCCAACTGGAAGCCGTCGCCTCGCAATTCCGCACCCCGCTCTATCTCACTCCCGCGACCACGGACCGCTCAATCGCCCAGCGGTGGTTCGACCGATTCGAGGGCGCAGGACTGGACGGCGTAATCGCCAAAGCCACGGAGCAATCATACCAATCCAAGAAGCGAGCGATGCTGAAGATTAAGCACCGCCACGACGTGGACTGTGTCGTAGCCGGGTTCCGATGGCACAAGAATGGCCCAGGGAAGCTCGTGGGCTCCCTTCTTCTTGGACTCTATGAGGGCGACAAGCTCCACCATGTCGGCATCACGTCCTCCTTCCGCCACGAGCAGCGAAAAGCCCTCGCCGAGGAGCTCGAGCCCTTGCGAGTGCAACCATCGGAGGCCCATCCGTGGCGCGAGTATGCTTCCGCGTCCTCCGACGAGCGCAGACCGGTCGCCCAAAGCCGATGGTCTCAGGGCAAGGATCTCACTTGGGAGCCGCTCCGAATCGAGCGCGTCGTAGAAGTGAGCTACGACCACCTCGAGGGCCATCGATTCCGACACGCCGCGACCTTTCGACGCTGGCGACTCGACCGGACACCCGAGAGCTGTACCTATGCGCAGCTTCAGACCGAGCCACCTGCCGGGCTTGCGACCTTCTTTGAGGCAGGAGATCTGACCGCCTGACAGAGGCAGCGAAATGACAATTCAGGTCCGCCGCCCCGACGGCCGGACAGCCCGCATGAACGCGTCGGACGGAAGGGTGTTGAGCACCTCGTCGGCGGTCACACCGGCCCGTCGAGCCAGCCGGACCCCGAAGGGAACTACGTCCATCGCCTCCGCGCTGTGCGCGTCGGCCGAGAGCACGAACGGGATGCCCCGCGCCCTCGCGGCACGTACTTCGGCCGCGGGAAGGTCCAGCCGGTGAGGGTCGCAGTTGATTTCGATCGCCACTGGGCTTCCGGCTGCCGCATCCAGGACTTCGTCCAGTCGTAGCCCAACCGGCTCTCGGCGGAGAAGGCGGCGACCGAGCGGATGTCCCCAGATCTTGAAGATAGGTGCCCTCATGGCTCGGACCAGTCGGGCGGTCATCGCCTCCTCCGACAGCTGAAAGCGACTGTGCACGCTGGCGATGACGATATCGAGGCGCTCCAGGATGGCGTGTGGAAAGTCGAGAGCTCCATCGGCGAGAATATCGGCCTCGGTGCCCTTGAGGATGCGAACGTTGACCCGACTTTGGACCTCGTCGATCTCGTCCCACTGGCGTTTCAGCTCCTCCACAGTCAGGCCGCGGGCATAGAACGCCGATGAGGAGTGGTCGGTGATGGTCAGGTATCGGTAGCCCCGGGCTTCGGCGGCTTGCGCCATCTCTTCAATAGTCTGCGCACCGTCGGACCAGACCGTGTGGCAATGCACCATCCCGCACAGATTCTCCGCCGCCACGAGGGCGTCGAGATCGGCGGCTGAAAGCTGTAGTGCGGAGGGCTCTTCCCGAAGCTCGGGCGGGACTTCGAGGATCTCCAAACGACGAGCTACCGACCCCTCGTCGGGCGTCGCAATGAGCGAACCCTCGTGGTCGCGAAGCCCATCTGCGTCCAGCGCGAAGCCACGAGCACGCGCTCGGGATTCAAGTTCGGCCCGATAGGGCTGAGCCGCCGTCGCATGCTGCCACGCGGCCCCGAACGCTGCGGGGTCCGCGACATGAAGACGAATGACGAGCCCATCTTCGGCTTCGATCGTGCACGTGTCCGCGGAGCGCTCCTTCACAGCGCGGCCCTGAGCCACGAACCGGTCGAGAATCAAGGAGGCGTCGCCCGCGGCCACGAGCTCCACTCGGTCAACGACCTCGACCCCCCGACGAAGCGCTCCTGTAAGTTCGGCCCTCTCGGCGACGTCGCGCAAGACGCCAAGGACCGCCTCCGCAACTTCGAGCGCATCTGAGCCAAGCCACTGACCCGAACGTGCCCGAAGGAGCGAGATGCCGCTCATGATCTTGTCCTCCGTCTTGGTTCCGAAACCCTTCACGGTCCGGATGAGCCCCGAGCGCCCGGCCTCCTCGAGCTCCTCCACGCTGGTGACCCCCAGCGCGTCCCTTAGCGCAGCGAGCTTGCTGGGCCCGATGCCCGGGACCCTGGGCAGCTCGGAGGCGTCTTCGGGGGCCGCGTCCCATTCGGTGCGGACGTCATAGTCCGGATCGAGCGCCTCTTGGGCCGGACGGAGCTCATCTGGCACGTCCTGCAGATTCACCCGGATGCGCGTCCACTCCGAGTGTCGGCCTCGCATGCGGTCGATCAGGATGTGATGCGGGGCGAGATGAGGCTGCACCTCGGGGTAGCGAAGCCGCCATCGTTCGAGACCCGCTATGGCGTCTTCGCGGTCCTTGGCTCGGCCAATCTCGATGACCGGCCTCGCGCGAGACGGCTGAACGCGCTTGGGCTCTCCCTCCTGCTTCACGTAGTGAGGTGGCCAAGCTGCATCGCCAAGCCCTTGCTTCTCGTGTCGAGCAACAAGCTCTAGCGCCTTCGTGAGATCACCGGCATATGCATCCATCAACGCATGAGGGTCACCGACCTCACGCAGACGGGCGGGGGCAGAGCGCAACGTAAAGTTACTGGGATCCGCGTGGGCTAGCTCGTCCCAGGTGAGCGGCATCGACACGCGCGCATCCGGAGTGGGTCGGATGGACCAAGCGCCCGCCATCGTTCGATCTCTTGCGTTCTGGTTGTAGTCGAGAAAGACGCCTTGACGCTGCTCCTTCCACCACGCGCTGCTCGCCAGGCCGGAAGGGGCGCGCTGCTCGACCTCTCGAGCGATCGCGAGGGCTGCCCGACGAACCTGGTCAAAGCTCCATCTCGGCTGAATCCGACAGTAGATGTGGAGACCCCGCGAGCCCGAGGTCTTTGGCCAGCCCGCCAACCCAAGCTCTTCTATGACCACCCGCGTGATTTCAGCGACCTCTAGGACCTGAGTCCACTCGACACCGGGTACGGGATCGAGGTCGACGCGGAGCTCGTCAGGATGCTCGAGGTCACGCGCCCGCACCGGATGAACGTGAAGCTCGATGCAGCCCAGATTTACGCACCAAAGGAGCTGGGCCGGATTGTTCAAAACGACTTCGTCGGCCTTGCGACCAGAAGGGAAGCGCAGAGTGACGGTGTCGATCCAGTCGGGCCGGGTTGGAGGGGCCCGCTTCTGATAGAAGGCTTCGCGGTCGACGCCGTTCACGTAGCGCTTGAGCACCAAGGGCCGACCCCCATTGGCGCGAAGCGCCGCATCGGCCACGGCTCGGTAGTACTCGACGACCTCCAGCTTCCGGATGCCGGCCTGAGCAAAGTAGACCTTGTCGGGACTCGAGATCGAGACGTCGACCCCTCCCACATCCAAGACCAACCGCTTCTTGGCCATGCGAGCAGCCTACCTCCGTAGCAGGCGAAGCCAAACATTCAGGGCGCTCGAGTTCTTCTAGACGGGAGAGAGCCCTATGGATCGGCCTTCAGCGCTATCTGATTCGACCAGAGCGGTAGCTGGACGGTGTGGTGCCCGTCCATCTGTGAAATGCCCTTCTGAAGGCACGTTCGTCGGAGTAGCCAAGGCGCTCAGCGATCTCGTCAGGCTCCCATCTGCCGTCCTCAACATAGCCGATGGCCTTTTGACGTCGGAGGGCGTCAATCTCCAGACGAAGACTGGAGCCCCGGGCCCACACGATTCGTTGTGCGGTGCGTAGGCTCAGGTGAGCGCGCCGGGCCGCCGCAACAGCGCTGAAAACACCGATTGCGGCGTTTTGCTCGATGGCCTGCACAATCCGCTCCAGTTCAGCTCCATCCTTGGGCGGGAGTCTCTCCACGAGGTAGCGAGAAAAAGCGTCATGAAATGCGTCATAGGCGCGAGGGTTGGAGCCGATGGGTTTGTACCCCATCTCCTCTCTACTCAGCACGAGGGCGACCTTGGAGACACCCAATCCACTGCCTCGATCGACCACGGACCTGACGCCAAGGTGGTCGAGCACGCATCGTTTGAACATCCAGAGAACCGCCTCCGTGGTCCGACCTTGGTCCACCCCATCATGGGGATGGTTCAGCTGAAGGCAAACACGACGGCTGTCTTCCTCGACAACGGCCTCGAAGCAGTCGGAAATGAGCGGGCAGAAGCTGACGATGAGCTCCAGAACATTGCCTACGGATTCGGACACCGAAGCCGTCGCCTCCAAAGGAGCCAGCAGGGGTACGAAGGGGGGTCGCAGAACTTCGGCGTCCATGGCTGAAACGCGTCCCGGCAAGAACGCGTCCACAAGCATGGGCGCAAGATCGTCAGGCACGCGTTCTTCCAGGTGTCGTGTGAGCTCATCCAGCGGACGACCGAGGAAGCGCTCTATCTGGTGCTGCGCAAGGCCACGAGACTGCAGCAGCAAAGAGATCGCCCAAACGAGCTCCGGTACAGAGCTTGCTCGCCGATGACGAAGAATCGGTCTCAGCGTCGAACGGTGGCCAGAGGCACCCTTCGAGCATGTCGATGAGCGTTCATTCGTCCTGCGGCCAGCAGCCTGCAGTGCATTCGCAGACACGATTTAATGCCCCTTACCTGAGTCCATCTCTCTCCGCTCCGCCGAATCGGCTCTGGTCACTTGCTGTGCCATGGCATTCTTCGTTCGTTGAAGTCTCATGTCTGTTCCTCGTGGACCTTGAATGCACGTCGGGCATCGCGGCTGAAGAGGAGGATGAGCGCGATGCACTGGAAGGTCATGCCGGCGCCGATTCCTCCATATACGAGAGAGCTCGATGCGATGGAGGCCGGGAGTGGATCGGTGAACTGTGCGAGCAGACCGTGCGAGTAGTCGAACGCGCCTACGGCATTGTAGACCAGCAGTAGCCCCCAGGCTCTTAGGCCCTTTGAGCGAAGCAGAGCATAGAGCACGACCGGGATGAGTAGACCCAGGATCGCATCACTCAACCACGGCGCGAGCCATGCATCGGGCGCATCACCGCCGAACATCGCCAATTGCGGCAGTAGGAGCACCGTCTGCACACGCGGCAGGGTCAGACCCATGGCTATCGCGATCCAGATTCGCGACTTCCCTGTTTCCAACCGCCCAGTTGGGTTGCCCGAAATGGCGGTCATGGACTTCGTCCTACTCCAGGGGTGCTCGCTTCGGCGCTGATCGTGGGCTCACTCACGTCCTCTCGACAAGCGTAGGCCCGGCAAGTCCATAAGTCAACGTTTGTTGATTCTGGCGATGCGCAGAACGGCCCGGGTGTGCCGGCTCGGAACCCGTCAACGGCCCTGTCCCTCAGTATCTTGCCGAACGCGCCCGCTAGCATCCTGAGGCATGTCGATGGGTCAGGAAATCGATGCAACGGCGCGTTGAGCGATGTCCCGAAGGGTCGACGGAGCCTCTCCCGCTCGCACGAGCACCAACAGTCCAACTGTGACCCCGTAGAACATCCTGGCAGACTTGCGCACCTCTGCCTTGTCCAAGCTGAGCTCTCCATGGGCTACGGATCGCTTCAGGGCAGACGAGAACGTCTTCTCGACCCTCGCGAAGTGAAGGTGAATCAAGCGCTTCACTTCGGGGTCATTCGTCGCAATCGGCTCTCGACAAGTGTTACAGACGAGGCATCCATCGATAGGACCTCCATCGACAGCCTGAATGCCCGCAATGGACAGAAGCAGCTCGCGGATTTCACGAATCCCTCCTTGCTCTGCCACGGGTCGGAACCACTCCTCGTGCTGCTGAGCGACTGTTCGCCTCAAGGCAATCAAGAACAAATCACGCTTGCTGCCGTACATGCGAGACAGCTGGCCTCGATCTAGCCCCGTGGCAGTCTCCAAGTCCGAGAATGAGGTTCCGTCGAAGCCACCATGGAGGAACGCACTGAGAAGACCGTCTCTGACGACTTCAGGATCGTGTCCTATGGGGCGCGCCACTCAAGGGGTTCCTGCTCGGCGATACTACAAGCCAGCCTTCGTCTCGCCAAGCGTCGACGCATGGGCCGGGCGTCAACAGTCATGAGTCGTCGAGTAGCTCGAGCTCGAGGACCCGTCGGTACTTCATCGGCGGCAGATCACCGCACTGTTCGAGCCCTTCATCCATGCAGGCCCGGCCATGCCAATCGAGCGGGTTATTCATCTCACCGGAGATGATCCGACCGGTCCTACGGTCGATTTTCATCGTGAGGGTGAAGGTCTCATACCCCCAAACCGCCATCCACTGGGGGCCGGCTCTTTTTACCTGCTCGAAGTTATTGACCCTGACTCCGTCGATGGGCGTCGACATCCAATCGAACGCCGGCCCCCAACAGCTCTCCTCGGGGACCTCGTAGTCTGCTCTCAGCGTCGCGACCGCCTCATCGAGGTCGACGAGGTGAATCGACAGCCTCAGACAATCCCGACCGACCTTGGTGTCCATGCCCTTAGACCAGTCGCCCTTGATCAACTCGGGATTCAAGAACCGGTCGCCGACACTGTTGAGATTGCCAGCGCCGCCGAAGCGACTAGCCGATACGTAGAAAGTGAACAGGTCGGAGACGGCGCTCATCATCGCTTCGTCCCGAGGAGGCTCGAAGTCGACGCTCCAGTTCGGGTCGAGCGAGAAGGTCTGCGCTGGTAGTGCCCGAGCGTGGCTCGTGAGGTCCTCGCTCGTGGTGAGGTTTCGAAGCTCCTCCCAGGAAACACGCTCGACGAAGGCATCCCCTTCCTTCTCGACGACGTGGGAAGACACCGAGACGACCGTCTTCGTTTCTCCCCCCGCCATCCCCGAGGTCACCGTGAGTCGGTAGCGAAAGCGCTCTCCCGCCTCGTAGGCTCTGTGAAGGTCCAGTCCGCTCGATCCGTCCGTCTGCATGGCTGAGGCTCTGGGCCCTGGCGTAGACGTTGCCGAACAACCGGCCGCGACAAGGAGGGCGAGCATTGGGATTCGATTCATCATCCTTGGCCTTTCGCCCCAAGGGGCGTGGGCTGCGATAGCAGGCTTGGCGGGGTCATGGAATGGTCAGAGGCTCCGTGCGATCGCTCGGGCTCAGTCTTTCGTCCGTCTCGAGTCGGACCGACCCTCGGGTCCGGACGAGCCCGGAGCCGACACCAGAAGCGTATGGAGAGTCCGCAGGGCGCGTTGAGAGGTCGGCTTCTCACCTGAGCTACGCATGACGAACTCGCCCACCAGGGTGCGGTAGAGAATGTGGGCACGCTGCCGAGCCTGAGGCTTGGCCAGGCCGGCTTCTTGGAGGAGACCCTCGACGTAGCGGAGACGACGTCGATCGACCCTTCGCACGGTCTTTCGGGTGGGAGGGTCGGCAGCGGCCCAGGCCCTTAGGGCCGCTTCCATGCGGTCGGCCTCGACGGAGGTTCGGAAGGTGATCTTCATCAGGGTCCACAGCCGGTCCTTGGGTGGACCGGCCAGAGTCTCGACCTGCTCGATGATGGCGGTGGTGGCCACCGTCTCCCAACGGTCCAAAACCGCGTCCAGCAGGGCCGGCCGGCCGTCGAAGTGCCAATAGAAGCTCCCCTTGGAGACCCCGAGCCTCTTGGCCAATCGCTCCACCCGAACCTGCTCCACGCCCTCCTCACTGAGGCAAACCATGGCCTCACGCACCCAATCATGCGGCCCGAGCTGCGTCATGGACCGGACCATACGCCATCGTACGGATGAGATCTTGCCATACGTCTCCGTATGGTTCTGGATGGTCGTCATGAGAGCCGAGATCGCCGCCCTCGCCCTGGTCTTCCTCGGAATCGCCCACTCCGTGTTGGGCGAGAAATCCGTGCTGAGACCTCTGTTCCGAAGCGATGGCTGGTCGATCGGCGTGCCGCGTAGCGCTGCAACGAGGCTCTTGCGCATGGCCTGGCACGCCACATCGATCGCGTGGTTCGCGCTCGCCGCCATCGTCCTCGGCACCGGCGCTGCACTGACCACGGGCTACGCGTGCCTGGCCACTGCC
>JBCCQA010000016.1:0-118231 GCA_039024635.1 Myxococcota bacterium | reverse complement strand
TGGCTCCTGCGTGACAAGCGGCACGGAAACGCGGCGGCCGCGAAGCCGCGCAGTGAAGCTCGACCGACTCAGCCCGCATCCGAAAGTCGCGGGCGAGCGGCGACTTTAGAAACTATACCGACGATTTTCAGCACGCCCCTAAGGAATCGGCTGCGCGATGCAAGGACCTGCTCAAGGCTGTTTGGCCTGCGCCCAAGGACTCCTCCAGAATATTTAGCAAGGCTCTTGCGGTCGTGGAGAAGGCAAAGCCGGCAAGTGACAACGACTTAAGAACGCTACCTTTCACAGAGCGCCTGAAGAAGATTGCCATACGGGAACACGCGAAGTCCGCCTCAAGGAGAAATCAGGCGCCGAAGACCAGAGGTTAGTAGCGAATGCCCCTTATTGCTTGTTCGAAGTGTTCCGGGAAGGTCTACGTTTTACCAGCTCCTGATGCGCCATGCGGGCATCCAGGGGATATCTAGGCGCCGAAGGTTTAAGCGAGGGCCATTGGGGCCAGTCGCGGACGATCTTGTTGGCCGGATCTTTGAAGCTGATGAGCCCAATCGCCTTTGGGTTACGGACATCACGGAGCACCCTACGAGGGAGGGTAAGGTGTACTGCGCAGTCGTCCTCGACCTCTTTTCGCGGAGTCGTGGGTTGGTCCATTGATTCGAGCCAACCGCGAGCCTCACCACCAACGCGCTCTCGATGGCCATCGAAAACAGACAGCTAGAAGCCGGCTCAATTATCCAATCGGATCGCGGGACGCAGTTCACGTCGTGGTCCTTTACGAGACGTGCGATGGACTCGGGGCTCATGCCGATTGTGGGCTCGATGGGAGACTGCTACAACAACGCGATGATGGAGTCATTCTGGAGTCGCATGCAAGTAGAGTTGCTGGACCGGCGGAAATGGCAGACTAATCATGAACTGATGAATGCGATCTTCGAGTACATCGAGATCTTCTACAACCGAAAGCGCCGTCATTCGGCGCTTGGAACGCTCTCACCCGTCGAGTACGAGTCTCAGCATCAGAAGGAGGCGGCATGAAGTCAGAAAAGAGCCTCCGAGGAACCCAGGGCACAGCTGAGCCTACGAGATGCCCGGGGCGTACCACACCCGTCGAGACCACCACTACTAAGGGGCGGCCTACCGCTCAGTCCGAGGACGCACCGCGACGTCCAACTCCGATTGACGAAGAAGCCTGCCGCTGGTCTGGGTATTCGAGAGCTTCGCACCGTCTAAGCTCAAGCGATCCTGCGCACCCTCGACGTTGCGGGCAAATAGATAAGCCGAGCGCCAAAACTTGTAGGCTAGGAGCTTTTCCCGCTTGAGCCGAGGTCCGTCGTCAAAGAGCAAGGAGTCGACGTATCCCGCCTTCTCCTTGTATTCGACTTGATAGTATAATGAGGCTTTGCCCAAACTTCGGGTGACCGTGTAGCGCTTCCACTTGTCGACGCCGGTTTCTTCCAATGACTCAAAGGTCTCGTCGTTCGAGGCGGTCTTGTCGACCCCAATACGTACCGTAAGGGGCCCTTCCGAGAAGACCAGATTGCACATTTCAGGGATCAGGAAGTCGACATTCCCGGTTTGGTCGAAGGCCTCGGCAGGGATGGCGATGCTCACGTCTTGCTGGACGTCCGCAAAGACTTCGAATCTCTGCTCATCCTCGTGTCCAATCCCGGTCGAACCGAGCTTAGTGAGATGGCTCTTGAGGGCCTCCCGATCATTCTGGCCGAGCCTATCGAACAGGCTACTTTGGGTGGCCGGGCTCGACGTTTCCAGCCGCTCCAGGGTCAGCTCTGCGCATAGTGATTCACCGAACTTTGACGACGTTGAGCGAAAGAAGTCACCGCTGGACTCGTTCGGCATCTCGCAGGTCGTACTCGCTTCCGTTTGATCCGTCGGAAGCGTCTGCAAGTCGGTTTCCATCATTACGGCGCCGTAGCCGAACGTGTCCCGGCCTGCGAATATGTGGCCGACCACTCTGACGTCGTCGCCGCCATTGCGGCTCCGGATTATCGGGGACCCAGAGAAGCCGAGCGGCGTGATCGGGAACAGCAGCTGGACCAGCGACAGATCCTGAGAGGGAAAGCCGTTGTCCTCAATCCAGTCTCTGTCCGTATCCGTGAGTAGCTCTCGCAGGGGTGCGACCGGGGTTGTGACGGTGGTGGACACCTGGGTCACATGGCGGACACCGCTCCCGCGCCCATTGATGCCGATCACCCATAGCTTCTCTTGATTGTGGGGCCGTTGCTTTGAGAGCGAAAGTCTGACATCAATCCGCCCCGTAGACCTTGGGTCCGGCACCAAACCGAGCCCGGTGTTGTCAAGCTCCAGCACGGCGAGGTCAAGCTCGTGGTCGCAAATGACTTCTGTTACCTTGGATACACGTGGATCATAACTCTGCTCGCTCTCAACGCGCCCGTTGATGTCGGCGGCTTGCACGGTCAGATCTTTGCAACCGGCAACCACGTGGTAGGCTGTCAACACAAGAGTGCCCCTATCGGTGGTCACCAGGAACCCGGACCCTCGTCGTATCATGGTCTCGGATGAGAACGCGCCCTCTAGGCGTTCACCGGGACAACCTTTGGCTGTCACTCTGACCACGGCGCCAGCGGTCCGCGCGTAGACCCGCTGTCCTGCTATATCGCCTTCAATTGCGTGCAATGAAGACGGGGTCGACGCCACTATCATCGTGATGAGTGGTGTCCGGTAGGCGAACCACACGTCGCTCTCACTGATTGCAGAGGAAGCTGCCAAAGTGCGCTAGGAGCTTTGATTTCTCACGTTCGTCTAGGGTATTCTGCCGCCGAACGTAAATCGCGGCTTTGCGAAGGTCACCCTGCTTCTCCTCGTAAGCGCTCGAGAGCTTCTTGAAGGTAGGATAATCCACGGGCGCCAGGTCATCACAAGCTCCTGAAGCCTGGCTCCCGGTCTTGAGAGGGCCGTTCTCGCGCGGCTGCCGTTTCCAACCGGATGTTCCTGTCCAGGGCCGGCCGAGCACACCCGGGGGCACGTCTCCGAACTCCTCTACGAGGACAAGTCTCTTGGCCTCTGTAGAGCTCTCGCTGTTCGCGACCAGCGCCTCGTACCGCTCAAGTCGAGCCTCGACGCCGGGTCCAACTCGTCCCGTGACCTTTAGCCAGATCCCGATTCCAAGGGAAAGTATCATTGCGAGGCTGAAGCCTATCAGACGGTCGTGGCGAACCTGTGGCCATCGTTGTGGTTCAGATTCCTTTCCATCTGGTGGGCCGGGAAGGAGCCCGAAAAAGGCCGCTAGAAGGGCCACGAGGGCGGTAACGACGGCACCAACAACCGGGCTGTCGGAGAGGGCGACCAGCAGGCCGAGGAGCAGCCCCAGGGAGGCGCCGCCAATAGACCCTCCATCTTTCATTGCTGAACCTCGGAGGTCGAGAAGACCTGGCTTACCCGAAGGTAACGTCGAACTATTCGATCCCCGCTCCCGTTAGTTTGGAGGATTGCCAACTCCAGGGTGAGATCAGATTTCAATTGCTCAAGTGAGGCGCCGTCGAAAAGAGTGGAAACGGTACTGTTCGAGAGGAAGGTCAGCGAGACCGCGCCACGCGGGGGCATGACCGTAACCTGCTTGGGGCTGTCGGCACCGCGTTCGGACGAGAAAGGCAAGCCGCTAGGAGCTGACTCGCTGGGGACGACGAGTCGCGCCATACCGCCGCCCCCCGCTGGATGAAGCAGCTCCGCGACCGGGAGTACGCCTACCGGCCTCGCAGTTCGGTTCACGACGAAGACAGAGACTTCTACGAAGCTCTGACGATGAAGCTCGGCCTCGATCGACTGCAACAGCGAAGCAAGGTCCTGTTCATCCTTGGTGCAGAGCTCGATGGATCCGCGGATGAAATAGAACCCCTGGAGGCTGCCCTCGACGAATGCGCGGGCGACCAGGCTCGCCGCGGCCTTCATGTCTTCACCGGTTTCCCTGACTCCTCGAGCTCGGGGCGACCAGACGAGTGGGATGGACTTCTTTCCCTTAGAGACAAAGACATCGCTATCCTCGTCTTCGCGGACCTGGTAGGTGTCCCACCGCTTCTCAAAGTCCTTCGTCTGCGACGGAATCTCTATTTCACGACGCTTTACCTGGCCGAAGAGGCATGCGCTGAAAATCGATGCATGTTCCCAGAGGAGCTCAAAGATTGGTTCCAGCTCCGTTTCGCTCACCCTCTCCTCGGACGGCCATCTGACGTCTTCGGCCGCTGTCTTCAGCTTGGTCAGGGCGCTGACGGTCGGCTCCAGCTGCTCCCGCTCCTCCTTCAGTCTCCCGACGTACTCAGTCGCAGGTATGGAGCCCGGCCGAAAGGTCGAAGTCCACTTGCTCTTCTCTGAGAGCTCGACGATTTTCGAATCCACTTCAACCTGCTGCTTCGATTCGGTTCCCCGAAGCTCTCGAGTCGAATCGCGGAACTCCACCGCCGCCCCCAAGGGGAGTGCGCTACGGCAGGCAGCGGTGCACAGGAGTAGCAGCAACGGAGCCGCCCGTGAAAGGCTGCCTCGACCTCGCCAAACTAAGACCGAGTTGCTCACGGCGGGTGAATACAGCCATGCACCGCGCGGCGCAATACTCTTGACACAGGCAGGCGTAGGTTGCTCGGCGACTCTCCGGACCTTAAGGGCACCTCTCGAACCTTGATGCCGTTGGGCCGCTCCAAAGAATCGCTACGTTACTTTTCAAGCGACAAGATCCAGGCGCGTTTCGGACCCTACAGGAAGGCTAAACGAGCCTCGCGCCGAGGGACGCTTGAGTGCACGCATCCTCTTGGCTGCGCAGGAAGAGAGCGCGCGACAGATCGCGGAGCGCCCCGCAAACGGCGCACGCAGCGCCTACGAATGGACGGGACGGTTCAAGGAAGGCCGCATCGAGGATTCTGTTCGTGAGGGGCCCTTCACAGGGCTTGAAGGAGCAGGGGTTTTGGTTTTCACGGTATTGGTCCAGTGCCCGCGTGGGATAAGACAGGAGGGCGCATCATGAGCTGGAGCATCGAGCACATGAATTCCTGATGGACTTCGGGCGGTAACCCGTAGCTTGTTAACTTCCCGGTAGCCACGCTCCCGCGGGAGCGGCGTTCTCTCTACGGATCTTGGACGTCCCAGCTCTCTTACGGGTCACAGGCGCACTTGATGCTTAGGATCCTGACGTCATCGCTCAAAAGGGTCCTGGTCTGCCCAAGGTACAGGACTCCTTTGCGAAGTTCGTCGCCGGCGATTGACTATCCTAAGGGACGCCGGGGGTGCCCAGGCCTTGCCCGTCGCCGCTTGTCTGGACTGAAGCGTCAGCGAGATCACCTAGGGCTCCTCCGTCGCTGGGATGATCGACTTCAACCAGCAGAACCAAGCCGATGTAGATGCCAAGTTTAACGTATGAGCCGTTCTCGTTCGCGAGACGCCCGGAAGCGTTGAGCTCATGACCCACGGCCGGAGGGTTCGCTTGCTCAACAATCACCTCAAGTCCAAGCTCGTTCGGACCAGGAGGAAAGATGGAACGCGGGCAGTGAAGCTCGAGAAGGGTTCGTCCGAGACGCGCCAAAAGCGCGACGAAGGATCTGTGCCGAAGCCTACCAACTACGCGCACACCTCGACGCAGTCTTTGAAGGAGGTCCAGAGGCCCTTGTCCGTCGTGGCCGGGATCTCAATGAGAGGGGGCGGCGCGGATACTTTGAGAAGAACTGCCTCACCCACTCGGTCGTCGACTCATTCAAGCTCTGTTCGACGAAGCAAATGCTCGTCCGCCTCCCGATTTCCTGAGACAAATCACTGGGGCACAATGCCCCGGAAGGGAAGGGGTTGAGATGGCAGGAAAGAGGAACTCAAAGAGCGGATCGGGACCGTGCGAAAGAAGTCGTTGGTCTTCCAAGAAGATGATGGATGTCGTCCTTCGGCTGCTGAGATGGAGAACTTGGATTCGCTTTCGTGAGAATGTCGAGTCACGGCTTCGACGCTCTGGAGTTCCCCCGCTTCGACGGACCACGTAGTTATGCTGCCTTTCTCTCCTGCAGCCAAGCGTGCTCCACGTCCAGTGGAGTGGCGTAGTTGAGCGTCGAATGCCTTCGGCGCCGGTTGTAGAATTCCTCGATGTACCGCGTCAAAGCGACACGAGCCTGCTCGTAGGTCGACCACGGCTGCCTCGACTCCAGTTCTCGCTCCAGCGTCGCAAAGAAGCTCTCGGCGACGGCATTGTCCCAGCAGTCGCCTCGACGACTCATGCTCCCACGAATCCCGTGAGACTTCAGGATCGAGCGGTATGCGCCGCTCGTATATTGAATGCCGCGGTCCGAATGGTGAATCAGGCCAGGGTCCGGACGACGTCGCCAGATCGCCTTCATCAAGGCCTGGCAGGCAAACTCGGCCGACAGGGTCTGGCTGAGCGACCAGCCGACGATTCGGCGAGAGTACAGATCGATCACGACGGCCAAGTAGACGAACGACGAGCCAACTTTCAGATACGTGATATCCGAGACCCACACCTCGTTTGGCTTCGAGACCCGAAAGTTCCGTTTCACGAGATTCTCAGGAATCGGCCGGTCGTGGTTCGAATCAGTCGTCACTCGAAATCTCTTCTTGTGACGGCCTTCCAAGCCCATCTCGCGCATCAGGCGCTCTACGCGCTTCCTGGCGACACGAATCCCTTGGCCTTGCCGGAGCTCCTCGTGCACACGCGGACTGCCGTAGACGCCCTCAGAGGCGCGGTGAGCGAGCTTGATCCGAGTCGTCAACGAACGGTCTTGTTGCTGTCGCCTCGACGGCCGTCGAGACCGCTTCTCATAGACCGACGATCGCGCTACGCCGAGCGCTCGACACATCACTCGCATCGAGTAGTTTGCCTTCTCCGTCTCGAGCAGCTGACTCACTTCTGCTCCCTGGCGAAGAAGGCGCAGGGTGAGCTCAACGGGTCAAGGCAACGAGCTGGCTAAAGGCTTCTGCGGGAGTCTGAAAGCCAAGCGTCTTCCTCGGCCGCATGTTTAGCTCCTGGGCAGTACGACTGAGTTGGGATTGAGAGTACCCGTCGAGTCTCGTTCCTTTGGGAAAGTAGTCTCGGAGGAGGCGGTTGGTGTTCTCGTTCGTGCCTCGCTGCCACGGACTCCGCGGGTTGCAGAAGTATATCTCGAGGTCCGCTTCGACGCTGAGCTGAGCGTGCTCAGCGAGCTCGGTTCCCCGGTCCCACGTAAGGCTTCGCTTCAGTTCGGCGGGAAGACTCTTCATCTGCTTTCCCAACGCACGCCTCACGGTTGCCGCGTCCTTGCTCGGCACACGAACGAGGAGGGTGAACCGAGTCGTACGTTCGACGAGCGTGGCGATCTGGGTGGAGCCGGAGCCAACCAAGAGGTCTCCTTCCCAATGACCGGGGACTGCGCGGTCTTCGACCTCCGCGGGACGAGCGCTGATTGGGATAGCATCAACGATCTGCCCTTGCTTGGCCGGCTGCGCTTTCCTCCTGCCGCGAAAGCGCCGCTTCGTGCGGAGATGGGCGAGTAGCTCCCGTTTCAGGGCGCCTCGAGCCTGAACGAAGAGGGAGCGATAGATGCTCTCGTGCGAGATGTGCATCAGATCCTGACCAGGATAGCGCTTCTTCAACCAGCCCGCGATCTGTTCAGGAGACCAGCGCTCCCTCAGCTTCGACTCGACCCTAGCCCGTAGCCGAGGACTCGTGGCAAGCTTGCACGGCTTTGGTCGTAGGATTGTCTTCGCAGCACGGGCATCAGCTCGGGTGGCACGATATCTTCTCTGGCCACCGTTGCGGGCTACCTCGCGCGAGATGGTGCTCGGCGCCCGCCCGAGCCGCCTGGCGATAGAACGAAGGCTCTGGCCAGCTGACAGCCCTCGCGAGATCTGCTCTCGCTCAGGGAAAGAGAGGGCCCGAGAGCTTCGCTTTCGCTCTGAAGGACGTATTCCTCCGCGGGAGAGAAGGAAGGTGTAAATCGAGCCGGCTTCTCGTCCCAAGCGCCGAGCAATGTCGGTGATACGTTCGCCCGCTCTCCACAACCTCCAAAGCTCTTCCTGCTCCTGCGCGGAGTACGCTCGCCTCGCCGGCATGTGAGACATCGACTTCTTCTTTTGGGCGTGTGTTGCAACCACCGGTTGAACGTACCCTCGTCTTACTTCATGGTGACGAGCTCTTCCGAGGCCGTGGGGTGGATGGCCACCGTATCGTCCAGATCTCGCTTTCGCGCCCCCAACTTCACGGCGACCGCGAAGCCTTGAAGCATCTCGTCGGCTCCCATGCCGATGATGTGGACGCCCACCACCCGCTCTTCTTTGCCGACGCAGACCAACTTCATCGCCGTCATGCTCTTCTTGGCCGTCATGGCATAGAAGAGGTTCACGAATCGGGACTGGTAGATGCGGACGTCGTCGCCCCAGCGGCTCCGGGCCTCGGGCTCGGTGAGGCCGACCGTTCCAATGGGAGGATGTGTGAACATGACGGTGGGGATGTTCTCGTACTCGAGGCGGGCTTCGGGCTGGTCCCCGAACAGTCGGTCCGAAAGCCGACGACCGGCCGCGATCGCGACGGGGGTGAGCTCGAACTTCCCGGTATCATCGCCGACCGAGTACACTCTGGGTGCTGAGGTGTTCTGAAATTGGTCCACCTCGATGACGCCCTGCTCGTTCGTCTGCACGCGGGTGTGCTCCAGGCCGAGGCTCTCGGTTCGTGGCCGTCGACCGATGGCCCACAGAACGCAATCGTACTTGCCAATCTTGGAGCCGTCCTTCCTGACCACGCAGATCCCGTTCTCTTCTTTGACCAGCTCCCGAACCTCTCCGCACGACTCGACGTGGATACCGTCCTCCACCATGTGGTCGGTCAAGTTCTCCTGCAGCATGGGGTCGAAGCTGCGAAGCGGAGATGCGTGGCGGATGAGTAGAGAGACGTCGGAGCCGAGGGCGTTGAAGATACCTGCCATCTCGACCGCGATGTAGCCGGCACCGATCACCGCCACTCGGCGGGGTCTCTCTTCGAGCTCGAAGAAGCCATCCGAAGTGATGCCAAGTTCTGCGCCCGGGACGTCGGGGACGACGGGAACGCCGCCGACGGCGATGAGGACATGCTCCCCTCGAAGTCGTTCTCCGTTCACTTCGACCGTTCGCTCATCCACGAACTTCGCCCATCCCTTGATCTCAGTCACTCCATCTCGGTCCAGGTTCCGATGGTAGATGCCGTTGAGTCGCGCCACATAGGCGTCGCGCTTCTCCTTGGTACGAGCCCACTGAAAGGGTGCGCTCTGGACCTCGAAGCCGTAGTCGGGACCGAACTCGATGGCTTCGGCTATGGAGGCGGCGTTCCACATGACCTTCTTGGGGACGCAACCTACATTGACACAGGTCCCACCCATGGGACCGCCTTCGACCAGGCCGACCTTCTTGCCGTAGCTGCCCGCCCGTCGAGCGGAAGCCACGCCGCCTGAGCCTCCGCCAATGACCAGGTAGTCGAATTCGCGCATGCCCTGGGTTAGCACGAGGTCCGAACTCGGACGTGAACGAAGCAGACCTTCAGGGTGAGTCGCGAGTCGCGGACGTGGATGATGTCGCAGCCAAGGCGGCATCGACCCGTCGGTAGACTTGAGCGATGGAGTGGTCGCACTCCGGGTCTCGGGCCTCCGCCGCCCACAGGACGGCCTTCGCCGCCAGGGGCTGGCCGGCCCGAAGCCACGCCGTGCCCGCATTTTGGTAGGCGATGCATCGCGCGGCAAGATAGGCGCCTGCGTGGGCAGGGTCGCCGGCCACCCTCAGCCCGTAGCCCAGCTCAAGGAAGCCCTGGGCAGCGTCGCCGACCCGTCCTTGGGAGAAGGCCGTGGTCGAGGTCCGATAGAGCTCGCGGGCCCGGACGTAGGCTGGGGGCGCGGTCGATGTCCCAATCAGCATGGGGAGCCCCAAGGTGTGAGCGAGGCCACCTCGAATCTTATAGGTGGGTTCGGGTGGGGGTCCGGCGTCGCCGCACGCGGCCAAGAGGCCCGCCGCCCAGAGCCCGGCATGGAAGCAAGCCCGCGCCACCTGGGGCTTCCCTAGCAGACCCGTGGGTGCCTGGGGAGTTGATGCTCGGTACGCCGTCGGATCCAATGGTGCCATGCATCGCGGGCTCGCCATGGCGGTCTTGGCTTTGAGTGCTTTGGCTTGCAGCCACCTCAAAGGGCCGGTCGGACTGGGCGAGGTGTTGGACTTCGAGCTTTCGGATCTGGAGGGGGAGCGCGTCCGGCTGCGTGACCACCGCGGTCAGGTCGTCTTGGTCGCTTTTTGGGCGCCGTGGTGCAGGCCTTGCGCCGAAGAGCTGCCCCGACTCTCGGATCTGTACACGAGGCTTCAGGCCGAAGGCCTGGAAGTCTTGGCCGTGGCGGCCCAGAGCTCGGCCGAAGAGGTCGACGCCTTCCTCGACGGGCAGGCCCTCCCTTTCCCCAGTCTCTTCGATCCCGATGCGCGCTTGATGCAGCGACTGGGTCTCTTTGACATCCCGTCTTGGGTTCTGGTCGATGCTTACGGCCGAGTGGTCCACGTCCACGCGGCCACGCCCGACGACGCGTTTTGGAGGTTGGAGTGGGTCGTCCGACGTGGACTCGGTCAGCCCGAGCTCGCACCCGCGAACGCACGTCCGGTTCGGCCTGCGAAATCCGACATGGCCAGCGGTGCTTCATCGTTGTAAACCCAAGACATGTCGACGTCGTTCTCACTGGAAAAGCATGGCATCACCGTTCAGAAGGTGCTGCGCAACCCGCCTCCCTCGGTCCTCTACGAGCAAGCGCTGACCCGGGAGAGCGGGACGGCCATCTCCTCAACGGGCGCGCTGATTGCGATGTCGGGCGCGAAGACCGGGCGTTCGCCCAGCGACAAGAGAGTAGTCGAAGACTCCATCACCAAGGACGACGTTTGGTGGGGTCCCGTGAACGTGGCTCTCACCCCCCATACGTTCGACATCAACCGAGAGCGAGCCGTCGACTACCTGAACACCCTGGACCAGCTCTTCGTGATCGACGGGTTCGCGGGCTGGGACATCCGCCACCGCATCCGCGTCCGCGTCATCTGCGAGCGGGCCTATCACGCACTGTTCATGCACAACATGCTCATCCGACCGACGCCGGAAGAGCTCGAGAACTACGGCACGCCCGACTTCGTCATCTACAACGCCGGTCGCTTTCCGGCCAACCTCCACACCGACGGCATGACGTCCAAGACCTCGGTCGACCTCTCCTTCGAACGGAAAGAGTTCGTAATTCTAGGTAGCGAGTACGCGGGGGAGATGAAGAAGGGTGTCTTCACCATCATGAATTACCTGATGCCGAAGAAGAGCGTGCTCTCCATGCACTGTTCGGCCAATCAGGACCCTGAGAAGGAGGACGTCAGCATCTTCTTCGGCCTCTCTGGCACGGGAAAAACGACCTTGTCGGCGGACCCTCATCGACTGCTCATCGGCGACGACGAGCACTGTTGGACCGACGACGGCGTGTTCAACATCGAGGGCGGCTGCTACGCCAAGTGCATCAACCTCTCAGCCGAAGCCGAGCCGGAGATTTACAACGCGATCCGCTACGGCGCGATCTTGGAGAACGTCGTCTACGACCCCAACACGCGCGCGGTCGACTACACCAAGGACACCATCACGCAGAACACCCGCTGCTCCTATCCGATCGAGTTCATTCCCAACATCAAGATGCCTTGCGAAGGTCCTAGGCCGAGCAACGTCATCTTCCTCACCGCCGATGCGTTCAGCGTCTTGCCCCCCGTCAGCAAGCTGACTCCGGAGCAGGCGATGTACCACTTCATCAGTGGCTACACCGCCAAGGTAGCGGGCACCGAAATGGGTGTAACCGAGCCCGAAGCGACCTTCAGCGCATGCTTTGGCGCTCCGTTCCTCGTGTGGCACCCCACCAAGTACGCCGAGCTCCTCGCCCAGAAGATGAAGGAGCAGAGCGTCGACGTCTGGCTGGTCAACACGGGCTGGACCGGCGGGCCCTACGGGGTCGGGTCGCGGATGAGCATCAAGCACACCCGCGCCATCATCGACGCCATCCACTCCGGTGCCCTGAGCAAGGCGAGCACGACGACCGACCCCATCTTTGGTCTCGACATCCCGACCACCTGCCCCGAGGTTCCCGACGAGGTTCTCGTGCCCCGGAACACCTGGAAGGACCAAAGCGAGTACGACAAGACCGCCCGAAAGTTGGCCTCTCTCTTCCACGAGAACTTCAAGCAGTACGCCGACCAAGCCAGCGAGGCCGTCCTCAAGGCCGGCCCCCAAATATAGGGGCGGTCGGAAAGGGCTATTGGCCTGCGAGCTGGCGAAGGCGGTCTTTGTGAAGCGCGAAGCTCTCGAACATGAAGCCCACCTGACCCGAGGAGTTGAACATGACCCGCGCGCTGACCGTGTAGCGCTCGCGGCCCGGTATCTCGAGAACGAGCATTTTCTGCTGGCCGACACGGACCGGGCCCCCTCGGGCCACCAGGCCTCCGTGCTCGACGTGCTCGTCGTACTGGTGCCGGTAGGCCGCGACGGAAGCGAAGCGAACGGTGTAGCCGTCGCTGTCTAGGACCGGGATCGGGTCCGCATCGTCCTGCTGGTCGGGCGCGGGAACGGGGGGCGTGGAGACGGCGACGGGGGAGGGGGCGCTGAGCCGCTCGGCTCCCTCGATGGCTTCGAAGACGTCTAGGGCGGGATCGGTCTTGGGTTCCTCGAAGTCGCTGTTGCCGCGCGGGAGACGGCTGGGAGAGGTCTCAAGTCCTGAGTTCGTCACCTCTCGCCAAGCGTCGGCGTCGATCGGCGGGGGTCGGGAAACCGGAACCCCCCGGACGTGCTTGTCGATGGCCGCGTGGAGTTCGGGGGAGGCGTCGAAGCTCAGGACCGCCCCCCGGGGCTCGATGGATGTAAAGACCACGTTGGCGGCCGCATTGTGGCCCAGGAGGGTCAGGATTAGGTCATCGCCAAAGCCTAAGGGTTGGGCTGTCGCGATGAAGACGGTCGTTGCCGTCAGGTTCTGGATGGGCACCTCGAAGGAACGGCCTTCGAGGGTGGTGACGACGGCCGTCTGCGACATTTGATCCCCATCACTCACCTAGAACACCGCTTCCCCCTGCACAAGGGGGCTCCCTAGCTACCTCTCCCTACACCCGAATGCGCGTCTCGTCTTGAGTCGGTCGCCAAACGTTGACCCGAGGAAGGTCCTGAAGGCTATCAGCAGTATGGGACGACTCGGTGCAGCCGCCATCACTCTGAGCCTCCTGGGAGGACTGGCTTGCGAGGAAGACAGTGGTGCGGTCGACGTCCTGGGTGATCTACGAGGGCCGGGGACCCTCGACCTAGGCGACCTTCCCCAAGGGCTCACCCTAGAGCGGACCGTCGAGTTGAGGAACATCGGTTCGGGTGGGCTGACTTTGACCAGCGGCGAGGTTCTGGAGTCGGCGACAGGACAGCAGATCAGCATCACCCAGAACCCCGCCGGGACCAGGCTCGACCCAGGTCAGGCGCTCCTCGTTCCCGTTCAGATCCAGATGCTGGCCACCCAGGAGGAGCCGGTCGACGCTCTACTTCGCTTCACCGCCGATGCGGGCGGCCTCGATCAGACCGAGACGGTCGTACTCCGGAGCCGTGGGGCCGACCGGACCCTGCTCGTGCGCCCCCAGCCTCTCGACTTCGGCTCGGTTCGAGTGGGCACTCGAGTTCGTCGAACGGTCGAGGTCGTGAATCTCCTTTCCCAACCCGTGGACCTCCTCGTGCCCTTCGCCAGCGGTGAGGCTCGATTCGAAGAAGGAGATCGGCTCTTCGACCTCCTGAACGATGTCGCGGCCAGCCGGGGGGGCTCGGTTCTGCCCGAGGGGGTGCGCCTTCAGCCAGCCGAGGCCTTCGAGCTCGAGTTCGAGTACGCGCCGGCAGCCAACTCGACCGGCGAGAGGGACCGGGGTCGCCTCCAGATTCGCTCCTGCCCCCAAGACTTCTGCCTGAATGAAATCGACCTCCAGGGGCGGGGTGTCCGCTCCGGACTCAGCTGTGACCCCGCCGAGGTCGGCTTCGGAGCTCTGCGCCCCGGCCGATTCGAGAGCACCTTCGTCCGCTGCACCAACGTGTCCAACGTCGACATCGAGGTCCTGAACTGGGAGCTCGCCGAAGCAAGCGACGAAGAGTTCTCCATCGAGCCCTTCAGCGGGGCTGGCGTCGTCTATCGACCTGGTGACACCTTCGAGTTCGAGGTCAGCTTTTCCCCCACGCCGGATCGCCTGGGCGAGGCGCTCTTCGGACGTATCGACGTCAGCGCCCGGACGCCCGAGGACGTGGCGCCCACGATTCGGGTCGAAATCCCGGTCGAAGGCTCGCCGGGGGGGCCAGTGGCGGTGTTGGTCCCCAACCCGATTCCCATGGGAGAAGTGGCGGTCGGTCAGCTCGGACGGGCGCCTTTGACCCTGAGCAACGCCGGCTTCGCGGATCTGGACATCCAGGGGGTCCGCTTCGAAGGCGGGGACGCTGAGGCGATGAGTCTCAACCTGACGCCTCAGCTTCTCTCCGAGCAGCGGAGCCTAGATCTCGTCCTGAGCTTCGAGCCCACCGTGGCAGGGCCCATCGAAGCCACCCTGATCCTCGAAACGAATGATCCGCTTCAGCCCGAGCTCAGGGTGGACATCGTCGGTACGGCTCTCGGGCTGGATCTCGACGCATGCGCCATCCAATCGCTTCCACCCCAGGTCGAGTTCGGGCTGGTTCCCGTCGGCGCCACGACAGAGCGGACCTTTGCCATTCGCAACGTCGGAACTGGCGCCTGTATCCTCCGCGAGTTCTCTCTGTCCGCGTCGACGGAGGTGTTCGACTATGTACGAGCCCCCTTTCCTTCCGCCGTCGTCGACGTAGGCGGGACCGAGTTTGTCTCGGTGCGTTTCTCGCCCGTTGCCGAGCGGGAGTACAACTCGGCGGCAGAGTTCAAGGTATCCCGGACCCAACCCGATTCGGAAATTCCACTCGCAGGCTCCGGAGGCCTGGGTCGGGTCCTAGTCTCGCCGACCGAGCTCGACTACGGCAACGTGCGCTTGGGCTGTGTGGCGCCCGAGCGAGAGGTACAGCTTCGCAACATCAGCGGTCAGCAGATCGGTGTGCGGGTGTTCGAGCTCGCCGGCGATCCCGAGTTCGAGTTTGGACTGCTGCCCCCGGGTCTTCCTCCTCAGCCGGGACAGGTTCGGCCGATGGAGCCAGGCCAGTTCTTCGAGATTCCGATCCAGTACCGACCGACGGAAGAGGGCGAGCACTTCGCCGTCCTTCGCGTTGAGGTCGACGGCCAGAATGGCTCCAACACGGTCCAGATCCGGGGTCGCTCCAGCGACCGAAACCAGGTCGTGCAGACCTTCTCCCAGTCCGAGAACCCCAAGGTGGACCTGCTCTGGGTCATCGACAACTCGTTCTCAATGGAGCAGGAGATCGACTTCCTCCGGGCGACGGCCGACGACATCTTCCAGGCCCTCGTCGACGCCGGCGTCGACTACCAGACTTCGGTCATCAGCACCGACTTCATCGGCTCCCAGACCTCACCTTGCGGCTTCGTGGGCTCCTCCCCTCAGGGAGAGTGGCGTCGGGGCTCCTGCGGCTTCTTCTCCGACGGCGACGAGCGAGAACAGAGAAATGAGTGGCGGATCGTCGACCGCTTCAGTGTCCCCACCCCTGCCGACGTGTTCCGGCGGGTGACGGATCTTCCCTTCCCGGGGCCCAACATCGAGCGCGGGCTCCAGTCCATGGTCTCGGCCCTGACGCCGCCTCAAGTCCTCGGCTGGAACCGAGACTTCATCCGCCCGGATGCCGACTTGGCGGTCATCATTCTGTCTGACGAGGAAGATCAGTCCCCCGGAACCGTGGACAGCTATATCTCGGCCCTCCAGGCTCTGAAGCCGGGCAACGATACTTCCTTCCGACTGTCCGCCGTCGTGCCACCCGACACCTTCCGCTGCATCACGGGTCAGCCTCTAGAGGAGTGTCCCAGCGACTTCTTGGTTCGGATTCAGAACAACTATCGGCAGGCTGCCCTGCTGACGAACGGCGTAGCCCTCAGCTCTGCCCTGGATCCTACTGCCTCCGACGAAGAGCAGCGTGCGCAGTACGCGGACATCATCTTCGATGCGACCTTCGCGAGTATCTCATTGCGCTCGCTCTTTCCCCTCCGAGACACCCCGGCCCCCGGCTCTCTCCTTGTCCTGGTCGACGGTGTGCCCCAGCCCCCCGAGACGCCGGGAGGCGTGAACTGGATCTATGACGGGGCCGCCAACCGGATTCAGTTCACCGACCGCGGTTTGCCTTCGCCTGGGACCCGTATCGAGGTGCGCTACGACGCGCTGTGCATCACTGAAGAATGAGGAAGAGAGCGTAGCTGGTCGATTGGCCGCCCTGGGGTCGGTCAAAGCGCAGGTAGTAGAAGCCGTCTACGAGCCTTCGCGCTGCGAAGTCCACGGCCTCGATGCCGTTGATGTCCGGACAGTCCGTGCCGTCCCCCTTGCTCAGGATGAGGTTCCGGCCGCCGTCGAAGAGGCTGAGTCGGCCTCTCGCATCGGGGCTACATACCCGCTCCGCCGTCGGGTTGCCGTTGCTGAAGGCTCGCAGATCCACCGTGACCCCCTCCGGTACTCTGAAGAGGTAGTGGTCCACGTCGCCCACTGGCACCAGCTGTCCGTTGATGGGGACCAGCGCGACGCCGGGCTCGATGTCCAGAAACTGAGCGCGGGTGAGTTCGTCGTTTCGGGACTCGGGAACGAATAGCTCCTCCACCTCACGGATGGTCGGCGCTTCGAAGCCGCATTCGGCACTGCAGCCGTCCCTGTCCACGGTGTTGCCGTCGTCGCAGACTTCGCCCGGTTCGACCAAGCCGTTCCCGCAGCTGGCAGCCGCTACGTTCACGTTCACAGTGTAGGGTTCGAGCACCGGACCGGCCTGATTCGGCCGCGAGAGGCGAACGGTGTACTGGCCCGGTGGACTCACCGAATCTCGAAGGGCGACGAAGCCCGAGAAGGGCGTACGGGGCGGGTTGTTGTCCAGCGGGCTTCGCGAGAGCAGCTCGAGCTCCGGGTCGAAGAGCTCCAGGAGCAGCTGAGGGTTCAGTGCTGGCTGGGGGTCTTGAAAGGCCAGGCTGGCCGAAATCCGCCCGTTGGGCAGACCATCGGAGGTGAAGCGGTAGTACTCGATCTCGTCCCCCGTCTGAAGGCCCTGTTCGCCCGCGGTCTCGAGCACGTAGAAGCAGTTTTGGCATTTGGGCTCTCCGAGCTCGCACTCCTCGCCCGCCTGGCGATCCAGGATGCCGTTGTTGCAGGCCGGACCTAGGCTCTGAAGGCCGTAGTCGGCGGGTTGTGCACTGCCGTTCAGGCTCTGGAAGGCCAGGTCGTAGACGCCGGGCTCGAGGTCGGCTGCGAAGGCGTCGCCTTCGGCCGGACGAATCTCGGCGCAGCCACTCTCCGCCTCTTTGACGCCCAGAACCTGGCCTCGATCAAAGAGGGTGACCCGCGACGGTCCCGTGCAGCTGGCAATTTGAGGTCGAGCTCGGACCGAACCTCCATCGATCAGCCGAATGGCCCAAGACTGGTAGCCGGAGGCGGGGAGGGTCACGCTGCGGGTCTCGGACCCAGGGATAATGGCCTCCCGCTCAGGTAGGCAACGCGCATCGCAGCCGTCGCCGTCTTGGATGTTGCCATCGTCGCAGAGCTCGCCCGGTTCGATGAGCAGGTTGCCGCAGCCCCGCGGGGCCGAGCGCACCCGGAGGGCCAAGGGGCCGCTCCCGCCCGCGGGTCCCGTGAGACGAATCAGGTAGCGCCCCGGGGGAACGGCGCGGGTTTGGAACCCGCAGGAGCCCGCAGCCAAGGTCAAGTAGTCGTTCACGTCCAGGCGCTCGGCGTCCAAGAGCTCGACCGAGACGTCCTGGCAGCCATCTTCCAGCTCGACGGCGATGGCGCCGACCTCGGACAAGCTGACTTCGGCGATCGCTTCGACGCCTTCGTCCAGTTCGATCGTCGTCGACTGGTCCGCTCGGTCGCTCAGAGCCAGCACGGGCTCGATCACGCAGGTGGCGCTGCAGCCGTCGCCGTCCGCCTCGTTGCCGTCGTCGCAGGCTTCGCCTCGCCCAAACTCGATATCGCCGTTCCCGCAGCGGCCTTCTTCGATTTCGATGAGAAGTTCGTAGTCTCCAGTCTCATCGGCGCCTCGTCCGGTGACCAGGAGCAGGTACAGTCCAGCCGCCAGACCTCGGGCGGCAGGGTCGAGGCTGGGGTCGATTCGAGAGCACAGGCGCTCGGCCGAGATATCGTCGTTCTGTGTGAGGAAAACCGTCTGGCCCGAGTCTTCGTCGTAGCTGAAGAGGGCGAGGTTGGAGTCGAAGGGACAGCTTTGAAACAGGCCCTGAACTTCGGCGAAGATCCGGCCGTTGTCCGGAACCTCGACCACCCAGTAGTCCTGGTCGTCGCTCGTCAGCTCGCCGATGCCTCGGCCCTGGCTGGGGACGGCGGCCGTGGAAGGGTCGTCGTTCGGCTCCAGCTCTTCGGGCGCTCGCTCAACGGTTGCGGTCGCGGTGAGGACCTGGCCGGCTCGCTGGGCCTGCAGTTCGAACTCGGTCAGGGACTCGTCGACCTCGACCTCGAGGGCGCCAAAGGGCGCAGACTCGAAGCCCGCCACGGGCTCTCCGTTGGCTCGAAGGCTGAGGGCCCCGGCTGCAGTCCAGGAGACCCGAGCCGCCACGGTGCGGCCTTGGTAGATCTCGGGGGTCACCCTGAAGCGCGCGATCCGTGGCGGGAGCGCGGCGTCGGGGACCTCCACGTCGACGGTCAGCGAGGCCGAGACCTCGTCCCCCTCGCCGCGTGCGGTGAGAGTGAATGTGGTCTGCGTAAGAAGTTCCGGGCTCTCGATGGTGCTGGTGAGGCGTCCCGAGTCCGTGAGCAGCGGGTCTAGGGCGTCCGCCTCCAAGGTCACGGTGTCGGCGCCCGTGGTCTCCCACGCCAAGACGACCGAGAGGCCTTCTTCGACCGCCTCGGAGGAGGCGGCGAAACGCAGGATCTCGGGCCCGGCCGTCCCTAGGTCTGCCCGCACGGGGTCCCCTTGGTCCGTCCCGCTGCACCCCACCAGGAGGGCGAGCCCCCCGACCCAGAAGCTTCTCATCACTCGCCCTCATACCAGCTTGCACGAGGATTCGGTGCGTTGACCACGACCCCCATCCAGGACCACCCAAGGGAGGTGTTTCGTCCCGGCAAGCCCTCCCTGGGCTGGTCCCAATTCGCGCTGGACCGTCATCTGGATCCTGAGACTCAGCGTCGCTGGCTCGGATCCCCGGAAGCCCTGCTGGATCTCGTCGCCGCCCACTGGACCGAGCGTCAGCCTGGGAAGGGTCGGGCCGACCGGTCCCAAGTGGTCGTGGTTCCGGTGCCGGCCGAAGGCTTCGTCGGGAGCACGGTCGCCATCGATGAGCGCACACCCCTTCGGGCCGAATGGCATCAGCGGGCCGAGGGCGAAGAGTGCGTGCTTCGAGTCCGCGCAGGGGGAGAGGCTGAGCCTGCGCGCTTCGCCCAGATCGTCCTCTACAGCGCAGAGACACTCCTCGAAAACGGCGGCCGCCGCAGCACCGAAGCCGATTGGGAGGTGGTGGCGCTCCTGGCCGGCGGCCGACCCGATGAGCCGATGGATCCGGTGACCATGGCGCGAAACTTCTTGGAGCGGCCGGGCGGCACCTTCGCGCCCTACACGGCCGAGGCCTTCGCGGAGGCGATTTGGTACTGGGCCCGTCACGCCGTTCGTGACGGATCCTCCTGATCTTCACCTTCGGCCAACGCTTTTTGTCGGCTCGCCACCCAGGCTACGGCCGCCGCCAGCACTCCCAGGTCGTCGAGGAAGCCTATGAAGGGCATGTCGGGGATCAGATCGGCCGGCAGAAGGAGGTAGAGGAGCGCAAAGGCCATCACGGCCTTGTGGCTCCAGGGCGTGCCACGATCGGTCATCAGCCGAAACAGCTGCCACGGCTTCACCGGCGTCTTCTTCAGCCCCTTCACGCCTTCTTCGCTATCCCAGTCCGACCTTCAGGACCCACCCTTTTCGCGTCGCCATCGTCGCCCTCTCGGGCCTGAAGCCTTCATGCTGGTTGCTCGGGCCCAAGAAGGGTGGCACCCCCGAGCGATGACGGCCTTCGGACCGCTGCAGGGTACCGTCGTCGGGCCAGGCGACAAGCTCTTGATAGTGCTGATGCACGGCTTTGGAGCGCCGGGGGACGACCTCGTGCCCTTGGCGGGTGCTCTAAACCTGCCCGAGGCGAGATTCGTTTTTCTCGAAGCGCCCGAGCCGATGCCGCCGCCGTACCCGGGCCGCATGTGGTGGATGATCGACGTGGGACGCTTCGAGAACGCCATGCGGACGGGCGCGCTGGACGCGTTGGAGAAGGCGGAGCCCGAAGGCCTGTCAGCGTCCTCCCGGGCGGTCGCCGCAGCGCTTCGCGCTGTGCGTGAGCGTTTCCCGGCGGGCAAAATGGTGGTCGGCGGCTTCTCTCAGGGATCCATGGTGGCCCTGGACGTGGCGGCGAGCACGGACGTCGAGATGGAAGCTCTGGTGCTCCTGTCCTCGACTCTGATGGCGCGGAGCCGATGGTTCCCAGCCCTACAAAAGCGCGAGAACTTCCCCTGTTTTCAAAGCCACGGGACCGAAGACCCGGTCCTTCCCTTCGTCCAGGCCCAAAGACTTCGAGCCGAGCTCGAATCTGCCGGGGTGTCCGTCGATTGGCACAGCTTTACCGGCGGTCACGGGATCCCGCCTGAAACCTTGGCTTCGCTGCAGAATTTCCTGAGCCGGCTCTGAGGCGCCCTGGCCTCGATGCCGATCGGCGGGCCCGGCATCCGGACCTTCTGCTCAAATTTCGCCCGACCCGTCCGAAGATTTTGGCCATGGGGAAGCGGCGATGAGCGCGCAGCCCGTCCTGGAGCAGGCGGTCACGACGGGGGATCTGGTCAGCTCCCTGGGAACCTCGGTGCTCCTGGTCGAGGATGACGCCCGGGACGCGCAGGTGCTCGAGGAGTTCCTGCAGCGACAAGCTTCCGGCATCGAAGTCACGACCGTCGACACACTCCATGGCGCACTCCAGCATTTGAGCGCCCGAAGCTTCAGCCTCGTCCTCTTCGACCTGACCCTCTACGACGCATCCGGCGTTACTGGCGTGCAGGAGATCCACAATCGACATCCGGAAGTGCCCATCGTGGTGTTGGCCAGCGTCGCCGATCAGCGGGCCGCTCTCCAGGCGGTCAAGTGTGGTGCCCAGGACTTCCTGGTCAAAGGCAGAATAGACGGTTCGGGTCTGGTCCACGCCATTCGCTACGCGATCGAGCGTAAGAAGAACGAGCAGCGTCTCGCCTTTCTCGCCCATCACGATGAGCTCACGGGCCTGGCCAACCGGATCAAGCTCAAGGAGCGCCTCGAATCCGCCCTCGACCGCTGCCGTCGAAGTGGTGAGCGCTGCGCAGTCCTCTTCTTGGACCTCGACCGATTCAAGGAGATCAACGACACCCTCGGTCACGAGGCAGGTGACCTACTCCTTCAGCAAGTGGCGGAACGGCTGAATACCTGCGTCCGTTCCTTCGAGACGGTCGCTCGCCACGGCGGTGACGAGTTCATCATCCTCCTGGAACACATCGACTCGGCCGAAGATGCCGTGGTCGTGGCGCGGCGCGTACTCGGCGCCATGCACCAGCCCTTCGCCATCCCCCGTCTGGAGCGAGCGGTCGGGACCAGCGTCGGCATCGCGCTGAGCGAGCAAGAAGACAACATCGAGAGCCTGATCGAGAAGGCCGACCACGCGATGTACCGCGCCAAGCGGATGGGTCGAGGGACCTACGCCGTGTACGTCCCCGATGCCGTCCAGACCGAGCTGGCCGAGCTCGGCCCCGACGTGGGCGCTCGTTTGGGAAGCCTTGGCTTTCAGGTGGTGTACCAGCCTTGGACCTCGCTCGACGACCAGTCGGTGCTCGGCACCGACGTGAAGCTGCGTTGGCACCATCCCGTTCACGGTCTTAAGGAGGGCGACGAAGTGTGGCCTCATCTCGACGAGGCAGGCGTTGCCCAGCCCGTGCTCCGCTGGCTCGTTGAGACCACTGCTCGCCGCCTTCGGCGATGGCGAACGCCCCCTTCCTTCCGGGCCGTCGTGCCCATCCTTCCCAAGATTCTGCTGGAAGAGGGCGTACCCGCGATGCTGGCGCGGGTCATCCGGGAGGTAGGCATCGAAGCCGACCAGATTGAGCTCGCCATCACCGAGAGCCTTCTTCTCCAGCGGCGAGATCCGACCGTGGCCCGGTTGGTCGAGCTACGGTCGCTCGGAATCCGAATTCGCATCGACGACTTCGGCTCTCGTTGCGGCCTGGACGATCTCACTCGACTTCCCGTAGATGGGGTCCGCCTGTCTCGAGACCTCACCTCCGACATCCCAACTGCTGTCCGTCGTAAGGCGCTTCTCCGGGCCGTGGTGGAGCTCTCCAGGAACCTTGGCATCGACAGCTTCGTATCCGACGTCGAGACGGTCGAGGAAGAGAACACCTTGGCCGAGATGGGCTGCACCGGCGCATCGGGAACCGTGGTCAGCCCTTCCATGCCCGCCGAGGCCTTTGCGGTCTGGCTATCCTACGTGGGTTCATAGGGTCCCGGCGTGGGCGAAGCCCACGCCACCCTTCTTCGTTCGGCTGTGCCTCACTGCGTGTTGCTTCGGCCTCTACGCGGCCTACGCAACCTTGCGTTCATAGGGTCCCGGCGTGGGCCTTGGGTGCGCCTGGGGTCGCTTAGACTTCGAACTGTGTTTGGAGTGCTTCCAAGGCCTGGAGGAGTTCGGGTCGCAGGCTGAGAAGGCCTTCCAATGGGTCCTTCTTCTGGCGAACGAGACGTTTGGGGACCGTGCGAAGGTCGAAACGCTTCGGGTCCAACCGGTGGTCGACTTCTCGCCAGTGGAGGGGCGTCGAGACTGGAGCGCCGGGCAGGGGACGCACGCTGTAGGCCGAGACGAGCAGCCGCCCGTGACCATTCTGAAGGACGTCGACGTAGACCTTTCGCCCTCGGGCCTGGATCATCCTGTCCACCGTGGCCAGGTCAGGGTGTCGATCGACCAGGACCCGGGCCAGGAGCGTCCCGAGCTGTCGAGTCTGCTCGAAGGTCAGCTGTCGCCCGAGTGGAATGAGGACGTGAAGCCCGGTGGCGCCGCTGGTCTTGGCCATGGAGGGCAACCCGATCTCTTCACACAGGCGATGGAGCGCGCGGGCCAGGGTCACGACGTGGGTGAAGGGCGCCGCTTTGGGGTCGAAGTCGACGATGAGCCAGTCTGGTGTCTGCAGACTGGTCAGACGGCTTCCCCAAACGTGGAGTGGAATCGCGCCCGAGTTCACGGCGTACTCGAGCGAGGGCAGGTCCTCCAGTACCAGGTAGTCGATCTCCCGCTCGGCGTGCTCGCTCCACAGTCGAGCTCGACGGAGCCACTCTGGCGCGAAGCCAGGCGTGTTCTTTTGAAAGAAGCTTTTACCGTCGATGCCGTCAGGGTAGCGGGTGAGCACGGCGGGGCGGTCGGCGAGCAGTGGCACGAGCCAGTCCGAAAGCGTCCGGTGATACTCGAGAAGATCGGCCTTGGTGTAGCCCTCCCTGGGCCAGAAGACTTTGGTCAGGTTGACCAAAGCAACCTCGCGCTCTCGGCTCTCTGGAGGCTCGGGTGGCGTCGGACCTAGTTCGTGCTCGTCCTCAACCAGATCCTCCAGCGCCTTGTCGGGTCGAAGGCCGAGGAAGACGGGCTGTCTCAACAAGCCCTCTTCGGTCCGACTCAGGAAACGGACCTCGCACACCAGGCGGGGACGAACCCAGCGCGCGTCCTTTCGCGGGGGCGCGTTCTCGAAGCCGGGCTCCGGCATGATCTCGGCCTCGAGCTCTTCCCGAAGCGTCCGAAGGAGCTCACCATCGAAGCCACTTCCGACCCGGCCCTGATAGTGCAGCGTGCTTCCCACGAAGCTTGCCAAATGTAGCCCGCCGAAGCCGACGCGGTTGCCCTTTGCTTTCGTGAAGCCGACGACCACGAACTCTTCCCGTCTGAGGAGGGGAACCTTCAGCCAGGCATCGCTCCGGCCGCTGGGGTAGCTTGCTCGGCCGTCCTTGGCCATCATGCCCTCCAGCTCCATTCGGCGAACCTGTTCCAAGAAGGCGTCGCCCTGTTCTTCGACGTGGTCTGCAAATCGAATGCTGCCCAAAGGCGGAACCACCCCTTTCAGGAGCGCCTTCCTGCGAAGCAAGGGCTCGCCTCGCAGGTCCCTTTTCTCCAGGCCGAGGAGATCGAAGACTTGGAGGGTGACGGGGTGAACGGTGCTCGCTCGGGCGATGTCCAAGTCGCGGTCCAGTTGAACCCGCTTCTGCAGGCGCTGAAAGCTCGGACGACCGTCAGCATTCAGCACCACGACTTCGCCGTCCAAGACCAGGTGCTCGGCCGGGAGTCGTCGTCCGATGCGAACCAGCTCCGGAAAAGCGCGAGCTGCGTCGCCGCCGCTCCGAAAGCGAAGCTTTACGACTTCACCTCGCTTCTCCAACATCAGGCGGAAGCCGTCGTACTTCAGCTCGTAGATCCAGCCGGGACGATCCCATGGGCCTTCTCCTCTTCGAGCCAAGGCAAAGCTGGGCGTTCGGTTCGGAAAGGCGGGGAGCGCCGCGACCTGCGCCATCGCTTCCGCCCGCTTCTCGGCCCTGCGCGGAAGCTCTTCCACCGACAGTCCACTCAGCACGGACACGTCGGGTGTTCGCTCATCCTTGTCTGAGCCGGACCACCCGTCGGGCTTCTTGATGAGGAGCCAGTCCTTGCCTTCGTTGCGACGGGTGCGCACCAGGGTCCATCGGCCGCGAAGCTTGGCCCCCTCCAGATCGAACAGGAGCTTTCCCTGATCGAAGCCCACCCCGGGTTCGTCGATGGGGAGGAGGCGACCTTCATCCCAGACGATGACCGCCCCTGCACCGTAGTTTCCCTCGGGGATGACGCCCTCGAAGTCGGCGTAGTCCAGGGGATGGTCCTCCGTCCGCACCGCCAGGCGCTTGATGGTCGGGTCGAGGCTCGGGGCCTTGGGGAGTGCCCAGGACTTGAGGACCCCATCGAACTCCAGGCGAAAATCGTAGTGAGTGCGGGTGGCTGCGTGCTTTTGAACCACGAATCGGGGTCCACCGGCCCTGGGCGTCGTCCCGTAGGGCTCGGGTGTGCCGTCGGCACGCCGTTTTTGGTGGTAGGGACCAAGGGCGGACTCGATATCCGACCGACTCTTTTCTGGAGACACCTGCGACCTCCGCTTACCCTGCCAAGGTGGCCCCTCGAGCGATCAGCACCGGCAGCATCTCTTTCGGATTGGTCAACATACCCGTTCGCTTGTTCTCCGCCGCCAATCCTTCTTCTGGAATCTCGTTCAAGCTTCTGTCCAAGGAAGGTCACCGCCTCAAGCAGCAGTACATCGACCCCAAAGACGACGGCAAGGTCGTGCCCCGGAGCGAGATGGTCAAAGGCTACGAGGTCGCCAAAGACCAGTTCGTCCTTTTCCAGGAAGATGAGCTAAAGGAGCTGCAGGAGCAGGCGACTCAATCCATCGACATCTCGGAGTTCATCCCCGAGTCGACGGTGCCCAAGCTCTACATCCAGAAGACCTGGTACCTCGGACCGGACCGGGGAGGCGACCGAGCCTATCGCCTGCTGGGTGAGGCCCTGCGGGTGACCGGCCGATGCGCCCTCGCCAAGTACGCTGCTCGCGGCAAGATGTACTTGGTGTTGATTGCCCCTCAGGACGATGGCCTCGTGATGTACCAACTCCATTACCAGCACGAGGTTCAGAGCTTCGACGAAGTCCCCAAAGGGGATGCCGATCTGAAAGACGGCGAACTCGACCTGGCCAAGCGCATCATCGAGCAGAGCGCGAGTGAGGATTTCCGGCCCGAGAACTACGCAGATGAGGTTCGGGATCGTATGGAGGCCGCAATTCAGCGCAAGATGGACGGGCAGGATCTGACGCTCGCCACCGACGAGACACCCAAAGGCCAAATCATCGATCTCATGGACGCGCTGAAGGCAAGCCTGGGCGAAGCCGAGGAAGAGAGCTCTGCCGCCGAGCAGCCTTCCGAAAGGAAGGCCAAGAGCACTTCGAAGAAGAGGGCTTCCACTCGCCGCGCAAAAGGCTCATAAACTCGGCCACATGGCCGGCTATTCGGCGCGCCAGGTTTCCGACCTCTTGGAACTACCGGTGCAGCGGCTCCACGCCTGGGTCCGGGCCGGATTTCTCGATCCCGAGCGGAGCGCCGCCGGCGACCTGAGCTTTGGTTTCCAGGACCTCGTCCTACTTCGAGCCGCCCAGGCGCTGCTTGCCCAAGACGTCCCAGCCCAGCGTATCAAAGAAGCCCTGACTCGGCTCCACGCCGAGCTGCCCCGAGGACGGCCGCTGTCCGCGGTCCAGATTCGCGCGGAAGGGCGCGCCCTGGTGGTTCGCGATGGTGAGCGTCAGTGGGAAGTGGAGACGGGACAGGCCGTCTTCGACTTCGATGCGCGAGACCTCGCCCGGGAGGTCGAGCCCTTGGCACGTCAGGCTTGTGAAGAAGCCACGGCTCGGGACGGCATGTCGGCCGAGGACTGGTACGAACTGGGCTTGGAGCTGGAGACGGTGACGGCCAGCCAGGCTCGAGATGCCTATCGGCGAAGTCTAGAACTCGACCCGGAGCACGTCGCGGCCCGGGTCCACATGGGAAAACTGCTGATGGAGGATGGCTACGTCAACTCGGCGGCCGGTCACTTCCGCCTCGCTCACATCGTCTCGCCCCACGATCCCGTCAGCGCCTTCAACTACGGACTTGCGCTGGAGTGCCTGGAACGGATTCAGGAAGCCAAGGTCATGTTCGAGGAGTCGATTCTCAGGGATGCGGGCTTCGAAGACGGCTATCTCGCCCTCGCACGGGTGCAGGAGCGGTTGGGAGACCACCAGGGCGCCGTTCGGACCCTGGGCGCCCTCCGCCGCATCCGTGGCGACTAGGTTCGCCGGAGCTCTATCTTCCCGAGGCGACCCGCGCTCTGTCGAAGGGCCGTGAGCCGGTGGGGGAGGTCTTCCTGGGCCGCCTCCCTGGCCTGTTCGAAGCGCTCTTGGATGCGGCCTTCGATCTCGGCTTCGACCGGCTCGCAAAAAGGTCCTAGGCTGCGACGGACGAGCCGCCCGCGCACGAAGTCGAGGAGGTCCCAGGCGTCGTTGAAGGCGCCCAGTCGTTCTTGGTGCGCCTTGAGGGGTGAGAGGTCGGTAGCGAGCAACGGGCCCAGCATCTCCAGGGTGTAGCGGAGGCGCTTGATGTCCACTCTCAGACGGTGGTGGTCCCGAGCTGCCTCCGGCTGGTCGAGGCTTGGAAGCCGAGCTACCACCCGCTCGCAGCGTGCGTACAAGTGCGTCGCCCCCAAATCCCGCACCAGGAAAGGGAGCGAAGGCCCTTTCGACGCCAGGCCCATGGCTTTCTTTTGATGTCGGCTCAGCTTGGGGAGCAGCTTCGACTGGGCGCGAGCCATCAGCCCGTCTCGGTGGGCGGTGACCTTCTGTAGAAAGGCAGTGCGTTCCGACTCGGGCCACGAAGCGAGGGCCTCGAGGGCCAGGAGTTCGCCCACCAAGACGTCCAGCTCCCTCGCCTCGCCGAGGGCTCTTCGCAGGGTCCGAACCCTTCGCTTCACGTCTTCAACCGGGGGCAGCACGGGCCTTGCCAGCTCCAGGGCCTCCTCCAGACGACGGGTGGCAACGCGGACGTCGTGAACCCAAGTTTCCTCATCGGCTTGGGGCCCTCGCGCCCGCTCATACAGCCGTTTGACCTTGTCTTCGACGACCCGACGCCAGTGGTGGGCTGGCGCTTCCGAATTGAGCTTCGTGCTTCCGCTCTTCGCCGCTTCCATCGGATCTCCCAGTCTGCCAATGAAGGGTGCGTTGTGCCAGACCGGGAGCCCGAAGCTGTCCCCGAGATTGCTCGCATTGTTGGGGCTTGTCCCGTGGGAGAGTCGCGTAGCGGACGTCGGATGTGATCATGCTCTGCTCTTGATTCGAGCCTTGATCAGCGGCCGGGTCTCCTTCGGCGTAGGCGTCGACGCTAGCGAGCAGGCCTTGCGGGGTGCGCGCGACAGTCGCGCGCGGTGGGGGCTCGAAGATCGGCTCGTCCTTCGCCATGGTCGAGGTCTCGCGTCTCTGACCCAAAACGAAGTCGACGTGGTGGTGATGGCGGGGATGGGTGCATGCAACATGCTCGAGTCCCTGTGGGTCGCCGAACACCTTCCCTCCCGGCTCGTCCTCCAGCCGAATCGTGACCTCATGGATCTGAGGCGGGCCTTGGCCGATCTGGGCTGGCGAATCGATAAGGAGTGCCTGCCCGGCTCGGGTCGTCGTTTCCATCCGACCCTGTCCTTGGTGCCCGGAGAACAGCCGTCGATGTCCGAGCTTGAGCTTTTTCTCGGACCGGAGCTCATGAAGCAGCCGGGGCCTGAGCTCTTGGCCTGGGCCGACCGTGCGATCCTTCCTTTTCGCGCCAGGCGTGAACCATGGGTGCAAGACTACGAAGACTGGCGCCTGTCGGCTCTCCGACACGGGTGAAGCGCTCTCTTGTGTCTCCCGAGACGCTAGGGCGAAATCTCAAAGCGGGATCCGAATGCACGGAGATCTTCTCATCATCGACGGGGATGGCCGACGACTCGCGCGCTTTGAGCGCCTGGAGTCCGGTCGAGTCGTCCATCTTTCGTCCTCAGTGCAGGAGGCGGTGGAGCAGACGGCGAAGGTCGACTTCGCCTGTATCCTCGTCGTTCTCGAGGGGCTTTCGACCAAGGACATGGAGGCGCTCCCTCGACTTGGCCGTCGGGCGCCCGTCTTCACCTTCGGTCGCTCGCCCTCCAACTGGCCTTTCGGTTGGTCACCGAAGGCCCACCATCCTCGCCTCTTCGAAATGGATGCCTTGGAGGCCTGGATAGACGCCAGCCTGGAGCGCATCCACGCCTGCAACCGGGCGCGGACGCTGGAGCGCCAGCTTCTCCATTCGGAACGACTGATCGCCGTGGGGCAGCTTGCGGCCGGCGTCGCCCACGAAGTCAACAATCCGGCTGCCTACGTCACGACCAATCTCTGCCTGCTGGAGGAGCAGCGCCTCCAGCTTCAAGAGGCCATCAATGCTCTGCATGAGAACATGAAAGGTGACGACTCTGCGGCATGGCTTTCCTGGCGCGAAGCCTACGGCCAACAGCTGAGCGCGGTCCTGGACGAGACGAACGAGATCGTCCGCGAGAATCTCGAGGGGATGGGTCGTATCAGCTCCATCGTGCGGGACCTCAAGAACTTCTCCCGCATCGAGCGAGCCTCGGTCGAGGTCGTGCATCCGAATGAGATCGTCAATGCAGCCTGCAATCTAGTGCAGAACCAGATCCGGCACAAAGCTCGACTGATCCGGGAAGCGGGAGACGTGCCGGCCATCAATGCCGATCGGAACAAGCTAACCCAGGTCTTGACCAACCTTCTCCTCAACGCCGCCCATGCCATTCCTGAGGGCGACGGAGAACAGCATATGGTTCGGATTCGGACGTGGTGCGAGGACGAACAGGTCCGGATCGAGGTATCCGATACGGGTCGCGGAATCCCACCTGCTTTGCAGGTGAAGATCTTCGAGCCCTTCTTCACGACGAAGAACAGAGACAAAGGCACGGGGCTGGGTCTGGCCCTCTGCGCCGACATCGTCGGCCAGCATGCGGGCTCCATCGAGGTTCAAAGCAAGCTTGGCTACGGGGCGAGCTTCTCCATCAATCTCCCCATCGCCAACGGCCTCGAGCCTTCTCGGGTCGAGCTCACGACCAAGACGCGTGGGCCTCGGGCCGAGCGGCAGCGTTCGGGACGGCTGCTCGTCATCGATGACGAAGTCATGCTGATTCGTGCCTACCGACGTTCGCTCGGAAAGCGATACGATGCCGTGTTCGCCGAGGGCGGTCAGGAAGCCCTCGACATTCTGGCCCAGGACGATGCCTTCGACATCATCGTGTGTGACCTGATGATGCCGCGTGTCGATGGGATCCGGGTCTTCGAGCACGCGAAGATGCACTACCCTCAACTCGTCGATCGCTTCGTCTTCTGCAGCGGCGGTGCGTTCACACCTCGGGCTCGGGAGTTCTGCGCTGCTACGACCCAGCGGCTGCTCGAGAAGCCGCTGACGCCCAAGGATCTCGACAACGCCATTCAGCAGGCTCTGGCTGACGTATCGGGCACACTGGACGTCGACGAGGACTCGGATGCGGATCCCTTCCCGCCCTTCGAATCGACCGAGGATCAGACCCGAAGTCTCGTCTAGCGCAGACAAGGTTGCCGCGCGAAGCTCGTTGCTCCCGACACCCCCTAGCGGGTCGTTTTCTTGAGGGGACGGGCCTTCTTCTTGGCTGCCGTCTTCTTCTTTGTCGCGGGCTTGGAGCGGGCGGAGGAGGACGGGCTTCGGCCCGAGCCGCCGCTGGCCTTCTTGGCCGGTGTCTTCTTGGCCGCAGTTTTCTTTGCCACGGCCTTCTTGGCTGGCGCCTTCTTCGCAGCGGCCTTCTTGGCCGGCGCCTTCTTTGCGGCGGTCTTCTTGGCCGGCGCCTTCTTTGCGGCGGCCTTCTTGGCCGGCGCTTTCTTTGCTGCGGCCTTCTTGGCCGGCGCCTTCTTTGGGGCCGTCCCCTTGGCCGGCGCCTTCTTTGGGGCGGCCTTCTTGGCCGGCGCCTTCTTCGCGGCCGTCCCCGTGGGCGGCGCCTTCTTTGGGGCGGCCTTCGTGGCCGGTGCCTTCTTCGCGGCCGTCCCCTTGGGCGGTGCCTTCTTCGCGGCGGCCTTGTTGGCCGGCGCTTGCTTAGGGGCGGCTTCCTTGACCGCCTTGCCGGAGGCGGCCTTCTGGGCCCCATCGGCCGAGGACGAGGACGGGCCGGTGCTCTTCGGAGCCTTCGACTTCTTGGCCGGAGTTGCTTTGGCGGCCGGCGGCTTGGCCTCGGGGGCGGCTTGAGGCGGTGCGGGGGGCGGCGAGGCCGGGAGTGCGGCGAAGAAGCCCCTCATCGGCATCACGTAGTGGTCGAGCCAGTGACGCTCCAATTCAGGGCCGAGGGGGCCCGGTACCTTGGAGTGCCGAATCTCGATAAGTGTCTCGGCGTCCGAGTGTGTGTCGAAGCTCACGGTGACCTTGCTGTCTTCGGCCTGTTCGGGGAAATCAGGTGTTCGGAGCGTGAAGCTGATCTGGGTGCCCGAACGCAGCTTGGTGATCTTGCCCGAGTAACGACCATCTCCCGTGACGATCGTACCCCCGACCTTGGCTTCGATTTGGGCGGGTCCACCACCGGTGAAGCTTGCGTGATCCCGCTCGTCCAACCACGCCGCGTACAGACGGTCAGGTCGGGTCGGGATCAGCCCGGATACGTGCAGCTCGACGACTTCCATGGTTACCCGGATGCCCGCGTTCCAGCACCCTAGTGGGTCCAGGGAACCCCCGTCAACTTCTGGGCTGATGCTCGTTGACAGGAACCGGGTGCATACCGGCTTCTCGCAGAGGATGGCTGGGCGCAGCTGGGCAGCGTTTTGGGGCGTTTTTGGGGTCCTCGCGGTGTTGGGCGCCGCTGTCGTTCGGCTCCTGCCCATCGGCCTCGAGCCGCTTCAGGAGTCCCAGCCCCTGCACGTCTTGGCGGCCTACGGTCTGAGCCTAGCCTTCTTCGGCTACACCGAGGGCTTCAAGGCCTTTCACCGCGGTTTTTGTCCCAGAGTCGCGGCGAGAGCGCATCACCTTCGTTTCGAGCGCTCCTGGACGCGGCGGGCCTTGGCCCCGCTCTTCTGCATGGGCTTCTTCGGGGCCCGGCGGCGGCGGCTCGTGGTCAGCTGGGGCCTTGCTCTCGGCCTGGTGGGCCTGATCGCGCTGGTCAAAGTGCTTCCCCAGCCCACCCGAGGCGTCATCGACCTCGGCGTCGTGGTCGCTCTGGCCGCCGGCATGCTCTCTCTCGTCTTTCACTTCGTGCGGGGCTTTCAGGGACAGCTGCTCGCCAAACCCGAGCTGCCTGAGGACGAGAGTCCGGGCGACGCGACGGACGCACCCAGCCAGATCGCCCTTCCTGCCCGAGACGAGACCGCAGCCTAGTGCCGAGGGTCGAGCGGGCTGCGAAGGAGGGCGCCTAGGGCCGAAGCGGCCTCTTCTTGACTGTCGACCACTCTATGGAGGGCGTCCGCTACGGGCGTTGCAATGTCGTGTGTCTGGCCGAAGCGCATCGACTCTCGCAGTGTGGTGAGCACTTCGAGTTGACCCGCGGGGCGTTCGCCGCTCTGCACCAAGGCGGCTCCGAGTTCGCCGTGGCGGTTGGAGCGACCTTGGGTGCGGGGGATGAGCTCTCCCCAGCCCACGATGCCCTGATAGGTTGCAGGTTCTCCGCCGGCCGCCACGCCCAAGTTTCGGGCCTCGACCATGCCGTGGGCGACGAGCAGACCCACCGCGGTCGGCGTCCAAGACAAGGCTTGACCCATCCCCGTCAGCACCGAAGTCACGTGACCGTAGGCGCCCGCGACGCCGACCCCGACCAAGTCCGTGGTATGCTCCACCGTCACCCGTTCCTCAGGGACCAAGGTGTCGACGACCCGGGCTGCCTCGCGGAAGCGGGAGGCCAGGACCACTGTCGCGTGGTGTTCGGCCGCGACTTCCTGAGCGTGAAGCGGCCCGCCGAACACGCCGATCTTACGAGCGCAGGTGTAGCGTCGAATGGTCTCGTGGGGGAGTTCGAAGCCTGCCCGCATCCCCCGAGCCGCGGTCACGACCACGTGGTCACCCAGGGCGTGGGGACCGTAGCGCTCGGCCAGCTCGGCCAGTCGATCGGCGTTGGCCGCCAGCACGACGACCCGGCTCCCATCCAGGGCCTCTTCCCAAGTCGAGCTACGACGAACGGTCGGGCCTTGAGGCTCGTCTTCCGGCGAGCACACCAGCTCCACGTTCACCAGCATTCGGGCCATCGCGTGGGCAATGTCGCCTTGGCCCAGCAGGCACACCCTAGCCTTCATTACTGCTCCTCCGGTCGAAGCGAGCGATGGTCGGGGGTGAGCACGGGGCGATGACGGCCGAGGGCGTAGCCCTCCAGGCGGTTCTGATAGAAGAGAAGCAGGGTCGGGTCTCCGCTCCCGACCCTATCCCCGTGGCGTTCGGCCGCGGGGCGGGAGTGGTAGGTCTCGAAGACCGCCAGCCCGCCGGCGACAACGTCGGCTGCGCTGCCTCGACACGAGCTTCCGAGACGGATTCGGCCCGCCCTCTCCAGTTCCCTCAGCTCGCTGAGCAGGCTGTCGATACGCTCGTGCAGGTCCACGGCCGGGACCTGATCCTGCATCCCCCGGGTGCGGATCAGCTTGAACACGCCCAGCTGTGGGTTCCTGTCTCGCAGCGTGTCGAAGAGGGCGCGGGCCAGTACATGGGTGTTCTCGATGACGTTGTCTCGGAAGAAGGCCTCGCAGATTCGCTCGGCGCACTCGGAGATGTACTCCTTGTCCCGAGAGGGATCCTCAGCCGGACGCCCGTCGACCCAGGTGTAGCGCTCGATGTCGATGAAACGTCCTGCAGGGTCGAGGCTACGGCCTTCGTCGTCCACGGGGTTGCCAAAGGGGTCGAGTGCTTTTCCGACCCTTAGGGTGATCTTTGCGTCGAGACTGATGAGCTTGCTCAGGAAGCCGAAGACCGTTCGGGGCTGGCTGAACTCGTCGTCCTCGATGATGTAGCGACTCTTGCCGACGGCGGACAGGAAGTCGTCAATCAGCGTCTCGGCCTCCAAGACGAGCTGGTAGTTCAGGGTCGCGGGAACGACGTAGATGTTGGGCTGATCCGACTTGCGCTTCAGGTTGTTCACATAGGCCGACAGGCCGGTGCCTAGGAGGCCCAGCTTCAGCTTGCTCTCGACCGCGCCGCTGCGGGCTCGGGTGCCGCCCGGGAAGAAGAGATTGTCGTAGCCGAACTCGAGCGTGAGTGTGGCGTAAGTCTTCAGGACCTCCTTGTAGAGCGGGTCCTGCTTCTTCCGGTCCACCGTATAGGCGCCTAGGTTGTGCATGAAGAAGCCGATTAGGCGATTGCGGAAGAGGTTCAGCCCGGCGCCGTAGATGAAGGGCGGCAGACCGAGCCGGTACAGGCCGTAGCCCATGACGATCGAGTCCAGGTTGCTGGAGTGGGTCGGGACGAGAATGACCGTCCCCTTGTCCCGAAGCCCCTGCAGCTGCTCCGTTTCGCCTTCGAGGGTCACGCAGTCGTCGAGGCTGGGGACCTTGGGAAAGCGCTGGACGAACTTGCTAGGCGAGACGGCGTTCAGGACCACGCCCATCGTGCTCGGCAATGCCTTGGTGACAAGGGTGTAGATGCGGGGATCGAAGTGGCCTTCGATCTCCTGGCCGTAGTGTTCGACTGCTTCCCGAACGAGAGCCGGCTGCTCATGCTCGGGCGCCCTGCGCAGCCGTCGGGCCAGTTCTTCCCAAAAAGAGCGGTCTCGTTCCCGGGCCGGAGAGCCCCGGTCCTCGGCGATGCGCTTGCGTTCGTAGTACACCGACTCTTCGAGGACCTCGGACGCGCTGCCCCGAGCCAGAACCTGCTCGCTGACCCTGAAGACCAGCTCCTCCCGGATCCCTTCCAAATCTTCCCGTCGCGTGACCAAGACGACACCGGGGGTACAGCAGGCCGCGAGCTAAGGCGAGTTTCCTTTGGGGCCAGCTCGGCGGGCGTGGATGCTGAAGATGTGCTCCCCGTCCTCTTGGCGGCCTTCGCCGTCACGCCTCAATTCTCTCAGCACTGGTTCGACGGAAATGCGGAAGTTGCGGGCTACGCCCTGGAGCAGTCCCGGTACGGCCAGCGTCGGTCGGGGACGGTGGTCCTGGTCTTCGTTACCGAGCCCTTCTCGGAGTCCGACAGGGTCAAGGCCGACGATGGCCGGCACCCGGACAGCGACGTCTTCCAGGTCCTCAAGCTCAACGCAGTGAAGGACTACCAGACTGGGATCTACGACTACAATCTGATGACCAGCGTCTTCATGGGCCTGGAAGGCCATGGGGGCCGAGGTCCAGGACGGCCGGCCAAGATCACCTTCTCGGCTCAGGAATGGTGCGGAAACACCTTCGAAGAGCTTCTCTTCGCCCCCGAGAGGATCACGCGGCGGGGCTTCAGCTACTTCGACGGGGAGGGTGATCAGACCGAAGAGCTGGCGCTTCCGGCCAACGGCATCACTGCGGCCCAGCTCCCGATCCTGGTCCGAGGGATCCCGGAGCCTTTGGAGCCTGGGGTCTCGATCCAGCGACCCCTGCTTCGAGACTTCGAAATCGCGGTCCTGGAGCACAGAGGACACGCCGTCGAGATGGCCACCATCGAGCGCTCAAAGGAGCGCCAGTCGGTCCAGACGCCAGCAGGTCGATTCGAGGTCCACGAGGTCGTGGTTCGCTCGCCGAGCGGCTCCTGGGTCTATCAGGTCGAAGAGGCCTTCCCTCACCGCATCATCCGCTGGCGAGGTCCCCGAGACGCGGGCGAACTGCAGGGCGTGGCCCGCCTGCCTTACTGGCAGCTGAACGGCGAAGGTGGGGAGGCGGCCCTTCGCCGCATCGGCCTCCCGTTTTCTCGAAACGACGCAGTGCGCAACTAGGGGCCCGATCCCTCAGCTTCGATACTCGTAATACTCGACGCCGAGGTCCTGGAAGCCGGGGCTATAGCTGTCGCCCACTCGGCTCACCACGAAGGCATTCTTGGGCTCGGCCCCGATGTCGATGCTCCGATCCCCGTCGTGAAGGGCTTCGTAGGCCTCTCGCGTGAGGTCCAAGGGCTCGTTCTCGAGCGCCGCCCGGAAGCCGATGCGTCGAGCCGCCCGTTCCCAGCCAGGGACCACGAACAGCGGCATGGACTCGGCCGCGTCGCCGCTTCCGTAGCCGATGCCCACCAAGGGATCGTGGGGCGCGAGTCCTCCGCCGTCTACGGCCTCTTCGAAGCCGGCCGCCAACCAGGCGGGGAGGGCGGCCGAGTACAGGTTGCCCAGGTCCATCATCATCTCCGATCCAAGACGCATCTTGTCGGCGAGAAGAGTTCGAAAGCTCTCTTGCTTCCGAAGGGCCGAGGCCACGGCGGTGGTGGCCGGAAAAGGATTCTCGGGTTCACGCCCCTCTTGGATGGGGGCGAAGATGTCTCGGTTGTCGATCGCTTCGGCCACGAGGTCCTTCGGATCCACCTCGGCCAGATCGCACAGCTGGGCCAGTTCATCTGGGTGATTCTCTCCGTGGGCGAGACCCCGAACGTAGAGGAAGGACATCGCCTGAATCGGCATCATCTTGTAGGGCCGGTGGAAGAAGATGCCTTTCACCCGGCGATAGAACTTGCCCGCGGACTCCCTCTGCTTGGCCAGCATGGCCTCCACGGCCTGGGTGACCTCGTCCAGGTAGGCGTAGGTCGAGTACTTGCCCGAGAAGACCGGGAAGTCCGAGAGCCGTTTCGTGTCGGGTGCGTATTCGGGCAGGAAGTGCCGTGCGAAGGGCTTCCGGAAGTCCGGGCCCCGATAGGAAGAGGCGCTGCCGCTACCGGACAGATCGACCTCGAACATCTTGGGTTCGGCCTCGACGAGCATGGCCACGGCGCCTGCGCCTTGGGTCTGCTCTCCGGAAGAGCCCCGCTCGTACTCGGCCACGTCGGCCGCTACCATGATCGCAATGCGGTCTTTTCCGTCGGTTGCGACGTAGCGCAGGGCGCTCTTGAGTCCATACACACCGCCCAAGCAGGCGTGCTTGAACTCCGGGACCTCTAGCTCCCGGCTCAAGCGGGGAAGACCAAGCTGTTCGAGGCCGCGGTCCACCATGCCGCGCACGATCACGGCGCCCGCCGCGTTGTCGGTCGAGCTTTCGGTGCCAAAGGCCAAGAGGCCCACGCGCCGGGGGTCGACTTCGTAGGTCTTGATCAGATCCAGGACCGCGTTGGCGGCCATGGTGTAAACGTTCTCGGTCGGGCTCGGCAGTCGAAAACTTCGGCCGACGACGTTTTGAACCTTGTTCCAGTCGTTGTCGGTCCACTCGCACCAGTCGGCGAGGGACACGCGGGGTCGGGGCACATACAGTCGGGCCCCACTGACGCCAGGCATGGGGGGAGCTGAGTACGGTCAGAGGCTGAGGGTCAAAGTCGAGGCGACGAAAAAGCGCCCCGGTCCGTGGAAGACCGGGGCGCGGCCTCGCTCAGGCGCGGCGCAGCTCCCAGGGCGACAGAACGCCGTCGCGGTTGAGGTCGAGTCGGGCGAATCGGGCCTGGAGCTGGCTGCGGTGCACGTTCACCAGGCTCCGCACCGAGGCCCTTCCGTTACGAAGGACCCTCTTCTCGACCGCGAAAGGCAAGACGATTCCTCGTCGAGCGGCCCGGCGCAGCTCCCGCCGGGTCACGATGCCGTTCCCGTTCCGGTCCACTCGCTCCAGGTCCCAGCGCAGGTCCTGGACCCGGCTCCGAACGAAGATCCGTCGAGTGGTCAGGGCCCGACCTCGGCCGACGCGAACCCGGACGCCGGGATTCCGGAAGACGACTCCGCGGCGACGCTCGACCTGCCGGACCGGCGGTCCCCGTCGAGCTCGCTCGGCCCGCCGGATGGCGTCTTCGTTCTGGCGCTCTCGTCGGGCCTCTCTGCGCTCGGCTCTGTCCAGAGGTCGGGCTTCGGCCACCGTCGACAGCGCCATCAGGCCGGCCAGGATGACGCTCGAGACTCTCAACAACTTCTTCATCTTCATTCCTCCTTTGCCGTCGTTCTGCGGCGCTTTCATGAGGACAGACGAACGAGCCGGAAGAAGATTCATTCGAGGCGAGAGAGCGTCCAAATTCCTGCAGGGGGTGTTGCAAATACACCACGGTGTCGTGTCGCAGCCTCGAAGAGCAGGGACATGACCCGACAGGAAAGGGCTCTATAGCGGGCCGGAATCCGGACCAGGTAGGATGCTTGGATAGATGAAGGGGCGCCTCCTACTCCTGTTCCTAAGCTTGGGTAGCTTTGCCTGCGCATCGGTACCCTCTGCCGAACCTGTCCCGATCCACGTCCGCCTGGTTGCCGGTCCGAGCGAGCTCGCACACCCGTCCCAGCGCACCGGGCGCCTGCTGGAGCTGGATCGGGTCGAGATAGAGCGTCGGCTTCGCCGCAGTCTGGCGCGACGTCCTGACCTGGTTCTCGCCGGACCTAAGGACGCAGACTACGAGCTCATGCTCACTCTAGACACCGTCTTCGGACCAGAGCTCATCGAAACCTCAGCCTTGATATCCGGCGCCAGGGACTACTGGGTTCGGGTCAAGGTGGGAACGCTCATCGTTCGCCGAGGCACCGGACCCGGGTCAGTTCAAGGCGTGCAGTGGATCGAAGCCGAACAGAAACTCGTCTTCGAGACCCATGGTCCGGCCAACACCCGACGCGAGAGCCGAGTCTTCGAGCGCGCAGTCGACCAAGCAGCCAGCCGAACCTTTGATGACTTCCTGGCCCGTACTCAACGGAAGTGAGCCATGAAGCCTGCTGGCCCTTCCGTGAGAGCCGAAGTGTCGATTGCATCACGAAGTCGAGCGGAAAGGGCAGCCTCCGAAGGACCTCTACCCGAGTTCATGGAATCGAAGCTCTTCGAGGAGCCGAGGTGATGCGAAAGCAACTGCGCCTTGCTCTGGGTCATCGAACCGCCCGAATAGAGTCATGAGCAGTCCCCCTAACTGGGGGGCAAGCCTAACCAATTCGGGCGGGGGTCCGAAGTCGGGTACCCTCCAGCCCAGTTCAATGCCTTGCTCTATCGCCGCTTGGGAACCTGCTGGAGCCCAGAGAAGCGCCGCTCCCGAGTCCGTTCGCAAGACCTCGACGATCCTCTCGGCATCGGGGCAGTCACACATGATCGCCCCGAACCAACGAAGACCGCCCCTCCGTTCGACGAGCATCTCCTTGCTTCGACGTCCCTCCGGAAGCCGAATACCTCGTACCCTTAGCGAGCCACAGAGTCGGTAATAACGGGTAATCCGAGTGTCGGGCTGGTCCGCGCCGTGACCGATCATGAGCCAGCCGTGGTGGCCCGGGAGGGAGCGTCGCAGATGCTTCTGCAGAACTCCGACGCCGGCTATATGTTCCTCGGCTCTATCATAGCCAACGGATTCTGCGACCACAGCTCCCAACTCAGCCGTGCCGGGGTACTCCTCCCGGCGAAGCTGGATGGCTGCGTTCGATCCAAATACGCCCGCACTGTGTTCGGTATTGATTCGGGTACCCAAAAACACCACCGGCTCCAACCATGAGGTATGGAGAGACGCCTACAAGAAGGTCCAGGCGAAGCTCAGGCCGACTTCGGCTCCGCGCCGGAACTCTCGGAAGACGGCGCTCCGTTCGGGGTCGGTCTGGGTCAAGCGAACGGCGGGGTTGAGCAGGTTGCTCCCCGACAGCCGCATTTTTCCGTTCTTCCAGATTTGCCAGCTCCAGTTGATGTCTAGCGTGGAGATCGGATCTTGGATGATGTTGGGTTGTCCACGAAGGCCAACACGTCGAAGTCGCGAGCCCACCTGATTGAAGGCGAGGGTGATGTCGTGGACGTCGCCGTCGTAGCCGACCTGGACGTTGACCACGTAGTCAGCCTGACCCTCCAAGCTTCGCTCGAGGACCGTCGAGAGCTCGGCCCCTGAGTCTTCGACCCGGACCTCGGAGAAGAGGACGGACGCGTTGGCCAACGCGTAGATCTTGTCGAAAAAGCTGGGCGCCTCGAACCAGTCGATGAAGCGGCCAAACTCCAAGCGCCCTCCGAACTCGATGCCTCGGACCGTTGCTTCGGGCGCGTTCTGAAAAGTCGCGAGAGCGCCGCCGCCGCCGATGGCAGTGAAGGTCCGCTCGATGACGTTCTCGTACTCTTTCTGAAAGACGCCGAAGCTCAAGGACTCGGTCGTGGACGGATACCACTCGAGCCGGAGGTCGAAGCCTCGAATATCCGTTGGTTGAAGCCCATCGTCGCCGATGAAGCGCTGTCCCGAGTCGGGGTCGGTGAAGATAGTGGTCGAGAGCTCGTTGAGGCTGGGTCGGGAGGTCGACTCGCCATAGGCAGCTCGGATCTGAAGCTCGTACGGCAGGAAGATGGTCAGCGCCGCCGAAGGGTAGAACTCCGCTTGCTCGAAGCCGCCGAGTGAATTGCCCTCGGTTCCGGGAGGGCCGTCGGTCAGCGTCTCTACTTCGACGTTCGCCTTTTCGTATCGGACGCCACCTGCGAGGCGAGCATACTCGCCGAAGTACATGTCGAGCATACCGTACAGAGCCCAGGCGCGTTCGAAGCCCACGTAGTCGTTCCCCGCGCCAAATGCTAGGTCCGTGATCCGAAGTGTGGTTCCGGTATCAGCCGGGTCGAAGGCGACCTCGGGGTCAGTGATGCCTCTGATTGCGTTTCCTTCGGGGGTGCTCGCGGGCGTCCATCTCAGCCGTTCTTGACCAGCCTCGCGGTCCGTGAAGTTGATGAAAGCTCCAAGCTTGGGCGTGACGCGAAAGAACCACTGTTCGCGGGCAAGTGCCGGTATCGAAACGTCGATTCCTCCGCTGTACACGAGGTCTTCGACTTCACTGAACTCACGGTCCATTCCCAGTGGATCTCGAATGAAGAAGTTGGTCTGGTTCCCCACCACCCGGGCGTACTGATAGGTTCGACGGTCGGGCGCGTTGCGTGCTGCCCGAGCAACCAGGCCCCGGTAGTCGAGGACCACTGGCCCAAGGTCGTTGTGTCCACTCAACTGCTGGGCGATGAGCGAGCGCTCAATCCAGTTGAGGAGCGTGCGCTGGATGTCGAGCTGGTCCGAGCCCACCTCACGGCCCGTCGTGAACTGGGTCCGATCTTGGGCCTGATTCACCAAGAACGTGTTGCTCGCGAGTTCGTGCTTGTCCGAGTTGAAGGCCGCAGTAAGAAGCCCCGACATCTCGGCCTTCCTATCGGTCCGAAACTCACGAAGGAGGTCACGGTCGACGAGCAGGCCATTATTGAAGTCGTAGTCGTTCTGGATTCGACGCTGTCGCCGCCACTTGTGGTTGTACTGGTATGTCCCGGTGATCCCGAATCTCCCGTCTCCGCCGATCTTCCAGCTGTTTCCAGCCGAGAGTGAGGCGCCAAAGTCCGGGGGAAGGGTCGTTTCGTTTGTGTCGAAGTTGTTGCTAAAGCTCCGTCCGGCGGCGTCGGGATCGTCGGCTTCGTTGATGGAGATGTCTCCATCGTTGGTCGCCTGCTGATAGGCGTCAGGAAGGGCACGAGTTCCGTCGTCGAAGCCGAACACGTCGAGGCTGCCGCCATCGTAGCTCAAGCCCTGCAAGAAGGCCGACTCGGAATTATAGGTGGTGCTCAGGGACAGTCTAGCGAAGCCCTCGTCGGGAACCCCCCTCGTGTTGATCCGAACCAGACCTGCGCCGAATGTCGCCGGCACGTCGGGGGTGAAGGCCTTCTGAACTTCGATGTCCTTCAGAACCCCAGCTGGGAAGAGGTCGAGGGGAACGATCTTCAGGAGCGGCTCGGGACTGGGCAAGGGTGAGTCGTTGAAGAGGGCGAGGGTGAAACGATAGGGCTGGCCACGAATCAGGACGAAGCGGCCCTCTTCGATGGTCAGGCCGGTGACCCGGGACAAAGCCTCGGCCGCGTTGCTGTCGCCGGTGGCCGAGATCTGGGCCGCGCCCAGTACGTCGCTTACGCCCGACGCTTCCCGCTGCTGCTCCAGGGTGGAGGCAATGGAGCCCTCGATGTAGGGCGCGGTGACCACGTAGTCCTTGAGGCGGACGCCTGAGGGAGAGAGCTCGATGTTGGCGGTGACCTCCTTGCCCGGGATGACGCGCACGTCGTCGATGGTCTGGGTGGCGTAGCCCGGCCGAATCACGGAGATCGAATAGGTACCGCTGGGAAGTTCGACCGCATACTCGCCCGAGTCGTCGGTCTCGGCCTCGATACGCGTACCGGTGAAGAAGATTCGGGCCCCGATGACCGGCTCACCGCTTTCGGAGGAGATGACGCGACCGACCAGCGCACCTGGTGAAGCCACGGCTTCGGCAGAGGGGGCATCCGTGCCCCTATCTCCTTGGTCGTTGGCGAGGATCGACGAACGACCTGAGTTCTCTATCAGGATCTTGGGCTCCCCGCCGCCAACAGGAATGGGCAGGATGATTTGGATGAGTTCGCCTTCATCCGTGAGCAGGTCGGCGCGGTAGATGATCTCCCCTTCCCGTACGAGCTCGAAGTTGACGCGGCCGGAAGGAATGCGGGCATAGATCGCGCCATATTCGTCGGTCGTGGCTACGACCCGACCGTCGACCTTGGCTTCGACCCCCGGCACAGGAACTCCACCGTCCAGCACATAGAGTTCGATGAAGGTCTGAGCCTCCGAGCTCCCAGCTTGGGCCGCTTCGGCCATCTGAAGGCTAGTTTGAAGTCGCGCAGCGTCCCCTAAAGGGTGCGCGAAAAGGCCCATGCAAATGGCCAGCGAGAGAGTACCCATGGTCGTCAGCTATCGGTTTCTGGGCTCAGCACTTCCACCGCTCGTGGCGGCAGTTCTGCATGGTCTGTCGGAGCTCGGTGGCCTTGCGGAAGAGGGAAGGATCTCGAAGACCAGATAGGAGGTCCTCCGCTTCTTCGAAGTCGCCCATCTGGAAGCGGCTGTATGCGACGGCGTAGCGGATGCTCTCGTCGTCCATCAGGCGTACGCGAGCCAGATCCCGCTGCATGGCCGCGACGGCAGCATAGTTCCGCTGGTCGATGAGGATGGCTAGCCGCTGCCGGAGTCGGTCCTTGCTGTCGACGATGAATCGATTCAAGGACAGCGCCCGAAACGGGTCCCCCGCGGCTCGATACAGCTCGGCAGCGTCGCCGAACACCTCGGGGTGGTTCTGATAGGCCAGTCGCTCCAGAAGATCGGCGGCGGTCTGATTTCGATCCAAACGTCGGTAGACCTGGGCCAGCTGTACAGTGACCTTCGCCTCTTCGGGATTACGAAGCCGAGCGAGTTCGATGAACGCCAGCGCCTTCTCCGGGCTGCCCGAGTTCAGGAGGGCCGTGCCAATGGCGATGTAGTCTTCGTAGCCCGCCTCGGCTCTCTCCAAGTAAGCCGTGCCAAGACGAGCTGCGAAGCCGAACAGCTTCTGACGGATGGCGATGAAGACCTTTCGGCGAAGGAGCTCGTGGTAGTCAGGGTAAAGGGCGTAGCCCCGAGTCAGCATGGCCCAGCCCTCTTCGGGGCGCTCCAGCTTGTAGAGTGCCTCGGATCGAAGAGCGAAGGTCGAGCGTATCTCGTCGGCCTTAGGACCGGCCATCTGCATGGCCAAGAGCGCAGGCTCGTAGTCCTCAGCGTAGAAGTGAGACTGGCCGAGGTAGACATACAGAAGGAGGTCCGGTCCGGAGGCTTCGGGCTCGTCCTCTTTGGCCGCTTCCTGCCTACGGAGCGCCTCGTCGATGCTGACTTGAAAGTCCTCGGCGGCCTGTCCGAAGAGCTGCTGATTGAGGCGTACGATGCCGCGCACCAAGTGGAACTTCTGCCTGTCGAAGTCCTTGGCCTTGGTATCGACCTGCTGAAGCGTGGCGGAGGCCCGGTCGTAGTTGCCGTCTCGGGCCAAGAGAGCGGCCAGGTCAACGTAGTTGACGTCCTGGGCGCTGCTTCGGCTCTGTGCGGCCAAGACCAAGCTCGGCCCGCACAGAGCCCACAGCGCGACCGCCAGGAGGATGTTGCCGCGAAGGCTCATGACTACTTCAGCCGGAACTCGATCTTCTGTTCGATGCGAACCGAGGTGGGTTCGCCCTTGTAGAAGCCAGGTTGGAAGGTCCAGCTCCGGATGGCGGCCAAGGCGGCTTCGTCGAACTCCCCGGGAGGCTTCGATTCCAGGACGCGGGCCTCGGAGACTTTGCCGTTCTTGTTCACCAGCACGCTCAACAGAACGTAGCCCTCCACCCCTCGCTTGCGAGCGCTGGGGGGGAAGCTCCCCGGCGGCTGGGAGGTCGGCTGGGGTTTCTTGTCCACCGTATCGCCCGTGTGGACCACGTCCTGACCGCCGCCGAGAAGCTCACCGGCGTTGGCGCCAATGTCCTCCATTTGGAAGGCTGGCAGATCGAAGGCCACGCCGGCAAGGCCGCTGGTCAATGCGGCCAGTGATGGCGGAGGAGGTCTGTTGGATCGGGGCTTCGGCTTGGGCTTGGGCTTCTTGACCTCTTCCTTCTTCTTGGGCGGAGGAGGTCTCTTCACTTCGATGGCGGTTCCTCGCTCGACCTTCTGTTTCTCGGGCGGCTCGGAGAACTCGTTCATCGCGACGACCGCACCCAGCACGGCGGTGGCGCCCACGGGCATGATGAGGGCCGCGATCGCGTGGTTGCGGAGGCGGCTCATCGACCGGCCTCTTGTTCGGTGGCTACGCCCACATCCTGTGCGCCGGCAAGGCGGGCCTGATCGACGACCTCGACCAGTTTGCCGGCAGGAACGCCCTGGTCGGTCACGATCAGGACCGACTCGGAGCTGCCGCTCTCCAGCATCTCTTTGACCCGGCTTTGGATCATCCAGGTCCGGATGGGTTGGCCGTCCAGGTAGGTGCTGCCGTCCTGCCCGATGTACAGGCGGATGGCCTTGGTGGAGGCCACGGTGGCCGAGCTTGCCTTGGGTCGATTGATCTCGAGGTCCATGTCCTTCACGAAGGTCGTGCTGACCATGAAGAAGATCAGCAGGATGAAGACCATGTCGATGAGGGGCGAGATGTCGATGCCCTGCTCCTCTTGGGCTTTTCTGCGCGACCTCATGCTTGGGCTGCCTTTCCGCTCAGAATGGAGAAGACCTCATCGATTTGGCTTTCGATGAGCCGCTGACGCATCTCGAGGAAGTTGCGCATCAGGAGCCCCGGAATGGCTATCGATAGGCCAAACTGAGTAGTCAAGAGAGCCTGCGAGATCCCGCCCGCAATACCGCCCGACTGAGAGAAGAGGGTCATGTCGCCCAAGGCCGAGAAGGTCTCGATCATGCCCGACACGGTTCCCAGCAGCCCCAACAGGGGGGAGACGGCGACGATGACCTTGGTCAAGACTCGAAACTTGTTGAGCTCGCCTCGGAGCGGCATGAACTCGTGCTCGAGCGCGCGGCCGAGCTGCGTTGCATGCTTGAACACGGTTGAGACGCCGATGGCGGCTGCACGCTCGACGGGGTTACGGGGTTGCTTGCTCGGGTTGTCGAAGAAGTCCTTCACCACGGCGCGGGGATGCCGGTCACCGCCCCGCCAAAGGAGAGCGAGTCGGTAGCCGATGCCGTACCACAGGATCATGGCGGCCAAGATGAGCGGGGGCATGACGTAGCCGCCCTGCTCAACGTACTTCAGAAAGGCTTCCACGGGTTCGGCCTCGGGCCCCTTCAGCCGACCTGGGTCGGTCCTTCCTGGGCCGGCAGCTCAAGGTCTGGGGCTTGCGTGATCAGGCGGAGGGCGGTCCGCTCGGACTCGGACTCGATCCCGTCCGCCCAGCCTTTCAATAGGTTCCCCAAGAGCAGAGTGGGGATGGCCACCACCAGACCGAGTTCGGTGGTGATGAGCGCGGTCGAGATACCTCCCGAAAGGAGCTTGGGGTCGCCGGTACCAAACTTGGTGATCACGTCGAAGGTCGAGATCATGCCCGTTACCGTGCCCAAGAGCCCAAGGAGGGGGGAGACGGCAGCGATGACCAGGATGACGGTGCCGAAGCGCTGGATGCGTCGGCTCTCGCCAAGCATGCCTTCCGAGATCGCTTCGTCGACCTTCTTGCCCCCGCCTTGGAGGGCGCTGAAGACCGTCGCCACGACCCGGGAAGCCGAGCCTTTCATCCGGCTCGCCGTGCTGGCCGCGTCAGCGTACTGGCCTTTGCGCACCATCCCGAGAACCGCCGACTCCACCTGTTGGGCGCCGCTGGCTGCCTGGCTCAAGAGGAAGGCGCGGACCGCCGCCAGGAGGAGGCCGAACAGGCCCAAGCCGACGATGACCCAGGCAATGGCCCCACCGTCATTGATGTGCTTGAGGATCGTCTCTTCGACTTCGTCGTCGACCCGGCCGTCGATGGATTCGTAGAGGAAGATGGGCAGCTTGTCGGGCGCTTGGCCCTTCGCGAGTGCCTTCGCGGCTTCGGCCGAAGGCCCGGGCCACACCTTGAGCTTGCCCCCGCCGGCTGGCGCAAGCGCACCGGAGCCTTCTGGGCTCACGCCGTAGGCGGCGATACGGCCTACGTAGACCACGTCGCCCCTCACCTTCTTGCCGTCGGCCAGGAAGAACTCGGCATTCTTCTCAGTGTGAACGCTCCTCAGCTTCTCCAAGACCTCGATCGCGCTTTCGAAAGTCTTCTCAATGGACGCCGTGGTCGGGGTGCCGTTCTCGCGAAGCTCGACTTTAGGCAGCTTGGCGTCGAAGTCCGAGAGTGAGGCCCGGGCCTGATCGAGGGTGGCTTCGGCCAGCAGCTTCTCGTCGCCTGAGCTCTGCGCGTCTCGGTCGGCGGCATCGAGTTTGGAGGCTGCCTCTCGGATCTGGTCGTCGATGCCGATGACCTGGTTCTCGAGGCGGCTAAGGGCGCCTTCGAGCCGAGCGCGTTCCTTCTTTGCTCGCTCTTCGAAGCTCTGGAGTCGCTTCTCCAGCTGACGTCGTTGTCCGGCCAAGAAGCCGAATTCTTTTTGATAGGCCTCTCGAAGACTCAGATCGAAGTCGCTCTTCCCGCTGTTGGGCGCCGCCTGCTCGGTGTTCTGGGCCCCTGCCAGGCTTGGCAGACCGAGGGAGAAGGCTAGGGCGAGGATGGGAAAGCGCTTCATCGCGGGCTCCCTTCGATGCCGTTCGGCAGTTCGAAGAAGCCGGTCCGAACCTGCTTTTCGAAGTTCTTGAAGAGCTCATCGATCAACTTTTCTTCCGCGCCGGAGGCGACCTCGTAGACCCAGCCGTCGCCTTGGCGCCTGGCGACGCCAAAGGTCTGCTCCGGCGTGCGAAAGAACATCATGATCGAGCCCAGACGGAGGACGTCGGAAAGCTGGGCCGTACCCTCGACCACGACTTCTTGTCGAAACAGGCCATTCTCCTTGGCGATACGGAACTCGTCTTCGAGCAGCGACCACATCCGGTTGAGAGCCCTAGGCGCGGTCATCTCGTCCTCGGCGACGTCTTTGACCAGGTCGTCCGGTCCAGCCCGTCGGTCTTCGAGCTGAAAGGGCAGGCCGGAATCTACGTAGGCCTTGATCCTTCGGCCGACCGATTCGACGACTGGAACGAGCTCCTTGGAAGCCTCGTTTTGGGCCGCAACCTCAGCCCGCTTCTCGTCCAGGCTCTTGACGATCTTTTTGAGCTGGAGCTGTTTGGACTGGAGCTCGCTCTCCAGTCCCGCTTGTCGCTGAGCCAGGGCGTTCAACCGGTTCTTGTGCTGCTGCTGTTTGGAATCGAGTTCATCGTTAAGAGTCTCGACTTCGCTGCGAAGCTCGATCAGCCGCTCAGCAAGGGCCGTGATGCCGACCGACTCATCGGCGGCGAAGGTGACACTGGCGGCAGCCAAGAGGCCGATGCCTGCCAGTCCGAAAGTCTTAGTGGCGTTCATGGACTATCTCGACACGGAGCGTAGATGTCGAAAGCAGGGCGCCCGTCAACGGACGGGCGCCCTTAGGTGACGAAAACCTAGTTGTCGTCCGCACTGGCGAGGCCGTTACCCTCGCCGCCGCTGCAATTGTAGACGACCTCCTCGTGAACGAGTCCGGGCTCGAGGGTGTTGTCGATGTCGATGCAGCCGTTCTCGAAGGCGCCGCCGTTGGCGGAGTCGTCGGTGAAGACCGATCGCCAGACCTGGGGTTCGATGCCCTCGCGGTGCAGGGCGCCCTGGGACGAAGCATCCATACGGCCCGGGTTACCCAGGACCGTGATGTTCGAGATGACCGGCGCCGAGCGGGGCAGGGCGTCGAAGGTGCTGTTGCTGTCCGACTCGATGCCGCGCTCGCCGTTGCTGTCGCCGATGCGGATCAGCGCGAACTGGATGCTGCCGACGTAGCCGAGGTCCAAGTCCAGGGCGTCGTCGTTCACGCCGACGCAGACAAGGTGGCTTATGCTGGCCGCACCTCCGAAGAACTCGACGCAGTCGTCGTTCGAGCCGATGATGGCGATCCAGTCCAGGTTGGTGCCCGAGCCCGCCGCCTCGACGGTCAGACCCTGGACCTCCGAGCCTTCCTGGAAGGCAAAGCCGGTCTCGGCGATAATCGCGTAGACGATCGAGCCGCTATCGTCGGCGTTGTCGGTGCCACCGAAGAGCGGGGGGTTTTCGGGGGGAGCGGCTTCCGAGGCCACATCCACGCCGTCGTTGGTCACGCCCTCACCCTGAAGGATGACGCCACCCCAGTCGCCGCGACCGCTCAGGTCGGTCGGGTCGCCAGTGATGCTTGTGCCGTCGAAGGCGACGGCGGCGAAGATGACGGGCTGGGCGCGATTGCCCTGGACATCGATCTCAGCGCCCCGAGTGATGCGGAGTGCCGACCCCGAGGCCGACTCGGCAGCGTAGACCTGGGTGCCGGCCGAGATGGTCAGGACGGGGTTCACGGTCGGGTCGGCGTCGGTCTCGCCGTCGCCCACGTTGACCGAGCCATCGAGGACGAAGACGTGGTTGTTGGGCAAGGTCACGCTCTCGGTGAGGCGGCCGCTGACCACGCACACCGGGAAGTCCTCACCGAAGACGGTCACGCTACCGCCGTCCTGGAAGTCCGCGTTCAGGGTGGCGCAGGCGTTGGTGTCGGCGCCCGTGATGTCCCCGGCCATAATCTCGGCCTCGAGTGGGTGGAATTCGTCGCCGGGCAGGTTGCCGTCGAAACGTGAGTCGACGGGGACCCAGCCTTGCCAGAAGGCCTCGGCGGCGTCCGGATCTACAGCGCCGAAGTAGTCAGCGCTGTCGAACTGGCCCGGCAGCGGAATGCTCGGACTCGCTGTAACGCTCACAGCCAAGGTGTCGGGATCCAACGCAAAGCCATCGTTGGAGACGGCCCTGAGCTGGCCGCCGTCCAAGGCCTGCTGCTGGAACGAGGGCATGGTCATGTTGCCGTTGCCGTTGCCGTTGCCGTTGCCGCTGGTGCCGTTGTTGTTCTCGTCATCGCCGCAGGCCACCGTTCCGGCCAGAGCCAGAGCGGGGAGGACCTGCAGGATGTTCTTCATGCTGATGTTCATCATTCCTCCGAATTGAGCTGATACGCCTCTGCGTTCGCGTGCTCGCCTCTAGTCCACTTCGCTGGAGAGAACATTGAATTGTGAGGGACATGAGTGTGACGGCCACGTGACGGATGAAGACCCTTCAGGAAGGACCGAATCGAAGAACTGAGCCGGCTCTGAATGGAAGCTGTCCTCAGTTTCTTGAGACCCCAGCGCCCGTGCAAAGTTTCGATGGCAAAGATGGCGTCTCGGTGACGCTTCCAAGGACAAGGAGAGAAGATCGAGCCCTTTCGCAAGTTCACTTGCGCCGCCGGCGTGAAGAAATCCTCGAGGCTAGTCCTCGTCTCCCAAGAGCAACGCCGCGGCCGTCACTCCGGCGCCTACCGCAAACCCGTAGCCGACCGCGGCCGCGCCCCACTCTCTGTCCCGTCGAGCTTCGAGTCCGTCGGCATCTGGATTCGGGGTATTCGAGAGTGCGCTGTCGCTGTCCAGGGCCAGGCCCGTGAAGATGGCCCCGACCAGGAGGCCGGTCACCGCCACGCCGGCCGAGGCCCATCCGGCCGCCTGTCGACCGGGTCGGCGGGGCTCGGGATCGGGCCAAAGGAGTCGGAGCTCCTGGAGCTGTCCAGGCCGGACCTCGAGGTCGACCTGTTGGAGGCCGGTCTCGGCGACGGTCGCGGTCAGGGTGTAGCGGCCCGGCTGAAGGCGCAGGGTAAGGGGGGTCGCCCCCCGGGGGGAGGCGTCGAGGCGAATCCGCGCTCGGACGGGGCTCGAGAGGACCCGGATCTCGCCCGTACACGAGCTTTCGAGAAGCATTCGCTGGGTTCGTCCCTCCTCCAGGAAAGGACATCGCTCGTCGGAGCAGAGGGCGTCGAAGCGCTCCAGGGCCTGCAGGCTCTCGGAGCAGTGCTCGCCCCAGCGGCGGTAGGCGATGGCTACATTGAGCAGGAGTCCCGGATTGGGAACCGCCGCGAAGGCCTCCTCCAGCTTGGCGATGCCTTCGGCATAGCGCTCCCGCGCCAGATCCGCGTAGGCCTGGTCCCGCAGGCCCCGGGCCAACCGACGTTCCGCCGGCTCTGGCGCTTCAGTCGCGGCCGGCGTCTCCTGAGCCAGGGCGATCCCGGGGGTTGAGGCGGTGAGGCCGACCCCCACGAACAGGGTCGCGGCCGCCATTCTCCGGGCTCCAAAGGGCTTCCCTAACGGACCGCGATCGGGGACGGTCCGTGGGTGCTGGAGGCCCCTGCCCCCACGGACCCGATGATCGACCAGGTCATCGATGGTCGCTACCGGCTGCTTCGAGCTTTGGAGCGAGGCGGAACCGGCAGCATTTACGTCGCCGAACAGATAAGCGTCGGGCGCTGCGTCGCGGTGAAGGTCCTGCGCTCCAGCCTCGTCGACGAGACCAAAGTCGCGCGTCGCTTCGAGCGAGAGGCCGAGATCATCTCTCGGCTCGAGCACGAGAACACGCTTCGCCTCTTCGACTTCGGTTGGCTCGAAGACGGGCGGCCCTTCTTGGTGACTGAGCTTCTCGACGGCGAAACCTTGGGTCAGCGTTTGCTCCGCGGTCGGCTCGGGATTGGGGAAGCGGTGTCCATCTGTTGCGACATCTTGGCCGCTCTGAAGGAGGCCCACGAAAAGGGAATCGTTCATCGAGACCTGAAGCCTTCGAACGTATTCCTACAGAAGGCCGAGGGCGACGTACGGGTGAGGGTGCTCGACTTCGGCATTGCGCGGCGCGCGGCGTCGACGACGCTGACGGAGCCCGGGATGATCATGGGCACTCCGGCTTATATGTCGCCCGAGCAGTCCTTGAAAGACTCCATCGATGGCCGGAGCGACCTCTACGGCGTTGGCGCCATCCTTTTCGAGTGCCTGACTGGACGTCCGCCGTTCCTGGCCGACTCGGCCCAAACGCTCATCTTGAAGCACGCCTTGATGCAGGCGCCCCGGCTCAACCAAGTCAGCGACGGCTTTCCCAGCCCCCTCGATGAGCTGGTGGCCTCGATGCTGAGCAAGACCCCTGAGCTTCGACCCCAGACCGCCCAGGAGGCGCTCAGCAAGCTCGAGCCCTTCCGTGCCCTGCGGGGCGTGGCGCCGGCCGGTCTTCGCGATCCCTCCTTCGAGAGCCACTACGCGCCCGAGGTCCTGACCCCCACCGAGCTACGCCCCGCGCCCCTCCCGGCCCGTCCCCGGCAGGCCGGCGTGGCACTCTTGGCCGGTGCAGGTCTGTTGCTGTTGGCCCTGGCTGGTCTAGGCACCCTGGGCCGGGCCATGGTGTCTCGACCCATCGACATCGCCGCCCCGACCGGCGGGGCCCCCGAAGCGGTGGTACCCGCCATCCCTTCACCGATGCTGACGCCGCCCGGCTCCCCTGCCCCCTTGGAGCCTGTGCTGGATGGGCCCGAGCTCGAAGTGACAGCGGAGGAGCCTTCGACGGCCCCCTCCACTCGGCGACGACGACGCCCCCCGCCGGGCTTCGTAGACGTCCGCCTCTGAGATGGTCCTAAGCGCGGTCCAAAGGTGGCGAAGCCGCCAGCGCCGCGCCGCCGTCGCCCTTTGGTACCACCCCGAACAAGGCGAGCTCGGCATTGGTGGGCCGAACGATCAGTTCGGTGGCGTCGAGCCTCGACGGGGCGACGCCGTGGCCGGGTCTCTCGTTCGCGAGGGGCTGGTCGAGGCCAAGACCTTTCGTCGGGCTCAGCAGGTCAGCTTGTCGGACTTGGCGCTCTTTCACTCCTGGAGCTACATCGACGCCTGCACCCAACCCGAGTACTTGGCCCGGATCTTCGGCGTGCAGCCCGAACAGGTCGACGCCGAGGCCGTCCTACGTAACGCCCGCATCGGGGTCGGGGCCACGGTCGAGGCTTCCCAAGAGGTCGCGGCCGGCCGCTCTCGGGTCGCCTTCCACTTCGGCGGTGGGTACCACCACGCCGAGCCGGAGCAGGGCTCGGGCTTCTGCGTGTTCAACGACATCGGGGTGGCCATAAAAAAGCTCCGCGCCGACGGACAGTCCGAAGCCATCGCCATCGTCGACCTCGACATTCACCAAGGGAATGGAAACAGCGTCGCTTTCGGTCCGCGTGAAGACACGCGGATCTACTCTGTGCACGGCTCGCGCTGGTCCCATACCGACGCGCCCCATCATCGCGAGATTCACCTGGAGGGGAGGGTCGACGACCGGCGCTATCTGGCCTGCCTCAAAACGACCCTGACTGGCTGGCTCAGGGATTTGGAGCCCTGGATCATCTTCTACGTCGCGGGGGCGGACGTCTTGCGGGGCGATGTGCTCGGCGACTTCGACCTGAGTCTGCGTGCCGCCTTTGTCCGAGACAAGTTGGTCTACGACCTGGTCGAAGAGCTGAACGCCGGCCTGGTCGTCACGATGGGAGGGGGCTACAGCAAGGAAGCTTGGCTTCAGTATGCTAACTTCGCCCGCTTCGCCCTCACGGGTCGGACCCAAATCGTGAACAGTCTCGACGAAGGTCTTCGGCGAAGCTTCGATGAAGTATCGAGTCAACTGAGCCCATTCGAGCTTCAGGCGGAGCCGGACAGCCTCGACTTTGGGATGACGCCGGAGGAGCTGTTCGGACAGCTAGAGACCAAGCCCAAGCTCCATCGCCTCCTCAACTACTACTCGAGAGCTGGCGTTCAGGTGGCGCTCGAGCGCTACGGGATCGCCGAGGCCATTCGCGCCCGAGGGTTCTCGAACTTGGAGACCGAGCTCGAGGTCTCGGACCCGACTCGCCAGGTTCTTCGCATCACGGGGGCACGTCACGACCGGCGCCATCTGTTGGTCGAGATCGTCCTCCGCAAGGCTCATGTGGCTTTCGATGGGGCCGAGCGTCCCATGCTCTTCGTGGAGTGGATGCTGCTCCAAGACCCTACTCGGGACTTCAGCTTGGTGCGTCCCCCGCTGCCGGGCCAGGAACACCCGGGCCTCGGCGTCTCCCGCTACTTCGTTCTTCTTTTGCTCAAGGTCTGCGAGCGCCTAGGTCTGGACGGCATCGCCAGCCGGCCGTCGCGCTATCACAACGCAGCCGGCGCCCCGAGCACCTTCTTCTTCGCCGACCCCATTCTTCAGGGGCGCTTCGAGGCGATGCGACATGCGGTCCAAGGGATGTCGGTTAGCGAAGCTTCCGCCGCCATCGAAGAGGGGCGCTTGCGGACCGAAGACGATGAGGCCGTGGGCTGGACGCCAGGGCTGTTCGTAGTGCCCGCCCACGCGAGGATGGACGACTTTCGAAGCGAGCGCTACGACGAGGCCCGCAGGGACGCCCGTCGCCGCCTTCAGGACCGGAGATTGCGGGTGAGCTCGAGAAGCTCTTCGAGCGTCTCCAAGACATAATCTGGCTGGGTGGCCACGAGGGCCTCGCGACGAAAGGGCCCCCAGGTCGCGGCGCCCACCGCCGTACCCGCCTGCTGACCTGCGCGCATGTCGTGGACCGAGTCGCCGACGAACAGAGTGTCTTCGGGGCGACAGTCCATGTCCTCTAAGGCGGCCAGGACCGGGTCCGGCGCTGGCTTGCCTCGCTTCGTGCGCTCCGGGGTGATGACTGTTTCGAAGTGGTCGAGCAGGCCGAGGAAGCTGAGCCCCTTCAGGGCGTAGAAGCGACGCTTGCCGGTCACGACGCCGAGTCTTCGCCCCTCGACCGCCAGCGTTTCCACGACCTCCCGAGCGCCCGGAAAGGCGCGGACCATCTGGTCGTGGTGCGCGCCATTGTGCTCGGAGTAGATCTCGATCATCTCTTCTGTGCGTTCTTCGGGACCCATTCGCCGCAGGTTGTCCAGGAGTGGCGTCCCGAAGCCCGAGATGACCTCTTCGTCCGACGGAGCTGGATGTCCCACCGCCTCCAGTGTGTGGCGATAGCTGGCGATGATCAGCTCCGTGCTGTCGAGCAGGGTGCCGTCGAGGTCAAAAAGTACGCAGTCGTAGCTCACTGTCGTTCATGACGGGGCTGGGTCAGCTTCCGATCCATCTCGTCCAGCGTGGCCTCCAAGCAGCGCTGAAGTCGGTCGAGGGCCAGGTTGCGCTCTTCCGCTGAGGGCTGATGGCCGATGGCTCGGGCCTGAGCGGCGAGCTGGTCCGCGCCGAAGTTGGCCGCGAAGCCGGCCAAGCGATGGCAGGCTTCGCCCAGCGCCCCTTGTTCGGCACCCAGCAGCGCTTGCTCGAGCGTGCCCACCTCGTCCCGAACCCGGCTTCTGAACTGCTCGGCGAACTGGTCGAGGCGACGTTGACCCAGGTGGGTCAGCAGGTGCTGCAGACGCTCTGAGGAGACCAAGGCCGGTTCGTCTTCGAGCTTGGGTCGAGGCTCGAGAAGCCGCTGGGCCAGCCAAGCGAACTCGTTCCGCTCGAAGGGCTTGGTCAACAAGGCCTCGATGCCCACCGACTGGTAGCGCCCTCGGTGATCGGCGGCGGCGTCGGCTGTGAGACCGATGAGGCGGGCCCTGGCGAAGTGAGCGGGCAGGGCCTTGATGGCGGTCGCCGCCTCGGCGCCGTCCATGACCGGCATGTGCATGTCGAGAACGATGAGGTCGTAAGCTTCGCGCTCGGCTGCCTGCAGGGCCTGGGCGCCGTTCTCCACTGAGGTAACCCGAAAGCCCTCGGCCTCCATGAGCAGGGTCAGCATCGTGCGGTTGATCGGTTCGTCCTCGGCCAGGAGCAGGGTCCGCCCCCGGGCCCAGCCCAAAGGAACCAAGGGGGTCTTGGGTGCACCGACCGCGGCTACGTCGCCCACCGGAAGGTGAAGACTCACGGCAAAGGTCGAGCCTTGTCCGCGGACGCTGCGGACGCTGATGTCGCCCTCCATCATGTGGGCGAGGCGCCGCGAGATGGCGAGACCCAGGCCGTTGCCTCCGAAGCGGGCCTGGGTGCCGTCGTCGCCCTGATCCCAGCGCTCGAAGAGCTTGGGGAGTCTTTCCGACGCGATGCCGACCCCGGTGTCTTCGACCTCGACGTGAAGCCGGGCTTGGTCTTCGTTCAGCTCGGCCGACATCCGGACTTCGACGCTGCCTTGCTCCGTGAACTTGATCGCATTGCCGACGAGATTGAAGAGGATTTGCTGAAGTCGGACCGGATCGCCCCGAAGCACCTGGGGAACGCCATCGTCGACCAGGCGACGGAGCTCGATCCCCTTTTGTCGACTCTTGGACTCGAGGAGCTGAAACACCGTCTCGACGGCTCGACGGGGATCGAAGTCCACCGAGTCGAGGCGAACCACGTCGGCCTCGAGCCGACTGAAGTCGAGCACGTCGTCGACCAGCGTGAGCAAGAGATCGGCCGATGAGCGCAGTCCCGTGAGAAGTCGGTACTGCTGGGTGTCGAGCTGGGTCTGAAGCAGAAGGTCGGCCATCCCCAGGACGCCGGTCATGGGCGTTCGAAGCTCGTGGGACATGTTGGCCAGCATTTGAGACTTGTTCCGAGCCTCGGCTTCCGCGGTCTTCTGGGCTTCGGCGGCCGCCTCGGCGTGCACACGGTCCGTCACGTCCAGCAGGTTCGACTGCAGGGCCGGCCTTCCTTCCCAGTCCATGCGTCGGGTCAGCATGTCTACCCAAGTCCGCTGGCCTTTCGAGTTCACCTCTTCGCGGCGGTAGCGCGCGGTGACTCCGGTTTCGAGTGCATCTCGGAAACGTCCAGCGAAGAGCTCGCGGCGGTCCTCGGAAAAGAGCTTTGCCCAGGCGTCCACACCCTGCCCGAAGGCCGACTCGAAGGCGCCGTTGGCGTAGAGCATCTGGAACCCTCGGTGAATGACGACGCCTTCCCGGGTCGTGTTCAGAAGCTCCCGGAACTTCTGCTCGCTCCAGGCGATGCGCTTGCTGGCGGCTCGGGCCTGGGTGAGGTCGGTCAGCGTGACGACGACGCCATCTGGCGCCTCTTCGCCCGACGGGATAGGCTCGGCGTGAACGCGCGCCCACTTGCAGACGTGGCCGGGGCGACGGATACCGACGATCTGATCCTGAACGGCGCGTCCGGCGCGAAGCGCGACGACGGGCGCTCTGCTTTCCTTGGGAACGGGCGCCCCGCTCTCGTCGACGAGGTCTTCTTGGTCCTGGAAGAAGAGCTGGCCGCCGCCCGGTCCTAGAAGTTCTCGCGCCGCCGCGTTCTCCAGCTCCATTTCGCCATCAGCATCGAAGACCAGGACGCTGTCGTTCAGTGCGTCCAGTAGGGCGCGCTGGCGGTCCACCGGTCCTCGGTCTCGGGAAAGAGTGCGCGCAAGTCCCAGCATCGCGCCGATGATGCAGAGCGCCGCTGCAAAGAGCAGCAGGCCGAGGCCGTCGAAGCCCACGCTCCAAACACGGCCCGCGGCCACCGCGGAGAGAACCGCGACCAGCCCGGTGAGTCCGGCCATGATCCATCGGATCCGCCGTCTTTGCGAAGGGTTCGGCACGAAGAACTCCCCTGCACCGTGCACCTCCCCCCTCGAGCACGCAAGCTATGCTCACGAGGCTCGGTCTTGCGTGCCGGCAATGCACCCACGGGGTTAGAGCGACGGACGGAGAGAACGAAGACGAGGGCGTCATTCGTTCAAAACGACTGATCTACTCAAACGAGTTTGCCCGTACAGCGGGTTCCCCTGATACCCTGGATACGGACCGAGACGGGGTGGTTTGGTGAAAATGTCGCGTTCCCTTCGTCAGGAACGTCGACGGGCACGTAGTCGTCGGTCAGGAGCTGAAGCTGACCGTCCTTCGTTTGTAGCGTGACCGCTTCTCGGATCTGGCCCCCACGATCCTGCAGAAAGCGGAGCCATCGCCTTCGGCTCCAATCGTTGAGGCTGCGGCTTCGTTCCTTGATCACGCGGGCGTCGACCTTTCCACTGAGTCGAGTGGACGGGGTGCCCTCTCGATCCGAGTAGCTGAAGACGTGGGCGTAGTCGACGTCCGCCGCTTCAAGGGTGGCCAGCGTTTCTTCGAAGTCCCTGTCGGTCTCGCCCGGAAAACCGACGATGACGTCGGTGCCGAGACAGGCTCGGGGTTGGGCCTGCCGGATGGACTGCATCAGCTCGACGTAGTCCGCAGGTCGATAGGGTCGGACCATTCGCTTCAGCGTGCGCCCGCTTCCCGACTGAAGGGGCAGGTGAAGGTGGGGCGCGAGCCGAGGCTCTTCCGCCAGGAGTTCGATGAGCTTGCGAGGAAAGGCCATGGGCTCGATGCAGCTCAGGCGCAGTCGGCCCAGACCGGGGATGGCGAGCAGCGCTCGTACGAGCCCCTCGAGCCCGCCGGGCTCAGCGTAAGTTCCGAGGTGAACACCGGTGAGGACGATCTCGTGATGGCCTGCTGCCACCAAAGCTTCCACCGTCGATCGAACCCTCGACACCGAGGCGCTTCGGGCGCCACCCCGAACGCTGGGGATGATGCAGTAGGTGCAGTGGGCGTCGCAGCCGTCCTGGATCTTGATGAAGGGACGGCTTCGATCCAAGACGCCGGCGAAAGGCTCGACAGGCGGTGGACCGGTCCGGATGTCGGAACGCAGCACGACGGGGCCTTCGCTCGTACGAACCTGGGCGGCCAGCTCGGCCAGCCTCGGTTTGTCGGCGTTGCCCAAGAGACCGTGGATACCCAGCTGCACGACCTGGTTTGGCACGCGCTCGGCCATGCAGCCAGTGACGACGATCTTGGCGTCCGGCCGCTCCCGCTGAAGCCGATGAACCTCTTTGCGGACATCGGCGTCTGAGCGGTGGGTCACCGTACAGGTATTGAGCACGACGAGGTCAGCCTCGGGCTCCGAGCTACGCTCCCAGTCCGCGTCTTCCAGCCGCCGGGCCAGGGTCGCCGAGTCAGCCTGGTTCACCCGGCAGCCGTAGGTGTGGATCGTGAAGCGGGGCACGGGCCCGACAATGAGCCAGAAGGGCTTCTTCGGACCAAGCGAAGAACCTCCTCTTTGTCAGGAGGGGCCCGACCGGGCTATCCAAGGTCCATGGAGCGCGTCCTTCGAGGCCCGGGCCCCGTGGGCCAGTCTTGGTCGATTCTCCCGGAGCCGGACCCCGAGTCAGGGCTGGCGCTGGCCCTTCTTCGGCTGCCCGAGGGCGGCCGGTGGAGCGAGCAAGACCCTGAGCATGAAACGGCGCTTCTGCTGCTGCAGGGTCAGGCCACGGTCACTATCGAAGGACGAGCGCGTCGGGCCGAACGGGCCGAGTTGTTTCGGACGCTGGGAACGGCCTGGTCTCTGCCGGCTGGGGTTCTGGTCGAGATCCAGGCCGAGACGGCGGTCGAGTTCGTTCGGGTCCGAACCCGCAACCCAAGAGCCTTCGAACCGCTTCAGGTGGGCCCGGAGTCCACCTTCGTAGACCGACGGGGCGAAGGGCAGCTCCAGGACGCCGCCTTTCGCTTCGTTCGTACCTACGTCGACGACCGCAATGGTCGGCCCGAGGGCCGTCTGGTGCTGGGGGAAGTGGTCGCTCCCCAAGGCCGGTGGTCGAGCTACCCCCCGCATCACCACGCGCAGCCCGAGGTCTATCACTACCGCTTTTCGCCGGCCGCCGGCTTCGGCCACGCCGAGCACGGCGAAGAGGTCTTCAAGGTTCGGCACGAAGACACCCTCCGCATCGCCCCCGGCCACGTCCACGCTCAGTGCGCCGCCCCCGGCTACGCGATGTACTACCTGTGGACCATTCGCCACTTGGAGGAGGCACGCTACGACCAGCCGAGCTTCGATTCCGAACACGACTGGATCCGAGGGCTCCCCAAGGAGCAGTCCTGAGAGGCATCGTCGACCCTCCTGAGCTGGTCGTCTTCGGTCGGGCGGCGCTGGACCTCTACGGCGAGGAGCGGGGCGCGGGCCTGGCCGACACAGAGCGCTTCCGCAAGAGCGTGGGCGGGGCCGCCGCCAACGCAGCCGTCGCGGCCCAACGGCTGGGCGTGAAAGTCGGCTTGCTGACACGACTCGGACGGGACGGCTTTGGGGATTACGTACACCGCGTCCTGAGCCAGGAGGGCATTGACCTCCGCTTCGTGGAGAGAGATGAAGCGCGCCTGACCGCCCTCGTCCTGTTGGCGATGGAGGGGGCCGAGTCCTTCCCCCATCTATTCTATCGAAAAGACTGTGCCGACGAAGCGGTCGAGCTGAGCGAAGAGGTCCGGCCTTGGCTGGCCGGCGCTCGAGTCCTACTTCTGACCGGGACCCATCTGCGGAGCTTGCGCTTGGAGGCGCTGAGCCAGCGCTTGGCCGGCTGGGCTAAAGAAGACGGGGTCCACGTAGTGCTCGACGTCGACTATCGGCCCAGTCTTTGGGGCGACACGCCGCCCGGAGATGGAGCGGCCCGAGGCCTGGAGCGGCCCGAGGCGGCCCGGGGCGGACCGGCCCTGCGAAGGCTGCTGCCTTGGGTCGATACGGTGGTCGGAACCGAGGAAGAAATCGCGATTGCGGCCGGAACGCTCGGACCCGAGGGCCCGACGCGACTGCGAGGTCTCGGCCCAGAGCGGGTGGTCGTGAAGCGTGGGCCAGCTGGCGCGTGGTCCTGGGGGCCCGAGGGTAGGGCGGAGGTTGACGGACACGGCGTCCCGGTGCTCAACAGCCTCGGCGCTGGGGACGCGTTCCTCGGTGCCTGGCTCGCGGCTTGGCTTGCGAGTGGATCGGCCGAGACCTGGCTGAGATGGGGGAACGCCGCTGGGGCGCTGGTCGTGAGTCGTCACGCCTGCGCGCCGGCCATGCCGACCCGAGAAGAGTTGATGGCTTTCATCGAGATCGACACCAGCCGCGCCCTTGCCGTCGCCGACGCCCGCCATCGAATGGTCCGCCCCCAGCGGATTCGGCGACGCCCCCTCTTCCTCCTCGCTGTGGACCACCGGGTCTACTTCGAGCGCTTGGCCCAGGCCGCCGGTCGCGACGCCGACTGGGTTCGCGAAGTGAAGGCGGCGATTTTCCGAGGTGGTCAGGACGGCTTCGCCGACGCCGGCGTTCGGGACGCCGAGGCGGGCTTCATCATCGACGACGAGTTTGGCGCCCCGCTCTTCCCCGAAGTGGGTGGGCGCTTCCTCGCTCGACCTATCGAAGACGGGCGGAGCCCCGAGCTGCGCTTCCTCGACGGCCGCTCGCCCGGGCTCTGCCTTCGAGGCTGGCCGGTCCAGCACGGCGTGAAGTGCAAGGTGCAGTGGCAGGAGGACGAGGGACTGGAGGCTCGGATCCGAGACCTGGCCGAGGCCTGCCGCGACCAGGAGCGGCCGCTGATCCTGGAGGTTCTCCCCGAACCCGGTGCCGACTTCCGTCTGCCGGAGATCTTGCGTCGGCTGTATGCGCAGGGGGTTCGTCCTGAGCTCTGGAAGCTCCCGCCACCGACCGATGAAGCCCTCTGGGCTCGGTTGGAGGGTGTCTTGGACGAGGAAGATCCGAGCTGCGACGGCGTGCTCCTCCTGGGCAATGGGAGCGCCCCCGCGACGGTGGCGGCCCGGATCCAGCTAGCCCGGAGCCGCAAGGCCTTTGCGGGCTTCGCCTTTGGCCGCACCATCTTCGCCGAGGCCGCCCAGGCTTTCTCGAGCGGGACCATCGACGCCGGGGAGGTCCGTCGACGAGTCGCGGCCCGCTGGCGCGACGTGCTCAGGCTGGGCAGAACGTCGTAGAGTCCCGGCGTGGGCGCCTCCCTTAGACTTGCGACGGCCAGCGCGCTGGTCCGCTATCTGGCCGCCCAGAGAACCCCAGACGGCCATCCCCTCATCGGGGGCGTGTTTGCCATCTTCGGCCACGGCAACGTGGCGGGTTTGGGCAAAGCCTTGGAAGATGGGACCTTGCCCGTGCTGCGGGCCCAAAACGAGAGCGGCATGGGGCTCGCTGCCACCGCCTACGCCAAGGCCCATCGCCGACGTCGCCTGATGGCCTGCACGAGCTCCATCGGACCTGGGGCCACCAACTTGGTCACGCCGGCCGCCACGGCTCGGGTCAACCGGCTGCCTCTGCTCCTGCTCCCAGGTGAGGCCTTTGCCGACCGAGGGCCGGACCCGGTCCTTCAGCAGTTGGAGGACGACGCCGACCCCGACGTCAGCGTCAACGACTGCCTGCGTCCCGTGAGTCGCTTCTTCGCCCGCATTCACCGGCCCGAGCAGCTCATTCCTGCGCTCGACCGCGCCATGACCATTCTGATGGATCCGGTTTTGACGGGACCAGTGAGCTTGGCCCTCCCCCAGGACGTGCAAGCAGAGGTGCACGACTTCCCGGCGTCGGCCTTCGCGCCCCGTGTCCGCGCCCCTTTCCGTCCTGGTCCCGACCCTGACCAGATCGAGGCGGCGGCACAGCGCCTGCGCTCGGCTCGGCGTCCGATGGTCGTGGTCGGCGGCGGGGTTCGCTACAGCGGGGCCGAACACGTGCTGGCGCGCTTTCTGACCCGAGGCGGTCTCCCGGCAGCGGACACCCACGCCGGCCGGGGTGCGCTCCTGGCCGACCACCCCGCATGGGTCGGAGGCTTGGGAGTCACCGGTTCGGCGCGGGCCAACGCCTGCGCCCGGGCGGCCGACCTGGTTCTCGGCGTGGGCACGCGCTTCACCGACTTCACCACCGGTTCTCGCGCTCTCTTCGCCGAGGCGGAGCGGGTTCACATCTCGGTCGATTCTTGGGACGCGGCCAAGCATGAAGCCCTCGCCATTCAGGGCGACGCAGGTCTCGTTCTGAAAGCTCTGGACGCGGCCCTGGCCGACCATATCTTTCCTGAGTGGGCGCCGGACGGAGATCCGGTTCCCAAGCATGCGCCGCCTCCCGGAACCGACGCCGCGGTGGTGGCGGCGGTGCGTCGATTCGCCGGACCCGACGTCACGGTCGTCGCTGCTTCGGGCAGCCTGCCCGGTGAGCTCCAGAAGGCTTGGGCGCCTCGCGACCACGAGGACTACCACGTCGAGTACGGCTTCTCTTGCATGGGCTACGAGGTGGCGGGCGGCCTGGGCGTGAAGCTGGCCCGTCCGGATCGAACGGTCGTGGTCCTGGTCGGAGACGGGGCCTACCTGATGCTCAGTAGCGAGGTCGCGACCGCGGTAGAGCTCGAACAGGATCTGATCATCGTTCTCGTCGACAACGGAGGCTTCGGCTGCATCCATCGTCTGCAGAAGAGCGTAGGCGGCCGACCCTACGCCAACCTTCGGAAGGGCGCGGTGGACTTCGTCGCCCATGCACAGGCCCTCGGCGCAAAGGCTCGTCGGGTAGAGACAGACCTGGAGAGTGCGCTCCACGAGGCCCAGCGCGAAAAGGGGGTTCAGCTGCTTCTGGTCCAGACGGATCCGGAGCACGCGACCGAGGAAGGGGGTGCGGCATGGCGAGTGCCCTCGACCGAGTGAAGCTGGGCGTCAGCCCCATCCTCTGGTCCAACGACGACCTTCCGGAGCTGGGTGCCGACGTATCTTTGGAGCAGTGCCTCACCGAGGCTCGACGTTCGGGCTTCGAAGGCATCGAGATGGGGCACAAGTTTCCCCGCGATCCCCAGAGCCTTCGGCGGGTTCTGACCACCCATCGACTTCGCCTTGCTTCGGGCTGGTTCGGTACCCAGCTGATGAAGCACTCCGTCGATGAAGAGATGCAGCGACTGGAACCTCTGCTCCGTCGCCTGGAGGCGGCAGAGTGCCCGCTTATTCAGGTGGCCGAGATGACGGGCGCCGTTCACCGCGACCGATCGGTCCCGGTGCATCGTCGACCCGTGCTCCATCCGGAAGGGGTCAAGATCTTCGGTGAGTCCATGACCTTGTTGGCCGAAGCCCTCGAAGCTCGGGGATTTCGGCTTTGCTACCACCACCACATCGGCACCGTCGTCGAGAGTGAAGAAGATCTCGACGCCTTGGTCGAGCACTCCGGTGAGTCCTTGGGCCTCACCCTGGACACTGGCCACGCCCTCTTCGCCGGCTTCGATCCGATGACGCCCCTCCAGAAGTATCGCGAACGGGTGATGCACGTTCACCTGAAGGAGCTTCGCCCAGGTCTGATAGAAGGCAATCAAAGGATGAGCTTCTTAGATGCCGTAGTCGAGGGTGCCTTCACCGTCCCCGGCGACGGTCGCTACGACTTCGCCGCCTTCCTGAGAGAGCTGACCTCCACCTACCGAGGCTGGCTCATCGTCGAAGCCGACCAGGATCCATCTCGAGCCGACCCCTTCGTCTACGCCAACATGGGCCGAAACTGCGTGCGCCGCTGGCTGAGTTAGACGGGCCAAGTATCGCTGTCCCGAGGACGACTCTCTGAGAGCGAATCAGAGTTTCCCAAGCGGTCGCATAGCGCTCGTTGCGGCCTTTGGCGGGAACCCTCTTCGCTGGTCGGACTGGGCTCCTTGGGACCGAGCGTGAGCCGGCCACACCATGCGTGGCTCTCGTTCCTGTAAGGTTCCCGCGGTCTGCCTCGAATAAAGGGCATGTGCCCGAATTACGAAGCTCGTTCGACCCGAATTTTGACGCTCGGCATGGCGGCATGCGTGTTGATGTTCGAGAGTGAGGCTCGAGCCTCGAACTCCTTCTTCGGTACGGTTTCGGGACAGGCGAGCACGGTCGTCAATCTTCAGCACCTCGACATCGTCGGCATCAAAGTTGAGGTCCGCAAGAAGGACTTCCTCAACGACCCTGTAATCGGCGAAGGATACACGGGCGAGCAGGGGCTGTTCGAAATCGACTTCAACGAGGCCGATTCGTCAGAGACCATCGAGATTTACCTGCGTTTCGTGGCCGAAACGGCGGGTGAGCGCATTCGCGTTCGAAAGAAGACGATTCCCAAGTCGACCCGGAAACAGGATATCCTTCGTACGGACCCCATCGTGGTCACGCCCGGAGCTCACTTCGACAGTTCCGGACACGATGTCCACCTCGATCGGGATGAACTCAAGCCGCAGCTTCTACACTGGGCCAACCGAGCTCGACAGTTCGTCATGGAGGAGGGCCCGTCGGGCCTGATTCCTGACCACGACGGACACCATCTCGACATCCTCACGCGGCCGTCTGGGGTGCCCGGGAGCTCCGCGATGTTCGTCCCTCGAACCCCGGTCGCGCGAAACCTGTTCGTCGGCGGCCTCAACGTGGGATCCTATGTGGTGGAGCTCTTCAATGCAGCGTTTCCGACCCTGCTCATTACCTCCGTATTCTTGGACACGCAGTTCTCGGATCACGATGGGATCTACATTCCAACTTCCACCCGGACCCAGAACCGACCTGGAACCGTGATGCACGAGTTCGGTCACTACGTCATGTGGCACGCCCAGAACGAGTCGTGGCTCCCCGCTCTTGACGCTGGCTTCTTCAACCACGGCGTCGACTACAACACCCTGAATCCGAGACTTGCGTGGACGGAAGGGTTTGCAGACTTCTTCGGGGCCGTGGTTGAGGTATGGAGCCGCAGCGATCTCAACGATCCGCTGATTTCGAGTTCGACGGTGGCTTCGGCAAGCCCGAATTGGGATGAGCGAGTGGGAACTTGGGACGAGCCAGTCTCCGGAGCTGTCGACTGCGGCGGAACATCTTCGTCCTACTGTTCGGAGGATCAAGCCTTGACCCACGGCATGCATGGGCAAGGGCTCATCGCACGCGCGCTGTACGACCTTTGGGACGGTCCGAGCAATCTGGCGCTTGGACCAGGGATCGATGATGCCTTCGTTCCGAGTTCGGAGGAGTATGGTGATGAGGAACTCGAGTTCACGTTCGAGGAAATCATGCGACCCATCACGAACAACCCGGGCACAAAGGGGTTCGGAGACGGTCAGTCAAATCACCTCTTGAACAACATTGCCGAGTATCATGAGGAGTTCCTGTCGCTGAGACCAAGCTCAAACGACATGGTCGTGGATGCTCACCTTTTTGGACTCATTACAAGGAACTTCGATGACAACAAGATCCGACACCTATTGGTCGATCATCCTGTCCCGGCCGCGGCTTTTAAAGAAGCCGATCTGCTGAACTCCGACGAGCTGGTCACGTCTCGGGAGATTGAGGTCGTCAAGATAAAGGACGACCAGGACGACTCCGAGGAAGGAGAGCCGGCCGAACCTGACTACAAAGGCATCGGCAAGAAGAAGACCGAGATGACTGTCTCGATCTCCACCCTGCGGGGGTCCCGGGACAGTTACAACGTATCAAGTATCTTTTCTGACCAGCAGCTGATCTTGAGCGATGACATCGCCGTCGAGGGTGACCCGGTCAACGGGAACGCGACCCTGTTCTTCAACGATGATCGAAATGTGGGATTCATGCGAGCAGGCAACAACTATGGAGTCGCGCCGGGCGTGCTCTCATCCGCACTGCGAGGGGATCCTGCTCAGTTGGACTTGGTGGGTGGGATGGAGCTCGCTGTCCGGGACGGTGGCTCCCTCGTGCTCGGAGACGATGGTGGCCTAACGTCTGTGGAGACCATTGTCCATGAGGGGACGACGCTCCGCCTCGGTGGTGGCCTCGGAGGTCCCAACCCGACTCCGGATCCGAACTACAGCGTCCCCGTTTCGATTGGTCGACTCGTGATTCACGCGGGCTCCACCCTCATCCTCGAGCGAGGGTCGACGCTCATCATCGAGCCAGGGGCCCAGATTCAGCTTTCTGGACCCGGAGCCACACTCATCATTCGTGGAAACGTCGTCGTCCAAGATGACGCCGTCTTCACGTGGACGGCTGGCCTGGGGACCGTCTTCTTCAATCTCCCCACCGAGAACTCCGACAACGTTGTGATGGGCGAAGGCTCGAGCATTCTCGTCGATGAGTCGAGCTTCACAGTTGCCGCCGGAACCTACATCCGTCCGGATGCCGGCATCTTTGGGCGAAGACTGACCATCCAGGACAGTTCGGTGACCCTTCAGCAGGGAGCCTTTGTGGATGCGGCCGACCTCATTCTAGCCGTCATGGATACCGAAATCGGAGGATCAGGGCACGCTGGGTTTATCACCCACGGTATCCGATCGCTCTTCCTTCGATCCGAGTTCTCGACCGGCGGAGAGTGCGTTTCGGCGGACGACCGCTATGGCGACGACGAGATCATCATGAACGAAGTCGACTTCTTCGACTGCGGCACGTCTGTCTCTTTGGAGGACGCAACGCTCATGGGTCATAAGGTCAGGTCATCCGGAGGGACGACGGGCATCTATGGGCGCCGATCGGAGATCTGGCTCGACACACCGCGACTGTTCGACGCTGATGTCGGCCTCTTTACGGAGGGGCCTAGCGACCAAATTCGCATCACCAACGGCGAGATCTCTGGTCATGCCGTCGCTGGGATCCGTGCGCGTCCCATCCCGTCGTCGGACATAGGGGCCATTACGGCAGCCCCGCTCGTGGCTCTGGGAGACATCGCCATAAGCGACAATGAGGTCGGTATTTGGGTTGAAGGAAATACTACGGTTCGCGTTCAAGACTGCGTCATGAACGACAACGCAAGGACTGCCATGCTGCTCGAGAGCGGTGCTCTTGCGGATATCGGACTTCAGGCCCGTAACACGTTTCGACGAAGCCCCGTCTACCTGGAACTCGACCGTGCAGCTGTCCCCGCTCTCGCTTTCGGCGAGAACGACTTCTTTCCAGAGTCCTTGGCAGGCGGAGGCCTCGTCTTGCAGGGGACGACTCTCGACAACCTCAGCTGCACTAGTCCTCTCTGGAACCCCAGCATACCGGTTTCGACCAACGACTGGTTCTCCAATCCCAGCCCACCACCCGTGGTGTTTCTGACCACCACGCCCTTGGAGTTCGTTACCAACTACTCTCTCGTGAACCAGCGAGGCTGCGCTTACAGCTTCGTGCCCTAGGGGGTGCCGACACAGGGGGCTTCAGACTAGGAGTCCGTCTATGCCAACATGGGTGAAGACCGCGTCCGGTGTGGGCCGAGCTAGTCGGCCTCGCTGTCTAGGGTGCGGCAGCCCGGGACCAACCTGAGGATTGGCTAAGGGAACACAGGCCGAGCCCATCGGCACCAGCTTACTCCAGACGAGCTCGAATCCTTGCCCAAGCCCCCTCCCGAGCAGCAGGGCGTAGATCCGCGCCTCGTCACGGGTGGACGGGCCATCGAGGTTGGTCTGAGCAAGGCTGAACGAGTTCCCTCGCCGCATGCGTTGTTGCTTCCATCGAGTTCCGTAGAAGAAGCTCGGAGGAGCTTCACCATCTGCTTTTTGCTGAACTTGCTCTTCTTCGTGATACCTCCTGAGCCGAGCTAGGAGCATCCTCTCGCGTTTCGCGTGAACCAGAAGAGTCAGGGCGGGTCAATGGGCTCTCGGAACACGACACGAGAGGAACACAGCCCACGAGCCCTAGACGTATCATGCTGTCACCCTATCCGACGTCGGAGCTCGCGCGTGCTTTCGTCGGCGGCCACGACTTCGACGGCGCAGTCGTAGAAGGTGGCGCCTCGGCCTATATCGGTGAGGCGCTGGCTGGTGACGGCGTTGGCGTTTCTTCCGGTCTTGGTGTGGCCGTTCCACCATATGGAGGGGGCGATGACGACGCCGGGACGGACGTCTTCCGTGATCTGAAGGATGGCCTGGAAGGCACCGCGTTCGTTCTTGATCTCGACGAGGTGGCCCTCCTGTAGGCCGCGGTCCTGGGCGTCCTGGGGATGCATCTGGAGCTCGGGTTCGCGCTCTCGTCCATGGGCGAAGTCGAGGTTGGCGAAGCTGGAGTTCAAAAAGTGATGGGCGGGCGGTGAGATCAGGGCCAGCGGGTGTTTGGGATCGAGGCCGATCTCAGCCGGGGGAGTGTAGCCGTCTTCGCCTGAGGGCACCCGAAGATCGATGGGGCGCTCGGGAGCGGCGAAGGGCGCGTCGGGGACCTTCAGTCTTTGCGGACCCTCTCGGCGAAGGACGTCAACGTCGATGCCCGCCATTTCGGGGGCGTCCCATCGGAAGGCCTGACGGACCAGGGTTTCGTCGTCGTCTTGGAAGCACGGTTCGTCGAAGCCCATCCGGTCGGCCAAACGACGAAAGAGCTCCGTGTTGGAGACGGCCTCGCCCAGGGGCTCGATGCTCGGGTCATTCAGGAGCACGTCCACATGGCCGTAGCTCTTGTGGATGTCCAGCTGCTCCAGCTGGCTGGTGGCCGGCAGCAGAACGTCGGCGTAGCACGCAGTATCGGTCATGAAGAGCTCGTGGACGACGGTGAAGAGGTCTTCGCGGGCGAGGCCCTTCAGGACCGCTTCCTGATCGGGCGCCACGGTGGCGGGATTGGAGGCGTAGACGAACAGGCACTCCACGTCGCCTTCAGGCGCCAAGGCCTCGCCCAGCTCGTTCATGTTCACCGTCCGGGGTGTCGGCTCGGGCATGAGGTCCGGACGGGCCAGGGCCTGGACGTCGGTCGGATAGAATCGCGAGGTCGAAAGCAGGGCGCCACCTCCGGCGTGCCGCCAGGCCCCGACCAGGGTCACGAAGTGCAGGATCGCGCGGACCGCCGCTCCGCCGCCTGCGTGCCGTTGCAGACCGTAGTTGAGTCGCACCACCGAGGGTTGGGTCTCGGCGAAGCGGAGGGCAAGCTCTCGGATGGTGGACGCCTCCAAACCCGTGAGCTCAGCTGCCCGGCTCAGGGGCCATCGCTCCATGATGCGCGCGCGAAGGCCCTCGTAGCCCACCGTGTAAGCGCGGAGGTAGTCCTGGTCTTCTAGCTCGGCTTCGAGGACGGCCCGCATCATGCCGTAGGCCAAGGCGGCGTCGCTGCCGGGGCGAGGCGCCAGCCAAGCGTCGGCCCGGGCGGCGGTCTCGGTCCGGCGAGGGTCGATGGCGAACATGTGGGCTCCTTGGGTCCGGGCCCGCTGGAGCACCGGCCACAGGTGCACGTTCGAGGTGAGGGTGTTGGTCCCCCAGAGCAGGATGGTGCGGGCTCGGTCCAAGGTGTCCATCGGCGGACCGCGCCGGGTGCCGAGCACTTCGTCCAGGGTCTCGGACCCGCAGGTCGAACAGATGGTGCGATCGAGCTGGCTGGCCCCCAGGCGATGGAAGAAGCGATGGTCCATCGACCCGTTCTGGATCAAGCCGAGGGTGCCGCTATAGCTGTAGGGCAGGATGGCCTCGGGCCGAGAGACTCTCTGCAGGCCCTCCTTCACTCGGTCCAGAGCCTCGTTCCAGCTCACCTGGCGAAACTGGGCCTCGCCCTTGGCCCCGGAACGCACCATGGGGTGGAGGATGCGGTCCGGGTGGTAGGTCCGGTCGAGGTAGCGATTGACCTTCGCGCAGAGGAAGCCCGACGTCGTTCTGTGTTTTGGATTGCCTCGGACCCTTCGCGCGCGCGTCCCCTCCACCGTGACCAGCATGGAGCAGGTGTCCGGGCAGTCGTGGGGGCAGGCACCTCGAATGACGCGGGGGCTCATCTGTCTTCCCAAGCTACGCCTTCAGGGCCGTCCGGTCAGCCAGAGGAAATCCGCGCGGCCGGGCGCCGAGGCTTCGGCGCCCTCCGCAGCGACCGGCAGCACGATCCAGAAAGGCTCGGCACCGCGACGCGCAGCGCGCTGCGGGATACCGAGTGCATGTTCGACGTGGGCCCGCCCCGCCAGGACCACCATATACTCGGGGGAATCGTCGGCCGTCATCGTCGCCGCCACCGCCCGGGCCATGGCCTCGTCCCAGAGGACCTGTGCCTGATAGAACTTCTCCAGATCCATCCCCGGGTGCTTGTCTGCCCCCATCTCCTTCATGGCGGCCATGAAGCGGGTGCGGTGAGCTTCTACCTCGAGGTCCATCTCTGGAAGCTCGGCCCGCAGTTCGTCGGACAGGCCGTCGACTCCCGACTCCGCCACGGCTCGGCTGAGGCTCCGCCGCACGTTGAGGGCCAGGACCGGGACGTCGTGGAGCCGCGCATAGTCGAGGAGCGGCCGGTACAGTTCGAAGTCGAAGCCCCAGGTCTCGGTCCAATTCACTGCCTCTAAGAAGTCGGCCTCCTCGAGCTCTCCAGCCACCCAACGATCCAGGTCCGGCTGCTGCTCGGCGTGGAACATCTCCATCCCGAGTGCGACCGTGGCCCCCCGCTCCCGAAGGCCGCGAAGGATCCGAAGCTGAATGTCGTGGTGCTTCTTCTGGTCGTGGAGCTCCCCTACGTAGACGATGGGTCTTTCGGCCAGACGCTCCAACAGCTGCGCTTGGGGCAGGGCAGGGCCCCCGAGCGGACGCACCGGCCCGAGGCGGCCCGCGCAGCCGAAGTTCAGGGCGAGGACGAGGAGCGCGAAAGCGCTTGGCGCAAGGCGACGGATTGGCGTGATGAGGGCGTGAAGAAAGCCGAGAAGGCGGCTCGGATCATCGAGATCCTCGAAGAGCTCTATCCCGATCCTCCCATTCCCCTGGACCACGGGAGTGACTTTCAGCTTCTGGTCGCGGTCGTCCTCTCGGCCCAGACCACCGACAAGAAGGTCAACCAGGTCACGCCGGCCCTCTTCGGTCGTGCCCCGGATCCGGCGTCGATGGCCGGCCTCGACGTGGACACCATCCGGACTTTGATTCGAGAGGTCGGCCTCGCCCCTCAGAAAGCCAAGGCACTCCGCGGGCTCTCCCAGACCTTGGTCGAGACCCACGACAGCCAGGTCCCCTCTGAATTCGAGGCGCTGACCGCCCTGCCCGGCGTGGGGCGAAAGACCGCGCAAGTTGTGCAGGCTCAGTGCTTCGGCATCCCGGCCTTCCCGGTCGACACCCACATTCACCGCTTGGCGGCACGCTGGGGGTTGAGCCATGGCAAGACGCCCGATGCGACCGAGGCCGACCTCAAGAGGACCTTCCCCAAGGACACCTGGAGCAAGCTCCATCTCCAGATCATCATGTTCGGACGAGAGCACTGTCCTGCGATGCGTCACGACCTCGGCCAATGCCCGATCTGTGCGTGGGCGGCGACCAAGAAGCGAAAGGTGGAAGAGGCCGCGCGATGGACCTCGCCCCGAAAGAAGGCGGGCTCTGGGCCGCCCTCGGCACGGAAGTCTAAGGGCCGCAAGGGTTCCCGGGCCCCCAGGTAACCCCGATTCTAGACTCGCGTCTAAGGGAGCCTCCAAGAAAGCGACGTCATCGATTTGATCGCCACGGTGCGCCGGGCACATAGTGGGGGGGAGGCGCGAGAGCGCCTTGCTTCATCGTTGGAATCCCGCGGCAGTGTCCGTACGAACTCGGCGAGGGGTCGGGTTCGTACGGGCACCGGCGCACCGTGACGACCTTCCCTACCATCGTTTCGACACGCCGGGTGCGAGTCTCCCTTCAAAAGTGAGCCCGACTTCGGCAAAGGCCGCATGACGCAGATGTCAGTCCTCGCGAACGAACCGAGGGGACTGGTTCTTGAGCTCGCGGAAGCGTCGCAAGGTCTCTTTCAGCTGGGGGTAGACGTCAGTTCCGCAGCGGCCCCGGCGTGCCTTGATGGTTCCGGTCAGCTTGAGGGCCTTCGTTGTGCCGCTGCCCCAGCGCGAAAAAGGACTCGATGCCCTCCCTCTTGAGGGGCTTGTGCATGATTCGGGTCTTCTCGAAGGTGGTGGCCCAGCCAACTTCGACATTGGTCATGGCCTTGCGCCCGGGCAGGCCCCTCGTGCCCCGGATCGGGAGCTTGCTGCGAAGCCAGGCCACGTTCCTGTTCAACTTGTCGCGTGGTGTCTTGCAGTCCGACACGTCGACGTCGAACTTGGCTCCTGGTACCAGCCTCCACTCTTCCCGTAGAGACCGGCCCCTCGAAAGTCGAGGGCGTCGTTCCAGGTGCGGTTGCAGTCCAAGATGTCGACACTACTCACGACCCCCCGAGTGCAGCAGCCGATCCAGGAGTCGATGCGCTCGCGGGTCGGTCCGTAGCGCCGTCGTCGTCGTCGATAGGTTCGAGGTCTGAGAGTTTCAAGGAGAGGACCCGCTGGCTGCCCTTGTCGCCCACCAGGCAGAAGCTTGCCGTGGACGCCTCTGACAGAACCGCCGCCGGCTCCTCCGGACAAACCTTCGCGGTCGGCAGTTCCACGACGTCCATGATTCCCCAAGCCTGGACTTGGGCCGGGCCTGTCTGTCTGGATGAGGATCGCGCCCCCAATTGCTCGGGGGCTCCCGAGTATTCGCCATGCGCTACAGTCACGCCTTGAGGGCTCGCCTCACTCGGGAACGCCTCGCCGCTCTGCTCGGGACCACCCAAGCCCGTGTGCGAGGCCACGCGCCGAATGAGGGTTACGAACGCGTGGAAGCTGCCCTCGAGAACGCCGCTCGGCTGGCCCGGCATCAAGATGGGCTCGTCGATGCCCTCCGCCGCGCCCGTCCCGAGGACGATGACGAAGCCCTGGTGGAGCGCCTTGATGCCCGGGCCCGAGCCGGGAAGCGAGCGGTAGCAGCGACGGTGGCACGGTCGGCCGAAGCGGCCTGGTTGGCCTGGGCGCTGTGGATCGATGAAGGCGCGGGCTGGGCGAGCGGCGAATCCTCCAGCCTCCTCGACACCGAGGAGGGGACGGCGCTCCTCGAAGAGGGTCTGGAGCGGGCCTGCGCCCATGGCGCCAAACAGCTGCTCCGGCGCTGATGCTCTCGGGAACCGAGCTCAGGGCCGGATCGAGTAGACGAAGGTCGCTTTCGGTGCTCGAAGCCAGCGCTCCTGGATGAGCTGCATGGTGGCTTGCCGAGCCTCGGCGTCTACGTATTGGGCGACGAGGCGCTCTGCGCCTCGCTTTCGCCCTTGGCCCTTGATGATCAGAACCCGCTTCTCGAGCTTCTCGGCCGCCGCTTCCATCTGGGCCAGGTCGACCTGGAAACAGCCCATGTCGAGACCGTTGGCTGCCCGTCGTTCGGCCATCCACTTCACGGCCCCCTCGTCCATCAGGAAGCCGAATTGGATGGCCGCCAGCTGGCTATAGGACTTCGGCTGGCCCGAGGCCGTGTACATGCCCCGCGAAATGTGCCCGAAGGCCCAGGCGAGGTCTCGCACGTGGGCCTTCTGGGCCACCGCCTTCTCGATCACGCCCTTCTCGGCCAGCCAGGAAGCGAGGTAGAGGGCCGATGTCTGGGCCTTGAGCTCTTCGAAGGTGCTGGCCAGAGGCCCTCCGAAAATCTGGTCGTCGGTCTTGCCCCGGACTTCGTACTCGTGGGCCGGTCCCAGGTTGTGGGCTGCCTCGTGGAGGACGGTGCTCATCACTTGGGGCGCCGGCTCGGCGCTGAAGACCTCCATGACTTCGTCGCAAAACAGAGACTCGGCCTGGGTGGTCAGCGTCCGCTGGCTGTCGGGGTCGGTGTAGAGGTTGGTCATGGCCACCGTACGGCCCCGACCTTCATTGGCGACCGGGCCCCAGTTGGGAAGGCTCTGGCCGATGGTGGCGCCGTGGGGCTTTCGGGAGTCGCCCGCGTTGAGGACGATGTCGATGAAGTCGGGCAGGTGGAAAGCGACCTTGCGGGCTCGGTAGGCGCGACCAGCGAGTCGGCTCAAAGCGTTTTCCATCTCTTGCTTCACTGGGTCCAGCTTGGCTTGCCAGGCCAACGAGTCTTCGTTGATGCGGGCGAAGCTGACGTGAAATGCGGCTTTGCGGTTGCAGGGCTCGAAATAGACCTCGTCCGGGCCAATGCGAAGGTACCAACGACTGTTCTCGGCATTCATGGCCGCCCAGGCCTCGTCAGCCTCCATCCAAGAGCCGTCCTCGAATGCCTTGGCCGCAGACTCCAAGTAGCGGACCAGGGCCGACTCTTCGGGCGGCTGAAGCCCAGCCGCGGCCTGCAGATGCTCGGCCACCTCCTTCATCGGGGCGGCATAGGCCCGATGGTAAGGCACGGCCTGGAGCCTGCCGTCCGCGACCCGGACCACCGTGAAGGGGTCGAGGAGTGCGTCGGCGTCCTTTCGCTTGCTCAAGAAGCCGCAGAAGTCGGTGCGCTGCTGAAGCTTGGCGGGGTAGAGGCCGAACACGCGGTCCACGTCCGGCAGCGCCCTGCAGTCGGGGTCGGATTCGGTCCCCGGAGCCACGCAAAAAGGGCCCTGGTTTCGGCGCATGAGCCTTCGGGACGCGGGATCCGCTGGGCGCTGGAGCTGGTCCACGCCTTTTTGGCGAGCATAGAGGCCTTCGATGATCTCGGCCGCAGCCAGAACGTGCTCGACCAGACCCCGGTCGGCTTGGCTGCTGGCGGCAAAGTCCCAAGAGATGAGGGTTGGATGTCCCTGGTCCAGCTCCTTCTCGACCGCGGCCCGTCGTCGAAGCTCCTCCGGCGCCAGCGTGCCTGTTTGCCGCTGACCCTGCTGGGCCGCTACTACCTTCTCGTACTCGGCCTGAAAGGCGGAGGTGAAGCGGGCCCCGTCGACCCAAACCTCGGGTCCCGGGCCCTCGACACCGAACAACAGATGCAAGCCCTCCGGCCTGAGGACTTCATCGTCCCCCGCCGCCCAATAGAACGGAAGGTCGAGCTTGGCCGACCAGCGGTTGAAGTCGGTCCGGGTGACCCGGTCGTAGACGAAAGCCGGGCCGGGGGCGGCCGCGGTCGCTGCCGCCGGGTCAGACGTGGGCGTGGAAGAGCAGGCGAGGAGGCAGCAGAGGCCGATCGAAGTTCCAGCGACACGCATGACGCTCGTGGTATAGCCTCCCGCCGCGATGATGAAGTGTTGTTTGTTCGGTGCCGGACGAATTGGCCAGGTTCACGCCCTGAATCTCCACGCCCACCCAGGTGCGGAGGTGGCTTGGGTCGTGGATCCCAACGAAGAGGCGGCGACGGTGCTGGCGCGAAGGGTCGGCGCCCAGGTTTCGACCAACCCAGGAGATGCGCTGGCTGACGTCGAGTCCACTGCCGCCTTCATCACCAGCCCCACGCCAACCCACGTCGACCTGATCAAGTCGGCCGCGAAGGCCGGCAAGGCCATTTTCTGTGAGAAGCCCATCGATCTGGACGCGGCGCGAGTCGACGAAGCCATCGCCGCGGTCGAAGCCTCGGGCGTTCCTTTCTTCATCGCCTTCAACCGTCGCTTCGACCCGAGCTTCTCTCGCGTGAAGGCCGAGCTGGCCCGAGGCGCGATTGGCAGACTGGAGATGGTCAGCATCACCAGTCGAGATCCTGGACCTCCGCCCCTCGAGTACCTCCGTCAGTCCGGCGGTCTCTTTCGGGACATGATGATCCACGATTTGGACATGGCCCGATGGCTGTTGGGCGATGAGCCGGTGAGCGTGTTCGCGGCCGGGAGCGCACTCGTCGACCCGAACATCGGCGACATGGGAGATGTGGACAGTGCGGTGGTGACTCTTCAGACCCAGGACGGCGTCCTTTGTCAGATCGCGAACAGTCGTCGGGCCACCTACGGTTACGACCAGCGACTCGAGGTCCTCGGGGCTCGAGGCATGCTGCGTGCGGAGAACGTGCAGCCCCATACCGTGAGCGCCTGGTCCGAGGCCGGCATCCATCACGACAAGCCGCCCCACTTCTTCGTCGAGCGCTACGCCGAAGCCTACCGGGCGGAGGTCGACCACTTCGTTCGGGCGGTGCAAGATGGGCAGCAGCCGCTGCTCACCGGCCCCCACGACGGTCTCCAGGCTCTGGTCCTGGCCGACGCCTGCCTGGAGTCGCTTCAGACCGGTCGCCCCGTCCGTCTCTGACCCGGGCCGGGTAGAGGCTGATGACCGGCCTTGACCCTGCGGCCGACATCGATTCGTAGATCCCATGCCCCTCGCCGACGCGTCCTTGGTCTATTCCCCTGAGCTGGCTCGCATCCACCATCTGTACTTTGGAGACATTGGTGCCGCCGCAGCCCGTGAACTCATGGCCCGGCTCGGCGCACCAGGGGGCAAGGTGGTCGAACTCGGCGTGGGTAGTGGCGTTTCGACCAAGCTGCTGGTCGAGGCGGGCTTCGAAGTCGAAGGCGTAGATACCTCTCCGGCCATGTTGGACCTGGCCGCCGCCCACGCGCCGGGCGCACGCTATCATAGAGGCTCCCTCTGGAGCTTCCCTTTGACCCAGACTCGGGCCGTGACTGCCTTCGGCGAGGTCCTGAACTACGTAGCGGGCGACGAGGTCCCCGATTTGGAGCGCCTGAGTCGACGCCTTGTCGAAGTACGGGCCTCCCTGGAACCAGAGGGGCTCTTCCTCTTCGACCTCACGACTTTGGCACCTCTCGAAGAAGAGGAAGAAGGAGTGCGGGGCGTTCGCTTCGAGGCCGAAGACAGCTTCTTGGTCATGGAAGAGACCCAGCGGGACGGCGAGTTGGAGCGCGTCATCGACAGCTTCGTGCTCGTCGACGGGTCCAACCTCTATCGCCGCATCCACGAAGTACACCGCTTGGTCCTCTTCGATCCGGATGAGGTGGCAACTTGCCTCCGTCAGGCCGGTTTCCGTCGTATCGATCGGCTCGACGCCTACGACGATCATCCTCTACAAGAAGGCTGGACGGCCTTCGCGTGCCGCCCCTAGTCCGGAGCGCTTCACAGCCCCTTGGACCGGAGAATCGGAAGTCGGGGCGAGCTGGCTTGGACGCCGCGGGTATAGAAGGCTATGACCTCCGAGTACGGTCTAGGCTGCGTTCTGGCTGGCGCGGGAGGCGACGATGGCGGCGCCGCAGGCGACGGCGGTTTGGGGGTTGTTGGCGCTGACGCCGGGCCTGGTCATCAGCTTGTCGACCGAGCGGCGGACCATGGGCGTGAAGGTCGTGCCTCCGACGAAGACCGTGGTGTCGATGTCGCCCGGTCGAAGGCCGGCCTCCATCAGCATCTGGGCTGTGGCCTTGATGGAGCGGTTGGTCAGCTTCTCCCAAGCCGGTTCGACGTCCTGACGGTGCAGATTCAGGTTCAGGTCGTGGGACTTGCGCTGGGCGCTGTACGCGTCGCTGAGTCTGAAGGGCGCGCTCTCTCGGGCCGAAAGGGCCTTCTTGGTCTGCTCCGAAGCTCGCACCACCCGGTCCCAGCGAACGACGTCCTTGGTGACGTCGACCCTCGCCGAGCGGAACACGAAGGACGCGATCTGGTGGGCCAGCGCCTGGTCGAAGTCATCGCCCCCTAGGCAGCTGTCGCCGCCGACGGCCAAGCTTCGGAAACCAGCGTTGCTCTGCTCGAGCACGGTCGAGTCGAAGGTCCCGCCTCCGAAATCGTAGACCAAGAGTTTCCGCTGCCCCGTGAAGGCGTCCAGATTGTAGGCGATGGCGGCGGCCGAGGGCTCGGACACCGTGCGCAGCACCTCGATGCCCGCCATGCGGGCGGCTTGCAGGGTGGCGGCTCGGGTGTTGTCGTTGGCCGTGGCCGGTAGGGTCATGACGGCTTTCTTCACCGAGGTCTGGAAGCGTTCTTCGGCCCGCTCCTTCAAGAGGCGAATGATGTGGGAAGCGACCTCGGTGGCGGTGTGCTCGCCGTTGCGGGTCCGAATGACCGGCGCCATGCCCTGGGCGGCCTCGACTGAGACCGCGGAGTGGCTCTGAAACAGGGCGATTTCGGAGTCTCCACCCTTCTTGCCCAGGATGCGCTTGATGCCGCTTACGCAGGCGTCGGGCTCGGCCATCCGGTAGCGCTCTGCGTCGGCGCCGACGATGGGGAGGCCGCGCTGGGGGAAGTAGACGACGGAGGGGATGCAGGCCTCGCCTCGCCGATCAGGGACGAGATACAGTTTACCCTGTACCCAGGCCGCGGCGGAGGAAAAGGAGGTCCCGAGGTCGATGCCCAGCACCAGGTCAGCCACGAAGCAAAGATCGGCCGGGCCGGGTCGGCCTTGAGTCGTCAGTCCTCGACCGGCCGTCGAAGAAGGAGCTCGCTTAGGGGTTCCACGAGGCCAGGGGCGCAGGCCAGGAATGGGGCCGGCCTTAGGAGCCCGCCCTGACCGTAAAAGTCCGAGACCCAACCCCCGGCCTCTCGAACGAGCAAGATGCCTGCTGCTACGTCCCAGCTATTGATCCGGCTCTGAAAGAATGCGTCGAAGCGGCCAGCCGCGGTGTGCATCAAACCGAAGGTGGCGGCCCCCACCCGACGGATATCTGCCTTGGTGGTCGTGAGGCGGGTCAGCGCCCGAATGAAGGCGGCGTCGCCTCCTTCCTTGTTCCAGAAGCCCATGCAGACCGCCGAGCGGTCCAGGCTATCCCGGGGGGAGACGGACAGGGGCGCATCCTCCTCGAAGGCCCCTCCCCCTCGTTCGGCCCAATAGCTCCGCCCCTGGACTACGTCTCGAATCGCCGCCACTTCTGAGTCCGCCCCGCCGTGGACGTAGGCGATGGAGACCGTGAACATCGGCAGTCCCCGCATGAAGTTGGCAGTGCCGTCGATGGGGTCGACCACCCAGTGACCGTGACCCGCCGCCCCGTCACGCCGTCCCGTTTCCTCGCCGATGAAGCCGTCTTCTGGATAAGCGTCGCTGATGCGGCCGGCGACCAGCTCTTCGACCTCGCGATCCGCAGCCGTGACGTAGTCCTGGATCCCTTTCGTCTCGACTTCGAGGTTCCCCAGGTCATGGTGGCGCTGCAGAGCGAGCGCGCCGGCTTCGGTGGCAAGCTCGCGAACGAAGCGAGCGCGATCGGATGGCATCGGCGGAGGTTGAAGCCCAAGAGGCAATGGTCGGCAAGAGGGGCGTGTCTTCGGCCGCCCGAGAGTTGGTCCACGAGGCGCTGGTCTTCGACCTTCACATCGAGAGCTTTTTGCCCTTCCGGCTCTTCGGCTATGATCTGGAGCGCGCCCATCGGTTGAACCCTGGCTTCCTCTTTGGGCACTTGGACCTTCCGCGAGCCCGGGAGTTCGGGCTCGACGGCGGGATGTGGTCCTTGACCACGAACCCGTTCCGCACCGCCGCCGGCCGATGGCGGGCCTTCTTGGACAACGTCGCCCTCGTCAAACGGCTCGTGGCCCGAAGCCCTAGCTTGGAGCTGGTCCGCACCGCTTCGGAATGGAGAAGGGTAGCCGAGTCCGGCCTGCACCCCGTGCTCCTCTCGATTCAAGGCGCGAACGCAGTCGACGGGGCCCCTTCGCTGGACGCCATCCCCGAAGATCTGGTGGCTCGAATGACGCTCCTCCACCTCACGCCTTCCCAGATCGGTGCGCCGAGTAGCGCCGCCCATCATCTCCGAAGAAGCAAGGGCCTCGGTCCGGGCGGGCCGCCTCTCATCGAGGCCATGAACGAACGTCGAATCATGGTCGACCTGGCCCACATCCATCGACGGGGATTTCAGGAAGCGGTTGATGTCCATACCAAGGATCTGCCCTTCGCCGTCACCCACGGCGGCGTCGAGAGCGTCCACCGTCACTGGCGCAACGTGAACGACGATGAGATCCGGGCCGTGGCCGCCAGCGGAGGCGTCGTCGGGGTCATCGCGGCGGGCCTCTACCTGGGGCGCCGTCAGGGTGCCTCGGGTGCAGAGCGTGTCGTGGACCATCTGGGCCATCTCATCGAAGTGGGGGGTGAAGACGTGGCCGGCATCGGCACCGACTTCGATGGCTTCATCATCCCTTCGGCCGGCATCCGGGGTGCCCATGCCTACCCGCTGATCGTGGAGGCCATGCTCCGTCGAGGCTGGAGAGAGGGTCGGATTCGCAAGGTTCTCGGCCTGAACGTGCTGCGGACTCTGGCCGCCCTTCGGCCATGATCCACGGCGTGTCCCCCTTTGGTAGCCGGGTGGAGGATTGGAAGGCATAGGTGGAGCCATGATGCCCGAGGGCTTCTCGCGGGAGACGAGCATTCGGAGGACGGAGGAAGGCCTGTGGTTTCACGACGGTGAGCCGGTAGAGCACCCCGGCGTTCGTCGCGCCTTCGATGGCTGGATCGATCGGGCCGAGGACGGGCGCTACATCCTCAGGAACGAGGTCAACTGGGCTTACGTCGAAGTCGAAGGGGCGCCCGTCTTCGTGCTCCATGCCCGGGCAGACCAAGAGACCGTGCGGCTTCAGCTTGGGGACCACCGAACCGAGAACCTGGACTTCGACAGCCTTCGGCAGGACGTGGACGGCTTCTTGTACTGCAGCGTTCGCGAGGGGCGGCTCACCGCCAAGTTCACTCGAGATGCGCTCTTCGATCTCGACGGACTGTGGGTCGAGGACGAGGACGGCCAGGTGGCGATCCGATGGAGGGACCGGATTCACCCGATTCCGGTCACGGAGGAACCCGTGCGATGAGTGACTTCATATTGGCTTCTCGCTCTCCTCGGCGAAAGGCTCTTTTGGAGCAGCTCGGTTTGTCTCCCCAGATTGTGCCCTCGGACGTGGACGAGAGCGTGGAGGACGGAGAAGCGCCGGTCATCTATGCCCAGCGGGTGGCTTGGGCCAAAGCCGAAGCCTGTGTGAGCTCGCTCCCCGTCTTGGCTTCGGACACCGTGGTCGCGCTTGATGGACGAAGCCTCGGCAAAGCGGAGGGCGTCGACGCAGCTCGGGCCATGCTTCAAGCCCTGTCGGGCCGCACCCACTACGTTCATACTGCCGTGGTCGTTCGGGGGCTCGAATCGGCGTCGACGGTGGTAACGGCCGAGGTCAGCTTCAGGTCCCTCGGGCGCTTCGAGGTGGAGCGTTATCTGGAGACCGACGAGCCCTGGGACAAGGCTGGCGCCTACGGCATTCAGGGGTTGGGGGGCGCCTTCGTCGAGCACATCGAAGGTAGCTACAGTGGTGTGGTCGGTCTGCCGATCACTGAGACGCTCAGGCTTTTGGCCCTCAATGGGGTTCATCCCCCGGAGGCGACGCGCAAGTGAGCTCGGTCGTCGACGAGGTTCGGGTCCGCTTCCAGCGGGTGGAGGCCGAGCTTCGGTCTGCCTGCGCAGCGGCGGGTCGGACCCGGGACGAGGTCACCCTTGTGGCCGTCAGCAAGCGTCAGCCGGAGGAGCGCTTGGCGGCCGCCATCGCCCTCGGCCACCGGGACTTCGGGGAGAACTATCCCCAAGAGATGCGCCGAAAGCAGCAAGCCCATCCCGAGCTTCGCTGGCACATGGTCGGTCATCTTCAGCGAAACAAGGCCAGGCTCTTGGCCGAGGTTCACCTTTTTCACGGCTTGGACTCGCTACGCTTGGCCAAAGCCATGGCCAGGCTGGGCGTTGAGACGGCTCGGCCCATGCGGGCCCTCGTCCAGGTCAACCAGGGACGAGAGGCGGCCAAGACCGGCTTCCTCGAAGAAGAGCTACCGAGCCTGTTCGAAGCGCTTTCAGACTTGAAAGATGGTCTGGATCTCCAGGGCTTCATGACCATTCCGCCTCCAGGTGAGGGTCCGCGCCATTTCGAGCGGCTGCGGAGGCTCAGGGATGATTGGGTTGAGCGGAGCGGCCTCGCGCTGCCCGAGCTCTCGATGGGGATGAGCGACGACTTCGGGGAAGCCATTGCGGCCGGGGCCACCATAGTCCGCGTCGGCACCGCCCTATTCGGGCAAAGGCCGAAGTGAACTGTGTCGAATTTGCGGTGATGGCTGGGAAGACGTAGAAGCGAGGTGTGAAGCTCTCGCCACTCGACGTTCAGCAGCAGCAGTTTCGGAGCGTCCTTTGGGGCTTCGACGGCAAAGAGGTCGACGCCTTCCTAGACGTAGTGGCCAAGGAGTTAGAAGAGCTCAGTCGAGACAACAAAGCGCTTCGCGAAGACATTGCTCGGCGTGAGACCGAGCTTCAGCAGTACCGCGAGCGGGAGCAGAACCTCAAAGAGACCATGCTCACCGCGACCCGTATCACCGAGGACATCAAGCAGAATGCCCGCAAGGAGGCGGAGATCGTGGTGGCCCAAGCCGAGGGCCAGGCCGAGCAGATTGTGCACAACGCTCACTCGCGGCTCTCACGAGTCTTGGAAGATCTCGACGAGCTGAAGCGTCAGAAGACCCAGTTCGAAGAGACCCTCCGCAGCATGATCCAGACCCACATGAAGCTCTTGGACGCGATGACTGACCGGGAGACCACCGGAGAGCTCCTAGCCATGGTGAGCCGTCTGGAACGAAAGCGCTCCCCTTCTGAGGTCAACGGCGGCGAAGACCTCCTCGACCCTCGCGGCCACTCTGCCGGCTGAGCTACTCCAGCTCTTCGACCCGCTTCGGCCAGTCTTTTTTCATCAGTCGGGACAGGCTTCGGTCAGCCAAGAGTCGTCCTTCGTTCTGGCAGCGCGGACAGTAGTTGAGCTCGTTCTCGGCGAAGGCGACTCGCATGATCTTGGTCTCGCAGACCTTGCAGGCTTCCTTGTAGCGTCCGTGCACCATCATGTCGGGCCGAAAGGCGGTCACCTTTGCCGGCAGACCTTCGCCCGCCTCGGCCCGGATGGCCGCGGTGAAACGCTCTAGTATGGACTGGGTGGCGGCAAAGAGTCGAGCCAGCTCTCCTTCGTCCAGTTTCTGCGTCAGCTTCATGGGCGAGAGCCGGGCCTCGAAGAGGATTTCGTCGGAGTATGCGTTCCCGATGCCGCTGAAGATGCGAGGGTCGGTCAGGGCTCGTTTCAATGTATGGTTTCGGGCCGTGAGGGCCTTGGCGAAGTCTGTGGCGTCGAGCTTCGAGATCTCGAGCCCACCTCGGCTGTGGTTCTCCAGAAGTCCTTTTCGTCCCTGGACCATGTGAAGCGACGCCCTCTTCTTAGAGCTGGCCTCGGTCAGCAAGAGAGTACCGGAGCTGAAGTCGAAGGCGGCGAGGCCGACGCGGCCCGGAACCTTGGCGCCGCTCTTTCCCCATCTAAAGCGACCTGCGATCATCAGGTGAATGACCATGTAGAGCTCTTCGTCGAAGCCAAAGACGATTCGTTTGCCTAGCCTCTCGACCTGACGGACGGGTCGTCCCGCGACCGCGGACAGGGGAGGCTTGGCCGTGCGCAAGAGAAAAGGGCTAGCGAGCCGGACCTCGTTCAGAGTCTCGTCGATGGTTTGGCGGGCGAGGGCCTCGACGTAGACCGTAACGTCGGGGAGCTCGGGCATCAGACGACTCGAGCCCCGACCGAGGGCCGGGACACGAAGCCCAAGTCCAGGAGCTTGAGCACGGTGCGTGCGGTCTCCGCATCGTTGCTCGTCGCTCGATTCATGACCTCGACCATGAGGCCGTGGTCATAGACGAGCTGGAAGACCTCCAAGTGGCGAAGGCTGAGATCCGAGAGCTGACCGGGTAAGGGACGGGGGATCTCGAGCTCGGAGTCGGAGGCCGGAAGAAGAGGGGCCAGCTCCTTCAGCTCCTGCATCTCGGCCAAGGCCTGGCTAATCAGGTTTTCGGTCGTGTCCTCCAGCTCGAGCATGAAGCCGTGGTCTTCCAAACCCGTCTTGAAGACGTAGTCCCCTCGATCCCAGGCGAGTAGGCGGGCCAGGGCCTTCATGGGCCCCATGTCGTGATCGTCGTCGATGCTGGCGTAGTACAGCCAGCCTTTCCGGAAGTAGAGGCAGCCTTGAGCCTCACCTGCACGAAGTCGTAGCTCGCCGGATCGCTGATTGCTGCCGAACAGTTGGGCCAAGTCCGCGACCGAAAGCTCACCTAGCTGTCCCTCCTGACGGATGGGCTCGTCGTCTTCGAGGTCCGGTCGGCTCTCGGTCTCGAGCATCTCGTGGGTCGAGTCCTCGACCGTGGCCGAGACCACCTTTAGGATGGACGTCCCGATCAGGATGCGGTCGCCCTCGCCGAGTCGCGTTCGTCCGACCTTCTCTCCGTTGACGTAGGTCCCGTTGGTCGAGCCCAGGTCTTCCAGAGTCGGGACGCCATGGTCGATGTGGATCCGTGCGTGGCGTCGCGACACCATGTCTTCGACAAGCACTACGTCGCCCTCTGCCGAACGACCGATCACGACGTCGCCCCGGTCGGGGAGGGCGAACTCGCCGCCTTCGTACCGGCCCGACAGGAATCGCAGGGCGAGTCCCGACGCCATGCGTTGCAAGGTATCAGGGGATTCGGGGATGGCAAGCGGAGGACCCTGCCGTCAGAAGCCGGCCACGATCCGCCATCGACCGGCGGCCGGAGCCAGGGTGAGGCGGAGAGTGACCGGCCGCGGTCCCCCCACCGCCGGGAGGCGGAGGTGGAGGTCCAGATGGCTCCGGTCGGGCCGCAGCTCTAGTCGGCCTTGGACGAGCTCGACGCGGTCGACCTCGGACCAATCGGCGCCGCTCGGATGGGGACCCTGGGCCCACTCTTCTGCCAAGTCTGCCCGCGACTCCAGACCCTGGGCGTAGTTGGGATGGACCAGCTCGATGGCTTCGGATGGCGTTCGGGCCGCGAGGAGTTCGTCGACCATGGATTGGACGTCTCGGGCGCCGGTCAAGAAGCCCGAGCGAATGCTGTGACCCCAAGCACCTCGCTCCAAGCCCATGGTCTCTCGGCCGACCACCCGCCACCGAGGCCACTCGACCACGGCCTCGATCTCCACCATCGGGCGTCGCTTGGACGGACCCCATCGGGTTCGGGCCTCTTCGATGCGCAGCTCCGTCGGCGGGCGGGTCTCCAGCTCGGCGAGCAAGCGCTCCGTCCCGCCCAAGGGATCTCGGTAGTCGGGGTGAAGGAATCGCGGAAGGCCCTCCGGCTTCGAGGCTTCCGACAAGGCGCGTTGCACCAGCTCTGCCGGCTCGCCCGAGCAGCCGATGGAGAGCAGGAGGCCTAGGCCGGCGAGGACTCGACTCACGATTCTTCGAGGAAGGGATAGCGATAGTCGGTGGGCGGGACGAGGGTCTCCTTGACGGCTCGGGTTGAGACCCAACGCATGAGATTGGCGGCGCTTCCCGCCTTGTCATTGGTGCCCGAGGCTCGGCTTCCACCGAAAGGCTGCTGTCCGACCACTGAGCCTGTGGGCTTGTCGTTGATGTAGAAGTTGCCCGCCGCTCCGCGCAGGCGCCTTGTCAGCTCCGCCACCACCCGACGGTCGTCGGCGAAGATGGCCCCGGTCAGCGCGTACGGGTTTGCGTCGCACGCATCTAGGGTCGCTTCGAGCTCGGCATCCTCATAGACGAACAGGGTCACCACGGGCCCAAAGATCTCCTCTCTCATGAGTCGAGACTCTGGACTTCGGCTCAGGACGACGGTGGGCTGGACGAACCAACCGGTTCCGTCGTCATAGGTGCCGCCTGCGCGGATTTCGTAGTCCGGCTGGGCCCGCGCTTCATCGACGTAGCCCTTGATCTTCTTGAAGGAACGCTCGTCGATCACCGCTCCCATGAAGTTCCGGAAGTCCTGCACGTCTCCGGTCTTGAGGGTCGCCACCGTATCCAGGAGCACGGGCTCCAGCTTCGACCAAACGCTCTTCGGGACGTACACCCGGGACGCGGCGCTGCACTTCTGGCCCTGATACTCGAAGGCGCCTCGAATGATGGCCGTGCTCAACGCTTGGACGTTGGAGGCGGAAGGATGGATGAAGATGAAGTCCTTACCTCCGGTCTCGCCCACGATGCGGGGATAGCTGGCGTAGCGGCCGATGTTCTGTCCCACTTGGCTCCAGAGGTGCTGAAAGGTCCGGGTACTTCCGGTGAAGTGAAGTCCCGCCATCTTGGGATGGCTCATCGCCACCTCTCCGATGAGCGCTGGGTCTCCTGCCACCATGTTGATGACCCCGCGGGGGAGTCCCGCCTCTTGGAGGATCTCGACGATGACCTGGGCGCTCACCATCTGGGTCGGGGCCGGCTTCCAGAGCACCGTGTTTCCCATCAGGGCGGGGGCGGTCGGGAGATTCCCGGCGATGGCCGTGAAGTTGAACGGGGTGATGGCAAAGACGAAACCGTCCAGCGGCCGAAGCTCCTGGTAGTTCCACATGCCCTTGGGCGACCAGGGCTGCTCTTCCATCAGCTTCTGCCCAAAGCCGACGTTGAAGCGCCAGAAGTCCGCGAGCTCGCACACCGCATCGATCTCGGACTGATGGGCCGTCTTGGACTGGCCGAGCATGGTCGCGGCGTTGATCCGGTCCCGATAGGGGCCGCAGACGAGGTCGGCCGCTTTGAGGAAGACCGCTGCACGATGTTCGTAGTCCAACTCCGCCCAAGCCGGCCGGGCCGTTTCGGCCGCTTCGATTGCCTGCTGGACGTGGGCCGCGGTCGCGGTGTGGGCCAAGCCCACCACTCGATGATGTTCATGGGGCGACGTGACGTTCACGGGAGCGTGCGTCACGGCGCGTCCGTCGATCCAGAGGGGGACTTCGAGGGGCCGCTCGGCCATCTTGGCCACGGCTGCCTTCAGGGGTGCTTTTTCGGGGCTCCCGGGACCATAGAGCCGAGGAGGCTCGTTGCGGGGGGCAGGCACCTGACTACGACCGTGCATGGGTGCCCACTAAACGCGGGGTGAGGAGCGGGTAAAGCGGATTGACCGTCGGGGGCCGCAGCTCCTAAGCCGGGCCCGTGGGAACGCGAATCGCCATCAACGGGTTCGGCCGCATCGGCCGCTGCATTACTCGCTCGCTTCTGAAGCGCAGCGACCACCAGCTCGAGCTGGTCGCGGTCAACGATCTGACCGACGCCAACACCCTGGCTCATCTATTCAAGTACGACTCGGTCCACGGTCGCTACGATGGAACGGTCGAGGTGGGGGAGGGCGCCCTGACCATCGACGGCAAAAAAATCGTAGTCACGGCGGAGCGCGACCCCTCCAAGCTTCCTTGGAAGGAAAACGGGGTCGACATCGTCATCGAGTGTACCGGCATCTTCCGGGACAAGAAGGGCGCGGGCGCCCACATTGCGGCCGGCGCCAAGCGGGTGGTCGTCTCGGCCCCGGGCAAGGACCTGGACGGCACCTTCTGCTTCGGCGTCAACCATGAGAGCTTCGATCCGGCCAAGCACGAGATCGTCAGCAATGCGTCCTGCACGACCAATTGCTTGGCCCCGGTGGCCAAGGTGCTCGACGACGCCTTCGGGATTCAGCACGGCCTCATGACCACGATTCACGCCGTCACCAACGATCAGCGGATTCTGGACCTGCCCCACAGCGACCTTCGTCGAGCTCGAGCGGCCTTCGAGTCCATGATCCCGACCAGCACCGGCGCCGCGAAGGCGGTGGGCTTGGTTCTTCCCAACCTGGCCGGCAAGCTCAACGGCTTCGCCATTCGGGTCCCAACCCGAAACGTTTCGGTGGTGGACTTCACGGCCCAGGTTCGCACCCCAACGACCAAGGCCAAAGTGAATGCGGCCTTCGAGGCCGCGGCCGCCGGGCCGCTCAAGGGCGTCCTCGGCGTGCTGAACGAGCCGCTCGTGTCCATCGACATGACCGGGGTCGAGGAGAGCAGCACCGTCGATGCCGATCTCACCGAGGTCATGGAGGGGACCATGGTCAAAGCCGTCTCTTGGTACGACAACGAGTGGGCCTACTCGGTTCGCTGCGTCGATGTCGCCAACTACATCGCCAGCAAGACGAGCTGATGATCCGGAGCATCGACCAGCTGGATCTGGAGCGTCGCGTCCTATTCATGCGGGTGGACTTCAACGTTCCCCTGCGAGAGGGCGTGGTCCAAGACGACACCCGGATCGTCGGTGCGCTGCCAAGCATCCGACACGCCTGCGCCCAGGGTGCGAAGCTCGTACTCGCATCTCATCTCGGCCGGCCGAAGGGAAATCGAAACGAAGACGAGTCCCTAGAGCCCGTGGCCGCGAAGCTGGCCGAGCACCTGGGCCACGAGGTCGTCTTTGCCGACGACTGTGTGGGGGATGGGGTTCGAAAGAACATCCGGGACCTGGAGCCCGGCAAGGTGCTGCTTCTCGAGAATACCCGCTTTCACGCTGGCGAGGAGAAGAACGACGAGGAGTTTGCTCGCGCCCTGGCCCAGGACGTCGACGTGTACGTCAACGACGCCTTCGGGACGGCCCACCGGGCCCACGCCTCGACGGTGGGCATGGTCCCTTTCGTCAAAGACAAAGGGGCGGGCTTCCTGATGAAAAAGGAGCTTGAGTACTTAGGAGGACTTCTGGAGAAGCCGGCTCGGCCTTTCGTCGCCGTGGTAGGCGGAGCCAAAGTCTCTGACAAGATCGCCGTGCTCCAAAGCCTGGTGGAGCGATGTGACGCCATTCTCATCGGCGGGGCCATGGCTTATACCCTCCTCGTCTCCAAGGGGACTGCGGTCGGCAAGAGCCGAGTGGAGCGGGATAGCCTGGGCATCGCCGAGCAGTTTTTGAAGAGCGCTACTGCACGACGCGTTCAGGTCCTTCTGCCCAACGATCACGTGGTGGCCGGAGAGTTCAGCGAGGACGCAGCACCGGCCGAGGTCGAGCACATCACCGAGGATATGATGGGCCTCGACATCGGTCCAAGGTCCCGGGCTCGTTTCGCCGAAGCCATAGCCAGCGCGAAGACGGTCTTCTGGAACGGGCCGATGGGTGTCTTCGAGTGGCCCAACTTCGCTCGGGGGACGGAGGCCGTGGCGCAGGCTCTCGCCGATGCCGAGGCCACCAGCGTGGTCGGTGGCGGGGATTCGGTCAGCGCGCTTCGCAAGACGGGGCTGACCAATAGGGTCAGCCACGTATCGACCGGTGGCGGCGCCAGCCTCGAGCTCATGGAGGGCAAGGTTCTCCCGGGCGTGAAGGCGCTGGAGGTCTGAGATGACGAGACGACCCTTCGTCTGCGGAAACTGGAAGATGAACACCAACGCCGCCGAGGCCGAGGCCTTGGCCAAGGCCGTCCGGTCCGAGATCGGCGAGGTGGAGGATGTGGACGTAGCGGTGGCGCCGCCCTTCACGAATCTGGATCGGGTCGCCCACGCTCTGGGCGACAGTTCCCTCCGCCTCGCGGCGCAAGACGTCCACTGGGAAGCCAAGGGCGCCTTCACCGGCGCGGTGAGCATCGACATGCTGGAGGCTCTGTGCGTCACCAGCGTGATCATCGGGCATAGCGAACGGCGCAGCCTCTTCGGAGAGACCGACGCCGATTGTCGGCGAAAAGTGGATGCTGTCTTGGGTCGCGAGCTCCAGGTCATCCTCTGCGTGGGCGAAAGCCTCGAGCAGCGGGAAGCCAGCCAGACCCTTGAGGTCGTGGGTCGTCAGCTCGAGGCCGGACTGGAGGGCGTACAGGACGACCAGGTACCCCGGGTGGTGGTCGCGTATGAGCCGGTGTGGGCGATCGGGACGGGGAAGACCGCGAGTCCCGACCAAGCCCAGGAAGTCCATGCGTTCCTTCGAGGGCGTCTCGCTGCCCGGTTCGGACCCGAGCCAGCGGCCGGGATACGTCTCCAGTACGGGGGCTCCGTGAAGCCGGGGAACGCTCGAGAACTCTTCGCCCAGCCCGACATCGATGGGGGCCTCATCGGAGGCGCCGCTCTGAAGGCGGCTGACTTCGCGGCCATCGTCGCCGCGGCCCGATCCTGAATCGCGTAGATCTCTCGTTTACCCGAAGCACGTCTCCTGTTTACAGACGAGGCTCGGGCAGGCAGAAGACGGGGCTGAGATGGTCACGGCCCTCTACATCCTGCACGTCATCGTGTGCCTGGCGATGTTGCCCATCATCCTTCTCCAGTCCGGAAAGGGCGGCGGGGTGAGCGCGGTCTTCGGCGGGGGAAGCTCCGGCAACGTCTTCGGCAGCCGAGGTGCAAGCACCTTCTTGACCCGAATGACCACGGGGGCCGCCATCGTGTTCATGTGCACGAGCATGGGTCTGGCCTACGTGTCGTCCAACAGCAGCTCGGTCATCGACCAGGTCGACCTGCCCGAGCCCGCGGGCGCGGAGAGTGTGGGCGTCGACGAGTCGGCGCCCGTCGAGGCCAGCGCAGGCGACCCGGCCGAGGCCGCAGAGGGTGGCATCCAGATCCAGCTCGGCGAGCCCGCGGACGACGGCCAAAAGGATTGACGGTCGCCCGGCCTTTGCCTATGAGGCCGTTCTGATCTCTGCGGCGGTGGTGGAATTGGTAGACACACCATCTTGAGGGGGTGGCGCCGCGAGGCATGGGAGTTCGAGTCTCCCCCGCCGCACTTCCCGACACGAAGCTAAGCGTCCTGGGGACCTAAGGTCTTCTCATGGGCCATCCAGTGGCGGGGCGCTCTGAAGTATTGAGCCGGTGAATAGCCGAAGAGGTTGCCTACCCGGCTCGTGTACACGCAGGCGAACTTCTCCACCTGTCGGCCGAATCGGGTGACCTCGCTTCCTTCCTTGAAGACGCTCCCCCAGTGGGGGTTGAAGGCGGCGTCGATGTCCCGCTGAAGGCCGCGCGTTTCTTCGACCAGCGTGCGAAGGCGAGCCTTGGCCTCCTCGAGACCTCGCCGGACCAAGTCTCGCTCCGGGCCTTCCGCGAGCTGACTCAGACGCTCCTTGCAGTCCGCGATACGGTCGTCGACCTCTGCGCGCTGTGCCTCCAGCCGAATCAAGGCCTGAGAGCTTTCCTGCACGCCTTCCAGGGTATGGAGCTCTCGCTCCAGCTCACTCAAGACCAGCGCGGTCCGCCACAAGCCCTCCTTCTTGGTCCGGATGATGTCGCCGTAGATGTGGTCGCCGACGTAGAGCACCTGTTCACCGCCCTCGTCGCCCAGTAGCTGTTCGACGTGACGGAAAGAGCCTCCGCGATAGATCCCTTTGGTCGAGAGCCGAGAGATCGGCTTGAAGCTCTGAGGGTCGAGGAGGGACTCCTTGCCGGTGAAGAAGCCCGGCTTTCGCGCGTCGACCACTACGAAGTCGAAGAAGGCCTTCCAGTTTGGGTAGTCACCGCTGTGGTCGTCCAGCATGTGACGCATGACGGCCTCGGTGAAGCTCTGCTCCGAGTTGGTGAGCAAGAAGGTGCGCTTGCCGCTCGAGCGGAGCTTGTGAAGGGTGGAGGCGAGGGAAGGGTCCCGGGGCAGATAGCGGTCCAGGTCCTCCAGGATCGCTTGTTTGAGCGTCCCGTCGGCATGGACCTCGTCGTTGGCTCGACGGACGTCGTCGAAGAGCTTGCCGAAGGCCACGCGACCGACGTCGAGCTGGGTCTCGTAGAGGTCGACCAGCTTCGCATACAGCCCGGCCTCGGGGAGGGCGAATAGTGTGTCGATCCAATGATAGCGCGGGGCCGAAAGCCGAATCTTCTGACCTCGGTACTGCTTTCGACGCTCCTCTTTGTCCAGGCGCCGGGTACCGTGGAAGACCCGGCCCACGTGCTGGTGTCGGTCCATCTTCAGGATGTTGCCGAGGCGGCGGTCGACGACCAGACCGCGAACGACGAAGTCCGGATCGTAGTCGAGACGCGCCACCTCCTCGGGGTAGCCGTGGGCCTCGACCAGCCGTTCCGCCGCCCTTTGGAATATGAGGGGCTCCAGCGTCCGCCGATCGTAAGCAGCCAGGGTGTAGTCCATGTCGAAGCCGACCCAACGGATTCGCTCCATCCTGAGGTTGCGATTCACGAATACCCGACGGGTCGGGTCCCGGAGGCGCTGCCCTGAGTCTTCGGTGGGGCGGGCGAGGGCGTCCATCATGTCATCCTAACGAAGGGACCCCCCGGCTCCCATCCCGGTCCCGGCTCGAAACCCCGCTAGAGTCCAAAAGATTCTGCCGGCGAGGCTTCGACCGGTCATCGACTTGAAAAACGGGCCGGTCTGAGGACTGATGGCGAGCATGCGAGCGCGCTCGATCCTCGGCCTGGGAGTGCTTTGCCTCGGGCTGCCGGCCTTCTGGTTTGCCTGCTCGGAGGACCGGGAGTGCGTGACCGACGGGGACTGCGGCATCGGTCGGATATGTAGCCGTCTCGGCCAGTGCGGAGGCGGCTCGATCGTCACCGACCGCGATGCGGGGACCCTCGATCTCGGGGACTCGGGCGGCGTGACTCCGATCGTCGACATAGACATCCCGGACATCGACATCGGTCAGGTAGACATGGACATGGACGTCGTCGACATGGACATCGTCGACATGGACATGGACATCGTCGACATGGACATGGACATCGTCGACATCGACATGGGGGCGATCGGGATGGTCGGTCCGCCGATTCCCGTCCCGGCCTTGACGGTCTTGACCCAGGACGTGCGGCTCGAGGTCGAGCGGGTATCCTCTTCAGGGAGCCAGGTGCTCCGTGCCACGGCCGGGGCCCGGGTGGACCCCAGCAGCCGAAATTGCACGGATACCGTCGGCCCATCGCAGAACGGTGTACAGGGCCAGACCTGCGTGATCATGGAGCGGGACTGCGACGGGCCCGGAACCGCTCTGCCGACCGGGATGGCGACCCACACTTTCGCCCTCAGCGGCGGCAACCCGCAGAGCTTTACCCAAATCACGACCGCTCTCCCGACTTGGGCAGTCAACACGATCTCGTCCACGGGCTTGTTCACGAGCCCGGTAGGCGTGATTCTCGAAATGTCCACGGCCGGGGACTCCGGTGGGTTGGTGGCCATCCCAGCGACCGAGGTGCCGACCCCGCGAGACTTTCAGGCCGTCACGCCCGACCCGATGCTGCCGGGGACTCTGGATCTGACCGCGAACCAGCAGATCAACTTCAACACCACGACCGGAACGGGCGCCGTCTACTTCGAGCTCTTCGACCTGGAACGAACCTTCATTCTTCGCTGTGAAGCCCCCGTGGCGGGAGCGACTTTCTTTGCCTTCGACAACAACATCCTCGACGACTACCGAGATGCCCTCCCGCCGGCGCTCGATACGAGCTTCAGCCTAGAGATCGGCTTCGACGAAGCGGTCACCCGGGAGGTCCCCATCGTTGGCGGCGGAACGACCGAGGTCGCCTTCAACTTCAAGTGGATCAGTCGCTACACGCAGGTCGCGCCCTGAGCCCACGATCTGCCGCCTTGCCTCGGCGCTCGCGGCGGCGCATCCTTCGTCCATGCCTTTCCCCTTCTTCGAGCCCACGGATCTGGACTTCGAGGACGTCCGCGTCCTGACCCACGCCATGATGGCCTTGGCCCGGGTGGACGGTGTTCACGACAACGAGATGGCTTTGGTCCGCGCCTTCTACGAGAGCTGCGCTCGAGCGGGGGACCCCAGCTTGGAAGAGGTTGCAGGCGGCGACTTCGATCCCGAGCAGGCCAAGGCTCGCTTCGGTGAGGACGAGAAGAAACGCGTTCTCTTCGTGAAGAGCCTGGTGTTGATGGCCTACGCCGACGGTCGCATCGACGACAAAGAGCGAATGATGGTCGAGGGTCTGGCCGCTTCGGTCGGGGTCGAGGGTGAGGAGCTGGAGAAGCTCCAGGATGCGACCGTCGACTACATGATGGGCGGGCTCAGCCACATCAAGAACGTCGACGCTCTGAGGGCGGTTCGGCAGAGCCTCGACTGAGCCTTTCTGACTTTTGCCTGGGGACACTCCGTCCCCGTTCTGCTACCGCCCCGGATCGTCGTGTTTGGCCGCCTTTTCGGAGTCTTTGGCTCCGACATCGCCATCGATCTGGGGACTGCGAATACCCTCGTCCACGTCAAGGGTGAGGGCATCGTCCTCGACGAGCCCTCGGTCGTCGCCATCACGAAGAGCCAGAACCGAAAGGTCCTCGCCGTTGGCCATGAGGCCAAAGAGATGTTGGGGCGGACTCCCGGCAACATCGAGGCCATCCGGCCCATGCGGGAAGGCGTCATCGCCGATTTCGCGGTGACCGAGGCCATGCTCAAGTATTTCATCCGCAAAGCGCAGCGAAAGCGGGGCACGTCCTGGAGCCGTCTGGTCATTTCGATCCCGGCCGGCATCACCGACGTCGAGACCAAAGCGGTCCGGGAGGCAGCGACGGCGGCCGGCGTACGGGAGGTTCTCCTCATCGAACAGCCGATGGCAGCGGCGGTCGGCGCAGGCCTTCCCGTCCTCGACGCTCGAGGGAGCATGATCGTCGACATCGGGGGCGGAACGACCGACGTGGCCGTCATCAGCCTCGGAGGTCTGGTCACCTATCGGACCCTCAAGGTGGCCGGGGACAAGATGGACGAGGCCATCATTCAGTACGTCCGGCGTCGCTCCAACATCCTGATCGGTGAGCGCTCGGCCGAGAGTCTTAAGATCAACATGGGCAACGTCCACGACTCGATCGAAGTCCCCGAGACCGAGCTGAAGGGCCGAGACCTGGTCTCGGGCGTACCTCGCTCCATCAAGGTGACGGGCAAGGACGTTCGCGAGGCCTTGATGGACACCATGCAGCTGATGGTCGAGGCAGTGCGCACGGTCCTCGAGCAGACACCGCCCGAACTCTCCGCCGATCTCGCCGAGCGAGGCATAGTGCTCGTCGGCGGCGGCGCCATGCTCCGGGGTATCGACACCCTCCTTCGAGAAGAGACCGGCATCCCGGCCATGGTGGCCGAGGAGCCGCTCCTAGCCGTCGTGAACGGCGTCGGCATCGTCCTCGAAGACCTGGACCGCTACCGCGGTTTGCTCTTCTGAGCATGGCCACTCGACGAGGTCCCCGGGCCAAGAAGGCCGTCGATCCCTTCGCCGAACTTGAAAAGAAGGGTCCTCAGCCGGTGTACGCCATCGACGGTGAGGAGCGGGTGCTGGTGGAGAGCTTCCTGGCCCGGCTCTTGGACGTGGCCCTGCCTCCTGGCGCACGGGACTTCAACTACGAGAGCTTCACCGGCAAAGAAGCCGATCTGTCTCGCGTCCTAGATGCAGCCATGACCTTGCCCGCCTTCGCGGAGCGTCGGGTGGTCCGGGTCCAACAGGCCGACAAGATGAAAATGGAGCCGGTGGAAGTTCTGCTTCGGTACCTGGAGAAGCCATCCGAAAGCACCGTCCTCATTTTCGTGGCCGAGAAGTTCGACGCCCGGGCCAAAGTTTACAAGGCCTTCCAGAAGGCGGGCGCGGCCCTGCGTTTCCCGCGACCCAAGCCCCAACAGATGCCGGATCTCATCCAGGCTCAGGCTCGGACGCGCCGCATCCGAATCGAGTCCAGCGCGGCTCGGCTTCTGGCCGAGACGGTGGGGGCCGATCTGACCGGGGCCGTTCAGGCCTTGGAAAAGCTCGAGCTCTACAAAGGGGTGGGGGCGGCCGAGCCCATCGGCCGGGTCGACGTCTCGGAGCTGGTCGCGAACGTCAAAGAGGAGTCGGTTTTCGATCTGGTCGACGCGATCGGCACTCGAGACAGGGCCAAGGCCATCGAGCTCCTTCATCGCCTGATGAACGCCCAGCGAGAGCCCGGGCTGCGGCTGTTGGCCATGGTGGCTCGGCACGTCCGGCTCCTGTTGCGGGCTCAGGCCCATCTTGCTTCTCGAGGCGAGCCCCGGGAGCTCCCGAGCGTCCTCGGTCTTCCGCCTTTCTTGGCCGACAAACTCGCTCGTCAGGCCCGCAGCTTCGGCCGAGCGCAACTCGTGGTCGGCCACGCCCGGATCAAGCGGGCCGATCGTCTGCTCAAGGGCAGCCGCTTGTCCGACCTTCGGGTCATGGAGCGGCTCGCCCTGGAGTTGATGCGCTGATAGCGTGATGGGGTGTCGGGACGCGGGTTCAGGCTTCTACTGCTGATAGGCCTGCTCGGACCGCTCGGTTGTGGGGAGCAGCGTTGCCGGGTCGCTTTGGAGGGCGAAGCCTGCGGGAGCAGCGGGGACTGCGTGGAGGCCGGCTTTAATCAGCTCGCGTGCGTCGACGGTCGGTGCCGGGCGACCTGCCTGATCGACGCCGACTGCCGGGCCTTGGTCGACCCAGAGTGCGAGATCGATGAGGAGGTGCGCTCCGCCATCTGCGAGCAGCAGCTTTGTCGACCCGGCTGCCCCCAGGTTGCTTGCCCGAGCGGAGAGACCTGCTTGAGCGGGCGCTGCGCCTTCTACCGGGAAGGCTTCGAAGGCACCGGCGACGAGATACCCAGCCTGGCTGGCCTGGGATGGGGGGGCGGGGGGACGCTTCGCAACCCCAGCCAGGACTTGGCCTTCGACTGCGACGGCGACTGCGGTGGCGTCGACCCCGGAGGCCCGGCGGCGGAAGGACGACGGTTCGCCGTCCTGGGGACCGAGCCTGCGCCTGAGAAGGGGACAGCCCGCACCGCTCCGACCTGCCGGGCATGCGCCTGCTGTTTGGACTGCATTCTCAATCCGCCCCTGGTGGCCCCGTCGATCCTCGACTGTCCGCTCCAGTCGGTCGAGCCTCGGCTCAACTGCGGTCCGGCCCGGCAGGATTGCGATACGGAGCCCCCTCCAGACCAAACGCCAATCGAGTGTCAGGGCGTTTGCGAGAGCTGCGATGCGTGCCAAGCTCGAGCTACCCCAGTGGAGGGGGGCTTTCTCACCAGCTGTGAGCAGCGAGCGGCTGACAGAGTGTGCAGCGCCTGTCCCGCCTGCGACGAGGAGGCTTGTCGCAGCTGTCGAAGCTCGGCCTGCGCCGAGCCTTGTGAAGATGCGCTCTCCGAAGCCTGCGAACGCTGCGAAGAGGAGGCGGGCTGCGCAGACTGTAGTCCCTGCCGTGACTGTACGGTCTGCGAAGACGCCCAGCGGCCCGGGCCCCGACAGCTGGAGCTTCGCGCGCGCTGCGAGACGCTAGGCGCCGACGGCTGCTTTTCGACGCCCGTGGACTATCCGAGGGCGCAGCTGACCGAAGCCGAGCAGGCGCTGACTTCGCCGCCCATCGATCTGAGTGGGGCCGCCGGTCCCCTCTTCTTGGAATTCAGGTATGTTCCTTTCAACATCGGATCAGTCCGGACCGTGAGCGAGCAGGGGACTTCGGCGTGTGACTGGACCGAAGGCCCTCAGGAGGTTCGTGTCCAGGCGTGCGCCGGGAGCTGCGATTCCCCTGAGGCCTGGGTCGACTTGGTCTTCGAAGACGGAATCCAGGTGCTCCCCCCCGACGCCCAGCGAAGCAACGGACTTCGCCTCACCGGCCAGTCCGGGATCGACTGGAGCATCGGTCGGGCTCGGGCAGCGCTCCCTGCTCAGCTCCTGGGCGCCGAGACACGCATACGCTTTCTTCCTCGCTTGAGCGAGTTTGCCCGCATCGGGGTGGATGACATCCAAATCAGGAGCCGGCCTTGAGGGCGGGGCTCGTCGTCGTCCTCGCCCTGGCCGCTTGTGGAGAGTCGAGCAGCCTCCGAATCGAGATCCAGCGGGCCGGCGAATCGGTGCTGGACCCGGTGTCGGGCGGGGCAACGCGTCTCCGGCTGGAGCTGGTTGGGGATTCGGGCGAAAGCGCCATCGCCGAAGGACCGGCTGATGCCGCCTTCTTGGAGCTTGAGGACTTTCCCAGCGAACGCTTCAGCGCCGTTCTACAAGCCTTCGATCCTGAGGGTAACGTGGTCGGCTACGGTCGCTTCAGCCAGCGGAGCCTCGAGGGCGAGGTGCCGAGGATACTGCTTCGGCGCAACCTGGCTTTCGTCATCCACCAGGACGATCCCCTCCCTGGCGAGCCCGGACGATTGGTCCTCGGCATCGACGTCGTGCGCCGGACCGTAGCGGCTCGCTTTCAGGTCGGCCAGGCCGGTTCGGTGGCTCGAGCCGTGACTGCCTGGGGAGGGCGCGGCCTCCTGGTGGCCGAGCAGCGGGGTCGGGATGGCTTCGTCGGGATTGTCGACGCCGAAGATCTCTCCTACCGCAACATCCCTCTCAACCACGTCCCCGACGTGGTGGTGGGCCCGGCTGAAGCCGGCATCGGCGTTGCCGCAGGCGGGGGTTTTCTGAGCTTCGTGGATCTGGAGGCGGAGGAGGTCTTGGGTGCGCCCTTGGTCGTGGGGGGGCGGGTCCTCGACGTCGCCGTCGATCCTCGGGGACGTCGGGCTCTGCTCGCCATCGACATCTCCCCGCCCGGCGTGGTGACGGTGGATCTTCGCCGACAGCAGGCCGAGTCTCTGCCGCTTCTGCCCGACGCCGCGGGGTTGGCCGTCAATCCGGCCACTGGCGTCGCCTACGCCACCTCCTCCAGTAGTCCCCGTTTGGCCGCGGTCGATCTCGCCTCGGGCCGTTCGGTTCAGCTCGATGGAAGCCTCTCGGCCCCTGGCGGACTCGCGAGCTGGTCCTCGGCGCTCGATGGCGTGGTGACGGTTTCCGAGGCCGGACCACGCTCTACCCTCTATGGCTACTCGGTCTTCTCGCAAGGTGGCCTGCCAGGAGCCTCCCCCGGCTTCGACGATGTGACCGGCGTCGTGATGGATGGCTCGGGCCGTCACGGGGTGCTGGTGGCCGGGGGTGAGGCAGGTGGAGAACCCGGTCTCACGCTGCTCCGGGCGCGCTTCGGCGCATTGCCCGAGACCAGCAACACCCTGTACCCAGAGGATCCGGTCGAGGGACTACGCTACCGCCCTCGGGGAGCCGCAATCCTGCATGGAGACTGAGCGTACGCTGAGAGCCGGGGCCCAAAAGGTCGCCCGCGTGCTTCGAGGGGCCGGACACCAGGCCTTCTTTGCTGGTGGGAGCGTGCGAGACCTTCTTCTCGGTCAGCAGCCGAAGGACTACGACGTTGTGACCGACGCCCGTCCTGAGCGGATTGCCCAGCTCTTTCGCCGGACCCGGATGATCGGTGCCGCTTTCGGCGTGGTCCAGGTGCGGATCGACAAGCATGCCTACGAGGTCGCCACCTTCCGCGCCGACGGCAGCTATACCGACGGCCGGCGCCCCGAGAGCGTCCGCTACGCCGACACTCTCGAAGAAGACGTCGCCCGTCGCGACTTCACCATCAACGCGCTCCTCATGAACCCCGAGAGCGACGAGGTCATCGACGTCGTAGGCGGTCGGGCCGACCTAGAGGCGGGCTTGGTAAGAGCGGTGGGCGAGCCTGATCGGCGCTTCGCAGAAGATCGCCTGCGGATGCTGCGCGCAATTCGCTTCGCTGCTCGATTCGGCTTCGAGCTGGAGTCCGATACCTTGGCGGCCGTGAAGCGCCATGCAGCCGAAGTGTGGGACGTGAGCGTGGAGCGGATCGTCATCGAGGTCGACGGCGTGCTCGACAGCGCTTTTCCGGAGCGAGGGCTCACCTTGATGGACGAGACGGGCCTTGCTTCATCGGCGCTGCCCTTTCTGCCTCGTGGGCCCGAGGCTCGGTCAAACGTCCTGGCCCGACTCGTCGAGCACGGAGCTTGGCGGGTCCTCCCCGAGCCGGAGCGCATCCACTGTGCCTGGGCTATACTGCTGGGCGAACTAAGCCCGGATGAGGCCGAACGGGCGTTGCGCAGTATGCGAGCGAGCCGGGAACGTGTGCGTGCCTGTCGTACTCTATTGGAGCGAAGAGAGACACTTCGCCGGGCGGCACCGGCCCTCGACCTCTTGCGTATGGCGGCGGACGAGTCGGTGCCGACCCTCCAGGCCTACGCCGAGGCTCTGGGCGCTCGGGACGGTTATCGGGCCTTGGAAGACGCCGTTCGGAGTCTGCGTACCGATCCTCTTCCGCCTCGTCCTCTGCTGAGCGGAAGAGAGCTCCAGGCCATGGGACTGTCACCCGGACCGGCCTTCAAGGCCCTCTTGGCGGGGGTGGACGAACAGGTATTGCAGCGCCGAATCAGAACCCGAGCGGAAGCCGAGGCCTGGGTCAAAGAACGGCTGTCCTGATCAGGCCGACTGAAGGAGCCGCGCCAGGTTTCGATGCTCCCACTCTTGGGCCCGTTCGTGGTCGGGGAAAGCCCGTTCGGCCCGACGAAAAGCGGCGGAGTGGATGATCCTTCGACCGCTTGGACTGCGCTCGATGCCGAAGACTTGATGCAGCATCTCGTGAAACACTACCGAGCGAAGGTAGAACTCGGGCACGAAGACCTGGTCCAAGGCCGGATGGACGCGGATCAGTTTGAGGTCGTCGACGTAGGTACCTAGTCGAATGGTCCGCTTACGACCGCCGCGTCGAGCTCGCCGCACGGCCCAGGTGATCTCGGCCTCGATTCGACCGTCGAAGAAGCTACGATTGAGGTCTTCCAAGGTCGTTTTCAGATCGTGAACCTGGCCCTGGGATCGAATGGGGCCTCGGTCACAGGGCTGGCGTCGGGGTGATGCAGCATCGATGAATCGGTCGATTATTCGGGCCCTCGCCTTGGTGTACCGACCGACGCCGGTGAAGGCCGCCACCGCTTTGAGGACGGGGAGCTGAGCTTCGGCGAAGGCTCGATGGAGGCGAAGATAGAGCACGCCTCGACGCCACTCGTAGGAGAGCATGGTGCTCCGGTTGGAGGTCAGGCGAACGAGGACTTTCGGCCCGATGAGGGCGCGCAGCATGTACTGGACGCGCTCCGTGTCGCTCCATCCGCCGACGACGACGCCGGTTCCGGACCGGGCCACGGGGACGGAGCGCTCGAAGCTGAGCTCGAGCTGCCGCACGAAGTGGAGGCTAGCAAACCGACCACTACCGAGCCATCCCCGAGTCGGGCTGAGCCTCGGCATCCGGGGCAGCGGCTGGACGTCGCTGCCCCATTCGCTGAGTGAGACCGGCCACGGGATCCAGTCGCGCCGCCGTCCACGCGGGCAGAAGCGTGGCTGCGGTCGCGAGCACCATGGCGCCCCCGACGATGAGGCCGATCTCTAGCGGGTTCACGACGATGGGCATGTTCTCGACGTAGTAGACCCGAGGATCCAGGCGAAGGCCGTAACGGCCGATGAGTCCACAGACCACCAGCCCCAGGGCGAGGCCGCTAATGCACCCCGTGAGGCCGATCAGCTGACCGTCGAGGACGAAGATACCTAGGATGGAGCGACGGCTGGCTCCCAGGCTCTTGAGGATGGCGATCTCTCGTCTCTTCTCGAGAATGAGGAGAAAGAGCGTAGCCATGATGTTGAAGGCGGCCACGAGCACGATGAAAGAGAGGACGAGGCTGATCACCGCCTTCTGTTGGTTCACGGCGCCGAACACGCTGCGGTTGGTGACCGACCAGTCCTTCACCTCGTAGGCGAGCATGTCGATGTCGGAGATGTCGGCCAGCGCTTCGTGAACGGTAGTCTGGCTGCTGATCGGATCCTCGGTCCACACTTCCAGGCCCGTCACTGTATCGTAGAGCTGAAAAAAGGACTGGGCCGGTTCCAGCCCGATGAAGACCATGCGCGAGTCGAACTCGAACATGCCGGAGCGGAAGACCCCGGCTATCTCGAACTGCTTCGTCCGGGCCCGTCCTCCTTTCCCGCCGTAGGGAGAGATGATGGTGACCAGCTCGCCTGGCTCTACGTGCAGGACTTCCTGCAAGCCGTGGCCGATGATCATGCCCGGCGTCTCGTCTCCTTCGCGCTCGCTCTCTTCGCTGCGAAGTCGGTCCAGCACGGTCGAAGCCACCGTCCCTGTGCGGGCGATGTAGTCCGCGAGGGGTAGGTTCACCACCCGATCCGGATCCACACCCTTGATGGCCACCCCCTGGACGCCCCGGGCCGACTGGACGATGACCTCGCTGTACACGATCGGGGACACCTCCAGGACGCGGGGGTGGGCGCGCAGCTGCTCGGCCTTCGGCACGTGATCTCGAAAGACGTCGAAGCGACGCAGCACCACGGCGTGGGCGTTCACCCCCAAGAGCTTCTCCAGAAACTCACGCTCGAAGCCGTTCCACACCGAGGTCACCACGGTGAGGGCGGCCACGCCGAGGCCCACGCCGGCGATGGTGAGAAAACTCGTTAACGAGATGCCGGCTTTGCGGCGGGCTTGGAGGTAGCGGAAGGCGACCTCGACTTCGAATGGGAGCTTCATGCGTCACAGGCCGCGCTTTGGTTGACTTGGACTCGCCTGCCCGGGCCCACTTGCTGCGTGGCGATTGCTTCCATCGTGCTGGCCATCCTCGCGGTCGGGGTCCTGATCATCTTTCATGAGGCGGGCCACTACTTCGCCGCCAAATGGTCGGGCATGCGGGTGAGCCGCTTCTCGATCGGCTTCGGCCCCGTCATCTACAAGACCGGGACCCGGGGCGAAACCGAGTTCGTAGTCAGCCTCATTCCCTTTGGGGGCTACGTCGCCATCGACGGCATGAACCCTGAGGATGGGACGCCGCACGACGACCCGGCGGGCTACCATGCCAAGCCTTTCTTCGCGAAGTTCGGCACCATCCTGGCCGGTCCCGTCGCCAACTACATCCTGGCTTTTCTGCTCTTTTTTGGTTTCTTCGCCTTCTTCTACGTCGAGCAGATGCCACCCATCCGGGTCACGGACATCAAGGCCGAATCGGCGGCGGCCCAGGCGGGCCTGGAGGAAGGCGACATTCTGATCGGGACCCAAGATGGGCCTTTCGAAGCCTTCGACGACGTGCGGGCCGTCATTCAGGCGTCCGAGGGTGAGCCGATCGCCTTTTCGGTTCGAAGAGAGGGCGAGACTCAAATGATCCAGGTGCAGCCCGAGCCGGTGGGTGGGGGTTATCTGATCGGCATCCACTATGAGGGCATTGAGACCCGCTCTCGGCCCTTGGGTGTGGTGAAGGGCGCATCCGTGGCGGCCCAGAAAGTCGTGCTCGCGACCAAGAACGCTTTCATGGGCCTTGCGGGCCTGGTCACGGGACAGGTGGGCCTGGGCGCTGTGGATGGGCCCATCGGCATCGTCAAGCAGCTGTCCGACACCGCCCAGCGGTCGGCGCCGGGCACCTTGGTGATGGTGGCCGGCCTCTCGGTGGCCCTCGGCTTCTTCAATTTGCTGCCGCTGCCCGCCCTGGATGGTGGACGACTGATGTTCCTGCTCTTCGCCGCCGTCCGTCGAAAGCCCATCGAGCAGAGGCTCGAGAGCTACATCCATGTCGCAGGGTTTCTGCTCCTCCTCGGCCTGATCTTGGTGGTGAGTGTGGGCGACGTCTTCGAGTGAGGGCGCGTGGGATCCGGCGGCGGGTCCAGCTTGACAAGGTTCGGCGGATCCCCCAGGTCCTTCCGACTCTGGAGACCCACTGTCGATGATGATGTTGAGGCTGGCCCGTGCCGGCAGCAAGAAGCGTCCCGTGTACCATCTCGTGGCTGCCGACCGGCGTGCCCGACGAGACGGGCGCCACGTGGAGAACCTGGGCTACTACGTACCGGCCCAGGACGTCCTCGTTCTGAACCAGGAGCGTATCGAATACTGGCAGGGGCAAGGCGCCCAGACCACCGAGACCGCCGGTCGTCTGATCAAGAAGGCCAAGAAGTTCGGGAACACCGAGCCCACCACCAAGGCCAAGTACGAGCCTCCGCCGATCAAGCCCGTCGAGCCCAAGAAGGCCGAGGAAGCTCCGAAGGCCGAGTCGACCGAAGCCGCTCTGAACGAGACCCCCGCCGAAAACGCGCAGGCGGGTGACGACGCCGCCAAGACGGAGTAAGTCACGCTCATGAGCGACGAAGCGACGCCCGCGGAGCCCACTGGCCTAGATGGGTTGGTCGAGTACATCGCCCGAGCTTTGGTCGATGCACCGGACGAGGTGAAGGTGACCGAAGAGGTCCAAGACGGCGCCAGCGTCATCAAGCTCGAGGTGGTCCAGGACGACCTGGGCAAAGTCATCGGCAAAAAGGGCCGAACGGCCAAGGCCATGCGGACGGTGCTCGCTTGTGCGGCCGCCCGCTTCGAGCGCAAGACCTCGCTCGAAATCGTCGAGTGAGAAGCGAGGCACCCGCCTCTCCCTACATTCATCGAATCGGGCAGCTCGTCCGAGCCCGGGGTCTAGAAGGTGAGCTTCAGGCTCGACTCTTCCGAGCCCGTCCCGATCAAGCATTCAACAAGGCTTATCGTTCCTCAGACCCCCATCCCATCGAGCTCGAATGGAAGGACGGCCACCGTCGAGAAGCCGGGCTCCATGCGGTGAGGTTCGTAGACCCGACTCGGGCGCTGCTTCGACTCGACGGCATCCGGGACCGAGGTGCCGCCGAGGCCCTCGAAGGGGCCTTTGTGGACGTCGATCCTAGTGATCCGCCAGAGACTCTCTGCGACGAGCTCGACCGGCTCTTCGATGCCGAGCTCGTGGATGCCCACACCGGCGACTCGCTGGGACGGGTGGACGATCTGAGAGACACGGGCGCCCATCCCCTTCTTGTCGCGGGAGAATTGATGGTCCCCTTCGTGGAGGCCTTCATCGAGGTCATTGAACCGGGACGGGTGCGGGTTCGGCTTCCTGACGGCCTCAAGGAGATCTACCAGTCGTGAGGATCGACATCGTCACCCTGTTTCGGGAGGGCTTCGATGGCCTCGAAGCTGGCTTGGTCGGACGGTCGCTCGAGCGGGGGGATGCCGGTCTTCACTTTCTCGACCCGCGAAGCTTCACCACCGACCCTCACCGAAGCGTCGACGACCAGCCCTATGGCGGCGGCGGCGGCATGGTCCTCAGAGTCGAGCCTTGGGCGGCCGCCGTTGCAGCGGCCCGGGCGCAGGGCCCTGGACCCGTCCTCCTCCTGACCCCTCAAGGCCGCCCTCTCGACCAAAGGGACCTGGTCCGCTGGAGCGCCGAAACCCATCTGGTCCTGGTCTGCGGACGCTACGAAGGGTTCGATGAGCGGATACGGGGCCTGTGTGACGAGCAGGTATCGGTCGGTGACTTCGTCTTGACTGGTGGCGAGCCGGCGGCCTGCTGCCTCGTCGACGGTCTGGTCCGCCTCCTTCCCGGAACCTTGGGCAATGCGAGCTGCCCCGAGAACGACAGCTTCTCGTCTGGCTTGGGCGGGCTCCTGGAGCATCCCCATTACACCCGACCGCCGGAGTGGAAGGGACAGACGGTGCCTGAGGTCTTGCGTTCCGGAGACCATGCCGGCGTGGAGCGATGGCGGCGTGCGCAGGCGCTGGATCGGACTCGGGCTCGACGGCCGGATCGTCTGGCGGAGGCCTCCCTGGATGAGGCCGACTACGTTTACCTTCAGGCCCAAACGCCGCCCCTTGGCCGAGGCCTGTGGTTGGCGCCCTCTCGCTGGGAGCCTGGTCTGGTCCACCAGCTATTGGGACTCCAGGCCGCGTTCGGGGTGGAGCGAGTCTTCGTCTCCCCGGACGCGCAAGGGCCCGAGGAGCTCAGCCGCCTCTTGAGTGGCCACCCGGACCTCGAAGTCGAGCGGGTGGCCTCGAGGCGAAAGGAGCGTGTCAAGGAGACCTTCTCGGCCCGGGACTTCGTGGCGGTGACCGATTCGGGGCCCGTCCAAGGCTGGCTGGGGCCCGAGGGGCGCTGGGCGCGCTGCGGCGCGGCCGGCGGGTCGGCTTCCGGCCCGGTCCGGACCCGGCGGAGCTTGGCGTCCGCACCCCGATGGGTCTTGGCCTCAGGGCAGGGAATCCCGGAGGCTGTACCCCGGGTGGCGCCGGTGCGGGGCGGCCGGGCGGGCGGTGCCGCCTTGAGCGAGCTTTGGCACCTCGGCCTTCAGCTGGACCGGCTCATTGGAGAGGGCTAAGCTGACCGGGCCAGTCCCTGATTTCGCTTGACGGTTCCTCCGTCCGGCCGCATTAGACGGGGTCCTTCGAGGTCAGTCATGAACAGCGTCATCGACGAAATTGGAGCCCCGTACATGAACGAACACCCGGAGATCCGAGTCGGTGACACCGTCCGGGTACACACCCGGATCAAGGAGGGCGACAAAGAGCGAATCCAGATTTTCGAAGGTGTCGTCATCCGCAAGCGCAACGGGGGCGTGGCCTCGAGCATCACGGTCCGGAAGGTCTCGTATGGCATCGGCGTCGAGCGTATCTTCCCGATTCACAGCCCAGCGGTCGAGAAGATCGAGATCAAGAGCCACGGCAAGGTACGCCGGGCCAAGCTGTACTACCTCCGGAACCTCTCTGGTAAAGCGGCCCGCATCAAGGAGCGGACCGACAAGCGCCCTGTCAGCAGCAAGAAGAAGAAGACAGGCTGACCCCCAACTGGCCTCCAGGGCCGAGCTAGTTTACACCTGAGGCTCGATGTACCTCGTCGAGGTCGCTCTTCAGAACGTGCGCGGCTTTGCGGAATCGGTCCGCATGCGCCTCGAGAACCGGCTAAACGTTCTCGAGTTGAGCACGGAGCAGCGGCGAGCCCTGGTCGATGCCTGGTACTTCACCTTGTTTCCCGATCCCTCTCGCGCGACCGCGACCGCCCACCTGGTCGGCGCGGGCGAGGCCAAGGGGGTCCTGACCATCTATGGCCGTGACAAGAGGATCTATCGCTTGGCTCGGGACCTCGGCTCAGGCGCGACCAAGCTCTACGCCTATCAGCAGGACAGGAAGAAATACCGGCTGCTGACCGAGGTCACCCAGGAGGCGGCTCAATACGTTCGTGTGCAGCAGCGCTTGCCCGATGAGGTGTCCTACGAGCGCCTCTTCTTGGTCGAACCCGACAGCCTTCCGAGCCTCGGCAGCCACGCCAAGACCCGATCGGGGACCCCGGTCGTCGGGGCCTCTGGGGCGGCTTGGGGTGAGGCTGCCTCTTTCGGCGCGACGCCAGCCCTCGGCCAGGCGAATCCTTTTGCCGGTCCACCAGCCGGGATGCCGCCCGGGGCTCCGCCTTCCGGGGCTCCGAATCCCTTTGCTGGTCCCTCCCAGTTTGGTGGCGGTCCCTCTCAGTTTGGCGGCGGGCCGTCGCAGTTTGGCGGCGGGCCTTCGCAGTTTGGGGCGGCCCCCGTGAACATGATGAACGCTCTGGTTCGGTCGGAGATCGAGGGCGGCGGGCCGTCGCCCGTAGATCCCGTCGAGGACATGAAGGCCGAGCTGCGAAGGCTCAAGAAGAGTCTTCAGGTCGTCGAACAGGCCTCCCAAGCCCAGACTGAGCTCGACGAGTTGACCCGACGCAAAGGCGAACTGTCGGGCCTGACCGAGAAGCTGGCGGCGGCAGTCACAGCCCGGGAAAAAGCCGAGTTCGAAGTGGAGCAGTTCGAGGACATCTCGCAGATTCCCGGCGTCCTACGAGAGAAGCTGGCCACTTTTGAGGATACGGAGGCTCGGCATCGAGACGAAGTGCTGAAGGCCAACGAAGACATGGCCTTGGTCGAGGAGCAGCTGGACGGGGGCACGCCCCGCGGGTTCGGGCAGGACCCCTACTTTTGGGGTGGCTCCGCCGTCACGGTGGGCAGCCTAGGGGCGGCCGTGGGCTTTGGTTTACCTTGGCTCGCCCTGATCAACCTCGTGGGTGCTTCGGTGGCGGCGGCCTCCGTGATCCGCTGGATCACCGAACAGGAGCAGCACGTGAAGCTGAAGGCCCGCTCTCGTTCGGTGGTGGAACGCAAGGCGCGCATCCAGAAGCAGTACGAACTCGATACCGCGGTCGTGAAGCGAATGCTCCGGGAGATGGAGGTCGTGGATCCGAGCGAGCTCATCGCTCGCCTAGACGAGGCGGAGAGGAAGCGAGAGGCGCTGAGCGAAGCCCAGCAGGTCGAGCAGGACCTGAAGAGTGATCCGGCGGTCATGGATGCCTATCAAGAGCTGGATCGGGTCGAGGTTCGACTTCGGGAGCTAGAGGCGGCGGTCATGGGAACGGCGGGAACCGATGAGTCGCCAGAAGTCATGCGCCGCCGAATCGTTCAGCTCGAGAAGCAGCTCGTATCGGCCTCGGCCCCGACCGCCCCCGGTAGCACAGCCGACCTCGCAACCCGTTCTCCGGCACGGGGCAACAGCATTCCCCAGCCCCGAAGGACCTCCTCCCTCCAAACCCCGCCGCCCAGCGACATATCCGCCCCCGATGACGGGGACGACGACGATGGCTACGGTAGCGGTTATGGCGGCAGCGGCGGCGGCTTTACCCCCGGCGGTCACCATCTCAGTGGACTTTGGGCGGCGGGCACAGGCGGCCTTCCCCCCGCCGGCGGCTTCGGCGGCGCCGGCGGCTACGGGGGCGGCGGCGGCACCGGCTCCCTCGGCCTCCCACCAGACAGATCCCGGGAGCTCATCCAGGCCGGCACCGATCTGACCCAGCAGCCCATCGAGAGCTTCTTGTCCGCCTTGGAGCCCCGCTTCATGGCCTACTTGGGCGCCCTGACCGATGGCGTGTACGCCCGATGCGCCTTCGGGGCCCGCGGCGAGGTCACGGTCGTGGACCAACAGGGCATCGAGGTTCCCTATGTCGCCTTGAGGGGCGAGCGCCTGGACCTGGTGGATGTGGCCCTTCGTCTCTCGGTCGCAGAGGCCGTGGTCTCGAAGGTTCGCATCCCGCTCCTCATCGATGATCCTTTCGAAGGCTTCCCTCGAAAACGGCGAAGACTGTTCGTTCAGATGATCGAGTATCTGGCCCAGCTCACCCAGGTGCTCGTTTTGTCCAAGGCCGACGACCTGAACGGCCATCGGGTCGAACTCCAAGCCCGCGGCTGACTCGGTTAGGGACAGACAACCGCGAGCCGGCTCTCGATGGCCTTTCGGCCGCTGCTGTAGCGTCCGGTGAAGCAAGCATTGCAGAAGGACCGTTCGGGGTTGGCGTCCTTCACCGCCGCATGAAGCCCATCGATGCCCAGGTAGGCGAGGGTGTCGGCGCCGATGTAGTCGCCGATCTCGGGAACGGTCTGGTTGGCGCCAATCAGCTCCTTACGGGTTGGCGTGTTGATCCCGTAGTAGCAAGGGTAGGTGGTCGGCGGACAGGATATCCGGACGTGAACCTCGGTGGCGCCGGCCTCTCGCAGCATCCCCACGATCTTCCGGCTCGTGGTTCCGCGGACCAGCGAGTCGTCTACCACCACGACCCGACGACCTTCGAGCACTGCTCGAACGGCGCTGAGCTTCAGTTTGACCCCGAAGTTGCGGATGCTTTGCTCGGGCTCGATGAAAGTTCGGCCGACGTAGTGGCTTCGCAGAAGGCCGTGCCGAAAGGGGAGCTCGGCCTGGTCGGCGTAGCCCAAGGCAGCGGGCACGCCGGAGTCGGGAACGGGCACGACGAGGTCGGCCTCGACGTGGGACTCTCGGGCGAGCTGCTGACCCATTGCGAAACGGGCCTCGTAGACGCTCTGGTCGAAGATGTGGCTGTCTGGCCGGGAGAAGTAGATCATCTCGAAGATGCAGGGGCGCTTCTTGGCCCGAGGCTCATGGACCAGGCGCTCAGAGTAGACGCCCTCAGCGTCAATGGTCACGATCTCACCCGGCTCGATCTCCCGCACGAAGCTCCCGCCGACCAAGGAGAGGGCGCAGGTCTCGGAGGCGACGATGTGGGCCTCGCCAACCTTCCCCAAGACCAACGGTCTAAAGCCCCATGGATCGCGAATGGCAACGACCTGGTCTTGGCTCATCATGACCAGCGAATAGGCGCCTTCGACCTGAGCCAGAGCCTCCCTAAGCCGATCCTGGAAGCGGGGCGCCCGAGCGCGAGCGAGAAGATGGACGACGGTCTCGGTGTCGCTACGGGTCGAGAACAGAGCCCCGTCTCGCTCCAGCTCCCGGCGGACTTCGGCGTGGTTTACCAGATTACCGTTATGGGCGATGGCCAGCGGGCCGCGCATGGTCTCGACGGCGTAGGGCTGGGCGTTGGAGGCCCCGGGTCCGCCCGCGGTGGAGTAGCGCACGTGGCCGATGGCCCGAGGTCCGGCAAGCTTCTCAAGGTTGGCTTCGGAAAACACGTCGCTCACGTGGCCTTTCCCGGCGTGCTTGACGAAGGTCTTTCCATCGCCGCTGGCCACGATGCCCGCTGCTTCTTGGCCCCGGTGCTGGAGAGCGTGCAGGCCGAGGTAGGCCAGCTTCGCCGCCTCGTCGTGGCCCCAGATCCCGAACACGCCACACATCGGCAGGGGCGAAATGCCTCTGGCTGGCAGGGTGGTCAAGGCCAATCGGGAACGCCGACGAACGCGTTTCGATCCGATGCCCGAAGTGGGGTCGACCCCTCGCATCGAGGATGGCGGTGCATGCGAACCCTGGAGATCTTCGCCCTCGTTCTTGGCCTCGGTTTGGCCGAACTGCTCCAAGCCTGGAGCGGTGGGATCTTCCTCCTTGGCCTCGCCGCGACGGTCACGGCCCTCGGTGCCTGGGGGGGGCGTCGGGCCCGCCGAGACCTGGCCCGTGACCTGCACGACGGCCTCGGGGCTCGGCTGGCGGCCTTGGTCTTGAGCGCCGAAAGCGGCAGCGCGTCGGATCAGGTGGCGCTTCGCGAGGAGGCGGAGGACGCCTTGGCCGAGCTGCGCCACGTCCTCGCCCACCTCCATCGGCGCCTCGACCTAGAGGCTTCGGTGCTGGCGGAGAGCCGTCGGGTCGCCCATCGTGCAGGTTGGCGTTTGGTGTGCGAGGTCGAGCTCGGAGATCGGATCCTGCCCGCGCGCTCGAGCCTGGAGCTGCTTCGCTGTCTTCAGGAGCTGCTCTCCAACGCGGCTCGCCACGCCCACGCCGCCCGGCTCTGGGTGAGACTCAGCGTTCGCGGACCCTGGGCCGAACTCGAGGTCGAGGACGATGGAAATGGCTGGAGCCCCGCTCCTCGATCGGCCGGTGATTCCGAGGGACTCCATTTCGGACTGCGTCACCTTCGGGGACGAGCCCAGGACCAAGGCGGCGGTATGGTGCTCGGTACGTCGAAGAGCGGCGGGGCTCGGGTCAGTCTTTGGTTTTGGGTGGGCTGGTCTCTTCGGCTCCGAAGAACACGAGGTGCTGCCAAGGCAGTCCGTCGAAACTCCGAATCGGGGCCAGACCGGCCGACCCGAACTCGGCCAGCATCTGAGCCTTACTCATCTTGTGAAGGGGCTTGATGGGGACACTCGGGTCTTCGGCCCGGTACTCCACGAGGGCGATATGGCCGCCCGGACGCAAGGCAGCCTTCATGGCGGCCAACATCGCGGGTGGATCTGATAGCTCGTGATAGACGTCCACGAGCAGGATGAGATCGCAGCGCGCCCGTCCGAGCTTCGGATCGTCCTGGGTGCCCAAGATGGTCTCGACGTTCTTCACGCCAGCCTTCTCGGCCCGAGACTGGAGCATCTCGAGCATTTCGGGTTGGATGTCGACGGCCACCGCTCGGCCCGAGGGCCCAACCTTCTGGGCCATGCGAAGGGTGTAGTAGCCAATCCCCGCGCCCAAGTCGCAGGCCACCTGTCCGGGAGACAGCCCCAGCTGCTCCAAGAGCAAGGCGGTGCCTTCTTCGGCCTGCCGCTCGGGTCGGACGAGCCAGCTGGCGCCGTGATGGCTCATGGTTCGGGCGATGGTCCGACCCATGAAGCTTTCGCCTGCCCGAGCATCGGTGCAGGCCCAAGCGCCCAGCATTGTCGCCAAGGCCAGCGTCCTCTTCATGGATCTCGTGTATCCAATCTGCGTCCGCTCACCCAACCAAACCCGTCTTGACCCTCCGTGCATCCCGGCGTCGATCGACCCATGAAGGACGGTTTGGTTCGAGGAGCGGACGGAAGGCCGAGGTGCTGGTGGTGCGGCCAGCACGAGGACTACCGTGACTACCATGACCTAGAGTGGGGTCGGCCCCAAGACGACGACCGGGTGATCTTCGAGAAGATCTGTCTGGAGGGCTTTCAGTCCGGTCTGAGCTGGCTGACCATCCTGCGGAAACGAGAGGGGTTCAGGAAGGCCTTTGCGGGCTTCGACTACGAGCGGGTGGCTCGCTACACAACTCGAAAGGTGGACAGCCTTCTCGAGGACGCCTCCATCGTCCGCCATCGCAAGAAGATCGAGTCCACGATCAACAACGCCCAGCGTGCCTGCGAGCTCGTCGAGTCAGAAGGCTCCTTGGCCGCTTATGCCTGGCGGTTCGAGCCGCCAGCAAGCGAGCGTCCGCGCAGAATGGACAAGGCCACGCTATACGCTTTGGCCAAGACGCCCAGCTCCACGGCCTTGAGCAAAGACCTGAAGAAGCGGGGCTGGAGCTTCGTCGGACCCACCACGGCCTACGCCTTCATGCAGGCCATGGGCTTGGTGAACGACCATCTGGCCGGCTGCGCCGTACGGAAGGAGGTGGAGGTCGACCGGAAGGCCTTCGTCCGGCCGGGTCGCAGCTGAGGCTGGGCCGCCCGCCCGTGGCCGGGATACGGCCGAGAGGCTCGTCGCTATCCAGAGGGAGGCTAGGGGGCGTCCCGTGGCTTGCCGTCTTTGGGCGCTTTTTGCCGGCCTAGCCAGCTTGGGGCGGCTTGGCTCGGCCTCGTCATTTCTCAGTGCAGCCCTTCCTGATAGAACCGCGGTGTCTTGAGCCGAGGCGGTCAAAGCCAGCGCTATTGCCCGGAGTGCGATGGGCTCGTGGACGGGGAAGTCTGTCCCATCCACCGAGTGAACACCTTCCTCTCCGCCGAGTCCGAGGACAGCGGTTTAAGGCCCGGCCTCGTGGTCGGCGGTCGCTACGAGGTCGTGACGCTCTTGGGCAAGGGGGCGATGGGGGCGGTGTACGTCGCTCGGCAGATGAGCGTCGATCGAGAGGTCGCTCTCAAGATCATGGGTGAGGCCGCCATCAAGGACGGCAACGAGAGCATCCAGCGCTTCTACCGGGAGGCGCGAAATGCCAGCCGTCTTGCCGATCCGCACATCGTCAAGATTCACGACTTTGGCGTCGATGAGGCCCTTCGCCTGCCCTTCATCGTCATGGAGATGGTCGAAGGCGAGACCTTGGGGGCCGTCCTTCGCGAGCGAGGCGCCCTGCCCCTGGGCGAGGCCTGTACCATAATGGCCCAAGTAGCCCGGGCTTTGGCCGCGGCCCACGAACTGGGGATCATCCATCGGGACCTCAAGCCCGAGAACATCATGGTTCGGGAGATGCCCGGCCAGGAGCTCCACGCGACGGTCCTCGACTTCGGGATCGCGAAGCGATTCAGTGGCGACGCCGAGGGCATCGACGACGTAACGGCCACCGGCGCCATCGTCGGAACGCCCAGGTACATGAGCCCCGAGCAGGTGAGCGGCGACGCCCTCTCTCCCCAGTCGGATCTGTACGCCCTCGGCTGCATCTTCTATGAGCTGGTCGAAGGCAAGGCTCCTTTCATTTCGGATCCTAACTCCAACGTCATGCTCAAGCATGTGAACGCCGAGCCGCCACCCCTGGCCCCCGCGGGCTTCGAAGACTCGGACGCGGGCTCTTTGTACGCGGACCTGATGGCAAAGCTCCCGACGGATCGACCGAAGACGGCGGCAATGGTGGCGGCGCGCTTCAAGGCTTTGGCCATCGAGGCGGGCGGAAACGTGTCGGCCAGCCACGGCTCCTTGGCCCGGGTGGTGGACTCCGAAACCCAGATCCCCGGTCACCGGCGGCGCCCCGAACCCACCGAGGCTGATCCGGCACCCCAGAGGTCGGCTTGGCTCGGCGCGGCGGCGGTCTTGTTCGTCCTGCTCCTCCTGGGCATTGGTATCGGGACTGGAACGGGACTGCTTCCCAAGCAGGGCGAGACTTCGGGACCGGACCGAGCCCTGGTGCCCACACCCTTGGGCGCTGCCGATGCGACGTTGGCATGTCCGGTGTGGCGGGCGGAAGGGGTCGACGAACCGAGTGGCTGGCTTGGAGCGGCCGCCGCCGATGCCTTTTGTCGCCGCGCCCAGTGGTCGATGGGCGGACGAGCGAGTCGTGTCCTGAAGCCCGCCGCTCTGGCGGGCATGCCGCCCTTCTTCGAGAACGACGCCAGCCTCGACCCCTTTGCCGAGGCGGAGCTTCACCCAAGATCGATGGCGGCGGCCCGCAGTCAGGCCACGGCCTGGACCAAAGGCGTCATTCGCTACGAACCCGCGACCCAGGACTTCACGGTCTCGGTCGAGCTCCATTCGAGCGAGGGTCTGATCGGTGGCCCCTTCGAAGGCCGCGGCCGAGCGCCCTTCGAGGCTTCATTCGATGCGCTCTCTCAGGCCGAGGCCCAGGGTGCGCTTCCCGCCCAGGCGATCGATCCCGTCATCGCCAAGTGGTGGTACCTGGATTCGAGGGACGAGGCCCTAAAGGCCCTCGAGCATGGCTACCGCCTCATGACGGGGCTCGATGCTCAGTCGTCCTGCCAATCCGTCTTCGAAGATGGGCTGCCGTCTCCCGCCGTCTACTCGAACATGGACGGCTGCGATGAAACTCTGACCCAGCGGGCGGCGAACGATCCTCGGCTGAAAGAGGACACGCCCCGCGCCCTTACCTGGCGGATCATCGGACGGGCGGAGAGAGACCTAGAGCTCGGCGAAGGGACGTCCGAGCGATTGAGGGCACAGAAGGCGAGCTTGGATGCGACGGCCGAAAGGAACGAGGACCCTGAGGTTCGCTTCCTCCTCGATCTGGCCCGTGGATTTCTTCTCTTCCGACTGGAGAGCCCTTTGGCCCCCGCCTTCACTCGCAAGGGCCTGACCACTCGACCGGGTGAGTTTCTAGATGCTCGCCAGACCTACGCCTACCGGGCGAGCCTTCAGACGCAGGGCTACGTAGCGGCCCGTCATGCGTGGAACCCCCACGACATCGAGTACGGGCGCCGTGTCCCGGCCGAACAGCGAATGCGCTTCCTCGAGCGTGCGTACGTTCTCTTCGGCGGGAGTCGGAGCGAGTTCGACGTGGTGGCCTACAAGTACGGCCATGGCCTCGTGCAGGAGGGGAGCCTCGATAGGGCACGAACTCTCGCTACCCAGCTCTTGGCCGGACATGCCAATCACCTGCGCACCACGATTCTCCTCGAGGCCGAGGTGGGTCTATTCGAGGGGCGCTTTACCCATGTCGTGGATGTCCTCTCGTCGTCGCCCAAGGTTCGGGACCACGTCCCGGTCGTGCGGCACCTGCTCACCCTGGCGGCTTTGTCGCCCGACTTGGCGCCGCGCATCGACGAGGCTCTGGGCGCCTTCTGTTCCTCTCAGGTCGACGAGAAGCCAGGCTTCAACGCATCGCTGCTCTTGTTGGAGGTGGCTGGCCATCGAAAGGGGACCCTTGGCCAGCGTTGCCTTCAGGTCTTCGACCGTTGGCAAGCCGAATTGGAGCACTCGGGCTTCTTTGCGCTCTGTAGAGAGGGGCTTACGCCCTGGATGAAGGGCGACGCCGTCGAGGCGGTCAAAGCATGGCGAAGGATCCGTCCACCGCTCTGGGGCTGCCGGATGCCTATTCAAGCCTTCGACCGCATCGACGCGCCTTTGGCGAGCAAGCTCGACGCAGGGCACTTGGCCGACGGGACCTATGGAGGCGCCCATCCGGCCCAGGTGAGGGAAGCCCATCGCGCGGCCGAGCGCGGAGATTGGGATGCGGCCACAAGGCTGGCGAAGCGGGTCATGGAAGCCTGGAGCACGGCAGACGTAGGCCTGCCCGCTGTGGCCGAGATGCAGGCTTTGCTCAAGCGCAAGCCCCGTGGACTGAACTAGCTCGAGTTGGCCGAGTGAGGCCTTCTGCAGGTTTCTTGGAAAGACCACCAGCCAGACGGCTGAAGGCTTGCCCCGGGTGTGGAGTCGACATAGGCGCTGTCCATGAGGTGGTTGATCGCGCTCGGCGCCGTCTTCAGCTTCTCGGTGGCTGCTTGGGCCGACGGGCCGGGAAAGTGTGAGTGGTGCCTGCCGCCCGACTTCGAAGATCAGGTCCAGGTGCCGGCCAACCATCACTACGCCCACTACATGCCAGCCACCAAGGGCCGTTGGTACGCGATGGTGATGGCCGACGCCGAGTTCCAGCTGACCGTGACCGGTGATGCGAGCACGCCGGACTGTGAGCCCATGGAAGGGCAGGGCCACGGCATGCTCTGTAGCTTTGAGCTATCGAGTGACGGGCAAATCACTGTCGTGATCCAGGCCGGCGCCACACCGGTGAACGGGGCCCTCTCCGTCGGTCGCGGCGCCGAAAACCAGTGAGCATCCAACTCGCCCACTCTTGGAGAGCGACGGCGGCTGGCTTGGCCCTATGCATCTCGGCCGCAGTGTGGCCCGTCGAAGGAGCTTGGGCCGCCTCCAAGGGCGTCGATGTGGTTCAGGTCAACGTGCGAGGCGACGAGGGTGCCCGGCGCTTCTCGGTGACGCTCCGTAGTCCAGACGCCGGCTGCGAGCGCTACGCGGACTGGTGGGAGGTGTTGGATGCGGAGGGAAAGCTCCTTTACCGCCGCATCCTTGCCCATAGCCACGTCGACGAGCAGCCCTTCACTCGGTCTGGAGGCCCCGTTCGGGTCGGCGCCAGCCAGCTTGTCTACGTTCGCGCCCACATGAACGTCGGAGGCTACGGCGGCCAGGCCATGAAGGGGACGGTCGAAAAGGGATTCAAAGCCATCACCGGCGAAGTCCCCGCCGACGAAGAGGTCGAACGCGCCCCACCTCAACCAAAAGGCTGCGCGTTCTGACAGTCCAGAGACGGACGCACGGCTATACTCCCTCCAAGCCGGGGTGGCGAAATCGGTAGACGCAGGGGACTTAAAATAGAATAGGACACCCCTCGTGGGGGGCTAAATAGCTGAAACTACTGTGACACGGCGGGCTAGACCGGGCTAGTTCGGGCTGGCGTCGTCAACGAAGCTCAACATTCTTGCAACCTAGCCTGACGTTTATTTGGCGGCGTCAAGTCGGCACCCTAGCCCTGGATCGGTCCTTGCGCCCCGGTACGGCTCGGCGGGGGTCGCCGTAGACTGACAGCACGAGAGCCCGAACCAGCAGGCGTGGGGCCGCCGTGACTGGGTTCGTGTGTTAGCGACCTACGGTTGTCAAGCCGGGCACCGTGGCCAACGTAAGAATTTGTTCAAGGAGGTCCAGAAGGCGTTCGCCTAGGGCTCGCTAGGAGGATATCCCTTGGCCAAGGCGAGAAGAACGGCGCCCACTAGCATTGAGAAGTCCCCATCCATACACGCCGCCATGATCTTCCCATAGTCCCCTGCCGGGCGATGAAGGATCGAAGCCTGAGGTCCTACACCGAATCGCGCCAGTATAGCAGCCCATAGTAGTCTTGATGTTCTGCCGTTCCCGTTAACGAATGGGTGGATTTGGATGTATCGCCCTACGCACCGGCTAATGGCGACAGCGAGCGACTCGGCCCTCGACCTCGGATCTTGCCTACGCCAAGTCAGCTCCAGCGCTGCAAGGTCTCTCCGCAAGTCGTTAAACAGAGCGTCTATGGCATCTGGAGTAGTTGCAGCGGGCTCACCTTCGGCGTCACCCACGAAGATCCTCGTATCCAGACAAGGCTTCCTTTGAGCGATCTGACGAAAGTTCCCCGCGTAGTAGGACAAGGGCACCAGGGGGCGGAACATAATCTCGTGCCACTTCAGCACGGCCTGGGGGTCAGGGTACTCAGTCTGTATGCGGTTGCCCATGAAACGCTGAGCGCGGAACAGACCCTCTCGCGCATCCGGAGTCTCACGTTCGGCATCATCCGATTCCCATCGGGGACACTCTGCTTCAAGCCTGCTCAAGACCCTAGAAGGCTGTCGTCTTCGCTCGAATAGAAGATCTGATGGTCTATTTTCTTGTGCTGCTGCCAGCCCTGAAGGTTCTTCGCGGCCTGTTCCAGCACATCGTCAGCGTCCAAGCCAGAGGCGTTGAGCCCAGCTAGTGCGCGCTTCAGAAGCGCCTTGGCAGGTTCGCGTTCTCCTTGGGGCAAGAAGTCTGCGAAATCCGGCCTGGAAACAGCTAGAGAGCGGGTGGTCTCCGCAGTGCTGCGGGCCGCGGCGGGGGTGTACGGGACCGAAACAGGGCTCGTTGACACCACCACGGCCACAAGCAAGACGGGACCCGCAGCTCGCGCTATATCGCATTGTCTCGATCGACTCGATACCTGGTTTTGGAGGTCCGGCGTCACGGCCTCTTCCAATCCCATCACTTTCATTTCATAGCCCCCGCGAACTCCTTCCACTCCACCAGCAATTCGGCAAGCCGGGTCAGCGGCAGGGAGACCTCAAGCACACAATCGGCTCCCACCGCCGTTTCTGGAGCTCCCGAGTACAGATGGTCTCGTGCGGCCGTGCTCATCTGAAAAAATAGAAGAGCCCCAAGCTCGCCTGAGCGGGCCATGATTTCGAAATCACAGTCAATCGTAGTGCTAGCCGAAGCCGGGGGGGGACTCACCCCTTTGAGCAACTCTTCAGAGGAAGGGGCCTGGGTCAAACCCTTAGCGGCGCTGAAGACGCCGGCTGAGAAGCTCTCATGAGATTCGGGCCGCGCCTTAAAGGGCGTGGGTTGAAAACGGACCGACACAGCTCGCGTGGCCTCGGAAGGATTCATCCGGCTCAGCTGAACGAACAGGATCTCTGGGACGCCGTTCACGTCCAATATGCGAAATACGTCTGCCGAAAGGGTGTACTTGGGAGGCGAGACCTCGCTCATGTCTGGCAGCCGAAGTGCGACCTGGTTCTTTTCAATAGAAACAACCCGAATCGGCGTTTGATTCTGGGCCGTGGTCGCCACCACTTTGCTTGCCTTCTTGTCCCCCCGCGAAGCCATGGTCCCAAACTCTGCCACCAACGACCCAAGTGTGCGAGAAAAACGAGTCGCGTGTATCCCCTTACACCGTACCACGGACCTGCCCAAGCTCTGGGATGGCCGCGAACTGTTACACCTTCCCAAGGCAAGCCCCCCCCCCACTGACGCACATCATGATCTGCAATTTCCATTGCGACACTCTCCCGCCCTCCCCCGGCGAGCCGATTAGCCTCCCGTCCGTGGAAGTGATCTTGCAGCGCATCCCCGATTAAAACGCCGGGGCGAGGGGGTTGTACATTGGGTGCAACGCTGGCTCCCCCAGCTTCCCGTCACCCATCGGCATGCTGCCTCCTCAGTAGGGCCGCGATGCGCTCGGGCGGCATCCCTTCGGCGCGAGTCTCCGCAAGCCACTCGAGGCCGGCGTCGAGTCCCTCCTGGTCGATTACCTTCAGCAGGGCTTCATAAGCTTCGTTGCTCAGTCCGCGGGTCGCTTTCAGGAGGTAGATGGCTGGTGTAGTTGCCCCCGTCAAACCGGACACCAAATTCAGGCCGAGTTGCCCCGGCGATACTCCCTCGGGGACCTCATCTTGAGGCCCTTATGGGGATGATTCTCGTTGTAGTCTTCGATCCAGATCGGCAGCAGCCGCAGGAC
>JBCCQA010000015.1:0-125395 GCA_039024635.1 Myxococcota bacterium | reverse complement strand
GGGCTCCAATACACCGGCCAAGCTTCGTTGACGGGCTCTCCGCCGACGACCTAGTCCTGCGTGATGCGAACCTTGGGTGTCGCGCTGTCGACAGGTCCTGAGCGACATCAAAGTCGCGAACCCCAGCTCCGTACTCAACTGTGATGGAAGCAAGATCGCCCCCCCGAGCCGGCGCCCGACCGCACCACCTTGGACCAGCACCTGACGGAGTTGGGCATAGAGATCGCAGAGAGTCCTCTGGGCGCAAACGTCGTGGCGAGTGACCGACCCGAGATCCAGGTCGGTGACATTCTTACCGGCATTGGATTCGTCGACCCCGTTGGCCGCAGTCAGGCCACCACCAACTTTACTACTGAACGCCTTCAGCGAATCGTCCTGGGCAGCAACCGTCAGCTGATCTTCAAGCTCGTTCGGGATCAGACCGAAGAGCTGACCGTTCCCGTCCGCTAGCTGGCGGCCTAGACCGAAGCGGAGTCGGCGTTCGCTTGGATCTTTCCGGTCAGCCGAACCTGAACGCCGGTCGGCTTTACCTCTTCGTAGACCAACGTCCATCCAGCTCGGCGAGCCACTTCCGAGGTGATGAGCATGCCCATGCCAGGTCCCCGTGGCCGGGCCTCGTCGAGCAGGAAGCTCTCGTTCTTCAGACTGGCTAGGGTCTCGGTGGGAAGGCCGGGACCATCGTCGATGACGGAGAGTTCGAAACGCCTTCTTTCCTCTACAAGTACGAGGCGGATCGCGACATGTCCGGGGTCAGCGTTGTGTTCGACCGCGTTCTGCACCAGGTTCGACACGGCGCGCTCGGCTAGAGCAGGGTTGCACGCGACCCAGACCTCCGTCTCTGGCGTGTTGCTGGCCACCTCCACTCCGGCATGGCGGCCGACGATCGCGAAGCGCCTTTCCACGCGCCGCACGAGGTCACAGAGCTCTACCCGTCCCGAACTCACGTCGAGTTCGTGCCGAAGTCGCGCCGCCTGATGGAGATTCTCCACCATCGAAGACAGGTAGACCACGTCCGCCAGAGCCCGTCGGGCTTCTTGCTGCGGCTCGCCTTCCGACCCTGCGGCCAGCGATTCCAGCGCCAGGTGCATGCTGGATAGCGGCGTTCTCAGGTCGTGGGCGATGCCAGCCAAGTGCTCTTCGAGGGCTCGATTGCGCTGCTCCAGAGCTCTGCGGGTCTGTACGATGCGGTCGTGGCTTTGCGTCAGCACCTCTGAGATGTACCCCAGGCCATCGGGCCCGGCGGGCTGAGGCGAAAAGGAAGTGCTCCCCACGGCTCGGGCGCCGGCCGCCAGTCCGTCGATGCGGTTTCGCAGGGGCAGAATGACGAAGCCGATGGTCCCGGCAGCGGCGAGGAGCATCCCTCCCAGAATCGACCCGGCTAAGACGGTTAGGAACCGAGACGTAAAGGCGAATTCAGCGTTCCGGGTAGAGGCACGAAAGAAGGCGCAGGGTCCGCCCGTGCCCGAAGACGCCACCCAAGTGAGTTGGTTCGAATCCAGCTGGAAAGCGACATGGCCGGTGTTGCGCGCATGGCGTAGGAGCGTCCGCTCCATCAGAGGCGCTTCGGGATTGGCGGAACGCCCAAACCCATCATAGGCAAAGATGGCGAGGTCACCGGACCGCCAGCCCCAAGTGCTAGGCGCCGCGTTGCAGGCGTCCTGGTCGATGGCGCGCAGCTGGGTCGTCACGTTGGCTTCTCGAAGCGTCGAGCGGGCAAGGCGAAGGCTCAACATCAGCAGCACCCCGGCCAGGGCGACGCTGAGGATGGGACCCAGCAGAACCAGGCGCAGCAGGCGCTGCTTCAAAACCCGTCCTCTACGCAGCGATAGCCGATCCCCCAAACTGTCTGGATCCGCGCCGCCGCCAAGGGGCCGACCTTCTTGCGGATTCTGGAGATGTGGCTGTCGACCGTTCGGTCGCTGCAGTCGCCGCTCTCGGACAGTGCGCCGTCTGCGATTTGGGTTCGGCTCTGGGCCCGACCCATGCGCTCGCGGAGAAAAGCGAGCACGTTGAACTCGTAGGCGGTGAGGTCGACGAGGGCTCCGCAACGACGCACGGCTCGATCATCCAAGTCGAGAACCAGGTCCCCCAGGGACAGCTCCCGGCGCGGCATGTCGGTGCCCAGGGCGAGGCGGGTTCTTATCCGTGCGATGAGCTCTTCCATGAAGAAGGGCTTGGGCACGAAGTCCACTGCGCCGCCCTCGAAGCTCTGAAGCCGGGCGGGAAGGTCCGTCCGCGCGGAGAGCACGACGACGGGGACTGAGACTCGAGTGCGCACCGATTCGAGGAGTTCGAAGCCGCTCAGCTTCGGCAGCATCAGGTCCAGCAGCACCAGCTCGAAGGAGCCCTTCAGGATCCGCTCGAGGCCTTCGTCCCCCGTCATGGCGAGGCTCGGCTCGAAACCCGCCTTCCGAAGGCCGCCCACCAGCCCCTGAACCACGTTCAGGTCGTCTTCGATGACGAGGATTCGGGGTTGTTCTGCCATCGCGTCTGGGTCTCTCGCTCGTGTTCCCTACGAACGGGATGTTGACCTGTTGTGGAGCGTCCGAAAAGAGCTCGATGGAACCGTTCACGGGTCCGCTCGACTCTCGGGCCTTGGTCCCCGCTCCTGGCCCCAGACGACCCGAAGCCGCATGACTGGACCGGCGCGGAGTTGATTTGGGCGATTTGGGGCGACCGCGCGCTCCATTCGATTGTGGCTAGGTATGCGCCGAGTCCGCTAATCTTGTCTTGGCGGCTGGCGCAGGGCTCGACCCAGAGACCGCTGCCTTGCCGGTCTGTGTCGGCGTCTGGACCGAAGTCGAAATGAGCGTGTACTCCGATTACCTCGAACAAATTAAAGCCCGTAAGCAGGAAGGCTTGCGCCCGAAGCCCATCGAAGACGCCGAACTCGTGGAGGCCTTGATCCAACAGATCACCGACCCCTCCCATGCGCATCGGCCAGACTCCCTCCAGTTCTTCATCTACAACACGCTTCCGGGAACGACGGGCGCCGCCGGGGTCAAGGCTCAGTTCCTGAAGCAGATCATCCTTGGTAGGACGGTGGTGGAAGAGATCACGCCCACCTTTGCTTTCGAGCTCTTGTCCCACATGAAAGGAGGGCCCTCCATCGAGGTGTTGCTCGACCTGGCGCTGGGAGAGGACCCTTCCATCGCCGCCCAGGCGGCCGGGGTCCTCAAGACTCAGGTCTTTCTTTACGAGGCCGACACCGAACGCCTGAAGAAGGCGTTCGAGACGGGGAACGAAGTCGCGGCGGAGATCCTGCACAGCTACGCGAAGGCCGAGTTCTTCACCGAGCTTCCTCCCATCGACGAGGTCATCAAGATCGTGTCCTATGTAACGGCGGTGGGCGACGTCTCGACCGACTTGCTCTCGCCCGGAAGTGACGCCCATTCACGGTCCGACCGCGAGCTTCACGGTAAGTGCTTGTTCGAACACGACCAACAGGCACAAGGCATCCTGCAAGATCTCAAAGAACAGCATCCCGACAAGCGAATCATGCTCGTGGCCGAGAAGGGCACCATGGGCGTGGGCTCTTCCCGCATGTCCGGCGTCAACAACGTTGCTCTTTGGACCGGGATTCAGGCGAGTCCGTACGTTCCTTTTATCAACATCGCACCCATCGTGGGAGGTACGAACGGCATCTCGCCCATCTTCCTCACGACGGTCGGCGTCACCGGCGGCATCGGGATCGATCTCAGAAACTGGGTGAGGAAGCTGGACGACAAGGGTCAGCCCATCCTGGATGAAGACGGCGAGCCCATCCTGGAGCAGCTCTTCTCCGTCGATACAGGGACCGTCCTGACCATCAACACGAAGACCAAGAGGCTCTACGACGAGAGTGGTACGCGGGAGCTCTGCGACATCTCTTCCGCTCTCACCCCCCAAAAGCTCGAGTTCATCCGCGCCGGTGGGTCCTACGCCGTGGTCTTCGGTAAAAAGCTGCAGACGACCGCCGCTCAGATCCTCGGCATCGACATGCCCTCGGTCTATGCGCCCTCCAAGGAAATCACCTTCGAAGGACGGGGCCTCACCGCGGTCGAGAAGATCTTCAACCAGAACGCCGTAGGAGTCGCCCCCGGCAAGAGGCTCTACTCTGGGTCCGACGTTCGGGTGAAGGTCAACATCGTCGGCTCCCAAGACACGACGGGGCTCATGACTTCTCAGGAGCTGGAGATGATGGCGGCTACGGTCATCTCGCCCACGGTCGATGGCGCCTACCAGTCAGGCTGCCACACGGCATCGGTCTGGGACCTCAAGGCGCGCGCCAACATTCCCAAGCTCATGCGCTTCATGAATCGATTTGGGCTCATCACGGGGCGAGATCCTGAAAACGTTTATCCGCCCATGACCGACGTCATTCACAAGGTTCTCAACGACATCACAGTCGACGATCGGGCCGTGATCATCGGGGGCGATTCTCATACGCGGATGTCCAAGGGCGTCGCTTTCGGCGCCGATTCGGGGACGGTCGCCCTTGCGCTGGCCACGGGCGAAGCCACAATGCCGATTCCCCAGTCGGTCAAGGTCACCTTCAGGGGCACGCTCAAGAACCACATCGACTTCCGCGACGTCGTCCACTCGACCCAGGCCCAGATGCTGAAGCACTTCGGGGAGAACGTGTTCCAAGGTCGCGTGATCGAGGTTCACATCGGGACCCTGCTCTCGGACCAGGCCTTCACGTTTACGGACTGGACGGCCGAGATGAAAGCCAAGGCGTCCATCTGCATTTCGGAGAGCGACACGCTCATCGAGTCTCTCGAGATCGCCAAGCATCGCATCCAGATCATGATCGACAAAGGGATGGATAACGAGGAGCAGGTGCTGAGGGGGCTGATCGAGCGCGCCGAAACCAGGATTGCCCAGCTGCGCTCGGGTGAGGTTCCTCCACTTCGACCTGACCCCAACGCCGAATACGCAGCGGAGTTCGTCGTCGACCTTGATCAGATCATGGAGCCCATGATCGCCGACCCAGACGTGAACAACGAAGACGTGTCCAAGCGGTATACGCACGACACGATTCGGCCCATCTCTTTCTACGGCGCAGAGAAGCCCGTCGATCTGGGATTCGTCGGGTCCTGCATGGTGCACAAAGGCGACATGAAAATCATGTCGCAGATGCTCACCAACATCGAAAAGATCCACGGGAGCGTTGAATTCAAAGCCCCCCTCGTCGTGGCGCCTCCGACCTACAACATCGTCCACGAACTCAAGCAGGAAGGGGATTGGCAGGTGCTCCAGAAGTACTCGGGCTTCGAGTTCAACGACCTGGCTCCGAAGGAGAAGGCGCGCACGAGCTACGAGAACACTCTCTATCTGGAACGTCCCGGCTGCAACCTCTGTATGGGCAACCAGGAGAAGGCGGAGAAGGGCGATACCGTCATGGCGACCTCCACCCGGCTCTTCCAGGGCAGGGTCGTGGCAGACAGTGACGAAAAGAAGGGCGAGTCTCTCCTAGCCTCGACCCCGGTGGTCGTTCTTTCCGCCATTCTCGGTCGCACGCCGAGCATCGATGAGTATCTGGAAGCCGTCGAGGGTATCGACTTGACGCACTACGCCCCCCCGGAGAGCTGAGCAGCGTTCAAAGGGGCAGCAGGGAACGGCGATTCCTCTCGGCTCTGTCGGCGGGTCGGCGTACTCCAAGGTATATGGATACAAATCGTCGTTCGATGCTTCTGACCGTGGGGGCAGCCGCTGCCGCCAGCCCGGCTTCCCTTCTTTCCGCTGCCGCGGGCGCCAAGCCGGGCAAGGGCCATGACCATGCCCACCATGGTGTGGATCGTCACAATGACGCGCGGGCCGAGATCGCCGACTGCATCGCAGCGGGGGAGGCCTGCCTGGCCCACTGTATCGAGGCCTTGAGCACGGGGACAAAGTCGCTCGCAAAGTGCGCCAGCGCCGTCCGAGACATGATTCCGATTTGCCAGGCCATGGGGCCGGTGATCGCCAGCCGCTCCCCTCTGCTGAAGGATCTGGCCGCGGTCTGCATAAAGAGCTGCGAACACTGCGAGGCCGAGTGCGAGCCCCACGTCGACCATCATGCCGAATGTCGCAACTGTCGAGACCTCTGCCGCCGGACCAAGGCCAGCATCAAGACGCTCCTCGGTTGAGCCATTTTTCCGTTTCCTTCGACGGCGTGTTGGGGGCGGCGCCTTCGCCTCTTTGAAGGCTGCCGCCTACCCATGACCACCTAGCCCCACAGATACACAGCTCTCGGTCCGGGCGCTCAGAGCACGTGCCGATCGGGCTCGCCCATTGGCGCTCGAGCGGGGCCTCGTGCTTTCATCAGCGCCATCAGACTCGCCCCGGCCAAAGAGGGTCGATGTGGGGGCGGGGCGTGGCTTCATGCCTCGCGGAGCTGCCACGCAGGAGCGTGGCCCAACATGAATAGATTCATGCACTCGAATTCTGTCCGACGCACGACCTCAAGCTTGGCCCTGCGCCCGCTCGGTCGAAGCCTCATCACGTCTCTTCTGATCCTGCTCTGGAGCGGCTCGGCTTGGGCTCAGTCCGTGATCGACGTCGGCGAGCCCGCATCGGACCTCGAGCTGGGACGAGACTTCCTGCTTTGGCACGACCCGTTGGGGGAGGCCACTCTGGAGGACGCCGTCGAGGCCTACCAGAATGGCTCTTTTGCCCCGCCCGGGAGCAAGGGGTCCACGGGTCTGGCGCCTGGCGCCTTTTGGAGCCGCTTCGAGCTCCGCAATGCGAGCGCGGAACCCGTTCCGCTTCGCTTGGAGTACATCGACCATCAGCTCATCTATCTGCGCGCATACGCGGGTGAGGCGGACGGCCCCAGTTTGACGAAGGTGGTGGACCTGGCCCTCGATCGTCCCTTCCGAGAACGGATTGTGACCCACCATCGATTCGTCATTCCGGTCGAGCTTCCAGCGGGTCGCTCCATGACCTTCTACGTCCAGTACGGGTCCCATCAAATGGGCTTCGTATTTCCCAAGCTGCGTCTGTGGACGCCCAACGGTCTGCAAACGGCGAGGTCCATCGAGCTCGGCCTGATGCTCTTCCTTGCCGGCGGACTGATGGTCATGGCCTTCATCGCCTTGATCAGCGGTCTCGCCACTGGCGGTCGCTTCTTCTACATCTACAGCCTGCATGCCTTGGCCTCGACGGCGGTCTGGCTTACGGTCTTTGGCTTCACGCACCAATTCCTCATCACCGAGGGCTTCCATTGGAAGTACATGTCGATCACGGGCGGCTTCAGTCTTTTGACCGGGCTGCTGTTTGCCCGCGAGTTTCTCCAGTCGCGCAAGTACATGCGGCGTTTCGACTATCTTCTGCTCTTCTTGATCGCGAACAGCCTCTTTCTTCTCGTCAACGCGCTGGCCGAGCAGACCGCGCTCGCCGTCATTTCGATTACTCTGGCCCTGCTTCTCTATCCCGCCGTGTCTCTGGCTGGGCTCTACCGCTGGTATCAGGGGAGCCGAGAGGCCGCGATCTTCACGGCTGCCTGGACCTTTCTCGTCATCGGCCTGTTCACCCAAGCGCTTCGTGATCTCGGCCTGGTGGAGCACAACCTCATCAATTACTACTGGCCGGCCGTGGCCTCCTACGGCGAGATGGCCGTCATCCTCATCGCGATGGGGGTACGCATTCGCGATCTCAAGGAGCTCAAGGAAGCCGCCGAACGCGGCCACTTGGAGCAGCTCACCGCGAGCAAGGCGATCCTCGAAGCTCAGGTGGCCGAACGAACCCGCGAGCTGGAAGAAGCCAAGAACGCCGCCGAGCTCGAAGCCCGTACCGACCTGCTGACGGGCGTGGACAACCGAAGGAGCTTCATGAGCGACGGTCAGCAGATGTTGAATCGTTGTCGTCGGGACGGACTCCCGCTTAACGTGGCCATGCTGGATATCGACCACTTCAAGTCGATCAACGACCAGTATGGACACACCGTGGGCGATCACGCCCTCGTGGCCTTCGCGACCACGGTGGCCGGATCGATAAGGAGTCGGGACCTGTTTGGTCGACTGGGTGGTGAGGAGTTCGCCCTGATGTTCATCAGCGAAGCCCCGGGCGCCCGTCAGATGGTGAACGAACTCTGCGAAAGGATCCGAGGGGTGTCCGTTGACACTCCCGAAGGAAGCGTCGGTTTCACGGCTAGCATCGGGGTCGTCCCCTTGGATCAGGAGTCTCGCCTGGAAGAGCTCTTGGAGCGGGCCGATGAAGCGCTGTACTCGGCCAAGGAGTTGGGCCGAGACCGCGTAGTGTTTGCGAGGGAAGGGGCGAGCCCTGCCGTCGAAGGTACGGGTACAGGCGCCTGAAGCATCTGAGGACCCGTCTGGTGCCGTCAGCTGCTCTCAGCCCTCGCCCGCGATGAACTTCAGCCAGCTTTCAGCTGTCCTTCTCGAGTTGTCGAACTTCAGGGCGGCTTGGAAGGCCTTCCTGGCTTCTCCCGGCTTCTGCTGTTGATGCCGGGCCATGCCGAGCATGACGTAGGTCTGACCAGGCTGGCGAAGACCACCCAGGCTCAGGGCTCGACTGAGGGCCGATGAAGCCTTCGCCCACTGCTTCTCGGCCATGTGGATCCGACCGAGCTCCGCATATAGACGGCCGTCCTTCTTGGCCTTGGCCGCCGCCTCCAGTGGAGCGACGGCCCTGCTTCGGGCCGAAGCCCCCACGTAGGCTTTGCCGAGCAGCTCCAAGTTGCCCGGACTCCTCGGAAAGAGCTTCTTCTTCATGCCGGCCTCGATGACTTCGGCCGACTTGAGCGGCAGACCCGAAGCCATGAGGTTCTGCGCCAAGAGGCGTATGTCCTTCTCTTCGGTCAGCAGCCCGAGTCGAAAAGCCAGCTCCAGGGTGGCGACCGACTCCGACGTCCGATTGGCCTGGGCGTACAGGGCCGAAAGCTGCTTCCAGCCCGCGTGGTCTTGTCGCTTCTTTTCCACCAGACCCGCCATGACGCGGATGGCAGGACCCCATTGCTCGAGCCGCACGTGGGCGGCCAGCTTCAAGCGGTACCAATTCTCGGGCGGGTCCTTCTTCGCTCGCAGGGCTCGATCGATGAACTGAACGGCCCCGGCTGGGCTCTTGGCCTGGGCGTGGGCCACGGCGACCGTGTAGAGCGAGTCCGCGCTCGGTCTCTGGGCCTTCGAGGCCCAAACCTTGAACTGCTGAAGAGACTTCTTGGGCCGATCGTTGGCCAAGAGGACCTGGCCGAGATTGAAGCGCATGGACAGCTCGGCGTCGGGAGGAAGCGCGTTCAAGGAGAGCGCCTCCGTCATGGCCTCGCCGGCGGGGCCGAGCTCGTTTTGGCTGACGTAGATGTAGCTTCGAGTCTGCCACATCAGGGCCCGCTCATAGTTCGAGAGGTTCTTTCGGTTCTTCAGCTCGTCCAAGGCGGCGTGGGCACCCTGGTAGTTCTTCTTCTCGAGGGCTTTCTGGGCACGATCCAAACGACGAAAAATCGTCTCACTCACCGTGAAGTCGGTGGGTGCCTCCTGCGCCCAACAGATCTTGCCCCACGGGGCCGCCAAGAGGCACAGCGTCAAGAAGAGTCGAATCGAACGCGCGGCCATGACCTTCTCCTAGTCGAGCTCGAAATTCAGGGTGACTTTCTGCCCGGGTCGGGCGACCGGCTTTCCGTCCACAAGCTTTGGGTCGTAGCGCCAGCGCCTCAAGGCGCGCAGCGCGGCTCGGTCGAATTGGCCCCTGGGCTGAGCATCCAGAACCTTCATGTCGACGACGGTACCGCTGGGGCTGATGGTGAATCCAATGGTCACGTAGCCCTCGATGCCTCGGTCCGCTGCGCCTGGTGGATAGACAGGACGTGCTCTGAACTTGGGCACGGCCTCTCGATCACGAACCGTGCCGGCCGAGAGGCGTCCGTCTAGGTTCACGTTGGTTTGGACCTCGGGCATCGAGACTTCGAGAGCGATTGAGGTCGTACCAGAGTTGTCGGGCTTGTCGGAAGGCGGCGTGTCGGTGGGTGGTGGGGTCTTCTGACGCTGAGGGAGGCCGCGCTTCTCTTCGACCGTTCGAGGGTCCTTCTTCAGTCGGACGAAGGAGATAGGTTTGCGGTCCCCATCCTCCTCCAACTGAACCTGGCTGAAGGCTACGAGACGGCTCATCCCGAAGAAGAGCGCCGTGGCCACTGCGAGGCCGCCGAAGCCGCTCGCGATCCAGCGAAGGGCCACCCCGCCCAAGTCAGTTCTCCGCCGGATCGGCCGCGAGAGAGACGTCCTCGACACCGGCCAGCCGCGCCGCATCCATCACCTTCACGAGGGTTCGGTTTCTCGACTCCTTGTCGGCCTGAATGACGACGCCGCCTTCGGGGTTCTCGGCCCGGAGACGTTCGATGTTTGCTCGCACGGCACGGATGTCCACGTTTCGGTTGTCTAACCAAATCTCGTCACCTTCGTCGATGGCAATGAGAATACTGGCTCGCTCCTTTCGCTCGGCCGTCACAGCACCTGGTTTGTTGACGTCGATGCCGGACTCTTTGGCGAAGGTTGCAGTTACGATGAAGAAGATCAGCATGATGAAGACGATGTCGAGCATCGGGGTCATGTCGATCTCTTCCTCTTCGAGTCTACGGTCCTTCCTACGCCTGGCCATTCCGTTCCTCCTCCCCGTGTCCTGACTCTGAGACTTCGCTCATCTGGTCTGCGAACCTTCGAACCAGCGACTGGGTCCGTCGCTGAAGCCGCTCCACGAAGAAGAGCCCGGAGAGGGCGGTCGCCATACCGGCCAGGGTCGTGATGGTGGCTTGAGAGACGCCAGCAGCCATGGCCCTGGGGTTGCTGTTGCCGGAGATCGACATGACGTCGAATACTTCGAGCATGCCGAGGACCGTTCCCAGCAGGCCCAGCAGAGGGCATACGGCCACCATCGTTCGAACCATCCAGATACGGTCCTGAGCCGTCAAACGAACCTCGGACACGGCCCTGTCTCGGTAAGCGCGTAGCCAGGGGTCTCTTCGAGCTACGGCATCTGTCACCGTCTGACGAGCCTTCTGAAGGTGCTTCGGAAGCTCAAACCAAAGGAACCAGTAGCGCTCCAAGGTCACGACCCACATGACCAAAGCGGCCATGAAGATGACGTTCATGGTCGTTCCCCCGGTCTCGAGGAAGATTCGAACGTCGTCGACGGCCTCACTCAGCCAAAGCATCTCAGGACTCCGAAGGGTGCCGTTCCGCGATCATCCCGGCCGCCTGCTCATCGATGATGTCGGTGATGCGTTTTGCGATGTTGACCAGCGTGCTCGTCAAGAGGACGAGTGGAATGGCCACCATCAGGCCGAGCATCGTCGTCACCAGGGCCTCGGATATGCCGCCCGCCATCAGGCGCGGGTCGCCGGTTCCAAACAGCGTGATGGCCTGGAAAGTGTTGATCATACCAGTGACCGTTCCCAGGAGGCCGAGGAGAGGGGCAGCGACCTGGACGACCTTGACCAGCCAGATTCCCGACTCCAATCGAGCGCCTTCTCGCAGAACCGCCTCGTCGATACGCGCCTCGTAGGCCTCCAGGTCATCGGAGTTGATGGACTGAGACAGGGACAGAACTCGGCCCAGCGGATTGCCCGAGGACGGGGCTTTGCTGCGCAGCTGAGCCCGGACCTTGAAGTTTGCGAGGAGCAGAAGCACCAGCTTGAGGATGCCGAAGGCAAAGGCCACGAGACCCAAAGTGATGACGATGTAGCCAATTGCGCCGCCGAAACTAAGCCGTTCTGCGAAGCTTGGGGTCTCGACCAAGAGAGACAGAATGGAGCCTCGAGAGGGGTCCACCGGCGCTTGGACGATCCCGGTCGTGGTGCCTTCGAGCTTTGCCGCCGAAGCCAGATATCGACCGGAGGGCTGACGACCCAGCTCGACCAAGACCTTCTCAGCGGGATTGTAGGTGAGGTACGCGCCCTCGGCGATGGCGGTGAAGGCACCGACTCGGACTACTTGGGTGTCGACCGTGTTGCCGTCGCCGTCCACGATCTTGCCATCGAATCGAACGATGTCGGCGGATCGGGTCATTTCTTCCTGGAACGCGATCCAAAGGGTTTGGAGCTGATCGATGCTCGGCACATCCTTGCTCGTGGCGATGGGCGCCAGCTTCTCGGCTCGCCCAGGAAGCTGGGCCGAGATCATCGAAGCCTGAAGCTGGGCTCGCAGGTCTCCGGCTGTCGTCCTGGCCACTCCAAAGAGCTCGCCCCGGTCGCCCTGCTTGGTTCGCAGCGACGCTTCGAGCTCGATTGTCTTCTTCTCGTTGACCTCGAACTCGGCCTCGAGACGGGCGCTCTTCTTCTCCAGCTCTGCCAGGCGCTTGCGCGCCGCCGCTAGAAGCGACTGCTGCTTATTTCGGTCGGCCCTGAACTTCTGCAGCCGTGCCTTGTCCTTTTCGCTGCCCTCCTTGGCCAGAGCTTTGACCTTGTCCAGAAGCTGATCGGTCGTCTTGAACTCGCCCGACTGACCGTAGGCCGGCGAAGCGAAGGCCCAGAGGCCGATGAGGGCGATGAGGCTCGGGCGATGCATGATGGGCGTCCTCATTCCGCGGCCACCGGGGCAGGGAGGGGCAAGAAGACTAGGTCGGGAGCAGCCTGTTTACGCGCGATTCGAAGCCCCCGCATGATGCCAGGTCCGTAGGAAGAGGGCAGGGTCTCCCACTTTCGATCTCTCTGGTTCCACATCCCGAAGTCGCGCCCGTCTAGACTTGCGTAGACCAAGGCCACGCGGCCGAAGCGCAAGAAGTTTACTGCCCGACCCTCACCATCCTGTGACGCACCGCTCAGGCGACCCTGGTAGGCTTCGATGGTCCGTCCGAAGTCGGTCTCGATTTGGTAGGCCTCGAGAATCTGCCGATATTTCTCGGCGTCCGTCACGTCGGATCGGTCTAGGATGCCTCGCAGTCGGGTCACTCTTTTCCGCCGTTCCTCCATCAGGAATGGAACGTCGACTTCGATGAAGTCGGCCAGCGTGCCGACCATCTGACGCATCAGGGGAACGATCTGCCGACCCACATCGGTGACTCGATCGATTTGGTCCTCCAGCGAAGCCATCTGTGCTCGTTGACCTTCCACCGTGGTCTCCAACTGCTCGACGTAGAGCTGCAAGGAGTCGGCCTGCTTGGAGATGGACTCGTACTCCGACTCGAGATCGTCGCTCTGGTCGCTGAGCTGGGTGACGCTCTTCTGGGCTCTAGCCGCCGCCTGATTCTGGGTCGCGAGAAGCTTGATGACCTCTTCGAGGTTCTCGGCCCGGGTCGAGGACGCCACCAATAGCGCCGAAAGGCCGAGGGTGGTCACGATGGCATGTCTTCGCACGAGGGTCCTCCTAGCAAAAAAGCGTGGAGGGCATCGAGGCCCCCCACGCTGGAAACACGACTAGACGAGTGTGCTAGTCCCAGTCGATTCGAAGTTCGGCTCCAAAGATACGGCCCTCTTTGAGGGGCGAAAAGTTGCCGCCCAAGGGCGGAGCGCCCGCGGCCAGGGCCGGCGGAAGCGGGGTCTGGCCACCGAGGAAGGCCTCGTTGGCCAGGTTGCGCCCGTAAAGGGTCAACTTGGGCACGATGGCCGTGTTTCCGACCCCGATGTCGGCGAAGGTGAATGCCACACTGGCGTCGATGACGTGGCCATCGGGCAGAACGCCGAGGTTGTTGTCGGTGAAGAAGGAGTCGTCCCTGTAGGCGTAGTTGAAGCGCAGGGTCAGCAAGCCGGCATTGGCAACCTCCTGGTCGAAGATCGCGCCCGCGTTGGCGGTGATGTTGGCCAGCCGGGGCAGGGTTAGGTCCTCGTCGCCCGAGTCGACCACCCCGTCTCCGTTCAGGTCGAAGTCGACGTTGGTGTAGTTCGCGTCGGTGACGCCGAACGAACCCATGATGGCCAGCTGCCGAATGAGCTGGAGATTCGCGTCGAGTTCGAAGCCGTAGAGGTTCGCGTCCGCGGTATTCTGAATGATCTGGACCACGCCCGCCGCCATGTCGGGGACATTCACCTCACGCTGCAGGTCATCCATGATGGTGAAGAAGGCCGCCGCGTTGACCCGGAGTTTGTTATCCCAGAACAGGGTCTTCGCCCCGATCTCGAAGGCGTTCTGCTGTTCAGCATCGAAGGGGCCAGGCGTCGCGGTCGGCGACGTGTTGCGCATGTTGTAGCCACCGCTTCGGAAGCCCTGGGTCCACGAGCCATACACTTGGTTGTTCTCGGCGATCTGGTATCGGACACCCAGCTTCGGAGAGACGTCGGTCCAAGTTTCGTCGTCGTTGAAGTCGAAGGCGCAGTCCAGACCAAGTTCCGTCTGGCACGGATTCGCTGCCGGGTTGAAGGAGGCGATTTCTGCTTCCTTGCGCTCCCAGGTAAAGCGCAGCCCCCCGAAGGCCGTCAGCTTGTCCGTGATGTTGAAGTCCATCTGCGTGAAGGCGCCGAGGGACAGTTGGTCCTGGTTGCCGCCCAAGGTGCTGTTGATCTGGTTCAGCAGATTGCGGTTCTCTCGGTAAACGAGATCCTGGTTGAACACGTAGAGCCCGGCTGTCACTTCCCAGAAGTCGTCAAAGAACTCGTTGGCGTAGCGCAGCTCGTTGCTGAAGTGCCGGATGTTGGCCAGCGTGCTGGCGTGGAATTGGGTGATGGGCGTGGAGTCGATGTCGGAAAGGCCCCGGGACAGGACCTCTCGCCAGCCAAAGATATTGGTGATCTGTCCGCCCTTTCCGAGGTCCAGGGTCGCGTCGGCAAAGACCTGGTTCCAAACGTAGCGAATGAAGCCGGGTTCGTTGATGGAGAAATCGAAGCCTGTGAAGGGGCCCGGGCTCGGCACGCCAGCCTGACTCTGGGCCGCGGGACCCTGTCCGTCCGTCTCGCCGTGCTCGAACATCACGTTGATTTCCAGGTCATCGACCGGCGTCAAGGTCACCGTGGGACGAAGGAGCCAGGTCTCTTCGAAGCCAAACTGCTCTTCTTGGGTTTCGGGCTGCAAGGGGTTGGTCGGGTTGTCGACGGGGGCGAGGTTCGTGAAGAAGCCATCGTCCCGGCGGTACTGACCCGACAATCGAAGTTTCAGAAGGTCGGGGAGAAGTGGCGCATCCACCGCTCCGTAGAGACGATACTCCAGGCCGCTTTCGAACATGGCCTTGGCCGAGGAGTTGTAGTAGTCGCCCGGTCGCTTGGTCCGAAGGAGCACGGCCCCTCCCGTCACGTTTCGGCCAAAGAGGACGCCCTGGGGGCCGCGAAGGACCTCGACCGCCTCCAGATCGAAGGAGTCGAGTACGGCGCCAACGTTGCTCGCCATGTACACGCCATTTACAAAGAGCCCGACCGAGGGGTCGATGCTTGGAATGGAGCTGTTTACGCCGAGGCCACGGATCGAGAAGTTCGCGACGCCCTTGACGGTTCCGACGGAGTCCAAGGAGACGTTGGGAATGTAGAAGGTCAGGCTCTCGACGTCTCGGAACTGGAAAGCCTCGAGCTGCTGTTCGCCGAAAGCGGTGACGGCCACCGGCGCATCTTGAGAGGACTCACCGCCCTTCTTCTTGGTGCCCGAGATCGTGATGATCTCGGACGCGGCGGCCGCCCCTCCACGACTTCGGGTCGTCGTCGAGCTCCGGGCCTGCGGCGGCGTTTCCAGTTCGGACTGGGTTTGGGCGCGGGCCTCCGAGGTCACGGCCATGCCAAGGGCGAGAGCCCAAACAGCGGTCCCCCGACTTCGAAGTCCTTCGAGACTAAACTGATTCAAGATCCTATCCTCCAACTCGTCACCGACTCACCCTCCCCTTGAGTAAGAATTGCGGGCGGCTTGACGCACAACACACAGCAGGGAAAGTCGAGCTGCCGTCAACGACCTAAAAGTTCACTCTTGCAGTGCGTCAAATGCACTGCGTTATCTTGAGTACATTGCAGTGAATGTTGCGAACCTGGGCTCGGATGGGGCTCGAGAGCGGAGATTCACGTGAACCGTATCGTCGAAGCATCCGCTCGAGTTGTTTAGCTTCGGTCCGAGGGGACAGACTTCCGGCCCATGCTCGGCCAAATGATGGAGGCGCCGCTCCTCATCTCCAACACCATCGACTTTGCCGCCAAGTTCCATCCCGACGTGGAGGTCGTGTCGCGCACGGTCGAAGGTCCCATCCACCGAACGAGCTACGGAAAGATCGCCAGGCGGTCGCGAAAGCTCGCTCGAGCCGTTCAGAGGCTAGGTGTCCAGTCCGGTACGCGTGTCGCCACGATAGCTTGGAACACGCATCGCCACCTTGAGCTCTACTTCGGCGTTTCGGGGATGGGGTCCGTGCTCCACACCATCAACCCTCGGCTGTCCTCAGAGCAGATGGACTACGTCGTCCATCACGCCGAGGATCATGTTCTTTTCTTTGATCGCAGCTTCTTGCCCCTAGCTGCGCGGCTGATGCAGGCGAGCAATCCCATCAAGCACTTCGTTCTCATGGGATCCGAAAAGGATCGGGCGAGCGGTGATCCCGGGGGCCTGAAATACTACGACGAACTCGTCGACGAGGCCTCCTCCGACTACGAGTGGCCCCAGTTCGATGAGCGCACAGCTTCTTCGCTCTGCTACACCTCGGGCACGACCGGAGACCCCAAGGGGGTGCTCTACTCCCATCGCTCCACCATTCTTCACTCCTACTGCGTCACGATGGCGGACTCCTTGGCCCTGTCGAATCGCGACGTCACGCTGCCGGTGGTCCCCATGTTTCACGTCAATGCCTGGGGCGTTCCATATGCGGCGGCCATGGTGGGCTCAAAGCTCGTGTTCCCCGGGCCCGGCCTGGATGGTCCGAGGCTTCTCGATTTGGTCGAGCAGGAGGGCGTCACCAGTCTCCTCGGTGTCCCGACCGTCTGGATGAACTTGCTGAACGAAGCACGGGTACGGGACGTGAAGCTCAGCTCGGTTGAGAAGGTCGTCATCGGCGGCTCGGCTGCCCCTCCGAGTATGATCGAAGGCTTTGAGCTCGGTCATGACGTGCGCGTGCTCCATGCTTGGGGCATGACCGAGACCAGTCCCCTCGGCACCGTCTGCCGTGCTCTTCGGAAGCATGACGAGATGTCGAGCGAGGATCGCCGAAAGCTCCAGGCCAAGCAGGGCCGTCCGCTCTTCGGGGTCGACCTGAGGATCGTGGACGACCAGGAGCAGGTCCTCCCGCACGACGGGGTGGCAGCAGGACACCTTCAGATTCGAGGTTCCTGGGTCGCATCGTCGTACTTCAAGACGGAGTCGTCCCACGCCCACAGGGAAGGATGGTTCGCAACGGGCGACATTGCGTGCATCGATCCCGATGGCTACGTGCTGCTGACCGATAGGAGCAAAGACGTGATCAAGTCGGGCGGCGAGTGGATCTCCAGCATTGGGCTCGAGGGTGCCGCCATGGAGTGTCCAGGCGTCGCTCAGGCCGCCGTCATCGCGACCCCCGACGAGAAGTGGGTCGAGCGACCTCTGCTCGTCGTCGTCAAAGAGTCGGAAACCCAGGTCGACTCCGAACAGATTCTGGAGTTTCTGCGAGCCAAGGTGCCGAAGTTCTGGGTGCCCGAGCGGGTGGAGTTCGTGGACGCGCTCCCCCTCGGCGCCACGGGCAAAGTGCTCAAGCGAGAGCTCCGAGAAATCTTCGCCTCTTGAGGTGGTACCCCTGGGGAGTCCGAGCTGGCCGCGGATAAGGGGAACTTCCAGCTGGCTCGGGTTCCCTCGAATTTTGGGTGGCGAAATGCCGCGACTGCGAACTTGTGGAGGCGTTGACGCCGTCATCGATGGGCAGCCCGAACGCGTAATCTGGACCTCAGGGGCTCGGCAAAGCTGCGAATGCGCGGATCCTTAAGTTTCCCGTCCCGGCTGGGTATTCCAGAGCCGCAAAAGTATCAGGGAACCCTACTTCTGCCCACCCGATCGGCGTCACTCCTGGTAGTCCCGGAGCCATGCGTCCGTCGATTGCCCTCGCCCCGCTCATTGCCCTGGGATTCAGCGCGCCAGTTCAGGCTCAGCCGACGCCGCCCGAATTCGTGACCGTGGTGTCATCCAGGCCCTACCAGAGCCTGACGGAGCGTGGACTCACCGTGACCCAGCGGATTTCGGAAGGGCTGCTGTCGACGGCCGACGTCACGATTCCCTTCCCCTACGACTTCCTCGATCTGCGAGACGCCCAAGAACTCCGCATCAACCCCGCCGGCTATGTCGCCTTCGAGTCAGGCAACATCACCTTCCGGGATATCTTCAATCCCCAGGACGTATTCCCCAACAGCTTGGTGCCCAACTACGTGGTCGCGCCCTATTGGGCCATTCTCCAGAGCGTTCGCGTCGTCACGGCCTCCGAAGGCACCTCCCCGAACCGCGTCTTCTACGTGGAGTTCGAGGACTTCACGACCTTGACGCCGAGCTCCCCGGTCGAAGAGGGCAGTTTCACCATTGCCTTCTTCGAGGTCGACCGCTCCTTCGAGGTCAGCTACGGCGGCGCCCTTTCCCCGCCCTCCTTTCCGCGGAATGCAATGATGGGCTACGAAGGCGACGGGAACGCCACTGGCGACTTCGAGTTCTTCACTGGCTGTGCATCCAGCGGAACCTGCGGCTCCGATGACTTCGATGCCGTGGCCGACCAGGTCTTCCGCGTCCAGCCCTTGGTCGAGCCTGAGCTTCGCGTCACCGCCATCGTTCCAGGACCGAGCGCCTTGCCCGGCAACACGACGACTGCGACCCTGACCATAGAGAATCGAGCCCTCGAGACGGCCCCTGGCGTCGATGTCGCGCTGTACGCCTCTACTGACGACTCTTTCGACGAATTCGGTGACGATCTGATTGGCGTCTTCACCGACGTCGCCGACATCGACCGAGGTGAGACCAACGTGGCTATTCAGCTGACGATTCCCGCCAATCTCCCTCTGGACGAGGAATTCTACCTCATCGCCATCCTGGACCCCGACGACGAGTTCGAAGAGATCTTCGAGGCCGACAACATCGAGGTCACGCCCGTCCCTACCCTGCTGACCGGTTTCGACCTCGAAGTGACCTCCTGCACCTTCTCGTCCGGCCCATCGCCTGTGCTCCCGGGCTCCGATGTCGTGTTTGACGTGGGGGTGCGCAATCGTGGCGTGCCCGTCACCCAATCCATCGAGGTCGCGCTCTATGCCTCGGAGGATCAACGCCTCGAGACCAATCAGGACGTCTTCCTGGGCAACGCCGCCACCGGTGCCCTCCCGAACCGGGTGGAGTACATCCTCCAAGTCCCGGGACGGGTCCCCGACGTGCGCATCGACGCGGGCCTTTACTTCCCGATCTGCGTGCTCGATCCGGCCAACCTCATTCCCGAGGTCTTACTGGCGGATCAGAACGTGGGCATCGCCCGCACCCAAGAGCGCTTCTTCATCGCCGCGCCCCCCATCGTCCTGACCGACGATGCTCTGCCCCCGGGCCAGTTCGGTATGCCCTATGACCACCTGATCGGCTTCACCGGCGGAAGCTCGGACGACCGGGTCGACTTCAACTTCAACGCGATCGGTCTTCCGGACGGACTTTCAGTGGATGGGGAAGGACGAATCGTCGGCACGCCTGTCCGCGAAGGCGAATTCTCGGTCGAAGTCACCGTCGACGACGGTGCGGATTCGGCGAGCCGGGTCTATAATCTGCAAATCGCGGCCCTGGACCCCTTGGTGATTCAGGACCCCGAGCTTGGGACCCGACAGCTCGGCGACGTCTTGGATGTTCTGCTCGTCGTCTCGGGCGGGCTCGGAGACTTGAGTTTCGAGCTCTTCGGGGGCCGGCTCCCGAACAACCTCATCGTCACTCCGGCCGGTCGCATCATCGGACGGCTGGAGGAGTCTGGGAACTTCGAGTTCACGGTTCGGGTCGAAGAGAGTCCCGTCATGGGCGCCTCCCCCCGGCTCACCACCATCGACCTCACGCTCGTGGTCGAAGACAGCCCCTTCGACATCACCTCCGACACCCTTGACCTGGCCATTGCCGGCGAAGCCTTCGAGGCCGACATCGGTCAGTCGGGCGGCGTCTCTCCGGTCAACTTCGTGGTCAACTCCGGCACCCTGCCCAGCGGTCTCATGCTGGAAGTCGAGGGAGACCAGGGTGTGCTTCGCGGGACCCCCGCCACGGCCCAGACGGCCAACTTCGGCATAGTAGCAGTGGACGCCATCGGTCGAACGCGGACGGCCGCCTTCCAGCTGCAGGTCCTCCCTTCCGAGCCCAACTGCCCCTCGCAAGTCGACCCGCGATGCGAAGACGTCCCGGAACCGATGGATGAACCAGAACTCGCGCCCGCCGGAGACAGCGGCGGCTGCCAAGGGGCCAACGGCCAGGTGCTGTGGCCCCTGCTCGTGGTGGGCCTCTTGGCCTTGATCCCCTGGCGCCGTGCCCGGGCCGCGCCCGTGTGGCAGCGCGCTCAGCGCTGATTCGGGCCCATCGAGGCCAGTCCATGAGCGCCCAGTTCGCCGAACGGGCCCTGAAACGCCTGCGGAGGCTGGTCGGCCAGCTCCCGGAAACGAGCGAGAAGCTATCCCACGGCGCGCCCTTCTTCTGGGGAGGCAAGAAGACCTTCGCCGCCTTTCATGATGGTAGCTACGACGAGGGTCGCGTCGGGGTCTGGATCAAGGCGCCGGACGGCGTCCAGGCCGAGCTCGTTGGGTTGGACCCCCAACGTTTCTATCGGCCCAAGTATCTCGGTCCCAAGGGATGGGTAGGTGTGCGCCTGGACGCCGATGTCGACTGGGACGAGGTGCAGGAGCTCCTGGTGCAGGGCTATCGAACGGTCGCACCGAAGCGGGCCTTGAAGCAGCTTGATCTCGAGGATTGAATCCAGGGTCAGCGTTCCACTTGGAACAGATCGGCCGAGCGGCGCCGGCAGGTGTCTTCGTCCTCCTCTTCCGCAATGTCGGCGCCTCGACCATCGCAAAGGTCATCAGCCACCGAGGCCGTTCGACCGGCGAGCCCGCCGATCTCTCGGCAGACGGTGGGACAGTCTTCGGCCCCGCCGCCGCAGGCGCTCAGGAGCGCCGATGTGGCCAGAAGGACGAGGCAGGGGGGCAAACGAGGGGACACCTCCCGCGCGTAGCACAGGAAGAGGCTGCGCGGCATCGCTCGAGCTTCGTCAGGCGCAAGCAGATCCCTCGATCCCTTCATTTTCACCGCAAAGGGGGCTTGTCCAAGGGCGTCCGAACGCAAAAGGCTACCATGATGATCAAGCGGATCCTGCCCGCCCTTGGCCTGCTGTGCTTTGCCTGCTCGAGCGAGTCCGGGAACGACGGTGACGGACTCCAGGACATGGGCGCGACCGTCGACCAGGGCGACGCCCACGTCGACATGGGCGCGGAGGACCTCGGCTCCGCCGACATGGGCATGACCGACCCCGATATGGGGGCAGAGGACATGGGCCAGGAGCCGATGGTGACCCGGGTCCGCGCTACGCCCAGCACGGCGAACCTGAACATCGGTGATACGGTGCAGCTCTCGGTCCAAGCCACGTTTGACAACGGTACTCGGGAGGACCGGACTTCCGAGGCCACCTATCGTTCCAGCCCTGTCAACGTGGCCACTGTCGACGCCGGCGGCTTGGTCACGGCGGTGGACTCGGGTGCCGCCGTCATCACCATCAACTTCGAGGGTGCTTCGACGACCGTGACTATCAACGTGGAGGCGCCCGAAGAGGGCTTCTATCTGTTCCGAGAAGAGCTTCGCAACGGTGCACAGGTTCAGGTCGCCAACGACGCAGGGGGTGCACCCAGCGCGACGGTCAGCGTGGACGACATGGATGCCGTCCAAGGCACCCGCTCCCTCCGCATCGACATACCTGCAAGCGCAGACCCTGAGTTCGAAGCTGACGTGAGCCTCGTCCTTCCCGCTGCGACCGACTTGTCGGCATTCCACGCCATCGAGCTGAGCATCAGGACGGAGCAGAACAACGTCCCGACCATCCTGGAGATCATCCAGGCCGACGGCTCTTCCCTGAGTGGCCAGGTTCCGGTCGTCAGCGACTGGCAGCGGGTCATTTTTCTTCTTCCCAGTCCGGTCGAGATGACGGAAGTGGCCACTGCCCTCCGCATTCGAGCTGCGGCCACCGACGTCACGGTCAAGCTCGACGAGATTCGCTACCTCGAGCTCGATAACCTCCCCACCCTGAACTTCGAGCTCGTCCCGAGTCGGGATTTGACGGGCCCGCTCGCGCCCGGCGACACCTTCACGGTGACGGGTCTCGCTCGAATCACGAGCGCCAATCCCGAAATCTTGCTCGAGATCAACTTCTCTCGTCGCTTCTTCGAGGGGTTCAGCTCCACCGAATCAGCGGTGGCTACGGTGGAGATCGATGGCCTCGTCACGGCCATCGACGAGGGCGTGGCCCAGATCGTCGGCACCGTGGACGGCGTCGATACCGTCCCTCTGGACCTGACGGTCGTCGTACCCCCCCCCCCGCCCAACGTGCCCGCTCCGACCCCGATGTTCCCGCCGGCCGACGTCATCTCCCTCTTCAGCGACGCCTACACCGACGTCCCTCGGAGCGAGATCGACACCGCGGCCGACACGGCCACCAACAGCGAACTCGACGTGATGGGGGACGCCGTCTTCTTCTTCGATTTTGTGGTCCCGTCGCCCGGTCCTCAGGGAGAACTCACCCTGGAGCCTCCCACCAATCTGGATCTTTCGGGCTTCACGACCCTTCGCTTCGACATGTGGGTGGGCAATGTGTCCTCCTTTCAAGTTCTCATTGCGGATGCGGGGCCGGACGGAGTCCTCCAGCGAGGTGGAGACGACCACTTCAGCTTCATCGTCTTCGACGCGACCACCACGCCACCGGTCGTGAAGAATCAATGGATGAGCTTTGCCGTTCCCCTCGATGACTTCATGCTTCCCAAGCGAGACGACGTCCAGGCCGTGGTGTGGTTCCCCGACATTGCCGAGCGCATCTACCTCGACAACATCATCTTCACGCGGTGAGTCTGGGGAAATCCGGGCTGGATGGCCCCGAAGGCCAAGCTCGGTTGCTCCCGGTCCACTTCTTCGAATAAACGGAACTCATGCCCGCCCTTCGTTCCGGCGTTATCGTGGCCCTTGTCTTCCTTCCCGCCTGCAGCGGGGAGGACCGTCTAGGCGGCCTTGGCGCCGGCGACGGCGAAGACACGGGCGGCGGAGGGAGCGTCAGTGCCGACAGTGGGCCATCTGCCGATTTCGGGTTCCCTCCTTTCGAGGATGCTGGCGTTTCCAGGGACCTGGGAGACTTCGACCGGGGAGAGGGCTTCGAGCGTTTGTGCAATGCGAATTGCGACCTCCTGGCATGCGTGGATCCAGAGGCTGGACAGAGCTGTCGCGAGAACTGTGACAGCTTTGAGATCCCTGGACTCGACTCGGACAGGCCGGGGTGTATTGAGGCGAGCGAAGAGCTGGCCGAGTGCTTGGAGAACCGCGACTGCACGACGCGGCCCGATGTTTGTCGAGACCAAACGGAGCAGTTGGTCGAGGCCTGCTCGGACGCGCCTCCTCCTCCGCCCGATCCTTCGCCCCAGTTGGTTCGCTTCTGCGAAGCGAGTTGTGACCTGACCGGGCGCTGTATATTCCCGGTCCCCAACTGCACCGACCCCTGCCTTCGGAGCTTCGAGGGTGATACGGACGCGCCCGCCTGCGGACGGGCGCTGGAGAACGCCGCCCGTTGCTTGGACGAGACTACTTGCGCCGAGCTCATCGGAGGCGAGCCGCCCTGCGTGGTCGAGCTGGGCTTGATCCAGTTCGCTTGCCAGTAGCCGAGTGCTACCGAGACAAGAGGGCCTTCACGCCCCCGAACTCTCGAGCAACTCTGGCTGCCCGGGGCGTCCAGAACAGCGTGACCACGACGAAGACCACGACGGCTTCGACGATGGTATGCGCCCCCAGTCCGTCGACGTAGCGAGCGGCCACGTTGCCTGCCAGGACGCCGGCCGCGAAGTAGAGGCTCATGAAGAGATCGCCGAGGCTGTTCCCGAAGCCGGTCTTCCGCAGTGCGAAAGCCAACACTAGGTAGTTTCCGATCCGCGAGCCAGCCAGGCCCGCCACCGCCCCCGGAAACCCAAACTGCATGTATCCGAGTGGGATGAGCGCCAGCATGGCGAACAGCTTGGCCAGGTTCCCGTAGAGGAGGTATTGCACGTCACCCCGGGCCAGGAGCAGCGGTCGAACCGAAAGCTGCAGTACGCTGATCCATCCCGCGACGCACAGAAACTGAAGCATCCATCCCGCTTCGGTGTAGCGGTCGTCGAACAGCAGATCGATGATGGTCTGTCCGCCCGCCGCAAAGCCGCACAGGATCCATCCCGCAACCGTCGTGAACAGCAGTGAGCTGCGGGCGAACATGCGCTTGAGATGGTCGTCTTCGTCCTTGACCTGGCTGGTGAGCGGAAAAAGGACCCGACTAGCAAGAGTGGTCAACGAGCTCGTGGGGATGTCGGCCACGGTGGCACCGATGTGGTACACCCCGAGCATGTTGACCGGGATGAGTTTGCCGAAGATCAGCCGGTCCGAATGGGACGAGAAGAAGTTCACCATGGTGCTTCCGAAGATCCACCTGCCGTAGCCGAACAGACTCTTGACGGCGCTCTTCTCCCAGCGAAAGCGGTTTCGAATCCCATGGAGCCAAAAGTGGGTCATGGCGACCCATGTCAGGCTCCCGGCCAAACTGCCCAGAGCTAGTGCCCAAACCGAACGGTAGATCCAGGCCAGCGTGACCATGGTTCCGACCTGGACCAACAGCCGACAGATCTGAAGGATGCTGATCTCCTTCATTTGGAGGCGTCGTTGTGTCTCGAAGAATCGGGTCGAAGCGAATCCCGAGATGAAGACGCTGACCCCGACGACCATGGTGAGCGGCCCGAGTACCGGCTCGCCATAGAACAGCGAGAAGGGATAGGCGCCTATCCAGCAAATAGAGCAGAGCAGTGCGCCTCGTATCACCGACATGGACCAAGCCGTGTTGATGAAGCGTTCGTCTTCTTGATCGTGGTGACGGACCACGGCTGGACCCAGGCCGAGGTCACTCAACAGCTCGAGCCCGACCAAGAAGACGTTGACCAGTGCCATGAGGCCAAAGGCCTCTTCGTCGAGGAGACGGGTCAGGATGAGATTCGAGCCAAGGCGAATGACGCTGATGCTCGATTGACCTACGACCACCCAGGCTGAGGCCTTCATCACGCGGCCGCGTGGCCCAGGGGAGGGTGGGCTTTCATCTTCCGGCGGCGCGGCTGCGCTGGGTTCGCTCATGGGTTGGACGCGGGGCGGGTCCCGGTTGGGTTACCTCGGCCATGCCGGCAAGTAAATGCCAGGCCCGTTTCGGCGAGCGCGCCTCACTCCTGACGCAGCGCCACGATTGGGTCGAGCTCCGCCGCGCGTCGAGCGGGAAGAAGGCCGAACAAGATGCCCGTTCCCGCCCCGAACAAGATGGCGATGACGATGGCCAGGGCGGGAACCGCGGTCGGCCAGCTCATGGCCTCAGCCACGACGAGGGCCACGCCGACCCCGGCTGCCGTACCAAGGGCGGTGCCCAGGCTGGCCAAGAAGACGGCTTCGGCCAGGAACTGGAGCAGGATCTGACGGGGCGAAGCACCAATGGCGGCCTTGATCCCGATCTCTCGGGTCCGTTCGGCCACCGCCACCAGCTGAATGTTCATGATGCCGATGCCCCCCACCAACAAGGAGACACCGGCAATGGCGCCCAGGAGGCTGGTCATGATGCTGGCCACCTCGTCGGCGACTTGGGCAGCTTGGTCGGGACTACGGAGGACGAAGTCGTTGGCTTGACCCTCTCGAAGCTCATGACTGGCGCGGAGTACGTCGATGATGCCTGCCTCGGCCTCCGTCCTTCGCCCTGCTTGGGGTCGAACGTGGATTTGGTTGTATGACGCACTCAGTCCTCGGAGATGGGTCCGAGCCGTGCTCGCTGGCACCAAGACCACGCTGTCCAGATCTCGTCCGCTCGTCGCCGTTCCCTTGCTCTCCAGGATCCCGATGACGCGACAGCGCATCCGCCCGTCGACCTCCAGGGTCTCTCCGAGCGCGTCGGCCTGGGGGAAGAGCGCGTCGACGACGGTCTGTCCCAGCACGCAGACCTTGGACCGCTCCTCAAGGTCCCTTCGATCGAAGGGTCCGCCCAGTACCACGGGCGTCTCGAAGATCTCAAAGTACTCCGTGGTTGAAGCCCGGATCTCCGCCACTACTTCCTGGCGCCCTGCAACCAGAGAACCGGTCCAGCGGAACTCTGGAGCGACAAACGCCACCGCGGGCAGGGAGGCCAGTCGTTTCGCGTCCTGTCGAGTGAGGGGTCGATGGACGCGGCCGAAGCGGCGCACGGTCACTACGTCCACACCGAGCCACTTGAACTGATCCACGACCGAGGCGCGGGCTCCTAGGCCGAAGCTCACCGTCGCGATGAAGGTCGCGACTCCGATCGCCAGACCCAGAACGGTCAGTCCGCTCCGGCCCGGATTGCGGAGCAGGCTACGAACTCCGGTCTGAACGGCCTCGGAGAGTCCCTCCATCGATCTTTGCTCGCGCGTCGCCCGGGCCCTGTCCAGTCTTTGAGCGAAGCTTGGCCCTCGAGAGGCGCCGCCAATGTCCCCTTTCCCCCCGCCGGCGGTCCGGGTACGAGGAGGTCGTGGAAAAGAACTTCGTCCTGGATACCAACGTTCTTCTTCACGATCCGGAGGCGATCTTTGCCTTTGCCGACAACCAGGTAATCCTCCCGATCTACGTCATTGAAGAGATAGACAAGTTCAAGCGCGACGCCAGCGAACTTGGACGTGCCGCTCGAGCCATCAGCCGAAGTCTGGACAGTATTCGAAAGCAGGGCCGGATCTCCGAAGGCGTCCTCCTCGAGAATGGCGGCACCCTTCGGGTCGGCTTCACCTCGGAGGCTCTTCCCGCCGAAATGGCGGTAGCCGGCAACGAGATGGACAGCCGCATCATCGCGGTCGCCCTCGCCACCAAGGAGAAGGAGCCCGACCGGCCCTGTATCCTGGTGTCCAAGGACGTCAACCTGAGGATACGCGCTGATGCTCTGGGCCTTCGGGCCGAAGACTACGAAACCGAGCGGGCCGACATCGAAGAGCTCTGGCCAGGACGACGGTTGGTCGAGGTAAAGCCTGAGCTGATTCGGCGGCTCCGAGCTGAGCAGTCCTTGGTGCTGCCTTTCGAATCCGAGGCGCCGAACGAGTTCATGGTCCTGGACAGTTCGGAGGGGACGGCCCTTGCTCGGGTGTCGCCGGACCAGTCGAGTCTCCGTCTCGTGAGCGAGGCCTCACCCACTTGGGGCATCACGCCCCGAAACCTGGAGCAGAGCATGGCCATGGAGCTGCTCTTGGACGACGAGGTTCAGCTGGTTAGCCTGGTCGGCAAGGCCGGCACCGGCAAGACGCTCCTCGCCATTGCGGCCGGTCTGCAGCGGACGGCCGAACAGCAGGTCTACCAGCGCGTCCTGGTCTCGCGGCCCATCTTCCCCATGGGCAAGGACCTGGGCTACCTCCCGGGTACGGTGGAAGAGAAGATGGGCCCGTGGATGCAGCCTATCTTCGACAACGTCGAGTTCTTGATGGGCCTGTCAGACAGCGCCAAGCCCAAGAACGGAAGGGCGAAGAGCCGCTCCTATCGAGAGCTGATAGACCTTGACCTTCTTCAGGTCGAGCCCCTCACATACATCCGCGGTCGCTCGATTCCCGAGCAGTACATGATCGTCGACGAGGCCCAGAACCTGACGCCCCACGAGGTCAAGACGATCCTCACTCGAGCCGGAACCGGGACCAAGATCGTCCTCACGGGTGACCCCTATCAGATCGACAATCCGTACATGGATGCCAGCAACAACGGGCTGGTCTACGTCGTAAAGAGAATGAAGGGGGAACGAATCAGTGGACACGTCACCCTGATCAAGGGGGAGCGTTCCGCCCTAGCCGAACTCGCCGCCAATCGACTCTGAGCCGGTCGGAGCCCGAGGATTCATGGCGCGGGAGGTGCGGCCCTGAACCAGCTTTGGGTTCGTGCCAAGAATAGCCAGCTCCCCCGAACTTTGAGCTCCCCCTCTGACTCCAGCCAAATCCTGCAGTCGTAGGTCTTCCCGTTCTCGGGGTCCATGATCTTGCCCCCCGACCACTGGGCCGCGCCGTTGGCCTGGAGGCCCCACATGATCTCGAGGCCTTTGATGGGCCTGTCTTTCTTGGCGCCGGAACACTGGGTGCATCTGGGGTCCGGCTCTTCGGGGTCGATGAGGGCCACGATTCGGCCCCGAAGCTGGCCCGCCTGCTCCGTGATCTCGACGTAGGAGCGGGGCTTCCCGGTATCGTCGTCGATGGTCTTCCATGTGCCGACGGCAGAAGGAGCGGCCAAAGCGGGCCACGACGCAGCGCACAATGCCGTCAGAGTGAGGCTTCGCATGGCCTCATGCTGGAGGCAGAGCCGAGAGGACGCGAGCACTTCCGTGGAACCGGGGGCTTTTCCACTCGCCTCCGCGTCTGATTGGTTGAAGGGATGAGCAGCCTACGCGAGGTCCACCGCGCATCTTTGGAGGACCCCGAGACCTTCTGGGCCGAAGCGGCCCGGGAGCTGGACTGGGTTCGTCCGTGGGACGGGGTGCTCGACGAACGGCGGGCCCCCTTCTATCGCTGGTTCCAGGGTGGGTTGATCAATACCTGTCACAACGCCCTCGATCGCCACGTAGCCTCAGGCCACGGTGATCAGCCAGCGCTGATCTATGACTCACCTATCACGGGGACAAAGCAGACTTTCACCTATGCTGCCCTGACCGATAGAGTCTCGCGATTTGCAGGAGCCCTGGCAAAACGGGGCGTGGGCAAGGGAGATCGAGTCATCATCTACATGCCCATGGTGCCTGAAGCCGTCGTAGGCATGTTGGCCTGCGCCCGACTAGGCGCCATCCATTCCGTGGTCTTTGGCGGATTCGCGGCGGCGGAACTGGCCAAGAGGATCGACGACGCTCGACCCAAGCTGATCCTCTCCGCGAGCTGCGGCATCGAACCCTCCCGAGTCATTCCCTACGCGCCGCTGCTGCGGGAGGCCTTGGCCCTGGCCCAGCATGAAGTGGAACGATGCGTAATCCTTCAGCGACAGCAAGCGCCGGCGGAGCTCGCCGCGGGCGAAGAGTCGTGGGCCGAGGTCGAGGCCGGCGGTGAGCCGGTCCCCTGCACGCCCGTCGATGCTACGGATCCGTTGTACATCCTGTACACTTCCGGGACTACGGGCGAGCCCAAAGGTATCGTTCGGGACAACGGTGGTCATGCAGTTGCGTTGAACTGGACCATGAAGAACGTGTACGGCGTCGAACCGGGTGACACCTATTGGGCGGCCTCAGACGTGGGCTGGGTAGTCGGCCATTCTTACATTGTTTACGGCCCTCTCCTGAACCGCTGCACGACCATTCTCTACGAGGGCAAGCCAGTTGGCACGCCGGACGCGGGTGCCTTCTGGCGGGTGGTGGAAGAGCTCAACGTTCGAGTCTTGTTCACCGCACCCACCGCCATTCGCGCCATCAAACAACAAGATCCCGAGGGAGAGCACGCACGAAAGCACGATACTCGGGGACTGAGGGCGCTCTTCCTGGCCGGCGAGCGTTGCGACCCCGCCACCTTGGAATGGGCACAGGGCGTTCTGAAGGTGCCCGTCATCGACCACTGGTGGCAGACCGAGACTGGATGGGCCGTTGCGTCCAACTGTCTCGGCATCGAGCGTCTACCCGTGAAGCCAGGTTCGCCGACTCGTCCCGTTCCTGGCTGGGATGTTCGGGTCTTGGACGACGAAGGCCAGCCGGCTTCACCGGGAACGATCGGCAACATCGTGGCCCGCCTCCCGCTTCCGCCGGGTGCGCTCCCTACGCTGTGGAGCGCCGAGAATCGCTACCGCGAGGCCTACCTCGACGAGTTCCCGGGCTACTACAAGACCGCCGATGCGGGGATGATCGACGAAGACGGCTATGTCTTCGTCATGAGCAGAACGGACGACGTGATCAATGTCGCCGGGCATCGCCTGTCGACCGGGGCGATGGAGGAAGTTCTGGCTGGCCATTCTGCGGTGGCCGAATGCGCGGTGGTTGGTGTTTCGGACGAACTGAAGGGCCAACGTCCCATGGCTTTCGTTGTCTTGAAGTCGGGGGCCCCCGAGTCCGCGGTGGCGGATGAAACCAAGACCATGGTTCGAGACAAGATCGGGCCCATCGCCAGTCTCAAGTCGGTGCACGTCGTGGAGCGGCTTCCCAAGACCAGATCCGGTAAGATCCTCAGAAAGACGCTTCGCTCTATCATGGACGGTCAGGAGTGGAAGACGCCGCCCACCATCGAAGACGCCACCGTCCTCGACGACTTCGTCAAGCTCACCAAGACGTGACGCTCGCAGCGCGAGCTGCCATGCTTCCGGACATGCTCCGCATGCTCTGCGCGGCCCATCTCCTCGCCGCTTGTGCGACGTCCGCGCCCCCCCGGGCGCGGCCTCACGACTTCGGCGAGGATCGGGCTCCAGTGGGAACGCTCTTCTTCCAGTACCAGGGTGAGAGTCCGCTTCACGGCAGTCTTCGGACGGAGCGGGGCGAAGAGCTGTTCCTCGCTTCGGTCGACGTGCCTTCGCCGCGGGCCGCAGCGCGCATCGATGACGACCAAGTCGGAGATCTCGAATCCCAGACCGGCGCCAACACCTTCAGCCCTTTCCCCGAGCGATGGCCGCAGAAGAACGCATTCTCGGTCCGAGAGGACGGCGTCTACGAGGTCGAGCTGCTGGGCGGCCAACAAGGGGTGCTTCAGTGCACCTTCGTACTCTCGCCCTTCGACAAGGGCTTCGAAGGCCGCGCCGAGGGCCGCTGCGTCGACGAAAAGGAAGAGGTCTGGATTGCCCGCATGCGATAGATCAGCGGACGTCGGGATAGAGTCTGCGCAGACGGCGGCCAGAGATGCCGAGCCCCCAAGCAAAGCCGACCAATAGATAGGTCGCGTGGGCCCGCCAAAAGCCCCAGCGTCGCACGCGTCGGTCCGAGGAACGTACGGTGCGGGAGAGCTGGAGGATCCGTCCACGCTGACCGAGGCGTTCGCACAGCGTCGCCTCCTCCATGATGGGAACCTCTTGGTAGCCCCCAACGGATTCGAAGTCTTCGCGCCGGCAAAAGATCGCCTGGTCCCCGAAGAGCAGGCGGAGGTGTCGCCGAAAGAAGGCGACGGGTCGAAACAATAAGGGGGCGTAGTAGGTCTTGATGAAGTTGTGAAAGCTGGTCACCCAGCGAACCCCTTCCGGACCCTCCATCAAGGACGTGAAGCCTGCCGCCGCGACCTCTGGGTCGGCCAGGCTGTGGCGCATGACCGCGACCGCATCCCTCGGTAGCCGAGTGTCGGCGTGGAGGAAGCAGAGGATCCCTCCTCGAGCCACCTGGGCGCCGAGATTCATCTGAAGCGCTCGTCCCCGTGCGGCGTGGAGCACGCGTACCCCTGCCTCTTCGGCCAGGGTGACGGTCCCGTCGGTGCTTCCGCCGTCGACCAATATGAGCTCGAGGGCGGGCGGCTCCAGGTTCAGAGCGGCGCGAAGGGCGGAGGATAGTGCCTGGGCCTCGTTCAGGGCAGGGATGACGAGCGAGACCTGAGAGGCAGCCCGCCGCTGTGCGTCGGGCTCCGGAGTCACGATCTCGGCCACGGTCCTCGTGGAGTCTGGCATCCTAGAGAAAAACAGGCCAGTCAGGGTCCATGAGGATCCTTTTCACGGCGGTCAGCGTGGCCACGGCGGCGCTGGTGGGTGCCCTGGCCTGGGCCGGAAGCGCCCATGACGAGGCGGGCCATCCTGAAGCCCCATTCGCCTTCACCTACGACACGCTTGGCCTGCCCATCCCTGCGGATGCGTCGGACGCCGAACGGCTGAAGATCATGAGCGAAGTGTTCGCTCATCGGGTGCATAGAATCGATTGGGCCAGTGATTCTGTCGTCTCTCGGATTCGCTGGGCCTTGGACGATGCCCAAGCAAGTCTGCAGAGCGACCCTGTCGGCGCCAAGAAACGGCTCGATGACGCACAACGGCTCCTGGAGTCGTGGTGAGGCGCGTTCTCGTCGCGTTCGGCCTTGCTCTCGGGGCCGCCTGCGCCACGTCTTCGACCGGCCGGAAGCAGCTGCTCCTTTTCCCGGAGGGGCAGATGTCCCAGCTCGGCGCCGAGGCCTTCGTACAGATGAAGGCGCAGGAACCGACCCAGGCCACGACGAGCAAGGAGAGCGGCTACGTTCGGTGCATCGCGAACGCGCTCCTCGCGGCCGGCGGGCTCGATCGAAATCAACAGTGGGAGGTGGTCGTCTTCGAGAGCGACCAGGTGAACGCCTTCGCCCTTCCGGGAGGCAAGATCGGCGTCTACTCAGGTATGATCGACTTTGCCCAGGACCAGGACCAGCTGGCGGCGGTCATGGGCCACGAGATCGGCCACGTCATCGAACAGCACGGCAACGAGCGGGTGAGCCAGCAGTCGGCTGCGTCGGGGGTCTCGGCCCTTCTGGGTTCGGTCATCAACGCCGAGAACGACGAGACGGGTCAGCTGGTGATGGCGGGTCTAGGTCTTGGCTTTCAGTTTGGTGTCGCTCTACCCCACAGCCGGACCCAAGAAGAGGAGGCCGACGTCGTGGGCCTGAAGCTCCTGGCCCGGGCGGGCTTCGACCCATCGGGGGCGCCGAAGCTGTGGCAGAAGATGGCGTCGCGAGGGAGCGGAGGGCCCGAGTTCCTTTCGACCCATCCCGACCCGAACCGCCGGGCGAGGTATCTCACCGAGATGCAGAGCGATGTGAAGGCGACCTTTCAAGCTGCTCGAAGAGCTGGAAAGAACCCCCGCTGTCCCCGGTCCTGAGCGTCCATTCGAATGCCTCTGGAGCCCGGCATACCAGCGCTTGGCCTCAACGTAGTTTGGGAAAAAGGCGGGCCGCGAACCCATGGGGACCCTCCACCGCCGTACCGTGCTGGTAGGCGGACTTGTAGTCGCTGGGCCGGTCCTGCAGCCATCCCAAGATCTGCCACTGGCCTCCGTAGATCCCACCTCGACCGAATCGAGCCGCCGCGTAGCCGCCTTCGACCCGGACCACGCTCCAACATTCCTGGTAGCTCATGAACTGAAAATATGTTCAGATATCCTGGAGATCGCAAGGAAGAGCGGCAAGGGGTCGGTTGACCGCGGGCTGCGAGCCGAGGCGTCACTTTCGTGGTGACGGTCCGCGTCCTCGACCACCCTCTGGTCCAGCACAAACTCACCCTCATGCGCGAGGAGACTTGCCCGAGCTCCGAGTTCCGGAGGCTTCTTCGCGAGATCGGCGGCCTGCTGTGCTTCGAAGCGACACGAGACTTGAGACTGTCCACTCGATCCATTCGAACCCCAGTGGCCACGACGGAGGCGCCTTGTCTGGTCGGGCGCCCACCCGTCGTGGCGCCCGTCCTGCGGGCGGGTCTTGGCCTGGCCGATGGAATGCTCGATCTCGTGACCGAGGCCGAAGTCGCCCATATCGGCCTTCGCCGGGACGAGGTCACCCATCGTCCCGAAGTCTATTTCATGAAGGCCCCAACCGACCTCGAATCACGAACGACCATCGTCGTCGACCCGATGCTGGCGACCGGGCACTCCGCCGTGTCGGCTCTGACGATGCTGAAGGAGGCCGGAGCGAAGGACCTTCGTTTCGTCTGCCTCGTGGCGGCGCCGGAAGGGCTCGGAACGCTGCAAGCCGCCTTTCCTTCCCTTCCCATCGTCACTGCATCCATCGACGAACGACTCGATCGAAACGCCTATATCGTCCCTGGCCTGGGCGATGCGGGCGACAGGCTGTACGGAACCGAGTGAAAATTTCGCCAAGGCGCGGTTCTTTTCCCGTCTCGCTATGACTATCGTCCGGGCACGATGCGGCTCATCGTTCTGTTGGGTGCCCTCGGCGTCCTCGCTGGCTGCAACACCACCAAGTTCTACCAACGGGAGCGGCTCTCTCATCCCTGCATGAAGCTCGACGCCGATGGCCGAGTCGTCTTCATTCGCAACAAGGTCGAGGCGGCTCGGGAAGGCGCTTTTGGAGGCTTTGGTGGCGCCGCCGTCGGCTCCTGCGGATGCCAATGAAGCGTTCCATCATCGGACCGCTTCTTCTCCTGGCGACCACGGGCGTCGCCGAGGCTCAAACGCCTAGCTTGGGTGAGCGCCTCGACTTTCAGGGTCCCCGAAAGAACAAGATCGCGCTCGACGTCTACGCCTTTGGTCAGGGCGACCCAGGCGATGGAACGGCCGGCAACCAGTTTCGTTCCGAGTCTTTTCAGTACGGCGGCATTGGTCTCGACATAGATCTAGCCTCGGGAGAGCACGCTCAGATTCGCTTGAATGGTGTCCTGTCCTACATTGAGAACGACTTCGAGAATCCACTTCCCGCCGGTTCCACCGTGGCTTCGGCCACGCCCAACGTCATTACGCTCGACAGCTCGATTACCGTCTCGCTCAACCCTGGAGGCGGACCGTGGACCTGGTCACCAGGCTTCTTCTACCACCACCAGGATGGCTTCGTGTCCGTAGGCCCCAACTTCGACGTCGTTCGCGAACTGGCCCACGGCAACGCGAGCGTCTTCGCAAACACGAGCTTTCGCTTCTCATGGCCCTGGTGGGCCAACTTCGACAACCAACCTTCCGACCGACCTGAGCAGTATACGGCAACTGCGATGCTGGGTTGGTCGCAGTTTTGGTCCAAGAGCTGGCTGACCACCATGAGCATTCAGGCAGCGAGACAATGGGGCCGACTGTACAACACCCTCCAGTACGTCGGCGGAATGGAGGAGCAACTCTCCGATCCTCGTCTTGCGCCCGACGTTCAGCTCGTGCAGGAGAGGCTGCCCGATGACCGAAGCCGCCTTCAGGCCAACCTCCGTGTTCGCTACTCGCCCAACGTGGGCATCGGCTTGGGTGCCGACTTCAGCGGCTACATCGACGACTGGAGCATTCAGCACTTCAGCCTGCAGCCTCAGGCGCAGTTTTCTTTGTTTCAGAAGGGTGAAGCGTCGATACGGCTTTGGTATCGCTTCTCCTGGCAGGACGGGACCCGCTTCTTCATCGACGGTCAGGAGGCGGCGGAGCTGTTCAGAAGGGTCGACGTTCAGCGGGCCCGACTCCCCGAGGGCGTCTTTGCGACCCAGGACTCGGACTTGGCTACGTTCACGACCCACAGTCCAGGTATCCAGCTGCGCTTTCCGGTCCGAACCGCGGCTCGTCTGGCCTGGGCGGTTCGTGCTTCTGTCTACGGCTTCGCTCGAAGTGATGGTCTATTCGCAGGCGGCGCGAATACCGGGGTGGAGACGGCATGGTGACGCCCGCGCTCTTGGCCTTCGCCGCGGCCATTCAGCTCCAAGGGCTGGAGGCACGGCCTCTCGGCGCGTCGCCGATCCCTTTCCAGGAGTTGGTAGCGGAGGATGAGGCGACCTTGGTGGTCTTTGCCACCGTTTGGTGCGGAGTCTGCATCAGCGAGCTTCCAGCGCTCTCCGCTTGGTCTCGCGCTCATCCCGAAGTCCCGGTCCTGTACGTGTTGAGCGGGACCGAGGCCGCGCGCACCAAGGACCACTGCGACAAGTACAACTTGGACTTTCCGACGGTCTTGGTCGACGCCGATGGCGAGGTGGCGGACCGCTTCCACGTCCATGGCACGCCCAGCATATTTCTTCTCGACGATGAGGACTTCGGGCCCTTCACGCGGGTCGAGCAAGTCCCAGAGCCCAAGCGAAAGACGACCCCAAAGCTCGAGCACTTCAGTGACAAAGGCGTGGAGCTGGGGACCAGCTACTACGTCGTGCTTGCTGCCCCTCCTCACCGAGCGGAGGCGGTGGCGAAAGACCTCGCTACCGTGCGGTCCATGACCAAGACCATGGAGGCTCGGCTGTCCGAGTGGCAGGAATCCTCCGAGATTTCGAAGCTCAACCGGAACGCAGCCAGGAATCCCGTCCACCTATCCGACACGCTGGCCGCCATCATCGACGGAGCCCTCGGAGTCAGCAGCGCGACGGGCGGAGCCTTCGACATCACTTGGCGACCGCTCGGAGAGCTGTGGTCCGAAGCAGAGACAAGAGGACGCATGCCCAGCGAGGCCGAACTCGAGGAGGCTCTGCATCGTGTAGGTGTTGAGCACGTCCAACGCAGCCAAGACGTGCTGAGCTTCGACCGCGACGGTGTGGCTCTCGGGATCGCCGGGGTGGCCAAGGGTTGGATCATCGACAGCATCTTCTTGGAGTTGGAACGGCGGGGCTACGAGCACATTCTCGTCAACATCGGAGGAGACATCCGGGTCCGAGGTCGCCTTGCCGGCGGCGGGCCGCGGGTCGTGGAGCTGGCCGATCCATTTGCCCCGTCCTCGGTGGCGGCGCGCCTGGCGGTCGATGATGTGGCTCTGGCGACCAGCGGGAACTACTTTCGTACCCGCACCATCGCAGGGCGGACCATCGGTCATATCCTCGATCCGCGGACGGGCAGGCCGCCTGCCTTCGAGGGCTCGGTGACCGTGGTGACCCGGGACGCGGCCATGGCCGACGCCCTGGCGACCGGTCTATTCGTCATGGGTACGGAAGCGGGCCTGGACTTCGCCCGTCGCACGCCCAGTGTCGACGTGGTCTTTGTGACTCGAGTGGCCATCTTCAGCACGCTCGAAGGAGTGCGTTCCACAGGTCGACCGGTGAACCCTTGATCGCGGCTCTTGTCCTAGCCAGCGTGCTGGGACAAACGGATACCGCCAGCGCGGCAGAGGCCAATTCGCCACCTTGGCGACTGTGGGCCGAGCTTTCCACAGACATCCCGCTCCATGTGGGTGCGCGCATCGAAGCCGAGTTCCCTCACCGCATCCGGGCTTGGACCTCTTTGGGCGTCGTTCCCAGTGCCTACGTGGAGCTGATCGATGCCGTCTCCCAAGAGATCGGCGACTACAACGACGAGACTAGTCAGGTCATCGTCGACACCCTGCAGTCTTCTTTGATCTGGCGACTGCACGCTGGTTGGCGGCCCTTCCGTCGCTACGACTGGAGCATCGATGCGGGCTACATGCTGGCCACCTTGGGAGGAGCGACAAACGGCGCCGCGCTTTTGGGGGCAGCCTTGGGGCAAGCGGTGCCGTTGGGGGGCTCGACCGAGTTCGACGTCGCCTCTACTCTTCACCTGCTGGGCTTCGAGATTTCACATCGTTGGGAGTGGAAGAACGGCTTGGCCGTGCGGGTTGGCTTGGGATTCGTGACCACCGTTGAGGCCTCCAACTCGGTGGAGCCCAGAGGGGACGAGCCCCGCGCGCGGCTCAGTCGCGCCTTCGCCGACGACCTGGAAGACTACTTGGACGAGGTGTATACGAGCTTTGTGCACACACCGTACGTCGGTGTCGGTGTGGGCTACGATCTGCTTCGCTTCTTTCGTCCCCGGACATCCGATTGACTCCGCTCGAAGCCCCGCCGAGCGTGCTGCGGTGAGCGAACGTCCCCTGATCCTGGTGACCAATGACGACGGAATCCATGCGCCAGGCATCAAGGCATTGGCTTCGGGCCTAGATCCCGTCGGGGAGGTCTGGGTCGTGGCGCCGGACCGAAACCAGTCCGGGGTGTCGCATCAGATAAGCCTCCACGCGCCGCTTCGAGGCCACGCGCTTCTACCCCGCTGGGTGTCCGTCCAGGGGACGCCGGCCGACGCCGTCTACCTCGCCATCCACGAGTACCTCCCACGAAGACCGGACCTGGTGGCTTCGGGGATCAATGCGGGCCCGAACCTCAGCTTCGATGTGCACTACTCGGGCACGGTCGGCGGCGCGATGGAGGGGACCTTGATGGGCCTGGCCGCCTTCGCCATCTCGGCCACGGACCCCAAAGAAGGCGGTTTCGAGGGCTCGGCCGCCTTCGCGGCCCGGCTGGCCGAGCGAATCCTGAGCGACGGGCTGCCCCCCGACACCCTGCTCAACGTGAACGTCCCGCCGGGTTCGGCCGAGCGCTATCAGATGACTTTCCAGGGCCACCGCCATTTTCGGCATCACGTCGAGCGTCGAGACGATCCTCGCGGCGCGCCCTACTATTGGATCGGCGGCGTGCCAGTGCAGCATCGGGATCTGCCGGGTAGCGACTGCAACGCCGTGGCCAACGGCCTGGTGTCCGTGACGCCCATGGATGTGGACACGACCAACCGACGGGTCTTGGCAGACGATCTGAAGAGTTGGAGCCTGGAGGGGTGCGTCCGAGAGCCTTCGGAAGACTGCGGGCCGATCCTGCCCCGCTTCGATCCCTCCTGAGGCTCACGCTCCTGGGCATCGGAATGGGCTCGAGCGCCTGCGGTCCCCGAGTCCCCGAGCCCGTGGCAAGGCCGGCGCTCCGGGCACGGCACCGAATCCACGTCGTCGCCTCCGGTGAGAACCTCTACCGAATTGCCCTCCGCTACCAGGTCGAGCTCGACGCTCTGATGGCGCTCAACCAAATCCGTGACCCAACGGGCCTTCAGGTGGGCCAAGAGCTGTTGATTCCGGGGGAGAGGCCTCTGTCCGGGCCCGGGCCCCTCGACCGCGGACCGCGGGCGGCGTCGGCGGTCCGGATCGAAGGCTGCGGGTTCGGTCGCGACCGGGGGCCAACCTCCGTCCATGGTTTGCAGTGGCCGGTCGATGGGGTCCTCTTGGCGCGCTTCGGTCAGAAAGACGGCCTTCCCCATCGCGGTATCGACATCGCGGCGCCTCTGGGTTCGCCGGTGCGCTCGGCCGAAGACGGGCGCGTGGTCTTCGTCGGAGAGCAGCCTGGCTTTGGTCAGCTCATCGTCATCGAGGGTCAAGGCGGGCGCTTGACCCTGTACGGTCGTAACCAATCGGTGTGCGTGGTCGAGGGCAAGAAGGTGAAGCGGGGCGAGGGGATCGGACGGGTCGGCGACCAAGGTACCGGGGTGGCTTACCTCTACTTCGAGGTTCGAGAGGGAGAACCGGTAAACCCACTCCTCCGTTTGCCCTGAGAACGCCTGGGACGCGGAGCAGGACTTGCGGAGTGAGGTTCGAGCGAGCTAGCCGAAGCCACTATGAGCGGCGTGTCCGACCTGTTGCGAAGCAAGATCGCCGACGTTCCGGATTTTCCGAAGCCCGGCATCTTGTTCAAAGACATTACGCCGGTCCTTGCCCACGGGCCGACTTTGGCCCGGGTCGTGGACGCCTTCGCCGAGCGCTATGCGCGGCTGAAGGTCGATGCGGTGGCCGGCATCGAGTCTCGGGGTTTCCTGTTTGCCATACCCCTCGCACTTCGGCTCGGCATCGGCGCCGTTCTGGTACGAAAGCCGGGCAAACTGCCCCGTAACACCCATGAGCGGTCCTACGAGCTCGAGTACGGGACAGATCGTCTCCAAGTGCATCAAGAGGATCTTCAGGCCGGCCAGAGGGTCGTGGTCATCGACGACCTGCTCGCCACCGGAGGCACCATGAGCGCCGCTACCGAGCTGGTTCGCCATGCTGGGGCCGACCCAATCGAGGCAGCGTTCATGGTCGAGCTGAGCTTCCTAAAGGGTCGCACCAAGCTCTCCGTCCCCTCCTTCTCGCTGGTCGAATACTGAGGCGTGCGTTCCATATGTGCTGGGATTGACTTGGAAAACGCGCCAAGCTACGCCCGACCCAAGCTCCCGTAGCTCAGCTGGATAGAGCGACGGTTTCCTAAACCGTAGGCCACAGGTTCGAACCCTGTCGGGGGCGGCATGCCGGGAAGACCCCGGCCAAGGAGGGCGCCCCGCGGCGCCGGGAGCGGCAGGCGTGAACAAATCCGAACTCGTGGAGCGGCTGGCCGAACGGGCCAAGATCACCAAGAAGCGGGCCGAGCAGGTCGTCAACTTGGTGTTCGATCAGATGAGTCAGGCGCTCAAGCGGGGGGAGCGCATCGAGATCCGTGGCTTCGGAAGCTTCACGAGCAAGTCCTACGATGCCTACACTGGTAGAAACCCGAGGACTGGCGAGACAATCCACGTTCCCGCCAAGCGCTTGCCCTTCTTCAAGGTCGGCAAAGAGTTGAAAGAGCGGGTCGATTATCCAGACTCCGGCCGTTCAGGTGATGAGCCCGACGAGCAAGAACCTCCCTCCGTGCGATCGGCCAGCGGCGAGTCCGGAGGCTGAAGGTCTCGAGGCTTGGGCGGGTCGACGGGTCGCTGTGGCCCTGTCGGGCGGGGTCGACTCTGCGGTGGCCGCCCATGGCCTGGTGGCGGCCGGAGCCGACGTCATTGGCCTGTCCTTACGCCTTCACGACCCCGACCCCGACAACCCTCTGGCACCTCGAGCCTGCTGTCCCCCCGATGACCTACAGGACGCGCGCCGAATCGCCGAGGGACTCGACATACCCTTCTACGTCTTGGACGGTCGGCGCGCCTTTGATGAGGCGGTGGTGAGGCCCTTCGTTCGCGCCTACGTCAGCGGTCGAACCCCCAATCCTTGCGTCGGCTGCAACGCCTTCGTGAAGCTGGAGCAGCTGCACCGTCGAGCCAAGGCTTTGGGGTGTGAGGCGCTGGCCACTGGTCACTACGCGCGAAAGAAGGATGGTCGGCTTCTCCAGGCGGTGGACGGAAAGAAGGACCAGTCCTACTTCTTGTTCTCGGTAGGACCGCAGATCCTCGCCGACCTCATCTTTCCCTTGGGCTCCATGCGCAAGGAAGAGGTTCGTGAGGCGGCGGTCCAGACGGGCCTCCCCGTGGCCCACAAGCTGGAGAGCCAGGAGGTTTGCTTCGTGGGCGGTGCCGGCGCTGGCGGCTTCGTGAAGCGACAGCCCGAAGCTCAGGGGGACCACGCCGGGGCTATCGTCGACGAGAGGGGTCGGGAGCTCGGACGTCATGCCGGTATCATGAACTTCACAGTCGGCCAGCGCCGGGGCATCGGCATCGCGGCCGAAAGCCCTCTGCACGTTCTCCGAATCCTGCCCGAAACGAAACAGGTCGTCGTCGGACCGGCACAGAGCCTCGCAGCCCACTGGCTCCGGGCCGAGCGCGTCACTTGGACCCGGTCCGTGGCCCCGGTCGAGCCTTTTGAAGCCCTGGTGCAGATTCGCTACCGCGACCCCGGCACCCCGGCTACGGTGCATCCGATGCCCGAAGGGGCTGAGGTTCGTTTTGGCCAGGCGGTTCGGGCCGTCGCGCCCGGACAAGCGACGGTGTTCCGGGTCGGCGAAGAGGTGGTGGGCGGCGGCTGGATCGCTGAGGGTGGGACGTGAGCGGTGACGCAGAAGCCGATCTCCAGCGGGCTCTCCGGTACGAGTTCCGGGATGTTGCGCTCCTTCGCCAAGCGTTGACCCATCGCTCCTACGTCAACGAAGTCGAGGGCGTCGACGAAGACAATGAGCGCTTCGAGTTTCTCGGAGACGCGGTGATCGATCTGGCTGTATCGGAGATCCTGATGGACGCTCTTCCCGAGGCAGACGAGGGCGCCCTGTCGCGGGCCCGCGCCTCGATGGTGAGCGAGCAGGGGCTGGCCCGCCAGGCCAAGGCCTTGGGCCTGGGGGCGGCCCTCCACTTGGGGCGGGGCGAGGAGGCCTCGGGGGGAAGAGACAAGGCCTCCGTCCTGGCCGACGCCTTTGAAGCCCTGGTCGCGGCCGTGCATTTGGATGGTGGCTGGAAGGCGTCCCGTGCCCTGGTGCAGCGCTTCTTCGAGCCGCCGAGCCCGGATCAGATCACCGACGCCAAGTCGGCCCTGCAGAGCATCCTGCAGGCGAAGCATCGTCAAACGCCCCGTTACCGGGTGGTCGAGTCCCACGGACCCGACCACGACCGAACCTTCGTGGCCGAGGTTTGGCTAGGCGAGGCCTGCCTCGGCCGAGGGAGCGGCCGGAGCAAGAAGGCGGCGCAGCAACGAGCTGCCGCCCTCGTCCTGGCGGAGCTCCGCGAGGCGTGATGCTGGCTTGACCCGGGCCGTCCCACTCCGTTTGGTCCTGCCCATGCGAAGCTCCCTCGCTCTGTTCACCGCCCTCGCCCTCGGTGCCTGCACGGCCCAGGGCCAAGAGCCCAAGAGCCCCAAGAAGGCCGAGGCCCCGTCCAAGGCTGCCCCAGCCCAGAAGGCCGAGAAGAAGGCGCCCGCCGCGGCGGGGGAGTTCGGCATCGCCGAGGCCGTCGCCGGCCTCGACGGTGAAGGTCAGCTAATGGTCCGCTTCGAGACGAACCAGGGCGCGATCGAGGCCGAGCTCTTCGAGAAGCGCGCCCCCCGAACGGTCGCCAACTTCGTTGGCCTGGCCCGGGGTCTGAAGTCTTTCAAGGACCCCAAGACCAAAGAGAGCAAGAAGGCCCCTTTCTACGACGGCCTCATCTTCCACCGCGTCATTCCGAACTTCATGATCCAGGGCGGCGACCCTCAGGGCACGGGCCGTGGAGGCCCGGGGTACAAGTTCAAGGACGAGTTCCATCCCGAGCTCAAGCACGACGCACCTGGCCGCCTCTCGATGGCCAACGCGGGCCCCAACACCAACGGCTCCCAGTTCTTCATCACAGAGGTCCCCACGCCCCATCTCGACAACCGGCACGCCGTATTCGGCGCTGTGACCGAAGGCCTCGAGGTGGTGAAGAAGATTGCCAGGGTCCAGACCACGGGTCCGGCCAATCGTCCAGCCGCGGACGTGGTCATGAAGAAGGTGACCATCTATCGCAAGGATGCCTGAGCGAAAGGGTCGCCGTGGGGCCCCTAGGTCGAGGGCCCGGGACGACGAGCAGCTTCGTCATCCCGTCGAGCCCGCCCTCGAAGTCGAAGGCTTCCGGGCGGGCTTCGTCGCTTTGGTGGGCCGACCCAACGTCGGCAAGTCGACCCTCCTCAATCGACTGCTGGGCCAGAAGCTCGCGCCCACCACCCACAAGCCGCAGACCACCCGACGCAACCTGCTGGGCATCCTGAATCCGCCCAACGGGCAGATCGCATTGCTCGACACGCCGGGTCTGCACAAGGCGAAAGGCCCCTTGAACAAGTTCATGGTCAGCCAGGCCGAGCAGGCGCTGGAGGAGGCGGACGTACTGGTCTGGGTGCTCGAGGTTCGAGAGTCACCAGGCCTCACGCCCGGCAACGAGCGGATTCTCGACCAGCTCAAGCGGATGGCCAAGCCGGTGGTGGTGGCTATGAACAAGATCGATCGGCTGCCGGACAAGACCAAGCTTCTCGGCCAGCTCTCCACGCTGCAGTCTTTGCTGGGTGGGCAATTCACGGCCGCGGTCCCGATCTCCGCTCGGAAGGGGAAGGGCTTGGAACGGCTGGTGGTCGAGATGGGCCGGGCGCTTCCAGAAGGAGAGCGTCTGTACGGGGAGAACGCGCTCACGGACCAGTCCGAGCGCAGTATTGCGAGCGAGCTTATCCGGGAGAAGATCATGCTCGAACTCCGAGACGAGCTCCCCTACGCAGCAACCGTCACCGTGGACGGCTGGGAAGACCGTCGACCCAAGATCGTCCGCATCGCAGCGACTGTCCACGTCGAGCGCCAAGCCCAGAAGGCCATCGTGATCGGAAAGGGTGGCGAACGCCTTCGGTCCATTGGCATCAGGGCTAGGGAGGAACTCGAGCGCTTCGTCGACAGCCCGGTGTACTTGGACCTTCAGGTGAAGGTGAGTCGAGACTGGTCTACGAATCTGGCCCGCCTCGACAACCTCGGCTACGTTGCCCACAGCCTCCATCCCGAGGGCCCCGCAGGTGTCTTCGAGATCTCGGAGGGACTGGAGGGAGAGGAGCCTTGAAGCCCGTCATCGCCATCGTGGGGCGGCCGAACGTCGGGAAGTCTTCGCTCTTCAACCGACTCATCAAGTCTCGACGTTCCATCGTCGCCGACGAGCCTGGAGTGACCCGAGACCGCATCTACGCCGAGGCCACGCTGAGCGGTCGTGGCAGGAGCATTCCGGTCGTCATCGTCGACACCGGAGGCTTCGATCCCGAGAACGAGGATCCCATCATGCGGCGGGTCCTGGAGCAGACCCAGCTCGCCATCGACGAGGCTGATGCCGTCATGTTCATCACCGACGGGCGGGCCGGTCCGTTGCCCGAGGACCATGAGATTGCGCGTCTGCTTCTCAAGAGCGGAAAACGCGCCGTGGTGGGGGTCAACAAACTAGACGGACCCTCTCATGACGCCTGGATGCCTGAGTTCTACCGGCTCGGTCTGCCCGAGGTCATGGCCATCAGCGCCGCGCACGGCCGTAATGTCGGGGAGCTCGAAGAGGCCGTCGTCGATCTCCTCGATCCGAGCTTCGACGAGAACGAGGCCCCGGACGCGGTGCAAGGCGACGGGCCGATCCGGGTCGCGGTCATCGGTCGGCCTAACGTGGGCAAGTCGTCCTTGGTCAACCGACTCCTGGGTGAAGACCGGCATCTGGTCTCTGAGGTCGCGGGGACCACGGTCGACTCCATCGACTCTCTAGTGAGCTGGCGAGAGCAGCCCTTCCTATTCGTGGACACGGCGGGGATCCGTCGAAAGCGCTCCATTGCCCAGCGAGTCGAGCGCTTCAGCGTCTTTGCGGCGCTGAAGGGCCTCGAGCGTTCCGACATCGCCCTCCTGCTCCTCGACGTTACGCAGCCCATCGCGCACCAGGACGCTAAGGTCTCGGCCTACGCCGGAGAGAAGGGCAAAGCCGTGGTTCTGGTGGTGTCGAAGTGGGACATCGCCCCCGACGACGATCGAAAGGCCTTCATCGAGAAGATTCGACTGGAGCTTGGTCACCTCGCCCATGCGCCGATCATCTTCACCTCCAGCTACACTGGGGAGGGCTTGGAGCGGCTCTTCCCGTCCATCACCAAGGTCCATCGGGAGTACCAGCGCCGAGTGCCGACGGCGAAGCTCAACCGCTTCGTTCAGCAGATCATGGAGCACCATCCGCCCACTTCGCGCAAGGGCAGGGCGGGGCGGATCTACTACGTGTCCCAAGTCGACGTCCGGCCGCCTCGCTTCATGGTTTCGGTCAACGACCCCTCCCTCATCCACTTCAGCTATCGACGCTACGTAGTGAATGAGCTCCGAAAGGCCTTCGACTTCCGGGGCACGCCCCTCGTCGTCCACTACAAGCCTCATCGGAAGGACGAAGGGCCACAAAAACGCATCGAGCGGGGCAAAGCTCGGGCCCTGAGAGACCCGCGCAAGCAGGCGACAGCGGCCAGAAGGGCTCGAAAGGCCGGGAAGCGCCCAAAGAAGCCAAGACCGTAACGGTGGGCGCCGCCCGGCCGTACGGGGGGGCGTGAAGCCGAGTGTGCCCCTGCTGTCGAGTGTGCCCCTGGTGTCCCATCCTCCTTCGAGCTGGAGAACCGACGAAATGCCGACTCCTGATGATTTCCGGGACGTCCTTCCCGCTCTCTTGGACATCATGGACCAGCTGCAGCGGGCGGAGGACGAACAGCCCGTGCTGCCCCCCGAGGCGCCCGGACCCCTGAGTACCCGGCTTGGTTTCGATCTACCCGCGGAGCCGAGGCCCTGGGCCGAAGTGGCCGAGGACTTGAAGCAGCTGGCCTTGTCGAGCCCGCGGACCACGACCCCGGCCTTCTTCAATCAGCTCTTTGGAGGCCGCATGGGTTCCGCGACCGCGGCCGACATGCTGGCCAGCCTGCTCAACCAGTCCATGTACACCTACCGGGTTGCGGGGCCCCAGGTGCTGCTGGAGGAGGCGCTCATTCGCCACATGAGCGCTTTCTTGGGCTGGAACAATGCGGGAGGGAGTTTTGCCCCCGGTGGCTCGCTCTCCAACCTCGTGGCCATGGTGCTCGCCCGCAACGCCGCCTTCCCGGAGACTAGGGAGGATGGCCTGGGCGGGCAGCGACCGGTGCTCTACGTATCGACCGAGGCCCACTACTCCATCCGTAAGAACGCCAACCTCATCGGCCTCGGTCGGAGAGCCGTGCGCGAGATACCGGTCGACGAGCGAGGGCGCATGCGACCGGACCTCCTGGCGGCCGCCGTCGCAGCCGACAGCTCCGAGGGACGCACCCCCTTCATGGTCGTGGCCACGGCCGGGACCACGGTTCGCGGGAGCTTCGATCGACTGGATGAGTTGGCCTCGGTGACCGAGAGCGAGGGACTGTGGCTGCACGTCGACGGCGCCTACGGGGGCTCCTTGATCCTGAGTGAGCGCAGCCGTGGACTGCTGCAGGGTGCGGGACGAGCCCAGTCCTTCACTTGGGATGCCCACAAGCTGATGGGAGTCCCGCTGACCTGCTCCGTCCTCTTGGTGCCCGAACGAGGACTCCTGGAGAAGAACCTATCGGAAGAGGCGAACTACCTTTTCCAGGACGATCTCGGGCAGGACCCCGGCCACGGCAGCCTCCAATGTGGTCGACGAAACGACGGGCTGAAGCTCTGGGCAGCCTGGCAGCGTCACGGGGACAGAGGGCTTGCTTCCCGCTTGGACCGATGCCTCGACAATGCCGCCCGCTGTGCGGAACGCGTCCGGTCTACGCCCGAATTGGAGCTGGTTTCTCACGAGTCTCTCAACGTCTGCTTCACGCCTCGCGAACGAGATCCTGAGAGCGTGGCCAAGCAACTGGCTGACGAGGGGCAGTTCATGGTGGGTACGGCCAACGTTGAGGGCCGACAGGTGATTCGATGGGTGGCCGTCAATGCGGACGTCGATGATGCCGACGTGGACGCCTTCGTGGCGGCGGTGGCGAAGGTGACTCGATCATGAGTTCCGGGCTGCGGATGGGCGACGTGGCCCGAGAGCAATCACCCCGAGAATGGGCGGTGGTGCGGGAGCTATTGCGCAGGATCGAAGAACACGGCTCCCTCGAGAGCCGCTGGGACCTGTGGGACTTGCTTCAGATCGACATGGTAGACGAGCGTCGCTTCGGCAGCATGGTCCAGTACGACGAGCAGAAGTATACCCGCCGGATTCTGGGGGAGGCGCGGGGCGTCGAGTTGGTCCTCGTCGGGTGGCTTCCGGGCCAGTCGACCCTGATTCACGACCACGACGGCAGCTTGTGTGCCTTCAAGGTCCTGAAGGGCAGACTGAGAGAAGAGCAGTTCGACGACCCAGAAGGAGCTCGGCGCGGCTATCGAGAGCTGCTCCCCGGTTGGGTTCAGTCCTGCGGGCTCGACGAGGTCCACCGGCTGAGCAACGCCAGCGACGCCCCTGCGGCCAGCCTTCACCTCTATACGCCGCCGTTGAGGACGGAGCACTTGTGAGCTCACCCTTCGTCCAGGGTCTGCTTCTTGCCGGAGGGACGCTCATCCTCGAGGATCCGAGCACGGTGGCGGGCGGGCTCTTGGTGGCGTCGGGTCAGGTGAGCTTTCTGACCGCATGGCTGGGGTTGAGTCTCGGTATCGCGGCCGGAGACCTTGGCCTGTTCGGTCTTGGCCGGCTCTTCGGAGAACGGGTTCGAAGCTGGCGGTGGATCGATGAAGAGAAGTGGAAGCGGGGCTCGCGCTGGCTGGGCAAGAACTTGAGCCAGGCCGTCGTCCTTTCCCGTTTCGTACCCGGCGCTCGGCTTCCGACCTATCTCGCGGCGGGCGCACTCGAGACCTCCTTCGCCCACTTCGCGACCGTGGCAATCTTGGCCTCCACCGTCTGGGCCACGCTTCTTCTGAGCCTGACCATCGTCCTCGGCGAAGCCATCCACGCCTGGATCGGCTCGCTGCGCTGGGTGGGACTGGGTCTGGTGCTCATGGTCATCCTCTTGCCGAGCTTGCTCCTGCGCCTACAGCGAGACCGGGCGGTGGAGACGGACGACCAAGGCCGCCCCTTGCGGTCTTCTTTCGAGTTCTGGAGTCCGGCTTTCTTCTATGTGCCCGTGGCCTTCAAGTACGTCGGCCTCGCGCTACGCTACCGTAGCCTCACCCTGCCCACCGCCGTCAATCCATCCATCTATGCCGGAGGACTCATTCGAGAATCCAAGTCCGAGATCTTGGCACTCCTGCCCAAGGGGCCACATCTTCCGCCCTTCGTGCGGGTTAGGAGCGAGGGAGCCGGCGGGTTGTCGAAGGTGAAGAGCGCGCTCGAAGGCTTGGGATTGGACTATCCGTTCGTAGCCAAGCCCGACCAGGGACAGCGAGGGGAGGGCGTTCAGCTCATTCGAGACGAAGAGCAACTCGTGGCCTATCTATCCGCCTTCCCGAAGGATGCCGACATCTTGTTCCAGGAACTGATCGATCATCCCATGGAGGTCGGCATCTTCTACGTGCGAGATCCCAAAACCGGTCGGGGACGGATTCTGTCCGTGACGCTGAAGGAGTTCCCCAGCGTCGAAGGGGATGGCCGAAGCACCCTGACCGAGCTCATTCGGGCCCACCCGCGGGCTAGACATACGGCGCGGGTCTACGAACGCCGCCATGCCGACCGCTTGCTCGAGGTGCTGGCCGCAGGAGAGCGTCTCCCTTTGGTCTTCGCCGGCAACCATTGCCAGGGTGCGGTATTCAGGGACGGTCGTGGTCTCGTGACGCCGGAGCTCGTGGCCCACTTCGACCAGCTGGCAGACAAGATTCCGGGCTTCGACTTTGGGCGCTTCGACATTCGCTTCAAGGACGTGGAGAGCTTCAAAAGGGGTGAGTGCTACGGAATCGTCGAACTCAACGGAGTGGGCGCCGAGGCGACCCACATCTGGGATCCCGAGGCCCGACTCGGTGATGCCTACCGGGCTCTCTTCGAGCAGTTCGAAATCGCCTTCGCCATCGGTGCCCGAAACAGGTCGCGGGGTGTGAGACCCTTGGGCGCCTGGGCCCTGGTGCGAGAGCTCTTCGCCCACGCTCGCGTGAGCCAGGCCTACCCGCCTACCAACTGACGATGAAACGGGTGCTCTGGGCTTTGCTCGGCGTTCTAGGCGGAGGCGTGCTCCTGATGGTGGCGAGCCTTCTCTTCGTTCGCTTCGCCCCTCAGGCCGTCGGACTGATGGTCACGCCCGAGGGCATGCGCGCCTACTTCGACGAAGCCTCGGCCCCCATGCCGGCGCTGAATCGGCTGGAGCTGGATGGGAAGCCCATGGCCTGGGCGGCGACCGGCCCGGCGGATGGGCCCATCGTCCTCTTCATCCACGGTTCTCCCGGAGACTGGATGGCCTGGAAGGGCTTCTTCGTCGATCCCGCCCTTCGTCATCTTCGTCTGCTGGCCGTGGACCGACCGGGCTATGGAGGTTCGGGCCGAGGTCAGCCCATGCCGAGCCTGGAGGCCCAGGCTCGCATGGTTGCAGCCGTGCTTCGGGAGGAAGGTGCAGAGCAGGCGCCCGCGCTCTTGGTCGGTCACTCCTTGGGTGGACCGGTTGCGGGGCAGGTCGCCGTCGACCATCCGAATCTCGTGGGCGGGCTCGTGCTGGCGGCGGCCTCGGTCGACCCCGAGCTCGAAGAGACCAAGTGGATCCAGATTCCAGCCAGCTGGCGCGGACTCCGCTGGCTTCTGCCCCCCGAGCTCGACGTCTGCAACCAGGAGATCTTGCCCCTGAGAGGCGAACTCGAGCTTCTGGCGAAACGCTGGGCCGGCATCGACGTACCGGTTCATGTGATTCAAGGCGGCGCCGACGAGCTCGTCCCTCCAGGCAACGCGGACTTCTTGGAGTCCCGCTTGCCCGAAGCCGAGTTCGTTCGTGTCCCCGCCATGAGCCACTTCGTTCCTTGGCGACGTCCGGATCTGATCCGGGCCGCCATCCTGCATTTGAAAGAGAAGACCAAGACATGATCACGATGACATTCGCCGCCCTTCTGGCGGCCTCGACGGCGGCTACCCCTGACACCGACACGCGAAGAGCCCACTACCACCTCGAGAAGGCCGGCCTCGCCATTGAGGGTTATGACCCGGTCGCCTACTTCCCGGAGGGGGGTGGCAAGCCTGCCAAGGGCAAGAAGACGCTAGAGGTTGAGCACCTCGGGGTGCGCTATCGTTTTTCTAGCGAGGCCAACAAGAAACGCTTCGAAGACAGTCCGCAGAAGTACGAGCCGGCCTACGGCGGCTGGTGCGCCTACGCCATGGGCACGAGCGGCGACAAGGTCGACGTCGACCCGACCTCCTACGAGGTGCATGACGGGCGCCTCTATCTCTTCTACAAGAGCTTGTTCGCCAACACCCTCAAGTCTTGGAAGCCGAAGCGAGCCGAACTGAAGCCAAAGGCCGACGCCGCCTGGACCAAACACCTCTCGAGCTAGTGTGCCGGTCATGAAGTTCGATCAGCTTCCCGTCTAGGGCCGACGGCAAGCGATCCGAACTTTGTGATCGGTACACTAGTCCGGCGCTGGACGCTTCCAGCCTGCCGAAGGCTCAGGGAAGAGAGATCCTGAAGAACTTCCGGTCACCCTGAGAGAAGAGCTGGCCCGACAGGGTCAGTTCTTCGGCGACGAGGGGGAGGACCTTCTCGGTCATCGGTCGACCCTCCTCGTCCACAACGATGACCTTGGGGTGCTCGGGGTCGTCGCTGATCAGAACGGGAGGGATGCCGCCTCGGATGCATAGCTGGGCGCATGGACGATGACCCGCGCCGTCACCGGGCTTCATCGCGCCCAAGAAGCACTTGGAATCGACGATGTTGCCGGTCAGCTGGACCTTCCCTAGCGCACTGGCGTCGGGGAGTTCGTCCTCACCGAGGTCGGTGAAGGCATCATCTCCCGGGAGCAGGGCGAGCATGCGGTCGCCGTCTCGCTGCAGAAGCGTTCCCCGCAGCGTCACCCTTCGACCTTCGAGGGCCGAAGCTTCGGGACGCAGCCCAAACTTGGTGGCCTCGACCAAGAGCGCGCTGCCCTCCTCCAGGTGCAGCACGCCATAGGGTTCGGTCTGGAGAACGCCCTCCAGCTCGACGACGAGGCTGATGTCCCAGCTCGCCGGTCCCGCGCGGCGGTGGCTGAAGGCGAGGGCGGTCGCTGCACCGATGACGAGGGCGAGGGCGAGGTAGGCGATCCGGAGGGCGAAGCGTCGAACGCCGGGTGGGGTCGGCAAGTAGCCTACGAAGAACTCGTCTCTCGTGGGCTCAGACATGCTCGGACTCCATGACCAGGGGCGGAATGGGAGTACCCGGCGGCTGGGGCTGGTCCAGGACCTGGAGTCGGCCGCTCCTCAAGCGCAGGCGATAGGTGGGCAGCCTTTCTTCGAAGGGCGGCGGGGACTGGCCGTTCTCGGGCCGGTATTGATAGCCGTGCCAGGGACAGGTCAGGCAGTCGTCGATGACTCTTCCCTCATAGAGCGGGCCTGCCTGGTGGGCGCAGACGCCGGAGAGAGCGCTGTAGCCCTCGCGGTGATGGACGACGGCGATTCGCTCTCCCGAAGGCAACCGGACTCCCTTGGCCCGTTCGAGCGCGATGGACTCTGGAGCTCCCGCGTCCACCCAGACGCCTTCGTCTTCGGACTTCGTCTCAAGCAGGGCGTCCCCCCGCGTCGAGACACGGGCCGCGGCCAGATGCAGGGCGCTGAGCCCGAGTATCCCCAGACCGACCAGCGTCGGCGCCCAGAGATCGGTCTCGCTTCGCATCACGCCGTAGGCCACGTGGAGGACGAGGAGCACGTAGGCGAGGTACACGGCCATGTGCAGCCACTTCCAGGGAATGTTGCCGAGCAGGGCCTGCCAAAAGTCGTGGCTGGTGGCCGCCATCAAGAACAGGATGAGAAAGGCCGCCAGCCCGAAGTACGGAAAGATGCCCTGCACCTCGGGCGCTCGATTCTCCAGGATGTTCCAAAGCGGGTCCGATTCCGCGAAGCCAAAGTAGACCAAGGAGGTCAGGGTGGCGTGGACGAATCCCAACAGGAAGACCGTCACCCCGAGATGGCGTCGGTTGTAGAGCAGCGGGGTAAAGCGCCGGTCGAGTCGGGCCAAGGGGCCGATAGCCAGAACCCCGTGGAGGAGGACGAAGGCCGCACTCCCGGTGGCCCGGATGAGAACGATGTCCTCCGAAGGTGCGTTGGCACCGTGAATGGCGATCGACAGGCCCACGAAGACGCCCACGTATGCCAAGACTCCGGCGAGGACGAAGTAGTCGAAAGCCTTCTTGCGGGCATTCCACTGGACGGGGACGTAGCCGTGACTCATCGCATGGCCTCCCCTGCCACCCCTTTCCGCTCCGCCGCCGGCCGCACCTGGGTCTGGAGGGCCATGTAGAGCAGGAGGAGGGCCACGGGCCCCAAGACAAGCCAAACTGCGGAGTGAACCCGTCGCTGTTTCAGATTCATCGGGCCTTGACCCATCGGAGGGCCAGGTAGGGCCACAAGCCGGCTGCTCCAGGCCACCACAGCAGGCGGGTCGCCAAGCTGGCCGACTTGGCCGCCGGGACCACCGCTTGGGCCCCCAGAAAAACGAAGGCGCCTCCGAACACCAAACCGATGGCGCCATATCCGATGATCCCCCAGTAGATCCCTGTCATGTTCACGTTCGTAGCACACGTGGCCCCCGCCGAATCGACGCTCCTTGCTAACCTCGCCGGCGAGCTGTTCCCCGTTCCTTAGGCCGGAACCCCAGGCCGGAATCGACGTGATGTGTGCGGAGCGTCCTGCTAGGCGAAGAGCCATGAGCGATGAATTGGCGGCAAAGTCCTGTGTGCCCTGTTCGGGGGGCGTTCCGGCCTTGAAGGGGGCGGAGCTACAGACGCTCTCGTCTCAGCTTCCGGCTTGGGAGGTGGTCGAAGAACACCACCTGCGCCGGATTTACAGCTTCCCCGATTTCAAGAGTGCTTTGGCCCGCGTGAACGCGATTGGCGAAGTGGCCGAAGCCGAAGGTCATCATCCGGATGTCAGCTTTACCTGGGGTCGGGTCACGGTCGAAGTCTTCACCCACGCCATCGACGGGCTGACGGAGAGTGACTTCGTTTTGGCGGCCAAGATCGAGAGGCTCACGTAGGTGCTCCATCTCGGCGTCGAAACGGCGCCCGACTGGGCGGCTCGGGCTGCGCCCCGGATTGAGTCCATTCTCCTCGATCACGCCCATCTGGAGAAGAAGGCGGCATCGACCGCCATGACCCTGATGTTCCGCTATCCGGAGCATCCTCAGCTCATGCGGCCCCTGTCGGCTCTGGCGCGGGAAGAGCTCGAGCACTTCGAAGCCGTTCTCACCCTCATGGAACGGCGGCAGCTGAGCTTTGGCCGTTCCAAACCGAGCGCCTATCCCGGCCGTCTGCTCGAGGTCGTGCGCGAAGGTGAGCCGGAGCGGCTGGTCGACACCCTCCTTTGCTGCGCCTTCATCGAAGCTCGCTCTTGCGAGCGAATGAAACTCCTGGCGGAAGGTCTCGAAGACGAAGAGCTCGCCGCCTTCTACCAAGAGCTCCTGGCCAGCGAAGCCCGGCACCACAGGCTCTACCTCGACCTTGCCGAGAGCATCGTCGGTCGCGCGGCGATGCGCAGTCGGATGGAAGAGGTCGCGGCCCACGAGGCCGAGGTTGTTCGGACCGCCCGCGACACGGCCCATTTGCACGGAGGATGAAATGGCAAAGAAGTATTGGTTGATGAAATCGGAGCCCGACGACTTCTCGTGGGACGACCTGTTGAAGTCCAAGGACCAGACCACGCCGTGGACCGGGGTTCGGAACTACCAGGCCCGGAACATCATGCGGGACCAGATGAAGGTCGGGGACGGCGTCCTTTTCTATCACTCGAATGCCAAACCCCAAGACATCCCGGGCTTGGCGGTGGTGGCTTCCGAGCCCTTTCCCGACCCCACTCAGTTCGAGAAGAAGTCCAAGTACTTCGACCCCAATAGCACCTTGGATGCGCCCCGTTGGATGTGCGTCGACGTGCGGGCGGATGCCATCTTCGAGCGGGAGGTCACCCGAGATGCACTCAAGGAGAACGAGGCCTTGGCGGAGATGATGGTCCTGCAGAAAGGCGCTCGTCTTTCGGTCCAGCCTGTCAGCTCTGAGCACTGGAAGATCATCCGCAAGATGGGGAGGCCCAAAAAGATCCACGCCGACTGAGCTTTCCACCAAAGCGGTCCCCAAAGCGGTCCAAATGGCCGATCCTCCGATCATGTCTTTCATCGAGCAGATGAGCGCGCCCAAGAAGGCGCTATGCCTGCTCTCGAACGGCGCTCGTTTCGAGGCGCCCATCCTTCGCATTGGTACGACCAGCGTCTTCTTGAAGACCGACCGGGAGGACCTGCGCTTCACCGATGGCCTGCAGGTCACGCTGCTCGACCGGCACGGTCCGGTCCTCACCTTCCACGGCCAGGTGGCGACCTGGGTCCGCCGTAGCGGGGCCCGTATCGAGTGCGGCCCGGATACCGACGATGTGGTCTTCGAGCAGCTCGGCGAGTGGAGCAGCGACCTGCCATCGCACGATGCCGCCATCCCCCGAACGGGTGAAGTGCCCGTGCTCGAAGAGGCGGGTCGGCCGAGCAGCCTCTCTCCGGCTCGGCTTCGAGCCTCCCCTCGTTTGCGAGAGCTGATGGAGGACGCTCAGAAGGCTACGCCTTCGGCACCCCGCACCTGGGGCGCCGTCGACGTCAGCCTCCCGCCGGTGCAGTCTGGGACCCAAGATCCCCTTCCCCGAGTCGAGAGCTCATCCTCGAGCTCCTCGCCCGATGACTCGGCCCCGAAAGAAGTACCGGGCCGAGCGTCCACGAACTCCAAGCCTCGACTCGACGCTCGCGTCCTGGGACACCCGGCGGCCTCCACCGCCTTGGCCGGGACCCGAGTCTTGGTGATCGACGACGATCCCGGGATCGTCCGTCTCCTCGAGCGCTGCCTGAAGAAGTTCGGCTGCATCGTGGTCGGGACCGACGATCCGCCCACCGGTTTGAAGATGGCCGCCGATCGGGAGGCCGACGTCGTGGTCATGGATTGGGTCCTCCCCGCCATCCCCGGCGCCCGGATGCTGCAACAGCTGCGCGAGGTCCTCCCCGACACTCCCATCGCCGTCATCAGCGGCGCTCTTTGGTGGGACGAAGCTGAGCGCCAGATCCGAGACATGGGCGCGACGACCGTCCTGGAGAAGCCCATCGACTTCGAGAAACTCGTCGACTTCCTGCGACAAGTCCGGAGCGGGACACGGGCCTGAAGGCCCTTTGAGGGCGCTTCGGGTTCTCTGACGCCTTGCGTCGAGAACCTCGCAAGGCTCCTGGCTGAGTTTCTCAGATGATGCGCTTGATCACGGCGGCCCCGGGACGGCATGACCTTCTAGGATGCTCACCCACGGCCCCGACTTCTCGCGGCACTGGTCGCGGGGCTGCAGTCTGACCCTCGCTTTCTCGACCGTGCTCTTCGCGGTCGGTTGGGCCCTGGGCCTGCCCAAGGGGCTCATGGTGCTCTTCGTAGCCCTGCAGCTATCGGCGGCCTTCGGCTCGGTTTCGATCTGTCTGTGGCAGTATCTGAGCCCAAGCTCGGCGCATGGCGAGCCTTCGTCGACGACCCGCGAAGACGCGGCCCCCTGATCTACAGCTTTGGGTGTACGACTATTCGCAGGCCAGGGGGTAGGTGATCTCGACGCGAGCGCCTAGAGCCGGGGTGCTGAGGGTCTCGAAGGCCACGGCCCGGTCCTCCTCGTCGAAGGTCCACTGCACCGTCCCCTGCTCCAGTACGGGGGGACGTAGATCGCCGTCCACTCGGACCTCGGGAAGCTCGGCCGGTCGACCCGCCAAGGCAAAGCGGGTCTGCAGACCGAGCGCGATTCCGGACACGTTCCGCAGCACCTGGGCCCAGTCCTCGGCGCAGATGGAGGCCGTGACCCCGCCCAGTCGACGGGTAGCTTCCGCGTAGCGTGGCGCGGGCGCGACCTGCTCGTCCTCGGTACGGCAACCGTCGGGCACGGGTCCGACCACGGCGCTGGCACGGATGTTCCCATCGGCCTTGCTGGCCCGTAGCTCCTCCACAAGGCCCTGTACGCTTCCTTCGGACTGGTCGTCCTCGTCACTCACGAAGATGAAGCTCAGGAGCGCGTCGTCTCTGAAAAAGCCGAAGTTGGGTGCGTCCCGATTTTGGGCCGACACCGAAAGCAAGGCGGCCTCCAGACCTTTCTCGACCCCTTGGCCACTGACGCCGACCTCGGACAGGCGACGAAACTTGGCCTCGGGTGAGGGCTGGGAGCTGCGGTCGGCCCAGCGGTCTCGGGCGCGGAAGCGCTCTTCGAAGGTGTCGAACTCATCGATCACGCCGTCCCCATTCAGGTCGCCGGTCTCGGTCGAAGTCGGGACGAAGCGTCCGCCGATCCCCTCCACGTTGGTGGTCGTGACCGCGATTCGATAGTCGGTCAGGCCGTCGTCGGCGGACTGGAGGAAGGCGCGGAAGTTGGCGCGAAGAAGATCCTGCTCCTCCCGCATCGAAGCGCTGTCATCGATTACGAACACCACGTCGGTGCTCAGGGTTTGCGTTTGTCGGAAGCGCTCGGTCACGACGGCTTGGTCCGTGGCTTCGGCCGACCACCGCAGGCTCACTGCTTCCCCGTCGATCACCAGCTCGAGGCCCCCCTCGAAGCGGCCCACCTCCTCGGGGGTGAACTGGACCATCACGCGAAGGGTCTCCCGAGGACCCAGGCTCAGCGAACTCCGGGGCAGGGGCCCCGGGAGGTCCACTTCGAAGACGCCGTTCGGATCCGTAATCGCGGTGGCCGCGATCTCCAGGGGTCGGAATTCGCGGTTTCGGATGAGCAGCTGGTCGACCGCGCCCCCACACTCGAGGAGGATGGTTCCGAAGCGGGGCGTCTCGGTGCTGAAGGCCCGTCCGTCGTCTCCGATCCCGCCCTGAGGCGGCGCCAGGCCGAAGACGTTTCCCTGGCAGGCGCTGAGGCCAAGGAGGACGAGGAGCCGGAGGCCTTTCGAGGCGTCCACGAGGTCTACTACCAACGGGCTGGCCAGCTGGGTCAACGAAGGATGACGATCGCTCCTCCTCGCTCTGGCGACAGGGCTGGATAGGTCTTCCCGTGGCCGGCCGCCGGAGCGTGGATCAGGCCTCGTCATGCTCGGCTGGGTCTGGGTCTTCGAGCTCGGGGGGCCAAAGAGCCGAGACCGGGTAGTCACTGCCGATCAGAGGCACCTGAAGGCCCACCCGTCGCTTCACGTCGAAGAAGAGGGGCGCGAAGAGATTGAGGCGAAGGTGCTCTTCGTCGTCGGCCCGACGAATGATGATCCGGACCGAGAGTGCTTGGGGGTCCTTGACCTCCAAAATGGCCATCGCCTCCTCGGGTGGGACGGGGCGATAGTCGGCCAGACCGAGGTCGACGGGGTCGATGGTCATCAGGGCCACGTCGGGCTCATCGACGGCCTGCAGCCAGCTCACGACCGGCATGTCTTCTTGATGAAGGAGGACCCAGTCCAGGCTCCGAAAGCCAGGCAGGCCGTCGGGGAAGTGGATCACCCGGTCGTCGGGCAGCTCCAGCTCACCGAAGCGAAGGCTCTTCAACTTCATGGCTTGGCCTTGTCGAGCCGGGTCAAGGCCTTGGGCAGACCCTCATGTCGGGCGGCGGCCTGATTGGCGTCTCGAAGCTCCTGGTAGATCTCCTCTCGCAGGACGCGGATGTGGGATGGCGCTTCGATGCCGAGCTTGACGTGTTTGCCTCTGATCTCGCGGACGACCAGGACGATGTCCTCTCCGATGCGGATCCGTTCTCCTTGGCGACGGGCGAGCGAGAGCACCCTGGGGTCATCCCGAATCTGAAGGGTGGACGCAAGTCGCGTGGAGCGCTCGCACCCCGTCCTCGACCCGGGCCTCGTCCACCACGAAGCTGAGGTCCATCTCGGTGGCCCAGGCGAGGTCCAGCTCCAAGCCCGCCGAGGATAGGGTGGCTTCGGCCTGGCGATGGTCCAGCTCGACGCCGATGAGGGTACAGGTCCCCACCGCTATCGCCTTCGGTCCGGGTGGGCCTTCGAGGTCGACGCCGTCAACCAGGTGGACCCACGTCCCGCCCGCGTTCCGGAAGCTCCGGCGGATCAGGCCGGCCGGGACTTGGGGCCCTTCCTGCACCAGCCACTGGTTTCGGGCGTGGGCAACGGCGGTCGGTCCTTGGAGCTGCGGCGCATCTCGGCGGACGACGGTTCCGGCCTCGGCGCTCCCGGTCTTCCTCGCGTAGATGGCTATGCCTTTGTCCTTGGCGAAGGCCACGGCCTGAGCGTTCAGGACTTTGGCCCCTGCTCGGGCCATGGCTTGCATGCTGTCGTAGTCCAGCTCGGCCAGTCGGGTGGCCTCGGGCACCACTCGTGGGTCGGCGCTGAGGACCCCGTCTACGTCAGAATAGATCTCGCAAGCCTCTGCGTTCAGCGCGGCGGCCAGCGCCACCGCGGTCGTGTCCGAGCCTCCGCGGCCCAGGCTGGTGATCTCTCGCTGGTAGCTGACCCCCTGGTAGCCGGCCACGATAACGATTCGCCCCCGCTCCAGCTCGTCGAGGATGCGAAAAGGGCGAACCTCCATCACCCGGGCCCGAGTGTGGCTGGCCGAGGTCAGGATGCCGGACTGAGAGCCGGTCAGGGAGACCGCTTCCAGACCTCGGGCCCGGATGGCCATGGCCAGGAGGGCCATCGACACCCGCTCCCCGACGGTCAGGAGCATGTCCAGCTCCCGGCGGTCGGGCTCGGACGCGACTCGGCGTGCCATGCTCAGGAGGTCGTCCGTGGCTTTCCCCATGGCCGAGACCACGACCACGAGGTTTTTGCCTGCTTGCCGACGGGCCACGACCCGTTCGGCGACGGTCTGAATCATGTCGGGGTCGGCGACGGAGGATCCTCCGTACTTCTGGACGACGATCGGGGTCGACTCCACGTCCGTCATGCAATCAGAAAGCTCGCCTGGCGACATCCCTTAGGTCGAGCGCCGCGATCCTGGGTTGAAATCCCTGTTCGGGCGGGTGACAACCACCCGTCCGCCGACCGCGGGCTTCGAGAACGCCATGACCCGTCATTTGAGAGCAGTATCCGGCGCCATCCTCGGCCTTTCCCTAGGGGTGACTTCGTACGCCCACGCCCAGGTCTCCCGCGAAGGCGAGATCATCCTCGTAAATCGGCCGGGGCTGGTTACGACCTTCGGGACGCCGCCCAACCAGCTCATTTTCGCCAACGAGGATCAGCGACAGATCCTGAGCGGACTGATCGCCGAAGAAATTGGCGAGAGCTACGACGCCTATATCGTCTTTCCCACCTTCCGCGACGACGGCTTCCCCGACCCGCTGATGAACCCTGTCGACACCCAGATGATCTACACCCGCATCCAGCAGGACGTAGACGGCATCGGTCTCGAGTCCGGGGAAGATGTGGACTTCCGAGAAGACTGGGAGCTGTCGAACCGGGCCCGGGTGTCGGGCTTCATCTATGCCAACACGCCTGAGCTTCTCGCCGGGGGCGGGAGCCTGGACTCGCTCAACGAACCCCAAGGCGAGTTCCATCAGCTCATCGCCCGACGCCTCGCCCAGCGATGGCTTTTCAGCCCGCTGCTTCCCGGCGCGGATCCGCTCGGTCTGGTCGGCGACGACGGCTGGTCCAACATCGTCGACTCCGGCGGCTCCCTGTTCGGAGGCGTCGATCTGGAGGATCAGGGCGATGGTACCTTCCGGGTCGTCAATACGCCTCCGAGCTTCGCCCCTCTCGACCTCTACTTGATGGGCTTCATCGGCGCCGACGAAGTGCCGCCCTTTTTCCGCCTGGTGGGCGCGACCCAGGGCGGTCTGCCAGTGGGCGCCAACTCCGATCTCATGCCCGGCGACGTCATCGCCGCCGATTCGGAGCCGGTGACCATCGAGGACGTCTTGGAGGGAACCGGTCAGCGCAACCCACCTGCCATCGCCAACCTGCCCTACCAGCGGGTCGCCTTCGTGCTCCTAACCCGGCCGGGCGAGAGCCGGCTCAACTTCGAGGACGACATCGACTTCCTGAACGATCTGGCCGACGCCTTCCCCGCCTCCTGGCAAGCTTGGACCGGCGTCACCATCTGCACCAGGACCTCGGAGCGCTGCCCCGAGCCTCTGCTTGCTGTGGACGACGTGGTCATCACCGACGACAACGACAACTTGGTCGCGCCGGGCGAGGACGTGAACCTCAACCTCGAGATCCGCAACGTGGGCAGCGGCGCCGCGGCCGGCGCCCGAATCGAGGTCTCGGCCATCAGCTCCGGCATCACATTGAGCAACGCGAGCCAGAATCTTCCCGACGTGCCCCAAGGCCAAACGGTCCAGCTGCCCACGCCCATCGGGTTCAGCGTCAACCTCGACGAGTGCAACCAGTCGGTGGAGATTCGGGTGTCCCTGGTCCTTCAGGAAGGCCCCCGCCTGGGAGAGATCATCTCCATCCCCATCGGGACCGAGCAGGTCCGCTTCGACGCCCTGGACGAGGCGCCCAACTGGGTCGTGAACCCGGACGGGACGGATCAGGCCGTTCGCGGGACCTGGGAGCTCGGGATCCCCGAGCCCGTGGTCAGCCCCGGCGTGGGTCTGACCCAGCCCGACCGCGACGCCACCCTGGGCGACGAGTCCACCTTGGCCTTCATGACCAACCCCCGGGCCGGGTCCACCTTCTCCAGCGGCGACCTGGATGACGGCGTGACCACCCTGCAGAGTCCCGTCTTCGCCATCGGCGACACCCGCAAGCCCCGGCTCCGCTTCTCGTACTGGCGGAACGCCTTCAACTTCGCCGCGGTGGGCGGCGCCGAGGTCAACGAGACGCCTCTCATCGTTTCGGCCTCGAATGACGGCGGCGCAAGCTTCACCCAGGTGGCCACCGCCACCATCACGACCACCGAGGAGTGGGAGCGTTTGGAGATCGACCTCAGGGACGCGGGCGTGGAGCCTTCGAACCGAATGGTCTTCCGCTTTGCCATCGAAGATCCGGGCAACATCAACGTGGAGGCCGGCGTCGACGATCTAGAGATCATCGACCTGCTGCCCGGATGCCCCGGCGTGCCCGACCTTCCGGATCCAGGTAACGGCTCCGGCGGCGGCAACGGAAGCGGCGGCGGAGAGGACGGGGACGACGACGGCGGCGGCTGCGCGTCGACTTCGGGCTCTCTCATGCTGTGGCTGCTCTTCGCCGGTGCGGTGATGCTAAGGCGGCGAAGCGCCGCTTGATGAATCGGCTCCTGGCTCACTTCGAGCGGCTGGGCGCCATCGTCCTTTCCCCCGTCGACGCTCTTCGCTCGGTCCTCAGTGGCGCCGGGGGCGGCGCCGGGGACGTGCTCCCGTGGCTCATCCTCGTGACGGCGGTGGTTGAGCCCATCCGCGTGGGCCACGCCTTCCTGGTGGCCCGGGTAGACTTGGGCTCCGGCGCTTCCATGTTGGTGCAGAGCTTCATGGGGCAATGGCTGCCCTTGGGCGTGGTCGCCATCGCTTGCGCCGCCTTCGGGGTTTGGGCCCGTCGGAGCGGTCGTCACCCAGCCGGCGCCGACCGCGCCGCTGACGCCGCCCTCCTGGCTGGGCTCCCTTTCGTCTACCTGGCCTGCGCAGGGGCGCTGCTCGACGCCCTGGGCTTGGACCTTCGCTTCCTCCCCCACCACCGCCTGGCCGGTCCGCCTTCGGTGCTCCTGCTTCGGCTCCTCGTCGCCTTCACCTGGTCAGGGGTGCTCTGGTTCCTGCTTCTAAGGGAGCTGTGGCGCGGACCCACGGAGGCCTCCGTTCACCTGTCGGAAGCCGAAGTCGGCGAAGACTTGGCATAGTGTCGTCGAGCGGGGCCAAGCTCCAGCCGAACAGCTCGCCCGGGTCTGAGTTCGAGTCTTTGATGTACGCCATCTGCCGCCAAGTGCTTCCTGAGCCCGTGAAGACGTAGACCGCTCCGCTCTGGAAAGGCATCGGTGTTCGCTTGGCCCTGCCCGATCGTCTGAAAACATGGACCCCGCCACCCTTCGACGAGCGACCGTCAACAGTTCCTCAACAGGTCTAGGTCACGCTTCCCAGGTGGCCGGATCCCAGTGAGCGGCCCAGGAGGACCCATGAACAAGACTTTGCGCTCAGCCCGCCTCTTCTTCTGCTTTCTCGTCGCTTGTGGAGGCACCGACGACCCAACGGAGCCCTCGGGGGGGCAGACCGAAGGTACGGACGTGGAGATGACGCCCTCGATCGAGCTCTCTCCCGAGATCTGTGTCGATCCCGCCCGGGCCCAGGCGACCGTGCAGGCCCTGAGCGGCAGCGCGTCCGGTGGCGCCGGCGCCGGGAGCCTCGAGATGAACATCGACCAGCTCCAGGTGTTGCTGTCGACTCCGGCCGAAGGCCCCTTCTACATGGTCAACCTGATCAAGTTTCGGGAACAGGCCGTCTATGCCGACGGACGGCAGGCCGATCTGACGGGCCGAGAAGCGAACGCGCTCTACAGCCCGACCGAGTTCCTGGCCGCCATAGGTGCTCGGGTCGTCTTCAGCACCGGCGTCGACCAACAGCTCGACGGGGATGAGGTCCTCTGGGAAGAAGTGGCCATCGTCGAGTATCCGTGTCCCGCCGCCTTCCTCGCCATGACCATGGACCCCGGATTTCAGGAGCGAAGCATCCACAAGGACGCCGGCGTCGAGACCACCCTCGTGATGTTCACTGAACTTCTGCCCGCCCCGGCGCCCGTCGATCCGGACCAGTCCGAGGCGGCCTATCCGCCGACCGAAGATGATCCGGCCTTCGACATCATTCACGTGATGGACTTCCACGACATCGCCCACTACGAGCCGGACGCCGAGGAGTCCGAACGAACGGGGGCCGAGGCTTGGGCGCTGTACCAGGGGAGTGGGCAAGACGCGTCACTCGCCTTGGGTCACTATCCAAGGGGCAACTTCCAGGTGCGGGGTACGCTCATCGGTACGCCCACGGGCTGGGACGAGGTTCAGATCATGCGCATGTCCAGCTTAGCCGGGTTCGAGGCCTTGCTCGACGACGAGACCCGTAAGGCCGGGGCCTACCATCGCCTGGCTGCGCTGCAGCAGAACTACTCGATGATCACCTACCCGGTCCTAGCTGACATTCCGTACGCGGACGGCACGAGCGGCGGTGCTCAGCTCACCGTGACCCCAAACGGGACAGGCACCCTGTGCCAAGACGACGGCGATTGTCCGAGCGCCGGCTTCATGTGCTTGTCGACGGGCGGCGGCGGTGGCTTCTGCACGCCTCGAAGCTGCGGCGCTGGGACCTGCGAGGCCTCCTACGTCTGCTGTCGGGACTGCAGTACGATGGCCGCGGCTACGCTGCCCTTCAGCGAGTCGGCCTGTCTGCCGGAGGGACTCATCGACGGTTTGAGGATCCCGCCCGCGTCCTGCACCTGCGACTGAGCGAGGGCCTCGTCAGGCGGACCGGAGGAGCAGGCCGATGTAGGCGAGAAAGCCGAGCAGAAGCAGGCCGCCTTCCGGTCGTCGAAGGCGCGAACCGGTGGCCATCAATGGGAAGAGCACGAGGCAGAAAGCGATCATCCAGGGGCTGTCACGGGTGATGATCTCGGTCGGGACCTGGATGGGAAAGACCAAGGCTGTCGTGCCCAAGATGCCCAGGACGTTGAAGATGTTGGAACCCAAGACGTTGGCTACCGCGATGTCGTCTCGTTCTCGAAAGGCGGCCACGAGGGAGGTCACCAACTCCGGTGTGCCGGTCCCGGCGGCGACGATGGTGAGGCCGATGACGGTGTCGCTGACGCCGAAGCTACGGGCCAGGTTCGAAGCGCCGTAGACCAGGGTCTGAGAGCCTCCGGCCAGGCACAGCGCTCCGATGAGGACGGCGACCCCGTTGAGGGCCAAGGCGGCGCCGCCGCGGCGGCCGAATGAGGCCGTCGCGACGTGGGCCTGAAGGTCCCCCGTCTCGCGGTCGGATGCTGCCCGGGCTCCCACGAAGACGGTGTAGGCCACGAAGGCGATGAGGGCGCCGAGCAAGAAGCCGCCCTCCAAACGGTCGAGGGCGCCGTCGCGGATCAGCAGGTGCAGCTGGAAGACGGCTAGCATCATCACCGGCCACTCCAGGCGGACGGTGTTGCCCAGGATCCGCAGAGGCCGGACGAGGGCGGTCAGGCCCAAGATCGCCCCCACGTTGAAGATGTTGGAGCCTACGGCGTTGCCGACCGCCAGGCCTGGGCTTTCGTTCAGGGCCGCGTTCAGAGAGACAACCAGCTCCGGCATCGAGGTTCCGGCGGACACGATGGTGAGCCCGACTACCGCAGGGGTCACGCGGGCGATCAAGGCGATGCCGCTTGCGCCCCGAACCAGGGCTTCACCCCCGACGACGAGAAAGCCGAAGCCCAGCAGGACGAAGAGCGTATCCACGAGTGTCCCGGTCATGTGGGGACCGTCTCCCGGCCGGTCATTCGCCGACGATTGGAGCGACTTCTCGGGGGCACCAGCATGGGCGGCCGAGACGCTAACATGAGCCGTCGCTGGCGACGCTTGGAGCACGACCTTCAGGCGCCGCGAATTCGCACTCGGCTCCGGCCCGGCTCGAGCGGGCGCACCTCGATGCCGTAGCCTATACGCTCGGCCACGTCCGGGACGTGGGAGACGATGGCGATGCTCCGTCCTTCGGCCTGGAGGGCGTCAAGGGTGCTGATGGCCACTTCCAGGCTGTCCTTGTCCAGGTGGCCAAAGCCTTCGTCGATGAAGAGCGACTCGACCGCCAGATCCCGAGCCGAAAGGGAGGAGAGGCCGAGGGCCAGGGCCAAGGAGACGAGGAAGCTCTCCCCGCCCGAGAGGGTCGAGACCGAGCGAACTTCGTCTCCGAGGTCACGGTCCACGACCTGGATGTCGATGTCTCGACCGGGGGCTCGACTGAGCCGATAGCGGGGCCGGAGGCGATGGAGGTGGAGGTTGGCCTGGGACAGCAGGGCGGAAAGGCTGAGGCCCTGAGCGAAGGTCCGGAATTTCCTTCCATCAGCAGAGCCGATGAGCTCCGTCAGGTCAGCGCTGAGCAGTCGTCGGGCCTCGGCCTCTTCGAGCTCGGCGAGCAGGGCCTGGTCCTGTCGGCGCGCTTCGTCGTCTTGGGCCAGGGCCGTCTTGGACTGAAGCTGGGCTTGGGTGAGGCCTTCCAATTCGCCTTCGACCTCCGCCAAGGCTTGGGCCAAGGTCTCTGGCGCGGGCTCGGGAGGATGACGGGCGTCGAAGTTGGACAAGCGCTGGCGCCGATCGCTCAGCGCCAACCGGGCCGCCTGGCGAGCCTCGGCCAAGGCGCCGACCCGGGCCTTGGCCTCGGGTTCGAAGGGACGGGCGAGCAGCGCAGCAAGCTCGTCGACGGCCAGGCCAGCGCCTTCGGCCTCGGCCTCGACCCGTGTCTGAGTCGAGGCACGTTGCGCTTCGGTTCGGGTCAGTGCTTCGTCCAGGGCGGCGATTCGTGAGCGGGCGGCCGCCTCTTCTGCGATGCTGGCCGCGACCGCCTCTCGGGCCGTAGCCAGTCCCCGCTCGCCGGCTCGTCGTCGGGCCTCGAGCGCTTGCTGAACTTCCCGCGTACCTCTTCCATCGAGGAGCGCCGCTCGCTCGGCCCCCGTGTGCTCACGCGCCGCTCGCGCCCGATCGCGTCGGGCCCGCGCTTCTTCGAAGCGGGCGTGGACCCGCCAAGTGGCGGCCCGAGCCGAACCCAGACGCTCACGGAGCTCGGTGAGGAGCTTCTCCTGTTGGGCCTCGTGCTCGAGCAGAGCCTGGACCTCGTCCATTCGAGCGTCCCACTCGGCCAGGAAGCGGGCCGGCTCGGCCGAGGCCGGGTCCGCCAGCTCGGACGGGCAGAGCTCTCGCACCCGCTCTGCGAAGCTGGTCCCGACCAGGGTGTCCGCCTTCTGGCGGAGCAGCTTCCCGGTCACGACGTGGGCCTCCAGGTCGCGCACTAGGCCGTCTCGCCGCTCTTCCGCCCCCGTCATCTGAGCCCGAGCCCGGGCTTCGTCTCGCTCCCGCCCTTCGACCTGAGCCGCGCGCGCTTCGTCCTCACTGCCGTGGGCCTGAAGCCGTCGGGCGGTCTCGGCCAGTTGGTCTTCGACCTCGCTCAGCTGCTTGCCCTGGGGCGTTCGACCCAGGCGAAGGGCGAAGGTCTGCACCTTCTGCTGAGCTAGAAAGGCGCTGTCCACCCAGACCATCTCCAGGCTGCGCCGGAACCCGAGCCAGGCGGCATGGGCGCTCTCGGCCCGCTCCTCTCGCTCGCGGATGCTACGCTCCAACTCCGCCACCCGTTCGGTTGCGGTCTTGTCTTCGATCTCCTTGTCCGTGCGCTTGGCCTCCAGCTTTTGGATCTGCTTTCGAAGCTTCTCCAATCGGCGAAGTTCGGCGGCTTCCGGCGACTCGTGTGGCGGGGCGTCGCCCCGATGGGCGCTCCCGCACAAGGGGCACGGCGCGTCGGGTTCCAAGAGCGCGCTTCGATGCTCGTGGAGCTGTTGTCGCAGACGGCTGAGGCTGAAGCGCTGCTCCAGTTCCTGAAGCTCCGCCTCCTTTTGACGCCGGCTTCGAGTCGCGCGTCGGGCCTCGGCCCGGGCCTTTCGTAGTTTGGTCTGGGCCTTCTCTCGCTCTCGCTCCAGGCGCCGAATGGCGCTCCTGTCCTGCTTCGCCAGCTCCATTCGGCGGCGAAGCTCAAGCAGCTCCGAGCTCAGCTTGGAGAGTCCGCCGAAGGCCTCGCTCAACCGATGGGGCCCCCCGGTCGCCCTGTGTTCAGCCAGAGCCCGGCGCGCCGACTCCAGGGCTCGACGGGCTCCGTCGAGGGCCTCGGCATTGATGCCCAAGGCTTCGTTCTCGGCGCTCAGCTTGGCTTCCTTGGTTCGCTCCTCTTGGGCGTGGGCCTCGATGGTGGCCAAGGTCCGATCTCGTTCGGCCAGGGCCTCCACCCAGCGCCTCAGCTCTCGCTCCAAGGTCGACCAGACGCTACTCAGCTTTCGCGCCTCGGGCTCGATCGACCTGGTCACCCTGACCAGGTCACCTTCCAATTCTCGCGCCGCTCGTCCTAGTGCCTCGGTCTGGTCGACCGCTGCCCGGAGCTCGGCCCGAAGCTCGTCGAGCGCGCCTTCCGCCTCTTGCTCTTCGGATTCGGCAGCCCGCCGGCGGGCGTCCAGACCCGACGCCTTCTCCAGCTCCGGAGCAAGGTTCGCGGCTTCCTCGATCAGGGCGGCCTGGCGCTCCATCGACGTCCGGGTGGCGTCCTCCGCCTCGTGCCGGACCTGGCTCGCCCGCTGCTCGGTGGCCTGAGCCTCAGCTCGGTCTTGGCTGGCCCGCTCGATCTCGCGAAGGCTCGTTTGGAGCGCCTCCCAAGGCCCTCGCAGCGGACCTATCTGCGCCTCCCGTTCGAGCCCCGCCCTAAGCTCGGCCGCAGCTTCCCAGGCCGCTTCGCTCTGGGCCGTCGCCTGCTCTGCGGCCTCTAGTTCCTCGACCAGCTCGCCTCGACGTCTAAGCTGCTCCAAGCGCTGCCGGAGCTCGTCCCGCCGGCCTTGGAGGGTCTTCAGGGTCGCCTCTTGGGACGCAGCTCGGGCCTCGAGCTCGCTTCTGGCTTCCGGGCGGAGGGGTCTCGTCCCTGCGCGCTGGCCTTCGAGCGCGCTCACACGCTCTTCGTCGCTCTTGTGTCGCGAGAAGGCGGCGATCGAGATGTGGCTGAAAGCCTCGGTGCCCGTCATCCGCTCCAACAGTTGAGCCCGCTCTTCCGGTCGCGCCCGAAGGAAGGCCGAGAAATCGCCTTGGGCCAGCAGCACCGCCCTTCGAAACTGATCGAAGTCGAGGCCTACTCGCTCCTGGATGGCGCCGAGGGTTTCGGTACGATGCTTGCCGGTTAGGTCTTCGTTCGCATCCAGGCGCAGGAGGCGCACGCGCTGATTTTGTAGGCGGCCATCGGGGGCCTTGCGGGCTCGCCATACCTCCCAGGTCGCGCGATAGCGCTCGCCGTCTCGACCTCGGAAGTCCACCTCGGCCATCCCGGCTCCGGCCCCTCGCCGAAGCACTGACCGGGGATCGGTGGGTGACAATCCGTCTTGCAAAGCCTCGGCCGCGTCTCGAGCGCCGACGAGTCGAGGGACGCGGTCGAAGAGGGCGAGGCAGATCGTATCCAGAAGAGTGCTCTTACCGGCACCGGTGGGGCCATCGATGGAACACAGCCCGCTCTCCGACAGTGGTGGTGCGTCGAAGGGGATGTCGAAGTGCTCCAGCGAGGCCAGGTTCTCTCCGCGAAGGGCGAGGATCTTCATGAACTCTCCTCCGAGGCTTGGGAGGCCACTTCGTCGAAGAGCTTGCTCAGCTCGGGGCTGGGTAGCGTCCCTCGGGTGCGCTGCACCAGCTGCTCGAAGACGTCCCGCGGCGCCAGCTGGCGCAGCGGAGCCGGCGACCAGTCCGGCTCCACGCCCTGGGGGCGTTGGACGACGATTCGGGTCAATCGGACCGACGTGTGGGCCAGCGCCTCTTCGACCCGCCGGCGAAGCCTGGGCTCGGCCGCTTCTAGCTGGACCCGCACTTCGAGAAAGGGGGGGGCCTCGAAGCGGGGGAGGGCGCGGAGCTCGGCTAGGACTTGGTCCAGAGGCTTAGCTTCCAAGGGGACGACCAAGAAGGGGACGCTTCGCGGTATGGCTCGGGTCTCGACCTCGGTCCGTTCGCCCAGCCGAATGGCGACCATTTGATGCAGGTAGTCTTTCTCCGTCATCGAAAGCGGGATGGGTGAGCCCGAGTAGCGGATGGCCGTTTCGCCGGGAACGGCCTGGGCTCGATGCAGATGGCCGAGGGCCACATAGCTCAGCTCGGCGGGCACCACGTCGCTGGGAAAGGCGGATTGATAGCCCCGCTGAATCGGGCGCTCCGACTCCTCGCTCGTCGTGCCGCCTGCCATGTAGCAGTGGCCCATGGCGATGACGGGTCGACCGGCCCGACGCGCGGCCAGGCGGTCCAAGAGCGCGTCGTGCAGGCGGCGGTAGCCCTCGATGACCCGCTGCTCCGGATCGCTGGCCTCGGACCAAGCCGAGAGGTCGGCCGGTCTGAGATAAGGAATGGCCAGGACCCAAGCCTTGGGGGCATCGATGGGTCCCAGGGGGACGAGCATTCGCTCCAGGTCATCGGCCCGACCGACGACGCGAACGCGCAGCTGGTCCAGCAGCTCCTTGGAGGCCTCTAGCCGATGGGGCGAGTCATGGTTTCCAGCGATGACCACCACCGTGGTCTGGGGGGAGGCTCGGGCGACTTCGGCCAGGAAGCGAAAGTAGCGATGGGTCGAGGCTGCGCTCGGGCTCGCCACGTCGAAAACGTCCCCGGCCAGCAGCACCCCATCTGGCTGGGCCTCTCGGATGGCGTCGAGAAACCAGCGAAGGAAGGCGTCGTGCTCGGGACCTCGGTCGTGCCCGTGCAGCGTCTGACCCAAGTGCCAGTCCGCGGTATGGAAGATCAAGGTGCTCAGCGTTGGCCCGTGGCTTCGATCGCCGCTAGCATGCCGATCATGTCGCTGCCACCCCATCTCATCGAGATGCAGCGCGAGATTCGGGGATACGCGGCCGAGTACGGCCTTGACCCCTTCGAAGTTCTCTTCGAGCTCGTGACCGTCGACCAAATGAATATGGTGGCCGCCTACGGGGGCTTTCCGACCCGCTATCCGCACTGGCGCTTTGGGATGGAGTACGAGCAGCTCTCCAAGTCCCACGAGTACGGCTTGTCCAAGATCTACGAGCTCGTGATCAACACGGACCCCTGCTACGCCTACCTGATCGACTCGAACTCGCTCCTGCAGCAGAAGCTGGTCATGGCCCACGTCTATGGCCACAGCGACTTCTTCAAGAACAATCTCTACTTCGGAACCACCGACCGACGAATGCTGGACCAGATGGCCAACCACGCGGCCCGGGTACGACGCTACATGGATCGCTTCGGGGTCGAGCGGGTCGAGAGCTTCATGGACGCGTGCCTTTCGCTCGAGAACCTGATTGACCAGCGGGCGCTCTTCGAGCGGACCGCTTCGACTCGGCCTCCGCCCAAGAATGGAGAAGAGGAAGAGTCGGCCGCGGTTCGACTGATCCCTACCGAGCGAGGCTACCTCCGAGGCTACGTCAACCCGGCCGAGTTCGTGGAGCAGGAAAAGAAGAAGCTCGAAGAAGAGGCCCAGCGAAAGCGGCGTTTTCCCGAGCGACCGGTGAGAGATACGCTCCTTTTCTTGATGGAGAACGCTCCCCTAGAGAGCTGGCAGGCCGACTGCCTGGAGATCGTGCGGGAAGAGGCCTACTACTTCGCGCCCCAAGGTCAGACCAAGATTATGAACGAGGGTTGGGCCTCGTACTGGCACTCCACCATCATGACCTCACGGGCCATGCACGACAGCGAGCTCTTGGACTACGCCGACGTCCACGCTTCGACCATGGGCATGCAGCCTGGACGTATCAATCCGTACAAGCTCGGCCTGGAGCTCTTCCGGCACATCGAAGAGCGCTGGAACAAAGGTCAGTTCGGCAAGGAGTGGGAGGAGTGCGACGACTTCGCCACCCGCAAGCGATGGGATCGGCAGACGGGTCTGGGCCGCAGCAAGATCTTCGAGGTTAGAAAGCTCTACAACGACGTAACTTTCATCGATGAGTTTCTCACCGAGGACTTTGCGCGGGAGCAGAAGCTGTTCACCTACGGCATGAATCGCAGCACCGGGGACTGGGAGATTCAGTCGAGGGAGTTCAAGGAGGTGAAGAGCAAGATGCTGACCCAGCTCACCAACTTCGGTCACCCGATCATCGACGTCGTCGACGGAAACTGGGAGAACCGCGGGGAGCTCCTTCTCCGGCATGCCCACGACGGCGTGGACCTCGAAGGCGAATGGGCTCGAGCCACTTTGGAAAACCTCCACTCGGTCTGGCAGCGCCCGACGGCTCTCGCCACCGTGAGCGACGGCAAGCCCGTGATCATTCGCTATGATGGCAGCGCCCACAGCGAGAAGTCCGTCTCGGCCCTCGAGGCCGTCTGAGCATGGACATCCTATTCGTGACGCCCGAGTGCGTCCCCTTCGCCAAAGCGGGTGGGCTGGGCGATGTCGCCGGCGCTCTGCCAAAGGCCCTGGTGCGCAGAGGGCACGACGCCCGCATCGTTTTGCCCCTGTATGGTGCCGTCTCGCGGGCGGGGCTTCAAGCTCTCCCTGGTCCCCTCGGTGTGCCCATGGGCCCGAGCGAAGGATGGTGCGCCGTTTGGGAGGGAGAGCTGCCGGGAGGCGTCCCCGTCTACTTCATCGAGCACGAGGAACTGTACGGCGCTGAGACCGTCTACGGTTCCTTCGACGCCGGCGGCTCGGAGTTCACGCGCTTTGCCTTCCTGTGTCGGGCTGCCTTTCAGCTCAGCCGCAAGCTCCATTGGACGCCGGAGATCATGCATCTCCACGATTGGCCCACTGCTCCCATCGCCTCCCTGCTCCAGGGCCCAGAGATGGTGGAGCCCTTCCTCTACACGGCGAGCGTCTTCACGATGCACAACGTCGCGCACCAGCCTCGATTCCCGGCCTCTGATCTCGTCCAGCTCGACCTCGGGGCCGAGGTCTTCCGACCGGACGTGTACGAGGACTTCGGGGCTATCAATCCCTTCAAGGCCGCCGTCGTGCAGGCCGATCTGCTCACGACTGTCTCCCCGACCTACGCATGGGAGATCACGACCCCCCTCGGTGGCGCTGGACTTCACGAGCAGATCGCCGGGCGCTCGAGCGATTTGCTCGGTATCCTCAACGGCATCGACGTCGAGGTCTGGAATCCAGCTCGGGATCCCTTTCTTCCCGCTCACTACGACGAGCATGACTTATCGGGAAAGGCGACCTGCAAAACGGCGCTTCAGTCGGAGCTGGGGCTTGAGCCCAGCGACGGGCCTGTATTCGGAATGATCTGTCGGATTACGATTCAGAAAGGCGTCGACCTGGTTCTCCATGCCTTCGATCGTCTGGTGGCGGCCGGAGCGCAAATTGTCGTCTTGGGGACGGGTGACCCCTCTTTGGAGGCCGGCCTGAAGGCCGCCGCATCCCGTCATCCCGGCCGGGCTGCGGTTCGGCTCGCCTACGACGAGGGTCTGGCCCACCGCATCGAAGCGGGCTCCGACTTCTTCCTCATGCCCAGCCGTTTCGAGCCCTGCGGTCTCAACCAGATGTACAGCCAGCGCTACGGGACGCCGCCCATTGCTCGTCGGGTCGGGGGCCTTGCCGACTCGATCGACGCCGTCGCCAGTGATGCTTCGGGCACTGGCTTCTTGTTCGACGCTATCGACGGCGAAGTCTTTCACGAGGTCTGCCAGCAGGCGATTCGGATGAGACGGGAGGCGCCTCACACCCTTCAGGCCATGCAGAGGGTCGGGATGCGGAAAGACTTCTCGTGGACCCGGGCCGCCCTCGGCTATGAAGAAGCCTACGAGAGGGCCCGGCTCCAGCGGGCCAACTGGGTTCGACAAGCCCGGGCCAGCTAGCGTTCAGACTGCTGTCCGCCGGGCCTCGATTACCCTTGCCGCGCGGGATGCTCAGAAGCAGGCGGGCGTGTACTGGACTTCGACCTCGGTCCCCGGCGTGAGCAGGCTTTCGGCCTGCAAGTTCAGGGTCTGAAGCCCAGGATCGTAGGCCCAGCCCACTTCGAGTCCGCCTTGTGGGACTTCGACCCCGTCGGCAAAGACCCGTAGGCTCGGCGTCGAAGCTCGACGTGAAAGCCGGATGCGGCGTCGAAGGCCCGCCGACTCTTCGCCGATGGCGGCCGCGCCTTCGACGGGTGAGACGCTGCACAAGGAGTAGTTCAGCCCGCCGGCCATACGGTCGGCGAAGTCTCGAAGGCGGGGGGTGGCCTCGGTGAGACCAGCGATGGAGCCGCACTCCAGGTTCTGGTCTCCCACCAGGGTCGAAGCGCCGACGGACTGGAACCGAGGGGCGCCTCGGGCTGCGCGGATGAAGTCGGCCAGGAAGACGGGGTCGACGTCGCTACTCTGGTCGTCTCGGATCTGGGTCAGCACGAAATGTCGGTAGTCGGCTTGGTCGTAGACCTCGGCGTTCCAGCCTCGCTGCAGAGGCCGGACCGAAGCCGCCACCGATCGCAGGATCCGGTTGGTTTCGAAGGAGCGGTCACCCTTGGCGAACTGAGCGGCCCAAGCGGCCCGTACGGAAGGCGTCTCGTTGGGCTCGACCGCGACCCAGTTGCTCAAATGCTGATTGATCGAGCCGTTGGCGAACAGGCCGCAGCGGCCATCGTGGTTGAAGATATCCGCGGGTACGGAGAAGGAGAAGCTCGAGAAGCACTGGTTGGGCGTCCCGGGTGGCGGAACACGCGGGTCCAAAGTGGGTTCCGTGAGCCATCCGAAGCGGTGATCGACCCCTTGGTCCGAGAAGATGGCGTAGAACTCGTCGAAGGCGTTTATCCATTCGTTCTGCAGGCTGTCGACCTGCTGCCCCGCGAAGCTGCGGTAGGCAGGTACGGCGAAGGCCACGGCTGCGTTGGGTTCGACCTGGGTGAAGTGCTCCACCACCGGCTGGTCGGCTGCGCGGCCCACGAGAGGCACGATGATCGGATTCATCTCGGCATCGCCCAGGGTGATGCGCAGCTCGGCCGAGGACGGCAGACCAGGGTCGGCTTCGTTCGGCAGATAGGCGACGTCGAAGCGAGCCGAAGTCAGGCTCTCTACGTCGAAGGGTGGGGTCGGGACCTGAAGCGTGAAGTGGTCGGCGTCCACCCCGGCCAGGCTCGCGCCGGTGACGGTGACGTTGACGTCGCTTCCATTGAGCAAGTCGACGGGGACCTCGTAGCTAGGGCATTGGTCGGTACCGTTGCGTAGGTCGGCGAAGTTGGGTTGGGCCACCACGGGCTGGAGGCGCTGGTTGGCCCGCAGTTCGAAGCTCCGGCTGCCGAATGTCGAGCTCGTATAGGCCGAAATGCTCCCGACGAGGTCCTGACCCGCATCGTCCACTTCGCGGTCGGATCGGACGCCGAGCTCGATCTCGAGCGCCTCTCCGGGCGCCAATCGTGCTTCGAAGGCCGGGTCGCTCGGGCTCACGAGGAAGAACTCGGGGGCCGTATCGAGGCTGAGCTCGATGCCGTTGATGATGCAGTCTTCGCCGCTCGAGTTCTCCAGGGCGAGCACGCTGCGGGCTTCTTGATCCCGGATGATCCGTCCGAAGTCGAAGGCCGCGGCCGATAGGGCCAGGGTGCAGGCGGGGAGGTCGACCCCCGTTCCACGAAGCTGGACCTCGAGGTCGACGACGAGCTCAGCTTGGTCCAGTCGCTCGTCTCGATTGGCGATGCGAAGGGTCTCGCTCCGCTCGCCATTCATCGTGGGGGCAAAGGCCACCTCGATCTCCTGAACGGCGCCGGGCTCGATCTCCAAGAGCGGAACCTCGACCGAGAAGTCGCTGCCATTCGGGAGCTCGGCCAGGCCCTCGAAAGTGACGGGCCCATCGTTTCGGATTCGGAGTCGAAGGACCTTCTGGTCTCCGCTTCGAACCGAGCGGTATTCGAGCAGGTCGGCCGAGGTGCTCAGGACAGGAAAGCCGTGGCCGCCCGCGAGGGGGATTCGAACCGGCGCAAGCTCGGTCATGCTCACGACGTTGGCGATCCGGAGCTCGATGTCGGCGTTTTCGGCGTCGTCCCCTGGTGGCAGGTCGGTAGGGTCGAAGCTCAGCTCGATGTCGAAGCTGTCCCCTTGGGCCAGGGTGCGGGGCGTGACGGTCTCGGTGAAGATCGAGAAGCCAGTGTCGAACCCGGGCGGGATCACCGAGTCCAAGCGAATGGGAGTTTGGGCTTCGCAATTGAGAACCGTCTGGAAGTCGTCGGGAGGATTGAGGATGCCTACGTCGACCGCGCCGTCCACGACCCCAGGTCCTGTGCACACGATTGGGGCACGCAGCGGTTCCCCCCGCAGGGTGATGGTGGTCCCGCAGTCGTCCAGGGAAGGGCAGGGACCCACCCGCCAGGTCGCCAGGTCCCTGTTCGGTGTCGCTGAGTCGGCGAAGAAGATGAAGGGAACCTCGACCGAAGCGCCAGGCGCCAGGGGATTGGCGGAGGCCAGAATGCCGCTGCCTTCGACGGCTGCGTCGACCTCAAAGCGAGCCACCCCTTCCACGGGGTCGACCGCCGCCCGTCCACCGTCCACCTGGGCGTAGACGGGCACCGACCGACTCAAGAGGTTCCGGATGGTGACGCTCCGCTCCTCGGTGAGGCCGGTGATGATGGTACCGAATTCGAGCTCTGTGGGCTCGACGCTCAGGGCCTGGGCGGTGCGGGCCGTCAGGACGATCTCGGCCATTTGACCGGACTCGAAGACGAAGCGCCCCCGGGCCGAGACTTGTCCGTCGAGCTCACGCCGGGCTTCGAAGGAAAACTCGACACTGAGGGGCTGGGCTGGAAGGGGCAGATTCTGAAGCGTGGTTTCGAGGGCGAAACGATAGCCATCCCCCGTGAAGCCCTCAATCTCCTGGAATTCCAGGAGCCTCTGAGGCTCGGCATTGGTCCGGATCAGCAGGGTCGTCTCCCGAACCCGGGCAAAAGCAGGCACTTCCCCGAATCTGATGAGGTTGTCGACCTGGACCGGTGAGCTGACCATCCCACCGTTCCCGTCTTGGGGGTCCGACTCCCCGCACCCCGGCCCAGACAACGCCGCCAGGAGTCCGAGCCTTGCCCATGTCCGTCGCATCACGCCCCCCTTACCAGCTTGGGGGGGATTCTGGCCCGGCCGTCCGACCCTCGGCGTTGAATGTAAAAAAGGCGGCGAACCCGGGGGTCCGCCGCCTTGCGTCCGACCGGAGCCCTAGGGGCTCCCGGTTGGCTCCGCCTCTACGAGAGAGGGACGAGCCGAGCTACGTCGCGTCCCTCGAGAGACAATCAGAATTTTTCACGTGCGCTTGACCCTCCCCCGGCGTTTCTCGCCGGCACGTCGACCACTGGTGAGCTTCGCTCGAACCAGCCGACGTATTCCTTGTTGTACGGGGATCGCTCCCCGGTGGTGGGCGGACCGTCAAACAGTCGCCGTCGTCTCGGACGATGCTCGGATCCTAGCCTAGCCCGACCTGGGCCACAACGATTCAGCCCTGCTCGAGATCTCGGGCGGCCCGGGAGAGTCCCGCGATGCAGGCGGTATCCACGCGCAGGATCCCCGGTCCAAGCCCTACCAGCTCGAAGCCTGCCGCTTGGAAACGCCCCACCTCGTGGGGCGTCCAACCTCGTTCAGGGCCGATCGCCACCACTGGATCGCCCCAAGCCCGCTTCGCGGGCGGCCTCCCGGGGACCGCGACCCAGCGGCTGCCCGGGCTATCGCTATCCTGGCCCAAGGGCAGCTCTTCGAAGCGGGACCAGTAGTGGAGCCCGACCCGATGGGTCCACTGACCCTGGGCGCGGCCCTCGTCCATCTCGGCCTCCAATCCGCCAGCCGCGAGGGCCGGGCTCCCCAGGAAGCTCCGCGGAACCCGCCAACTGCGGACCAGATCGAGCCTGGCGATGCCCAGCGCGCAGACCTGGGGCACCAGCTTCCGTAGGAACTTGGGGCGGGGAACGGCCAGGATCAGCCCCAGGCGAGGTCGGTCCGCCGGCTCGTCGAGGTCACCCTGAAGCCGAACCCGCCCCTCCTGGACGGCCACGACCCGAAGCCGGCCCTTGGGACCGTCGTTCAGGCCCGCCCAGAGCTGGTCCCCGGGGACCACACCCATGGTCTGCAATAGATGTTGGGCCCGTCGACCCCCGACCTCGAAGCCGCCCTCGCTTCGATCGGACTCGTCGAGGAGAAGGAGATTCAAGCCGAGGTCCTTCGGTGGCGGGTGGCCGCGAGGCCAGCTCGCCAAGTCTCTTCGCCACCGACGATGACGACCTGGCGACGGGCCCGCGTGACCGCGGTGTAGAGGAGCGCGCGGTCGACGAGGGGATGGGGCCGATCAGGCAGCAGCAGGAGTACGCTCTCGAACTCCGAACCTTGGGCCTTGTGGACCGTGATGGCGTCGGCCGGGGTCAATGCCAGACTCCCCATCGGGAAGCGGCGCTTCTCTTGGGCCCGCTCGAAGACCACCTGGCCCCCTTCGACCCGGCCGACCTCGCCGTTGAAGAGGCGACGACCGTAGTCGTTGCGGGTGACCATCAAGGGCTGACCCTCGGGGTGCAGGGCGCCTGGATCGGCGGATCTCCGCCAGCTCGTGAGGCGTTGGTTGGTGCGTTCGGCTCCGTTGCCGCCGCCACGAAGGACCGTCAGCACCTGTTGTCCGGGTCGTCCGAGGCGGGTTCGGGCCCAACTCTCCAGCAACCCAGGATCGAAGGGAGCGAGGAACACGCCTTCTGCCTCGGGCGGTGGCAAGGTCTCCGTCCGGACCGGCTCGGCCTGGCCTTCGGCCACCGCCCGAGCGAAGCGAGTCAGGGGGTCGTTCTGGCGGCGCCCAACTTCGAGCCGAGCCACCCACTCGGGGTGGTGCTCGACCAAGTCCCGAAACGGAGCCCCGGCCGCGACCGAGGGGAGCTGGGCCGGGTCGCCGACGAGGACCAGACGCTCGGGGTCCAGCTGGAGGAGAAGGCGCTCCATCAGGTCCAGGTCCACCATGCTGGCCTCGTCCACCAGCACCGCGTCCACCGGGAGCGGCTCCGACTCCCGGGTCCTGGACCGCGATCCCCAGCCCAGCATGCGGTGTAGCGTTTGGGGAGAGGGCACGGGCAGCGCGCCCAAGGCCTCACCCAGTCTTTGACTGGCCTTTCCCGTCGGCGTCAGGCAGGCGATCCGCCGGCTCGGCAACCCGGCTTCGAGCCAGGCCTCCACGATGAGGGCCGTGAGCCAGGTCTTGCCGGTACCGGGACCGCCCACGATGGCCAGGGTGCTGGCCTGGCAGGCTTTCTCCAGAGCCGCTCGCTGATCGTCGCCGAGTGCGCCCCCTCGGTCCACGGCGCTTCGCATTCGGGCGCCCTGATCCGTGTCCAGGGTGCGGTGGGCTCGCGCCCGCAGGGCCTCTTGGATCGAGCGCTCCTGTCGATGCACCGTCGCGCCCGCCACCCATTCTCCGAGGTCGACCAGGAGACCAGCCTCGACGAGCGGCCCTTTACCTTTGGAAGTGTCCCGACCGGGCAGACTGAAGGACGGGCCCAAGCGTGTCCGGGTCGAGCCACGGTGGAGGTCCGTGAAGACGTCCAGCAGTAGTGCCAGGACGTCCGGGCTCTCGGTCGAAAGCGACGCCATGATGCCGAAGCTCCCCTCCACGACGGTCTCGGGAAGGCCTTCCGGCAGGCGCGCTCGCCACGCCCGCTCCCACTCATCGAGCTCGAACATGCCCACGCTCCTTCAAGGCTCGGCTCACCCGCTCCGACTCTCCTCCGTCGAGGCGACGGGCCCAGAGCCCATGGGCCTGGTCCTCGGCCTTCGGTTCTGACCGGAGGAAGAGGTAGGCCACCCCTCGTACCTTAGCTTCGCTGCGGCTCTGGGCGAGGTGGGCCTGAACGGCGGCCGCGTAGAGATCGGCCTGAAGGCCGTAGGCCTCACGGACGTGCTGGTCCAAGTGCTCCGCCTCGTAGTCCGGAAGAACATCGGACTTGTAGTCCAGGACCCACACTCCATCGTCGAGCTCCAGCACGAGGTCGACGAAGCCCCGGATGAAGGCGGAAGCTCCGGGCTGATACCAGGTGAAGTCGAGCTCTCGAATGTGGCGATGTCCATCCAGCAGTCGGAACGGAGATCGACCGGGGAGTGCCCAGCCGCGCTGAACGGTCCTGGTGAGCAGCGCTTCCACCCCGGCGCCATGATGGCGGGGCAGGCCTTCTTGCTCGAGGGCCTCTTCGATCTCTTCGGTACTCCACGCGCCCCATTGGCCTCGCTCCAGTAGACCGTGCAGACAGCGCCCCATGCCTGCACCTCCCGGCAGTTCGGGTTCGAGGCTGGGGCGATCGAGTACGGGGTCGTCTCGCTCCTGGGACGTTCGCCGCTTCAGATCGGAGAAGGAGGTCTCGAAGCGGCCCAGCTGGACCTCGATCGTGGGCCAGGGTGCGGCCGGCTCGGGCCCGGGTCGAGGATGTACCTTGGCCTCGGGGAGAGCCGGGGTCTCGCAGGCCTTGGGGAGGTCCTCGATGGCCACTAGACCGCGCATCAAGTGACGGATTGGGCCCTCGGGCTCAGCGTCGAAGCGGGGCAAGACGAGGAGGCTGCGGGCGCGGGTCAGGGCGACATACAGCAGACGTTCCTCTTCCGCTTCGGCCTGAGCCTCGGCTTCGGGCGGTACTTCGCCTCCCGCGTGCACCCGCCAAACTCCATCAGGCGTTCGGTGAGGTAGCATCGGACGGCGAGGTCGACCCAAGCCTCCGAAAAGGACGACGACCTCGCTCTCCAGGCCCTTCGCGGCGTGCATGGTGCTCACCCGCACTGCGCCTTTGGTCTCGCTGGGCTCAGCCCCCTCTCCGCCCAGACCTTCTTCTAGCCATCGAATGAGCTCCTCCAACGAGGCGCCTCTGCGGCGAACCAAGGCGCCGAGCTCGGCCATGATCCGGCGCTGGGCTTCGATCGCGCCCCAGCGTTCGGGCGCAGCCCGACAGCGAGGCGTCGCGGCGTCCAGGAGCCGGCGAAACAAGCCGCCCCAGTCTCGACGACGAGCAAGCTCGGACCAGGTCCTGAGGTCGAGCACGAGAGGATGGTCCGAAGCCAGGTCCCGGACGTGGGCCAGCTGAGCCGGCTCCAGCCCGAAGAAAGGGGTCAGCCAAGCCCGGGCGGCGGGACCGGACCGGTCGGGATCGACGAGTCCGCGCAGAAGGTCCAACACTAGACCCGCTTCGGGTCCGCGGAGAACGCCCTCGCGCTCGAAGAGCTGAACCGGCACCCGAGCCTCGCGCAGTTGCTCGGCGATCGAACGCCCTTCCTGCGTGGTCCGACAAAGAACGAAGACGTCCTCGGGCTGAAGCGGTGCATCATCGGCTCGGGTCACGCCGCCGTCGAGAAGCTCGACGACGTGGCGCACCACCGCTCGCGCCCATTGCCGTCGAACCTGACGCACAGGCGCGCACTCCAGCTCGACGGGCAACAGCCGCACCGGAGGAAGAAGCCGGCCTCGCCGACGCAGGCCCAAGGCAGGCGCCCGGGCCGAAGTGACGGGTCGATGCTCCATGCCCCGCAGGATCCCGCCCGGGGCGAAGGCGGCGTTGATGCAGCGGATGAGCTCGGGGGTGGATCGGTGACAACGGTCGAGGGCTAGGCGGTCTGCCTTAGTCAGGTCGGCAATGGCCCGGCCGAAGACGCCGACGTCGGCGCCCCGAAAACCGTAGATGGACTGCTTGGGGTCTCCGACCAGGATGAGCGGACAGTGGCCTTCGAAAAGGCGCTGCAGGATCCGCCATTGGGTGCTGTCGGTATCCTGAAACTCGTCCACCAAGGCGAGCCTGATCTGGGCCCGCACCTGAGCCCGTAGCTCGGGATCATCGAGCCCCGCGTCGAGCTTGTGAACCATGTCGTCGTAGGTCTGCCAGGAGTGGTCGCCCTTCAGGCCTTCGGCCTCGACGAAGAGCTCGGGACGGAGGACGTGAAGAAGGGCGGGAAGCGGCGGGGCCCAAGACGCCCTGAGGCGGTCCAATGGACCCGGCTCCGGGAGCAGCGGTGCCAGCTCCCGGGCCAGCTTGGTCCATCCGTCCGGAGCGTCGACGAGGCCTTGCTCGGGGCCCGGCGCGTCGGCGAGCCATCGAAGGAGCTTGGCCGTTCCCCCTCTCAGGCGCCCGGGGCCTTCGGCCGCTCTGCGGATCCAGGCGCTTCGATCGACGGTCAGGATCTGGGACCAGGCTTCCGTCCAGGCTGCGGGTGCGAAGCTCGGGCTCACCTCCGCGCCGAGGTTCCAGACCGCCTTGGCCCGACTCTCGAGCTTGGCGAGGGGGGCCCGCCGGGTCCAGGCCGCGAGCCACGAGGCGAGGGCGGGCTTGGAAGAGGCTCCATGGACGACCCGCCGAAAAGCATGCTCGAAGACCAGACTCTCCGAGACCAGCACCTGCTCGAAGGGGCGACCGCTGAGGAGACCCTGCTCGCTGCCTACCCGCTGACAGAAGCCGTGGATGGTCGAGATCCTAGCTCGGGCCAGGCCGAGCCTGGCGGCGCGGAGCCGGTCTTGTGCAGTGTCGTCCAGTCGCCACGCCGGTCCAGGTGGCGGTCGCGCCAAGGCCTGCTCGCTCGCCCGAGCGAAGAGACCTCGCAGTCGATGAGCGAGCTCAGCCGCCGCCTTCTCGGTGAAGGTAATGACCAGGATCTCTTCGATCAGCAGCCCCCCCAACACGGCGTCCAGGACCAAGTGCTCGATGGTAAAGGTCTTGCCGGTACCGGCTGATGCCTCCACCACCAGGTCGCCCTGTCTGGGTTCATGGAGGAAGTCGGGTTTGGGCAGCCAACTCATAGGCATCTTTCGGCCACCTCCCCCAGTCTTCGCCGAACACGGGCCTCGGCCTCTTCGAGCGAGGGCAAGACCAGACCAGGCCGTGGATCGGAACGAAGTCGAAGCCGAGACCACAGTCGCCTCCGCTCTTCCTCGGGTTGGGATCGGGCCTCCCAGAGGGCCCAGGCCGAGTCCATGGGGAGGTGAAATGCTTGGGCCTCTCGCGTCAGCTCCCTTCCCAGGCTCTTTAACCAGGCTTGGGCTTCGTCCGGACTCCAGGGGGCCAGCTCCAGGCGCCGCACACCGTCCTCGTCCACCGCCAGGTGGAGCGTGCTTCGTTCCGACGTTGCATTGGCCAAGGCGTGATGGACGAAAGTCTCCGCCCGCGATCGGTCCCAACTGGCTCGACCGGCTGCTGCCGTGACGCGGCACCAACGAGCCTCTTCCACCACCCAGATTGGGCTGCTCACGAGCTCAAAGTCCTCGAAGTCGTAGTTGGGCGTGGCTCGCCGCTGGAGGCGGCCCAGGGGGAGGCCCTCAGCGTGCAGGTGATCTTGCCAAGCCTTCAAGGTGTCGGTGAGCCGGTCTCGACTGGCCTCGGCTAGGGGCGAGGGTGGAAGCTCGCTTGGGGAGAGCTGCTCGAGGGCGAAAGCGCGAGGCGCATCGTCGGGCCAGAGCTCGGCCAGCATGCGCTCGAGCTGAAGGCGCTGCTGCGACAGGTCGAGGTCCAAGGCGGCCTGAAGCCGGGTCGAAGGGCGGCGCGGCGGGCCATGAAGGACCCTGAGCCAGGCTTCGAAGGGGTCGAGAAGGAAGTCCACCAGGTCCCTGGGTCGTAGGCTGCGGACCGGCGCGGGCGAGCTCTCCGGTATCGAGGGTGTGCGGAGGGGCGGGACCCGTTCGGGGGGACTAGGGGTCCGAGCCTCGGGGCCGCCCAGCTCGGCCACCGCGGCGCTGCCGCGCTCTCCGTCCGGGCCGCCCGCCCAGCTCAGAGACAGGGCGTCCCGGGTGTTCATGAGTCGAAGCAGAAGTGAGAAGCGGTCCTCGTCTCCGAGGTCTCGGCTCGGAAGTCCGAGGGGTCGAGGGCGGTTCCGCCTCGGGAAGTGGCGGTCGTCGAGCTGGACCACCCAGCAGAACCGGGCGGGGCGCCGGGCCATGGTCTGCAGGCGGCCCACTGCTACGCCTGCGCTCGGCCCTTCGGGTCGGCGAAGCGTGCTCATCTCTTCCTCCACCAGGTTCCAGGCCATGTCGTGACTCCAAACTGGGGCCCCTGGGTCGGGCCGCTCGGAAACAAGACCTAGAAGAAGGCCGAGCTCCCGTTCGTCTCCTTCGTCATGAACCTTGATGAAGTGGGTGGCGAGGCCATGAAAGTGAATCATCCAGCTTCGTCGATCGGCGCGACGTCGGGCCGATGGGAGGGCCCGGCCCAGTCTTCGAAGGAAGCCGATGAAGCGCGCCACTCCATCGGGCTCGGTGGTGGGAACGGGCTGGCCGCGCTCGGTCCCGTCCGCGAGGAGGCCGCGGGCCAGACGTCCCAACCCTGCGCCCCACCCCAGGGGACCCTCCAGCCCTTCCAGAAGTCCGGCTGACTCAATCCATCCGGCGGCGAGCTCGCGCTCCCTTTCGTCCAGCGGGACCTCGAAGTTGGGGTGGGCCAAGAGATCCTGAAGCTCGGCACCAATCGCGGTTGTCGTGAGGCTCCAGAGGCGGCGGGCGGCATCGAAGACCGCACTCCTGTCCAGCACCCGACGGTCGAGGTGGTGTATGGGCACGCCTTGCAAGGCGCCTTCCAGTCCCTCTCGAAAGGCGCCGTCATCGCCGGCGAGGGCGACGCCGAGCTCGAAGCTCTCTCGACCCTCGGCGAGGCGCTGGCGGATCTCCTCCGCCACCCAACGAACCTCTTCGTCTTGGCTCGGGAAGACCGAGAGCTGCAGACTGGAGTCGGACGGCCGCGGCTTCGAGGCCCGGCGAGCCAGGACCTCCTTTTGCACTTGATGAAGCGCGCCTTCCGAGTCCGGCAGCCGGAAGCAGGGCTCGAAGTCGCCGGCGCTCGCGAAGTCGAGGTCACGCACCAAGGGGCGACCGTGCTGACCCCAAGCGACGAGAAGGGGGTTTTCTTCGGGGCCTTCGAGCGCGAGTTCGCCCTGAACGGAGGAGGGTCCCCGTCGGGCTGACGGCAGGTCCTCCCAGAACTCCACGCAGGGGTTAGAGGCCAGAACGTGGACGGGTCGAAGCTGCGCCGCCTGCGCGATCGCCGCCGCCCAGCCTCGCCGAGGCGGAATCGCATCCAAGACATGGAGAGGGCCTGCCCCTGCGCCCGAGCGAAAGGCCCCCCGCTCGAGGGCCTGGCTCAGGGTCCATCGCCCGCCGGCTTCGAGTACCTCCCCCACCCATCGCGATAGCTCAGGTGTGAGCTCGGGGGCGGAGAGCTCGCTCCAGACGTCGATCAATCCATCTGCGAGGCGCGCCCCGAGTTGGACCCAACGACGCTGGCGGTCCAGCTCCGTGCGGGCCGAGTCCAGCCAGCGCTGCACCGGGTCCGGCCCTTCCCCCCGTGCCATCGACTCCACGAAGTGATCGCGAAGCCTCGCCCGCGTGAGCAGCTCGGGGACCGTCTCCTTCGCCCAGGCGTCGAGGGTTCGGGTCCGCCAGTGGCTGGCCATTCCCCGCCGTTCCGCAACCCAGAGCCGAAGCCACCGCCCAGCCGAGGCCTGGGGCAGCAGAATGTCGACCGGTTCGAAAGGATCGACCTGAGCCAGACTGGGCCACCAGGCATCCACCAAATGCCCCCAGTCTTGGCCGTAGGTCAGGCGGAGCACGTCAGTTACGGTAACCGAGTTGAGCCCTCGACGTATTCAATCCGTGATGCGTCTGCGCTGGGGAACCGGTGCCGCTTTGTCGGCTTTGATGGGCGCCGCCTTCTTCACGGTGGCGGCCCAAATCGTCGGTCTCGCCCTTGGGCCCGAGCCTCCGAGCGCTGGCGAGCTCGCGCCGCCCTTCCAGGGGCAGACCTTGGCAGGCGAGACCGTGAGCAGCGACGACCTGGGCCAAGAAGTGGTCCTCTTGGATTTTTGGGCCACTTGGTGCCCGCCCTGCGTCGCTGCCATGCCCCACCTTCAGGCGCTTCATGCTCGGTACGAAAGCCAAGGCCTGCGGATTCTCGGCGTGAACCAGGAGCCCGGTCAGCCTGCCCGGGTCCGGCGCTTTCTGAAGACGAGAGGGATCGAGTTTCCAAGCTTGGTCGACGAGTCGGGCGCCATCGCGGCGCGCTATGGGGTTCACACCTTCCCGACGACCTATCTGGTCGGACGGGATGGTCGGGTCATCACCTCATATAGGGGAGTCCCGCAGTTTGGCCGTCTCGAGCAGCAGATCCAGGACGCGCTGCAAACGGATCCTTGACGAAAACCTATCGGGAACCCGCGATTTGTGGCCGAATTCACAATCGGCCTTCGGTGAAATCGGCGCCAGGAAGCCTAGATTTTGGATGCCCTTAAGGGGCGAAACGATTAAGAAATAAACCGTAGTCCTCTGAGGTTCTTGGATCAAACCCGAACTAGGAGGCACACATGACCGAGGGTAGTCCCATGATTAATCATCCAGGAAACGTCGCACCGATGAATCATCCCCAGCCCGGCGAGGCGCCGGTTCAGGAGCTTGTCCTGATCTACGCCCCCAGGGTCCCCCCGCAGTTGGAGCATTGGCTGCGGAAACGCTCCATGCGTCTGCACTTGAACGAGTCGGTTCAGGCGGATCCGAACGAAGTTCGAAGCCTCGGCGCCCGCTACGTCATGGTCGACATCGACGCCCTGCCGGCGGGTCGAGATGGGGTCGAAGCCATGCGCGCGCTGCGTCAGGCGGGACCCGACGTGAAGATCACGGCCATCACGGCGCGGGGCGACGAAGGCTTCGTGCGAAGCCTGACCGAAGCCGGCGCGAACGGCGTGGTCATCAAGCAGCCCTACGTGGCCGACCTAGTGTTCGCCCTCCAAGCGGAGGGAGAGGGTCGTACCTATGTCTCGGGCGTAGCCACGGAGCGCGAGCGGGCCGCGGTTCAGATCACCGCCCGTGAGAAAGAGGTGTTGGAGCTGATGGCCAACGGCCACAGCAACCAGGCCATCGGGGAGCGCCTCTCCATCAGCGTGAAGACGGTCGAAGCCCATCGAGCTCGGCTGTTCAAGAAGCTCGGCGCCAGCAACGTCGCCGACGCCGTTCTTCTCGCCATTCGTACCGGCCTCGTCATGCCCTGACCCCCAGAGGGGAAGCCGAAGCCCTCGCGGCTTCCCCTCTTCACTTCGTCCGGTTGATCGCCTTGACGGCGTGGGCCGGAATCCAAACCACGTCTACACCTGGCCTCCGCGGTTCGGGCACCAGCGTGAAGGCCTGGGCTCCTTTGACGTAGTCCCGGGTTCGTCCCTCCAGGACTTTGTCGTTGGCCAAGGTCACCGCCACCCCGAGCTCGGGGCCCAAGCTCACGGCCTCGGCTCCGGTCGCGAAGATGGCCAGGACCTCGTCCCTCGTGATGCTCCGGGTCCCTTGGGGACTCTCGAGTTCCAGCGCTTCTCCGGGCGGCCACGACTGGGGGCGTCCACGAAGGGTACCGCCAGCCTTCAAGTGGACGATGGCCGCTTGCCGGCGCCCGGGGGTCTCGGCCACGGCCGATGGCGCCCTGGGGGCCGGTGCCTCCTTCGTCGAGGGTAGGGGTGAGGCCGACCCGTTCGGCTTCTCTTGTGCGGGCTCCAAGGAGCCGGTTCGAAGAAACCACTGAATGTCGCCCGTAGCCGGCATCGGCTGGCCTTCGGCGTCGACGATGACCTTGGGAAGCTCCCCCGTCTGGTCGGGAACGAAGTCGGCACCGTAGTAGTCCTCCAAGAAGACGGCCTGCTTCATCGGCGTGTATTTCGAGCGCCGATGGCTGAGGTCGACGGACTGGACGTTGGGCGGAAGGTCCTCGCCCGAACCCGTAGATTGGCTCAGCGGGTCGGTCTTCTCCTCGAAGGGGTCATTGTCTTGGGCGGGCTCATCCGGGGCCGGACGCTCAGAGGATGAGCCTGTTACGGCCTCGGATACGCGGCGACGTCGACTCGGCGGATGAAAGCCTTCGACGGTCTCGCTCAATCGGGTCAGAAGGCCGTCGAGTTCGACCCGTTCTTCGTCTCGAAGGGCCCGCCGCCGACGGAGGAAGGCGAGGCGTGTGAAGCGCTCGAGCTTCTCGATGATCGCTTCGCTCAAGCCTGCTCCAGAAGTACGAGGCGTTCCAGGTACTCGGCGGCCCCCATTCTGCGCCAAAAACTGCGAGCCTGTTCATTAGCCAGTGCCACGTACACTTCGACCCTATCGGCTCCGGAGGAGAGGAGCCAATTCGATGCGTCTTCGACCAAGGCTCGACCGACCCCCTGTCCCCGATGTCGTTCGGTGACGCACAGGTCGTTGATGTAGCCTATCCACCGATGGGCGTAGACCGGGCTGTTCGGGAGCACGCAGGCGACGATGAAGCCGGCCACTTCTCCCTTCAGCTCTGCCACGCGGACTCGGTAGTCCTCCCGAGCACGGGCGACGTCGAGATAGTCTCGAAATCGAGCGTCAGCACTCTTGCCCAGCTCGAAGCGGGGATCGAGTCGGGCGTGGTGGTCCATGAGCTCCCGCCACAAGGTCAGGAGCTCCCCTTCGTCCCGATCCTCCGGATCCCTCAGATCCACCCGTAATCTCTAGTCTCTTCCCGCCTCTCCATCAATGCCACTACCCCTGGCCCTCGGACGATGTCAGGCTCCGGCCGGTGGCTGCGACGACCCGAGAGCTCCACGAGAAAGCCGACACCGCGGCGCGCTCCGGCGACTTTTGGAACGCCTTGCGCCACGCTGGGGACGCGCTCAACGCCGATCCCCACGATCACCGGGCCCGGACGAAGCTCGCCCTTTCTCTGTCTGCGCTTGGACAGTCGGAAGCCGCCATCGAGACTCTCCGGGTGGGTGCCGAGGCCCTGAACGCGACGGGCTACCCTCTTACCGCACTTGCCATGGTGCGTGACGCCATTGCGCTCGGGGGTGAGGACTTCGACGATCTGCTGGACGCGATCCATGCCGCGGGTCGCGGAAGCGAGCTTTCGGCCCGACCGAGGATTCCGCCCCCCATTCCCCCCGCCCGGACGGTGGACTTGGAGCCCCTGCGACAGACCGACGGTCGGGAGGCCGCCCTGCAGGCGGCCATCGAGCTCGGGCACGGGGCCCCCCCTCCCTTGGCGGCACCGCCCCCCCGCGCGCTCCCCTTCTTCAGCGAGATGGAGCTTCCGGCCTTCCGGGAGCTCGTTGCACGCATGACCACTCGAAAGCTGCTCGCTGGTGAAGTGGTGGTCGAGGAAGGGGATGGCGGTGACGCCCTCTTCGTCATCGTCCGAGGCGAAGTCGACGTGGAGCAACAGGGCCATCTCAGGGCCCGGTTGGGCGCGGGAGCCTTCTTCGGAGAGATGGCCCTCTTCATCGACAAGCCGAGGAACGCGACGGTGAGGACCCATCAAGCCACCGAGCTCTTCGAAATTCACAGGAGCGACATCGAGGCTTTGGCCATCAGTCATCCTAGCCTGACCGAAGATCTGGCTCACTTTGCTCGACGTCGAATGGTGCAGAACGTGGTTGCGACTTCGCCCATCTTCGAGCCTTTCTCCACCGAGCGTCGTCGGCAGATCTTGTCCGCCTTCCAGGCTCGGGTCGTCGAGCCCGGTCAGGTCGTCATCAGCGAGGGTGACCCGGGCAGCGGTCTGTACGTCGTGATGGCTGGAGAGATGGAGGTCTCGACCCAAGACGACGGTGAGCCCGTGGTCGTGGCCTACCTCGAGAGTGGCGAGGTCTTCGGCGAGATTTCGCTCATCCGAGGTGACCACGCCATGGCCACCGTGACCGCGGTCGACCGCTCACACCTCCTCTTCTTGCCGAGGCGGGACTTCGAAGCCGTAGCCGAGCTCGTTCCGGAAGCGCGACGTCTCCTCGACGCCCTGGCCGAAAGGCGACTGGAAGAGCTGGAGGCCGTCCGCTCCCAAGACATCGTGCTCGACGCTGACGACCTCGTCCTAGTATGAGTCTTTGGGGCCCGGCCCCAGCGAAGCTGGGTCCACCCATCTCCGCTCTCTTCGCTCAGCTCGGGCTCACGCCCGACTTCGCTTCGTTCTCTGCGCGCCGTAACCAGCTCTACGTGCTGGTTCCGGGCGTTGCAGCTTTGGGGCCCGGCCCCAGCGAGGCTGGGTCCACCCATCTCCGCTCTCTTCGCTCAGCTCGGGCTCACGCCCGACTTCGCTTCGTTCTCTGCGCGCCGTAACCAGCTCTACGTGCTGGTTCCGGGCTTTGCAGCTTTGGGGCCCGGCCCCAGCGACCGTGTGCTTCCGGAAGCCCGCGTTGGTTCACTAGGCCATTTGGGCCAGGAGCTGCTGGCCGTCTTGGGCGAGCTGGTCAAGGTCTGGGCCGCTTAGTTCCAAGGCTCGGATCGCGACCTCCACTTCGTCCTTGGCAATGGGGTCCATGCCCAGGCCGACGCCGTGCCCCAGTTGATAGGACAGCGCTTCAGCGACCGACACCGTCGCGGCCACGGGGTGGATGCCTACCCCCTTGGTGCGAAGCTGGTGATGGATGGCCAAGACCTCAAGGACCAAGGGTGGCAGATCCCAGGCTAGAGCGACCTGGGCCGAGCAGCCGGCGTGAAAGCGTCGGGCCGCGGGCACCAGCGTTGCGGCTCTGGGTGTTCCGAGGTCAATGTCCTCGTCCACCGCGGCCAAAATCGCCATAAGGCCCACGTCGTGGAGCAGGCCGCAGAGGAAGGCGACGTCGGGATCGCGGTCCACCTTGCGGGCGACGAGGCGAGACAGGTGGGCCACAGCGCGTCCGTGACGCTGCAGCGACTCCATGATCTCCGCATACCCAGGGGCCTTGAAGACCCGACCCTTCATGGCGACCTCCATCACCAGGTTCCGGATCCTCACAACGCCCAGCCGAACCAAGGCGTCCTTGAGGGATCGAACGTCGCCTCGGCCGTACATCGGAGATCGAACTAGCTTCAGCACGGCCGCGACCATCATGGGGTCGGTCTCCAGGGCGCCGTGGATATCCTCGATGCTCACGTCCGGCCGCTGGGCCATCAGCAAGATCTGGGACGCGGAAGTGGGGAGCATCGGCGGGTTGTAGCCTTCGGCCTCGAAGAGGCGCTTGATTCTGTTCTCCAGGTCTTCGGGACGGAAGCGGCCGGGAACGGGCCTTGCCGGCGCCGGAGCGCGAGGGGCTGGAGTTCGCTTCCGACCGAAGAGCGCCACGCAGATCCCATCGGCTCTGAGCGCCCCATCCGAACGGTACGCCGAGGGGACGATTCAGACTGGGACGCCCTGGGCTCTCAGGACGGACTCGAATCCGGCTTCGTCAATGATCTCCGTTCCATATCGACGCGCCTTTTCTGCTTTGGCGCTCGTCGAGTCGGGGTCGGCCAGGACCAGGTAGCTGAGGCCCCTGGCGACCCCGGAACGTACCGTGCCCCCGTTGCTCTCGACCAATGTGGCGAGCTCCTTTCGGGGACGGCCGTGGGAGCCGCTGAAACAGAAGGAGAGGCCGCTGAGTGGTCCTCCTTCTTCGGGCGGGACCGGCTCCACTCCCAGTATCGCCAGGCGCGTGATCTCCTCCTGACGAAGGGTCAGCCCCGCCTTGATTCTCTCGGCCTTGATCTCGCCCAGGCCATCGACTTCGGCCAAGGCTTCGGGCGTCGCCGCATCCAGCTTCTCCAGACTGTCAAAGCCCGCACCTACGAGCAGCTTTCCAGTTTCCTTGGAAACGGCCGAGATTCCAAGGGCTGCGATGAAGCTCGGCAGGGGAATCTGCTTCGATGCCTGCAGCGGCTCCAAGAGCTTGCGAGCGGTCGACTCGCCGTAGCCCTTCAGGCTGACGACGTCCTCGACCGTCAGCCGATAGAGGTCGGCGGGCTCCCGCACGAGTCCCTCGGAGAACAAGGTCTCGATCGTTTTTTCCCCCCACTCCAGGAGCCCGAGCTGCTTGATCCAGACTTTGATGCGACCCTGCATTCGGGCTGGACAGGTCTCGTTGGGACAGAGCAAGTACTCTCCGTCCTGGACGACCGGAGTGTCGCAGCTGCTACATCGCTCCGGCGGCAGTTCCCGCTCCCCGCCGTCGACCTCGACGGACTCGACGTAGGGGATGACGTCGTTGCGGCGGGAGACCATCACCTGATCTCCGACGCCGATCCCAAGTTGCTGGACGAGGCCTACGTTGTGAAGGGACGCGTTCCTCACTTCCGCTCCGGCCAAGAACACGGGGTCGATCACGGCCACCGGTGTGATGCGGCCCGAGTCCCCTGTGTTCCATTCAATGGCGCGTAGGGTACTCAACTGCATGTCGTTTCCGAACTTGAAGGCGACGGCGGCCCGAGGCCGGTGATTCAGCTCGCCGAGGAGGGTAAGGGTCTCCACGTCATGTGCTCTGACCACCAGCCCGTCGATGTCGTAGTCGAGCTCGGCCCGGAGTCGTTCCTCGTAGCTCCCGTGGATCTGTGCCACCCGGGCAAGGTCCCCCACGTTCCAGGCCGGCACCTGGAAGCCTTGCTCCATCAGCCAAGCCATCTTCTCCGACTCCGTGATCAGGCCTTCGACGCCCTCGACCTCGTAGAACATAGCGCTGAGGAAGCTGCAGGCTGGAAGATGGGCCAAGTCTTTGGCCCGGGCCAGGCCCGAGGCCGTATTCCGAAGGCTCTTGAGCTGCTCGAATCTTGGGTCGATGCGACGCTTGAAGGCTTCGAAGTCGGCGGCTCGCGATCGCCGAAGAATGATCTCGCCCCGGACGCTGATGCGGCCCTGGGCCTGTATTTGGCCGGGCACGCCCTCCATCCGGCGAACGTTCGGGCCTATCCGTTCGCCGACCACGCCATCTCCTCGGGTGATCGCGGTTTCGTAGCGTCCGTCCTGAAAGACGACTTCGATAGAGATGCCGTCCAGCTTCTCGTTGACGAAGAGGTCTTCCGAAATCGGGGGCAGCTCGGCCTTCTCGGCTAGTCCGTCGCAGCGGGTGGCCCAAGCCCGGAGTTCTTCGCTCGCGTTGACCTTGTTGAGGCTTCCCATCGGGATCTCATGAGACGCCTTGGGCCATTCCAAGCCGCGAGCCGGAACGACCTCCAAGAACACGGGGTGCTCGGGGGCCCGGGCCAGCAGGGCTTGGTAGCGGCTCTTGTAAGCCTTGGGGTCAGGGGAGGCCTCGAACGAAAAAAACGACTCGCTCTCGGCCCGAAGGGCCTGGGCGAGCCCCGCGACCTCGGGATCCTCCGGGCCCAAGGGGGATGGGGACGGACGGCCCGGGACGGGAGCCCCGACCTCGGCCAGGACCGGATGCTCGGGGTCCAGGGCGCGCAGCTTGGCCTCCAGCGCATCATACGCGTCGTCCGTGATTTCGGGGGCCTCGTTGTAGTAGCGGTCCCGGTGATGGCGGATCAGGCGGGCGAGCTCCTCGATGTCCATTCTTTTCGAAGCGGCTCCATTGACGGCCGTTCCGCATCATTCCAAGGCTGCGCCCATGCGTCCACCGCTCCGCTTCGTTCAGGCCAAGCCCGCCCTGCCGGCCCCCCTCGGCCGGCTCGAGGAGCTGGCTCACAATCTGCTCTGGGATTGGTCGCCGAACATCCGTAGCCTCTTCGCTCGCATTGATCATCGACTGTGGAAGGAAACCGGCGCCAATCCAGTGGCGCTGTTGGGTCGGGTCGGCCAAGAGCGCCTCGAAGAGCTCGCGAGCGACGTCAACTTCCTCGCCCACTTCGGTGGGGCCTGTGAAGAGCTCGACGCGTACAAAGCCCGTCCGGCTTGGTTTCAGACCGAGCACGTGGAGCACGCGAACCTGCGCATCGCCTATTTCAGCGCGGAGTTCGGTATCACCCCCTGCTTGCCCATCTATTCGGGTGGCCTCGGCGTCCTGGCCGGTGACCATCTAAAGAGCGCCAGCGACCTTGGACTTCCGTTGATGGGGGTAGGCCTGCTCTACCAAGAAGGCTACTTCCGTCAGGTCCTCAATGCCGACGGCTGGCAGATGGAGCGCTATCCGCCCAACGATTTTCACAACCTTCCCATCCAGCTGGTCAGACGACCAGACGGCAGCGCGGTCTCGATCTACGTCCAGTTCCCGGGTCGCCACGTCCACGCTCAGGTATGGCGGGTCGAAGTTGGGCGGGTCCCGCTGTTCCTCCTCGATACCAACGTGGACCTGAACCGACCCGAAGACAGGGGCATCACGCGGTCTCTGTACGGAGGTGGGGTGGAGCTGCGCATTCAGCAGCTCATGATCCTCGGCATCGGCGGCTTCCGGGCCTTGGTAGAGATGGGTCTGGAGCCGACCGTTTGCCACATGAACGAGGGCCACGCCGGCCTCCTCGGCGTCGAGCGGGCGCGGCACCTCATGCAGCGTCACTCCATCCCCTACGAGCTGGCCCGAGACCTGGCCGAAGACGGCAACCTGTTTACGACCCACACCCCCGTGCCGGCCGGCTTCGATGTTTTTGGTCGAGATCTGGTCGAGCGTCATGCTTCGGCCTATGCGGCCAGCGTCGGTATGAGCGTGGACGAGTTCATGAAGCTCGGTCGGCGCAAGCAAGGGGACCAGAGCGAGCCTCTTAACATGGCCATTCTCGCCGTCCGCCATGCCGTGCGGAGAAACGCGGTGTCGGCCCTTCATGGAAAGGTGTCTCGCCGCATGGCTCAGGATCGAGGCGCATGGCAGCACTGGCCCGAGGAGGAAGTCCCCATTGGACACATCACGAACGGCGTCCACCTGCGCTCCGTGATTGCTCCGGAGATGGAGCGACTCCTCGATCGATACCTGAGCCCGGACTGGCGGGAGCGTCTGTACGACCCGGAGACCTGGAAGAGCGTGGATGCCATTCCGGACGAGGAGCTGTGGCGCACCCACTCCGAGCTGAGGATGCAGCTTGTGCTCTACGTCCGGGAGCGCCTGGCCTGGCAAGCAGGGCGAAGGGGCGGCGACCCAATAGAGATCGAGCATGCGGCCGCGGCGCTGGACCCGGACGCGCTGACCATCGGCTTCGCGCGACGCTTCGCCACCTACAAGCGGGCGACCCTTCTCTTCTCGGATCTCGACCGACTAGACCGGCTGGTGGACGGACGCCGGGTCCAGTTCGTCTTCGCCGGCAAAGCACACCCCGCCGACCTGCCGGCCAAGGAGCTCATCAAGCAGATCTCGGGTCACGTGAAGAGCGACCGCTTCTTTCACTCCGTCGCCTTCCTGGAAGACTACGACATTGAAGTGGCCCGCCATATGGTGCGAGGTGTCGACGTGTGGCTCAACAACCCCCAGCGCCCTCGGGAGGCGAGCGGTACGAGCGGGATGAAGGTCGTGCCGAACGGAGGCCTCAACTGCTCCATCTTGGACGGCTGGTGGGACGAGGGCTATACGCCCGAGGTGGGCTGGGCCATCGGCAACGGGGAGGACTACGAGTCCGGTCGAGACGAGCTGGAGGCGAACGCGCTCTACGAGGCCCTCGAGCGCCGGGTCAGGCCCTGCTTCTACGAGCGGGATGCCCGGGATCTGCCCCAACGCTGGATCCAGATGATGAAGGCCGGCATGCGTCAGCTCGCGCCCTTCTTCAATACGGATCGCATGGTCCGGGACTACTGCGACCAGTACTACCTAGCGGCAGCGCGTCAGTTTCGGGTGTCCATCGACGACCCGGAAGCGTCGCGGACGCGGGTGGAGTGGAAGCATCGGATCCGGGAGACCTGGCCTCGGGTTCGGATCACCCGGGTCGAAGGCCCCCAAGCCGAGGCCCGCGTGGGCGAGCGCTTCCAGGTCGAAGCGGAAGTCGATTTGGCAGGCCTCAGTCCGGAAGACGTCAGGGTGGAGCTGTACCACGGCCAGGTGGACGCTCTGAACGAGATGACCGAACCCTCCACCGTGCCCATGGAGCCTGTGGGGACCTCGGGGAACCTTAACCGCTTCCGTGGCGCCTTGGGCCTCGGAGACTCAGGTCGGGTCGGCTACACTGTTCGGGTCATCCCTAGTCACGCCGACATCCTCGTGCCCCACGAGATGACGCACATACGCTGGGCCGAAGGGAGCTGAGCCCGCGCTTCCTTCTGCGCCGCCAAGGACGTAGCCTGGGGAGGCTCTGATACTCCTGGGATCCGTCATCGGCGTCCTCGTCGTGTCCTTCTTCTGCTCCCTGTCCGAGGCCTCCCTGCTCAGCAGCAGCCGCGTCAGGCTCCACGGGATGGCCGACAAGAGCCGCTCGGCCCGGATCGCCGAGCGCCTCAAAGACCATCTGGACCGGCCCATCGCCGCCATCCTGATCTTGAACACCATCGCCAACACCGGCGGAGCGGCCATGGCCGGTCGGGAGTACGCTCGAAACTACCAAGGGCAAGGGATCGCCCTTTTCACTACCCTCTTCACTCTCGCCGTGCTGCTGGTGGGGGAGATCGTCCCCAAGACCCTCGGGGTCCGCCACTCTCATGCGGCCGTCCTGTGGCTGGCTCGGCCCCTTCAGTTTCTTACCTGGCTCCTGGCGCCCCTGACTTGGTTCGTACAGGGCTTCACGAACCTTATTGGGCGGCGCGCGCGAGACCCCGGCCATAGCCCCATGGAGGACCTCAGAGCCATGGCCCGCTTGGCCGCCTCCTCGAAGGCCATAGGACGAGAAGAGCAGTCGATCATCGAGGCGGCGGCTCAGCTTCCTCGCATTCAGATTCGCCAGCTGATGATCCATCGCCCCGACATCGTCTATCTCTCTTTGGCCGACGAGGACGAGGCTATCCTCAGGAGCGCACGGAGCACCATGCACTCCCGGCTTCCTCTGTGCCGGAATACCGTGGACGACGTCATCGGGGTCGTGAATATCAAAGACGTCCTTTGGCGACTCCACGATGCCGACGAAGAAGACGAGCTCAAACGCATCCTGGGCGAGGGTGTTCGCGAGCCCCTCTTCGTTACCGAAGACTTGGATGCTTCCCAGCTCTTGCAGCTCTTCTCTCGGCATCATGAGCACATCGCCATCGTTCGGGATCGAGCGGGCAAGGTGGTGGGGGTGGTGACGCTCGAAGACGTGATCGAAGAGATCGTGGGTGAGGTCGACGATGAGTTCGATCGCAGTCCGACCAATCTCGAGCGCACTGGAACCGGAACCTGGGTCATGGGCGGGGGAACGCTTTGGGCCGATGCCGCACGGGCGCTTCGGATTCCCATCGATGATGTGGTGGTGGAGGACCGAGACCTGGACGGTCGTTACGACCTGAACGACCTCGCCGCCGACCGGCTGCCGGGGAAGCTCCGGACCGGCGCCGCCTTCGCAGTGGGTACCTGGCGATTCAAAGTCTTGCGCATGCGTCGAGGGAAGGTTCTTCTTGTGGAGGCCTACCATCTCGGCTCTTCAGACGTGGCGGCCACTCCCCGGCGAGTGACGGCGTGACCCAGTGGCGAAAGGCAGCTTTCAAGGGCAAAGACGTGTGGGCGTCAGTGGGCGAGGACGGACAACTCGCCATCCAGGGCGGTCGCGTGCCCATCCGCTACTCGGAGGCCGCTGGGGCCCGGGTCTACCGGGCGGGGGCGACCCGAGTGGAGCTAGGCGATGGCCCCAGCGTTCCGCTACCCGAGGGTACGGCGGCGCCCGATCCATCGCCGAAGGGAGAGTCCAAGGCGGGCCCCGAGGCCGAAACACCTCCCGGTGCGGTGGTGGCGTTCACGGACGGGGCCTGTCACGGAAACCCAGGGCCCGCGGGCTCTGGTGCTCTGCTGCGTTTTCCCGATGGCCGAGAATGGCGAGCAGCGCGAGCCCTCGGGCAGGCGACCAACAACATTGCCGAACTAACGGCCATCGGGCTCGCTCTGGATATGCTCGACGAGGGTGCGCCGGATAGCCCGGCCGTGGTGTGGACCGACTCCTCCTACGCCATCGGCGTCCTCAGAAAGGGATGGAAGGCCAAGGCCAATACAGAGCTGGTGTCGGAGCTTCGGGGCCGGCTCGCCGGACGGCCGGTCGAGCTGCGCTGGGTCAAGGGCCACGCGGGCACCGAGGGGAACGAAGCGGCCGACGAGCTGGCGAACCGAGGCGCGCGAGGCGAGAGCTTCCGGATCCAGGCATGAGTTCGGTTGCCTCCCTCGCCCCTGGCCATTAGCAGGAATTCGATGGCGCCCTCCCAGGACCTGGAGCGCACCGATGGTCGGCCGCGCTACGAGTACGCCCTCGCGCGGTGCTCTGCCTTGCTCCTTCGGCGAGGAGGCATCAAGGCGGCCCCGGTCGTGCTCAGTGAGGCGCTAGAGCCCTTGCGCCTGGCGACCGACGCCGACCGGGTCTATCTGTTCCAGCACTACGAAGATGAGGAACTGGGACTATGCACCCGCCGTAAGGTCGAGGTCCTTCGACCCGGTACGCATTCCGCCTCGGATATGGCGCCCGATCATTTTCCCTACCAGCCGGACTTCAGCCGCTGGATCGACCTCTTTTTGGGCGGGAAACCGGTGCACGGGCCGGTGGAGGACTTCCCGGAGGCGGAGCGGATCCGCCTTCGGGCCCACGGCGTTCAGTCGATCCTCATCCTCCCGGTCTGGGTCATGGACGAGTGCTGGGGCATCCTGGGCTTCGACGACATGTCCGGGCCTCGAAGCTGGACGGAGACCGACATTCGACTGCTGGAGACGGCGGCCCAGGTGATCGGGGCCTTCTTGGAGCGTGGCCTTTCTCAGGAGCGGCTTCAGGCAGCGCAGGCTCAGCTCGTCCAGACCGAGAAGATGGCGACCATCGGCGCGCTGGTGGCAGGGGTCGCCCACGAGATCAACACCCCGCTCGGCGCGATAAGCTCCATGCAGGACACCTTGTTTCGAGGCTTGGAGAAGCTGCGAAGCAAGGTCGACGACCAGGAACCCGAGGTGCAGAAGGCCCTCCGCGTCGTCGACGACGCCCACAAGGTCATCCAGAACGGTACGAAGCGGGTATTGGAGATCGTCCGGCGCTTGAAGGACTTCGCCCGCTTCGACGAAGGCGAGCTCGTTCAGGTCGATCTACGTGAAGAGCTGGGCGACACGCTAGGTATCGCGCATCACGAGCTCAAGCATGGGGTGAAGGTGAAGCTCGAACTAGAGGCCCTTCCCTGGATCGAAGGCCACCCGAATCAGCTCAACCAGGTTTTCCTAAACCTGATCGTGAATGCGAAACAGGCCATGAAGGGGCGAGGTGAGCTCCGAATCGTCGGTCGGGTCGCCGAAGAAGACGCGGTCCGCCTAAGCTTTGCCGACACCGGTCCGGGCGTTCCCGAAGATCGGGTGGAGACCATCTTCGAGCCTGGCTTCACGACCAAGAGCAAGGGGGTGGGACTCGGGCTCGGCCTCGCGATCTGCAAGCAGATAGTCGACAAGCACAACGGTCGAATCTGGGTCGAGAATCTGCCGGAGGGTGGGGCGAAGTTCGTCGTCGAGCTTCCGGTTCGTCAGCCGGAGGTTTCGACCGACTGAGCAAAGACGGACTGGATCTCGTACCAATCCGGCCGCTGGCCAGGGAGGCGGTTCAGGAGCTGGTCGACGAGGTTCGATACCGGCTCCGGGACCTCGGGGTTCAGACGCTGGAGCGGGGTCGGGGCCTTGGTCTGAAGTGCGAGCTGGAGGGTGTCTGGCTGGAGCGCCCGGAACGGCCGAGTGCCTGCGAGGAGTTCGTAGACCAGCATGCCAAAGGCGAAGCGCTCCGAGGCGAGCTCATAGCGCGGATTGCTGCCGTAGACTTCCGGGGCCAGGACGAGAGGACTGTCCCGAACCGCGTCGAGTCGAGCCGGGCCGAGGTGGGTCGTATCCAGGAAGACGCAGCCTCCGCCCGGGACCACGCCAAGGCCTTTGCCGTGCACGGCCCCCAGCATCGCGTCCCGGCCATGCAGGTCCTCCAGGGCTCGGGCTGCGTCGAGACACCAGGCCAGAATCTGTCCCTGGCCTGGGGGGTCCTCGCCCAGCCAGCTTCCCAGACTTCGGGCCCCGGGCCCGTCCAGGACCAAATGGGGTGTGGCTGCTTCGGCGTGGACGGACCTGAGTTGGAGGGTCCAGGGGCTGGCCCATGTGCCCAGAGCCTCCGCCTCTCGGGCGGCCTCCGTGGCCGTGCCACAGAGCTTGATCCACCCGTCCCCTGCCGTACCTCGGAGCAAACGAGGCGTGACGGGGGCGAATCGGTCGAAGTCCACCGGACGGTCGCCGGCGACGGGGCCCCGCCCGCCGACGGGACGCACGTCTTCGACCATGTCTGCTCCGCGCAGACTGGCCTGCAGTCGAGAATAGAGGCGCCGGAAGCGGTCTCGGGTCGTGACCATCTCCAGGTGGGGATCCTGAGCCAGCCGAAGGAGCATGGACCGGAGCGCATGGGGGCTGAGCTTGGTCTTCACATCCCGCGGACGGGCGTACTCCAGAAGCCTCAGCAGGGCCTCCTGGTCGTTCCGCACCGAAGCCGCCTCGTGGGGAGCGTCGTAGAACTTGGCGCGAAGCTCGGCCGCGCTTGGGATGAGGCTGAAGCGGCCCAGCGTGGGGTCCATCCACAAGAAGCGGTGGTCGAACGTACAGAGCACCCTGTCGGGCAGGAGCCAGCCCGAGGGGAGCCCGATGCGATGGAGCGCTTCCATTCCGTCCAGCAGGTCTAGCCCCATACGGGCCCAGGCCCGGGGGCTCATGGGGAAGCGTTCCAGCATCCTGGTCAGGACGACCCCGAAGTCCGGCCCGTGGACGGTGAAGGGGCGGCCGTCCGAAAGCCCCGCGTCACGAAGGGAGGACACCCGGGGCACGCGAAGCTTGACCGCCCTTTCGGCCTCTTCCACAAAGCGGTGAAGGAAGGCGTCGTCGTAGCGGAGGCTTGCTGCGGCCCGGCGCACCCACACCGGGCTCTCGTCCGCGTCGAAGGCCAGGAAGCACTGGGCCGGCTCGTCCAGGTCGAAGCGAGCCGTCAGGCGATATTCACCCAGCTGCACCACCACTCACGAACATGAAGAGATTCGTGAGAAGCATGCAAGGTCACGGTGTGGGCGAGGGTGGGCTCTCAGGCGAGCTCGTCTTCCTCGTCGATGAACTTGTTTCGCTTCCCTCGGCGGCCTGCTGCGCCCACCCGAGCGCGGCTCCGCCATCCGCTCAAGAGTCCAAAGAGAACGACGACCGCAATACCCCCGGCGGCGTAGGTGATGATGTTGCGGAGGACCTGATCCCCAAGCGTCATCTGCTCCTGAAGGCGTCGGTACTCGGTGTTTTGGGGGGCCACCTGCTCGAGGAGCGCCATCGCTCGGTCCCGCTCGAACTGGTCCTCTTCTCGGTGGGCGGTCCAAGCGGAGTCGGCCAGCCTTTCGCCTAACCAAATGCGCTCGTCCTCGTCCTCCCGGATGGCCTGGAGCTGTTCGTTCAGCTTCATCGCGCTCTCGAAGGCGCCGGCGAGGGCCTTCTCGTGCATCCGGTCCCGAAGGATCTTCCATTGAAGCGCTTGGTGGCGGGAGGAAGGGCCCGAAACAAGGCCTGCGCTCTTGTCGATGAGCCGCTCGGCCTCCTCGCTCGACCCTTTGGCGTGGGCCTTCTTGGCGCACTCCAAGAAGCTGCGACTCGCCTGCTGGGGCCCCCGATCTACCTTGGCCAAGCTCTCTTCGCCGAACTCGCTGAGCCAGGCGTTGAAGAGGCGGCAGGCGGCGTCCCAATCGTTGTAATCGGCCTGCTGCATGGCCAGGGTCTGGAGTTTAGCCTCTCGGTCTTTCGCTCCCGGCGGCGGCAAGTTGGCTTCCGTCAGGGGCTCGGCCTCTCGTATCGCTTGACTACGGCGGATCTCTTCCTTGGTGATCCCATCTCCGCCTACTCTCCGTGAGGTGCCCATCTGGATGGGCAAGGAGTCCTGCGCAACCGGTGTGAGCAGGGTCGAGCTCAGCAACAGGGACAGCATGAGATGGAGATACGAGGCCGCACCCAGGCTGGCAACCACGGTTCTCCCTCAGAAGCAGGACAGCTCGACCATGGTCTCTGTTTCCAGCTTTGGACCCCGAGGCGCGATCGGCAGCGCGCCGTCGCAGGCCGCGAGCCATGACCAAAGACGACCCTCCCGGGGAATGACTTCGAGAAGCGGGGGGCCGAGTCCGCGTGGCACGAGGCGAGCAGGGAGAAAGCGATGGGTCTCTTCCCGGGCCAACGGCTCTGAGAGTGCGGCCCATCGCCGCCGAATTTCGAAGCCGGGAAGGATGGCTGGGGCGACCAAGGACCAGGCACACCAGGCGCCAAACGGGTCGGGGGGGAGCCTTAGCCACGGTCGGCCCCGTGGATCCCGCCCCCACTGGAAGCCGCCGGGCCGGGTTGGAAAGTGCTCGATGCTGGCTCGGAAACCAGGGCTGTGGTCTCCGACTTCGACCAAGAGGTCGACGTCGAAGCGCGCTTCTGCCTGAAGCTCGTGTCGGAGCGGGCCCAGCCAGGGTCGGCAAGCCTCCATCCATCGCGCCACCAGAGCGGGGAGGCTGGGATGTCCCCCCCCCGCCCACAGCGACCTTCGGTCGTCGATAGACGCAGACTTCTTCGACCCCGGCTTTCTCCAAGAGGTGGAGGCGAGCCGCAGATAGGGGTCGACCTGTCTCCATCAAGCACTCCCCGTCCGGACCGCCGTCCGTCCCCGGGTGGAGGATGCCGGTTCCCTCCTGCACGGCCTCTGCGACCAGGACCTGGTCTTCCGTCCATTTCACGTCTGACAAGGGAACCACTGCCTTTGCCCCAGGAGGGAGGGGCGCCTCTAGTCCGACCAGGAGGGCGCTGCCCAGAGGCAGGCGGCCATCGAAGGTCTCGCCCACATCCAATTGACCGACGAGGGCCAGCTGACCAGGCGTCGCTCTCGGATCCAACGCTAGTCCTTCATGGGCCGCTTCGGGCGAAGGAGGAATCGGTGCTTCGGCTTCGAGCTTCTCGGCCGGAACCCGTCCGAGCGCGCTTCCAATGGGAATCCGCTCCGTACCCAAGTCGATGGGCCCGAGGCGGGCGAGGGCGGCGTCCAGTGCGACGCCGTGGTTCACGGAAACAGGCCGCGGGTCAGCATGGCCTCGGAGACGCGGTGGATGCCGAGAGCGAGGGTTGCGCTTCGCATGTCGGTCTCGAACTTGCTTTGGAAGTTCACACACTCCTGAAAGGCTTCGTTCAAAATCTTGTAGAGGCGCTGATTGATCTCCTTGGAGCTCCAGAAGAAAGACTGCAGGCCCTGAACCCACTCGAAATAGGAGACGATCACGCCGCCCGCGTTGGCGAGGATGTCGGGGACGATGAAGACTTCGTCTTGACGCTGGCGCAGGACTTCGTTGCCTTCTGCGGTGACCGGCCCATTGGCGCCTTCGGCGAGGATGCGGCACTTGAGCTTGCTCGCGATCTCCGCGTCGATCACCCCTCCCAGGGCGGCAGGAATCAGAACCTCCACGTCCAAGGTCAGCAACTCTTCGTTCGTGATCGCTTCACCGCGCGGGTAGTCCTTCACCACCGATCGGATATCGACGTACTTGAGCAGGTGCTTCACGTCGAAGCCTTCGGGGTTGTAGATGCCACCCGACACGTCGGAGACCGCCACGATTTTGCAGCCCATTCGCTCCAGCTTTCGGGCTGCGTAGGTGCCCACGTTTCCGAAGCCTTGGATGGCGACCTTTTTGCCCTCGAGATTGATGCCGAGGTGCTCGGCCGCAGCAGCGGTGCAGTAGGCGACCCCTCGACCAGTCGCCTCCTTTCGGCCCTTCGAACCGCCGATGGAGATGGGCTTGCCGGTCACGACGGAGGGGACGGCGTGGCCCTTCATCTCAGAGTAGGTGTCCATGATCCAGGCCATGGTTTGGCCGTCGGTCCCCATGTCCGGCGCCGGGATGTCGGACTCGGGTCCGATGAAGTTGAGGATCTCCACCGTGTAGCGTCGGGTGAGGCGCTGTTTCTCGGGTCGAGACAGGGGTCGCGGGTCGACCCGAACGCCACCCTTGGCGCCGCCGAGAGGGATGCCGGCCACGCCGCACTTGAAGGTCATGAGCATGGCGAGGGCCGAGACCTCTCCCAGGTTGACCTCTTCGTGGTAGCGGATGCCGCCCTTATACGGGCCCAGGGTGTTGTTGTGCTGAACGCGGTAGCCGATGAAGTTCTGCACAGTGCCGTCGTCCATGCGGGTCGGGATGCTCACGATAAGCGCTTGAGCCGGCGTCAGGAGGCGATTCTTGATGTTGGGATCGATGTCGATGAAGTCCGAGGTCGTCTCCACCAGGGCCGCCGTGTCCCGGTAGAACTTCGACTCCCATTCCAGGCTGGACCGATACTGGCCGAGGGACTCCGTATTTGGGCTGTCGTTCACGTGAGCGACCCCCTTTACCCGCCGCAGGCCAGACGGCAAGACTCGATTTTTCCTCCGCACACCGACTGGCAGGTCGAGACCGAGCCACGCTTCTTGTGGAGGCACTCGGCCTCGCACTCCTCGTACCAAGCCTGGCACTGGTCGGCAGTGCAGCCTTCATAGGCCTCCCAGCGACCTGGCAGGCTGCGGCAAGCGAAGAAGCCAATGGTGAGAACAGCGGTCGAAAGGAGCAGGGCGCGCACGGGAGTCGCCATACACCGGGCGGGCCCCGAAAGCCCGTCGCGACGCAGCGCGCAAGGGCCGAGGAGGCCCGGACTGCGACTTGACTCACACGGGCGGAAGCGAGATTCCGCCCGTATGCGGAGCGTGACTGCGAAAACCTTCGGACTCTTCGCCTTGTCGGCTGTGGGCTGCACGGGGGTTTACGATTGTAAGGACGACGCAGGCGCCTGCGCCGAGATGCTCAACGCCCAGGCCCAAGCCTGCGCCGAGGCCTTCAAGCTGAAGCACACCGACCGTAAGCGGAAGCACTGCGAGCACGCCATCGACATGGTGGGCGACGAGGCCGAGAAGTCTGCTCTTCCCGGCCTCCAGGGCATTCTGGCCGTCGGTGAGTCCGGCATCCCCGACGACAACCACCGCCAAGAGGCCGCCAAGGCCCTGGGTGAGATTGGGGACCCGGCCGCCGTCGAGGCGCTGGTCTCGGCCATCGACTACGAGGCCGGAACCAGCTCCGACCCAAAGGACAAGATGGCGAACCGGGCCAATGAGGCCATCGCCACCTCTCTTGGCACCCTGGGCGATGCCAAGGCGATACCGAAGCTTCTCGAGCTCATGGACCGAAGCCGGGACAACTTCGTCGTCCTGAAGGCCATTCGAGCCTTGGGTCAGATTGGCGACGCCGCGGCGGTGAAGGACCTGTCCAAGGTCGCCCTCGAGCACAGCAACAAGTTCATGCGGAAGAACGCGGTGATCGCCTTGGGCGACATCGCCGACCCCTCGGCCACCGACACCCTGATTCAGATGATGTTCGTCGAGTACCAGGGCGTGTCCTTCTATCGCGAGGCTTCCTTCGGCCTCTATCAGATTGGGCCCTCCACCGCCGACGCCCTCCTAGAGACCATGGCCATGAAGAACGAGGCCGTGAACCAAATCTTCGAGAAGTCAGGCGGCATCAAGGAGTCGGCGGTCAAAGCCAAGTGCGGCTTCGTGCTCGGTGACCTCCGGGACCCGCGGGCGGTCGAGCCTCTGATGTCGGCCTTTGCCGATGCATCGGACCCTAAGAGTTACGACCCGGTGGTTCTCGGCTACGCCGCGCCCCCCCTCGGGGCCCTGGAGGACGCCAAGGCCACTTCCCTGCTCCAGAAGAACATGGGCACGATCGACCAGTCGCTTCGAGACCCCATCATGCAGGCCCTGGTCATGATCGGCGATACGGCCGCGGTCCCCGATATGATGAAGCTGATGACCCGGGCCGACTTCGTGGCCAAATGCACCAAGCTCGGCAATTCGGCTCAGGCCTGCATCGCCGAGAAGGACTCGCGACAGGGGGCGCAAGAGACCGCGGCCGACCACGTGTCGAACATGGCCACGGGTGAGCACCTGGACGCCTACGTTGCCATCATGGAGGCTGAAGAGGATCCGGAGCTCCAGAAGTACATGAAGGAGCGTCTGGTCCGGGTGGAGACGGCGAAGGCTTGCGGTGAGGACGCTCAGTGCTGGGCCAAGAAGCTGTCCGACGACGACCCGCTGCTGCGGGAGCGCTCGGCCTGGGCGCTGAAGCGGCTCAAGGACCCCTCTACCATGGACGCGCTCGTGAAGGCTCTCTCGGACAAGAATCGAAAGGCTCGATACGCTGCCATCCACGCCTACTGGTCTTTCGGAGATGGGCGAGCGGTTCAGGCGATCGAGAAGATCTTGGACGACGAGAAGTCCTCGGCGGACTTCGTTCGCGTCAACGAAGACCTGAAGCGGCTCTTGGTTCACCTGCAGCGAGACGCCAACAGCGCCTGAGACTCCGACCGAACGTAGGCTTCGGACGACCCCGCGCCCTGGGCCAAGCGCGCTTAGTGCCCGTGTCCATCGTGTCCGTTCCCTCCCAGTCCAAAGGACATTGGCCCCTCGGTCAGGACGTCCATCCCCAATGCGCCCATCCAGTGGAAGAGCATGTCGCGACCGCCGACCCGGGTCAGCCACTCGATGGCGCCATCCCGGGCGATCTCTGGCGTGCCACCGACCGAGGTTTGGCCAATGGTGCGCTTCCAGGGATGCTCTCCGCGCCCCACGATCTCGAGTCGTCCCGTGACCCCAGCCAGATCGCCCCGCGGGGCGTTGCTGGCTGAGTAGCTGAGACGATAGTCGGCTTGGGCTGGCTCCACGAAAGTGACCTTGGCCCCCGTCTGCTCCAGCGCCGAGACCAAGCGGGCCGCGATGAGGTCGCGACGCCCCGCCAGGCCGCTGGAGAGCACCGCGAGCTTGAGAGGCTGCGCCGCCTCCCAACGTTCGAGAACCTCGGGATTGGCCTCCATGACCCGAGCACGCCAGGGGCCGAGGCCCGGCTCGGTCAGGTCGAGGCGGGAGAAGGTGGTCAGCGCCTGCTGGTAATGAACGGGCCCGGGCACCTCGCTCCGGCTCAGAAAGAGGCGCCTGAGCTCGATGCCGGCCAGCCGTAGCCGAAGGCTGAGCTGGTCCTTGGGGGGGGCCTCCGCCATCGCCTCCTGCAGAATGGCGGCGCCATTGTTGGGACCTCGCCTCGGGTCCAGCTCGGCCTCAATGGCCCGCTCGACCACCGGTCGCAGACGCTCCGGAAGCGTGGGGTCGATCTGTACGGGCTGACCAAACAGCGTGGTGCTCAGCACAATCGAGAGCATAGTGACAGTTCATGCCGCACCGGCTGGCCGACGCAAGGACGCTTTCTTGCGAGGCCGATCGGCGCGGACGAAACTCCGCCCATGCGAACCGCCCTCGTGCTCCTCTCATTCCTGGTTGCGGGGCCGGTCGCCGCCGAGCCCGAAGTACGTATCCTGCTACGGGAGGGGCGAAGCCCTCTAGAGGTGTCCGGTGATGCCCTGAGAGTCTGGGTCGACGCTCGGCCCTTGCCTGCGGCTCGGAAGGTCCGGCTCCGCTTCCTGGACCCGCGTCGAATCGAGGTGCGGGGTCGGGAGCGCCGGATTGGCGCCCGTGTTCGCATCGAGGCTCGGGGCCCGCTTTCGGTCGCAGACGGGCTCTATCTCGGAACGATCGAAGTCGACGCCGAGACGGCGAGCGTGGTCAACGGCCTTCCCATCGAGACCTACCTCTTGGGGATCGTGGGTTCTGAGATGCCGGCTTCTTGGCCCCGTGCTGCTCTCGAGGCCCAGGCTGTGGCTGCCCGGACGTATGCTCTTCAAAGCCGGCTCCGTATGCGGAGCTCGGGGCGAGGCTTCGATCTTCACGACTCGGTTCTTTCCCAGGTCTACAAGGGCGCGGCCGACATCGCGCCCTCGGTCGTAGCCGCCGTTGAGGCCACGTCGGGTCAGGTCCTGGCTTACGAGCATCAGCCGGCCGAATCTCTCTTTCACAGCACCTGCGGGGGAAGAACCCGTTCGGCGGAGGAAGTGTTCGGCAATGAAGTGCCCTACCTCCGCGAGCGTCGCTGTCCTTGGTGCCGAGAGAGCAGCCGCCATCGCTGGTCTTTGGAGCTTCCCTTGAAGCGGACCGAAGACCTGCTTCGGGCGGCCGGACTGCTGGAGGGAAAGCTGCGTCGCGTCGAAGGCGACGAGGAGGGCATCGAACTTCGAGCGGGGCGCCGCCGCACCGTGCAGCCTCGCCAGCTCCGAGCTGCCTTGGGGCCGTCCCAACTCTACTCGACCGACTTCGAAGCCAGCACTCGGCGCGGTCGCGTCCGCCTGAGGGGGCGAGGCTTCGGACACCAGGTCGGGATGTGCCAGTGGGGTGCCCGAGGCATGGCCCGAGAAGGTCGCGACTTTCGAGAGATTCTGGCCCATTACTATCCCGGGGTTCCGATCAAGCGGGCATGGTGAGCGTCGACGACTACGATTACGAGCTGCCGGAGGCGCTCATCGCGCGACACCCCGTTGCCCAGCGAGATCACTCTCGGCTCCTAGCCCTCCCCCGAGCAGGCGAGCGCCACGAACTCCGTTTCTCGGACATCGGTCGCCTTCTTCGAGCCGGTGACGTTCTGGTCGTGAACGACAGTCGAGTACTTCCTGCTCGTCTCCGCACACGAAAGTCGACCGGCGGTCAGGTGGAGCTTCTCTGCGTCGAACGGCTCTTGGAAGGCGGTTGGTCGGCCATGGCCAAGGGCGCCAAGGGCCTGCGGCCCAACATGGAGCTCTGGGTCGAGGGCGAAGCAGCAGCCATCATCGTCGAAGCGGTGCACGAAGGAGGCTTCGTTCGGGTCCGTCTCCCCGACGCTGGCTTTCTCCAGCGCTGCGGCGAGCTGCCTCTACCCCCCTACATGGGGCGAGGCGCCGAGGCGGAAGATCAGGAGCGCTACCAGACCGTCTACGCGCGAGCCGAAGGTTCGGTCGCTGCGCCCACCGCCGGCCTTCACTTCACGCCCGAGCTTCTGTTCAGCCTGGAGGGAGCCGGCGTCGAGCTGCGCCGCCTGACCCTTCATGTCGGGCCGGGGACTTTTCTTCCCATCAAGACCGACGATCCCGAGAAGCATCGCATGCACGCGGAGCGCTTCATGCTCCCCGAAGATACGGCGGCGGCGGTGGAGCTCGCCCATCGAGAGGGGCGACGTGTGGTCGCGGTAGGAACTACGAGTACCCGGGTGCTTGAGAGCTTCACCGGTCCTCTTCGCGCTGGACCGGGTTCGACCGAGCTCTTCATTCGACCGGGGCACTCCTGGCGCCACGTCGACGCGCTCGTCACGAACTTTCACCTCCCTCGATCCACCCTTCTCATGCTGGTCTGCAGCTTCGCAGGCCGTGATCTTGTGTTGTCGGCCTACCGTGCTGCGGTCGAGGCGCGCTTTCGATTCTACTCCTACGGGGACGCCATGTTCATGGAGCGTCCAGTATGAGGACGGTACGCTTCGAGCTTCAGCATCGCTGCGGTCGAGCTCGTCGAGGCCAAGTGGTGACGCCACATGGAATAGTCGACACCCCAAGCTTCATGCCGGTCGGCACGGGCGGGGTCGTGAAGGCCATGTTGCCGGAAGAGGTGCGCAACAGCGGTGCGCAGGTCGTGCTCGGAAACACCTTTCACCTCATGCTCCGTCCCGGCCATCGATTGGTCGAGTCTCTGGGCGGCCTTCACAGATTCATGAACTGGCCCCACACCATCCTCACGGACTCAGGGGGCTTCCAAGTGTTCTCGCTCGCCCGGCGCCGATCCATCGATGAAGACGGCGTTCTTTTTCGAAGTCCCTATGACGGGAGTGAGCACAAGCTGACGCCCGAACGAGCAGTCGAGATTCAGGAGGCCCTCGGAAGCGACATCGCCATGGCCTTTGACGAGTTTCCGCCGCCCGGGGTGGACGCTCGAGCTACGAGGGCCTCGATGAATCGAACGACGCGATGGCTGGACCGTTGCATCGAAGCACGGACGCGGCCCGAACGGACCTCGCTGTTTGGTATCGTCCAGGGTGGACTCTTCGAAGATCTTCGGGAAGAGCACGCTCGTGCCCTCATCGAGCGGGACCTGGACGGCTACGCCATCGGCGGAGTGGCCGTGGGGGAGAGCAAGGCCGACATGCGGCGGGTCATAGAGGCGACGTCGCCTTTCCTTCCTGAAGATCGGCCTCGTTACCTCATGGGCGTCGGTCTCCCGGAAGACCTGGTAGTGGCCGTTCTGTCGGGTATCGACATGTTCGACTGTGTGGTCCCTACTCGGAATGCTCGCATGGGTCGTGTCCTGACTTGGGACGGACCTATCAACATCAAGCACGCCCGCTTTCGAGAGGACCCGGGGCCGCTCGACGAGCGCTGCAGCTGCCCAACCTGCAGGGCCTACAGCCGCGCCTATTTGAGGCATCTGTGGAGCAGCAACGAGATCACAGGGCACCGCCTCCTCACGATGCACAATCTGTGGCATCTTCAGGACCTGATGCGACGACTGCGCCAGGACATCGAGGCGGGCCGGGCGGCCCGCTGGCTGCCCTGGGCCGAGGCGCGCATAGCGGGGGCAGAGGCGGAAGCGCCGCTGGACGCTCCCTCATGAACGATAGCCCCTCCTACCCCGCCGAGCTGGGGGTCAGCATGGCGCTCCCTGACCCCCTCCGAGGGTCGGGGAGACTCTTCCTCTGGCCCAAGTCGGGCGGGCAAGCGCTCAGAAGACTGGCCGAGGAAGCGGAGCGGCGATTCGACGTCTATGACGCCGACGGTTGCCTCGCCATCGAGGTGAACGAAGACAACATCGTCGGCTTCTTGGGGCGTCTTCGGAAGGGCTTGTCGGAGGAGGATCTGGAGGAGACCCGAGCGCTGTTCAAGCCGGGCCTCGACGAGCCCTCCTTGTCCGACTTTCCGCGGGCCGACAGCTTGCGAACATTCATTACCTTTGCCCGTGGGAAGTGGCTGGGCGAGTTGATGTCCGAAAAACGGATCGCCGTCTTCTTTCAGCCCATCGTCCATGCGGGATCCCACGAGGTACTGGGCCACGAGGCTCTGGCACGAGCACGCTCGAAGGCGGGTGTCGTGGGACCCCTGCGCATGCTCTCGGCGGCGCGGGATGCGAGCCTGCTCCCGACCTTCGACTATGCGGTGCATGAGGTCGCTTTTCAGGAGCGCGCCAATGCCAGGGCGGAAGGCAAGCTCTTTCTCAACACGACCCCAACGACGGCTTCGGAGCCGGACCTGGTGTTGGAGCACGTCCGACGACTCTGTCGGCTCTACGGGACGAGACCAGCGGACGTCATCCTCGAGATCACCGAATCAGAGAAGATGAGCCAGCCGGACCAAGTCGAGCGCTTCGTGACCCGAGCCCGGGATGACGGGTTTAGCGTCGCCCTCGACGACCTCGGAGCCGGCTTCTCCAACCTCAACATGATCCATCGCCTGCGGCCGGACATCGTGAAGCTCGACATGGAGCTGACCCGAAACATTCACGACGACGAGTACAAAGCCGTCATCGCCCAAAAGATCGTCGAGCTGGCCAAGACGGTCGGCATCCGAACGGTGGCCGAAGGGGTCGAAACCGAAGATGAGCGGGACTGGTTGGAGGCGCAGGGCATCGACTACCTTCAGGGCTTCTTGTTCGGACGCCCCGAGGATCTGCCTCGAGACACCCTGGACCTCGCGTCGACGGACGGCTGAGTCCCGATCAGACCGCCAGCGCTTCGTCGATCTTGGACAGAACCTCCGGGCCAAGCCGTGGGGCGACCTCCAAGGCCTTGAAGTTCTCTTCGACTTGGGACACTCGGCTGGCTCCGGTGATGACTGTCGATACGTTGGGGTTCTTGGTGCACCAAGCGATAGCGAGCTGAGCAAGGGAGCATCCGAGCTCGTCGGACACCGTCTTCAGCCTGCGAACCTGTCCCAGCCTCTGTTCGTCGGTGAGTCCGGCCTTGAGGAACTCATAGCCCTCCAAGCTGCCGCGTGAGCCTTCGGGGATGCCGTCCAGGTACTTGCCGGTCAGGAGGCCCGAGGCGAGGGGAGACCAGGTCGTCGTCCCGAGTCCGATGTCCTCGTAGAGTCGAGCGTACTCCCGCTCCACCCGGTCCCGGTGAAGGAGGTGGTACTGAGGCTGCTCCATCACCGGCTTTCGGAGGTGATGGCGCTCCGCAATCTCATGAGCGGCTCTGATCTCGTCCGCCGACCACTCCGACGTCCCCCAGTAGAGGGCCTTGCCCGAGGCCACCATGTCGGACATGGCCCAGACCGTCTCTTCGATGGGCGTGTGCGGATCGGGCCGGTGACAGAAGACGAGGTCGACGTAGTCCATTTCCAGGCGATGCAAGGACCCGTCGATCGCCTCCAGGAGGTACTTGCGGTTGAGCGTGTTTCTGTCATTCACGCCCTTGCGTAGACCCCAATAGAACTTCGTCGAGACCACGTAAGCTTCCCGCGGCCATCTCAGCTTCTTCAGAGCCTGACCCATGATGCTCTCGCTGTCGCCGGCCGAGTAGACCTCGGCGTTGTCGAAGAAGTTGCAGCCCCGCTCCCAGGCCGCCTCCATGCACGCTGTTCCGTCGTCGATCTGCCGTCCAAAGGTCACCCAGGACCCGAAGGACAGCACGCTGACCTTCAGGCCCGAACGGCCCAGCCGTCGATACTCCATTTCCGTCATGAGAAGGTCAGAGCAGGCTCGGCCTTCGGGATCCAGAGCTAAGCTTCTGAATCCGCAACTCCCGCGGACACTAATTCTCGAAGGGAACGAAGCGGCGGTAGGCGACCCGGAAATCGGTTCCAGCCTCGAGGAAGGCGTCGCCGAAAAAGAGCAGGCTGTTGGCGGTGGGCTCGAAGTCGAAGCCATCTCGGCGGCCGCGAGGGGTGAGATCGTTTTCCCGCTGAACTTCGATGGTCCCGCTGATGGGCTGAAAGTCGAGTCGGAGCTGGCTGGCGGCGCCTGCAGCGGCGACCAGGATCTCTTCGATGGGTCCCGTCAGGTCGGACGCACAGATGGATGCACTGGTCCCTCCGAGGCCCTCGACGGCCCGGATGTAGGCGCTCCCGACCCCCGCGATGCCCCGGCCGACGGCCGTGCACCCTCGAGGTTCGGGCCCGACGATGGCGAAGGGGAGGACATCCAGTGCGCCTAGGGCTTCGACGTAGGCCTCCACCGACCTGAGCTCGATGCTGTCTTCGTCGCTAAAAAAGACCAGCACGGTCACGGCATCATCCCGCAGTCGCTCCTCCTCGGCCGTGGCCATCCGGGCCCTCTCGACCGCCCTCAGGGCGAACTCTAGGCCTGCCTCTCGGCCGTTCCCGTTGATGCCGACGCGGACCCGCTCTTGGAAAGACTCGACGTCTCGAGTGAAGCCGCCCCCTCGAAGGGCCTCTCCGTCGGTGGTCACCACGCCGAGTCGAAAGTCGATCCGAGAGTCTAGAAGCTGATTGAAGAAGGCGTTGGCGGTTCCAGCCAGTGCCTCCTGCTCTTCCTGCATAGACGCCGAGTTGTCGACCACCCAGATGAAGTCGACCTTGAGGGCCTGGGCCAGTTCCTCTTCGCATACCAGCTCGATCAGTGTCCCAGGGTCGCCGACGTGGGTTCCATTGCTCAGATCTGCGATGATCGGGTTCGCATCCTCCCGTTCGGCGTCCGCCAAGGCCACCACGAAAGTTACCGTCTCCTGCGCGACATCGACCACCGTGAGAGCGGCGAACTGAAACTCCCGCACCGCCGGCTCCTCTTCGTCCACGACCGCGTCGAGGGAACCGAGGGGTTGCCGACCCAGCTCGGCCGCGATGGCGTTCCTGAGTCGGGCTGGTCCGACGGCGTCGACCATTCGGATCCGGCGCAGGGTTCGTGCGGCGGGGTGAGTACGGAGGACGAAGGTCTGGCGCAGGGCTTCATCCACGCTCTCGGCTCGCCCGGTTACCCCAGGCAGCACCCGGTCGAAGAGAGGGTCGATCAGAGCATCGAGCAAGGCACCGGCGACGCCGAAGTCTTCGGGGTCGAAGACGGCATCCAAAGGAATGCTCAAGGCCAGGCCTCGGACACCTTGGCCGTCCAGTGACAGGGCCGAGACCGCGCTCAGCGCGGTGTCTGCCAGCTCGTCGTGGAGCGCAAGGCGAAATCGGGCGCCGGGCAAGGGTCGAACGGCGACCGAGTCGGGCGCCGCCAGGCGGCAAGGCCCGCTGGCCAGAGGACCGAGATCGATCGAGCCCACGTCTTCTGTCCCTCCCAGATCGGGGCCGAGGTCCTCGCTCTGCCCTCCGTCCTCGACCGAGATGCCACGACCCGCATCCACTCGCAGTCGATCCACGGGCACGCCGTCGATGGCCGCGCCCGAACACGCCATCAATGGCAACGTCACGAGCAGAACCAGCTGAGCCGTGAACCGACGCCGCCGTCGCAGCAGAAGCAGCCCCACTACCCCGAGCAGCGGCAGTAGAGAGCCTTCGGAGCGACCGCGCTCGTTGCAGCCGCAGGTCAGCTCCAGTGGTGCTTCGGCCAGTTCCTCGGCCCCCATGTCTCCTCTCGAGTTCGGTCCGGCATCCACGGCTCCCGCCGAAGCGTCCCCCGAGTCGGGCCGAGATCCTGCATCCGGGGCCGGACCCAGGTCGGGTCGTGGGCCGAGGTCGGTGCCGTCGCACAAAGGCTCGAGCGTAAAGGGGTCTCGGTCGATGAAGCCGTCACAGCTGTTGTCTTTGCCGTCGCAGATCTCCCTGACCTGAGGGTTCACCTCGGGATCCGAATCGTCACAGTCTCCCTCGCAGTCGAGAACGCCATCTTGGTCGAGGTCGTTGCAGCTCGCGCAGACTCCGACGCCGCGCGGATCTTGGTCGACTCGACCGTCGCAGTCATTGTCGATGCCGTCACAGACGTCCGTCGTTTGGGGGCCGATGTTCCCATTCAAATCGTTGCAGTCGCCACAAAGGAAAGTGAAGCCATCGCCGTCCTCATCTTCGTCTCCTTCATCCACGACTTCGTTGCAGTTGTCATCGAGGCCGTTTGCCAGCTCTAGGGCAAAGGGATTCACCAAGGGATCGTCGTCGTTACAGTCGCCCAGACAACTGACGAAGCCGTCCCCGTCCCGGTCGAAGCCCTCGTCCACCTGGTTGTTGCAGTCGTTGTCCTGCGCATCGCAGACCTCGATTGCCCCCGGATGGACCGCGGCGTTGAAGTCGTTGCAGTCCCCGCCGCAGATAGGAAAACCGTCGCCGTCGAAGTCGTCATCCGGATCGATCTCACCGTCACAGTCGTCGTCGATACCGTTCCCGCAGATCTCTCTTCGGAAGGGGCTTCGTGAGGGGTCTGAGTCGTCGCAGTCGCCTGCGCAAATCGTGGCGAAATCTCCGTCTTGGTCGAAGCCCTCGTCGATGTCTCCGTCACAGTCGTTGTCGAAGCCATCACAAAGCTCGGCCGCTTCAGGCCGAATGGAGGCGAAGCGGTCGTCGCAGTCTCCGCCGCAGGTCGTGATGCCGTCCCCATCCTCGTCGACGTCCTCGTCAATGGGGCCATCGCAGTCGTTGTCGATCAGGTCACCGCAGATCTCGGGTGCACCCGGAAAGGCCGTAGGGTCGAAGTCTTCACAGTCGCCTTCGCAGTTGGTGAATCCGTCATTGTCGAAGTCGTGGCAGGCGCCGAAGTCGCATACGCTGTCGAAAACGAATCCATCCGGAGTCTCGTCGAACTCTCCGTCGCAGTCGTTGTCCGCGCAGTCGCAGCGCTCTGACAGGCCCGGGGCTACGAAGGGGTTCTCGTCATCGCAGTCCCCACCGCAGGATGTGACGCCGTCCTGGTCCTGGTCGAAGTCTTCATCCACTTCGCCATCGCAGTCGTTGTCCAGACCATCACAGATTTCAGGGCCGGGGAGAATCTGGCCGTCGCAACTACCCGTGGGCATGCCGTTGGCGCACAAAGACACGCCGGGATTGCAGACGCCGACCGTGGCCGTACCGACGGGGCCTTCGTAGCAGGAGGTCTCGGCTCCATCGACGATGCCGTCGCAGTCGTCGTCGACGGCATTGCACAGCTCCAGAGCGTCGGGATTCACCATCGGATTGGCGTCGTCACAGTCGCCCCCGCAGGTCGTGAAGCCGTCCTCGTCCAAATCGAAGGCCTCATCCACCTCCCCATCGCAGTCGTTGTCTAGGCCATCGCAGATGTCGTCTTGAGGAAGAACTTCTTCCGTACACATCATGCCGAAGCCCATCGCGCCCTCGCACAGACGGACGCCGGCCACGCATTGTCCGACGTTTAGGCTCCCGTCCGGGCCCGAGTAGCAGCCCTGGGTCAGAAGATCGCCGTCCGAGTTTTCGTCCACGACGTCGTCACAGTCGTTGTCTTTTCCGTCACAGACTTCCACTGCACCCGGCGCGCGCTCCGGATCGAGGTCGTCGCAGTCGGTGTTCGGTCCGCAGGTGACGAAGCCGTCGTCGTCATTGTCGAAGTCCTCGTCCGCCTCACCGTCACAGTCGTTGTCGATCTGGTCGCACGACTCCGCCTCGGGAACGACCTGGCCGTCGCAGACCCCCCAAACGCCGGCCACGCACTCTTCTCGTCCGTCGTCGCAAGCTCCGACTCCCAAGGTTCCAGCCGGCCCGGTGTAGCAAGAGCGGCGAAGGGGTTGACCGTTCCTTCGCTCGTCAATGTCCCCATCGCAGTCGTCGTCGACGTTGTTACAGGTCTCGTTTGCTCCCGGGCGGACGCTCGCATCGTCGTCGTTGCAGTCTTCACAGAAAGCAAAGCCGTCCCCGTCTGCATCCGCGAAGCCTTCGTCTACGTCTCCGTCACAGTCGTCGTCTTCTCCGTTGCAGGCTTCGGGCGCCCCCGGAAAGATGGAGTTGTCCGAGTCGTCGCAGTCTAGGCAAGAGCCTACGCCGTCCCCATCTCCGTCCGACTGTTCATCACTGATTCCGTCGCAGTCGTTGTCCTGACCGTCACAGACCTCGGTACCCAGAGAGGAGTTGTTGGCGTCCATGTCGTCGCAGTCGTTGCCGCAGGCACTGGCGTTCGGATCTCCGTCCCCGTCGGCGTCGAAGTCTTCGTCGGTTGCCCCGTCGCAGTCGTCGTCGATGGCGTTGCATAGCTCTCCCCCCGTACGTGGAAGAACGTCCCCGTCGCATACGCCGTCGAACTGAGTGCCGTCACAGTCCTCGGTCCCACCGACGCAGCGCCCCACCCCTTCGGTGCCGGCCGGACCCCCGTAGCAGGCTCGGGTCAGGTCGATGTCTCGAGTGGTGGCGCTGCAATCGTTGTCCTTGCCGTCGCACACCTCAGTGTTGCCAGGGAATCGATCGGCGTCGTTGTCGTCGCAGTCCCCGGCGCAAGAGCTGACTCCGTCGCCGTCGGCGTCGAAACCGTCGTCCACCGTACCGTCGCAGTCGTCGTCGAGCTGGTTGCAGGTCTCGGTCGCGGGGAGGGTCTGGCCGCCACAGACGCCGTCGAAGACCGTGCCGTCGCAGTTCTCGGTACCGGCCTCACAGATGCCGACGTCTTCGGTGCCGGCTGGCCCGGTATAGCAGGCACGAACCAAGTCTCGGTCTCGCGTGGCCGCGCTACAGTCGTTGTCCTTGCCATCGCAGACTTCGGCGTTGCCGGGATAGCGATCGGGGTCGGAATCATCGCAGTCACCCTGGCAGGTTTGAACTCCATCGCCATCCTGGTCGAAGCCTTCGTCGACCGAACCATCACAGTCGTCGTCGTCACCGTTCCCACAGACTTCGGTCACCGGGACCACCTCGCCCTGACAAGTCGAGGACCAAAACGGCGCACTGCTGAGGGAACACTCTTCGAAGCCCGCCACGCACAGGCCGACGTTCTCCGTTCCTTGGGGACCCGTGTAGCAGGATCTACGAAGAAAGAGCTGGCTTCCCGGACCCTCGTTGATATCGCCGTCGCAGTCGTTGTCGAAGGCGTCGCAGAGCTCGGGCGCCCCGGTGAAGACCGTCGCTTCCGCGTCGTTGCAGTCTCCATTGCATTCGTGCAGACCGTCGCCGTCGTCGTCGGGGGGGTTGTCCACCGTTCCGTCGCAGTCGTTGTCGACGCCATTGCACAGCTCAGTGGCGCCGGGAAAGACCGAGGAATCGCTGTCGTTGCAGTCGCCTGCGTTGGGCGTGAAGCCGTCGCCGTCGCTGTCGATGTCATTGGCCTGGGCCAGGACCGAGGCGGGCAACAGGGCCAGGGTCACAAAGAAGAGCAGGTGTCTCATAGTGTCCAACCGAGAGCGATCTGAAGATCCAAGAAGCCGTCATCGAAGTCGCCCTGGGAAGAGCTGCCCGATTGCAGGGTGTAGTCGACGCCTAGTTCGGCCACGAAACCGACGGCGTGGTGAAAGCCGACACCTCCACCGAAGTCGACCCCAAGGTCGTTGCTCACGCTCTGGTCGTCGAGGGGGACGCGAAGGTGGCCCCGTCCGAAGACCTCGAGGTCGAAGCCGGCCGTGCGGATGAGCTGCTGGGTTACGCTCAAGCCGGGACGAAGTATGCTGTATTCAATCGAAAGCACGCCGGCTCCTTCTTCGAACCCGAAGCGTCGGAACTCGTATCCGAGACCGCACCCCAGGTGAGGACCTCCGGCTCCGACGCGATGGGCGTAGGCTGCACCAAGACGAAATCGGTCGGCTTCGGCGCCGATGCTTTCGCCTCCCAGTTCGGCTCCGGCGAATTGCCGCCAATATCCAGCCTGTAGGTCGAGCCTATGGGCGGGGCCCAGCACGGAGCCGAGATGCAGAGCTGCTCGAGCGCCCAAGGAGGCGAGGACGCCTTGATTGATGGCGCGACCGAAGTCGGCGCTCAGCTCTCGGGAGCTCAGTCCGGTCGTGGCGAGAACAGTGACCCAGGTTCTGGATCGTTCGACGACCGCTCGCTCGTCGACCTCAGCTCGAGTCTCGAGAAGCTCGTCATCGACGAATCGCTGGGAGTCCGACTCCGTTTCGGCCACGGGGGCTGCAGGCGGCGGAGGTGAAGCAATGCGCCAGGCCTCTTCGAAGATCGCGGTGAAGTCCTGGGCTTCTGCGCGTATCGGCCAGAGGGGTCCGGTCGTCCGTTGGGCGACGCGGGCGCCGCTCTGCTCCACCCAGACGTCGTGGACGAACCCATCTTGGGTACGTTCCCTTCGGCGGGTGCCGGAGACGACCACGTCGCAACCTTCGACGCCTTGATCGACCTGCTTGACAGGTATCTCCGCCGCGTGGGCGGGGCGAGTCTGTTCGGCTGCTGCGCGCAGTACTTCTCCGAGCGGACCTTGCGCCCGAGTCGGGATGAGGTCGAACATGCGCCAGCACAAGGCGCGAGGTGGCGTGATGGCGAAGGGATCTTCGAAGCTCATGCCGTCCTGAGCCCATGCTTGGCCTGAGCTCGTGAAGACGATGGCCCAAATGAAAGATTGCCTTCGACGCATGGATCCGCCCTTAAGCATCGGCAGGTTTGCACGAATCCGAACTTGGACTGTAGGGGGCGCCAAAATTTGGTTCGTCTTTGCGTGGGTGCTGACCAGCTGCGCTGTGGGTATGCGTCCTACTTCGAGCCCCATCGTTCACGACGCTCGCTACGAAATCCACTTCGGCGATCGCTTGGTCGGCCATGAGTTCGTACGTCGAGTGGAAGGAGAAGCCTTCCTGTGCATAGAAGGACGTATCCGCCAGACCGCGCCCGAGCCCATCGACTTGGTTTATGACGTCCTGCGGGTCAACGGCCGCTTGGAGAGCCTCTCCGTCCGCTTCCAGTTGGCGGGACTGGAGATCGATCACGAAGCCTGGCGTCGGGGAGACAGGCTCGTGAGTACGGTGAAGCGCTTCGATCGCAAGTTCCAGGCTTCGACCCTGCTGCCCATACTCGTTGACGTGGGGTCACCCTTGAGCTGGCTGGAGCCCGATCTGATCGAAGGGAGCTTCCCAATGTGGGGGGTTCGACCACCTGACTTACAGGGCTACCGGCTAGAAGCGCAATCGGGGCCACCCAGCGCACGCCGGCGCTTCGAGGCGGGTGGGGCGACCATCAGAGCCGAGTGGACCGAAGGCGCCTTCTGGCCCGCTCGAGTGGACGTAACCCGTCCACGGTGGGAGGACGACGCCCTCGTTCGAACTCGGAACGACGAGCTCTTGGGGTCCAGTTCATTCGCACCTCGTCTCGAGGGGCGCTGTCCTACTCGCCCCTGACTACGCGATCGAGAAGACCAGCTTTCCGAGGCTGGTGCTCGTAATGATGCGTTCATGGGCCTCCCGAAGACCCTTAAGGCTGAGCGGACCCAGCCGCTCTTTAAGGGTGGTTCGAATCTCACCGGTGTCGACGGCTTCCGAGACCCGGCGCAGGATCTTGCCCTGCCGGTCCATGTCTTCTGTTCGGAAGAGGGACCGCGTGAACATGAACTCCCAGTGAAGTGAGATGCTCTTCAGCTTCAGATGATAGATGTCGAAGGCCTGGGGATCGTCAACCAGGCCGAGCTTGCCTTGGGGTCGAATCAACTCGGCTAGGGCGGCCTGCTGGGCGTCGACGCCGTTGATTCCGATGGCGGCCACCACCGAATCGAGCCCGAGCGTGCGGGCCTGTTCGAGAAGGTCGGCTCGATGGTCGAGAACGGAGTCGGCGCCGAGCTCTCGGACCCAGGCTTGGCTTTCTGCGCGGGAAGCGGTGGCGACCACCTGGAGCTCGGTCATCTTCTTGGCGAGCTGAATGACCATGGAGCCGACCCCGCCTGCCGCACCGAGTAGGAGAAGGCTGCCCTTCGAACGGCTGTCGAAGCCCAGTCGATCGAACAGGAGCTCCCACGCCGTTAGCGAAGTCAGGGGTAGGGCCGCGGCCTCTTCGAAATCCAGGCTCTTGGGTTTGGGGCCGACGATGCGCTCGTCGACCACCTGCAGGCGGGCGTTTGAACCGGGTCGGTCGACAGCGCCAGCGTAGTAGACGGAGTCTCCTGGCTCGAAGTCTTCGACTTGGGCACCGACCGCCTGGACCACGCCGGCGGCGTCGAAGCCCAGTACCTGGGGACCCGGTCCTTGGAGCCGAAGGCCCCCCCGGATTTTGGGATCGGCCGGGTTCAGCCCCGAGGCCCTTACTTCCACCAACAAGTCTCGAGGACCCGGACTCGGTATCTCGCCTTCGAGCTCATACAGCTGTTCGGGGCCGCCGTTCTTGTCGTAGGCGAGGGACCAGTTCTTCATGCAAGGAGGCTAGAAGGCGCCAGGTTCCTCGAAAACGGTTGATTTGGAGATTCATTTTCCCGATTTTCGGTAAGATGAGAAGCGAGGACGTGCGGCTGTTCCTGGCCGCGGTGGCGTCTGGCTCGGTGGCGGCGGCGGCTCGTCGGGAAGGCCTCAGTGGGAGCGGGGCGGCAAGGTCACTCGAGCGCCTGGAGACGGACGTGGGCGCTCGTTTGCTGCACCGAAGCACCCGCAGCCGCGCCCTCACCGAGGAGGGCGTCCGATTTCTGCCCTACGCCCGACGTCTGCTGGAGCTCGTGACCTCCGCGGCGGACTTCGTGCATGGCCAGGGCCTATCTGGACGTCTGCGACTCACTGCATCCTCGACCTTCGCCCGGCTTCATCTTGGACCTATGCTGGCCGCCTTCGCACAGCGACACCCGGAGCTTCGCTTTGAGCTGCAGCTGACTGACCGAGCCGTGGACTTGGTCGGCTCGGGACTCGACCTCGCCATTCGAATCGGGCCTCTGGCCAACTCGGCCTTCAAGTTGACGAAGCTGGTGGAGGATCGGCGGGTCTTGTGCGTTGCGCCGTCCTACCGAGCGCGCTTTGGACCCATCGAGAAACCCGAGGATCTCGTCCGGCTTCCCTGCGCTGTACTATCTCGAGATGAAACCTGGCTCTTCGAGGAAAAGGGACGAAGCGTCCAAGTTCGTCCCCACTCGCTCATCTGGACGGACCATGGCGACTTCACGCTCAAAGCGGCCGAGGAGGGGATGGCGGCGGCCTGGATATCGGAGTGGCATGCCGCCGACGCGCTGGCCTCGGGCCGACTCGTTCGCGAGCTCCCCCAGGCACGGAGCGGACTGAAGAGCTGGATCCACGCCCTCCATCCTTTCCCCAGGGACGAAGTGCCCGAACGCGTCCGTCGCTTCTTGGACTTCTTGGTCGAGCGTTTCGACCCCCCGCCATGGGCCCCCGTGGCCGAAGCTGAAGCGGGCCCGTGAGTCCTGCTCCTACTTCGAAGCGATCGCCTGCGGGCGGGTTCAGCCTTCGTAGCGCTGCTTGAACTGACGGCGGAAGGCTTCGGTCTGCTCGACCATCTTCTTCTCGAGCTCGGCGGTAATATCGCCCTTGGTACCCAAGTCCTCCAAGACGTCCGGACAATTGCCGTCGAAGTGGCTGAGGAGCTCTTTGGCGAAGGTTTGGATGTCTCCGATCGGGATGTCGAGGATGAAGCAACCCTCGGCGTAGTCCTTGCTGTCCTTGTACTCCTTGTTCTTGGGCTTGGCCGGGAAGGTCGCAGCCCAAATCTGGAGAACCTGCCGCTCGACCGGAAGAGGCTCGTACTGGGCCTGCTTCAGGAGCTCCATGAGGCGTGCGCCAATGTCGAGTTCTCGCTTGGTCGCGGGATCGAGGTCGGAGCCGAACTGGGCGAACGCTGCCAGCTCCCGATAGGACGCGAGCTTGAGGCGCAGCGTACCGGCCACCGTCTTCATGGCCTTGACCTGGGCCGCGCCACCCACACGGGACACCGAGATACCGGCGTTCACCGCCGGTCGTTGTCCCGAGTTGAACAGGTCCGACTCGAGGAAGATCTGACCGTCGGTGATGGAGATGACGTTGGTCGGAATGTAGGCCGACACGTCACCCGCTTGGGTCTCGATGATCGGGAGAGCCGTGAGCGAGCCTGCGCCCTCGATGTCCGACAGCTTGGCCGCTCGCTCCAGCAGTCGACTGTGTAGATAGAACACGTCGCCTGGGTAGGCTTCGCGACCCGGAGGTCGACGGAGCAACAGGGCAAGCTGGCGGTAAGCGACGGCCTGCTTGGACAGGTCGTCGTAGATCACGAGGGCGTGGCCCCCGTTGTCCCGGAAGTACTCGGCCATGGTCACGCCGGCGTAGGGCGCGATGAACTGTAGGGGCGCCGGGTCCGAAGCGTTGGCCGCGATGATGGTGGTGTATTCCATGGCGCCGTCCCGCTCCAGGCGGGCGTGCACCTGGGCCACGGTCGACTGCTTCTGACCGATGGCCACGTAGAAACAGCGCATGTTGCCACCCTTCTGGTTGAGGATGGTGTCGAGCGCGATGGCGGTCTTTCCGGTCTGACGGTCACCGATGATCAGCTCACGCTGACCACGGCCGATCGGAATCATGGTGTCGATGGCCTTGATGCCGGTCTGCATGGGTTCGTGCACCGGCTTGCGCTTGATGATGCCGGGCGCTTTGACCTCGACCTGGCGTCGTTCCTGGGACTGGATCGGGCCTTTGCCGTCGATGGGCTCTCCCAGAGCGTTCACTACTCGGCCGAGCAGAGCATCACCTACAGGAACATCGGCGATGCGGCCGGTCCGTCGAACTTCATCTCCTTCCCGCACGTGCTCGCCCGAGCCCATCAGCGCGACACCGACGTTGTTCTCCTCCAGGTTGAGGACCATGCCCTTGAGGGCGCCCGGGAACTCGACGAGCTCGCCGGCCTGGACCTTCTCGAGGCCATAGACGCGGGCGATGCCGTCGCCGATGGTCAGCACCGAACCGGTCTCGGCGACGTCGACCTTTCGCTCGTAGTCCTGAATCTGTTGCCGGATGATCTGGGAGATCTCGTCCGCCCGAATCTGCATCCGGGCGGCACTAACAGCGGCCTACGGTTTGATCAACTGAACAGTTCAGAAAAGATCTGGGTGATTTCGGGGGCTTAGGCGCTTGCGCGAGGGTTCGTGAGGCGCTCGCCAAGCCGGTCCAACTCGGCTCGAATGGAGCCGTCGAAGACCATGGATCCGACCTCCGCCCGGACGCCTCCGATGAGGGCTGGGTCGACGGTGACGGTGAGCTCGATGCTGCCGCCCACTCGCTCCTCGAGGGCCTTGCGGATCTTCTGAACGGCCTCTTCCGGCAGCTCGGTGGCCGAGACGATTCGGCCTTCTCGGCGTCCGAGCCGAGCGTCGTCGAGCGCACAGTAGGAGGCTACGACTGCCTCGAGTTCCGGGAGTCGGCCTCGTTCCGAGAGTAGACCTACGAAGCGCCGGGACAGTGTGTGCACCTTCATCGCCTCGAGGATGGCGTCGAGCACGGCCTGGCGCTGGTCGCCCCCCATGCTGGGATTCGCGAACACGTGACCGAGATCCGTCGAAGTGCGCACCGCCTCTCGCAGGGCCTCTAGGTCTCCTCGGATGTTGGCGCGCTCTTCCTCCGAGAGGTCATGGGTCAGGTCGGCGAGCGCTTCCGCGTAGCGGCGTCCGACGGTGTTGGTGATCGTTGCCATGTCGTTTCTCCCGGTCTTCAGGACGGATCCCGCAGCTGAGCGATCCACTCGTCCGTCAGTCGCCGCTGGTCTGCGTCGGTAATGCGCTCCTTCACCAGCGCCTCGGCCCGACGCAGGGTCTCTTCGGCTGCCGACTCCTGAAGGGTCTTCTCGATCTTTCGTATTTCCTGCTGGATGGTGAATTCGTTTTCCCGGCCCATGCGCTCCAAAGCTTTCTCGGTCTCCGCTTCGATGCGCTCCTGGTCGGCTTTGGCCTGGGCCTCGTAGCTCTGGAGAACGTTCTGGAACTCCGCCTCCAGGTTTTCCATTTTGGCTTTGTACTCTTCCAGTCGAGCTTCGGCCTCAGCCTGCTTCTGCTGGGCCTCTTCCAGTCGCTGACCCAGGTTCCTGCGGCGCATGACGAGCGCATCCCGCACGGTCGGGCGCAAGACGAAGCCAAGGAAGCCGAACAAGAGGACGAAGTTCGTGGCCATCGAACCCAGTTCGAACCAGTTGATCCCCTCGTCGTGATGGTCATCGCCGTGGCCGCCCTCGCCGCCGTGAGCCGCTTCGTGCCTTTCGTCGTGGCCGCTCCCGGCCGAGTCATGACTGGTCCCGTCGGCGCCGAACGCGGTCGGTGCAGTTCCGAGGCTCAGACCGAACACCATCGTCCAGAGAAGCCGCCTCACGTCAGCTGCCTCCCCAGGATGCGAGCCGCGGTCTCTTCGGCCAAGATCCTGGCCTGCTCACCCACCGTGGACATCGCCTTGTCTCGGGCCGACTCGAGCTCTTGGACCGCGGCTTCGAGCTTGGCGCCGAGGCGGTTCCGCTCGGCCTCGACCCTTTCGTTCATGCGCGTGGTGGCCTCCCGGCGGGAGCGGTCCCGCCGCTCGGTGCCCTGAAGGCTGGCTTCCTTGATGCGCTCGTTGAAGGCCTCCGCCTTCTCCTCCGCTTCGGCGAGCATGAGGTCGGCGCGCTCGATGGCACCCTCCAGCTTGTCGTGTCGCTCCTCGAAGACGGCTAAGAAGGGCCGGAAGACGAGGAAGTTCAGGAGAAGCAGGGGGACCAGGAACAGAGCAATTGCGAAGACATACGTGATGTCGAGGTCCAGCTCCACGGGGGCGCCTTATCCATCGGCCCCCAGCCAGTCAAGCTCAGTCGCCTCGCGGCCCTCCGAAGAGCGTTGACCGCCCGTGGGAGACCGGCCAAAGACCGCGCTCATGGCGAAGGAAAGCCTGTCCGTCACCGACAACCGCACCGGTCAAAGCTACGAAGTCCCCATCGAGAACGGCACCATTCGCGCGCTCGACCTCCGGCAAATCAAGACGTCCGAAGACGACTTCGGCCTGATGACCTACGATCCCGCCTTTCAGAACACCGCGAGCTGCAAGAGCGCCATTACTTTCATCGACGGTGCCAAGGGGATTCTCAACTACCGCGGCTACCCCATCGAGCAGCTGGCTGAGCGCTCCAACTTCATCGAGGTTTCCCAGCTCCTCATCGATGGTGACCTTCCCAACCAGGCCGCCTACGGCGACTGGGCCCACGACATCCGGATGCACACCTTCGTGCATGAGAACGTTCACAAGCTGATCAGCGGCTTTCGATACGACGCGCACCCGATGAGCGTCCTCGTCTCGACAGTGGCCGCCTTGTCGTCTTTCTACCCAGAAGCGAAGAAGGTCGACGACCCGGCGGTGCGTCGCAACGAGATGGTGCGTCTTATCGCCAAGATGCCGACTTTGGCCGCTTGGTCCTATCGCCACAGCATGGGGTTCCCTGTGGTCTATCCGGACAACGACCTGTCGTACACCGGCAACTTCCTCTCGATGATTCGTCGGATGTCCGAGCCCAAGTACCAGCCCAACCCCATTCTGGAGAGGGCCCTGGACGTGCTCTTCATCCTCCATGCTGACCATGAGCAGAACTGCTCGACCGCGACCATGCGGGCCGTCGGCTCGTCGAGGGTCGACCCCTATTCCGCGGTGGCGGCCGCAGCGTCGGCGCTCTACGGCCCCCTCCACGGCGGCGCCAACGAGGCCGTGCTTCGCATGCTGCGACAGATCGGCAAGAAGAGCGAGGTCCCGGCGTTTATCGACTCAGTCAAGAAGGGAGAGGGTCGCCTGATGGGCTTCGGCCACCGGGTCTACAAGAGCTACGACCCTCGAGCCACGGCCATCAAGAAGCTGGCCGATCAGGTCTTCGAGGTGACGGGTCGGAACGAGCTACTCGACATCGCCGTGGAGCTGGAGCGGATCGCCCTCGAAGACGACTACTTCGTGAGCCGGAAGCTCTATCCGAACGTCGACTTCTACTCCGGCCTCATCTACGAGGCGATGCAGTTCCCGACGGACATGTTCACGGTGCTCTTCGCCATCCCGCGGACGGCAGGATGGTTGGCGCAGTGGAACGAGATGAGCGACGACAAGGAGCAGAAGATCGCCCGACCACGGCAGGTCTTCGTCGGCGCGGACCGACGCTCCTACCGTCCACTGGAGGAACGATGAGGATCATCAGCCTGGCCCTGGCTTGCGCCCTGAGCGCCTGCGGAAGCGATATCGAGACGGCCGAACAGTGCGAAGAGGAAGGGGGGAACCTACAAATCCCACCGGGAAGCTGCCCCTCTAACTTCGTGTCCGCCGGCAACGTCGAGTTCCAGGGCGACATCGCCACCTGCTGCCTCCCCGGCGAGCGGGGCGACGTGCTCAGGTAGCCCCTCGAGTACGGGCTCCCGTCCCAAGTTCATGAACGACCCGAGTCAGCTCGGGCACGTCGACCATGGGGGCGCCCAACTACCGGGAGAGATCTCCCTGATCCTCCCCGGATCAAACCCCAAGACACCGTCAGAGACGTCGTCCGCTCGGCAACGGGAGCGACGAGTAGGGAACGACGAGTAGCCACCTATCACCGCCGGCGCAGGGCCCCGGCCCCTCCCGCCCCGGTGCCACCCACCACCAGGCCCCCCGGGTGCTTGCCGGCCCCATGCTACCCACTTGCGCAACTAAAATTGCGAAAAGGCTTCGATGCAAGAGCTCAGCAGGTTCGCAGCAGCTCTTAGATCCTCGAAGTTGAATCTTCCCGGGCCCTTCATACTCAACCAATTGGTTTTCTGAGCGTCAGCCGGTGAGCCCGCAGTGGCTCTATGAGGCTTCAAGTCCCTCTTCAGCTAGCGGCGAAGGTCGGGGTCCAGGGTCGGAAGCTGAAATCTGGAAAGCGTGCGCTCCAGTCTCCGGCCCGAAAGGCCTGGGAAGCGACACGGTAGGCCTCCGTGAAGACTCTCCACTCCTTCAAGTGGGCCCACCAGTGCT
>JBCCQA010000014.1:0-126441 GCA_039024635.1 Myxococcota bacterium | reverse complement strand
GGCCGCCCCGGGCCGCGCTCGGACCCAAGACTACGAGGGGCCAAGCGATCGCGGCCGCGACCCCAGCGCCGATGGCCAATGCGCGCGGGTCTCGACGCCCACCAACCACCAGGCCTAGGCCGCCAGCCAGCTTGCACAAGGCCGACAGCGCGAAGCCGGCGTGGCCCAAGCCAGCCTTCGAAGCGAGCCAGGCCGAGGTGGCCCAAGCGCCGAAGAGAAGGGTCAGACCGTCGACGTGAGCCTCTCGAACGCCCTCCACAACGACCAGGGGACACAGCCAAATCCAGACCCAGCCCGAAAGGCCTCTACGCTCCAGGAGCCGGGCTGCCCCCAGCGCGGCGCCCATGTTGAGAAGCTGAAGGCCAAGCAGCGGGGGAAGCGGGGTGAGGGCGACCAGCATGAAGGCGAGCTGGCTCAAGGGTGGATAGAGGGTCGGGAGCTCAGGGTGGTTGATGCGGAGCCAGGATGAATCGAAGAGCTCGGGTGGGACGCCCGCCACGGGCCCCTCGGCCGGCGGGACCAAGAAGGGGAAGGCGGGGCCCATGGCCCAAGCCAGCCGGCCTTCGTAGACGTAGCGAAAGGCGTCCTCGGAGAAGGCGGGCGTCGAGAGCAGCGCCAGAACGTGGGGTAGAAGGCCTAGCCACGGTGCCCATCGGGGAGGTTGTCGGAGGAGGATGAGCCAGGAGACGCCTGCGATGAGTAGGGTGAGGGCATAGGCCGGAAAGCGACGCCGTGGGTCGTCGAGCAGGAAGCACGCCGTCATGGACGAGAGCCAGAGGACGGAAGCGGCGATCTGCGGCGCGGTTCGCAAGTTTGACAGCCTCTCCGGAAGCTGCCACTAACCGAAATGCAGCGAGATGCGTAAGTATCTCATAATCACCGCTTTTTTCGGGCTCCCGGGGATTGCGAGCTCGGCGCCCATCGAAGGCAGCGTCGACGTTTCCCCTCAGGCCTGGGTCGAGGCGGACACGCCCAAGCCCCCCGGCTACGTTCGTCTACCCGTGACCGCGCCGGCGTCGGCCTACGAGCGGCGGGTCCCGACTTCGGCCCTTTTCCTCCAGGTCGTCGAATCCCTCCCCATCACCCCACCCGAGGCTCGCGTCGTCATTCGGCTCGAGGGTGGCCGCCTGAGCCCCGAGGTGGTCGCCTGCGCGGTGGACGAGAAGCTGTCGTTCCTCAACGGAGAGGATCAGGCGGTCCAGATCCGGGTGGGGGACCACGTCTTGGTCCCCGTAGAGCGGGGAGAGAGCGTGGAGTGGTCCTGCACCGCGTCCAGCCAGGGCGCCACCATGAAGCCCATTCGGGTGGAAGAGCTGCCCTGGGTTCGCGCTTCGGTCTTCGTCGGAGAAGTCGGGGTCGCGGTCCGACCAGGTCGGGACGGACGCTTCAGCCTCGAGGCCCCCAAAGGGCGCTACAAGCTTCTTTGGATCGGTCGCGAGGGCATTCTCGCCCAGCGAGAGCTTACGGTCGACGATCGAGCAGTCCAGGTCCGGCCCTTCCTCAGGGAGGAGGCCTCCGCGCCATGATGTTCTGGGTCCGACATGCGCTCCTCGTGATCCTGTGCATCATCCTGCCCTTCGGCGCGGCGCTGTACCTCGACACGGGCGCCGAGCTCTCTCGGTCCCGAGAAGTCGGGGAGCGAGCGGCCCGGGTGGCCAAGGACGCGCTCTCGACCCAAATCAAGCTCCAAGCCCACGAGTCCTTGGAGCAGGTCACCCAGGTTGCTCGCCGAGTGGGGCGGGTGCCCGGGCTGACGCGCTTCGAAGGAGCGTCACCCGCTTTGACCGAGATTCTCCAACGGGCCGCTCAAGAGGGCGGATTCGCCTGGTACGTGGACCCCGAAGGCCAGGTTCGGGCCCGGGTCGGAGACGACGGCCAGAACGTCCGTTCGATTCGAGGCCGGCCGAGCTTTGTCGTGACCCAGCGGGGCATCTCGCTGGACACGATATGGCTCGAGGCCACGCAGGCCTATTTCGTGGCTGCCTCTCCCGTTCCCGTGGCCGGGCGGGCCCAAGGGGCCGTAGTCATCGGCCAGCCCGTCGACGTGGCTTGGCTCGAGAGTACTGCGGCCTCCACTGGCGCCGACATCAGCCTCATGCTCGACGGCGCCGTGGGGGCCTCCACATTGGACCCTGAAGCTAGAACCGCGATGCAGGCCGCCCTGCGCACCCAAGACGGTGCTCGGCACTTCGGCGCCCCCGACCTTTCACAGCAGAGCTTTCCATTCCTGCCGCTTCTCTTTGACCATGAAGCGACGGGCTACTCCACGTCCGACATCAATTGGCAGGGTGACCCGCGGGTCTCCCTTCAGATCGCCGTCCACTCCGGTGACCGACTCGACGACTTGGCGCCCCGTCAGCTCACCGTACTCGGCGCCATGGCGGCCAGCCTAATGCTGGCCATCCTCGTCGGACTCATCAACTCCCGGACATTCGTTCATCCGCTCTCCGTCATCGAGGGCCATCTCAGCGAGCTCCAAATGGGTCGCGGTGGTGCCGAACTGCCGGAGCGCAAGGTCAGTCAGCCTTTTCGACGGGTTGTTCGACTAATCAACATGACGGTCCAAAAGATCCCGACCCGCGGCTTCGGCGGGGCGGCGGTCAGCTCCATCGATCTCCGAGCGCCCGATGGGCCGAGCGGCCTCGTTTCGACGGGCGACGAGCCCACGCTGGCCCCGCCTCAGCCCGAACTCCCTGACTCTTCGGGGCCTCTCGTGCCCGGCCAGTTCTCGAGCGGAGCGACGTCAGGACCGATTGCAACTCTGGGTTCGGCCGACATCCAGGCCATCCCGGCGACGGCCGCGGTTCCGGATGACCTCCCCCCCGAAGAACCCGCCCCCAGCCCCAGCGCCTTCGACGATCCGGAGCGCACCGAGAGCGCGGTGGCCGCGGCATTGGATTCATTGACCAACCAAGCTCCCCCTCGCTCGGCCAATGAGATCCGGGGCGCTTCACCGATGGCTCCGAGCACGGCTGACCTTTCTTTGGCCGACGCCGCGCCCGACCTGGGCCAGTCCAGCGGCATGCCGATGGACCGCCCCGATGACCCAGCGAGAGACGCCACCCAAGTCGCGTCGACCCATCACTCGACCGTGGTCGCTTCCGTCCCCGAGGACCTTCTGGCCCAAGCCATCGACAAACAGCTGGGCTTCGAGCCTCCACCCCCGGCTGAACCTGAGGACGAAGAGAAGGTCCATCACCGAGAGGTCTTCGCCCAGTTCGTCGATCTTCGTCGGCGATTTGGTGAACCCACGGCCGACCTGGTCTTCGAGAAGTTCGAGAAGAAGCTGAAGAGAAACCGGGATCAGCTGGTCGAGAAGTACGGCTGCAAGACCGTCCGCTTCCAGGTCTACGAGAAGGGCGGCAAAGCCGCCCTCAAGGCGAGCCCCGTCAGGTAAGTTCTGGGGGGGGGGCCTGGCTTGGGCCTTTGGCCCCTGCGTGCCCCGAGTGACCGCTGCGCGGTCATCGGTGCTTTGCGGTCTTGGGATCCCGGTCCGGGCGGAGCCCGGCCCACCCCTCTTCGTTGTCTTCCTTCGGGTCCGGGTCCGCGCGGGGCCGCGGTCCGGGGACGGGTCTAGTCAGTCATTCTGTAGCTCGCGGAGTCGGCCTTTGGTGGCGGTCGCGCCTTCGGTGTCGCCGGCCGCTTCCTGGGCTTGCAGGAGGTACTGGAACAACGCCACGTCCTCGGGGTTGGCGCCGGCCAAGTACTCCAGGTGGGCTACGGCTTCGTCGGGGGCGCCGGCCGCCATGGCGGCCTGAGCGGCTTGGACTCGCAGGCGTCCGTCCTCTGGATCCTCGGTCACCAATGCTCGGTATAGCCCATGGGACTCTGCGAAGTTCTCGGTTTGGAACAGCGCCCGGGCCAGGCCGGACCTGGCGCCCATGTCCTGGGGTTCGAGGGCCTGGGCTTTTCGATAGGCCTCGACCGCGGCTTGGCTTTCGCCGAGGCGACTCGTGATCTCACCTCGGCCCATCCAACACAGGAAGCATGCGGGGTCGGTCTCGACGGAGCGGGCAGAGAGGGCCAGCGCGCGATCGGCTTGCTCGGCAAACAGGTACGCGAATCCGAGGTCGATCTGGCTTTCGGCGCCTGGATCCAGCGCCACCGCCTCCTCCAAGTCCTGGACCGCGGCCTCGGTCTGGCCCGACTGAAGCCGAAGCAGCCCTCGCTCTCGGAGAAGCTCGGACGAACGGGGAAGAGCCTGAAGACCTTGCTCGTAAGCCTCCTGGGCGCAGGCCAAGTCTCCTAGCTGCGCGCAACTCGACCCGATCAAGAGGTGGGCCTCCTCCAGCTTCGGGTCGGCAGAGACGGCAGCTCGAGCCAGCTTCAAGGCGCGCTCCAAGTCACCGCTCCGAGCCGCTCGCATGGCCCCCTGCACAAGGGCTTCGGGCCGCTGAGCCCGCAGGGATGGGGTCGGCGCCGCCGAAGGAGGGGCTTCGGTGGCGCTCGCACAGCCGAAGCCGATGCAGAGACCGAGACAGCTAAGAACGCGCACGCCGCGCACCTAGCAGTCATACGGCAGGGAGTCGAACGACGAAGCGCGCTCCCCCCTTCGACCCTGCCTCGACGTGGATGCTCCCTTCGTGCTGGAGGATGATCTTCTTGGCGATGGCCAGGCCCAGACCCGTGCCCTGGGTCTTCGTCGTGAAGTAGGGCTCGAAGATCTTGTGGACGTCGCTCTGGTCGATGCCGGGCCCTCGGTCTTCCACCGCCAGCTCGACCCAGGCCCCGCGGGCGCGAAGGGAGAGCCGAATCCGTTCGCTGTCGGGGCTGGCTTGGAGGCCGTTAATCACCAGGTTATGGAGCACTTGGACCATCTGGTCTCGGTCGACCCGAGCCTGAGTTCGCTCGTCGTCGACGAGCTCCACCCTATCCTCGAAGCCGTTGTAGGCTCGCAAGAAGTCCTGCACGAGTCGGCTCATGTCGGTGGGCTCTGGCGCGCCGTCCGGCAGGCGAGCGAACTGACTGAACTCGTTGACGAGCCGGGTCAGTCGCTCGGTTTCGTCTTCGATCACGTCGGAGACGTCCTCGATCAGCTGCTTCTGGCTCGGATCGCTGGGCTGGGAGCGCCGGCGGAGCTCTTGGACCGACAGACGGATGGGCGTCAGGGGGTTCTTGATCTCGTGGGCCAAACGTCGGGCGAAGTCCTGCCAACTCGAGATTTTTTCCAGATCGATGATTCGCCGCTGGGCGTCTCGAACCGCTCTCAGCATGCGGTTGAAGCGACGCGCAAGGCCCGTAATCTCGTCTGCGCCTTCGACGGGCACCACGAAGTCCAGCTCTCCCTGGGCGGCGCGCTCGGTGCCAAGGGCCAGCTGCTGGACTCGTCGCGTCACGCTGCGGGCTATCAAGTAGCCCAGGAGCAGAGCTGCCAGGGCGACGAAGGCCAGGATGGCGTAGTAGGTCCGACTCTTCTCCGAGAAGCGCTGTGAAAAGGTCTCCAGGGAGGCGTCGTAGAGGAGGGCCACCTCCTCCGCCCGCCCCCGAGCGTCGAAGTAGCCCCCGTCCAGGCCGAAGACCAGCTCTAGACGAGGCGCCCGGCCGAGCCCGAGAGGAACCACGATGGTCTTCGGACGTGCTCCGAGGGCCACGTCCCCCTCCAGCCGGGTCAGAGGCTTGCCGTCGGCGGCGAAGACGCTGGCGGACCCTATCTCGGGATGGCTCTCCAGAACCTGTAACAAGCGGCTTCTCAGCAGCTCGGCCGCGGCACTTCGCGCGGCCCCGATGAGTTCCGGGTCACGCCCGATGGATCGGGCTTCGGCCGCGAACTCGTCCTTCTTTGCCTCGAAGAAGGCGCCGTACAAGAGGACATGCTGTTCGAGCTCACGACGAACGGCCAGGTTCGACTGTTCGGCGAAGCGAGCCTCAATCAGCTGGGGGATGAAGATCACGGAGGCGACGATGGGCCCGATCGTCGGCAAGAGAATGGCCAGGATGATCCGAGCCTCGAATCGCGAGAGTAGCTTCATTCGTCCTCCGGGAGTGAAAGGCGGGGGCTGGCAAAGAGAAAGACCTCGCCCGAGGCCGAGGCCTTGGAGCGAAAGAGGCGGGCAATGGCGCTGAAGATGCTGCGGCCACTTCCCGAGCCCCCGGGGTTCGACATGAATTCCCGGGTCCGTTCGAGCAGCTCCTCGGAGACCGGGTTCAGGGCGACCTCGACCAGCAGGCGTGGACCCGCCTGATAATCCTCGGGCCGGCCGAGCGGAATCTCGACCTCGCCGCACCGTCGAAAAGCGGCGTCGACGAGTCGCACGATCTCTCGCTGGACCTCGGCGCCGTCCTGGATCCGGACCCGGACGATCTCGTCCCAGACGTCGAATCGCATCTCGCAGGTGCGCTCCGCCTCGGCCAGTTCCCTTCGCTCTCGGTCCAAGAGAAAGGTTCGAATCCGCACTCGGCCCGTGATCCCGCCCAGAAAGCGTCGGCGGAAACCTTCGGTGAAGGCATTGGTCACGTCGAAACTGAGGCGCGGTCGCTCGTCGAGAGCGATACGCACGGGAAGGGAAGCCGGGTCCTGGGCCCGGGCCGGGATCGAGAACAGAAGGGCGACGACGACGAGCAGTCGCCTCACAGGAAGAGCTCGGCGATGTAGGCGCTGGACAGCGTGAAGGCCCCGAGCAGGGTGTCCATCTTGAGACCTAGGTCGAAGGACATCGGGAAGAGGCCGCCCGTACTTCGTCCGCTCGGGTCTTCCTGTACTTCGTCGAGAGAAGCGGTCACGACGGCTTCGACGCCGGCGTACAGATAGATCCGGTAGATTCCGCTTCGACCCTGGTACAGGGGCAGGGCGTACTCGACGCCTCCACCCAGGAGCAGGTCGTCGTAGTCGTTGGCCTCCGAGAAGTTGAGCTGGACCGCTCGGGGCAAGGAGTCTCGTCCAAAGGCGAAGTAGGTGTGGTCGCCGATGAAGAACTGGTCAAAGAAAGCGGCCTGCCCCTGAATCAGTCCAGCCTCGGCTCGGAACACAAGGCTGTGGGCGGGAAAGGGCTCCAAGGCCAGCGCGCCCGAGCCGGTGTACTTGCTGAACTCGTAGTCGGAGCCGAGGAGAGAGGTCCCAAGCTCGATGCCGAAGGCCAGCTGGTCGCCCGAGGTCGGGACGAAGGGATCGTTTCGCGTGTCGCGCTCGTAGCCCAGGCGGACCGTAGAGATGACGCTCTCGTCGAACTGGATGGAGGGCGCCTGACGCAGCACCGGCGGGTCCAGGTTCGGGAGTCGGTCGGCGTTCACGGACTCCAGCCGATAGATCACGGAGACCCGCTGAGCAGGACCCACCCCGATGCCGAGGCCGAAGGTCCCCCCGACCCTTCGATAGCGGAGCTGAAAGCCGTCCTCCTGGGAGGCATCCAGCAGCTCCGCGCCCCGAACGAAGATGAAGGAGGCCGAGAGCTGGAGTGCGGTGTCGGCCAAGGAAGGCAGAAAGGTCCGGGCCTCAACCGCTTGTCGGTCTTCTCCTAGGGCGAAGGTGCCGCCCAAGGTGACGCCCCGACCCAGAAAGTTCCCGTCCGCAACACCCAAGCCTCCGAAGAGGCGACTCACCGGCGAAGTCCCCAGGTAGAGTCGGTCTACGACCACCGTGTTGCGTTCTTCGACGGTGACAACCAAGATGACCCGGCCGCGGCGCGAGCCTCGCTCCAAGCTGAAGTCGACCTCGGAAAAGAAGCCCGTACCCAAGAGGCGGAGTCGCGAGGCCTGCACCAAGCGGTCGTCGACCAGGTCGCCCTCGGCCAGCAGGATCCGACGCCGGATGACCCCCTCTTGGGTCCGCCCATTGCCTCGGATGTCGACCGACTCGATGATTTGATCCGGCTGGACCAAGGCCTGGTCGAAGGGATCGAGCTGAGCCCGCCCCAGCCCGGGCCAGGCCGCGAAGAGCAGGGCAATGAGGACGCGTCGTGGGCTCATCGGGCGGTCAGATGAAAGACCTCTCGGTGATAGTCCGAACGGGCTTCCACGTGAATGCTTCGACCCAATTCTTTTTCCATGGCTGCCAACTCGGGTGAGGCGACGAGGAGTTTGGCGACGTCGGGCATCGCGCTAACGAGCACGTCTCCTGGTCCTGGCCCGGCATCTCGGAGCCGCCGAAGAATCTGAAGAGCAAGCGTCTGGGCCGACTTCACGGTGCCTCGGCCGGCGCAGTAAGGGCAGCTTTCGTGGAGGCGGCTCGAGAGGGAGGGCCGGACCCGCTTACGGGTCAGTTCCAGGAGCCCGAAGTCGTTCATGGGGAGCAACTTGATCTTGCTCCGATCTCGCTCCAGCGCGGCCGAGAATGCCTCGAAGACCTGGGTCTTGGAGCTAGGGTCCTGCATGTCGATGAAGTCGACGATGATGATTCCGCCGAGGTTCCGAAGGCGAATCTGCTCCGCTACCACCGGCGCCGCCTCCAGATTCGTTCTCAACAGTGTTTGCTCCAGGTCCTTCTTGCCCACGTAGCGACCGGTGTTGATGTCGATCGCCGTCAAGGCCTCGGCTTCGTCGATGGAAATGGAGCCGCCGCTCTTCAAAGCCACGGTCCGGGCCTGGGCCGCTTCAAGGCTGCTCTCGACTCCTCGGGCCTCGAGGAGGGGGCTTGGGCCCTCATGGAGGCGGATCCGAGGAAGGAGCTCAGGGCCGTGGGCGGCCATGAGGCCCTTCACCCGGTCAGCGTCGTCCGGATCGTCGCAGACGAGCTCCACGTCTTCGGTCAGAAGGTCCCGGGCGGTCCGTGAGACGAGGTCGAGATCGGCGAGCAACAGGGAGGGCGTAGGTCGAGATTCGGCCCGGGCCATGACCTTGCCCCACAGTCCTCGAACGAAGTCCATGTCCCGAGCGATGTGCTCGCTTTCGACACCTTCGCAAACGGTGCGGGCGATGAAGCCCCCTTCGCCGTCTTTTCGCTGGGACTCCAGGAGCTCTTTGAGCCGAGTACGCTCCCCTTCCGCCGTGATCTTTCGAGATACGCCGACCTTGTCCAAGGTCGGCAGATAGACGACGTGGCGTCCGGGGATGGTGACGAAGTTGGTCACGCGGGCACCCTTACTGCCCAGGGGCGCCTTCCGGACCTGGACGACGATCTCTTGCCCCGCTCGCAGGAGCTCCTGAATAGGCGGGCGGTCCACTTTCGGGCTTGGCTCCTCCTCATCGGGCTCGACGTCGGCCCCTTCGCGCGCGACGTCGTCGACGTACAAGAAGGCGGCCCGCTTCAGGCCGATGTCTACGAAGGCGGCCTGCATCCCGGGGAGGACCCGGGTCACTTTGCCGCGATAGACGTTGCCGACCGCGCTCCTCGCATCGCCTCGCTCCAGGTCGAACTCGACCAGTGCGCCCTCTTCGAGGACCGCGACCCGGGTCTCTCCCGGGCCGCGGGACACGAGGATCTCCGTCCTCACGGGGGACCTTCAGATCTTTTCGGTCAGTTCGGGGACGACCTTGAAGAGGTCCTCGACCAGACCATAGTCCGCGATCGCAAAGATGGGAGCTTCGGGATCCTTGTTGATGGCGACGATGGTCTTGGACCCCTTCATACCCGCTACATGCTGGATGGCGCCGGAAATGCCGACGGCGATGTAGAGGTTCGGGGCAACGACTTTGCCGGTCTGACCGACCTGCATGTCGTTGGGTACCCAGCCTGCGTCCACCACGGCTCGGCTGGCGCCGATGGCGGCGTTCAGCTTGTCGGCCAGGGGTTCGATGAGGGCCGGGAAGTTGCCGGACTCCTTGAGTCCACGTCCTCCCGACACCACCACCGATGCGTCTCCGAGTTCCGGGCGCTCCGAGGCCACCTTGTCGAAGGCCACGAAGGTGGTCTTGGGCGTCCCGACGTCGACGGTCAGGGCCTTGACCTCGCCGGCAGCTTCGCTTTCGGTCGCGGCCTCGAACTCGGTCGGTCGTGTGGTCACGACCTTCACCTCGGTCGTAAGCTCCACGGTGGCGATGACGTTGCCGGCCTGGATGGGGCGCTGCAGCTGCATGCCATCTTTGCCGAAGCCGACGATGTCGGAGGCCATGCCGGCCTGGAGTAGCGCAGCGGCGCGAGGCATCACGTCTTTGCCGTGGGCGGTGGCGGCCATGCAAACGACATGGGCGCCTGCTGATTCGGCAGCCGCGGCGATAGCTTTGGCGTAGGTCTCGGCGAGGGGCTTCTCGAAGGCCCCGTCGTCGGCGACGTGAACCGTCGACACGTACTTGGCGAGGGTCTCGGCGTGGGCGCCGACGCCCTTGCCCACGACCAGCGCCTGCACCGTGCCCCCGGTCCGCTCGGCCGCCTGGCGGGCGAAACCAATGCAGGTCAGGGTAGCCCGCTTCAGTTCGCCTTCGGATACTTCTGCAATGACGAGTATGTTGCTCATGTTGTTCTCCTTCAGAGCACCTTGGCTTCGTTCTTCAGCTTCTCCAGAAGCTGGTCCACGTCGGAAACGGTGACGCCGGCCTGGCGCTCAGCTGGCTCCTTGTACTCGAGGATCCGGACCTTTGGGCTCACGTCGACCCCGATGGCGTCCACGCCCAGCTCTTTCACCTCTTTCTTCTTCGCCTTCATAATTCCGGGGAGGGAGGCGAAGCGGGGATGGTTGAGCCGTAGGTCCGTTGTCACGATGGCGGGCAGCGAAACCTGCAGCGTTTCCAGGCCACCGTCTACCTCACGGATCACCGTGGCCTTTTCGCCCTCGATCACGACGCCGGGGACCTGCTTCTTCTCTTGATCGGAGTCGAGGCCTTCCTTCTTGGAGGCGAAGGTGGCCTGGGGCCAGTCCAGATAGCCCGCCAGGAGCTGGCCGACCTGGTTGGCGTCGTTGTCGGTGTCCTGCTTGCCCATCACGACCAGATTGGGGGCTTCGTCGGCAATGATCTTCTGGAGGATGCGGGCCACCCCATCGGGGTCGACGTCCTCCGCTTCGACCAGGATGCCTCGATTGGCGCCCATGGCCAGGGCCTGTCGGATCTGCTGTACGGCGTCCTTGGGGCCGATACTCACCACGACCACCTCGCCGCCGTGGGTCTTGGCCAGACGAAGTGCCTCTTCGACGGCGATCTCGTCGAAGGGATTGGGGACAAAATTCATGCCTTCGGTCACCAAGGCCGAGCCATCGGGCGTGATCTTTGCCTTCCGCTCGTAGTCGGTGACTCGCTTGACGGTCACTAGGATCTTCACTGCGTTCTTCCTCCAACAGACGCGCTCGCGGGACCAGCGAAACACCAGGTAACGAGAGCATACCGCGATGCGTCATTCTGTGTGCCGGGGAGGTATCGAGGGGCGGACAGGCCTGTCAAGGCGTTGCCCGGCTCGGAAGCGGCATGCTACCTCGCCTGACCACTAGGATGGGAAGGGTCATAGCCATCGCCAACCAGAAGGGCGGCGTCGGAAAAACGACCACTGCGGTCAATCTGGGGGCTTCGCTCGCGGCCGATGGGCGACGGATCCTCATCGTGGACATCGATCCCCAGGGCAACGCGTCCAGCGGCTTGGGTATCCCTATCCACGAACTCGACGAGGGCATCTATCAGGTCTTGGTCGACGACAAGCCGATCGAGGCCATCATCCGGGACACGCCTCTGGAGCGTCTTCATGTGGCGCCCGCCCAACGGGACCTGGCCGGTGCCGCCCTGGAGCTGGCGCAGTTCGAAGGCGGTCAGCACCGGCTTCGGACCATCCTGGAGCCGCTTCGAAGCCGGTACGATTACATCGTCATCGACTGTCCGCCTTCGCTGGACATGTTGACCATCAACGGCCTGACCGCCGCCCAGTCGGTCCTAGTCCCCGTCCAGACCGAGTACTACGCGATGGAGGGTCTCTCGAAGCTGATGGAGACTATCCGGCTCGTCCAGGAGAGCCTGAACACCGACCTCGACATCGAGGGCATCCTCTTTACCATGTACGATCCCCGCAACAACCTCTCCCGCCAGGTGGTCTCGGAGGTCCGAGGCTACTTCGCCGAGAAGGTCTTCGAGACCATGATCCCCCGCAACATCCGCCTTTCCGAAGCACCGTCTTTCGGTCAACCCTGCTTGCTCTACGATCTGGCCTCTCGGGGCTCACAGTCCTACCTTCAGCTCGCACGTGAGTTGGAGGCTCGGACGGCGGCTTAGGCCTGTGGGCCCCCATCCTGGCGCCGGTCGACCGGCACCGGACGAGGTCTTGGTCGACCTCCCCCGCCTGGTCAGCGACTACTACAGCCTTCAGCCCGATCCGGAGCAGCTGGAGCATAGGGTCCAGTTCGGCACCTCGGGTCACCGAGGCTCGGCCCAGGACCATCGGTTCAACCAGGCCCACCTGAGGGCCATCGTCCAGGCGGTGTGCGACGTAAGGGCCAAGAACTCGATCTCGGGTCCCATGTTCGTGGGCAAGGACACCCACGCCCTCTCCGAGCCGGCCTGGCGGACGGCGATTGAGGTGCTGATCGGTAATGGCGTTCCCGTCCTGACTGCCGACACCTACATCCCCACCCCCCTCGTGTCGCGGGCCTTGCTCACCCACAACGCGCGGCACGCGGCACCCGCTGACGGCTTGATCATCACGCCCTCTCACAATCCGCCGCGAGATGGCGGCATCAAATACAATCCCCCCCACGGGGGGCCGTCCGAATCCAGCTTCAGCGTCGCCATCGAGGCTCGAGCCAACGAGCTGTTGGCTGCACCACCGACCGGCGTACCTTTCGAGCGCGCTTGGCGGGCGGTCGAGCTCTTCGACTTCGTTCAGCCCTATGTGGACGCCCTTCCCAGCGTGGTGCGCTTGGACTGGATCCGCGATACGGGCTTGAAGCTGGGTGCCGATCCCTTGGGTGGAAGCGCCATCACGGTGTGGGATCGCGTTGCCGAGGCCCACGGCTTGAACTTGGAAATCACCAACCCCAGAGTCGATGGGACCTTCCGCTTCATGACCCTGGATGGCGATGGCCAGATTCGGATGGACTGCAGTTCACCCCACGCCATGGCCAGCCTGGTTCAGCTCAAGGACCGCTTTCAGGTCAGCTTTGGCAACGACGCAGACGCAGATCGGCACGGCATCGTCACTCCGGGTCGCGGCCTGTTCAATCCTAACCACTTCTTGGCCATCCTGGTCGATCACCTCTTCGCGACCCGAGACGCTTGGCCAGCTTCCATGGGGGCGGGCCAGACCGTGGTCACAAGCGCCCTCGTTCGTCGTGCGGCCGAGGCCCGCGGTCGGGCGGTCATCGAAGTGCCAGTCGGCTTCAAGTGGTTCGTGCCTCTCCTCGTCGAAGGAAAGGCTGGCTTCGCAGGGGAAGAGAGCGCCGGGGCCACGGTGGCTACGCTCGACGGTCGGCCATGGACAACGGACAAGGATGGGCTGGTGCTCGCCCTCTTGGCGGCCGAGATCGCGGCTCACCAGGAACGGGATCTGGACGAGGTCCACCGAGGGCTCACCGAGAAGCTCGGGGCCCCCGCCTACCGCCGGGTCGACGCGCCGGCCAACCGAGCCCAGAAGAAGGTCCTGAAAGAGCTTGGACCCGAGGACGTGGTGGCCGATGCTTTAGCGGGCGATCCCATCGTCCGCTGCCTGACCCGGGCTCCGGGCAACGACGAAGCCATCGGTGGGCTAAAGGTCGAGACCGAACGTGGCTGGTTCGCGGCCCGACCTTCTGGAACCGAGGACGTCTACAAGATCTACGGCGAGAGCTTCGAAGGTGACCAGCATCTGGATCGCATCCTCGAAGAGGCGAAGACCATCGTCGACGAGACGTTCCGACGAGCGGGCGTCCAGAGCTGAGCCGAGTGGGCCTCCTCGACGAGGACGCGCACGTCGACTGGATAGCGCGCACCCACCCCGAGCTCGCCCTCTCACGAGAGCGTCTGCCCATGCCCTCCTTCGTGGCCCCCGTTGCGGTGATGGAGGCTTTGGAGCCCAAGAGCTGGACCCGGCGCCTGGCCGAGAACATCCTTCAGCTTCGCCGAAGTCTGGCTGCGCCGCCCGCCCTCTTTCTCGGGACGCCTTTCGAACGCTACGATCAGAGCGCCTATCTCGGGGGCGTCGATCCTCAAGAGATTCGACATCTGGCCCTGAGTGCGGCTCGCGCCCTGGGGTTGGAGCTTTGCGTTCTGCCCAACGTGGCCCCCGACGATCCGCTGCTCGACGCCTGGCTGGACGCAGGCTTCGTGGCCTTGGCCAGCTTCCCCGACACGCGGATCGACCTCGCTCCGTCCGACTTCGAAGCGCATCTCGCGACCCTTCCTCAAGGTGATCGCTCAGGGATCCGGCGAAACGAGCGACGCTTCGGGAGCGCAGGTCATCACATCACGCGGATTAGTGACGCCGCTCCTCACGCCGAGACCCTCTACCACGCGTATCGAACCTTCTTCGATCGAGCCAAGGTTCACTGGGTGCCGTACAGCCTGGACTACTTCAAAGAGATCACGACCCAGGGAGAAGCGGTCCGCCTGTTTGGCGCCTTCTCCAGAGAGGAGGAACTCATCGGCTTTGTCCTGAACTTCGAAGACGGGGCCATGGTCCACACGGGTCGAATCGGCGTGGCCCCGGCCTACCACCACAGAGACCGTGTGTACTTCGCTCTCCTTTACGCTGCGGTTCGTGACGCCCTCTCTTTGCCGAGGGCTCGCGCGTTGAGTCTCGAGCCGACCAGCTACCGAACCAAGCGCCATCTCGGCGCCGTCAAGCTTCCCATGGTCAACCTGGTCCTCGGCACCGGCCCGACCTGGCGGGCCTTGCTCGCCACCTTGACGCCGCTCGGGCGATGGATGCTGCGCCATCTCGAGGACGAGCGCCGCCTCGACCGTGCCTTCCGTCTCGAGCTCGGGCGCATGTCTCGAGCATGGGCGATGGCATCCGCCGACTGACCGATGGGCGAGGTCGTCAAAGGGGCGCATTCTGCAGGCCATGAGAGCCATCGCCTCCCTCCTCCTGCTCGGGGTCTTTGGGGCCTGCGGAGCCGAAGACCCAGAGCCCAGCCCGACCTCTCCACCCTTGGCCCCTGCGCCCCCGCCCTGGTTGGGGGATTGGCCGCTGGCCTACGGCCTCGACCTTTCGCTAGCCATCGAGCTCCCCGACGCGGCCCCCGAGGCCCACCCCTTCCGCCGCCACTGGCCCCAGGAGTTGAGCTGGTTGAGGCCGGTGGCCGAGCCCATCTTGGAGGCTTGGCTTCAAGGCCAGATGTCGCCGGCGCTGACCGACTTCTTCGTCGAAGCCGAAGCGCTGCCGGCCCGTGTCGAGGACGTGGAGCTCCATACCCGTCTGACGCTTTCGCCCGACGGCCAGCTCTCGGAACAGTGGCAGGCCCTGAGCCTTCCCGAGGCTTGTGGTGGCGAAGGTTTGGAAGTCCCCCTGAAAGAGCTGCGAACCAGCGAAGGGGGCTGGTGGCAGGAAGAGGGCCAGCTTCGGCTCGTACGCCGTCTTCGCTTTCGCAGTGAGGCCGCCAGTCGGGCCCTGTTGGAAGGGCTCGCTCGCTGCGTCGGTGCTCCGGACCTCGCAACCCTCTTCGAGGAGGGCCTGGACTGTGAGCTGTCGGCTTTGGGTCCCGAGCTCTCCGGGCTGGGCGGTGTCCTATGCGAGGGACTCCGGGAATCCTGGCGAGAAAAGTATCGACCTCGGGGTGAGGTCCACGAGTGGGAGATGCACCAAGGACTGGAGCCTGGACCCCTGAAGGGGGGCGGCGAAGAAGTCTTGGTGACGGCGGACGAGGCCACGCCTCGTCCCCGGATCACGAGCTGGCGGGTCCGCTGAAAGGGGGCTCTCAGCGTCGGGTCCACTCGCCACGAAGTCGCTCCATCAAGGTGCTCTTCAGCCGTTCGAGGTCGTCAGGGCGCTTCACCGGGAAGAAGCGTCCCTCAGCGTCGTCGCGGGAGACCCGGCAAAGCTCGAGACGGAAGCTCGGGCTGCCGTCCGGTTCCAGGAGGTGGCTGGCCTCGCAGGCGATGGACTCGAGCTGAATGGCGCCCTGGCCGTCGACTTCCTTGATCACGACGTGGCGAGGGAGACGGAAGGACCGGTCCAGGGCTTTGAGCTCGAAGTGGAAGGTATTGGTCGAGAAGTCCGGCAGTTCGGACTGCTCGAACTCGGCTGGAAAGCGGAAGCCCTCCACGATGATGGGGCGTCCGTCTACCAGCGCGGGCGCACCGCCTTTATCCCATTGCCCGGCTACCCTCCGCTTTTCGGTCACCTCGACCGTCATCTGCGCCTCGGCGCCGCGGTGATGGCCGATGACCTGGGGGTCCAGCGTCGCCCCCAGGTTGTCCACGTTGGAGAAGAGAACGTGCTTCACGCCCATGGAACGAAGGCGGTCGAGAACCCCCGAATTCCGGATGCAGGGGAAGAAATCGCCGTGGCCAGGGGCGTGGAACGAAGGCTTGCCGTCCCGGCCGATGAAGAGTTCGGCGTTCGGGGTGAGCCGGGCGCTGATCGTTTGCTCGAAGGAAAGGACTCGCTCCGGGTCCAGACCGAAGTAGTTGTTCTGGGCCAGATGAACCGCCGTCGCGCCCGCGGTCGCAAAGCTGTTCATGAGGACAAAAACCGGTTTGGGTCCGAAACGCTCCCCGGCGCGGCGCAGGTCTTCGGCCTTGAGTCCGATGAAGCTCTTGTCCTCCGCCACCTCGACCACGCCCTTGACCACCCCGCCGAAGCGGGTCGCCATCCCCCCGTTCAGAACGACCACCGCGACTTCGCCTCGCTCCAGAGCCGCTTCGCCGAGGCGACGCGCTTCCGCGCTGCGGTCCAGGTCTCGGGTTGGGGCAGGCGCCATCGGCGCGCGGATGATGCTGCCCTCGGCCGTGAGCTGGCCGGCCTTGAGTTGGGCGACCTCCTCGTCGAACCGCTCGGCGTCGAAGCCGTGGGCCTCGAGGAAAGCACGGTCGAGACGAGGGTCGTCGGAGAGGCCCATGCTGAGAGCCGTGCCCGGAGCCAGTAGGGGCGTCAAGTCTCCTTGGAGAGGGCGCGGAGGATGGCGGCCGATACCCGTTCGGTCGCACTGGAGACCTCCCGCATCAGGTGCTCGATGCGGGCGAGAATCGAGCCTCGAACCCCAGCCCGACGAAGGGGGGCCAGGTCTCGCGCCACCTCCTCCAGTCGCTCGACCTGGAGTTCGTCGTCGAAGGCGACAGAGAGCCGATACAGTTCGCGAAAACGGCGGAGCTCGTGGTGCGCGGAGACCAGGAACTCCAGGTCTTCCCGATGGCCGGGGAGAAGGGGTTCGACGTGATCGATGGAGGCGGCCATGAAGGGGCCGTCGGTTCGGGCGAAGGCCCGAACGGCGAGGAAGAGCAGGTGAAGCTCTCGCAGGCCGCCACGCCCCTCTTTGAGGTTGAGGGCCTCGGGCACCCAGGGTCGGCGATTCCTGATTTCATCCAAGACGTCCCGGATGAAGAGGCGGCGGTGAGGGCCAAGGACCAGTCCCTTGACCTGCTCGGTGAAGGCTTGGGCCAGCGCCGCATCGCCCAAGCAAAACCGGGCCTCCACGACTTCCGCCTCGTCGATGAAGCTCTCGGCCTCCCGAGTCTTCATGTGCTCCACGAGCTCGGGAACGCTCACGGCCCAGCTGTTGAACAAGTCGGTGTGGCGATTATGGGGATGAAGGCCACGGCGGGTCATCTCCATGCTCATTCGCTGGAGGACCTTGCCGAAGAACTTACGAAGGCCTCCGTCTGCAGCGTCGACGACCGCGATGTAGTCGAAGTCTCCGCCGAAGGCCTCACCTCGACCGTAGCCACCGGTGGCGAAGAGGGCGACGCCGAAGCCCGGGCGATAGAACTCGAACATGGGGCTTCGCTGTCGGACCTCTCGAAAGCAGGCCTTGAATAGCTCTCGCACGTAGCGGTCCACAGCCCCCGTGAACTCATGGTCGCGAGCCGAAGGTGCGCCCTCCAGAATACCCACTAAGCTTGCTCGAAGAACGGCGACGTCGAAGCTGTCACCCAGGATCTCGATTTGGTTTCGCGGGTCGGGCTCCAGGGCCGCCGACTCCAAGATATCGTTGGACAAGGCCTTCAGCCGGCGGGTGTCGCCGAGCCGGCGAAGAAACTCGGGCGTGCGGGCCAAGACCCGGTTGGCGATCCGACCGATGGCGTTGGAGCGGTGGTGGACCAGATAGACCACGGAGCGCAGTGTCCGCACGGCTCGGGCCGAGCGCATCGTGGGGTCCTGCTGTTCGATGAAGTCGGCGAAGCTGGCCACCCGCTGGGGCGGGTAGGCTGTCGCGAGACGAAAGAGCGCTTCGGTCTTGGACTCCACGTCGAGTCGCTCCAGGAAGGCGTCGGTCGCGCCCGGAGCGCTGAGGCTGTCCAGCAGCGCGTCCCAGAACACCTGAGGGGTCTCGCTTTCTTCGCTGCCTCGGGTCGCCAGGAACACCAGGAACTCGATGAGGGGTGCGGCATCGTCCACCATCAGGGTGATGTAGCGTCGAGCTACATCCCGCTTGGCCTCTTCGTTCAGGCTTTCGACTTCGCTCAAGAAACGAGTCCGCCGTTCAGGGGAGCCCGTGATGAGGTCGACGACGTCATCCCAAAATACGCTGCCCCGATGGCGCTCTAGGGCGTCGAGGAGATGACGCACGATGCTCGGCGGACCCTTTCCGTCGCCCCGCTCCACGTCGACGACCCGGCGAAAGGTGCTGACTCTCTCCAGATGGCGCTCGAAGCCTCGAGAAAGGAGTTTGACCGCCGTCGAGGCTCTGCTGCGAAGGTCGACGTAGGTGCCGAGCAGGCGATCCTCGGGGGTTCGACGAGCTGATTCGCCGAGCCCGAAGAGGAGAGCTACCCGCCGAATGGCGGTCCGGCCGACTTCGTCGGACAGAGCCAGCTCGTCGCCAGCGAAGACGTACAAGAAGACCAGGGCTCGGAGCACTTCGACCTGGACGAAGACGTCCGCGAGCTCTTCGTAGGTTTCCGAAAGGGCTGGGTCGAGCTGCGCCAACTGCTCCAGGGCGAGGGGGACCAGGGGTGTGTCGACGTTGGAGATGATGCGGGCGCCGGTGCAGGCCAGCTTGGCCGGGACGTAGACTTCTCGCTTCGGGGCCAGAACGCCGGGCGCCGTCTCGTGTCGAAGGTGGGCCTTGAGCTCGGCCATGAGAGCCCGCAGGTAGCCTTCGTGGATCAATGGGTTGCCGGTCCCGGCAAAGTACTTGGACGTGACTTCTTGCCGCAGCTGGTCGAACAGCTCTTCGTTGCCGCACAGGAGTTGGGCACCCAGAAGCTGGGTGGCCGAGACCACGTTGCGAGCCGGGTCCTCGAGGAGCTGGCCGTACTCCGAGAGCAGCCCCCCGGCCGTCGGTTGAGCAAAGCCTTCGGTAAGGAACATCTGAATCTTGGAGGCGAAGCGGACGAAGGTCTTCGCCACCCCGGCGAATCCTCGGGCCAGGGCTTCCTGGGCTTCTGCGTCGGCCACCATCACGGCGAGGTCGACGTCTTCGTGGTCGGTCAGGGCTCCGACGTTCAGTGCCACGTATTGCGTGGGCGAGAGGTCGGGGGCCAGTGCCCGGAGGCTCTTCTCGAGCAGCGCGCCGACCCAGGCTCGACGCATGGCGCCCGACTCGATGTAGACCTCTCGGCAGAGCTGCAGGCGCTGAGAGGGGTCGGCCTGAAAGCTTGCCCGAAGCAGGCGGCGGGACGACTCGGATTGCTGCCTCAGATAGTGGTGGGCGAAGAAAGCGCCAGCTAGATGGGCCCGATTCTTGCGTCGCTTACGGGCAAAGTTGTCGATGGCGTCGAAGGCGGCCCGTACGTCGACCGGCGTCTCGGCCAAGGTCGCGACACCGTTGCTCCACTCGCAGGCGTCTTGGAGCGCATCCCGGAAGGTCTGGCTGGCGCGTACGAATCGTTGGGTGTGATTGGCGAAGCGAGCGATCTCTCGACCCAAGCGCCCGAAGTTCGGGTCGTGGGTGAGGATGGTCTGGGTCAGGGCGCCGGCCATGAGATCACCGCCCAGTGATGACCACAGGGGCCATCTCTTCGGTAGGAGAAGAAGCGTTCGGGCTCTCCGTGGGTGCAGTGAGCCGGGTCTTCGATCTGGGTCGCCGGCACGCCTTCGACTTCCAGGTGCATACGCACCAGGGCCGGCAGGTCGAGAAAGCTGCGATCACCTCGACCGGGAACGACGGGCGGCGCGCCGCCGTCCAGGCTCCGGCGGGCCGCTTCCACGACCTCGGGTCCGACCTCGAAGGCCTCTCGGGAGATCGACGGCCCCATGCTGCAGAACAGGCGCGACGCTGGTCCAAGACGTGCGACCAGCTTTCGGGCCAAGCCGGCCACCGTGCCCCTCCAGCCGCAGTGGAGAGCTGCGATGCCGTCCACGCATCCGTCCATTCCTAGCCGGGCCACGAGAAGGGGCACGCAATCCGCCGTCTTGACCGACAGCGTCTCAGGACCCTCGCTCACCAGTCCGTCTCCCGGTTCGTCGGTCCTCACATGCTCGGCCTCCACCAGTCGGTCCCCGTGCACCTGGCGAAGCTCCTTGGGCGCTGGGACGTCTAGCGTCTTCAAGAAGCGCCGACGATTCTCCCGGACCGCCTCCGCGGCGTCGGCGTTGAAGGCCAGGTTCAGCGAAGCAAAGGCACCTTCGGACACGCCGCCGGTGCGGGTGGAGAAAGCGTGGCGAAGCCCCGACAGGCCGGCCAGGAGGGAGCTTTGAATCAGCTCGGCCACGTCCCCCCCCATCGTTGGCTGAGTTCGAGCAGGTCCGACGGCACCGGCGCTTCGAGGAGCAGCGGTTCGCCTCGACTTGGATGATGGATCCTCAGCCGCCGGGCGTGGAGGGCAGGGCGGGGGAAGGCGAGCTTCGAGCTTCGCTTCACCGCGCGCTCCAGCCTTCGTCCGCCGTAGGTGGGATCGCCCAGAATCGGGTAGCCCGCATCGGCGGCATGGACCCGGATCTGGTGGGTGCGCCCGGTCTCGATCCGGATGGACGCGTTCGAAGCTTCTCTCCAGTCTTCGTGCCTGCGGAAGTGGGACACGGCCCGCTTGCCTTCGTCGACCTTGGACGAGAAGCGCTTCCGATCCCCGGGATGTCGACCGAAGGGCGTATCCATGGCCAGGGTCGGCGGCATGGAGCCCAAGAGAACGGCGAGATAGGTCTTCTCGACTTCACGTTCGGCGAACTGGGCGGCCAAGCGGGCGTGGGCGCGGCTGTGTTTGGCGAACACGATGACGCCCGTCGTGTCTCGGTCGAGTCGGTGGACCACGCCCGGCCGATCCGATTGACCTGGGAGCTCCGGGGACTCGGCGCCGAGGTGGTGAAGAACACCCGCCACCAGAGTGCCCCGGGTCCGCCCCACACCTGGATGGACGACTCGGCCCGCCGACTTATCGATGGCCAGAAGATCTTCGTCCTCGTAGAGGATCGAGAGCGGCATGGCTTCGGGCTCGAGTTCGAGGGGGGCTTCGGGGGGCGCCGAATGCACAATGATATCCCCTTCCCGCACCAAGGTCTTGGCCCCCCGGGACGGAAGGGCCCCGTTGAGTCGAACGTGCTCGCCGGCGATGTGACGCTGAATGGCGGCTCTGGACCACTCGGGATCCAGCGTGGCGAGCGCCTGGTCGAGTCGAGCGCCGTCCAGGGCGGCGGGGACCTCGAGTCGGACAGCCTGCTTCACCACATCTTCGACTTGATGGACCCCTTGCTTCGAAGAATGACGTCGACCAGCGCCCGGTTGAAGAAGTTGGTCGAGCTGCGGAGCTCGGGGTCGACCCGGCTCTCGTAAAGCTGAAGCCCCTCCTGAATCTCGGGCCGGAGGGCGTCGAAGAGACTGTCTTCCTGGATCGCCTTGATGATCTTCTCTTCATTGTAGAGCGAGATGTCGCTGGCGATGGTGCGCGCCAGTCGGTTCGCCCCCTCCGGCGTATCGATCATCGGCATGACCCGACACTAGCCTCCACTGCCCGGAACGGCGAGGGGGTCACGCGACTTTTCCACCCGCTCGGCACACATCTGACCTTCGGCCGAACTTCGGTTGTTCTGGCAAGATATGGAGAACGCCTCAGAGTCCATTCTGGGACCAGGGAAGGCAGGGGAGTCGTTCGTGGGGTTCTTCGACAGGGGGAGCCTCAGCTTGCGGGGCCGCTACCGGCGAACGCGGTAGGGGTGGCAAACCAGGGTGAGCTGGCGTTGGCGACGCACTGACCATGTGTGAAGGCTCCACGAGGTACTTCGGGACCCAAGGCGATCCGCGCCTCGACATGGTGTCTTCCTCAGCTCGAGGGATAGGCGCACCACCCTCGACGGAGGCCAATCGACCAGGGGACGGCTTGGCTCGCCGAGGCGCTGGCGGTGCGCCCTCGCGAACCGTTCGAAGGGTGGTCTGCTCTCATGAAGGATGGAGGCCTTGGGCTTGGAACGTCCACTCGAGCGCGGATGGTGTCGAGCTCGGACTGACCATCGCGCCGACTGTTCCCCAGCGGCAGCAAGAGTCGTGTTCCCGGGCTTAGTCCACCAGCTCGGTGTTCCAGTAGCTGGCGTCGGTGATGCTGAGGAAGGGGCGCCAGTCCTCATAGGCGTAGGCGCCTTGTCGGCCGCGCTCGAAGGGAGACCAACGGGGTCGAGTGGGCTCTCTGAGGAGGTGCATTCGGGCTTCCTCGGGGGTACGGGAGCCTTTCTTCAAGTTACACGGGATGCAGCTGCACACCACGTTCTCCCAAGTCGTTCGGCCCCCTCGGGAGCGGGGGACGACGTGGTCGAGGTTGAGATCGGAGCGGGCGAAGCGTTTTCCGCAGTACTGACAGGTCAGCCTGTCCCGCAGGTAGATGTTCTGTCGGGAGAAACGGACGTGAAGTCGAGGAAAGCGCTCGAACACCTGAAGGATGATCACCCGGGGGATGCGGATGGTCTTGGCCACGGTGTGTAGCACGTCGGGATCGTGGACTTCGGCCGAGAGCTCGGACCAGGAGTCGAAGTCGAAGGTTTGAAACTCCCGGTCGATGGCTTTGGCCGTGCCTTGGTACAGGAGGGTGACGGCCCGCCGAACCGTGGTGACGTTGACCGGTTGGTAGAGCCGATTGAGCACGAGAACGCTGCTGTCGAGTACAGTCATGGTTCCGGCGGGCGCAGCCTATCCTGAAGCGTCCCCACTTTTCCAGTGGATCGAGAAGGCGAAGGCCTGTCGGTGATTTCAGCTTTCTTTTGGGGCGAATCGCTGGGCCAAGGCCTCGGAAGCCGGGCCCGGTAGGTAACGGGAGGCGTCGCCTCCATTGGCGGCGATCTCCTTCACCAAAGAGCTGGAGATGTAGACGTAGTCCGATTCGGTGAAGATGTAGACGCTCTCGATGGCCGCGGCCAGGTCCCGGTTGGCCAGGCCCAGCTGGAACTCGTACTCGAAGTCCGTCAGCAGTCGCATGCCTCGGACGATGACGCCGGCCCCGATCGATTGGCAGTAGTGGATGAGAAGGCCGCTGAAGCTCTCGACCTCGATGTTCGCGTGGGGGACCGAACGACGAATGATGTCGATCCGCTCGTCGACCGAGAAGGTGCTGGCCTTGTTCGGGTTGTGGCCAATCGCCACCGTGATGCGGTCGAAGAGCCGGGCCGCACGGTCGATGATGGCGGTATGCCCCAGGGTGATCGGATCGAAGCTGCCGGCGTAGACCGCGTGGCGGTAATCCACCATGTGGTCCATGTGGCCCGTCGGGGGACCCCGAGTCAAAGAATCGGTTCGGGCGGAACCGCAGCCGTGCTAACCACGCGCCATGGCATTGGAAGACCGTCAAGAGAGCATCCAAGGGCTTCAGGCTCGCTTCGACGCGCTACGAGGTCATCTTTGACGTCCCTGCCAAGAAGAAGCAGCTAGGCGAAATCGAGGCCATGAGCGCCAACCCCGACTTCTGGAACGACCAGGAGCGGGCCCAGCGCCTGCAAAGAGACCGCTCCCGGCTCGAAGCGGCCATCAGGGAGGTCGAAGGTCTCGAGTCCCGTATCGAGGAAGCCTCGGTCATGGTTGAACTCGCGGCCGAGGAAAACGATGACAGCATGGCCGATGAGTTGGACGGCCTTCTCCGTTCCGTGACCTCGGTGCTGGGCCGGATGGAGCTTCGGCGCATGATGTCCGGGGTCCATGATGGCGCCAACTGCATCCTCGAGGTCCACGCGGGCGCCGGTGGTGTCGATGCTCAGGACTGGGCGGAGATGCTCTATCGAATGTATCGTCGCTGGTGCGAACGCGCAGGCTTCGACGTCGAGGAAGTCGACTTTCAGCCGGGCGACGAAGCGGGGATCAAGACCGCCATCATCATCGTGTCTGGAGATAACGCCTTCGGCTGGTTGCGGGCCGAAGAGGGCGTGCATCGGCTGGTTCGGATCTCGCCCTTCGACGCCAACAAGCGGCGTCAAACCAGCTTTGCCGCCGTCCGGGTCACGCCCGAGCTGGACGATTCGATCCAGGTCGACGTGGACTGGGAGAAGGACGTCCGCGAGGACCGGCTTCGCTCCAGCGGCGCGGGCGGTCAGCACGTCAACAAGACCGAGTCGGCGATTCGTTTGACTCACCTCGAGACCGGCATCGTCGTGGCCTGCCAAAACGAGCGCTCGCAGCACAAGAATCGGGCCACGGCCCGAAAGATCCTGGCTGCTCGGCTCTACGACTACTACCAGGCCAGGCAGGACGAAGAGCGAGCTGCGAGCAGCGCCGAGAAGCTCAAAATCGAGTGGGGGAGCCAGATTCGGTCCTACGTGAACCACCCCTATCGAATGGTGAAGGACCATCGCACCGACCACGAGTCGGCCCAGTTCGATGGCGTCCTGGACGGCGATCTGGATGGTTTCATGGAGGCCTTCCTCCTCGGAAACCAAGCCTCCGAGCAGGCACCGGAAGCGTGAGCGCCTCGGTCGAGGACGAGGCCCGGAGCCGGCTCGAAGCCCATGGCTATCGGGTCGACTTCCGCCGGGACGGATGGTGTGAGTGCTGGATCCGGGACGGCCAAGAGTCCTGGTTCGGTCGGGGGGATGATCCAGCCCAGGCCTTCGAGGCAGCCCTGGCCCGTATGCTCCCTTCCCGCCTGGCCCGAAGCCTTTGGCGCGGCTTGGCGTCGGGTGCACCGCCGCCTTCTCCTGGCACCGGCCTGGTTCGGCCCGGTGAGGGTGCCCCGCCTTCCAAGGCCGATGCGAGCCGCCACCTCGGCTTCATCGAGCGGCGCATCGAGGCTTTGGGCGCGGAGCTCGGCGTCTTTGCTCAGGAACGGCAGCGGCTCGCGATGCTGTCCTGGATGTGCGAGGCCCGGTCCCAGACGGAGCGCTTCCCAGAAGACGAGGCCATCTCGGAGCAGGTGGCCGCCATCTCTCGAAAGCTGAGTGAGCTCGGCAAAGCCTATTGGCCAGGGTCCGTCAGCGCTCTTCAGCTCGCCATCGAGCCTTCGGCTCTTCCCCGAAGCCAACTCGGTGGGACGGCCGGCACTTGGGCCGAAGCGGCGATGCTTTCTCGCCGCGGATTGCTCAACCTGGAGGCGGCCGACCTCGAGCGCGGCCTCGACCTCCGGGGCTGGGCTGAAGACGAGAGCCCGGCCCCCGCCGACCCCGAGGCTCTCCTGGACGAGGTGGTGAACGAGCTGGTCGAGCGCCACGGACGACTGGACAAAGGCGCCGAGCCCGAACGTGAGCGGGCCGCCCCTGCCCCTGAGGACTTCGCTCGGTGGAGTCATCGACTCCGGTGGGTTCGGGCCAGGACCACACGCCCTCGCCTGTGGGGCCAGGCTTTCGGACGTTTGCGCTGGTGGGGCCAACGTCGCCAATCGGGCCTCGGTCCGGCCACCCAGGGCCTCGACCCCGACTTCGCGCCCCCTGGAGGATGGTCGGCCTTGGTGGGCGGACCCACGTCGAGCACGTCGCCCCGACTATCTGCCCGGGCGGCTCGCTCGATCGTGCTCGCCGGCGCTCGCCGAGATCCGACGGTCCGCGATGACCTGGAGGCGGCCGGTCTGAAGCTCGAGGTCTACCTAGTGGACCCCAGCAGTGACGATTGGGCACCGACTCTGGAGGGGGTCGACGTCGTGGTGGCCGCCTTCGGGCTGGCCCTCTCGCCGATCGAGGAGCGCATGGAGCAAAGGGCCTTCGAGGCCGGGGCCGCTTTCGCCTGGAGCGCCGCCTATGAAGCCACCGCCGTGCTCAGGGCCTTGGGCCCCTACTGAGCTGCCTTCTTGGCCGCTTCGATCATCGCCTCTTGGGCCTTGAGCTCTTCCGTCTTCTCCAGCTGGACGTCGAGTTCGATGCGGTCATTCGGGGCGGGCTGGAGCTTCTTCTCCCAGCGGACGTAGCCCAGCTGCTCGATGGCCAGCGTCGTTTCTTCGCCCACCTTCAGGATGACCTCTGCCGGCGTCAGATCGGCTTTCTCGCCGTTGACGAGGAGGGTGGCCTCGGCCGGATTGGAGCGGATCACCGCCCTCACCGCCGCGTCAGGGAAGAAGAGGTTGAGCTTGTGCTTCGAGCCCGGGACGAGGCTCACGGTGGCGGTCTGCGTCTCCGAGCCCGGGCGCAGGAGCTCCACCCGGTGGATGATCCCCGACTCGATGTTCTCGACCATGAAAGGCGTCTTGCGCCCGGTGGCGTAGCCATTGAGGGTGACGTCGGCCCCGCTCGGGATCGACTCGACGACCAAGGTGGCCCCCGGGTTGCGGCCGATGACGGCGTGGCGCAGCCCCCGCCGAACGGCAGGGCTGACCAAAGCCGCGATGACCAAGATGAGAATGGCGCCCAGGGCCGCCACCATGACCCTAGGGAGTCCGCCCACCGACAAGCTCTGGGTCTGGGGGGGCTTGGGAGGGAGGGCCTTCTCGACCGGAAGCAGAGGATCCGACCCTACGGGGCTGGTGGTCGGGGGTGCGATGTCCGCCGAAGGCGGCGGCGGCAAAGGGGCCGGTTGGGGCGGCGGTGGGCCCCCGGCGGCCGGAAAATCGGGCAAAGTGCGCGCCCCTTCGCTCGGCGGGTCGACCGGGGGCGGTGGCGCCACGGGGGGCGGCGCCTGAACCGGCGGCGCCGTCTCGTGGGACGGTTCGGCGGCGGACGGGGAGGCCTGGGCCGGAGGCGGTGGGGTGGGCTGAATCGGTGGACGCTGCGCCCGGGGACCGAAGCTGCCCAGGTCCGGCTCTTCGGCCAGGATTCGCTCCCGATCCGCTTCGGCCAACGCTTCCGGACCGAACACCTGGCTCATCCAGCGGGCCACCGAGGCTCGACCAAAGCTGGGGTCCTCGCCGTGGACGATGCGGTCGAGCTCATCCCGCAGGTCGCCGCAGCTCATCCGTTGCCGTCGATCGGGGTCCGTGGCCCGTCGGACGCAGTGGGCGAGCCGAGGGCTGACGTCGGGCAGGACTCGGTCCAGGCTGGGCAGCTCATCCCGAGGCGGTGCCCGCCCGGTCAGCATCTCGAAGAGGAGGCAGCCCACCCCGAAGCTGTCGGCCCGCTCGTCCAGTGGTCGACCCTGACGATGTTCGGGACTGGCATAGCCAGGAGGCGGGATGCTGACGGGCTGACGCTGCCGGTTTCGGGGGTCGGGGCCCTGGCCGAAGCCTCGAATCCGAACCGTGCCATCGAAGCCTAGCCATAGGGTGGTGGGTTGAAGAGCGCCATGGACCACGGGCTCGGCCGCGCCATGGGCGAAAGCGAGCGCGTCGAAAGCCCGGGCTGCCACGTGGAGGGCCACGTGAGGGGGGTAGCGTTCGTAACGCCGGTGGACGGCAGCGTTGACCGCGTGGAGGGTCCGGCCGGGGGTGCGGGCGTAAGCCAGGAGTATCTCCTCGCCCTCCTGGTACAGCTCCAGGACCGAAGCGATCTGGGGGTGGTCGAGGCCTAGCCTGGCCTCGCGGTCCAGGGCCCCGGCCGAGGGCGAGCCCGAGGGGGCTCGGGCCACGAGGACCTTACGCTCCAGCCCTCCCCCACCTCGAAGGACCCCCGTCCACAGCTGCACGCCGATTTCCGCGTCCACCTGGGTCAGGAGTACGAAGGGACCGATGCGGCGGGGCACGGGTCGGTCTTCCGTGGTGTCCTCGGCTATCCCCCGTCCTTCTCGCACGAGCGCATGCCTGCGGCAAAATCCGGCGGTGTCGCAGGCTGGGCCAGCAGCGTTCAGAGCCCGAAAAGCCGATCCCGGAGCTCGTGATTGATGCTGGCGGCAAGGATCAGCGACACCAAGAGGCCGATGAGGGCGAAAAGGAGGTCTCTGCCCATCATTCGGAGCGCTTTCGCCATCCCAACGCTCCCGGGGACGCTGTGGCTGTAGGCCAGCTCCCGACCTCCCAGCAGGCCGATGAACACCCAGGTCGTACTCATGGGGACGTTGTTCATGACTTTGAAGACGAGCAGAATGAGGGCGTACAGGAAGTCGATCACCGTCGCCGCCCGGACGTCGTAGATCGCCGACTTCTCACTCACGATGGTCTGAATTCGGTCGCCCCGCAGGTAGAAAAGCAGCCCCAGTCCGAGGACGATGACGCCGGCGAAAGGGATGAACTGCTCCAGGCTCAGCTGCCGAGGGAGGAACACCGCGATGTTGGCCGCGTCCTGGGCGACCCAGAGGCACCACAAGGCGCCGCTCACCACCCACTGGACCGCCCACCAGGTCGGGTGGGGTTCACCGGTGAACTTGCGGTGCATCCAGCGACCGAGGGTGGTCCAGAGGAGGACCGAGGCGACGAATGCGATGACGTAGCCGCTCAGGCTCTTGGTCAAGACGCCAGTGACGCCGGAGACCTTGGTCGCAAAGGAGGACAGGAGGAGGAAGGTCGTGGAGACCGGCATCCGAAGCCGAGTCAGGATGATGAGAAAGAGCGGGGCCGCGATCTGAAGAAAACCGAACTCGGTGGGGGCGGTGGAGAAGCCCTTCGACTGCAGGACACCCCAGGTCACGTCGCCATCGTTGATCAGCCAGCTCAAGCCTACGGTCAGGACGAAGAGCGCCGAGATAAAAACCCACAAGACGGGCCAGGGTCGATGCTGATTGGAGACGATGAAGGTCCCTATGGTTTGGATGGAGTCATTGGCCGTGGCGGCATAGCCCGCCAGGCCAAAGCCGACCCACATCGCGATCCCTGGATAGGGGTAGGACCAGGCCACCGCGAGGAAGCCGAGACCGACCAGGATGAGAAAGCCCCGTTCACGAAGGGCGAGTTCAATGAACGTGCGCGGCCGACCTACGCCGTCCGGCGTGCCTCCGTCCTCGGACACGGCCACGGGGCGTACCAGCTATCGGTACGGGGAGGCAGTCAAGTCGCCCCCATTCGACATGGAAATTGTCACCGCCATCCTCAGAATGGTTCCTCGTCCTCGGCCCGAAAGACCACAGGATCCACGTGGGCCCCACTCCGTTCCAGGAGGTGGCCGGCGTCTATCTGATCCCGGATCAGCCCCCCCGGCGCTGCGACACCCAACATGAGCAGATCGTCCTGCGCCCGGGTGATGACCGTGTAGAGCAAACGGCGACCATCCTCGGTCTCGGGGTAGGCTTGATCGCTGGGCTCCACCACCGCCACCCCGTCGAACTCGAGGCCCTTCAGCTGACGGGCGTTGGTCACCGTCAGCCCGGGCGCAAATTCGAAGGATCGGTTGTGTCCCCAGCGGACCGGCAGTCTTTCGCTGGTGAGGGCGCCGCCCAAGCGCTCGGCCAGGGCCTTGGCCTGATCTCGATGGCCGCAGACCACGCATAGGTGGGGGTTCGCGCTTTCGGCCCATCGACGGCGAGCCCAACCGAGCAAGGCCTCCAAGAGCTGGTCCTCATCGTCGACCCTGACGAACTCGGGCCGACGACCCTCCCGGCCATCTGGGGCCGGCAGTCCCATCAGACCGTGGGCGAGGGCCATGATGGGCCGGGTCGAGCGATGACCGACTTCGAGGTGAGCGACGGCGGCCTGGTCTACGCCAAGTCGGCGGGCGATCTCGGTCCAGCCCACGAAGTCGGCGTCGGGCACGATCTTCTGATTGAGGTCGCCCACGATGGTGACGTCGGCCGGACTCGGAACCAGGCGGAGCAGGACGTCCAGCTCCACCGGACCGAAGTCTTGGGCCTCGTCGATCACGATGTGCTCGAACAGTGAGATCTCGCCGCTCTTCACGTCGAACAGTCCACCCGTCTTCTCCAGCATCAGCAGGAGAACGAGGGCGAAGTCGTCGAAGGACAGGGCGTCGGCGGCGTGAATGCGCGCCTGTAGCCGGGCGCAGCTGTCGACGTCCCAGGGCGGCACCCCCTCCAGATGCTCCCGCAGAAGGCTCCGGTCCTCGAGCAGTGTCGGCACTTCGTCCAAGAACTGGGTCATTCGGAAGATGGCCCGCTCGAAGATTCGAACCGCTTGCTCCAAGCGCTGTTGATCACTCCCCAGCGCCCGGTCACGCTGCTGGCGGGTCTCGACGAGGACGCTCTGGAGCCGGGGGACGACCGGACCGATGGCAGCGTCGAAGGCTTCGAGTCGCTCCATGGCCCCGTACTCCCGCAGGTGCTCCTCCAGCCAGGTGCGGAGCCGCTGCTTCTGTCGCTCCACGAAGGCCGAGACCGCGGAGAGCATGCCGACGTTCCTCTTCACTCGGACCGCCGCCTCTCGACCCTCGTGGCCCTGGTTCCAGACCTCGACTGGTCGGCTGCTCGCTGACTTGATCGCCTCTAGCGCCCAGCCATGAAAGGTGTCGATCCGGGCTTCGCTGAGCCCCAATGGCGCCATCAGGGAGGCTACGTAGGCCCGAAGGGCGCGGTTGAACATCACGACCAGGACCCGACTCGGGTCCAGGGGTGCCGGTCCCTCGGGACCGGGATAGCTGAGCCACGACACCCGGTGCAGCGCCACCGTCGTCTTGCCGGATCCGGCTCGACCCTGAAGGACGACGGGCCGGTCCCGAGTGGCGGTGATCAGCCGGTACTGGGCCGGTGTGAGGAGCGAAAGAACGTTGGGCAGACCCGAGGGGGTGCGCGGCGCGGGCCCGGGGGCGCTCGGCGTGGGCGCGTCGGGCCCGAAGAGCTCGACCTGGCGGACCCGACGGCCTTCGGCCCCCATCTTGGCCCGTTCCTCCAGCCGCCCTCGAACGGCCCGACCCCGGCCCACCAGCTCGACCTCCTGGCCCACGTGCGCATCGAAGAGGGCCGCCGAGTCGGGGTGGCGCCAGTCGACGATCTGGTGTTCAGGAGCGTCGCCGGGGCCGACTCGAACGGTGACAGGCCCCTCGCCGGTCTCGACACGGAAGCGGCCGAACCAGGGATCGTCAGTCTCGAGGACGCGGCGATGGCGCTTGTGCTCGGCTTCGACCTCGAGACCGAGCTCGATTTGCTTCACCCTTCGGTCCTAACCTGATGATGCGTTCAGGTCCATGCGTGGATGTGGCAGCGTGTCCTTCATCGGGGCCGAAGCATCCTTCCGCCCGCCGGAAAGATGCTTCCGGACCTGGGGCCTCGAACCGGGATCACGGGCTTGGCACGCTTTCTGCTCACTGGCTTTCCCGACGGAGGCCCGATGATAAGCGCTGTACTCGCCCTGCTGGTCGCACAGACCACGCCTCAGGATACCCTTCCCCAGGACACCGACAACCTCGTCTCCATCGGCGGTGAGTCGAAGCTCGTGCTCGTCTTGGACGAGTCCTGTTCGATGAACTCGGACAACCTGAACTTCACCTGTCCCATCGTCCCCTACGAAGTCGACTCCCGGCAGGATCAGCTCAAGGCCGCACTCGGCGGATGTTCGGGGAACGACGGCGTTTTCGACCTCTTCGCGGCCGACGTCGAGTTTGCCATCTACGGCTTCGGCGGAGGACTCGGCGTCCGACAGATCCAGGACTACACCAACGACGTGGTGGCCCTCCGGAACGCGGTGCGCGGTCCTCAGAATAGTGAAGACTGCAACGGCGCCACCCCCGGCGTGAAAGCCTGCGGCACTACGCCCATGACCGAGGGCATGCGGGTCGCGGCGGACCACATGAAGACGACCTTCGATGTGCCCTTCGCCGGCACCGGTGACGACGACCGGATCTGCAACAAGTTTCACATGGTGGTCCTCGGCGACGGTTTCCCCAACGCTGGCGGGGCCCAGAACTTCACCGGTCGCTGCGACGGTACGGTGGCCAACAACGTCCCTCAGAACGACCCGTCCCCCGGTGCGGCCTACATCGGTAACGGCGACATGATGTGCGCTATCGACGGCGAGCAGCAGATCAACACGTGGACCATCGGCTTCGGCAGCGGCTACAACCCCGGCCAGCTCCAGGCCATGGCCCAAGGCGACGGCGCCTTCTTCGAGGCGGCGGACGTCGTCGAGCTGACCGAAGCCTTCAACGATATTCTCTTGGAGATCGTGCAGAAGGAAGCGGTCGCCTTTGGCGCGTCCTCCGTGAACAACGACGGTCTGTTTTCGGGTAACTTCTCATATCTGTCTTCCTTCAAGCCAGCCTCCGAAGGGCCCTGGCCGGGAAACCTGAAGAAAGCCTGCGTGTTCCCCGACTTCGTCAACGGTCGCTACTCCGTCTTCCAGAACACCTGCCTGTTTCGGGCCGTCGACGGCGGCCGAACCCTGGTCGTCAACGAGAACCCCTTCGACCAGTTCGTGAATGGCGAGCCCCTCTTCGATGCGACTCGAGGCGGCATGGCCCGAAAGATCTTCACCGACGACCTGAAGGCGTTGCCTAACGAGGTGCTGGGGGGGTCGCTGAGCGCGAAGACCGACGTCTACGACGCCCGACCCCTGTACACCTGGAAGCCCGGCACGGTGGACTTCCTGACCGTGGACGATACGAACCTCTCGGAAGCGGACGTGGTGGCCAGCGGCTGCCTCCGCTATCGGCTCTTCTCCTTCCTCTACGGCTATGAGTTCACCGACGACTTCGATTGCGCGGGCGGCATTCCGACCATCACCGCCGACTGGAGCATGGGGGCGGTGGTCAACGGCGGTACCGCCCTCATGCAGTACGGAACGGACTGCACCACTTCGACCTGTCACGTGGCGGTGGGCACCAACAGCGGCGTCCTTCACTTTGCCGACGCGTTGAGCGGAGCCGAGGCGGCGGCCTTCGTCCCCGGCGACCTGTGGAAGTCCGGCAACGTCACCGACCGAAGCCTCGTCCAGATGCTGGACCAGCCCACCGTCGACTATCGACGCATGCCCGGTATCGACGGCGGCATGTCCTTGTTCCACGATGACCTGAACGGTGACTCGATCATCGACGCCTCCGAAGACGCGCTCTTGACTTTCGGCCTCGGTCACGGCGGCGCGGCATACTACTTGATGGACGTCAGTCTGCCCGTTGTCGACACGACTGTCCCCACGCCCAACTCGGCGCGTAGCCCGGTCTTCAGCGTGGCACGCACCCCGGGCAACTGGACCGAGCACCTGCGCTCGACCTTCGCCTCCATGGTGGCCGGCGTAGGACGTTTCCCGGGCCGAGCCGACGACCGTCGCTTTCTGGCCATCACCTCCGGCATGGACTGGGACGCGGCCCGACCCGACCACGACTACGCCAGCTTCGACGGCACCTTCGTGAAGCCCCCCGGCGGCGAGACACTCAAGACCTGCAACGACATCCTGGGTGGAGGCGCCTCCCAGGCCTTCTGCCTGGAGGCTGGTGACAGCGTGGCCGATCGTAAGAACGACTTGGCGGTCCTCGCTCTCGGCCTCAATACCTTCGCCGGCACCAGCACCTCGGCCCCGCAGATTCCTGCGTCCTACGAGACGGTAGCCAACCCTAGCATCCTCGACGATACCTTCCCCTTGGCCTTGGGCACCAACCCGGGACCCTTCGATGCGGCCTACACCCTCGTCTTTGCCCTGGACCCCAAGGCCTTGAACGTGAAGGGCGTGACCTTCGACCTCCTCGAGCTCGAGGACGGCGACAGCATCGACGTCGTCGACCGCCAGGGCAACGTCATCCGCTCCATCACCAGTGCGGACAATGGAGCCAACAAGCGGATCGACTTCTTCATCGCCGAGAAGACCGTGGGTGGTGATCCAATCTTCGGCTTCATCCTCAAGATGGACGGCATCGTGAAGACGCCGGGGGCCGTGGGCGCCTTGATTCAGGGCTTCTGGGTGGAGGAGGAGCCCCAGCGGAACCCAGACCACAAGCCCTTCTTGGCCGTCCTCGACGTGAAGGAACTCCAGGCCGCGGACCGCGCTTTTGAGTCGGTCTACAAGACGGGCCCCGAGTTGCTCTTGGTCACCGAGGACTGCGCCGGCAGCGGCGTCCCGGGCGGTACCTGCATCGACAAGTCGACCAGCCCCGACCTGGAAGATCTGCTCTGTCCCATTAGCGCTCAGCCTTCGACCTTCACCGAGGGCGGCACGGTGCGGGCCTTCTACTTCGGCGACATGTGTGGACAGATCTGGAAAGTCTATCGACGGGATGGCTCGGACAAATGGGAGGCCCTCAAGCTGGCGGTCCTCAACGAACGCTTCGATCCGTCCACCGTCCTTGCGGGCTCCGTAGAGTCCCAAAACCTGCGACGCATCGAGCGGCCTTTGGACATCTTCGTGACGGGCTGCGCGGGCGGAAAGCAGATCGGCATCGGCTTCGGCAGCGGCAACCTCAGCCGCCCCGCCGCCACCAACGACCTGACCGACGCGGCCAAGGTCACGGCCGAACACCCGGGCTTCGACGTAGTGGGTCAGATCCTCGACGCCGGCTTCACCATCGACAACTTCACCAAGCCCCTTAGGCTCGATGCTTCGAACGCCGTGGCTGTCGACGGACAGGGTCGAGAGGTCGCTTTGAACACCTGCAATGGGGAGTGTCTGACCGACGTGACCAATGCAGATCTCGCTGACCTGGACGCTGCCGGCTTCCGCGGCTTCTTCTTCCGGCTGGAGGTGGATGAGAGGATGCTCCGAGACCCGCTCACGGTCTTGGGCACGACCTTCTTCAAGACCTACAAGCCCACCCGAGCTGCCACGGCCTGCGACCCGGCCATCGGTCGGGACACCATCTACGCGATGAACGTCTGCTCGGCCGAGCCCTTGCTCGGAAGCGGGGCCACGGCCGACTCGGGTAACGACTATCAGAATGCTCGCAAGGCCCAGGACAACGAGAGCGGATCCATCGGCGGCAACATTCAGGTGTTCACGCCAGCCAAAGGTGAGCTGATGGTCGCGGACACCTCGATGGGCTCGACCGACGCCGACGGCAACCTTCGGGACGCCAACTTGCTCCAGGCCCAGGTCGGGGTCCGGATGCTGTTCTGGTACAAGCCAGAGCTTTGAGAAGGAACGAAACCATGAAGCGAATAGACGTGATGCTCTTCGGCCTCCTCTTGGGGGCCTCTGTCCCGGTCGGCGCCCAGCCGGCGCGGGAGGGCGCTCAGGAGCTCGACCCCGAGGCTTTTCAGCAGCGGGTCGAGGCCAACCGAGCAGCCAAGGGCCGCTACCTGCTGGAGAAGAGGATGGAGAGAGCGGCAGGGGTACCGGTCGGGAGCCCCACCCAGCTGGGGAGTGAGGTCCGCCTCGAGGCCTATCTGGACGGCATGGTGATCCTCAGTCGGCCGGTGGGAAAACAGGCCGCAGACGCCCTGGCTAGGCTCGGGGTGCGCGCTCTGAATCGACCCATGACTTTCCAGGATGGTAGCCAGGCCGTCTACGACGGTCGCCGCTACTGGCGCCAGGTCACCCGAGACATTCCGGAGTGGAAGCTGGACAGGCTCGTGGGCCGGACGGTCCAGACCAGCGTGCAGCGCTTCGAGGGCGAGGGCGTTCGCGTCGTCGAGGTGGTCGAGGCCTCCACGAGGTCCGGCGGCCCCCGCCCTAGCGCCGACCGCTGAGGCGAGGGAGTTCAGCCCCGGACCAGGACGGCCCACAGCAGACCGCTCACGAGCAGAAAGAGCAGGCCATTCGCCCAGAGTATGGGGTCCCAAGCCCGAGCGGGGGCCGACGGCTTCGGATCTTCGTTTCGATGGGAGCGAGCGACTGGTGCTTTCGGTCCTTTTCTTTCCCCCTCCGGTTCCGGAACCCGCTCGGCGATCGTTCGGTGCCAGGCCGCCATCCCTTCCGCCTCGCCGCCGCTGCTGTCACCCATCGACCAGCTGATGAGCGGGCCTTCGGGCGCAGTCGTAGGGCCGCTGGGCGGGCCGACCACTGACGTGGGGCCCGTCCCGCCCGCAAAGCGGCTAAGTCTCGCGACGTCGACGGGCCCGGTCGACGAGCCCATCACCTCCAGGGGTGCGGTCCCGGTTCGGGGATCGAGGAGGGCCGTCAACTCCTCCTTCGACCCGGCATGGGCCCGGAGGACGTCCAGACAGTCGCTGCACTGGATGCGCCGCGCCGCGTCCTTCACCAGCATGGCCTGGACCAAAGCCGAAATTCGCAGGGGGAGCTCAGGCCGTACCGCGCGCAGGGGCGGCGCCTCGGGACGACGAAGGGCCTCGAAGGGCTGGGTCTCCCGCGAAAAGAGAGGCCGGCCGGCCAAGAGCTCCCAGAGCAGCACCCCCAGGGCGTAGACGTCGGCTTTCGGATCCGCCGCGCCTCCCGCCGCCTGCTCGGGGGCCATGAAGGCGGGGCGGCCTTTGACCACGCCGATGGCCGTTTGCGTCTTTCGCACCTGGGCCCAGGCGATACCGAAATCCAGGAGCACGACCCGACCGTCGGGCTCGATGACCACGTTTTGGGGCGCCACGTCTCGATGGACGATGTCTCGCTCGTGGAGGTAGCTGAGGGCCTCGGCCAGCCGAGCGCCCACGTAGACCCCGGCGCCCACCGGCATGTCTTGCTCGGCCCCGAAGCATCGACGCTGGAGGGCATGGAGGGTAGAGCCTTCGAGCAACTCCATTTCCAGGGCCAGATCGTCTCCGTCTCGATGGAGCGCGTAGACTTCCACCACCCCCGGATGGCGCAACTTGCTTAGGACCCGGGCTTCGTCTTCGAACATGGTGGCCAAGGTCTGGTCCTGCAGTCGTTTGAGGGCGACTGGGGGTTGACCGGGTCGGGTCGCTAGCCAGACCTCACCCATGCCGCCCTGGCCCAGGAGTCGCTCGAGTCGGAAGGGGCCAAAGCGACGCTCCGCCATGAGCTGCAAGGGCTATCGTCGATGCGAAGGACTTCGCAAGTCAGCGCGGCTGGCCTATGGATCCAGGCTGTGGAGGGAGGTCTTCAGGGCGGTCGGGTCGTCGGCGGGGCCTGGCGTATGGAGCGGCAGCTCGGTCGCGGCGGGCAGGCGAGTGCCTGGGCGGCCCGCCGGCTGGAAGACGGTCGCGAGGGCGTGCTCAAGCAGCTGCACGGCATCGAAGCAGGTCCAGCTCGGGTGCGCTTTCAGCGGGAGGCGGCCCTTCTGTGTCGGCTCCGCCATCCCCATCTGGTCTCGGCCTTCGAGCTCTTCGAAGAGGAGGATGGCCTATTCATCTCGATGCCCAAGCCCCGGGCATCGAGCTCCGGCGGTTGCTCTGGACCCGTTCCCGAGAGGGTCGCGCCTTTAGTCTGTCCGAGGTCGAGGCCTTCGTGGCCATGGCCAGCGATGCCCTCGCCTACTGCCATGAGCGCGCCGTCATCCATCGGGACCTGAAGCCGGACAACCTGGTGGTGGTGGTCGACGAAGGCGTGCTTCGTCACTTGACCATCATCGACTTCGGGGTCGCGCGCTGGCTGGCCACCGAGGCCAGCGCCGCCACCACTGCCGGTCGGATGATCGGCAGCCACCGCTACGGGAGCCCCGAGCAGCTCCGCGGTCAGTCCGTCGGTCCCGCCGCCGACCTCTTTTCTTTGGCCGCCGTCACCTGGGAGATGCTGAGCCTGCGGCGAGCTTGGCTCCGAAACGCCGAGGGTCGACCTCTGGCCTGGCACGAAGGCGATGTTCAGGGCCCCAACGGCCGCCTTCAGGTAGTGGAGCGAATATGCGCCGGTCGCTGGGCCCGCCTGGCCGAAGTGGACCCACGGCTTACGCCGCTCGACGACTTCTTCGAGCGGGCCTTTCAGCTCGAGCCGCAGGCCCGGCATCCGGACGCCTCGGCCTTTCGCGAAGCCTTCCAGTCCGCCGTGGGTCTAGTGGAGGGCCCGACCGGGACCTGGACCCAGGTGTCGCCTCGGCCCCTCGAAGCCGAGGACGGCTTGACTCGGCTCTCCCAGGCCGAAGAGCCGACCTTCTTGGCCACCCGCGCGACGGAGCCAGCCGCTTCGTCCGAGCCGCACTCTGAAACCCGGACACGGGTCGACGGGCCTCCACCGAAGGCCCGACGCGAGATGGACGGTCCCCCATCCATGGCCCAGTCTCCGAAGAACGTGTTGCCTCGGCGCCCCCTGCCGCGGCCCGGGCGCGTGCCGCGACAGGGACAGGGGCCCATCCCCCCGACCCGAGCCAGCTGGCGCGCATGGGCACGCTCGCCCTGGCTCACTCTCGGCTTTCTCTTGTTGGCGCTGGCTCTGGTGGGGGTGATGACGCTCGATGAAGCGCCGTCTGCCGAGGCGTCGGCACCCCGGCCCAGGGCGATGCCTCGCTGAGTCTTCTCGCCAAGCCCGCCTCGTGGCAGCACTAGGGCCGTGACGGCCTGGACCCTTCTCTTCCTGGTGGCGCTGGAAGGGGGTGATGCGGGACGGGTGGCGGCCACCCGCGTCGTCGATGCCTCCATCGCCCCTCGCGAGCTCGACCCGGTGGTGGCGGCGCTTCGAGCCCGACTCGCGGGCTCAGGCTTCCACTGGCACGAGGAGGCCTGCGGGCTTCAGCCCGAACCCCTGGCCTGCCTGCGAAGCCTTCAGCCCGAGGCGGTCGTCTACGCGACCTTGGCCCGGGTGGGCGACGGCCTCATCCTCACTCTGGCCGACGAGAGCGGGATCGTAGGCCGCTTCGATGCACCGGCCGATGGACGTCGTCTGGCTGGGGACCTGGGCCGATTCATGGAGGCTCGCTACCCGGATGCGGCGGCGGGTCGGGTGCGCTCCGAGTCGGCGCTCCCCGCCACGGTCCGAGTCGAGCTGGACGCTCAGGGTTTGGGTCGGGTGGAGCGCGGCACCCATCTGGAGCTGGAAAGGGTCGCATCGGGTCCCCACAGGCTGACGATCTCGGCTCCGAACCGGGTGGCGGACCCGGTGGAGTTCACAGTGGCCCCCGGAGAGACGAGCGAGTTGCGGCTTCGACTCCGCCGACTTCGGACCCGATCCCGCTGGGTCCACGCGGCACTGAGTGCAAGCAGCTTTGCGGCAGGGGTGGGCCTATTCGCGGCGGGGGTGGCCTCATCCAACTGCGATCTCCTCGTCGACCGACCGATCGGACGCTGTCCCGACGCATTTCGACCCGAGGTCGATCTGCGGATCGCGGGCGCCTCCGCCCTCGGCTTTGGCGTGGGCTTGGGGCTGGCCGAGCTCTTGGTCGATCGCAAGCAGAGCGCCTGGGTCCCCCTCCTGCTCGGCCTAGCCGTGGGCGGCGCCGGCACCGCCGCCGCTTTTGCGGGCTACTAGAGGGGGCAAAGGCTCGGAGGCGTGACTGGCGCCCACTCGTTCTCAAAGGTGAGCCGGAACTCCTGGGATTCGTCTATTTCAAAGAGCCTGCAGAACTCGCTAAGCTGTAGCTGTGAGCAATGCTCCACTTGTCCAAGTCCCGTCACATCTAGTGGAAGCGCAATGAAAGCAACGGTCTGGACGTCCTCGCTAAGTCGAGCCAAGCAGCCTCGTGGTTCGTTCAAATCGTAGACGACGGCTACAGTCGTTTCTGCGGTCTCAAGCACCACGGCACCGCTGGCTCCGGTCGGAAACGCCGGCAGAAGGTTGCGTTCCCCTCCCCCGCAACTGCTCCCAATCAGCAGACAAAGTAGGCCTCCGAGGTGAATGGTTGGCCTCCTTCTCTTGGTCACCACATCGTCCTTGATCCTACACCGTAGCAGCCCGACCTACAGCCTTCAAAAAAACGACCCAAGCAGCTCAAGACCTTTCGATTCCGTCGAATTCGGTGACCCTGGAGCCTATTGTCCAATGTCTTGCAATCGCTCTACACCCGCTCCATGCGAAGGCTGGCGGCCCTCACGGTTCTGAGTTTGACGACGACGAGCTGCGGCGACGACGTCCTCGTCGTCCCCATCGTGCTCCGAGTCCAGGGCGCGACGCCGGCCGAGCAGCGGGTCGGCTCCATCTCCACCGAAGGGAGCCTGGCGGCGAGGGACGTCCGATTCACCGTGCCTCGACCCTCCAGCGGTGCCCTGGCCTTCGACGAGGGCTGTTTCGCCCTTCAGGTCGACACCGGTGCCCAGCAGCAGCTCCGCTTCGCCGCCCTCGAAGTCGTGAACTCCCGCAGCCTCTTCGACGGGGTCGTGACCTTGGACGAGAGCGAAACCGAGGTCACGCTCCGGCCCCTTTTGGCGGTGCGCTACGACTTTGCCGGCCTCGCCAGCCCCTTCGACCGGGACCGCCTGGATCTCCAGGACCTGGCCGAGGCCTTGAGCGACGACCCCCCGGCCACGGTGGTGGAGGCCACCCGAGACGGCATCATCATCGAGTGCCGACCCACCGAGCTGCTGGGCGCGACCCTGGACCTGGAGGTCGTGGGCCCGGGAACGGTCGAGCTCCGAGCGCTGCCCGGCTCCTGCAGCGAAGCCGGCGAGCGGGCCTGCGCCCAGCGCCTTCCGCCCGGGGCCGACGTGGCCGAGCTCATCGCCCGCTCTTTGCGGGGACCCGATGCCGACATCGAGATCGAAGGCTGCACCGTCCTCAGCCAGACCCGCGAAGGCGACACCCTGCGGGCCACGGTCGAGCCCGGTCGCTGCGTCGTCCGCTTCGGCGAGTCGACCTGGCGGGCCTTGGTGACCATCGCCGAGGACCGGCCCTCCCTCCAGTTGGAGCCCCAATCGGGCAACCTCGTGGGTGGGGCCGGTCGCGAGATTCAGGTGTCCGGAGAGTTCAGCGGCGTCATCGTTCAGCTGGTAGAAGATTCAACCCCTGTTCCCCTCATGGCCGCGACCGGGGATTGTGTTGCGACACAGGATTTAGGCTTCTTCCGAGTTGATCGCGTCGACGGTCGCGACTCCACCTGCACTCTCACGCCCCAAAGCGAAATGTCGGACGCCTTCACCCTGGACCTGGGCGACTCGGAAGTAGGCTTGGTCCTCAGGCCCGGGCCGATGGGCGGCGATATCACCTGCACGCCCGTGTCGATGCCCATGGGTGGCGGCAACTTGGACTGCACGGACCTGGGCGGAAGCGTGGATCTTCCTATCGTGTATCCCAACCCAACCGAGGTGCAGATCGAGGCCGCCATCCCCAACGTCAGCTTCTCGGGGACCTGCGTCGAGACAGGCCCTGGCCGGGGTGAGGTCCTGGTGGATGGACCGAGCTCCTGCACGGTGCAGGAGGTCGACGTTCAGCGGGTCGGTACTCTGGAGCTCCTGGCGCCCTTCGGCTACGGGCGAGCGACCGTGACCGGGGTCCAGCTGAACCAGACATGCATCTTCGACGCCGACCATCGCCGGTGCGAGGTTCCCGATCTGCCGACGGGCAGCATCGACGTGGTCTTCGAGGCCCTCAGTCCCGACCCGGGCGAGTCCCAGTTCGTCGAAGCCCGCTCCCAACCCGGAGAGCTGGTGGTGACCGACACCGAGGGCGCCCCCCGTCCCAACGGCGTGGACTGCCGGCTCGCGCCCGGCGCTGCTCCGGGCCGCTTCGCCTTCGACAGCACCGACAGCCAGGGCGGGCCCAATGGGAGCGTATCGCCGAGCCAGGCCCGCTTCCTGTGTGAAGCGATCTTCCAGTGCACCGCCGACGCCCGTCTGGACGCCATGACGCTTCGCCTGGTCGACGAGGGCGGCACCGAGGTGGACAGCCTCGTGTGCAGCCTCGACGGCGGTGGAGAGGTCGGTTGCAACAGCCAAAGCCTCGAAGCCGGGGTCGGAAACTACGCCCTCGAAGTCGACTTCGTCGGGGTAGGCGGCGGCACCCTCCTCGACTTCGGGTACCAGCCCGGAGCGGGCGAAGCGGCCTTCCGCATGCCGGGCAGCATCGGCTTCTTCAAGCCCAGCGATGGAGACTTCGTCCCCCTCGAGCCCGGCGAAATCTTCACCTTGGACGAGACCTCGGCCCTGCGGGTCCGGGCCCACGTGTGCGACGGTCGCTTCGGGCCCACAGCCGGCGATGACACCTACTCGGGACTGCTGGCCGAGCAGTTCACCGTCGTCCTCCAGTGACCCGGGGATACGATGTCCCACCTCGACGTCGTCCAGCGCCCTCGGCCTACCGCAAGGCCTTGCCGGAGCCCGGCGAGTTCGTGCGCCCAGGTCATTCTATGGTGAGATCTGGCCGCTTGGTCCGGAACCTGCAAGCCTGAGACGCATGGCTTCGGGACCCTCCCAGGCGCGTCGCGGCTTCTCCCTCGTCGAGGCCTTGGTCGCGACCGGCATCCTCGGTATCGGCCTGGCTGCCCTGACCAACGCCCACTTGACCTCGATCCGGGGCATCGATGGCTCGGCGGAGGCCGTCGAGGCCAGGGCGCTGGCCAACCAGCTGGCCGAGGAGCTGGCCATGGTGCAGACCAACGCCCCCAACGTCATCGTCAACTCCCCGGCCTGCGTGAACACCGAGCTCGACGTGGCCAGCGTCTTGGGCTGCGCCGCGCCGGCTGGTAACGGCTTCTCCGCCGTTCAGCTCGGCTGCACCCGCTACTACGATGCCGAGGCGGTCCAGGGCGCGAGCCCCAACGTCATCGGCGGCTCGATGTTCTCGACCGGCGACCTGGTGGACGGGGGGCAGAGGTTTCGGGCCGACATCTTCATCCAGGATCACCCGGATCCAGCCGTGGATCCGACCGAAGCCCAGGTCGCGATCATCTCCGTCTGCTGGCGGGACCCTCTCTCCCCGGCCCGGGTCAAGCAAGTGCGACTGACTCGGGTCCTCAACAGGCTGTTGTGAGCGCCTCCATGACAGAGAAGCACAAGCGAGCCGGCTTTACGCTCATCGAGACTTTGGTCGGCATCAGCATCGGGGTCTTCCTCACCGCGGCCGCCGTCACCTTTGTCCGCTTCGAGACCCGTCTGATGGGGGTCAACACCGAGCGACTCGACATGCAGCAGGCGGGACGGGCCAGCTTGGATCTCATCGCTAGCGACGTCCAGCTGGCCGGTCTGGGCATGACCCTGGACGATAACAACGACTTCCCGGGTTTGCTCACTGGGGCCTTCAACATCGACACCGTCCCCTTCGGTCTGTCGTCCGTCACCCTGGAGTCCGGGCCGCCCGCGTCCACCATCTATGCCGTACCGGTCTCCGACTTCGGCATCCGCTTCGCAGCGGGCGAGCAGGCTTCCATAGTGGGTTGGGATCCCAGCACCCAGCAGATGCGGATGTGCGACCACGCCGCTCTCGACGTCGAGAACGGCGACACCATCATCGTTCGTGACGAACAGTATCTGTCCAGCCGTGCCATCAGGGTGGACGGCCTCACCCAAATTACGAACTGCCGCTGCGCCGAAGGCTGCTACGACCTCACATGGAGCGCCCCTGACCCGACCCAGACCTTCGTGAGCTTCACGGGTGCCGCCGCCGTCGACTACAACCTGGGGGCGGCCTTCACCGACTATTCGACCGTTGTCTACTTCCTGCTCGACCAAGGGGGGGGACTCAACCGGGCCTCGCTGCGAAGGGCCCAGTTCGATCCGGACAACGCGGGCAACTGTGTGGCTCGGGACGGAACCTGTGGGGTCGAGATGGCGCGGGACGTGGAGGCTTTCGCCTTGGAGACTTGGGCCTTCGACACTGGCGCCGCCCAGTGGTCCGTGGTCCCGGTCGGGAACCCAGTTCCCGGAGACCAGAAGCTCCGCGTGGACATCGAGCTCGTGACGCGGTCTCGACAGGAGACCGACGGAGTCAAGCGTCAGGTCCGCTCCAACATCCTCGGCGTGGACTTCCCTCCAGGGGGCGTCGACAAGATTGAGCGAGAGGTCTTCCGGACCAGCGTCGAAATCAAGAACGTGGGGAGACCCAGCATATGAGTGCGCGCAAGGAACAAAGAGGATTCGCCCTCCTCATCATCGTCCTCCTGATCGGGATACTCTCGGTGACCGCAGCCTCGATGCTGGACGTCGTCTCCACTGACCAGTTCATCATCGGCCAGCAGAACCGAAAAGCCCGGGCCGAGTCCGTGGCCGAGACCGCCATCGTGGAGATCGCCTCCAGCTCCGACCTCGGGGAAGAGCTGGTGAAGGCGACCCCGACCCTCAATCTCCCAGCGCCCGGTCAGCCGGGCTCGCTCCTCCTGAAGTCCGCATCCGACGGCGACGGAAAGTACGACGCCACCATCACCTTCCTGCGGGAGCGAGGCGTCAGAGAGACCACCCAGAACATTCTGCGGGCCGCGATCTACGACGTCGACGTCTCGGCGAAGACGCCCGGGGAGGAAGCCGAAGCCATGCGTCGCATCCAGATCGGCAAGCCCTTCAAGGTGTCCTCGGGGCGCCTTCGACCCGATGTGACGGTGACCCGATGATCGCGACGTTTCAACGACGCCCTCGGAAGGGCCTCCGCGGCTTCACCCTCGTCGAGATGATCGTCGTCATCGGCATCATTGCCATAGCCGCCGCCATCGGAATTCCGAACTACGTGAGTCAGCGTGAGTTCGGGAACATCTCCCGTCGTGCCCGTGAGCTGGCTACGGCCATCCGCTTCGTGCGCAGCGAAGCGGCTTCGGGGCGCCCGGTCTTCGCCGGCGGACCGATGATCGAAGAGGCCGGGCTGCGCTTCGTCGACGCATCGACATACCAGATCTTCGTTGATGACGACGACGAGGACGGGGGCGAGACCGTGATCCGGACCGTTCGCCTCGACACCTTCGACTCCAATTTTCTCGGCCAGAGCGCTGGCACGACGGTCCGTTTCGATGAGGTCGTGGTCGGGGCCAACACCAGTGCGCCTCCGGCCGATACTGTGGTCCGCTTCCGCCGCAACGGAACCTTGTCCGCCCCAGCCGACGTTTCCATCCGCCTCTTCGACCAAAATAACGACCAGTTCCGGACCGTGAGCGTGAGCTACACCGGCCAGTCCCGTATTGAGGCCCTCGGCGGAACCTGAGCTCGAAGCGGCTCGAGCGGCGGGTTGGAGGGACCTGGGAAGGGTCTCAAGCGGCGGGTCTCAGCGCCAGACGCTGCAGCTCGTCGAGGCGGTCCTTGGCCTGCTGAAGGATCTCGGCCGGCTCTTCGAAACTCTCCAGATGTACGACCAGGCGCCCTTCCGGGGTGAGCTTGCGCCGCTGGGGGGCGGCCTGGACGAAGCGGACCAGGTCCTTGGGCTCGAGCCGCGGCGCTTCGGCGTCCAGTCTCAGCCCCACTCGGGCCGGCATGGTCTTGGTCGGCGCGCCATAGTCCAAAGACAGAGCTCCGACCCGGCTCATGCGTTGTTTGACGAGCATCAGCTGCACCAAGTTCTCGACTTCGGCCGGAGGATTCCCGAACAGGTCGGTCAGCTCCTGAAGCACGTCGTAGGTCTCTTCGTCCGTCTCTGCGCGATTCAGGCGCTGATAGTAGGCCAGTCGCTCTCCCGGCTCGGCCACGTAGCTCTCGGGGAGCAGGCTCGGAACCGGGACCTGGATCTCGGGCTCCTTGTAGGCGCTGTGCTCCTTCCCCTTGAGCTCCTCGATCGCCTCCTTGAGGAGGGTTTGGTACATCTCGAAGCCGACCGACTTGATGTTGCCCGACTGCTGCTTGCCGATGATGTTTCCGGCGCCGCGGATCTCCAGGTCGTGAGAAGCAACCTTGAAGCCCGCGCCCAGCTCGGTGAAGCGCTGAAGGACCGCGATCCGCTGTCGAGCCTGTTTGCTCATGGTTCCGGCCGGGATCATGAAGTGGGCATAGCCACGCCGCTGGGCTCGCCCCACCCGTCCCTTCAGCTGATACAGCTGGGCGAGGCCCATTCGGTCGGCCCGATTGACCACGATAGTGTTCGCGTTGGCGATGTCCACTCCGGACTCGATGATCGTGGTCGAGAGCAGCACGTTGTACTCCTTGTTCATGAAGTCGACCATGACCTTCTCCAAGCGAGTCTCGTCCATCTGACCGTGCCCGATCACGACCCTCGCTTCGGGAACCATCCGTTCGATGAGGGTGCCGAGGGCGTCGATGCTGGAGACCCGATTGTGGACAACGAAACACTGCCCACCTCGCCGAATCTCCCGCAGCAGCGCGTCCCGAAGCGCTTCCTCCGAATAGCGATGAACCTCGGTCTTCACCGCCAGTCGATCTTCGGGCGGGGTGGCAATGACCGACATGTCCCGAACCCCCATAAAGCCCATGTGAAGGGTGCGGGGGATCGGCGTGGCCGACATGCTCAAGACGTGGACGTTCGCCCGGTACTTCTTGAGTCGCTCTTTGTGGCTCACGCCGAAGCGGTGCTCCTCGTCCACGACGAGTAGACCCAGGTCCTTGAACTGGATGTCCTTTCCCAGGAGCTTGTGGGTGCCCACCACCATGTCGATATCGCCTGACTTGAGCTTGGCGATGGCTTCCTTGTTCTCGGGGTTGCTCTGGAAGCGAGAGACGATGGCGATCCGGGCCCCGAAGTTCCTGAAGCGCTCCTTGAACACCTGAAAGTGCTGGGCGGCGAGCACCGTGGTGGGCACGAGAACGGCCACCTGTTTCCCCGACGACAGGGCCATCATGGCCCCACGCATCGCGACCTCGGTCTTTCCGTAGCCTACGTCTCCGCAGATCAGCCGGTCCATGGGGTGGGGCTTCTGAAGGTCGGCCAGGACGTCGTCGATGGCCTTCTGCTGATCGGGGGTCGGCTCGAAAGCAAACTCGGCCTCGAACTGACGATAGCGGCCGTCGGGGGCTGGCAGGGCGAAGCCTTCGGCCGAGGAGCGCATGGCGTACAGACGAAGGAGCTCGGCCGCCATCTTGAGAAGATGGTCTTTGACCTTCTTCTTGGTCTTGCCCCAGGTCACGGCCCCCAGCTTGTCCAGCCTCGGTTTGCGGCCTGTCTCGGATTCGGATTCGGATACGTACTTTTGGATGAGCTTCATCCGGGTGACGGGGAGGTAAAGCTTGTCCCGACCCTTGTATTCGATGTTGAGATAGTCGGCCTCGACGCCGTTCACCGAGAGCTTGGACATTCCTTGGTAGAGGCCGATGCCGTAGTCGACGTGGACGACGTAGTCGCCAGCGCTGAGATCTTTGAGGTCCGAAAGGCCGGGTCCGACGGTGTTGCTGCTTCGTTTCCGTCGTCGCTTGAGCCGCTGGCCGAAGATCTGCTCCTCGGCCAGGATGCTGAGGGGGCCATCTTCGAGTACGTAGCCGTCTGAGAGCTCACCGAGCACCAAATGGGCATGCACGGAGCGGTCACGGTAGCCGCCCGGTCGGCGCTCCTCCTCGTCTTGGAGCTGGTGAAGGAAAGCTGAGATGGAGAAGGGTTCGCTCTCCAGTCGGAGCTGCACGCCTTTGGGCGACAGCATTTGACGCAGCCGTTCGGCCTGGCCCCGGGTGTTGCATACGATGAGGGTGGTCTTCCCGCGGCTGCGCCAGTCTCGAAGCCGAGTGATGACGGGTGTCATCACGTCCTCGGCCGAAGAGGCTCGGGTTGCTTTGAGGATCTCGCCACGCAGGCGAGCGATGCCGTCCCATCGGACCTTGACGCTGGGCCGCTTCTCGATCGTCACTTCAGGGAAGTCGATCCGGGCCGAAGACCGGGCCGCACCGGCGAGCACCTCGGCTGCGTCGCTCAGGAAGTCGCTGACCGGGAGCGCGAGACGATGGTGGGCCTCGGCTCGGTCGGCTTCGAGCCGGGCTTCGGTCCAAGCTTCTTCGCTCGCGTTCTGAAGAACGTCTTCATCGATCCCCAGATAGGTCCAGTCCTGGCCCGTGGGAAGATAGACCGAAGGGTCGACCAAACCTTCCTCGTGAAAGAGCGGAAGCAGAGTCTCGATGCCGAAGAAGTGAATGCGATTCTCGATGTCCTCCCTCAGGGTCGAGAGTCGACGACTCGGGATCGGGTGCTCTTCCGCCAAGGCCTCGAGCTTCTGGAGAGCAAGCTGAACCACGCCCTTCCCGAACACCACCTCTCGGACAGGAAGAAGGACCGCGTCTTCGACTGGCTTTAGGTTCCGCTGCTTGACCGGGTCGAAGACGTGGATGCTCTCCACTGTGTCCCCGAAGAGGTCGATCCGAACGGGCTGGGTGCGGTGGGGTGAGAAGACGTCGATGATGCCGCCCCGGACGCTGAAGGTCCCCGGGTCTTCGACGCTGCTGACATGATTGTAGCCGGCCCGGGCCAGACCATCGAGCAGCGCCTCTCGCTCTACGTCCTCGCCCGTCAAGACGTACTCGGCGTGAGCGAAGATGGATGGCGGTGGGAGCTTTCGAATCAGGGCTTGGGGCGTGAGGACCAGGGCCCGAATGCGGTCTGGCTCCCGGCTCAGGCGGTGGAGGGTGGCCAGTCGCTCCATGGTGGCTCGGCCGTCCGGTGAGCCCTCTTCGTAGGGCGGGCGTTCATGGGCTCCCCAAAAAAGCAGCCCGTGGTCCGATCCTTCTTCTTCTCGGGTGCCGAGCATGAAGGCGAGGTCTCGATGGAGGGCTTCGGCGTCTTGGGTGTTGCGTCCGACAAGGACCGGTCGTCGGCCCCCGGCTGCGAGCTCGGCTGCGAGATGGGCCCGGACGGGCCCTTCGAGGTGGGGCACGTCGATGCGGCCCTCGGCGCTTTTTTCTAGCGCGCTCCTTAGCAAACCGCCCAAGCTCACGGTCCGCGGGCACTAGCACCCCGACTCCGGGTGATCCAGCAAGCCCGTGGCTTTGACCCGGCTGTTGCCCCGGAGTAGGCCACCCCCATGAGCACCCCTAAGTTCCCTGACGTGTCTGACGTGAAGGGCGCGAAGCTTCACACCACCAAAGGCACCATCGAGATCGAGCTCTACTCGGCCAAGGTGCCGAAGACCGTCGGCAACTTTGTGGGCCTAGCCGAGGGCACCGTGGCCTGGACCCAGCCCAGTGGCGGCCCGGGAGAGGGCCCGCTCTACAAGAACGTGAAGTTCCACCGGATCATCCCGAATTTCATGCTCCAGGGCGGCGACCCGACCGGCACGGGCCGGGGGGGACCCGGCTACCGCTTCGAGGATGAGTTCGACGCCAGCCTGCGTCACGATGGGCCCGGTGTGCTGTCCATGGCCAACGCCGGCCCGGGCACCAACGGCTCTCAGTTCTTCATCACCACCGTGGCCACGCCCCACCTGGACGACCGCCACTCGGTCTTCGGCCGCGTCACGGGCGGGATGGACGTGGTCAAGGCCCTGGAGGCCGTCGGCAGCGACAGCGGTTCGACCCGTGAAGACGTCTACCTGGAGAGCGTCGAGATCGTCCGCTGAGGCCAGACGGAGGCTAGGCGGTTTTCGTTGAGTTTGGGGGCGCTGGGGCCTACCCGTGGAGGCCGTGCCTCGGCCCACCAAACTGCTCATCGAAGAACTGAAGGCCCTGGGAGAGAAGTCTCCCGACGCCTACGACCCCGAAGACCGAGCCCTCTTCGCCGAGATGCGTGAGGCCACCAACCTCGGCCTGATTCGCTGCGCCGAGCGCGGAGGGGACGGCCGCTGGCAGGTCCACGTCTGGTACAAGCAGGCGCTCCTGGCCGGCTTTCGTCTGGGCCAGATGCTGGAGCTGGAAGGCGTGGGTCGCAGCCCATTCTTCGACAAGCACACCTTGCCCACCCGCATCTTCTTTTTGACCGACCGGGTTCGCATGGTGCCGGGCGGCAACGCGGTCCGGGACGGGGCCTTCGTCGGCAACGGCGTGGTGATCATGCCCCCCGCCTACATCAATATCGGGGCCTACGTCGGGCGGGACAGCATGATCGACAGTCACGCCCTAGTTGGCTCATGCGCCCAAATCGGCGAGCGATGCCACATCTCGGCCGCGGCCCAGATCGGCGGCGTTCTGGAGCCGGTGGGTGCCCTGCCAGTGATCGTCGAGGACGACGTCCTGGTTGGGGGCAACTGCGGTGTCTACGAAGGCACCATCATCCGAAAAGGAGCCGTCCTCGGGACCGGGGTCATGCTCAATGGCTCGACGCCGGTCTTCGACGTGGTCAACGAGCGAGTCCTGCGCCGCGAAGGAGAGGCGCCTCTCGAAATCCCCGAGAATGCGGTAGTGATTCCCGGTGTTCGAAGGGTCCAGGGGGCCTTTGCCGAGTCTCATGGTCTTGGGATGTCGACGCCGATGATCGTGAAGTATCGAGACGACAAGACGAACGCCCAGGCTGCTCTCGAGGAGGCGCTCCGGTGAGTCGGCGACCGCTCCTGCTCGGTGCTTTGGGCCTGAGCCTGCTGGTCGGCTGCGACGATCAGTCCGAGTGCGAGGCTCTGGAGGGCATGAAGACGCGCCTCCAGAAAGTTGTGGACACGGGCCTTGCTCGAGCCCGGATGAGCGAAGGGGCCGACAAGCAGCGTGCAGTGGCCCGGGAGCGGGCTGAGAAACTGATGGCTTCCTTGGAGCTCGACGTGGCCGAGGACGAGCTGACCGAGACCTTCCGGACGCGAGCCCACACCCACCCGGAGATTCGCTTCGAGCGAACGACAGACCTCATCCCGGAAGCAGGTATCCTGATGGGGGCAGGCGCGACTGGTGGTCGAGAGACCGTGTGGCGCTTTCGAATCGACCTCGACCACCTGGCCGACATCTTTCCGCTCTTGGACGAGATTGCGACCTCGCCGCCGCTCACCCGGCTGACCCGGGTCGCTCCCCAAGAAGACGGTGACGGCTGGGTGGTAGACCTGGCGCGGATGGTCGTTCCCCAGCTCGAGATCGCCTCCAAACCAATCCCGCTCCCGGACCCACCGGATCCGAGCCAGGTTCCGGACGAACCGGGCTTTTGCGGAAGCGGCGCGCTTCGACGAGAGATCGCCAAGCTCCTCGAAACCTACGAACAGGTGAAGGGTGCGGCGGCCGAGACGACGGTCGCGCTTCCCGAGGCAGCGTCCTGGAAGGGTCTGTTCTCCCGGACCCGCGAGCTCGCGGACCTCGAGGTGGGGGCGCGGGTGGTGGTGGCCGACGTCCTACAGGCCGCTTCCCAGGCCAAGGTGGAGCTGGCGGGCGTGGCCTCGGACGGAGAGGCCATTACCGTCGAGGCGCGAGGCGGCAAGCGAGCGACGCTTCAGATTCAACGCTTCATGAAGCCAGAGTTCGCAGGCTCGGTGCGGGACGTGCCCGCGCCGTCCGAGCTGATGCAGAACACCTTCATCGTCCCCAACCCGGTCGCGGTCGCCATGGGAAGCCCAGGCAGCCAAGACGAGCACGAACACGACGAGCACGAGGAGGGCGTGGGTGGCCTGGGCCTTCCTCCGCCGGACCAGCTCCGGAAGATGATGATGGAGAAGATGGGATCGGGGGCCTCGCCCTGAACCTATGAGTGACTTGACGCCAGAGTCTCGAGTCACGGACCTGGTCGCTTACGCGGCCGAGGTCGACATGAGCGCCGAGTCCTTGCGCGCGGCTCTGTCCGAGCACCAGCCCGAAATCCGTGCCTTGCCCAACGGCGAGAACGGCTACGAGTGCGTTTTCGATGGGGAGCACGTCGAGGCATTGACGGAGCTCGTTCGGCAGCACCTCTTCCACGGCACCGGCCTCGACCGGGTCCGGAGACTCGAGACGGGGGTGGAGATCTTGGGTCGCTCCGAGTTCGGCGTTCGACTGCGGGTGGCGTTGTCCCAAGGGTCGGGACAGACCCGCTTTTCGGTTCATCAAATCCATGAGAGCTCGGCCGAGGTCTGGGCCGGTTTGATGCTGGGGGGGATCGCGGCGGTGGTCGTGACGCTCGCCTCCCCTTTGGGATTGCTCTTGGCCGCCCTCGGACTGGTGATGGGGTGGCGCTGGGACAAGCGACAGTTTCGGGCCCGGGTGAAGGCGCTTCTCCTCGACGTCCGCGTCGGGCTCTATGAGCGTCAGCGGGCCCTTCAGCGTTCCTGATGCCAGGGGGGGCTTCGATAGGCCTCGGCCAGGAAGTCCACGAAGATCCGAACCTTGTTCTGCACGTTTCGGCTGTGGGGATAGACGGCGTGGACCGCAGTCGGGGGGACGATGTCCCACTCGGGCAGCACCCGCACCAGGCGACCGGAGGCTAGATCGGCGTTCACGAAGAAGTCCGGGAGCAGGCTCAGACCCAAGCCGGCCTGGGTGAGGCGAAGGATGGAAGCGCCGCTGTTGGACTGAACCCGGGCGTCCGGAAACCGGAGCTGCTGTCGGGCCTCTCTATTGGCCACTTCGACCCGCATGCGACCACGATTCTCGGTGTAGCGGATGAGAGGAAGCGACTCGACCTCGCTCGGCTCGCTCGGTCGGCCGTGGGCTTCGAAGAAGTCGGGGGCAGCCACGAGCATGATCGAGATGGGGGCCAGCTTCCGAGCCACCAGGGAAGAGTCCTCGAGATGGCCGATGCGGATGGCCAGGTCCACGTTGTCGTCGATCATGTCGACGTAGTGATCGATGAGGTCGAGCTCGACCTGTATCTCGGGATAGGCCTCCATGAAACGGACGACCTGGGGGACGACGAAGCGCTCACCGAAAGATATCGACGCGTTGAGACGGAGGGTGCCGACCGGTTCGGTCTGAAGGCTGCGCACGGCGCGGGTTGCCTCGACCGCTTCCCGAAGGATGCGGGTGCAGCTTTGGTGATACCGCTCGCCGGCCTCTGTGAGCGACAAACGGCGGGTCGTGCGGTTCATGAGTCGCACGCCGAGAACGTGTTCGAGCTCCGACACCTGCTTGCTCACTGCGCTCTTGGCCATCCCCATTCGGCGGGCGGCTTCGGAGAAGGACTGAGCCTCTACCACGGCGGCGAAGATGGCCATGCGGCGCAGGCCATCGAGTTCTTCCCTCACGCCGACACCTCGTAGCCGAAGTCGAGGAAGCGACGGACGGCGGGATGGGTCGATTCGCGAAAGCCCGAAGGCGCCCCCAACTCGACGATCTCTCCTTCGTGCAGGAAGGCCAGCCGGTCCGCGATCCGGAAGCTGGAAGCGATGTCGTGGCTGATGACGACGCTCGTGACCCCGAAGCGGGTCTTGGCGTCCTGAATCATGTCGTCGACGCTGCGGGTAGTGATGGGATCGAGCCCGGTGGTTGGTTCGTCGTACAGCACCACCTTGGGATCGAGGATGACGGCCCGGGCCAGTCCCACCCGCTTTCGCATCCCCCCCGACAGCTCGGCCGGGAACTTGTCCGCTGCGCCAGCCAAACCCAGGGCCTCCAGGCGCTCCATCGCCTTTCGGCGTCGAGACCCCTCGGTCATGTCCTTGGCGTGCTCGCGGAGAGGAAAAGCAACGTTGTCCAAGACGCTCATCGAGTCGAAGAGCGCTGCCATTTGGAAGACCATCCCGAACTTTCGCCGGACCCGATGAAGTTCTCTCCCCCGAAGGTGGGCTAGGTCCTCGCCGTCGATCAGGACTTGACCGGAGTCCGGCCGAAGCAAGCCGATCAGGTGCTTCATGAAGACCGACTTACCGCTCCCCGAGCCCCCGAGGATCACGGTGGTCGTCTCGGGCGGGAAATCCAGCGAAAGCCCCCTCAGCACCTCATGGGCGCCAAAGCGCTTGTGGAGCTCGATCGCCCGGATCATGGCCTCGGCCATGCGTTCTCATCCGACGCCGGGCGTCGGGACACAAGAAGCGATCCTTGCCTCGGCCCTCTCCGCTGAGTACATCCCGCGCTGATGGCCCTCCTCGCGGAGCCTTTGGGAGCCTTGGGCCGAAACAGCGTCGACGCCCTGGGTGCGGTCGGCCGGGCTTCGCTGTTCCTGGCCCAGGCCCTGTCTTGGTCGATTCGACCACCCTATCGGCTCGGCTTGCTCGTCGAGCACATGCGCTTCATCGGGAATCGGTCGATATCGATCGTGCTCCTCACCAGCACCTTCACCGGCATGGTGCTGGTCCTTCAGGGCTACAATGCGCTGGTCCGCTTCGGGAGCGAGATCTACCTGGGTCCGCTGGTCGCGCTGTCTCTCATCCGGGAGCTGGGTCCGGTGTTGGCCGCTCTCATGGTCACGGCGCGGGCGGGCTCCGCCATGGCCGCCACCATCGCGGGGATGCGGGTCACCGAGCAGATCGACGCTCTGGAGGTCATGGCGGTGGAGCCCGTCCAATACCTTGCCTCCACGCGTCTCCTCGCCGCCATCGTTTGCGTTCCCTTGCTGGTCACCCTCTTCAACCTGACGGGCATTGGGGCCGCATACGTCTTCGCGACCGAGGTTCTCGGCGTCGACGGCGGCGTATTCATTTCCAGCGTTCGTGATGCGGTCTCAACCCGAGACGTGGCCATTAGCCTCTACAAAGCCTTGGTCTTCGCCGTCCTGGTGGCGTGGATCGCCTGCTTCCAGGGCTACTACGCCCAACGCGGCGCGCGCGGCATTGGGCGCGCCACCACCCAAGCCGTCGTCATCGTCTCGGTCCTCGTTCTGGCGGGTGACTACGTCATGACGGCGCTGCTCCTCTGAGGTTCCAAGCTCATGAATCCCTACAGCTCCAACGAGATTGCGGTCGGCGCCTTCGTCAGTCTGGGCTTGGTTGGTCTGGCCTACCTCTCCGTCTCCATCGGAGGTCTGGAGTGGGGGTTGGACCGAATGCCCATCCACGCCCGCTTTGCCTCCATCGGCGATCTCAAGACCGGTGCCTCCGTGAAGATTGCTGGGGTCAAGGTGGGCACCGTCGACGGGATCCGGCTCGAGAACTACGCGGCTGAGGTCGACCTCGCGGTGGACCGTGCGGTGGTCCTGCCTGCCGACTCGACAGCCAGCATTCGGACCGAGGGTCTGCTGGGCGAGAGCTACATTCTGCTCACGCCGGGCGGCGCCGAAGACGACATTCCGACCGATGGACGCATCGGCCAGACCGAGCCTGCTCTGGACCTCATCGACCTGTTGGTGAAGTACGCCCTGTCCAGCGATGAGGCGACCGGAGAAGGCGACCCCGAAGACGCCCTTCCCGACCCCTTCGAGTGAGCCTTCCATGCATAGACCAAGCGCCATCATCCTTGTCCTGTTCGCCCCCGCTCTCGCCTCCGCCCAGGAAGAAGGCGGGGTGGTCACGCTCACCCGAGCCATGGCCATTCAGCGCGTTCTCGACGAGAACCCCGAGCTTCGCGCCAACCAGGCCGACGTCGTCATCGCCCAAGCCCGCACCAAGCAGGTGGACGCCGCGAAGTATCCGTCCATCGACGTCACGGTGGGCGTGGCTTCCTCCCTCGCGGCTAGGAATAGCGACCCAGACGAGAACGGCGTGCGTTCGGAGCGCGCGTCCTACGGGGAGTTCGACATCGGGCAGCTTCGTCCGGCCTTCTTGGGCCGTCTAACCGCCATCCAGCCCATCCATACCTTCGGGAAGATCGGCCTCCGTGAGGAAGCTGCGGACGCGGCGCTGGAGGCGGCCCGGGCCCAGGGCCGAATAGGGGCGGCCGACGTCCTGGTGCAGGTGGCCATGCTCTACGAGTCCCATCTCTACGCGAAAGACATCTTGTTCTTCGTAAAGGACATCAAGAGCGTGGCTGGCCGGAGCATCGAAGAGACTGAAGCCCGGCTGGAGGTGGGCGCCTTCGACGTCACGCCCCAAGACCTGCTGAGGCTCAAAACGGCCCTCGGGGCCGCCATCTTAATCGAAAACTTCGCCCAAGCCGCCATCTCCCAAACGGCGGAGGGCCTCCGGGCCTATTTGGCCTACCCACCGGGTACGCGCATCCAGACCCAGGAAGACTATCTCGATCCCGTGAACGACGAGCCCACGGCGCTGGAGGGACTCATCGCCCTCGCGCGAGACCAGCGGCCGGAGCTGGTGGCGCTGGCCCAAGGCATCAAGGCCTACGACAAGCTGGCCGACGCCGAGTACGCGGACTGGTTTCCCAACATCTTCGCGCTAGGCTTCGTGAGCGGTGCGTGGACCCCGGATCGAGACCAGCAACAGAGTCGTTTCGTGGTCGACCCCCTCAACCACTTCGTGGCCGGAGCCCTGGTCGGCGCCCAGTGGAAGATCCAGTGGGACACCGCGACTCACCGGGCGGCCGAGATCCGAGCCGAGGCCTTCCGCCTACAGCAGCTCGAAGCTTGGGCATCCACAGGCTTACCCGCAGAGGTTAATCGCTATCACCGAGAGGTGGTCCGAGCCCGGGCAGACGTTGAACAGCTGAAGATCACCTTGCCCGTGACCCAGGAATGGGTCGTTCGGGCTTCTGCGGACTATGCTGCGGGTTTTGACGACTCCCGAGGGGTGACCGACGCGGTCGCGGCCTTCGTCACGATGAAGAACAACCAGCTCGACGCCGTCTATCGACTGAACTTGAACTTGGCCGAGCTGGCCAAGGCTACAGGCACCCTGGGGCGCCCCCAGGCCAGCCTGTACCCAGGAGAATGATTTTCATGAAGCGACTCACCCTCTCTGCGAGCCTGCTCGCCGGATTCACCTTCGCCGCGCCAAGTCTCGCCGCCGTCACTCAGGACGTGGCCACCCAGCTCATCCGGGGCACGGTCGACAAGGCGGTCGCGGTCCTGAGCAACCCTGCGCTTCAGGGGGCCGAGAATCGCTTGGAGCGCCATGCCCAGCTCAGGAAGATCAGCGACGAGGTCTTCGACTGGGGCGCCATGGCCCAGCGCAGCCTCGGCATCCACTGGCGGAGCCTGGACGCGCGGCAGCGGACGCGCTTCCGCGACGTCTTCAAGGAGCTTCTGGCCGCCCACTACCTATCCCAGCTCGATCGGTTTCAGGGCGACGAGAAGGTGGTCCACACCGGTACCGAAGCGGCCGGGAAAGACGTGAAGGTCAAGATGCTGCTGGAGACCCAGAGCCGGGCCTCGGTCCCGATTCATTTCTTCGTCAACGGCGACAAGCAGGTCTTCGACGTGGCGATCGAAGGGGTGAGCCTGACCAACCACTACCGAGGTTCCTTCAATCGCCTCCTCGTGAACGGCAGCTTCGAATCGATGATGAAGAGGCTCGAGCAGAAGCTCGCCGTTCAGCGTCGCGTCGAGGCCCGGGCCGGCGGGTCCGAAGAGGGTTGAAGGCGGAGCATTCGTCCTTCGGGGCCAAGGCTGAAGCAGCATGAAGCTCAGGTACGCAATTCTCTACGTCCGGGACCCCGCGGCCTCCCTCGCGTTCTACGAAGCGGCCTTCGACCTGAAGCGAAGGATGCTGCACCCCGATGGGGACTATGGCGAGCTGGAGACGGGTTCGACCCGCCTCGGCTTCTCCGCTCTTGGGCTCATGGCGCAGCTTGGGAAGGACGTAGCCCCGGCCGACCCTCATCGGCCCTCCTTTGAGCTGGCCTTCGAGACGGAGGACGTGGGCGAGGCCTTGAAGCGTGCTCTGGACGCCGGCGCGGTCTTGGTTCAGGAGGCCCAAGACATGCCCTGGGGCCAGACCACGAGCTACGTACGGGATCCTGACGGCTTTCTGGTCGAGATTTGCTCACCGGTGGCCAAGACGGACGCAGCCCAGTGAAGCGGCCATCGAACTCGACGGGATGGAATTGAGGAGCGGCCAAGACTACTGTGCCGGTCATGACGCGGGCGCCGCTCGGCCTGGGGCCACTCTTTCTGCTGGTCGGCTGCATCGAGCTGAAGGCGGTCGAGGACCCAGATGCTCCGGACCCCAATCAGGTCGGCACCACGCTTCTCGTCGCTGTGGGTGGCGGTTCCCCGCCCGAGCTCATCGTCTATCCGGGCTTCGAGCCTCTCGACCGACTCGTCGTCACCGATGGGCGCCGTTTCTTTCGACTGGCCTACCGGGTCGAGCCCGCGGCGCTGGGCCTCCAGGCGGGACCAGTCGAGCCGCCGGCGCCCGATGATCCCCTTCAGCAGCCCCTCTCCGAGCCCGAATTTGCTCACCGGCTGGAAGACGAAGGCTGGGTCCTCGAGGCGGGCCTACCGGATTCGCTTCAGTCGATCCGCGTGCCGGGGACGGACATGGTCGGCTGCGCCAGCGCGGGTGGCTGCTACCTGAGCCCCGAGGCCCTGCAGAACTCGGCCTGCAGCTTGGACTGCGCCCAGTCCCTTGCCGTCGAGCCCGAGCCGCCGAGCCTCCCCCTGTCGGCTTTGCCCGGCTGTCCGGCCCCGCGAAGCCTCGTGAGCGAGGACTTCTCTATCCGGCCCGCTGGCGGCGAGCTGACCCACGCCCGCTGCGTAGCGCCGGTCCGCCCGGACTGCAGCGCAGCGGCCCGGGCGACGGTGAACGGAGACTGCGCGCCTCGAATCGACTGTGGGGACGACGCTTGGACGGCCCGCGTCGGCGCGGCGGACTTCTGGGTCGGCACTCGACCGGCGGGGGCCCTGGGCGGACCGCTTCGGACTACACTTCAAGCCGCCCTGGCCGAGGCGGGCGAAGAGGCGGTGATCGCCGTCAGCGGAGACCACACCGTCGCTGGCACGCTGCCCAGGATTCGTCTTCAGGGCCGCTGCCCCGAACAGAGCTCGGTCCGACTACGGAATGCCTCGGCCCCCAGCGGGCTCACGATGGACCATCTCAGCCTGCGGCCCGAGGGTAGCTTCGACGGTCAGCTCCGGCTCGAGGACGGAGAGCTGGCGCTCGTCCAGGCGGTGGCCGGCGGGGACTGGACGGTCGTTCGGAGCCGAGCCTCCGGAGCGGCGGATCTGTCGGTCACCGAGCTTCAGTTCGTGGACTCCGAGATCGCGCTGGGTCGGGTCAACGTAATGGGTGGTCTGGACATGCTCGACGTCGTCGCTCGCATCGACGGATTGACCGTGGGGGGAGACTGGGTGCTGACCGGGAGCGAGCTCGTCTTGGGACAGCTGAGCATGAGCGGAAGCTGGACGGCCGAGGACAGCCTGTTGCGTGGCCCCGTTCCCGGCAACGCCTTCGACGTTGGGGTACTCAGCTGGACCGATGTGAGCCTCGATCTGGAGGGGGACGGCGAAAGCCTGATGGTCCTTCGCCGAGGGGGGCAGATGGAGCGGGTGGCGGCGACCCGGACCGACGGCTTCCCGGCACTCTTGTTGATCGATGCCGAAGCTCGGCTGGACGTCTCGAGCTCATCCTTCCGCAACGTCGAGCTCTTCGCTATCGGCGAGCTGAACCTCACCGACGTGTCCACCTTTGGCGCGGGGCGTGCGGCGTCCATTCGCGTCGAGGGCGGCCAGCTGACGGCTCGGCGACTGGCTTTGGTCGTCCCCGACGTGGCCCTGGCCCTGAGACTGGGGGCTCAGGTCGACATCAGCGATCTTGCGATCTCCGGCTCTCGTTGCGAGCCCATCGCCATCGGCGCGGCGCCCATTCGTTCCGACGCCGAGGATGCCGCAAGGGGTGCTCGACCCTGCGTCGCGGCGGCCTTTGCGGGACGCAGCATTCCCGAAGACGACGAGAACACGGTTCGGATCGTCCGGATGGCCATCCAAGACGACAGCTTCGTCGACTTCTTGAAGTCCCAAGTCCAAGTGGTCGGGCTCGGTCGATTCGAAGGCGAAGACCTGTGGCTGGCACGCTCGCCGGGACGGGGCTTGCTGTTCCAGGGGGCGATGGATGTCGACCTGGAGCGGGTCTTGGTTCAGGAGTCGGCTCTTCTGGGTGCCTGCTTCTTCCCTGGGCTTCGCTTCGAGGCCTTTCCCGTCGACGCTGGGCCCCGGGGTCAAAGTCGAGTCCGTCTGCGGGACGTCCGGGTCGAGGACATGAACGTGGGCGTGATGCTCCTCGAGGACGATCGGGCCGTCCGTCCCCTCGACATCGAGTTCGACGGGCTCACCGTACGGAGGGCCGACGTCGGCGTCGTCCGGGCCACGGTCCAGGACAAGACGAGCGGTCTCGGCATCGACCTCGACAAGTGGCTCCTCCGTGGCGCCTTCTCTGAGGTCGATCTCTTGAGCTCGGGGTCTCTCAACGACGCTTGTGACTGAGGCTCATCGCCGCCACGGATGGGCCCTTTTGGCTTCGACCCGCGACTCTGACCTAGGGTCTATTGATGGTCGGCTTTTTGGACGCCGTGGAGGCCGTCTACTTTTGAGACAGCTCTCGTCGTGCCTGGTCGCAGATGGCCACCACGGCTGGATGCCGAAGTCGCCGCTCGGGCGAGATGGCGTAGAATCGCTCCGATAGCTCCCGACTTCGACCGAGTCTCTTCACGCCATAGACCTGCTCCACGTCCTTCTCGAGGATAGAGGGCATGCAGAAAGCGCCGATCCCCTTCTGTCCCAGCGATTTGATGAGGGCGCTGTCCTGTACTTCCGCGACCACCACCGGACGAATCTCTCGCTCGTCCATCCAGGAGGCCAGGGCCCGGCCCATGGCGCTAGTGGGGAGGGGGGCGATAAAGGGCGCGCCGTCCAGGCAATTGGGAAACCGGCCGTCGAGCGTCTTGGTCAGCGCCTCGGAAGCGAAAAAGCTCATCCCCGACTTCCCCAGCAGGTGGTTGAAGGCCTTCACGTTGCTGGCAGGCGAGAGCGGCATGTCGGAAAGAACGACGTCGACTTCATGGGATGCCAGGAGAGCCAAGAGGCGGTCGTGCTCGTCTTCTCGACACCTCAAGCGCACCTTCGGCTGCATCGTGAGGGCTGGCATCAGAAGACGGCGAACGATGGCCTTGGGAATGGCCCCAGTCGCTCCGACCACCAGATGCAGGGGTCGGGCGTCGTCGTGGAGGCGAATGGCCTCCATGAACTCGTCCCCCAGCCGGAAGATGTCTTCGGCGTAGCTGTAGGCCAGGTGGCCGAACTCGGTCAGCTCCAGTCGACGCCGGCTGCGGTCGAATAGGGGCTCTCCTAGAGATTCCTCAAGTGCCTTGATCTGGGCGCTGACCGTCGGGTGCTTCAGGCGAAGTCTCTTCGCGGCCGGCAGGATCCCGCCCTCTCTGACGACCATCCAGAAGTACTTCAGGTGGTGAAAGTTGAGCCATGGATCCGTCATGTAGTCCTAGCCTACATCGATTGCCGAAATTTGCTGAATTGGAAACATGACGGGTTTGGACGATTCTCTGTCCGGTGAAAATCGAAGTGCGTTCCGATATCTCCGAGCTGGATCCCAGGGTCCCGAATCGCGTGGCGCAGCGCGTGCGGGACCGGCTCCGGAGCTTCTCTTTGGGCCTCCAGAGGGTCGTGGTCCGACTGCGCGACCTCAATGGTCCCCGCGGCGGACGTGACAAGGAGTGTTTGGTCCAGCTCGAGTGCGCTGACGGACCCTCCGTGGTGGTCCGGGAGCGAGAGGACGAAGTCATGCGGGCCGTGCAGCGCGCCTTGGCCCGCACCCGACGAACCGTGGGCCGACGACGAGCCCGGCGCACCCGGGTAACTCGCCAGTCCGGACTGTTGGGGGTTCTCTTGTTCAGTGCGGCCTGTGCTGGCCCCAGCGTTGAGGTGGGCTCCCGCAGCTCGACCGCCCTGTCCTCGAAGACCACGCCGACCTACAAGGTTCTGTCTCACTCCTTGGCCCGGGAACCCGAGTCCGACAAATGGATCGAGGACGAGCTTCACCGGGCTCTTCAGGCCCGAGGCTTCAAGCGCACCGCCGGCAATCCCAGTTTGATCGTCGACTACAAGCTCCTGGTCGATGAGCGGGAAGTGACGGGGGAGCGGGCGCCCGACCTTCCGATGGCGGGGGCTATGGACGCGGGCGGTCTTGATGACATGAATGACGGAAGCTCGAACACCGACAAGATCCTGGTCGTCACCGTTCAGGACGCCGATTCGCTGGAGCTTCTATGGGTCGGTTGGTCCAAAGCCAGGGTGAGTGCAGCTGAGCTACCAGCCACTACGCGCGCCGCGGTCGAAGAAATCATGAAGCGCCTGCCGACCGGCTGAGCGCGAACGCTCTGAGTTGGCTGGGGGCGCCCTCGGGGGGAGGGCGTCCCTCGGCCTCATCTTCTCCGTTCAGCCTTCGACGAATGCCTTGAGGCGTTTGGCCCGGGACGGATGCCGCAGCTTCCTCAATGCCTTGGCTTCGATCTGGCGGATACGCTCTCGAGTGACCTCGAAGTCCTGACCGACCTCTTCCAGGGTGTGGTCGGACTTCTCGCCAATGCCAAAGCGCATCCGGAGCACCTTCTCTTCGCGAGGGGTGAGGGTCGCCAACACTCGCCGGGTCTGCTCGGCCAGGTTCATGCTGATCACCGCCTCTCCTGGAGAGACGGCGTTCTTGTCTTCGATGAAGTCGCCGAGATGGGAGTCTTCCTCTTCACCGATCGGTGTCTCCAAAGAGATTGGCTCCTTGGCGATTCGGAGGACCTTCCGCACTTTGTCCAGCGGGAGCTCCATCTTCTCGGCGATCTCCTCTGGGGTCGGCTCCCGGCCCAGCTCCTGTACCAGGTAGCGCGAAGTCCGGATCAGCTTGTTGATGGTCTCGATCATGTGGACCGGGATCCGGATGGTTCGCGCCTGGTCGGCGATGGCCCGGGTGATGGCCTGTCGAATCCACCAGGTGGCGTAGGTCGAGAATTTGTAGCCGCGCCGCCACTCAAACTTGTCGACCGCCTTCATCAAGCCGATGTTGCCCTCCTGGATCAGGTCGAGGAACTGCAGGCCTCGGTTGGTGTACTTCTTGGCGATGGACACCACGAGGCGCAGGTTGGCTTCGACCATCTCGGCCTTGGCGCGCTTGGCCTTTCGTTCGCCGACCTGGATCTGCTTGTAGGTGATTTTGAGCTCTTCGAGGGGGAGCCCAGCCTCCTGCTCGATCCGCTTGATTTTGCGGATGGCGCCCCGAACCGTTCGCTCCATCTCGTGGAACTCTTCGGCCGTGAGCCCGAGTTTACGCTGGGCTTCTCGCTCCTTGGACGGCGTGTCTCGGACGTCTCGCAGGATCTTTCGGATCTCGCCGAGGGGGAGCCGTAGCCGCCGCTCCCAGGCCCGAGCTTCTCGCTCGGTCTGCTCGACCTTCTTGATTAGGAGCTTGAGCTTTCCGACGATTCGCTGAATCTGCCGCTTGTTGGGCTGCATCTCTTCCAGCAGCTCCGCCATCCGCTCTCGGTTTTGCTCCAGAGCTTTGTTGATCTCTTCACGGCGGGGCTTGGTCAGCTTCTTCCGCTGCAGGAGCTCTTCCCGCATCTCGTCGTTCTGTCCGTCGAGGGCCCCAATCTCGTCCATGATGCGGTTGACCTTTTCGGTCACGACCGCCTCGTCGAAGGGCTCTTGCTCCTCGTCGACTTCTTTGACGACGTCGCGGATGCGGATCTTGCCCTGGTTGAGACGCTGACCCAGGGCCAAGATCTCTTTGACGGCGAGCGCCGACTTCAGGACGACGTCTAGGACCTCCTTCTCGCCGGCCTCGATCCGCTTGGCGATGTTGACCTCGTCTTCCCGGCTCAACAGGGCTACCGAGCCCATCTTCCGCAGGTACATACGAACCGGGTCATTGGTCTTGTAGGCGGCGTCGAGGTCTTCTCGGGACTCTGTCTTGCTGTCCTTGGAGTCGCTGCCGTCCTCGGAGTCGCCCTTCAGCGAGTCCGCGATGTCGACGATCTCGATGTCCGCCTTGTGGAACAGGTCCATGACGTCGTCGAGCTGCTCCGCCGAGACCATGTGGTTCGGGAGTGAACGATTTAGGTCGTCCAGGGTGATGAAGCCCTGGTCTCCACCTCTTTCCAGTAGCGAGTTGACGGCCTCCGAGCTGTCCTGGGACTCGGCCCGCTTGATCTTGGCCATACGGGCGGCCCGCGCAGCCTTCTCAGATAGGGCGGACTTCTTGGGCTCCTCGCTGACGAGCAGGTTGTGCTCGTTGGCTTTTTCGACCAGGAGGGCCATACGCGCGTTGGCTCGGCGGTCCTTTTGATGCGCGGCCTTGGCCGCCTCCTTCTCCTGCTGCTTGGCGAGCTTGGCTGCTTCTCGCTCAGCCGCCTTTCGCGCCTTCTCGGCCTCTCGCTCCGCGGCTCGACGGGCTTTGGCCGCCTCCCGCTCGGCCGCCTTGCGGGCCTTCTCGGCCGCCTTGGCCGCCTCTCGCTCGAGACGAGCCTTCTCCCGCTCCGCCGCCTTGCGGACCTTGTCGGCTTCTCGCTCCGCCGCCTTTCGGGCCCGCTCGGCTTCCCGCTCCTTGGCCTTCTTGGCCCTGAGCTTTTCGGACTCCTTGCGCTTGCGTTCCCGTTCCTTGGCGGCGGCGGCGCGGGCCTTGTCGGCTTCCTTGCGCTTCTTCTCCTGTTCGCGCTTCTTTTGCTCCGCCTTCTTCCGGAGCTCGGCCGCTCGCTTCTTCGCCTCGGCCGCCTTCTTGGTCATGGCCTTCTTCTTGGCCAAAGCCTTTTTCTTGGCGGCTGCGGTACGCGCGGCGGTGCTGGGGCTCTTCTTACTTGCGGCTTTCTTGGTTGTCGTCTTCTTGGCGGTGGTCTTCTTCGAGGCTGCCTTCTTGGCCGTCGCCTTCTTCGGGGCGGCCTTCTTGACGGTGGCCTTCTTCGTGGTGGCCTTCCGGGCCGGCGCCTTCTTGGCGGCCGCTTTCTTGACCGGCGCCTTCTTGGCCGCCGCCTTTCTCGCCGCGGTCTTCTTGGCCGGGGTCTTTCGGGCGCTTGGCTTCTTGGCCGTCGCCTTCTTGGCCGTCGTCTTCTTGGCGGCGGCTCGGCTGCGCGCCTTGCTCGGGCTCGCCTTCTTGGCCGCCTTCTTCTTCGCGGCGGTCTTCTTCTTGCTGGAGGCCTTGCTTGCCATGATCTTCTTTCTCAACCGGCCAAAGTACGGGTGGCTTCGACCAACAACTCTGCTTCGAGGCGCTCACGTTCCTTGGACGAAGGGGCCGACTCGATACGGCGCCGGAGCTCCCTCAGGCGCGCCTTCTTGTTCCTCTCGACCAGTCGATCCACCAAGGTCGACGGGTCGTCCTGCTCGGGTAGGTCTTCGACCAGCCGAGCGCGCAGTTCCGTCACGCCGCTCTCCATCCCTGCTTCGACCAACGCGTCGATGATTCGAGGTCCCGTGAGCGCCCCTCCAGCTCTCACGAACTCCACTAAGGATCCGACCGCCGCTTGAAATGCCATCGATGAAAACGCGTCAAGACCGTTCCGAGATTCCAGGGCGTCGATCATTTCGGCCGGCCGGTCCAATAAAGCACGTAAGATCCCGGCCTCGACCACAGAAACCCTGAACTTGGGCCCTGAGGCCCCCTGGGCCGGGGGGGAAGATGCCGGCGGGGGAGGCTCCGGCCGGGCCCCAGAGCGGGCTCTGGGCAGGGTCAGATGTCGGCGCAGCACGTTCGAGTGGACTTCGAGCGCCCGCGCGGTGGCGGCCAGGGCGACATCCTTCTTGAGGGGGTCGGGGATGGCGTCCAGGAGGGGCCGGAGGGCGTCCATGGCTGCAGTGGCCCCGGCGATGCCGCCCCCACGAGCGGTCGACCGGACCTCTTGGACCAAGTGGTCGAAGATCGAGGGCGCGGCGTCGAGAAGGGCCCCAAAGGCCTCTGGCCCCGATTGGCGGATGAATGTGTCGGGATCTTCGCCTCTGGGCAGTTGGAGCACCCGGATGTTCAGGCCTGCTGCGAGCAGGGGCAAGGCCGCTTTCCGGGTGGCTTCACGTCCAGCTGCATCACCGTCGTAGGCGGTCACGACCTCTCGGACCCAGCGACGAAGGCGCTCCGCGTGGCGGCCCGTGAGGGCCGTGCCGCAGGCGGCCACGGCTTGCTCGAAGCCTGCTTGGTGGAGCGCGATGACGTCCAGGTAACCTTCGGTCAGGATCGCCTGGTGGCGCTGACGCATGGACTTCTGGCCTTCGAAGAGCCCATAGAGGGTGCCTGACTTGTCGTAAATGGGGCTTTCGGCCGAATTGAGGTACTTGGGACCGTCGGGGTCGATCCACTCACAGCGCCGGGCCCCAAAGGCCGCGACGCGACCGTCCGGACGTCGGATGGGAAACATGATCCGGCCCCTGAACTTGCTGTAGGGCCGGCCTCCCTGTCGCCGCTCCCCGAGAAGCCCGCTCTCCAGGCCGGCTCGGCCCAGTCGCCGCTTGTCCAGTGCGGTGGCCAGGGCGTCCCAGCTGTCGGGTGCGAAGCCGAGGGCGAAGCGTTCGCGGGCCGCAGGGCCCACCCCTCGGTGGGTCTCCAGGTAGTCGAGGGCCCGATCGTCTTTGGCCAGGGCCCGGCGGAAGAAGTCCGCCGCCAGCTCGTGGCTCTTGAGCTGGGCTTCTCGCCGGCGCTCGGCCTCGAGCTCCCGGGGGCTTCGCTCGGGCTCGGGTACGTCGACCCCGACCTCTTTGGCCAGCTGACGGACCACCTCTGGGAAGCTCAGGCCCTCGATCTTCATCAGGAAGGCAAAGATGTCCCCCCCCTCTTGGCAGCCAAAGCAGTGAAAAAGCTGCTTCTCGGGGCTTACGCCAAAGGAAGGGGACTTCTCGGAATGGAAGGGGCAAAGGCCGACGTGACGTCGGCCCTTGCGCTCGAGCCGCACGTAGCGCTGAACCAGGTCCAGCAAGTCCGCGCGCTCTCGGACTTGGGCAACGACTTCCGATGGGATCGGATGGGCCATTCGAGGAGCGTCGAGCGAAGCGAGGCTTCGTCTCAGCCTTGGCCCTCCTTGCGCATCTTTTTGATGAGTCGCTTTCGGGCCGCAGCGGCCTTCTTCTTCTTCTTTACGGAAGGCTTCTCGTAATACTCCCGCTTTCGGATCTCGCCGAGGATCCCGGAACGCTCGCACATCTTCTTAAAACGACGCATGGCGCGCTCGAACGACTCGCCTTCTTTGACGCGTACTCCGGTCATGTATTCACCTCCTCGGTCCTGATTTCGGCTCGGATTCCGGGCCGAGGGCGGGAGAGTAGTGCCGTGGCGCCCTAGGTCAACCCAAAGGATGTCCCTGAAACCGGTCTTGGAGGAACTTGTCGATTCGGAGGTTGATGAGCTCGGGCTGCTCCACCAAGGCCGCGTGAGAGCCTCGGGGGATCTCCAAGAGCTCTGCGTTCTGAATCCGGCTCGCCATCTCCACGCTCAGATGCCGGGGCGTGAAGACGTCCCGCTCTCCGGCGACGACTAGGGTCGGAACGTCGATACCCCCCATGTAGACCGAGGCGTCGTGCTCCTGGGCCGCTCGGAGCATCTCGGCGAAGACCTCCATGTCCTGGCGGGAGAGGTGCTCCAGGTAGGGCTCGATGTCGGACTGGTTGCACAGGTCGGGGTGGACCAGACCGCTGAGCCGGATCAGCCGCCAAGTCAGAGGCCGTCGGAGGGTCGTTCGGAGGCTCAGCTGGACCAGCTCCGGTGTCTGGGTTCCCAACAGGTAGATGAGGCGGAACAGGACGCGACCGATCCGGGGGTCGAGGAGGGTGTCGGCGGGGTGGCCGAAGGAGCCCAAGATGGGAATCAGGCCTTCCACACGGTCTGGATGGCGGTGCCACAGCTCCAGGATGACCTGGCAGCCCAGGGAGTGGCCCAACAGAACCCCGCGTTCGACGCCGCAGGCGTCCATTACGCGAAGCATGTCCTCGGCCAGGCCCGGGATGCTCAACGTCCTGGGGTCCCGAGGGCGGCCCGAGGCCCCATGGCCCTGATAGTCCCAGACCACCACTTGGTGCCGCCCTTCGAAGTACTCGCCGACGTAGTCCCAGAAGAAGGTCGAGACCCCGAGACCGTTGGCGCACACCAGGTGCAGCCTGTCTCGAGGGCCGCCAGCGGCGTACGCGAGCGGGGTGCCGTCCTCGGCGGGGACGGAGCCGGTACGCGCCCACCAGGGGGCACGGCGGCGGGGGACGTCGGGCACATCGAGAGGCTAGCCGGTCTCGGGTCTGTCTTCAGCCCTCTAAGTGTGGGATTTGGATCCAATGCCTCGTGTTCTCGTGACCGGCGGCGCCGGCTTCATCGGCTCCCACCTCGTCGAGGCCACCCTCCATCGCGGTTGGTCAGTGCGGGTGTTGGACGATTTCAGCACTGGACGTCGAGAGAATCTCGCCCCCTTTCTCGATGAGATCGACCTCCACGAAGGGAACTTGGCGGACATCGACGACGTTCGCTTCGCGGTCGAAGGCACCGACTACATCCTCCACCAGGGGGCGCTGCCTTCGGTGCCCAAGTCTTTGAAGCATCCGCGAACGACCAACGAAGCCAACGTCACTGGGACCCTCAACATCTTGGTGGCGGCTCGGGACGCTGGGGTGAGCCGGGTCGTCTTTGCAGCCTCCTCGTCGGCCTATGGTGATACGCCGACCCTGCCCAAGCAGGAGGACATGCCGACCCAGCCCAAGAGCCCCTACGCCATCCAAAAGCTCACGGGCGAGATGTACTGCCGCACCTTTTGGGAGCACTTCGGGCTCGAGACGGTGGCCCTACGCTACTTCAACATCTTCGGGCCGCGGCAGGATCCCACCAGCCCCTACTCGGCCGTCATCCCCAAGTTCGTGACCGCCTGCATGGAGGATGAAGCCCCCCGCATCAACGGCGACGGGCAGATCAGCCGTGACTTCACCTTCATCGAGAACGTGGTCGACGCCAATCTGAAGGCGTGCACGGCGACCTCCAAATGCGCGGGCCAGGTCATGAACGTCGCCTGCGGTCGCCGAGTCAGTCTGAACGAGCTGGCTGAGACCATCCGAAAGGCGGTGGACCGAGGGAAGGCGCCTGTCCACGGGCCCGAGCGACCGGGCGACGTGCTCCACTCCTTGGCCGACATCAGCCGGGCCGAAGAGCTGATCGGCTACACGCCGGTCGTGGATTTCGACCGGGGCATCGAGCGGACCGTCGGGTGGTACATGGAGCAAGCATGAACTACCGGCTGGGTAGGCTGCTCCTCGGGGCCGCGCTGGCCCCCTGGGCCTGCGGCGACTCAGTGGACTGCCTCGCGCTCTGCCAATCCAACTTCGACCAGCTCGCCCTTCAGTTCGGGGTTCGTCGGCCCTGCCTGGAGGAAGAGCGCTTCGAACTCGCCGACACCTGCTTCGAGTGCGCCGCCGTCCTCCAGGAGCTCTACTTCGCCCCGATCGACGAGCTCGACAACCCGTCCAGCTGCCGCGACTAGCTGTCGTGACCGGCTGCCGCGACTAGCTGTCGCGACCGGCTGGGACGGCAGCGCACTAGAGCGTGCGGAGCCTGACCCGATTCTCGGGAAAGCTGGGGTCGTCGCTTTCGATGATGAGGTTCGCTTCGTAGACCTGCTCGGCCACGGGAAGGAAGTCGATCTGAAGCGCCCAGGCGTCTCCAGGCGCGATGGCGGCGGTCGGAGGCTCCGGGAGACCAAAGACGCCTTCGAGGTCGTCTTCGATCCGGGCCGTGACGGTGAGAGGCGCGAAGCCGACGTTCGAAATCAAGAGCGTTCGAGTACTTGGGCCCAAGAGCGAGGTCAGTCCGAAGTTCAGGGCGTGGGGCTGGACCACAATGTTCGGTCCCCCGCCGCTGCCTTGCAGCGGGATTTGGACGTCCCTCTCCGCGAAGCTCAGGATGGCGACGCCCACGTCGTCGCCCAAGGTCTCGGGGCAGTATGCCAGCGCCACCTCGACCGAGTCTTCCGGTGTGGAGAGCTCGGTCTCTCCCGGCCATGAGACCACGGCGAAGTCAGGGGAGCTGTTTCCGCCGATCTGAGCCGAGAGGAAGAGGGCGCGCCCCGGGCCGGCGGTGCGGCAGCTCAGCACCGCCCGGCCGCAGGCGCCGGGCTCGACGGCTCGGAAGTCGATGGCCTGAGGCTCGCAGCTGAGCTCGGCGAACCCGGTCTCGCCGGGAAGGGCTCCTGGCCCGAGACCGCATCCCAAGGCGAAACTTAGGAGTAGGCTCGGTCGGCGCACGGACTCTGGGTGCGCCTCGAGGGTCGCAACCGTCAGAAAAAGAGGAGCCTCGGGCTCACACGAGCTTCGTCGCGAGGCCCGCGCGGAGCCTCCGAAGCCCGTGCGCCCAGCCTCAGCTGCGGCGGCGACGCAGAGCGGTGAAGGCGCCCAGCAGAAGGAGGGCGCTCATGAGGCCTCCGTTGGGTCCGGTGCTGCTGCATCCGCCCTCGGCTTCGGCCAGGTTGCCGCCCAGGCTCGGGCCTGTCGGGGTTTCGTCCTCACAGGGTGGCGCTGAACCGTCGGGGCAAGTCTCTTCGACCGGGGTTTCGACGCAGGTCGACTCGCAGCCATCCCCGTCGAACAGGTTCCCGTCGTCGCAAGCCTCGCCGGGATCGATGTTCCCGTCGCCGCAAGTCGGCTCGGGCACGAGCGTCTCCGTGCAGTCCGACTCGCAGCCGTCGCCGTCGCTCAGGTTGCCGTCGTCGCAGGCCTCACCGTCTTCAAGGATGCCGTTGCCGCAGACCGGAGCCGGGGTCTCGGTACAGTCCGATTCACAGCCGTCGCCATCTACCAGGTTGCCGTCGTCGCAGACCTCGTCGCCCTCGATCACGCCGTTTCCGCACAGGGCGATGCGGGTGTCGGTGCAGTCCGACTCACAGCCGTCGCCGTCGATCAGGTTGCCGTCGTCGCAGCTTTCCCCCGGGTCGACCCGGCCATCACCACAGGCGGGGACGTCGTAGCCCGCGATGCACAGGTCATCGACGTTCCAGCCTCCGAAGTTGGCGCCGAAATCCGAGTTGAGGATGAAGTCGACTTCGACTGCGCCGTCCTCTTCGACCAGGTCCGTGATGTCGACGAAGTGTTCGACCCACTGCTCGTCGATGTGGTTCGCTCCCGAGGCGTTTTGCCAGGCCGAGCGCCGATTCACGGCGATGGTGGCGAGGTCGAACTGCCCGTCCTCCACCGTGAGCCATCGGCGATAACGCACGAAGTACCGATCCCTCGGTTCGACCGTCACCGGCGGTGCAGACATCAAGTTGACGAGGCCCGGCTGATAAGCACCGTTGCCGTTTCCGCCTCCGGCAAAGGGCAGACCCAAATCGTTGCCGATGGCTCCGGTCCCCGAGAAGCTCGACGAGGGGTCGCCTGAGCGGCCCTGCGGCTCGCCCCACTGCCAATCATTGGCGCCGGGTCGGTTCTGGCCGGAGCGGAGCTCGCTCGAGAAGCCGTCGGCGAAGGGGTTGGTCTCGAAGTCGTTGCAGTAGAACTCCTCCAGCTCGCCTCGGAAGAGCTGGAAGCGGGGGGCGGCAGGGTTCGAAGGCAGCTGGGCTCGGGTGCCGTCGGCCTGGTCGGTGGTGATGAAGAATTCCACCAGCTGACCGACGGCGATGCTGGCAGGGAGCTGGCCGCTCATGCCGTTGGGGCCCACGAGCATTTGCACCGTCCCCGAGCTGCCGTCCTCGGCCGTCCAGCCCAGGGTCGCGGATACGGTGGGGGCGCTGCATCGAATCGAGGAGTCGAGGAAAGGGACCTCGACGCTCAGACCGTTCACGGTGACCGGTCCGGTTCCGGCGTCGAACTGGTTGGTGAAGACCAGCTCGTGCTCGTCGAAGGCATCGAAGATCTCGCAGAAGTTCGGCGTCCCGTTGGACAGGTCGCCGTCGTCGTCGTCGGCGGCGATCGTCTCCTGAAAGGTGCTGGGGATGCCGTTGGCCCGACGGGTCGTCTCGTACCAGAGGAGGTCGGCGGTGTCGGTGCCGGCCTGCGCGCCGAGCTTGACCCGAAGTGCCGTCCGGAGATCCCACATGGCGCCGGCGTAGGCCAGGCCGCGCGTGTGCTGGACTTGGGAGCCACCCACGACCGACCAGACGTTGGGCTGGTTGGGGTCGGTCTCCCGGATGGCCCGGTTGTCTCGCCGGATGCCCTCGCCGATCAGGGAGTCGTTGGTGACACTCGCGGCCAAGTAGTCGCTCAGGCCTTCGGAGTGGTCGGTCACGAAGGCGCCGACCCCCTGGATCAGGGATCGGCTGTGGACCACGTGGCCGAACTCGTGGAAGACGACGTCGTCGAGGAGGCCGGTGTTCTCGCATCCGCTGCCGGCCCGGAACATGAAGATCACTCCGCCGGTCACGACCGCATTGCAGGCGCTGTTGACGTTGGAGATGGCGAAGAGCTGCTGGTTGGTCAGCCATCCGAGGCCAGGCACGACCTCCAGGAGGCGTTCTCGGACCTGCAGGGTCGATACGTAGGTATTGATCGTCGCGTCGTCGAACTGCTCCCCTGCGAAGTTCACGCTCAAGACTTCACCGTCGGACAGGGTTCCGGAAATGTCCGTCGGCTGGTCGTTCTGCAGATCCCCCACCCTAAGGTTGGGACCGGACATGCCTCCTTCGACGATCTCGCCGAGCACGTTTCGAAGGTCCAGACCGGGCTGGTCGGGGTTGCTGATGGTGACGTCGCCAGTCTCCGTCGTCGTAAAGCGTCCCTGATCGTCCAGCTGGATGGTGAAGCTCGCGCCCGAGTCCACGCTCTGGCCTTCCAAGGTCAGGTTGGGGACAGGCTGGGTGACTCGACCATTCAGGGGGTTCCCGTCAGGGGTGCTGGCGTTGACTGCGCCGTTGATGAACTTCGAGAGCTGCTCGCGGGCCACCGGGTGACCGTCCATGGCGTCTACGTACACGGACCAGGACTCGAGATTGGCTCCGCCCATGACGCTGACTTTGAGAACCCGCTCGAACTCGAGCTGGCCCTCTGGTCGAGCGTAGGGAAGGATCATCGGACCCTCGACATCGGTGGCGAAGGGACGCCCGCCCCGGGTGGACTCGATCCATCCAAGGGCCGCTGCTTCCGCGTCCGCTGCGGCCAAGGTCTCGGGGTCGATTTGGAGGTCGACGAAAGGCAGGGCCTGGGAGGAGAGGGCGAAGATGCGATCGTTCTTGATGCGGACGCTGAAGTGGCCGCCTTCGACCGGCAGCCCGCGATAGCGTTGCTCGAAGCCGAGAGTACGGTAGTTGCCCGCCTCGTTCAGGACGTTCGCGACCAGCACGAAGTCACTGGCCGAGGCGCCCGGCGCCAAAAGGTCGACGTGGCGGGCGACGATCTCTAGCCCGGCTTCGGCCGCAGCGTCCGCGTCAGCGATGGCACCCGGGGCAGGGATGGAACCTCCGGAAATGAAGAGGGGCGTCTGGCGGACCCAGTTGGTGTCCCAGCGGCCAGGATTGCCGGACTGAAAGCGCTCCCAGGCCTCGCTCATTCGAGCGGGCGTTCCATTCACGGGGTCTGGCGTGGGGGCAGCCAGGGTCCCGTCATAGAGCCATAGCCCGAACAGCTGCGGATCCATCGGAACGGGCGTGTGGAGATCCGCGGGCTTGGCGAAAACGGGGAGGCTGAAGGCCAGGGCGGCCAGAATGAGGAATCGTTGCATGCGCGTCGTCCGATCGAGGCTCGGGGTAACCAATCGCTTCGGGGCACGGTGTCAACCGAAGGTGCCCCCAGGTTAGTCCCCCCTCATGTCCTTCCCTCAGAAAACTGATGATCCAAAGAAACCCGAGGAAGGGACGGCTGGGGTCTTCCCCTGCATCTACGGGTGCGGAGCCTGCGTGTTACCGTGCCTCGGCGATGCCGGACCCATTGCTTCTCCCGTCCATCGCCATGCTCTCCGGCGGTGGATTGCTCGCAGCCCGGGACTACTTGAAGCGCCGGCTGACCGGCTCCGAGGACCGCTACATGGCCCTCTACGGCAAGACCGAGTGGGAGGCCTCGAACATGGATCTCACCATCCACGTTCCCAAGGCCGCCGACCAGGCGTTCAAGGAGGCCTTCTATGAGCGAATGGATCGGCAGCTGGTCGATGATCCCGAGTCGACTCGGCTCCTGCGGGAGGTCGCCGACTTCAGCGGCAAGCAGGTCAGCTTTCATGAGCACCCAAACACCACGGTCCAAGACCTCTTGAAGCCCCGCTCGGGCGTCTACTTGGACGTCGAGCAGCCGGGAAAGATCCGGGTCGTCTGGAACCACATGCAGACCGACGGCGTCGGTATGTGGAGCGCCCTGCGCCAGCTCTTCGACCCCAATCCGCCCTTGGTTCCCTACCGAAAGATCCCGGCTCCGCCGCCCCTGCTGCCCGAGATCATGGCCTTGCCTCGAACCGCACGTCGCTTGGTGTGGCGAGGTCGGCTCCGAAAAAACCTCCCTGAGGGTCCCCTGACCCGTGGTTTGGCGCTCTGGGACGCCAAGCCCCTCCGCGGCATGAAGAACAAGCTGCGCGGTTCATTCAACCTGATGACCAGCGCCATGGTCATCAGTGAGGTCTTTCGCCGTCACCCCGACCGAGAGCGGCTGAACGTCGGCATGACCGCTTACTTCCCCTTCCTCGAAGGCCGGAACAAGTACGGCGTCTTCCTTTGCAAGGTGACCCGCGGTGATCTCGGCGAGATCCTTCAGCAGGTCACCAAGCAAACCAAGAGTCCGATGCTGAACTGGGGGACCTCAGCTGCGCAGTCCTGGGCCCTGGGCCGGATGCCTGATTCGGCCTTCGCTCGGCTGATCAGTCACTACCGAAAACAGGTGGACGTCCTGGTCAGCAGCCTCCCGGTGGGCCGAGAGAAGGTCTCACTGAACGGTGTCCCCACCGTCATCTCCTGCCATCCCTGGGAGCTGACGCTCCCGTACTACTTCCTGCTGGTCGGCACTCGGGCCGACCTTCACGTGTCTTACACCTCTCGCTACGAGCAGGACGAGAGCTTCCTCGACCCGACCAAGATGCTGCCGGAGTACGTGAAGGAGAAGTACGCCCACGAGGCCTTCGGTCAGGACGGCCCCAACGGTGACGACCTGGGCCACGGCGGCGAACCGGCACCCGCGGCCAACGGCGATGACCTGTTGCCCCACTTTCCTGCCCCGCCGCTCGGCGAAGCCGCTCAGGCAGCGGCCGCCGAGCCCGAGGGATCCTGACGCTTAGTCCGAATCTGGGCCGTTAGCCATCGGTAGCCCATCCAGGCGAAGGCGCCCCCTGCCAGGTTGCCGAAGCCCGCCCCCACGAAGACGCCCACCGCGCCCAGGAAGTGCATGAGGATGGCGGCCGCCGGGACGTAGACCATCATGCGGAGCAAGGTCATCAGAGTGCCGAAGAAGGGCCGACCCAAGGCGTTGAAGGCTGCGCTCTGCACGATGTTCATGCCGTAGCCCCCGAAGGTGATGGGGACGACCCACAGGTAAAGGACCGCTACTTGCTGTACGGTCGTGGACTCGTCAAAGAGCGGCACGACGTACTCCGCCGTCAGTCCGACCAAGAGGGCGGAGGCCACGCCCCAAACCACGCAGAGCTGAAAGCCGACCTTGATGCCTTCGCCGACCCGCTCTGGCCGGCCGGCGCCGTAGTTTTGACCGACCAGGGGGCCGATGGATGCCGAGAGCGCGAACAGCATGATCGCGCTCAGCGTCTCGATGCGGGTGGCCACCCCGAAGCCGGCCACGATCTCGGGTCCCAGTCGGGCCAGGAGTCCAGTGACGATGGTGAGGCCCAGCGGGTTGACCGTGTTGGCGCCTGCGGCGGGCAGGGCGATGACGATGATGCGACGCCAGGAGTCCTTGACCTCCGGCCAGCTGGGACGACTCAGCGTCAAGAGCCCCCGGGCCGCCAGTAGCCAGAGGACGACGCCGCTGGTGAGGACGTTGCTGATCACGGTGGCCAGAGAGGCGCCGGTGATGCCTAGGCGGGGGAGGCCGAGGAGGCCGAAGATCAGCAGTGGGTCCAGAATGGCGTTGAGCAAGGCGCTGCAGACCATGATCACACCGGGAAGACGGGCCTCGCCGTTGGCGCGGAGGAGGCCGTTGCCGACCATAGGACAGATCAAGGCGACGAGCCCCAGATACCAGGGCTGCATGTAGGCCAGGACGAGCTCCAGGACTTCGCCTTCTGCGCCGAGGAGTCGAAAGACCGGACGGCAGGTCACGAGCCCCAACAGCCCGGCCGCGCTGACGAGAACCACCGAAAGGAGCAGGGCATCGGTGCAGCGCCGTTGGACCTGACTCGTTTCGCCTTCCCCTGCTGCCCGGGAGACGACGCTCGTCGAGCCGGCGCCCAGCCCGATGATCACGCTCATCAAGAGGAGGATGATCGGGAAGGTGAAGCTGATGGCCGACAACTCCGCCGTCCCGAGCTGGGCTACGAAGTACGTGTCGACGAGGTTCTTGCTCATCATCGCGAGCAGCCCCACCGTCATGGGCAAGGCTAGGTCGAGCAGGTGCCGACGCACCGAGCCTTCGACGAGCTTGGTCATTGGGGACGGGCCCGAAGGGCCGCCTCCATCCGGTCGTGAATGCCGCCAAAGCCGCCGTTACTCATGAAGGCGATGGTGGCGCCGGAGGGCGCCGATGAAGCGAGTCGAGCAACGATGTCCTCCACCCGATGAATGGCGCAGGCCGGGGTCCCGCGATGGTCGATATCGGCCGCCAGTCGTTCGACGTCCAGTCGCTCGGCTTCGGGAAGCTCGGTTCGGCCCACCCCGGCGATGATGACCTCGTCCGCGGCGTCGAAGGACCGGGCGTAGTCGTCTTGGAAGAAGCTCCGGGCGCTGGTGGCCGTTCGGGGCTCGAAAACCGCGATCAATGGGCCGGAGAAGCGGGACCGTAGACCCTCGAGGGTGAGTCGAACCGCGGTGGGGTGGTGGGCAAAATCGTCGACGATCCGGATCCCGGCCACCTCGGCCCGTAGCGTCTGCCGGCGGGCCACCCCCCGGAAATCGGCCAAGGCCGCGGCTGCGTCTTCGGATCCGACGCCCAAGTGCTGGACCACCTCGAGGGCGGCACACGCGTTGTCCACGTTGAAGGCGCCTCCCAAGGCCAAGCGGTGCTCCAAACCACGAAGTCGAAAGCGTGCGCCTTCGCCGTCGAGGACCAGGTCGCTCGGCGACGCTTCACCTCCTTGGCCGTAGCGCCGCACCGGGGCCACGGCTCGACCCAGAGGAAGTTGGGCGTCGGCGGCGGCGAGGATGAGGCCGTCTTTGGGGACGAGGGCCACAAGTTCCTCGAAGCGGGCCTCGATGGCCGCCAGGTCGGGGTAGATGTCGGCGTGGTCGAACTCGAGCGAGGTCAGGACCAAGATCTTGGGTCGGTAGTGGAGGAACTTGGGCCGCTTGTCGAAGTAAGCGGTGTCGTACTCGTCGCCCTCGACCACGAAATGGGGGCCCTTCCCGTGCCGAAAACCGACCCCGAAGTTCTCGGGCACGCCGCCGATCAGAAAACTGGGGTCCTGCCCCGTTCGATGGAGCAGGTGAGCGATCATCGACGTCGTGGTCGTCTTCCCGTGGGTGCCCGCCACCACGATGGAAGTCCGATCCTCGAGAAAGAACCGCGACAGGGCTTCGGGGAACGAGGCGCTTTCGATTCCGGACGTCCGCACGGCGCTCGCCTCCGGATTCTCGCGACGGATCGCATTGCCGACGATGACGAGGTCGGGGGAGGGCTCGAGGTTTTCGACCACGTAGGGCGTGCGGACTTCGATGCCCCATTCGCGCAGCTTGTCCGACATCGGGGGATAGGTCGCCTGGTCACTCCCACGGACCACGTGGCCCGCTTCCTTCAGCAGACCGGCAAAGGAGCCCATCCCCGTACCGCAGATGCCGATAAGATGAACCCTGGCCACCTGGACAGGACGCTAGCCCACGGTTCCCCCGCTTGCGACCCATCAGTGGATTTCGTTTCTTCGAACCAGGTGCTCTAATGCGAGCCCCGTGAACCCGGCCGAGCTGGACGACGAGCGCATCGAAGCGCTGCGGGCGGAGGCGAGCATGCGCCTCCGCGAAGGCGCGCCATTGGTCGCGGCCGAGCTCCTCGCCCAAGCCCAGGATCACGCCGAGGCGGCCGCGCTCTTCGAGGAACACGGTGACGCGATCCGGGCAGCCCAGCTTCAAGCTGAGATGGGTCAGAACGAGCGGGCGGCCGACCTTCTGGTAAAGGCTTTGGCCGGCAGCTCGGGCCGACGACTCTCTGCCGCTGCCACGACCCGCGCCTGTCGAAAGGCGGGCGAGCTCTACGCCCACGCGGGGCGGGTCGAGCGGGCGGTCCAGGTCCTTCGCTGGGGAGGGGAGCTCGAGTATGCCGCCCAGCTGTTGGCCGATACCGGACGTCTTGTCGAGGCCCAGCGCCTTTTCGTGGAGGTCGGCAACCTCTTGGCGGCGGCCGAGACAGCCCGCAAGGCGGGCGATCTGGCTAGTCATCATCGCTTCCTGGGGAAACGTGATGAGCAATCGGGTCGACTCGGGGAAGCAGCGGTCCACTTTCAGGAAGCGGGCGAACACTACGAGGCGGTGCGCCTCTTCGAGTTGGCCGGAGACTGGACGAAGGCGGCCGAAGCTGCGGCCCGAGGGCAGCTCTGGGACGCGGCGTCTAGGCTCTACGAGCGCATGGGGGATCTCGAGCGAGCGGCCAACTGTCTACGTTCGGCAGGTCGACCCCACGACGCCGAGCGCCTTCTGGGGCGTCGACGTCGCTCTACCGAAGACGGTGTCTTGACCGAGGCCGTGGCCTTGCTCGCCGAGGCCCGAGCTGGTCGAGATGAACTCTACGAGGAAGCCGTTACGCGACTGCGTCAGGTTCCTTCGGAGTCGAGTGAGCATCTGGCCGCCCGCACCATGCTGGGCGAGGTGCTAACGGAGCGAGGCCTCACTCAAGAAGCGCTCACCGTCCTTCAGGAGCTCTTCTTGGGCGTGGCACCCACGCCTGCACACGTACCGGCCGTGTACCAGTACGGCGTTCTCCTCGAGCGCGAGGGCTACTTCGCCGGGGCGCGAAACGCCTTTCGGACCGTGGCCGCCTTCGAGCCCGGCTATCGAGACGTCACTCGCCGCCTGGCTAGGCTCCGGGAGACCGACCGCTCCACCTTCGGCAGCTCCCCAGGCCGGGGATCGAGCATCGTCGCTCGACCCATGGTGTTTACGGGGCCCGATCCGGGTCGAAGTCCGGAAGAGACTGGCCCTCGCATGCCGACCATGCCCGGCACGACGAGTGATCTCGGTCCATCGGCCCTGACATCGGACCTGTTCTTGGCCCCGCCTTCGGCGAGCGGACCTCAGGCGGGTCTTCGCAAGGACGCCACTCAGCCCGTGGCCCCGCCCCGCCGACCGTCCACTCCGCGGCGAGACGAGCTCATCGGAACCGTGCTTCGCAGCCGCTTCCTCCTCGAGCGGCGGGTGGGTCGGGGCGCCCAGGCCAAGGTGTATCTGGCCCGGGACCAGGTCCTGGATCGGGCGGTGGCCATCAAAGTCCTGGATGAGGGCCTTCAGCCCGATGATGCCGCCTTGGGGCGCTTCTTGCGGGAGGCCCGCCTAGCGGCCCGGGTCCGACACCCAAACTGCATCTCGATTTACGACTTCGGTCAGGAGGCGGGGCTGACCTTCATCGCAATGGAGTTCTTCGAGGGCCGCACCCTTCGCAAATGGCTGGAGAAAGGACCACTCGAAGTACGGCTGGCCCTGCGCATCGCTCGGGACGTCGCGGCTGCCCTAGCAGCGGTCCACGAAGCGGGGATCCTTCATCGAGACGTCAAGCCGACCAACGTTCTCGTCGATGCTGAAGCCGAGGTGCGCCTGACCGACTTCGGCGTCGCACGCTTCGTCAACGACGACAGCGGGCAGGGCATGATGGTGGGGACCATGCGCTACATGGCGCCCGAGCAGGCCCGGGGCAAGGAGACGGACGCCCGGGCCGACGTATTCTCCTTCGGCGTGCTGCTGCACGAGATGTTGGTGGGCAAGGCGCCTTTCGGAAGCACCCTGGATGCGCTGATCGAGCGGGTGAAGCGACCGCCGCCCGAGCTCCCCGACGATCCGCGCTACAGCCCACAGCTTCGCGCTTTCCTTCGACGCTGCCTGTCTCTGGAGCCCGAGGGTCGACCCGGCAGTATGCTGGAGCTCATCCAGTCCATCGACCGCCTCCGAAGCTGAGCGCGATTCAGCCGCGGCCGAGAAGCCGCTGGCGAATACGCTGGAGTCTTCTCAAAGCCTGGTAGCCGCCGGATCCTTCGATGGACTGAAGCTTGGCCACAGCCGTGCGTCGGCCATCCTCCGAGCTTTGGCGCCTGGCTTCCAGCTTGGCGATGCTCTTCTGGCTGCGGGCCAAGGCCCAGCGGTGACGACTCTCCGAGCGGATCAGGAAGCCTAGAGGTTCCAGCTCTGCGTCGAGCGTTCTCATCCGATCCTCGAAGCTCCGCTCGAGCGCCTCGTCGACGAGCTGGATCCCGGTTCGGGGACCCGAGCGGAGGGCCTCGTAGAAGGCCAGACTCTCGGACCACCATCGCGCGTCGATGTCTGGCGGACGCCCGACGCCGGAGGATCGGGGCGCCGTGCTTTCGATGGAGGCCGCCGCCCTGGCCGACGCCTCGGGCCACCAGGGCAGGTCCAAGGACCGAATCTGGTCGATGGCGCCGTCGGGGTCGGCGACCATCTCTTCGAAGACGAGCAGCTGTCTGGACAGCCCTCGGCTCATCTTCATCCAGCCCAGGTTGTGCTGCCACCACAGCCAAAGCGAGAGCATGCCCGGCACCTCCGAACGACGGGCCAAGGAGTCGATCACGCCTCGCGGATGGCGCAGCACGGCTACGGCGGAAGCTTCGTAGCCGATGCGATCCTGGACCCGAGCCCAGATGGGGCCGAGTATGCACATGCGAGGGTCCTTGAGAGCGAAGAATGGGCTCTTGCCGAGCTCGGACCGCAGCTCCTTCGCCAGGCCCTCGACCAAGTCGAGGGCCTCGGGTCGCGCCCAAGTCTCACTCGGTAGGCTTCGTGGGTCGTCCCAGCTACGGTCGATGGCGACCAAGAAGTCTTGCTGCAGTCGCTGGACTTCTCGGTGCTCCCAGTAGCCGAGGGGGTTGTCGTCGGCCTGGGGGGCCATGAGCGCCTCACCCAAGGACGCCCCCAAGAGGTTGACGGCCCGGGCCAGGGCTGAGGTTCCGCTACGGTGCATGCCCAGGACGTAGAGAACCTGGGCGGTCGACGAACCGCTGCTCAAGAGGGACAGTCTTGGCCGATCTCGCGGAGATACGGCCAGGTGTAGATGCCATGGTTGCAGCCCGGGGGGGCCCAGATGAAGCGCAGTGCGTAGTTCCCAACTTCTTCGATCTGAAGAAGGTCGGCGCCTTTGAGGTTGGGAGGTTCGACCTCGCCCGCCGAATGTCCCCGACAGGTTGCAGAAGGACAGGCGTTGTGAAGGTCGTCCAGGGGGTACTGGAGGCGAACGCCGTCTTCCCAGCTGATGAGGACCCGGCCGTTGTCCCGGTCCAGTCGCACTTCGATGGGGGTGGTTTCTTCCTTCATGATGGCTTTCTTCAGCGCTGGATTCTCCAGCGAGTCCCGCCGTCGGGGGCGTCTTCCAAGACGACGCCCAGAGCAGTCAGTTCGTCTCGGATCCGATCGGCCTCCGCGAAGTCCTTGTTCTTGCGAGCATCTTTGCGGGCCTGGATCAGGGCTTCGACCTGCTCTGCGCTCGGGCCATTCTCGTTTCCGCGCGTGAACCAGTCTTTGCTTTGGAGGAGGCCGAGCAAGTCAGCCGAGGTCTGCAGGAGACCTTTCAATCGTGCCCGCTCTTGGGGGTCGGTGGCGGTGTTGGCTTCTTTGGCCACCTGGAAGAGCTCCGAGATGGCTTGGGGCGTGTTCAGGTCGTCGCGCAGCGCATCCAAAACGCCGGCGGCCGGCTCGACTGAGCTCGCCTCGACGTCTTCCAGGCCCCGGAGGGCACCGTACAGGCGGTCCAAGGCTGCAACCGCCTCGCTCGGCGTGTCCTCGCTCCAGTCCAAGGGTTGACGATAGTGGGCCTTGAGGAGGGCGAAACGGAGGGCCTCTCCAGGGATGGTCTTTCGCAGCTCGTTCACGAGCATGACGTTCCCCAAGGACTTCGACATCTTCTCCTGGTCGACGCTCAGGAAGCCGTTGTGCATCCAATAGCGCGCGAAACTCGTGCCGCCGTGGGCGCATTCAGCCTGGGCGATTTCGTTCTCGTGATGAGGGAAGCAGAGATCGATCCCGCCGCCATGGATGTCGATGGTCTCGCCGAGGAGAGCTTCGATCATGGCTACGCACTCGGTGTGCCAGCCCGGTCGACCCCGGCCCCATGGACTGTCCCAGCCAGGCTGGTCTGCGTCGGAGGGCTTCCAGAGCACGAAGTCTCCTGGGGCCCGCTTGTAGCTCGCGACGTCGACCCGGGCGCCCGCTAGCATCTCGTCCTGGGAGCGCCGAGACAGCTTGCCGTAGTTCTTGCAGCTGTCCACCGCGAACATGACGTGGCCATCCGCGGAGTAGGCGTGGCCTCCTTCGACCAACCGCTCGATCATCGACACCATGTCGCTGATGTGGGCCGTCGCCTTCGGCTGAAGGGTCGGGGTCAAGATGTTGAGGGCGGCCGAGTCTTCGAGGTAGGCCTCCGTAAAACGGCTGGTGATGGCCTCGATGGATGTGCCCTCCTCCTGGGCCTTGTTCATGATCTTGTCGTCCACGTCGGTGATGTTTCGGGCGTAGATCACCTCGTCGAATTCGTGGCGGAGGAGGCGGAACAGGGTGTCGAAGACGACCGCGGGTCGGAAGTTTCCGATGTGGGCGTAGTTGTAGACGGTGGGGCCGCAGACGTACATCCGAACCCGTCCTGCTTCGATGGGCTCGAAGGTCTCTTTGCGTCGGCTTAGGGTGTTGTAGAGCTCCATGCTTCCTTCCTTCAGTCGGGGCGCCACTCGGCCACTGACTCCACGGGGTGAAGGGTCTCGTACACTCGAGCGAAAGCGACCTGGACGCGGGCGTCGGCCAGTTCGGTGTCTGCCAGATCCCACAGCCACCGGGCCAAGCGCTCGCTGGTCGGCGCGAAGGGAAAGACGCAGACCTTCATGCCGCCCGGGTAGCGGAGTTGGGCGCCCTGCAGCCGCATGTCCAAGGGAGGAGGGCTCTGGTGGTCAGGACCATGGACGGCCCGTCGGCTTTGGATGAGGCGTTCGCCCAGAGGGGCGAGACTGGACTCGATCTCGGCAAAGGTCGTCTCGCCTACGGCGAAGGCGTGGTCGAGCAGCGCATGAACCGGCTGAAGTACCGCGGACTTCAGACGACCGAAGTCGACCACGAAGCCCTCGAGGTCGAGCTCGTTGGCGCCGAGTCCGACTTCGAACTTCCACGTGTGGCCGTGGACGTTGACGCAGGGTCCCGAGTGACCCCGGACGTGGTGAGAGAAGCTCACGTCCACGCTGCGGTGGATCCGGTACACACCCCGAACATGCCCTCCATGCTGCGATGCGCCAAGAAAAGTCGGTGGGGTGGGGCTTCAGATCCGGTCCAGCATTCGGGCCAGGCCGGCCACGTGCCGTGGTCCGGTGTCACAGCAGCCGCCGACGACCCGGATCCCTTGGGTCAGCCAGCCCTCGGCGGCTTCGGCGTAGATATCGGGGTCGGCGGCCTCGCCCTCGAAGCGGGACCCGGTCCAGCGGCGGCCGCCGTTGCCGTAGGCGCCTCGGACCCGCGTCGCTGGGAGAGCCGCCAGGGCCGGGCCCACTTCGGGCCAGGGGGTGCACTGGATGAACAGGACCTCGGCCATGGACCAGGCGGCGGCGGCCTCGACCAGCGACACGCCGCCCCGGGTTCGACCGTCCCGACCACAGGTGAAGCCAGCCGCGACCGGGGTCCTCGATGCGTGCGCGATCGCGGCCCCACCCTTCACGTCGGCTTCGGTGCTCAGCATCTCGAAGATCATGAGGTCCAGACCCAGCTGGTCGAGGAGCTCGACCTGAGGTCGATAGGCTTCGGCCGTCGCCTCCACCGATAGGCTGGCCGTCGTAGCGTAGGGTCGGTCGGGCGACATGGTGCATCCGGCGAGCCACACCGGCTCTGTGGCGTCCTCGCAGGCCGCCCGGAGAGCGATGACCGCGGCCTCGTTGATCGCGACCAGATCCGCTCCGGCCTGGCGGCAGGCGGCAGCGCTCGCGTTATGGGTGTTGGCGACGAGCAGCTCGGCCCCGGCAGCGAGATAGCCCCGGTGGACCTCCGTCGTGAGTTGGCGGCCTTCGCTCGAGGCGAGGACCGAGGAGGCCCACAGAGGATGACCCTCGAAGCGAGCCCCTCGTGCGGCGAGTTCGGTCCCCATGGCACCATCCATCAGCACGATCCGTCCCTTCTCGAGACGCTGGGCGAGGAGGCTCCAGCTCAAAGCGCCTTCAGTGCGGCGAGGGCTTCGGTCACGTGCTTCTGGGCCGAGAGCTGGGAGTTCGTGACGTGGCGGATGACGCCCTCTCGGTCGATCACGAAGGTAACCCGACCTGGCAGTACGCCCATGGTGCTCGGCACCTTGAAGGCCTTTCGAATCGCTCCCTTGGGATCCGAGAGAAGATCGAAGGGCATGCCGTGGCGTTCGGCGAAGGACTTGTGGGAGTCGGTGGAGTCGCTGCTTATCCCGAAGACCTCGGCGTCGGCTTCCTGGATACCGTCGTAGTTGTCCCGGAAGAGACAGGCCTCCTGGGTGCAGACCGGTGTGTCGTCCTTCGGGTAGAAGAATATCACCATGGGCCGTTGAACTTCGGCCGAACGCACCGTCTCGCCTTTTTGGTTCTTGAGCTCGAAGGAGGGTGCTGTCTCGCCCACTGCGAGAGGGTCGGAACCGAAGATGCCCATGACCTTGGCCTTGCCACGGGACCAGGGTTCCGTCATCCGAACTGGACTTTTGTCGACCCAAGGCGCGCTCGGGACCTAAGGACCAGCGGACGCGAGCTGCGATGGAGACAGCCAGCTTCTCCCTTCCACCAACATTGCCCGCTGGGCCCGTGCGCTCGCGGGTCCCAGGCGCTCCCGGCCCGACGAAGTCTGCGTGCATACGGGAACCTGCTCGCGGAGCGGGTCCTCTTGCTCGCTGATTCATCTGGTCGCCATTGGTGGGTCTTCAGCCCGAGTTCTGCCGGCCGGCAAAGCGGACTCGCTGTCGGGTTTCGGTATGGACGAGGAGGGCGTCCAAATCGACATACTCTCGCTTCAGGGGGCGTCGAAGAAGGGCCTAAACCAAGCCAACTGTGGGCGTTTGGCCACCAAGGCTTCGACCTCGTCTTCGCGGAGCGCGGTTCGGGCCTGGTCGAGCACGGCCTCGGGCGTGGGCACCGGGTGCGACCTCAGTTCAGGGCCGCCAGTTCGGAGCGGACCTTCTCCAGGACCTCAACCTCCTGTTGAAGCCTGCGTACGGGGGCCTGAAGAGCTGCTGGGTCCAGGTCTCCCTTGGCCTGGCGCAGGGCGTCCAATCGCAAGTTCTCCGCTGCGAGTACAAAGCCCTCCAGGGTCGCCACGATTCGGTCTCGCTCCGACTGGAGGGCGGCAATCTTCTCGCGACGCTTCCGAAGCAGGGTCCAGTTCTGCTCATGGGCGCTCTTCAGCCCCGGGTCTTCGGTGTTGGACCAGGCGGATTCTGCCGCCGCGAGGCGAGTGTCGAGGCCATCGACGCCGTCGGGAACGATGGCGCTGATGGCCTGCTCGATGTCGCGTCCGCCTTCCGCCAGTCGGGTCACCTGGTCCAGGCTTTCATCCAGCTCGGCCTGGGCGACTTCGAGTTCGGGGTGAGACGAGAGGGCCTCCTTGGTCTGCTCCACCGTCGAGCGACAGCGCTCCACGAGCTGGTCCCATCGTTCAAGCTCTGCTTCCTGCTGACCTTCGGGAAGGAGCATGCGCTCCGCCGCCTGCAGCGCCTGACGATTGTCAGTCAGCCAGGATCGATAGCCGAGGGCGTGGAAGGTCCAGCCCATACCCCAGCCCAGGAGCGGGAAGACGAACCACGGGTAGCCGCCGCCCCCCGATACGAAGCCGACCGCCCAAAGGGCGATGAGGAAGGCGTTCACGACCAGAAAGCTCTGGGTATGGCCTCTGAACCCCTTCCGCTTGCGCTCTCGCTTCCTGAGGAGACGTTCTTCCGGGGTGGGAGGCACGAACTTCCTACGGGTGATATGGGGCTCCACCTTCTCGATCACGGCGTCGACCTCCCGCATGACCTTGGTCGCCCAGTCCTCCCTGGCCACCGCCCCATGACAACCCACGAATCGGCGGAAGTCATCCTTGGAGGCCTTTCGCATGACTCGGGCCGGCTGAGGCTGCAGTCTCCACCCGCCGTGCTCAGGTGGTTCGAGAAGCTGATCCCGGCCTTCCCGGAGGGGAGGCCGGTCCGACCCCCCGAGACTCCCTGGGCCTTCTGCCTTCACTACGCCCGTCCCTCCGCCCTCGTTTTGGCCGTCATGGCCAGTTTCTCGGCCTTGGCGGCCGTTCTCGAGGTCGCCCTGCTGGGCTTCTTGGGTCGCCTGGTTGACGAGCTGTCCCGAGCCGACCGGAGTCAGTTCCTGGTCGAACACGGGGGAGAGCTCCTGGCTTGGAGCGCGCTCATGCTCCTCGGATTGCCGGCCGTGGGCCTTTTGTATGGGCTGGTGCTCTTCCAGGGCGTCCTCGGCTCTTTCCCGATGCGCATTCGCTGGTTGGGGCATCGATGGCTCCTAGGCCAATCGACCCAGTTCTTTGCTGACGAGTTTGCGGGGCGCTTGTCGACCAAGCTGATGCAGACCGCCCTCGCCGTACGTGAAACGGTCGTGAAGCTCCTCGACGTCATCCTCTACATCAGCATCTATTTCTTGGCTGGCGTGGTGATGATCGCGGCCGCCGACTGGCGCCTGGCCCTCCCCATGTTCGGCTGGCTGGTGCTGTACATCGCCGCCCTCGTCTACTTCCTTCCTCGGCTGGAGGCTGCAGCTCAGCGCCAGGCGGGCGCTCGAGCCGTGATGACGGGGCGTATCGTCGACAGCTACACCAACATCCAAACCATTAAGCTGTTCGGTCATGCGGCCCGAGAGGAGGCCTACGCCCGTGACAGCATGGAAGAATTTCTGCTGACCGTTCACGGTCAGATGCGTTTCGTGACGGGGGTTCAAACGACGCTCACCGCGCTGAACGGGCTTCTAATGTTTTCGGTCAGCGCGACGGCGATTGCGCTATGGATGGAGGCTTCGATCGGGCTGGCCGCCATCACCGTCGCGCTGGGCTTGGTGCTGAGGCTGCACGGCATGTCGCAGTGGGTCCTTTGGGAGTTCTCGGCCCTGTTCGAGAACGTCGGAACCGTCGTGGACGGCATGTCCACCTTCTCGGCGCCCCAGAGCGTGGTCGACGTACCGGACGCGCCCGACCTGAGAGTCCAAGCTGGTAAGCTGAGCTTCGAGGCTGTGGCCTTCCACTACGGCAAGGGCAACGGGGTCTTGGAGGGCTTGAATCTGGAGATTCAGCCCGGTGAGAAGGTGGGCCTGGTCGGGCGCTCGGGAGCGGGCAAGTCTACGCTGGTGAGCCTTCTCCTACGCTTTCATGATCTAGAGGGTGGTCGCATTCTCATCGACGGTCAGGACATCTCGAAGGTCCGTCAAGAGAGCTTGCGAGACCAGATCGGTATGGTCACCCAAGACTCGGCCCTTTTGCATCGGTCAGTCCGGGAGAACGTGGCCTATGGTCGCCCCGAAGCTACGGAGCTGGAGCTTCAGCAGGCATTGGCCCTCGCCCATGCCGACAGCTTCGTGCCCGAGCTAGAAGACGCGGACGGTCGTCGCGGGCTGGAGGCGCAGGTGGGTGAGCGAGGGGTGCGGCTCTCGGGGGGCCAGCGCCAGCGAATCGCGCTGGCCCGGGTGTTCCTGAAGAAGGCGCCAGTATTGGTCCTGGACGAGGCGACTTCGGCTCTGGACAGCGAAGTGGAGAGCGCGATTCAGGAGAGCCTCGTGGATCTCATGAGAGGCAAGACGGTCCTCGCAATCGCCCATCGACTCAGCACCATCGCCCACCTCGACCGGCTCATCGTTCTGGACGAGGGCATGATCGTCGAAGAGGGAACCCATGACGAGCTCCTCGCGCTGGACGGCTTGTACGCTAGCCTTTGGAAACGGCAGTCAGGTGGATTCCTGGCTGATGTCCTTCGGGTCCCGGTCCAGGCGTAGCCTGGCCCACCCGTCTTCGCTCGCTGTCGCTCGCTGCGCGCCAGCCGTACCTCTACGCGGTCCGGCATTCGGTTTTCTTCGGGTCTGCGAAGGAACCCCGGCGTGGTCGCGGCACACCCTGTGCGCTAGCGGGCCGTGACCTGGCTTGCGGTCCCGGTCCAGGCGTAGCCTGGCCCCCGTTTTCCTTTGGAGACTCACCCTGCCTTGAGCGACTCGGCGCCGGTGACGATCTCGGAAAGCTCAGTCGTGATGTTGGCCTGACGGACGCGGTTCGCTTCCAAGCTGAGCTTGTCGATGAGCTCCGAAGCGTTTCGGGAGGCGGCGTCCATGGCCGTCATCCGGGCACCGTGCTCGGCTGCGTTGGACTCGAGCAGGGCGCGCCATACCTGGACCGCGAGGTGCTGAGGCAGGAGGGCGTCCAGGACCTCGTCTTGAGAGGGCTCGTAGACGTGTTCGTAGCCGTCGGTGTCGAACTCCAGAGTCTCGGAGAGTTTGAAGTCTGAAGCCGGCTGCTCGAGAGAGACGTCGCCGCCAGTGCGGCCCGCCACTGCCCGTACGTCTCCAGAAATCGCGGCCAACTCGCCGATCTTGACGTTCGGGTTCTCGTCCCAGCCCTCGAGGGGCCGGATCGGAAGGAGCTGCTCCAAACGGACGTTCTGCGAAATGGCCGACTTGAACTCGTTGTAGAGGAGGTACACCGCGTCGAGCTCGCCGATTCGGAAACGTTGGGCCAAGTCGAAGGCCACGTCGCCTGCTCGTTCGAAACGGAGATCATCCAGGATCTCGTCGTAGGACACCCGGATGTCGAGACCCTTCCGCTTGAAGTGGTCCCTGGCCTTCTTGCCGATGGAGGCCAGCTGGATGGACTCGTGGCTCTTCCCTTCGGTGGCCATCCATCGGTCTGCGGTTCGCGTGATGTTGCTGTTGAAGCTTCCACAGAGACCTCGGTTCGAGGTCAAGACGACGAGCTCGACCCTCTTCGGGATGCGAGTGGCCAGGAGTGGATGCTGGGTCGCGTCGACCCGGGCCACCAGGTCCTGAAGCAGTTCCTCCATCTTGACCGCGTAGGGTCGGGCTTCTGTGATGGCATTCTGTGCTCGTCGCAGCTTGGAAGCGGCCACCATCTTCATCGCCTTCGTGATTTTCTGGGTGTTCTTGACGGCGCGGACCCGCTTGCGGAGGTCCCTCAAGGTGGCCATGGAGGCGGGGATAGACCAGCCCCCTAGCCCCGCGTCAAGGACGGACTAAGGACTGGGGTTCACGACCTTGATTTGGGGCTCTTCGCCTCCCGAAAGAACTGCGAAACCAAGGCCGAGCATGAGGGCCAGAGCGCCCGCAGCAGCGAGCCAGGTCCACCGGAAGCCTGATCTACCCTGGGGTTCGGTGGGGCTGGGGGGCTTTGAATCGGTGATGGGCAGCGAGGAAGGGGCCGACTCAACGGGCTGGACGGGGGGTGGATCGGGGTCCGGCACTACTTGGGTCGTCGCGCTGACTGCAGGAGCGGGGGGTCGAGCCCTTGGGTAGGCCCGGGGATCCGCGCTCGCCACCCAACGTCCGGGCATGGACACGTCGTCGCTCCAAGGGCTGGAGGGCGCAGGGCTCGGAGCGTCCGCGTCCGAAGGGGTGAGTGCCAGGCCTTCGTCGATGAGGGCACTCGGCACCGGTTGCCGCTGGGTTCGATCCTCGTCCGCCTCCAACCAACTGGCGTCGGTGTCCTGGTCGAAGGGGTCACTGGTGCGCATCAGTGGAGCGTCGGCAGTGGTGGCCGCGGCCATGCCTTCTCCAAGGTCCAGGTCTTCCAGCCGAGCGAGAACTTCGGCTGCCGAAGCGGGACGCGCCGTGGTCGTTTTCTCCATCAGCTCGCGAACCAGGTCTCCGAGTCCCAGACTTGGAGGCACCGGTGGTACGGGCTGAGTGACGTGCTTGATGAGGACCTCGGCTCGGTTTCGACCCGTGAAGGGCAAGCGGCCGGTGAGCATCTCGTGGAGCACCACGCCCAGGCTGTAGAGGTCGGCCTGGGGGCTGATGGGGTCGTCGCCCGTTTGCTCGGGCGCCATGTAAGCAGGTGTACCCACGATATGTCCGATGGAGGTCAGGCGATGGTTGGTGGGAATGCTGACCGTCCCGAAGTCGAGTAGCTTGGCCAAGCCGTCTTCTCGGATGAGAATGTTCTGAGGCTTTACGTCGCGGTGGACGAAGCCTTTGTCGTGGGCCGCTTCGAGACCCTTGAGAACGTCTCGCAAAATGGTGGCCGCCCACTCGGGTGACAAGTGACCTTGCCGGTCGAGCAGAGCCTCCAGCGTCTCGCCGGGCACGAACTCCATGACCAAGAAGAGAAGGCCCTCGGGGGTTCGACCAAAGTCCTCCACTCCTACGATGTTGGGATGACGGATCTCGCAGACGGCCTTGGCCTCCCTACGAAAACGCTCCACGAACTTGGGTTCACTTGCGTATTCGCCATACAGGACCTTGACCGCGCATTCGCGACCCAGGATAGCGTGTCGACCTCGGTAGACTCGTCCCGTTCCCCCGGTCCCGATCAGCCCCGTGATCTCGTAGCGGTCGATCCGCGTCCCCACGAGCGGATCCACCTCGACCTCGACCAGCGGGGTCCGGTCCAAGCCACACCAAGGCAGAGGTGCGCTGTAGACCAGCCGACAGTGGGGGCAGACGCGCACGGAGCCGATTTTGCCAGGCTCCGGACCAGACTTCCATTTTCGGACCTTTGGCCGCAGAGGCTCTGCGCTTGCCGGGGGGGTGCGGCCATGGCTTTCTGCGCTCGATGGATTACTCGACAGTGAAGTCGATCGTTTTTGCGATCCTCTTCGCCGCCGGCATGGGCGGCTTTGCTTGGTCCGTCTGGCGCATGATTCGCCTGTTGCGACTGGGACAAGACGTCCTCAGCTTCGTGCCAGCGGTCATCGATCGCATCGGCGCCGTGGTCTACTTCGTCTTCATGCAGCGACGCGTGGTGGCCGAGAAGTTCGGCTGGAACCACGTGATCTTCTTCTGGGGCTTCATGATCATCACGGTGGGCCACACCGAGTTCCTTGTGCGGGGGGTCTTCCCGGCCTTCTCGATGTCCTTTCTCGGAAAGCCCCTCTACAATGCCATCCTCATTGGCGAAGACCTCTTGGCCTTTGTCGTCCTATTCGCCGTGGCGGCAGCGCTCTTCCGCCGTGCCGTCCTTCGTCCCAGCCACATACACGTGACCACAGAGGGCTACGTCATCCTTGGCCTGATCGCGGGTGTGATGGTCTCTTACTTTCTCGCCATGGGCTTTGGCATCGCGGGCGACCACCCGGAGATGCTTCACGAGGACGTCCTGATCATCTCGAACCTGGTCGCGAGGGGCCTGTCCGTTTTCTCCGAGACGGTCGCCTTCTACGCTTACGAGATCTTCTGGTGGACGCATGCTCTCGTCTTGATGACGTTCTTGAACGTCATCCCGCTCAGCAAGCACCTGCACCTGCTCGGCGCCATTCCCAACATCTTCGTACACAAGAAGGAGAAGCACAAAGCAGCCCTCGAACGGATCGATTTTGAGACGGCCGAGGTGTACGGCAAGAGCAAGTTCAACGAGTTCAGCTGGAAGGCTCTGCTCGATACTTATGCCTGCACCCACTGCGGGCGTTGCGATATGTACTGTCCAGCTCGCCGGACTGGGAAAGCGCTGGAACCCCAGCAACTCATCCACGACCTGCGCGATAACATGTACATCAACGGGGACCAGGTCCTGGCGCAGCGAAGCATCTTCGACTTTGTCCAGGCACCCGACGACTTCGAGCCTGAGCTGCCGCTCATCGCCGAGTCGGAGGAGGAAAGGAAAGAGGGCCAGACCTCTCCCGAGGTTCTTTGGGGATGCACGAATTGTGGTGCCTGCGTCCAAGCCTGTCCGGTGCTCATCGATCACGTGGACACGATCATGGACATGCGTCGCCACCTGACGCTGATGGAGGGCAACGTTCAACCTCAGCTTGCGACGACCTTCCAGAACATCGAGCGCAACTACAATCCTTGGGGTATCGGCGCCGACAAACGAGCAGAGTGGGTCGAAGCGCAGGGCCTGAGGATGTGGGGTCAGTCCGAGAGCGCCGGTCCCGAGTTCGAATATCTGTTCTGGGTAGGCTGCGCCGGCTCCTATGACAACAGGGCACAAAAGACGGTGAAGGCCTTCACCGAGATCATGGACGAAGCCGGCGTTCAGTACGCCGTGCTGGGTCAGAAAGAGAAGTGTACCGGAGACCCCCTTCGACGAGGTGGCAACGAGTATCAGTTCGATGAACTGGCCCAGGAGAATGTTCAGACGCTGAACGAGCTAGGCGTGACGAAGATCGTCACCGCTTGTCCGCACTGCCTCAACACGCTGAAGAACGAGTATCCGGCGTTCGGTGGGGACTACGAGGTCTTGCACCACACTCAGCTCATTGACCAGCTCATCGCCGACCAGCGCATCGAGCTCAGCGAGGAGATAGGCAAGAAGGTGACCTACCACGATCCCTGCTTCCTGAGTCGCTGGAACGACGAGACTGAAGCGCCTCGCCGCTCGCTGGCCGCGACCCGCTCCTTGCAGCTGGTCGAGATGAAAGAGCACGGAAAGAAGTCCTTCTGCTGCGGCGCTGGCGGTGCCCAGATGTGGCAGGAGGAACAGAACGAAACGCGGGTCAACGTCGAACGGGTCAAGCATGCCGAAGAGACCCAGGCCGACACCATCGCGGTGGGCTGTCCGTTCTGCATGACGATGATCAGCGATGGCGTGAAGGCGACCGACAACGAAGAGAAGATCGAGGTCCTCGACGTGGCTGAGCTCGTTCTCCAAGGCATGAAGCGAAAGAAGGCCGAGTCACCCAAGCCGTCCACCCAAGAAGCCGACCCCTCCAACGAAACCACCTCCGCCTAACCCATAGCCCAAGGGTGCAGCCCAAGGGTGCCACCCGCCCCGCAACCCGGCCTGCACTAGCCCCACAAAAGCGCGCCCCAGGCTAATTGCTCGTGCACATCCTCCCCCGAGAACCACGCAACGAAAGCCCTCAGCGAAGTTCTTAGGTGCAAGTTCTTAGGTGCCACCCATCTTGCAACTAAGGTTGCCGATTGGTCTGGCCGGGTGGTTGTGGGGCTGGCTGACTTGATTGGATGCGAGGTCGGCGTGTGGAGCAACTCACCCGTTTGTCAGGGCCTTGGTGGGGTTCGGGCGGTCGACCAATCGCCGGTCGACCTTAGTCGACGGCACTGGGCGTCACAGGCCGTGTCTCTGAAGAGCCGATGAGCAACTCCAGTTGGGTAGGCCGGGCTACAATCGAGTCGTCTACCGCTGCAGTTCAACTGACGTCTACGAGCCTTGTCCCGCACCTTGAAGTAGAGGGGTCCAGGGCCGAAAGCTGAATGCTGGAAAGTGTACGGACCAGTCTCCGGCCCTGAACGCATCTGAAGCTTTGCGGTAGGCTGCGCGAAAGACCCGCCACTCCAGAACGTAGTCCCACCAGGTTTCAAAAGAGCTTGCGTGGCAGATCGGCATCGGCGTGGCGGTCTTGGAAGAGGGCGAGTCGAAGACTGCAGCGAGCAGAACTCGTTTTCGGCCAAGAAATCGAGTACGTCCTCGTTGCCGCACGAGAGCGGTGATTCGATTCGATATCTCTCTCTTCAGGTCTGTGATCTCCGAGTCTGACAAGACATCACGGCTAATGGACAGCTCAAGGGGGACGTCGGCGCTGTTCTTACTCCGGATGTATCGCGGTCTTGAGAAAGTCAGGTCTTGTTCGTTTCCAGCCCATACGACGACGCCGGGCCATGAGCCCAGAGATGGAACCAGACCGTCTTTGACTGGGTTGGTGACCGAATACGCAATTCGGTCCAAGACCGCGTCTTTGTCTATGGTTTCAATGGCGGAGAAGCGCTTGGAGAAGACTTGTCCTGATGTCCCATCGAGCTTGTTGAGGAACTTGGCCAGGGGGCTCTCAAACCGACACATGAACTTGGAGAGCTCGGATCGGTCGTCTCTAAGCACGATGTGAATATGGTTGGACATTTGACAGACCGCGACGAGCCTAATGCCGGGGCAGGCGATGAGCGCCTTTGATACGAAGTAGCCGACGGCCTGAGTGCGTTCTTCGTCGGGCCTGAGTCGGAACTCCTGCCGGGTGCAGCGCACCACCACGGACCACCAAGCACCGGGCCTCAGCCTTCGCTGTCTACGCATTGGTGGAGACATCGCAATCAGTATGCCGTGCTGATCTCCTTGTGAGTGGGCTGAATCACCGCACTTGAGCCTACGATCTTCGTCGGCGTGCGACGGATTTCGTGCTCCAGACCGAGTCAAGTCAGGTCGGGTGGCACCCAATGGGGGGTTCGCAGGCTGGGTTGCGTTTGGGGTGGCACCCTGGGTGGCGGTTGGGGTTAGGGCTTAGAGGGCTTGGGGGGGTTGGCCGAGGACGACGATGTGTTTGCGCTCGCTGACTACGACGCCGCCCGGGGCTTCGACGGTGACGGCGAAGAGCTTGGGTTTCCGGACCTTGATCGCCGCGTGGATGGGAACGACGATCTGACCGTCCTGTCCGACGTCGAACACGCCGCCGTCGACTGGATGCTCGGCTCTGCGAGTGTCGTCGAAGATCCAGAGCTGGTACTGCGCCTGCTCGGGGTCGTTGGCCGGAAGGCCCTCGAAGACCATGAAGCCCTCCTGCCGACCCGGGCTCCACACGAACTCACCTCGAGCCTCCCCGGCCAGTGGATCCTCCGTCGCGCTTGCTTCCCACCGGATGAGCGTCGACGCGCTCGCGGTCAATGCGGACAGGCGTTCGGCTGGGCTCGGCTCGACGACGGGCGGCGGCACTTTTTCGACCTCAACTCGAACTTCGACCGGCGGCCTGGACCAGCCTACGACCGCCGCGAGAGCGGCCGCCGCCGCGACCGACCATGGCAACCAAGGCGACGAGGGTTGCGGTTCGGGGCGGGCGGGCAATTCGTGGACCGGCGCAGGCAGATGGTCCGCGGCCTCGGACAGAATCCGCTCACGGAGCTCCTTGGGCATCGGCTCCATGGCCGACAAAGCGCTTGCAGAGGTCGCCGCCGCCGCCGCCCAGACCATGTCGTCCCTCGACCAGTCGGCGTGAGAGGCCAGCAGGGCGTGGACTTCCCCTTCCTCATCCTGGGTCAAGGGCCGCTCCAGTTCCTCGGTCAGGAGCTCGGACAATCGATCCGTCGGCGCGCTCATGAAGCCTCTGCTTTGTCTTCGGACGAACCGTGCAAAAGGTTGCGGAGAGTTTGCAGACCTCGTCGCAAATGAGACTTCACCGTGCCCATGGGAAGCCCTGTCGCTTGGGCGATCTGCTCATGGGTCAAACCTTGATCGACCGACAGAAGCAGCACCCGACGGCGATCAGGCGGGAGGCTCCTTAAGGCCTTCCTTGCCAGCATCGCGTCGGCAAAGCGTTCGATCCGCTCGTGCTCCTGGGACGGGATGCTCTCGACCTCTAGGTCTGCAACGGGGACAATTCGCCTTCTTTCTCGAACACGTGTGCGCCTACGGTCGATCAAACGGCGCCGGGCGATGGTCGCTATGAAGGTCGCCTCGGTACCTTTGGAGGGGTCGTAGCGCTCGGCTGTCCGCCAAAGCTCGACGAAGATGTCCTGGACCACATCCTCGGCGTCGGCCCGACTTGGCGACTGTCTCAGAGCAAGCGACCAAACCAGTCCGCCATAGGCGTCCAGGCAGGATTGAACCGCCGCTCGATCCCCTCGAGCGAGCCGCTGCAGGATGGCCTCCGCCACGGGACAGCCATCCCCCATCAGGCCCCGGCAGGGCAGGACAATCGAGCCCTTCGGATAGGCTGGGAAATGCTCCTCGGCTTCCTCAGTCCATACGAGTCACGCACCACTCGGCGATCCGTTCCGGGGCCTCGACGTGCACGAAGTGGCCCGCGCCCTCGATTCGAATCAACGGCTGGCCTTGATGCACCATCCGTTTGGCGTCCGCTCCGGAAACGTAAGGTGAGGCCCCACCCAGAACGACGGGGGTCTGGGTCGGAGCCTCCTCGGCCTGGGCCCAGAGATCCTCGGCCGAGTGCTGCCCGTGGAAGCGAACCAGTGCTCGTCGGTCGAAGCGCCAGCGCACGGAGCCCCCGGACGAGCGTTCCAGGTTCATCGAGAGCCACTCGACCAAGTGGCGGGGGAGGGTCCCGAGGCTTTGAAGCATCGCACTCCGGCTGGGGGCCGACTCCGGCGCTGACAGCAGGGCCTCGATCACAGACTGGGTCTCAGTCGGACCCACCGGTCCCGGGGTCATGTCCAGCATGACCACTCCGGCGGGTTCGGCGCCAATGCGCCGAAGGGCCAAGCCAACCCGAGCTCCCAGCGAGTGCCCCACGATCCAAGCTCCCCCGAATGAAAGAGACTCCATCGCGTCCGCGACGTGCGCTGCCATGTCGTCGAGGCTTCGCGGGGGCGTTTCGGTCGACCTGCCGTGGCCAGGGAGATCCAGTGAAAGGAAGCGAAAGTCAGATTGCGACTCCCAAGCGCGGACGAGGGGCCCCAAGTTGCGAGCCGAACCCAAGAAGCCATGCAGCAGGACGACCGGTCGGTCTCCTTCTCCGCGCCGAAGATGAGCGAGCATTCGAAGCTCGGTACCCAAATCGACCGCTTCGGCAAACAAGTCGTCTACTGAGTGGCCAATTCGCCCGAACCGACTGAGTGTCTAGTTCCTCTGACACGGCAGTTCATTCGGTGCAGTGGCCGTGCTACCTCGAAGCCAATGAGGACGACGGCGCCACTGCCTCGTGTCGTAATCACGGGCGTCGGACTCACCTCGCCCAACGGCAATGACATCCATGCGTTCCGTAATGCCCTCCTCGAGGGGCACTCGGGCGTCGTTCCTTTCGAAACAAGACACATGGGAACGGTCTTGGCTGGCGTCTGTGACTTCGATGAACAGCGGCACCAGTCTCGCAAAGCGCGGCGTCGCGGAACCCGAGCCGGCTCCATTGCCATCTACTGTGCCCACGAGGCCTTCGAGTCTTCGGGTCTAGAGCTCGAACAACAGGATCGCAGTCGTATCGGCGTGTTCGTGGGAACGACCGAGCACGGCAACGTCGAGACCGAGAATGAGATCGCGAGTCTTCGCGGCTACGACGACGACGTTCGCTACTGGTCCCATCATCACAATCCCCGGACCGTGGCCAACAACCCCGCAGGCGAAGTCACCATCAACATGGGGATCACGGGGCCTCACTACTGTCTAGGTGCGGCCTGTGCGGCCGGCAACGTCGGCTTGATCCAGGGCGTGCAGCTCCTACAGCTCGGCGTCGTCGACGTCGCCCTGGCGGGCGGCGTTTCGGAGTCGGTCCACACCTTCGGAATCTTCGCGAGCTTCAAGGCCGAGGGAGCCTTGGCCCAGCACGACGACCCCTCCCAGGCCTCTCGCCCATTCGACAAGGGACGGAACGGCATCGTGGTCAGCGAAGGCGGCTGCATCTACGTGCTGGAGCGAGCCGGCGACGCAATGGCTCGCGGCGCGCCGATCATCGCCGAAGTCGTCGGATACGCGGTCAACAGCGACGCCACCGACTTCGTTCTTCCCAACGCCCAAAGACAGGCAGAGTGCATGCGAGGCGCGCTCAAGAGCGCCGGCATGTCGCCCGAAGATGTCGACATTGTCAGTACCCATGCCACCTCGACGCCGCTCGGCGATGTGCAGGAGGCAAAGGCGGTTAGAGGCGTCTTTGGCGCCAGCCGTCGGACCCACGTGAACAACACCAAGAGCTTCATCGGCCACACCATGGGAGCGGCCGGCGCTCTCGAACTCGCAGGCAACCTGCCAGCCTTCCTGGATCGGAAGGTGCACCCGACGATCAACATCGACGAACTGGACGAGGATTGCGCTCTCGAGAATCTGGTCGTCGATCAACCAAAGACGCTTCCGACGGTCGACGCCGTACTCAACAACAGCTTCGGCATGTTGGGCATCAACTCCAGCGTCATCGTCAAGAAGTGGGACGGAGCCTCCTGAGGGAGCAAGCAATCATGACCAACGAAGCACTGCAGAAAATCATTCTCGACATCATTCACGACATCGCCCCCGACGAGGATCTAAGCGACGTCGAGCCCAGTATCCGCCTCCGAGACCAGTTGGACCTCGACTCCATGGACTTCCTCGACATCGTGATGGAGCTCCGAAAGCGCTATAAGATCGAGGTCCCCGAGGAAGACTATATGGAGCTGGCCACGCTCGATGGCTGCGTCAGCTACCTGATGCCCAAGTTCGAAGAGAAGGGGATCACGACCGCTTCTGCCTGAGGGCAGACCGAGAGCCCGATGCAGTTCGACGTCGTCATCGTCGGAGCCGGGCTTTCGGGGCTGGCGGCCGGCATCCGCCTTGCGCAATACGAGAAGAAGGTGCTCATCCTGGAGAAGCACTATCTCTGGGGTGGCCTCAACTCATTCTACAAGCGCTCCGGTCATCTGTTCGATGTGGGCCTGCACGCCCTCACGAACTGGGCCGAACCGGACGCACCCAAGGGCCGACGAAACCCACTCCAGCGGGTGCTCAGGCAGCTGCGCTTGAGGCGCGAGGACCTGGACCTGGTACCGCAGGGCCGAAGCTCCATCCGCGTTGGCGGGGAGGAGTTGGTCCTGACCAATGACTTCGAAGCCATCGTCGAGGAGGTGGCTCGTCTGTTTCCCGGCGAGCGGGATGGCTTCGTGCGCTTGGCCCAAGACCTGGAGTCGTACCCAGCGGCAATGGAGAACCGAGTCTTCATCTCGTCTCGCGAGAGGCTCCAAGACTACCTACACGAACCCTTGCTGATCGAAATGCTCCTTTGTCCGATGTTCTTCTACGGCAACGCCAAGGAGCACGACATCGACTGGTGGGAGCTAGGAGTCCTCTTCAACAGCATCCTGCGCGAAGGGCTCGGCCGGCCGAGTGCGGGCATGCGGCCCTTCCTGGCTCAGCTTCGCCAACGCTTTTCCGATCTCGGCGGTGAGCTTTGGACTCGAAGCGCGGTGCAGGCCATCCATTCCAAAGACGACGGTGTCGCGGTCGAGATCACCGGCAAGGGCACGGTACACGGAAGGTCCGTTCTCAGTAGTGCTGGCTCGAGAGAGACCGAACGTCTGCTCGGTCGCCAGCCCACTGAGCGGGACCCTCGCTTGGGCTTCGCAGAGACCATCTGGGTGTTGGACCGTCCATTGGCCGAGCTCGGCTTCGAAGACTGTGTGACCTTTTTCTCTCATGGGGACCGGATGATCTGGGAGGACCCCGAGACGGACGTCGACCTACGCTCCGGTGTGCTTTGCTGCCCCAACAACTATCCGGATGCTTCCGAGCCCAAGGCGCCCATTCTCCGGGCCACTCATCTCGCATCGAGCCGTAGATGGTTCGACAAGTCCGAGGAGCAATACGGACGGGACAAGGAAGCCTTCGTCCGTGGTTCAACCGAGTCCGTTTCCGCACTCGTCGGTCCCTATCGTCCCCACGTCCGGTTCACCGACGCCTTCACCCCTCGCACCATCCATCGATTCACAGGGCACGAAGGCGGGGCCATCTACGGCGCGCCTCGCAAGCACCGGAACGCCGAGACAGGTTCGAAAGGTGTCTACTTGATCGGCACCGACCAAGGCATGTCGGGCATCGTCGGAGCCATGCTGTCCGGCGTCACCGTGGCCAACGAGAGGATCCTCAGAGTATGAGCCAAGCTCCCGTCATCCGTCGTTGGGTGGCTCCTCCCTGCCCAACTAGTCCCTCTCGCCTCGTCGAGCGTCGAAACAAGATGCTGACAGGGCGGCGACTGGATGGTCTTCGCACCAGCTACGACATGATCGTCATTGGTTCGGGCCTAGCCGGCCTCACGGTGGCCAACCGAATGGCCAAGTTGGGCCGATCCGTTCTCGTTCTCGAGCAGCACTACAACTTTGGAGGCCTCGCGACTTGGTTCCGACGATCGGGCGGTCACGTCTTCGACATCTCTCTTCATGGATTCCCAGCCGGGATGATCAAGACGTGTCGGAAGTACTGGAGTCGCGAGATTGCCGACGCCATCGTTCGGCTCGACAAGATCCGCTTCGACAATCCCGAGTTTGCCGTCGATACGAGCTTCGACCGTGAAGACTTCACGCATCTCCTCGTCGAGCATTTTGGTTGTGAACCTGAGCGCATCCAGGCCTTCTTCGACCGCGCCCGAAGCATGTCTCATATCGATGATGCGTCGACGACGACGCGGGAGCTCTTCGAAGAGTTCTTTCCCGGTCGCAGTGACGTACACCGCCTCTTGATGGAGCCCATCGCCTACGCCAATGGTTCGACGCTCGATGATCCGGCGCTTACCTACGGAATCGTCTTTTCCAACTTCATGTCCAAAGGCGTGTTCACCTTCGAGGGAGGCACCGACCTACTGATTCGTCGGATGAGGGAAGAGCTGCAGCGAAATGGCGTCGACGTACGCAACTATGCTCAGGTCGAGCAGATCTTGGTCGGGTCGGACGGCCAAGGAAGTCGCCGAGTCGAGGGGGTTCGGGTCAACGGTGTTAATCTGAAGGGCCGGTCCGTAGTCTCGAACGCCAACATCTGGACGACGATCTTCAAGCTCACAGGTCCCGATGCTTTTGACAGAGACTACGTGGATCGGGCCGGTGCGGTCCGGATGAACTCCGCCTCCAGCCAGGTCTACATCGGCTTGGAGAAGGGCGCCCCTCTCCCTCGAATCGCCGACTTGTTCTTCACCAGCAGTGCACCTCGTTTCGACTCCACAGCGCTCACTGCGCTCGATGTGACCAGCCGAACCTTCAGCTTTTATCACCCTCAGCAGCGTCCAGGTCATGACCGAGCGGCCATCGTGGCCTCCATCAACAGCAACGAAAAGGACTGGCGTGACATGTCAGATGCCGTCTATTGGTCTACCAAGGAGCGCTACGCGGCCGAAGCCATCGAGGTGCTTGGTCGATACGTGCCAGGCCTGGAGCAGATGATCGAGCACGTCGAGGTCGCTACGCCCAGGACCTTCGAGTTCTTCACCCAACATCACATGGCCACCTCCTTCGGGACCAAATTCGAAGGCCTGGGTGTATCCCAGGACCTGCCGAGACAGGTGGCCGGCCTCTTCCATGCGGGCAGCGTGGGAATCATCATGAGCGGCTGGTTGGGCGCAGCCAACTACGGCGTCATCGTGGCCAACGAGGTGGACCGGTTTCTGGAGAGCGAGGCATGAGCTTCGAGGGAAAGCACGTCGTCGTCACCGGGGGCACTAGAGGGATAGGAGCCGCCATAAGTACGGCCTTCCTACGCGCGGGTGCCAACGTGAGCGCCGTGTTCGCCCGCAACGAAGAGCGGGCTCATGCATTCGCCGAGGGACAAGGAGAGCGACTTGGGGTGCACCAGCTGGACGTGTCCGATGGAGCGGCCGTGGAGGCTTGGTTCGAAGCGCTGGAGCCTCCACCCTCCATTCTCGTCAACAACGCCGGCATTCGGCGTGATGCCGTGTTAGGCGCCATGGCTGACCAGGATTGGCGAAGTGTCCTCGCCGTGAATCTGGACGGCAGTTTCAACTGCAGCAAGCACGCACTGAGACGGATGTCCCGAGCTCGATGGGGACGAATCATCAACATCATCTCTCCGAGCGGACGCATTGGCTTGGCTGGACAGGCCAACTACGCAGCCTCCAAGGCGGGTCAAGAAGCCATGGCCAAGAGTCTCTCCAAGGAGGCGGCCAAGAGGAACATCACGGTCAACTGCGTATCCCCAGGCTTCATCGACACCGAGCTTCTTGCCGATCTCGACGAGTCCAAGAAGGCCGAGCTCTTGGCCACGGTACCCTTGAAGCGATTCGGAACCGTCGAGGAGATCGCTGCCGCCGTTCTTTTTCTGGCCTCCGATCAGGCTGCCTACATCACGGGTACCACCCTCGAGGTGTCGGGAGGGCTGTGAGATGAAGCCGGTCGAGGAGCTCATCCCGCATCGGGCCCCCTTCGCCTTCTTGGACGAACTCTTGGAGGTCGAGGGGAACCGCTTGCGGGCCCGGCGCACCATCAGGGCTGACGAACCTCATTTTGCCGGCCACTACCCGAAGGCTCCCCTCATGCCGGGCGTGCTTTTGTGCGAGGCCGCCCTTCAGGCCGGCGCATGCCTACTTTCCAGTCGGCTCCCGGCGGGCTCTGCCCATGGCGTTCCCGTCGTGAGCAAGATCGAGGAAGCTCGATTCAAGAGGCCCGTCCGTCCGGGTGACCAGATCGAAGTGGAAGTCGAGGAGCTCGAAGTAGTCGGCCCCGCCCACTGGATGAAAGGCAAGATAACCTGCAACGGCAAGCTGGTGGTGAGCCTTCGCTTCACGGTGATGCTGGCCGAGATGGAGGCCGAGTGAGCTTCCTCGAGCTGGACGACAAGGATGTTGTCGTCTTCGGAGTCTCCAATAAGAAGTCCGTGGGATTCCGGACTCATCAGGTCTTGGTCGAGGCCGGCGCCCGGGTTCATTGGGTGGTGAGAAGCGAAGGGCGTCGAGATGAGCTCGCTCGCTTCCTCGGGCCCGAAGGGCCGGCGACCATCGAGGTCTGTGATGTCGAATCGCCCGATGCAGTAGACAGGGTGGCAGACAAGCTGCCGGGGCGAATCCATGGTGTTGTCCACGCTATCGCCTTCGCCAACTACGCAGAGGGCATGCGGCCCTTCGAAAAGACCAAGCGCGAAGACTTTGCTCAGGCGATGCAGATTTCTTGTCACAGCTTGATCGAGATTGCCGGTGCCTTGCGGCCCCGCTTGGTAGATGGCGCTTCCGTGGTCACGATCTCGATATCCCATCTCAAGATGGCGGCCCAAAACTACGGCTACATGGCCCCGGTGAAAGCCGCTTTGGAGTCCTCGGTAGTCTTCTTGGCCAAGTCCTTCTCCAGCTCCCCCTCGGTTCGCTTCAACGCCGTGAGTCCTTCTCTTCTCAAGACGCGCTCCGCAGCCGGTATCCCCGGCTACGCCGACAGTTACCTTTACGCCGAACACCTCACGCTCAGAGGAAAAGGCGTTCAGGTCGAAGAGGTTGCCAATGCGGTTGCCTTTGCTCTGAGCCCGCGGTCCTCGGGCATCAATGGGCAAAGCCTGGTCGTGGATGCAGGCATGTCCGTGAACTACTTCGACGCCGACGTAGTCGGTGCGGCGCTGGGAGGCTTGGAGTGATCGCCGTCGTCGTTCCAGTGCCCGAAGAGGCCCAAGAGCTTCGAGGTCGAGCGAGAGTCCTGGATCTTCGTCGTCGCGCTCGTGCCGTCACAGCCTGGGCCGCCGCGTTGGTCGGGGCACCCTCACCAGTCTTCCGACTCGACGAACAGGGCCGACCACTTCCCCACCGAGGTTGGTATTGGAGCTACAGTCACAACAAGAGAGGTGTGGCCGGAGTCGTGAACACGCGTCGGGTCGGTGTCGACATCGAGGCCGACCGGGCCCCGACCTTCATCGGCGACACGAAGGCCTGGGTTCAAGCGGAGGCTTCACTCAAGCATCTGGGCCACGGCATTCGGCGGCTGACCCACGTCCGCTTCCCTTTCGGTCCGATCGGAGGCCGGGTCCAGGTTGGCTCAGACTTGGTCCCGGTGTCGCTGATTCGAGCCGAGCCGATGTGGGCAGCCTGCACCGGTCTAGACGTGCACTGGGTCGTGGAGGGCTTTCGACGTGCGCTTTGATCAGGTCGGTGTGGCGGGGGTAGCCCACGTGACCCCCCCCGTCGAAGTCAGCAGCGAAGCAATCGAAGATCGGCTCGCTCCTGCCTATGAGCGAGCGGGTTTGGTGCCCGGTCGTTTGGCCATGATGTCGGGGGTCGAAGCCAGGCGCTTCTGGCCCGGCCCGGTTCGTCCTTCGGTCATCGCGGCTGAGGCAGGTGAGAAGGTCCTGCAGCAGGCCGACGTCGATCGTGAGGCCGTGGGCGCAGTCGTATTCTGTGGTGTCTGCCGAGACCAGCTCGAGCCAGCCACGGCCAATGCCGTGCACGCCGCCTTGGGCTTGTCCTCTGAAGCCTTGGTGTTTGACCTCTCGAATGCGTGCCTCGGCGTGATGAACGGCATGGCCCTAGTCGCCAACCTGATTCACTCCCGTCAGATTCAGAGCGCCCTGGTACTCGCGGGCGAGGATGGACGACCCCTGGTCGAGCAGACCGTTGATCGGCTCGTGGCCGACGAGACGCTCAGCCGCAAGACGATCAAGAAGGACTTCGCATCCCTCACAATCGGTTCGGGGGCGGCCGCAGTCCTTCTTCGTCGAAGGGAGTCTGGAGATCCGCAGCTCGTTGGAGAAGTCCATGGCGCAGCTACGGAACACCACGTACTTTGCGTGGGCGGTGAAGCCGGTGAGAGTGAGCTTTCGATGGCGACAGATGCCGAAGCCCTTTTGGAGGCTGGACTCGAGCTGGCCGCTGGCACCTGGGATCGATTCGCGTCTACCTTTGGTGGTGACTGGGACCGAATCGTCACTCACCAAGTGGGACGAGCTCATCACCATCGCCTTCTCGATTGCCTCGGACTGGACGGGGAGCGGGCTGCGACGAGCTACCAGAGCCACGGCAACGTGGGTTCGGTCTCCGTGCCGCTGACCTGGTCATTGGCTTCACAGCAGGGCTTCGTGGCGAAGAACCACAGGCTCGCTCTTCTTGGGATAGGAAGCGGGCTCAACTGCATGATGATGGGAGTCGAACCATGACCCAGGCCGTCCTGGTGGGCACCACAGCCGCGCAACCCTGGCGCCGCCTCTACCCTTTCGAAGGCCGCTGGGTTCAGGTGCCGGCAGGCCGAATGCACGTGGTCGACGAAGGGCCTCGGGACGCTCCAGTGATGGTCCTCGTCCACGGAAACCCAACCTGGTCGTTCTACTGGCGGAATGTGATCAGCGCCCTGAGGCATCGTTATCGGGTCATCGCACCAGATCATCTGGGGTGCGGGCTGTCAGATCGGCCGGCGCACTTCAGTTTTCGACTCGCCGAGCATGTCGACAACTTGGCGCGGGTCCTCGATGCGCTCGAGATCGACAGCTACAGTCTTGGCGTCCACGACTGGGGGGGCGCCATTGGTGCGGGCTGCGCCCTGAGGGCCCCGGAACGCGTAGACCGACTGGCCGTCTTCAACACCGCCGCCTTTCGCAGTCGGCGCATCCCGAGTTCCATTGCCCTCTGTAGATGGCCTCTCTTCGGCCCTTTAGCCATCCAAGGATTCAACGCCTTTGCTCGCGTCGCCCTGCTCCGCTGTATCTGTCGCAGAGAACGCGTGACCCCCGAACTCTCCTCGGGCTACCTGGACCCCTATGACGGCTGGCAGGCTCGGGAGGCTCTGCTGCGCTTCGTCCAGGACATCCCGATGCGACCCGAGCACCCCAGCTGGTCGACCTTGACCGCAATCGACGAGGGCCTCGTTGCCCTCAGCGGAAAGCCGATGCTGATCATGTGGGGGGGGCAAGACTTTTGCTTCGACCGGAGCTTCTACGAGGAGTGGCGACGGCGCTTTCCCCAGGCGGAAGCCCACTGGCTGGCCGACTGTGGTCACTACGTGCTCGAGGATGCTCATGAGCACATCGTGCCCAACCTCGAACGCTTGATGGAGCGTACGTCTTGAGCGTCGACTTCAACATCGCCGATCGCCTGCAGGAAGTCGCTGAGCAACGAGGTGGGCATTGGGCCCTGGCCGACGGGGACCATCCCGAGGCCGATCGGTTGAGCTTCGAAGACTTGGATGAAGATGCGACCCAGCTCGCGCGCGGCTTGCTCCATGAGGGCTTTGAGCCCGGGGATCGAGTTCTGGTCTTCATCAAGCCCTCCCTCGACTTCTTTGCTTTGGTCTGGGCCCTCTTCCGAATGGGCGCGGTCCCCATCTTCATCGACCCAGCCATGGGTACGAAGCCCGTCCTCCGGGCCATTCGCGAAGCTGACCCCCAGCGAGTCGTCGCCATCGAGGCCGTTCTTTGGGTGGCCAAGTTCTATCCAAGCGTCTTCTCCGGTGTGAAGACTTGGATCCGACCCCAGTCCGTGGGTCTTCTCGGCCGGTCCTTGCCAGAGCTCCGCAAGCTTGGCGCCAAGAGCAACGCCCGAGTCCGTCATCCCGCCGGTCGGGAGGGTCTGGCCGCGGTGCTCTTCACCTCGGGTTCGACGGGCTTTCCTAAGGGGGTTCTCTACAGCCACGGAATCTTCGACGGGCAGCGGGCCGCCCTCGGGGCCTCTTTGGGTATTCAGCCAGGCGAGGTCGACTTCTCAGCCTTTCCGCTCTTCTCCTGCTTTTCTCTGATTCTGGGGGCTTCGGTCGTCGTCCCCAACATGGACACGACCAAGCCTGGTGCCGTCGACCCGACTCCAGTGCTCGAGAGCATCGATCGTTTCGGCGTGACCTACGCGTTCGGCTCCCCGGCTTTTTGGCGACGACTTGTTGCCTCCCGCCGACGGAACGCGCTCCAAGGGCTGTCCCGCGTGCTGATGGCCGGCGCGCCCGCTCCTCCGGATCTGCTGAAAGAGCTCCTCCGAAGTATCTCCCCTCGGGCCGATGTCTTCACCCCCTATGGAGCGACCGAGTCCTTGCCCGTCAGCATGCCCAGCGCACGACGGTATGTGCAGGGCTTCCTGACGCGAACCCTCGAAGGAGAGGGGACCTGGGTCGGACGTCCGGTCGAGGGCGTCGAGCTGAAGATCATACCCATCACCGACGAGCCCTTGGACGAGATCGAAGAGGAACTTCCCCCCAACGAAGTCGGGGAGATCATCGTCCGAAGTGCGGTCACCACTCCTGGCTACTTCATGCGGCCGGTCGCCGATGCAGCGGCCAAGATTCACGCCGGCGACGGTCCGACATGGCACCGAATGGGCGACCTCGGCTATCTCGATGAGGCTGGCCATCTCTGGTTCTGTGGGCGCAAGAGCCACCGTGTCGTCACTCGGGCGGAAACGGTCTTCCCCGTCCAGGTCGAGGCCTTGGTCAACCAGCACCCTCGGGTCTTCCGATCCGCCTTGGTGGGCGTGGGGGAGCGAGGCCGAGAGCGTCCCGTGCTCGTCATCGAGTGTCGTTCAGGCGAGCGGCCGAGAGGTCGACAAGACCGACGACGGCTCGCCGGTGAACTCGAAACGGCCTCGGGACGCCCGGACCTGGCCGCCGTACTTTTCCGGGCCAGCCTGCCCGTGGATGCGCGCCACAACGCCAAGATTCGACGGGAGCTCATCAAGGAGTGGGCCGAGGGTCACGTCAGGTGAGAATCCTGGTCACGGGCGGTGGTGGCTTCTTGGGGAGCCATATCGTTCGACGACTCAGATCCAGAGGCGACGAGGTCAGGGTGTTCAGCCGAAGCCGACATCCTGAAGTCGAAGCGCTCGGAGCCGAGAGCGCCCTCGGGGACGTGGCCGAGCTGGGCCAAGTGCGTGCGGCGATGAAGGGCGTCGAGTCCGTCTTCCACGTGGCGGCCCGAGTGGGCTACTGGGGTGATCCGAAGGCTTATCGCCGCACCAACGTCGAGGGCACCCAAAACGTCATCGATGCCTGCCGGGCCGAAGGTGTCGGGCGTTTGGTCTTCACCAGTACGCCCTCGGTGGTCATCGGTGAAAAGGGCGCACCCGCCGGGGGCGACGCTTCTCTACCTTACCCGGACCGCTACCTCTCTTCCTACGGCCCGACCAAGGCCGAGGCCGAGCGAAGGGTACTAGCAGCGGAGGATCTACACACCGTCGCGCTCCGACCCCACTTCATCTTCGGGCCTGGCGATCCTCAAATCGCCCCTCGCCTCGTCAGTCGAAGTCGGAGCGGTCGCCTGGCCCAAGTCGGAGACGGTCAAAACCGGGTCGACGTTACCTTCATTTACGACTGCGTCGACGCCCACATACGCGCCCATGACGCCTTGGCCGACGATCGACCCAGCTGTCGCGGTCGAGCCTACTTCCTCGGGCAGGCGGAGCCGGTCCGACTTTGGCACTTCGTGGCCCGGATCTTGGAGGGCTTTGGCGCGCCACCGGTCAAGCGCAAGCTGAGCTTCAACGCAGCCTGGCGCATCGGCTGGGCATTGGAGCAGGTCTATCGCTTCGTCCCTGGCGGCGCGGAGCCGCCCCTGACGAGGATGGCGGCCATCATGCTCGGGACTGAGCATTGGTTCGACCATACCGCAGCTACCGAGGACTTCGGCTGGAAACCGCTTACGCCGCTCGACGAGGCCCTGGCCCAGACCTTTGCTGCGGCGTGAGGCGGAACCCCTCCGCGCACCTGGCTGTCTGCAGCCACCTGTGATGGTTGCACCCTCGTGCAGTAGCTCGGCTTCGACTTGGTCTTCGGGGGTGCTGCTCACAGGCCTGGGCCGAAGGAAGACGCTCTGCTGGTACGCTGTCTGAGCGCTTCCCACAGCGCGATCCCAACCGTTGTCGAGACATTCAAGCTTCGCACTGCCTGACCCGGCATGGGGAGGCTCGCCCTTCGATGACGTCGTCGAAGGACCTTTGGGAGACCCTCGCTCTCTCGGCCGAAGACCAAGCTTACGGGCCCCCGAAGGTCCCAGTCCCAAAGCGGTGCTTCGGCCTCCGGCGTGATCAACAGCGGCGGAGGGAGCTGGTCGCTCAATCGCTCGAAGTCCGGCCAAACGCGGGGTAGGACCGAGGACCAGTAGTCGAGGCCGGCCCGCCGAACGCCCTTCTCGTCGAGATGGAAGCCGATAGGCTCGACCAAATGGAGCTGTGCGTCGGCGGCGAGACAGCTTCGGCCCACGTTGCCGCAGTTCCAAGGGACTTCAGGGGCCACGAGGACGACGTGCAGATCCTTTCGACTCACGGTCCCAAGGTACTCGGCTTGCCCCTGGGGCCGGCACGATAAATGGTTCGCGGGTGCGGAAGGGGAAAGGAAAGAGAAGGGGGGACGGGAAGCGAAGTCGGGAAAAAGAGCTGCGACGCCTCGTCGGGTCCGGCCAGCTCGAAGCGGCCGAAGCTCTGCTGCGACCCCGATTGGGCGCCGAGCCCGACCCCGACGCGCTTCGGTGGCTGGGGGCCATCGAGTTTCGTCGCGAACGCCATGCCCAGGCCCTCGATGCCTTCGGGGCTGCTTTCGCGCTCTCGCCCAGTGCAGAACTTCGAGGGCTGAGTGCTCAAACGCTTCTCGCCATGGGTTCGAGCGCTGTGGCCGACAGAGAGGCTCAGGCCGCGATCGCAATGGACGACGCCACCGTCCAAGCTTGGATCGTCCGGGCTCGAGTGGCGGAGAAGGATCAGCGACCGGAGGATGCGCTGGACCATTGGCGTCAGGCCCACGCCCTTGCGCCCGACCTCTCGACGGTGTGGGGACCCTTGGCCCTCGCCCTTGCCGACTGCTGTGCTTGGGACGAAGTGGATGAGCTGCGCCAACGCCTGCGCAGGGACCTGGAGAAGGCGCGCCGGACGAAGCGTCGACCTGCATTCGATCCCACTGTAGCCCTCTATCTCGGCATGACTCCAGAGGACGTACGCCTCGTCGCCGAGCTATGGTTTCAAACCGAAGCCATCGCGTCGTCATCAAGCCCGTCTTCCTCGAGAAGCAGGCCGCGGGTCGCTTTCATGTCGCCGAGACTCGATGCCCATCCGAATGGTCTCCTGCTTCAGTCGGTGCTCCGGGCCTTGGGCGAGCACTTCGAGCTGACGGTTATTGACTGGGCTTCGAGGGAAGACGATGTGGCATCTAGGATTCGAGAGCGCGCCGTGCACCACGTGAATCTAGAGGGGCGTTCGACCCAGTCCTCCCTGGAAGCCTTGTGTGCTCTCGACCTGGATCTCCTCGTCGACCTTGGCGGATTCATGGCTGGGCAGCGGCTGTCCCTTCTCGCGGGTCGTCCGGCCCGGCGTACGCTTCACTACCTGGGTTCGCCCAACACGATGGGGGGCTATGTCGACACTCGACTCAGTGCTTTCGATTGGAACCCACCCGACCAGGATGCCTACTTCACCGAGCCCCTGCTCAGGTGGCGTGGGCCCCTGGTGGCCGTGGACGAGCTTCCGGCCGTTCCAGCCAGCGATCCTCCGCCGCGCCCCGCAGGTTCGGGTCCACTATTCTGCAATCTGGCTTCGGGCTACCGCCTTGGTCGACGGAGTTTCGAGCGATGGATGGCGGTCTTGCAGGATCAGCCCGAGTCACGTCTCTGGCTGGCTAGAGGTACGAAGGCTCGTCGGGCCCACTTGAGGGTCGCGGCCGAACAGGCGGGCGTCGACCCTGAGCGGATCTTCTTCGACTACGAGGGCCCTTTGACCGGCGAGTATCCCATGCGGGCCGCCGACGCTTGGCTGGACGGTGTCGAGATCGGGGCGGGCACGAGCGGGATCCTGTGCGCCTGGGCCGGCGTTCCCGTCGTCACCTCGCCAGGGCCCACGCCCTGGTCTCGGACCGGCGCCGCGGTGGTGAGTGCAGCGGGAGGTGAGCCCGCATCAGACGACTCGGCCTATATCCGACTCGCCCGTAGTCCTGGACCTGCGCCTCGGCGGGACGCGTCGCTGTTCGACGTTGGGGTCTTTGCCCAGCGTTTCGGCGCCGTCCTGGCCCGTGCCGCTCGTAACTCTGGGTGAGGACCTACGTAGGCCCTTCAATGTTGCTGCCTTTTGCTCTCGCCTTTGGCCTGGCCGTCGGGTTCTTCCGCGCGTTCGAGGCTTGGACGGGCTGTAGGCAATGCACGACCGAATCAGGTCCCCTGATGCTGACCGCGCTCTTCCTCCTGGCGGCTTTCTGGCTCGTCAGGTGGCGAGAGCAGAGACTCCGACAGGCTCTCCGAGTCGATGAGCCTCAGAGGAAGTCCGTCGGATCGACGTCGATGACTCGATGAACCTGACTCGGGAGCTCGACCTCCAACAAGGCATGGAGCCGCTTAATGAGGGAAGCCGGACGTTCACTGCGTAGGAGCAGGCGATGTCGGTAGCGACCCTTGATGCGTCCGATGGGCGCCTCCGTCGGACCCAGCACCGCTACGTCCCCGGCCATGCGACGGGCTTCTTCGGCCAGCTTGTTGATCCCGTGAGTGGCGGCCTTGGCGTCTTCGCTTTCGCAGCGTAGCATGCCGAGACGACCAAAAGGCGGATGGCCGCCCGCCTCCCGATGTCGGGCCTCGAAGGCCAGGAAGCCCTCGACGTCGTGCTGACTGGCCATCTGGACGACGGGATGCTCGGGCTGGAGGGTCTGCACGATCACTCGTCCTCTTCGCGCACGTCGTCCTGCTCGACCAGCGGTCTGGGTCAGAAGTTGAAAGGTGCTCTCCTGGGCTCGGAAGTCCGGAAAGCACAGTGAAGCGTCGGCCGAGAGGATCCCGACCAGGCTCACGCCTGAGAAATCATGGCCTTTCGTGACCATTCGCGTGCCGACCAGGATGTCGGCATCGCGTCGCCCGAAGGCCTCCAGTATCGCGGCCAGTTTCTTCGGCGTGGTGGCCGCATCGCGATCCAAGCGAAGCACCCGGGCCTGGGGTAGGAGCTCGCCGATGATGGTCTCGATCCGCTGAGTTCCGGTGCCGAAGGGCTCAGGCGTCTGGGCGCCACAGCCACTGCAAGGCGACTCGATGTCCCTGGTGTAGCCGCAGTGATGACAGACCAATCGACGGGGTCGATGAAGCGTGAGGCTGACGTCGCAGCTTGGGCACCGCTGATGGGTTTGACACGTTCCGCAGACGACGAAGGTATTGAAGCCTCGACGGTTCAGATAGAGAATCGCCTGTTCGCCGGCTTCCAGACAAGCCTCCAGGGCTTGGGCTAGTGGCGTCGAGACCAGCGAGCCCTTCTCCTCGTCGATCATGTCGACGATGCGAACTTCGGGTAGCGGTCCGGGGTGAACGCGCTCCCGGAGGTGGAGGATCTGAAGCCGGTCTTCACGCGTGGCGGCGTAGCTCTCGAGAGACGGGGTGGCACTCCCGAGAATCAGCCTTGCCCCAACAGACCTTGCCCGTACCTGAGCTAGGTCCCGAGCGTTGTAGCGAAGATCGGTGTTCTGTTTGTAGGAGGCATCGTGTTCCTCGTCGACCACGATCAGTCCCAGGGCCTGAACCGGGGCCCAAACCGCCGAGCGGGGTCCGAGGGCCACGCTGCGATGTCCGTGGCGAAGCTCGCTCCAACGCTGCAAGCGCTGTTTGGGACTCAGCCCCGAATGAAGCGTGACCACGCGTTCTCCCAGACGATCTTTGAAGCGAGCCTCCAGCTGGGGCGTCAGACCGATCTCCGGGACCATGACGATGGCTCCCCGTCCGGCTTCGAGAACGGCCTGGACCTGACGCAGGTAGACCTCGGTCTTTCCGCTTCCGGTCACCCCTTGCAGGAGGAATGCGCCCCCGGGCGGAGCGGCGTCCAGGGCCTGAAGGACCGAGTCCTGCTCTTGAGTCAGGTCTGGGCCTCCCGTGAAAGGTGTTTGATCCGGCGGAAGCAGGCGCCGCTCCAGGACGCCCTTCTCGACCATCCGGTCGAGGACTCGCCGGGCGCTGGCACCGACGCGCCTTCGAAGAAACTCGAGGGATCGGGGCCCCTCCTCGAGGAGTTCGAAGATGTCCCGCTCCCGAGCTGAACGCTTGATCAAGGGCCAGGCGAGCCTGGGCTCCAGACTTCGCAGGTAGCTTTCGATGCCGATCGCCATTTCTCGACGAATCAGCATCTCGTCTTGCTCGCGCCAGAGCCCGCTTCGGTCGAGCACGCGCCGAACGTTGCTTGGTACCTCCTTGGCCGCGAGGCCGGCCTCGGACTTCTCGAGCCATCTGCGGATCTCGGGAGCCAGGGAGAGGCTCCCTTCCTCTTCCCCCCGCAGAAAGGCGGCCCCTTCGATGCTGGGGAACAACTTCTTGGTCGAGCTTCCGGTCAAGCTCGGGGGCAGGGCGGCCTGGAGCACCGAGCCTAGTGGCGCCACATAGTACCGGGCCGCGAAAAGGGCCAGCTCCAGCACGTCCGGAGGGACCAGGCTCTGCTCGTCGATCCGTGTCATGACCTCCTTGAGGTCAGTATCTTCTCTCGTCGAAGGCGCAGGATCTTGGAGAACGAAGGCGGTGGCCTGCCGGCGACCGAAGGGGACCCGAAGGCGGGTGCCCGGACTCAGCGGCGGCCAATCACCGGGGACTCGGTAGTTGAAGCGGCCATGGACCGGCAGGGTGACGGCGACTTCGATTTGCCGGGTCACGTCAGCGCGGTGCTTCTAGGCGACGAGGCTCCAGGGGTGCGTTGGGCTCGACCCTGTCTATTCGTGTCTTTCGAAGGAGGCGCTCACCCACCCGCTCCTCGATCTCCTCAGGGAAGAAGGGACCGGTGACCGGACCGTGAAAGCCTAGCAAGCGGATCTCTCGCGTGCCTTCCGAGCTCCTCATCACCAGCCGCACCGGTACCAGCAGCTCCTTGTCGAGCCACAACTGAGGCACATCGAGCTGTCCTGCCGGGGCGCCGATGATGTAGACCGGTCGCCGTTGTTGACGGCCGAGAGAGACGATGGAGGCGTCGATGCCATGGTGACTGAGGAAAGCGAGGCCTCGACGACCTCCAGGATCCCGGGCATCGTGGGTGACCAGGGCGAGCCAGAGATCCTGTGGATGGGGGGCCGGGGCGCCAGCGGCTTCGCCGACGCGATGGCTCCATCGTCGACCATCTCGAACCAGCTCCACCAGGACCTCGTCGGGTCCGAGACGGACTTCGGTGAAGTAGCCGGTCCCGATGGCGAAGCCTCGCTCGAGGGGATGCCTCAGTTTTCCCTCGACGTGCGCGCCCTCGACGAAGAGGGATTGAAGGTCCAAAGCGGCCCGGGCTTTGGCCGCTTTCTCCAAGATGACGGGGGCCGGATCGATGTAGGCCTGCGCGGTAGACGGCGCGGCGAGCAGGACGAGCAGTCCGAGCTTGCGCAGCATCCGCATGGGCGTACCACGGGGTGCGATGGGCGAAAAGTGAAGCAGAGTTTGCTGCTGGCCCTTCTGCTGCCGCTATTCGTTCTCTTGACGGGTCGGGCCGAGGCCCAGAGCTACGCGCCCTCGGAACTGGTCGGCCTCTCTTCGGCCCGTGCTGCCCTGGGGACCGATGGGAGCGCGCTCTATGCGAATCCCGCTGGTCTCGCCGGCTCACGCAAGTACTTGGCCCGGCTCGAGTACGGTGACGACATCCGAGGCGAAGACCGGCGCTTTCATGTCTCCATCACCGATGGTCAGACCGGGCCTGTGGCAGGGGGCCTAGCCGTGACCTACGGCGTCGCCCGACCTCGAGGGTCGGTTCCCGACTCGCTAGCTCCCGCCAACCTGCGCTTGCGGGGCTTTCGAGTGGATGGGGCGCTGGCGATTCGGGCAGGGGATCGGGTCCGGCTCGGCGTGGCTGGACGCGGCTATCTGTTCAACCTCAAGAACGGGGACGAGGTGCTTGGGGATGGGCCGCGACGCTTCAGCATCGACGTCGGTCTTCAAGCCCAGCTCTCCAACCTCGTCTACCTGGGCCTGGTGGGTCGCAACCTGACCAGGCCCGACGACCCCGAGATCCCCCTCCAGGCTGGGGGTGGCCTCGGCGTCCGAACCGCCATGCTCGAGCTCGAAGCGGATCTCCTCTACGATGACTTCACGGAGAACCTGCTGTTTTTGACCGGTACTGCTGTGAAGCTGGCCGAGGTATTCACGATTCGCTTGGGGACCGAGTACGACGCTGGGCAAGGTGAGTTCGGGATGGGCTTTGGCGGCGGCGCCCAAATCGGTCGATTGGGGATCGAGGCGGGCTATGCCCAGCGCTTCACCGGTCTCGACTTCAAGAGCGACGACGAGCGGATTTTCAGCGTCGGCCTGACCCTCGAAGTCTTCTAACTGGTGGACGATCGGGCTCAGACGGTCGAAGGCGTCAGAGCGGCAGCCCGGCTCTTTCGCTGCACCAGGAAGACGAGGAGAACGAGGGCGATGGTGGCCACGATGACGGAGATGATCTGAGAGGTGCTCACTAGCTGACCCAGCACCTCGTACTGGCCTCGGGCCTTGTCCCCTCGAACGAACTCGAGGCTAGTCCGCAGGATGGGGTAGATGAACAGGTAGGTCAGGAGCGCCTGGCCGTGGAATCGCTTCATGCTTCGCACGAACAGTAGAACGAAGAAGATCATGAGCTCGCCAAAGGACTCGTAGAGCTGGACGGCGTGGACGTGGGGCGTGAACTCCGCTCCGGGCGCGATCTGTCCCGTTCGCTCCATACTGGAGTGGATGAGCGCTCCATCCGGGAACTGGATGCCGAAGGGAAAATCGGGGCTGACTTCGACCCCCCAACAGCATCCGGCGGCCAGACACCCGATCCGCCCGAAGAAGTGCCCGAGCGCGACGGAGGGGATGAGCGTATCCGCGACGAGGAAGAAGTTCCGGCCGTGCCGGTAGCAGTAGTAGACGCTGAAGAGCACGGCGCCGATGAAGCCGCCGTAGAAGACCAGCCCGCCTTCCCAGAACTTCAGGATCTTCATCGGGTCACTGGCGTAGCGGTCCCACTCGACGATGACGAAGAGCACCCGTGAACCCACTATGGCCGCGACCAGGATCCAAAAGGTGAGGTCAGTAATGAACTGATCGAAGTCGCCCTTCTCACTCTGATCGATGCGCTTCGCCTCCCGAACGCCGAGCTGCATTCCGATCATGAAGCCGAGGGCAATCATGAGCCCATAGGTGTGAAGAGAGAACTTCCCGAAGAAGTCGATGAGTACGGGGTGCATGGTTCAGCTCGCTTTGGCTTCTCGCGGGTTCTTCTTGGCGGCGAGCGCCTCCAAGAGCCACTCGAGCATCAAGAGGCCGACGCCGACGGAGATGGCGCTGTCTGCTACGTTGTAGGTCGGCCAGTGATAGGTCCCGATGAACATGTCGATGAAGTCGATGACGTAAGCCAGATGGAGACGGTCGATGAAGTTGCCGATCGCGCCTCCGAAGACCAGTGAGAGGGCCACCATGGTCATCCTCTTGTCGTCTTCGAGCTTCCGATAGAACGAGATGATGAACACGACCGCCAGGACCGAGATCAGGTAGAAGAAAGGTATCCTGACCGAAGGGTCGGCGTTTCGAAGGAAGCCCCAAGCTGCGCCCGGATTCTCGACGTAGCGCCAGTACCAAAAACCCTCCACCACGGTCAGAGTGGGGCACGCGCTCCGGGCGACGCCCCGGCACGGATGCTCCGTCCCAAAGAACGCGCTCAGCTGGCCGAAGAATCCCGAGGCCTCCTCGAAGGTCGGGGTCAGCGCGCCCACCGCCCAGAACTTGGTCGCCTGATCCAGGAAAACCACGAGGATTCCGATCCCCGCCAGGAGGGTCCACCGCCGCACGCCTCCTGCCTTACCGTGGGCTTCCGGGAGTGGAAACAAGTACCGCGTTCGTTCCACGGACAGTCCCTGATTTTGTGATAGGCAGCGCGAGCATGGAGTGGTCCCGCCTTGGTGCCGAGATCCCGGTGGATCGAGCGCAGCGCGTCGGCCGCCTGCTCCTCCTTGCGGCGCTGGTTGGGGTCTTGGCCGGCCTCGGAGCGGCGCTGTTCGAGCTGGCGGTCTCGGGGATCAAGTACGGTCTTCTGGATGGTCTCGCCGGGTATCGGCCTCCGGCTGCGGACGGGGACCATCCCTTGTTTGGCCACACCGATCAGTCTCTTCGTCCCTGGATGCTGGCGCTCCTTCCCGTGGTCGGGGGGCTGCTGGGCGGCATCTTGGTCTATGGCTTCGCGCCTGACGCCGACGGGCCGGGCACCGAGGCCGCCATCGATGCCTACCATCACCGCCGAGGCTTGATTCGCGGCCGGGTGCCCCTCGTAAAGACATTGGCGTCCGCTTTGACCTTGGGCACCGGCGGTTCGGCAGGGCGCGAGGGTCCCATTGCGCTCGTTGGCGCCGGCATTGGCTCCTTGTTGGCTCGGGTCCTTCGTTTGGGGGTTCGCGAGCGCCGAATGCTGATGGTGGCCGGCATGGCGGCGGGGATCGGGGCCATCTTCCGGGCGCCCTTGGCCGCGGCGCTCTTCTCGGCCGAGGTGCTGTACAGAGAAATGGACATGGAGTTCGAGATCATCGTGCCTTCCGTGATCAGCTCCATCGTCGCCTTCTCCACCTTCACCCTGATGTTCGGGGCCCAGCCCTTGTTCGCGACGCCCGGCTTCTCCTTCGACGACCCTCGGGCCCTTCTCCCCTACACCCTTCTCGCTCTCGCTTGCGCCGCCGGCGCATGGAGCTTTGCCCGCGTCTTCAAGACCGTGAAGCACGTGTTTCATCGGCTCCCCGTACCCTTGATGCTGAAGCCTGCGCTCGGTGGTCTCGTGGTGGGGGCTTTCGCCTTGCTCGCACCGGAGACCATCGGCTCGGGCTACGGCTTCATTCAGCAGGCCTTTTCCGCCGAGCTCAGTCTGGGCCTCTTGCTCATGCTCACCGCCGGCAAGATGGTGACCACCTCCTTCACGGTCGGCTCGGGCCAGAGCGGCGGCGTTTTCGGTCCGGCCGTGGTCATCGGGGGCGGCATCGGAGGCTTGGTTGCCTTGGCTAGTCAGGCCGTGATGCCCGGGATCAGCCCTGCGCCGGGGGCCTTCATCATGGTTGGGATGGCGGGCTTCTTTTCGGGTGCTGCAAACACTCCTCTTTCGAGCATCATCATGGTGAGCGAGATGACCGGGAACTACCGCCTTCTCGTTCCGGCCATGTGGGTCTGCGTGATCAGCTTCCTTCTCGTCCGCCGTTCGACCCTCTATCCCGGCCAGGCGGCTCGAAGGAGTGCCTCACCTGTGCACCTGGGCGAGATGATGCAGGAGGTGCTAGAGGGACTGAGCGTCAGCGACGCGATGCGCCTGGCCGAAGACCCCCTGGTGGTGGTCCATGCGGGCACGCCGCTCCGTGAGCTGGCCGAGCGCTTCTCCACGACCCACCATGCCTGCTTCCCCGTCGTGGATCCCAACGGCCGCATGGTGGGTGTCGTCGACGACGACGCCCTGCGGGTGGCTCTGTGCACCGAAGGTATCGGCGACTTCGTGGTGGCCCACGACCTTGTCGAGAAAGCGCCGGTTCTGTACGCCGACGAGACCCTCAACGTGGCGATTCACAAGATGGTCACCAGCGCTCACGACGAGCTGGTGGTGGTGGAACGGACGGATAGCGAGCGTCCGGTCGGGGCCTTGAGCCGGCGTGACGTCATCGCGGCCTACGACCATCAGATTCACGCAGTGCTCGACGATACCGCCAGCACGCTTCGGGCCTTCGGCTGAGTTCAGCCCCCGCCGCCAAATCTTAGTAGAATCCACGCCAAAGCAAAGACGGCCTGGAGCAGAATGGCCAGCCGGCTCCAGGTCAAGAGCCCCGGGCCGGGCCGGTAGCGCGGATCGACCTCGGGCCCCGTGACGGCCCAGTGGTTGAGCATGCTCAGGACCGGGGCCGTGAGGAAGGACAGGGTGGTGGCGAGGTCGACGAGTGCGCGGAGGGACTGGGCCAAGGTTCCAATGACCACAAGGGCGCCGAGCGCCAGCCCCACGATGGTGAGTCCCCGAATCCGAGCCTCCGACGCGTGGGCACCTTCCAGGGAAGGGCTCGGACCGCCTCCCATCAAGGGTACCGTGGCTGCGAAGGCCCGAGGGAAGCCGTCTAGTACGGTGAGGGTCGTGGATAACATCACCGTGAGGGCGGCGGTGCCAATCACCGGTCGAGACCAGGGGCCGAGGGTCTGGGCGTAGAGGTCGACGAACGCGGCCGAGAAGCCGGCCGCGGAGTCGGGGAGTCGAGCCCCTTGTCCGTAGACCAGGCCTGCGCCCAAACAGAGAAAGCATACCGCCAAAGCGGCGGTGCCGAAGTAGCCCACGTCGAAGTCGAGCAGCAGTGAAGCTGCCCCGTCCCGTCGCATGCGTTCCAAGGTCCACAGACTCTGCCAGGCCGCAACGTCGATGGCCGAAGGCATCCAACCAAAGACGGCAGCCATGAAGAACAGGTTCTCGGAAGTTGCGGCCGGCCACTGGAGGATGGTTCCGAAGTCGACGGACGGAAGGACCATCAACGTCGTGAGCACCGTGCAGATGCTGAACGCGGCCACCAGGAGCTTCACAGTCCGGTCGAGCCCCTCGTAGCTGCCCAAGATCAAGAGTGCGCAGCAAATGCCCAAGATGACGGCGCTGGTGAGGACGAGGTTCGAGAGGCCAAAGGTCGCCATGGCGAGGCCCGCCGTTACCGCCGTCACCGCGGCTTGGACCGTGAACATGGTGGCGACGGTCAGGGCGCCGTACAGGAAGATCGCCGGCCGCCCTCGTCGTCTGTAGCCCTCCAACAGGGAGTGACCGGTCCCTACCGCGTACTGGGCGCCGAAGCGGAAGGCCGGGTACTTCACGAGATTGGCCAGAACCACTAGGGCGAGGAGACCGAGACCGAAGCGCGCGCCGGCACGGGTCGATTGAACGAGGTGGCTCACGCCGACGGCGGCGGCGGCGAAGATCAGTCCCGGGCCGAAGACGCGCACCGGCCGGGCATCCCAGCCTCCGCTGGGACTTGTCCACCATTCGAAGGATCAAAGCCGAATTCCTCGGCGGCGGATTCGATCGTTCAAGGTGCTTCTGGGTATGCCCAGCGCCTTGGCGGTTCGGCTCCTATTGCCTCCGTGAGCTCGCAGGCTTGCTTCGATCCGACGCTGCTCGTAGCGGGCCAGCGCGCCTCGTGGTCCGGCTTCGTGAAAAAAGAGAAGTTGCTCCGGCCCGACGATCCCATTCACCGCCGCCAGTCGCGCTCGAGCGATGACGTTCCGGAGCTCGCGAACGTTTCCTGGCCATGAGTGGGCGAGCAGGGCATCCACCGTCTCCGGTCGAAATTGAAGGTCGGAGCCGAAGTGTCGGGCCAGCAGCATGACGTCATCTGGTCGCTCTCTCAGGGGTGGAACCTCGACCGGGAGAACGAAGAGGCGGTGGAAGAGATCTTCCCGAAACCGATCCTCGGCCACCATTTCCGGCAGATCGCGATGGGTGGCGGCAACGATGCGCACGTCGACCGGCCGCTCCTCGACCTCTCCCACTGCCCGAACCCGCTGCCGTTCCAGGACCCTCAGCAACTTTACCTGGACCTCGGCCGGAAGCTCACCGAGCTCGTCCAGAAACAGCGTTCCTTCATGAGCTGAGCGAAAAGCGCCCCGCTTGGCGCTCCGGGCTCCGGTGAAGGCACCCTCCGCATGGCCGAAGAGCTCGGAATCGACGAGCTCAAGGGGAAGACCGCCGCAGTTGAGGGCCACGAAACGCCCCTTGCGACCCGACTCCAGATGGACGGCTTCGGCGAGGCCCTCCTTCCCCGTGCCCGATTCCCCCAGCAGCACGACCGATTCCGTGCTCGGCCCAAAGTCCTCGATGCGGCGAAAGCACGCCAGCATGGCTCGGTCTCGGCTGCGAAGACCGTGGAAGATACGCTCCATGCCGGCATCCTCCCCTTCGGGCTCGAGCCAAGACATCGGTCGATCGAAGGATGGTGCGCCGAGTCACGTAGGATCGAAAACTGGCGAAGACGATCCGGCGCGCTAGCCTCCATGCATGCGCCTCTCCGTCCTTGTGCTCTTGCTCGGCCTCTGCCCGGCCACGGCCCGAGCGCTGGACATCGATGATGCCTGGTCGCCGCGAAATCGAGAACGGCCGCGCCGTTCATCCACCCGCTACATCGTCCTCCACACCACCGAGGGGGCCAGCCGGGGGGCGCTCGCCAAACTGCGGCGTGACGGCGAGGCCCACTATCTGGTGACCGAAACCGGAAGAGTCCTTCGGATCATCGACAAGGATCGGGTCGCCTACCATGCCGGAACCAGCATGTGGCGCGGGCAGCGAAACCTGGACCGGATCTCCTTGGGCATCGAAGTGGCCGGGCGTCACGACCGACGCCTTCGGTCGGCCCAGGTGGTCGCGCTTCGCGAGCTCTTGCGCCAGCTCAAGAAAATCTACCGGCTTCAAGACACCGCCGTCCTCACCCACTCGATGGTCGCCTATGGACGACCCAACAAGTACCACCGCTACCATCACCGGGGCCGGAAGCGCTGCGGCATGATCTTTGGCGACCTCGATCTGCGCGCCCAGCTCGGTCTGGGGCCCGGACCGGCCCGAGACCCCGACGTCGCCGCGGGTCGCCTGCGCGTCGCCGACCGAAGGCTCTACGCTCGCCTCTTTCCGCCGCGAGAGAAGCCCAAGCGGGCTTCGTCCGAGGTCACCAAGCTCGCTCGGACGGCTGCGCCCACCCAGGACACCTCGTCGAATACGAGCGTGCGGACCCAGACGCGGGGGGCCAAGAAGCTGCTGGCCAACGTCCAGGAGGTGACCCACCAATGGCGGAGCGCCCGTGCCCTGGTCGGTGAGGCTTGGCAAGACGAGACGACCATCTACCTCTTCCCCAGTGGTCTGGTTCGAACCGGTGCCCAGCTGCAGCAGGACGCCGAGGGTCGACGTCTGCTTCAGGCCCTGCCGAGAGGCACTCGGGTGGTCGCGCACCGTCGCTTCGGTGGGTATGTAAGCGCCCGTCGCGCCCCTTCCGACATTGCCGGTCCCCGCTGGAACGATCCCCGGACGCTCTACCGCTTTCCCGATGGCCGATTGGTGCCGGGGCACAGGGTCGATGCGGCCCGCGTCCCCAAGTCCACGCTCGTCTTTCCGCCCGCCTGAGTCAGCGAAGCTCCGCTTCGAATTGGCGCACGCCCTCCAGGAAGGCCTCGGGGTCGTCCGAGTAGGCCATGTGCCCCGCGTCGGGGAGTTGAATCCGGCGGGCTCGGGAGAGGCGCGACTCCAGGGCGTCCAAGGTTCGTCCGTAGCTCGCCAAGGATCGCCCCCCACCGACCAAGAGGGTCTCCAGGTCCAGGCTGCGCAGGCCCTCGAAGTCGGCCGTGTGCTCGAGGAGCGCCTGGCAGTCTCCTGTGATCCCTTCGATGCTTCGAGCGGCTCGACGCCGAAAGGGCGCGGGCATGGCTTCGAAGGCGCCGGGATCGAGGACTTGCTCCAGAAAGAACAGACCGGCCGCCTCCGGATCTCGGATCTGCAGCTGCTGCATCCGACCTAAGAAGTCGTGGGGTCGGGGTGGTGCGCCGGGACCTTCGGGCAAAGGGGGCTCGATGAGGACGAGGCCCCGCACGGACCTCGATGCGTCCCGCGCCCACTCCAGAGCCACCACCGCACCAAAGCTGGCACCGATCAACAGCGGCGGCTCTTCGCAGGACGCGACCACGGCCTCCAAGCGATCCAGCTGCTCGGGCAGGTCTGCGGCTCGGGGTCCGGTGCGCTCGTAGCCGGGTCGATCGTAGGTCACGAGCCGACGATCCTTGGTTCGAGCGACGACCCCGGCCCAGGTGCTGGCATCGCTGGCGCTTCCGTGGATCAGGACCCAGGTCGGTCCCTGACCCCGAACGATGAGCTCCTTCACTCCCCGTTCTCTTTCTCGGCCGGCAACTCGAAGCCCGGGAGCGCGTCCGAGGCCCGCAAGCGGAAGCGATAGACGGCCCTTTGTCCCGGCTTCACGACGATCTCCACCGTGCGCTCTCGAGCGCCGTCCGCGCTTCGCAGGGTGAGGCGGCGGTCGCCGGCCTCGAGCTCGAAGTCCACGAGCGGGGTGGTGCCCAGCTTCTCCCCGTCTTCGTCGAACACGAAGCCGTCGGGCTTCAGACCCAGGGTGAGGCGGCCGCGAGCGTCAGCCGCAGCGCTGGAGGTCTTGCTGAAGTCGGCGTGGAAACTCTTCTGCTCACCGATGGCCAGCTCGCTCCGGAAGGCGCGGGCCCGGCGATAGGGACCCTCGACCGTGATGTCTAAGGGCCCCGGCTTCGTGACGGCCTTCTCGAGGGGGGTCCGACCTCGGGTGTAGCCGTTGATCCGAACCTTGGCGCCCTCGACGTCTGATGTGACCGTGACCGTCGCCTCGGGGGGTTGGGGGAGATCCAACCGCACCATCCGCTCCTTCCCCGCTTCGACGCGAATCGTGGTCTCGTAAGGTTCACCGCCGGGCACCTGGAATCGGAGGCGGTAGTCTCCGGCTTCCCGAACGAAGGTGGCCGGGGTCCGGGTGATGACGAGTTCCCCATCCATGAATCCCTGGGCACCTTTGGGATAGGTCCAGATCCGGACGCTCCCAAGGGTGATGGGACGGCCCGCGTCATCTCGAGGAAGCTCTGCCTTCTGACAGGCGGTCCCCGAAAGAAGCGCCAAGGTGAGGCTAAAGGCCCGCAGGGTAGGGGCCATCAAAGTCCCTCCTCGAATCGAATGCCCAGCCGAAGGCTGCTGACGAAACCTGCTTCGGTCCCGTCGAAGAGGGCGAAGGCCCCGTCGAGTCGGGCATCGAATGCGATGTCCCGGCCCCAAGTCAGACCGATACCACCACCGGCCATGGGGTCGGCTCCTGGCAGGCGAAGATCGACCCCAGCCAGGACATGGCCACTCGCCTCCGCCGGCCCCCAGCGTCCCAGGACCCGTCGGGCGTCCAGCTCGAAGCCCAAAGTCACGGGTCCGCCGTCGGCGAAGCGCGGTTCGGCAAAGGCGGGTCCGACGTGGGTCGACATGCCCAGCTCCCAGCTTCGGCTGAGGCGCAGATGAAAGCGGGCGAATAGCCGGGCTCGGCTTCCGGTTCCGATCCGTCCAAGGACGCCGATGCTGGCCCCAACTCTGGACGGGCCACCTTGGGCTTGGGCGAGGGCGGCGCGGCGCGTGGCGGCGTCCGCGGGGCTCAGGACCTCCAGCTCTAGGGGACCGACGAAGAGAATCAGCCCCCCTCTTCGCCCCAAGGCCTCGGCTTCGACCAGGGGGGGACCTTCGAAAAGGCTCCACAGCTTCGCTTCGAACACGGTCCGAAAGCGTCCGGTCTCGGAGCTGGTGGCTGTCTGGGTCCACTGAACCCCGCCTGTCCGGAGCGTGAAGCGGACCTGGCGTACGACGTCGATGGGGTCGTCCACCCGCAGGCTGACCTCGAGGGCGTCACCCCTCGTGACGACGGCATTGGGGAAGTCGGCGGCGATTCCCGTTGCGGCGGCCCATGCGTGCATCATGAGGCCGAGACACGGCGACACCGGACCATACCCATCGACGCCGCGCCGTCGGTCAACCGTGGACAAGGTCTTCGGCGACCGTCAGCATTCTGCCATGACTTGGGTATGGGCGATGGTGGCCAGCGCTTCGCTCTGGGGTGACGCCCTCCGCGCCAGCGGCGTCCCCGCCGAAGAGGTCCGAGCCCAGTCCCAAGCCCTGGTCCGCCGCACGCGATTCGTCGAGCCCCTTCGAGCGCTTCCGGAGGCTGATCGGGGGGCGGCACTCCTGGCGGCCCTCCACGAAGAGCTGCTCCAAAGCTATTCGGCCCGGGCCACGTCTTTGACCAACATTCTGCAGGAGGGCCGATACAACTGCGTCAGCTCAGCCGTCCTCTATGCCGAGCTGGCCCATGAACTCGATCTCGACGTTCGGGCCGAAATCCACACCACCCACGCCCGGGTCCAGGTCCGTATCGGCGACGAATGGCGGATCGTCGAAACCACGACGGCCCGAGGCTTCGATCCTGACGCCGAGCAGCGACGGAGGGTCGCGGCCCGACTGGGAGGCGCCCTCGCTTCTGGTCGAGGTCGGGTGATGCCCCGGCGCGCCCTGGTCGCGGCCATCTACGTGAACCGAGGCATCTTCGCCCAAGAGCTTGGGCGAACCCGTGAGGCCGAAGCGCTCTACGCTCGCGGGGTGTCTTACGCCGACGACCCGAGCTTCCGCAGAAGTCTAGAGGAGCAGCGGGCCGGTTTGGGCCTCCAGCTCGCTTTCGAGCACTTCGAGGAGGGGCAGTGGCGAGCGTCCTTCGACACGCTGCTGCGCATCTACGCCTTGGGTCGCCTGGACCCGGAACTGGCCAGGCTCCGCGACCGAAACTTCGAGGCCTACGCCCAGCGTTGGTTCCGAGAGGCGCCCACCCGGGCCTTGTCCTCGGTCGGCCCCGAACTCGCCAAGCTTCCGGCTGTGGCGCGGGACCTGGCCCTGGGTCACGCTGAGATGGAGCTCGGGCAGCGGGCAGCCGAGGATGCTCGTTGGAAGGAGGCCGAGGCCCACTTCGAACAGGCGGCTCGGCTCCTGAGCCGCGGCTCCCCGGTCGTGGCCCGGGTCGCCGCGCGCAACGCCGAGTCGATGGCTCGCAATCGAAGCACCCAGGCGCGAGCCGACGATGAGCGTCGGGCCCGTCGCCTCGCGTCCGAAGGCCGTTTGGAGGAGGCTCTGTCCCTGGTTCCGGCTCGGCCTTGGCTCTACATGGTGGCCGGCCTGGGCCACTTGGAGCGAGAGGAGCCTGATCCTGCGCTACGCGTTTTCGCTAGATGCCTCGAGGTCTTCGCCGCCTACGAAGGTTGCCAGAAGAACCTCCTCGTCGCTCTTCAGCGGTCCATTCTTCGCCGGTCTGACTGTCGATCGAGGGAGCCCTTGCTCGCGCGCTTCGAGGCGGAGGCACCCCAGAGCGTTTTTCCCAAGGAAGCGCGACTCCGCTGCTGGACCGAGCGTGCCCGCAGCGCCTTCCGAGCAGGTGATACCGAGCAAGCCTTCGAAGCCCTGTTCGAGGTTGCGGGTTTGGGAGATCCGGGCGTCCGCCGAAACCTCGAGGCGATCTTCGCCCGCTGGCAGAAGTCCTCGGCCTGTGGCCAGGTCCGCTCGGCGGCCGAGCGCCTTCGGGCCGAGCATGGCTGGTCGCCAGGGCTTGGAGTCTGTGCCCGATGAGCATCTGCCTGCTCTCCATCGGACGGGATCGGAACGATCCGCTGGTCCTGGAGACCCATGCCTACCTCGACCGAGTTCGGAAGCGCTTTCCGGTCCAGGTCCACGAGCTGAGAGAAGAGCCTCTCCGCAAGAACATGCGACCTGAGGAGGTGCGTAGGAAGGAGGCCCGTCGGCTCCTCGAGAAGCTCCCCGAGCGGGCCCGCCTGGTCTGTCTGGACGGTCGAGGCCAGATGAAGAGCTCCGAAGAGTGGGCGCGGGACCTCGAAGATGTCGTTCTCGTCAGAAAGCTGACGCTGACCATGGTGGTAGGGGGCCCGGTAGGCCTCGATCCCGAGCTCCTTGCCCGGGCCGACGAAAGACGTTCCCTTGGTCCTCTCACCTTGCCCCACCGGATGGCCCGACTGATCGTGGCCGAGCAACTCTACCGAGCGGTGACGATCTTGAACGAAGAGCCCTACCACAAGTGATCCTCCGATCCCTGAGCCGGCTCCTGGTACCTCCGCTCTGCGTGACTTGCGGCGCCGAGGGGTGCGAACCGTTCTGCGCGGTCTGTGCCCGGGCCACGCTCCCCGCCGCCGATTTCAGCCTCGCTGGCTTCGACGATGCCCGGGCCCTCTTCGCTTTTGGGGGCTCGATCGAGCTTGCGCTCCATCTCTTCAAGGATGGCGGTCGAGAGGATGTGGGTCGGGCGCTCGGACGCTGTTTGGGTCCGTGGATAGGCAAGGACGAGGTTTTGCTTCCGGTGCCCGGAGAACCAAATCGCACGCGAAAACGCGGCTTTAATCCACCTTCGGTCCTCGCACGCGCCTCGGGCGCTCGGGTGGAATGGGGCCTGTTGTCTCGTCGGGCGGGGCCACCGCAACGCGGACTTGGACGCCATCAGCGGCTCACCAACGTCGCCGGCGTCTTCGAGTCCAGACCAGAGATTCACGGTCGAAGCTTCGTAGTCCTCGACGACGTCGTCACCACGGGTGCGACCGTCGACGAGGTGGCGCGGGTGCTCCGAGCTGGCGGTGCACGCTGTCGTTTGCTTGCGCTCGCTCACGTCGAAGACTGATCACTTCGCTTCGATCGATCGATCCACGGGCAAGGTAAGTTTCCGCTCGTGGGCGCATTGTTGACATCGATCAGGGTCATCCGTACATTCCCGGGGTCTTCGCATCGCGAAGGAAAGTGAGGTTACGGATGGCTACCAAAAAGAAGACCGCGACTAAGAAGCGGACCACCAAAAAGAAGGCTACCAAGAAGAAGGCCGCGACCAAGAAGCGGACCACCAAGAAGAAGGCTACCAAGCGTAAGGCGACCAAGAAGAAGGCCACCAAGCGCAAGGCGACCAAGCGGAAGGCCACCAAGCGCAAGGCGACCAAGCGGAAGGCCACCAAGCGTAAGGCGACCAAGAAGAAGGCCACCAAGCGCAAGGCGACCAAGCGGAAGGCCACAAAGCGCAAGGCGACCAAGCGGAAGGCCACAAAGCGTAAGGCGACCAAGAAGAAGGCCACCAAGCGCAAGGCGACCAAGAAGAAGGCAACCAAGCGCAAGGCGACCAAGAAGAAGGCCACCAAGCGCAAGGCGACCAAGAAGAAG